>NZ_AXWW01000024.1 GCF_000482865.1 Actinokineospora inagensis DSM 44258 | reverse complement strand
GGGGTGGGTTGGCGGGCTTCGTCGATGTGGGGCGGGGTTTCGAGGTGTGCGGGGTGGGTTGGCGGCCTTCGTCGATGTGCGTGGGGTTTCGAGGTGTGCGGTGCCAGTTCTGTGTGGTGGTTGGTGGACGCGGTGGCGTGGGGTGGGTTCGCAACGGTCCGGTGGTGGGTGGCCGACGTGGACGTTCGCCGGTTGATAGCGGGGTATCGGTCAGCACCGGCGATCCGACTGTCGTCCTGCGCAACGGGTTCGTCTGCCGCGATCAGAGTGCGATCCGCGAGTGGCAGGTAGTTGGTGATGCCACCGCGCCAACTGGTCAACGCGGTCGTCGTGCGGTTGGCCAAGACAAGGTGGTCACCGATGCGGCTGGTGGGAGCGAGGATGTAGCAGATCGAGTGGCCGTCCGGGGCGAGGACTGGGGTCTGCGGTACCGCCCGTCGACCAATGAGCTCGGCTGTCAAGGCTGTCCGGGTTGTCACGCGGTTGGTCAGCGGTCGCGGCGGAGTTCGGTGGCGAGGACGGCGGCTTGGGTGCGGCGTTGCATCTTGAGTTTGGCGAGGAGGTGGGAGACGTAGTTCTTGACCGTTTTCTCGGCCAGGTACATGCGTTCGCCGATTTCGCGGTTGGTGAGGCCCTCGCCGATGAGGTCGAAGACGGTGCGTTCTTGGTCGGTGAGGTCGGCCAAGGGGTCGGACTCGGTGCGGTCGCGGCGGATGCGGTCGAGCAGGGCCGAGGTGGTGCGGGGGTCCAGGAGCGAACCACCGGCGCCGACGGTGCGGACGGCGGTCACCAAGTCGGTGCCGAGGACCTGTTTCAGCACGAAACCGGACGCGCCCGCCATGATGGCCTCGAACAGGGCCTCGTCGTCGGCGAAGGAAGTGAGCATCAGGCAGCGGAGGTCGGGGAGGGTGGAGCGGAGTTCGCGGCAGAGTTCGACGCCGGTGCCGTCGGGGAGGCGGACGTCGAGGACGGCGACGTCGGGGGTGGTGGCCGGGACGCGGACGAGGGCCTCGGCGACCGAGGCGGCCTCGCCGACGATCTCGATGTCGGGTTCGTCGAGGAGGTCGGCGACACCGCGTCGCACGATCTCGTGGTCGTCGACCAGGAACACCCGCATGCCGCTCTCCCGTGTTGTTGACCCACCGCACGGACCAGTCTAGGGACGCCCGCAACGTCCGCACGTGCGACGGAAGGGCCGGGAGCCGGGGACTTTGGTCCTGGTCAGACCAGGGGGACCTGCCAGCGGACGGTGGTGCCGCCTGCCTCCGGCGACTCGATGTCGCAGCGGCCGTGGCACTGCTCGGCGCGACGGCGGATGTTCTCCAGGCCGCTGCGGTGCAGTGGCTCGCCGAGGCCGACGCCGTTGTCGCTGACCCGCACGAGCAGGGCGTCACCGGCGACGACCTCGACGGCGATCTTGGTGGCGCCTGCGTGCCGGACGGCGTTGCTCAGCGCCTCGCGCAGCACCGCGAGGGCCTGATCGCCGATCTCCGGGCGGACCAGGGTGTCGATCGCGCCGGACATCGACACCGCGGGCGACACCGGGCTGCCCGCGCCCACGTCGGCGACCACGTCCAGCAGCCGCCTGCGCAGGCTGGTCGAGTCGTCGACGGCCTGCAGGTCGAAGATCGAGGTGCGGATCTCCCGGACGGTCTGGTCCAACTGCTCCACCGACCGGTGCACCCGCGCCCGCGCCTCCGGGTCGTCGATGCGGCGCAGCGTGCCCTGCAGGCTCATCCCGGTCGCGTACAGCCGCTGGATGACGTGGTCGTGCAGGTCCTGGGCGATCCGGTCCCGGTCGGCGAGGACGTCGAGCATCCGCTGGGCCCGCTGCTTCTCCGCCAGCTCCAGCGCCACCGCCGCCTGACCGGCGAACGACGCCAGCATCGGCACCGTGTCCGGCCGGAACGACCGGCCGCCCTTCTCCCGCGCCGCCAACAACACGCCACCCGTGGTGCGCAGCGGCACCACCACCGCCGGACCGAGCGACCCGCAGCCGACCTCCGCCGACAGGTCCACCACGGCGCGCGGCTCCTCGACGGTCAACACCGCCTCGATCAGCGGACCGAACGCGGCCACCTCGTCGTCGGCAACCAAATCGACGACACTGCCGGTCGCGGCCGCCACTCGCAGCAGGTCCCGGGTTGTCTCGTCCACCAGCAGGATCAGCACGCAGTCGGCCTCGGTCAGCTCCAACACCCGCCGCGCGATCAGGTCCAGCGTCTCCCCCTGCGACGCGCCCGCCAGCAACTGCGTGTTGACCTCACCGGCCGCCGTCAACCAGCGCTCGCGGTCGCGGGACCGCTCGAACAGCCGGGCGTTCTCGATCGCCACCCCCGCCGCCGCCGCCAACGCCTGGACCACGGCCTCGTCGTCGGCGGTGAACGGGCCGCCGCGCTTCTCGGTCAGGTACAGGTTGCCGAACACCTCGCCGCGCACCCGCACCGGCACACCCAGGAAGCTGCCCATCGGCGGGTGGTTCGGCGGGAACCCCACCGACGCCGGGTGCTTGGCCAGGTCGACCAGCCGGATCGGCTCCGGGTGCTCGATGAGCAGCCCGAGCAGGCCACGCCCCTCCGGCAGGTGCCCCATCCGCGCGCGCGTCGCGGCGTCGATGCCCTCGTGCACGAACCTGGCCAACCCGCCGTCACCCAGCACGCCCAGGGCCCCGTACCGGGCGTCGACCAGAGCGGTGGCGGCACGCACAATCCGTTGCAGCGTGGAATCGAGCTCCAAACCGGCGCCGACCGCCATCACCGCGTCCAGCAGGCCCTGCAGGCTGTCCCGGGTGTGCATCAGATCGCCGAGGCGTTCGTGCAGCTCACGCAACAGTTCGTCCAGCCGCAGCCCGGAGATCAGGTCCGTCGCTCTGCCGCGCTGCTCCATGGGCGACTCTCCCGCGATCGTGACCGGAACCCGCCGCCGGACCCGGCGTGCCGAACGCAGACTGTCACGACCACCCCGAGCCGGGGAAGGGCACCCACCCGAAGATCACCTCGTCTGGGGAGGCGGGCGCACCCGCCGAACGGCCCGGGTCGGACACGCCCGGTCGCGGTAGGGTCACCCTGTGCAGACAGAGATCAACCTGCGGGTCGACGGAACCGACCGCCAGGTGACCGTCGACACCCGGACCACGCTGCTGGACGCGCTGCGCGAACGGCTCGCCAACACCAGCCCCAAGAAGGGCTGCGACCACGGCCAGTGCGGCGCCTGCACCGTCCTGCTCAACGGCCGGAGGGTGCTCAGTTGCCTCGTCCTCGCCGTTACCGCGGGCGGTAAGGACGTCGTCACGGCCAACGGCCTCGCCCCGGACGGCGAACTCCACCCAGTGCAGCAAGCGTTCCTGGACAACGATGCCTTCCAGTGCGGCTACTGCACGCCCGGCCAGGTCTGCTCCGCGGTCGGCGCGCTCGACGAGTTCCGCCGCGGCTGGCCAAGCCACCACGGCGACACCGAACTCACCCGCGCCGAGGTCGCCGAGCGGATGAGCGGCAACCTGTGCCGCTGCGGCGCGTACACCAACATCGTCACCGCCGTGCAGCAGGCGGCCCGCGCGTGAGGGCCTTCGACTACCAGGTCCCCGCCGACGCCCTGGCCGCCATGCGCGCCGTCGCGGGCAACGACTCGGCCGTGTTCCTCGCCGGTGGCACCAACCTGGTCGACCACCTCAAGCTCGGCCTCACCCACCCAGACCTCGTCGTCGACATCACCGGCGTCACCTCCGACGAGGTCGTCGAGCGTGACGGCGGGCTCTGGATCGGCGCCGCGGTCCGCAACAGCGATCTGGCCGCCGACCCCCGTGTGTGCGAGCGGTACCCGATGTTGAGCGAGGCGTTGCTGTCCGGTGCCTCCGGGCAACTGCGCAACATGGCCACCGCGGGCGGCAACCCGTTGCAGCGCACCAGGTGCGGCTACTTCCAGGACAACACCACACCGTGCAATAAGAGGCGACCTGGGTCAGGCTGTGCTGCCGTGGGAGGTCATGCCCGGTACCAGGGCATCCTCGGTACGTCCGAGCACTGTGTGGCTACTCATCCCTCGGACATGGCGGTAGCACTGTCCGCGCTCGACGCCGTAGTGCACGTACTGGGGCCAGACGGGGAACGCACCATCCCGTTCACCGAGCTACACCGCCTACCGGGCGACGAACCGTCAAGAGACACCGTGCTCCACCACGGCGACCTCATCACCGCCATCGAGTTGCCCGACACGCCCATCGCACGCCGGTCCCGCTACCGCAAGGTTCGAGACCGCGCCTCTTACGCCTTCGCGCTCGTCTCCGTGGCAGCGGCCGTGGACGTGACCGACGGTGTGGTGCGCGACGTCAGAATCGCGCTCGGCGGTGTGGCGCACAAACCCTGGCGGGCGTACCTGGCCGAGGAAGCACTACGCGGACAAGCAGCCATAGAGGACAACTTCCGCGAAGCCGCGGCGGCTGAACTGGTTGACGCGCGCGCCGTGGACGGTATGGACGGCGGCAACGCGTTCAAAATCCCCCTAGTCACCCGAACCGTGGTCTCGGTGCTGCGCGGACTGACCCAGGAGAACCAGTGAACGCGGTTGGGCAAGACATGGTCAGGCGTGACGGCCCCGCCAAGGTCACCGGTACCGCCACCTACGCGTATGAAGCCGAAGTCGACAACGCCGCCTACTGCCACCTCATCCTGTCCACCATCGCGCGCGGCCAGGTCACCGACGTAGACGTATCGGCCGCGTTGGCGCTACCGGGCGTTCTTACCGTTCTCACACCGGGCAACGTCGAAAAGCTTGCCCCCACCGACGACGCCGAGCTTGCCGTGCTGCAAGACGGTGAAGTCGCCTACCGTGGCCAGATCGTCGGAGCAGTGGTCGCCGAGACCTCCGAGATCGCGCGACACGCGGCCGAACTCGTCCACTTCACCTACCACGTGGACGAACACGACAGCATCTTCACCACCGACCGCGACGACCTGTACCGGCCCAAGGCAATCAACCCCGGACTGGAACCAGATACCTCCATCGGTAACGTCGGCGAGGCCGTGCGCTCGGCACACCTCACGGTCGCGGAAACCTACTCCACCCCGATGGTCCACCACAGCCCCATGGAGCCCCACGCCACAACGGCTCTATGGCAAGACGACTCCCTGGTCCTGTGGGAGTCCACACAGAGCGTCCACTCAGTACGAACAGACATCGCCGGCCTCTTCTCGCTCGACGCAGAAGCGGTCCGTGTCATCTGCCCGTACGTCGGTGGCGGCTTCGGCGCAAAAGGCTCACCGCACGGCAACGTCGTCATCGCCGTCATGGCCGCCCGCGCGCTGCCCGGCCGCCCGATCCGGCTCGCCCTCACCCGGCAACAGATGTTCGCCATCGTCGGCTACCGCACCCCCACCATCCAGGAAACCACCGTCGCCGCCGACCGCGACGGCCGGTTCACCGCGCTCGCCATGGCCGCCTACGGCCAGACCTCGCGGATCAAGGAGTTCGTCGAGCAGACCGCGGCACCCACCCGGATGATGTACGCCGCGCCCAACCGCGCCACCAGCCACCGGATCGCCGCCCTCGACGTCGCCGTCCCCACCTACATGCGTGCCCCCGGCGAATGCCCCGGCATGTTCGGCCCCGAGGTCGCCGTGGACGAGCTCGCCGACGCGCTGGGCATCGACCCGATCGAGTTGCGCGTCCGCAACGAACCCGAGGTCGACCCGGAGACCGGCAAACCCTTCTCCAGCCGCAACCTCATCGCCTGCCTGCGCGAGGGCGCCGAGCGGTTCGGCTGGGCCGACCGGGTCGCCGGGGCCCGCGACGGCGACTGGCTCATCGGCACCGGTGTCGCCGCCTCGGTGTTCCCCGCGTTCACCCTCCGGACCACCGCCAACATCCGGTTCGACCACAACCGGTACACCGTCGAGCTCGGCGCGGCCGACCTGGGCACCGGCGCCTGGACCGTCCTCACGCAGATCGCCGCCGACGCCCTCGGGGTCCCGGTCGAGCAGGTCGACGTGCGGATCGGCGACTCCGCGTACCCGTTCGCCTCCGTCGCAGGCGGCTCGTCCGGCACCGCCACCTGGGGCTCGGCGATCCTCACCGCCGCCGACACCTTCCGCGACAAGTACGGCGACGACCCGGCCGACGGCGACGAAGCGGAGAACACCTTCATCGGCACCGGCTTCGAGGGCGGCCCCTACGCCACCTACGCCTTCGGCGCCCAGTTCGCCGAAGTCCGCGTGCACGCCGACACGGGCGAGATCCGCGTCCCCCGACTGCTCGGGGTGTTCGCCGCCGGGCGAATCATCAACCCGCGCACCGCCCGCTCCCAGTTCGTCGGCGGCATGACCATGGGGCTGTCCATGGCCCTGCACGAGCACAGCGTGCTCGACCCGCGGTTCGGCCACGTGATCAACCACGACCTCGCCGAGTACCACATCGCCAGTTGCTCCGATGCCACTGACGTAGCGGCCCATTGGATCGAAGAGGACGATCCGCACGTGAACCGCCTGGGCGCCAAGGGGATCGGCGAGATCGGCATCGTCGGCACCGCGGCGGCCATCGTCAACGCCGCGCACCACGCCACCGGGATCCGGGTACGGCACTTGCCCTTGACGCTTGACAAGCTTTTGGCCGGTTTGCCCTGAGTTCGCGCTGACTTTTCGCTCGACCGGACTACCCGAACCGGCCACGCTCCCAACCGGGTTGGGCGTTCAATGGAGACACGTCGTCCCCGCCCGCTCAGCGCCCGGGAACCCGGAGAGGAGCAGCACATGTCTGTCATCGAACTGCCCGCCGACCACCTCGAAGCCGACCTCGTCGCTCCACCAGGAGCGCCAGGGATCGTGCTGTTCGCGCACGGCACCGGCAGCTCCCGGCACAGCCCCCGCAACCGCGCCGTCGCCGAGGTCCTCAACCGACACGGCATCGGCACCCTGCTGATGGACCTGCTCACCCCCACCGAGGCCGAGGCGCACCGGTTCGACCTCCCGCTGCTCACCGGCAGGCTGCTCGCCGCCATCGACTGGGTCGAACACCACGAGTACACCCACCGGATGAAGATCGGCCTCTTCGGCAGCTCAACCGGCGCGGCCGCCGCCCTGCGCGCCGCCGCCGCCCGCCCGTGGACCGTCCGCGCCGTCGTCAGCCGGGGCGGACGGCCGGACCTGGCCGAGTCCGTACTGGACATGGTCAGCGCGCCCACGCTGCTGGTCGTCGGCCAGCACGACCCCGAGGTGATGCACGCCAACGAGCAGGCCCAGGCCGCGCTCGGCGGCCCGAGCGAACTGCGGGTCGTACTGGAGGCCGGACACCTCTTCACCGAACACGGCGCGATGAACCGGGTCTGCGAACTCTCCACCGCCTGGTTCCGCGACCACCTCCGCAAGAACTAGGTCGACGTCGCCGCCCGCCGGCGCGTGGGCGGCGACCCGTCAACAGTTCCGCGCACGGGCCTGTGGCCAGCAAGATCAATCGTGCTGAGCAGCCCCCGAATTCCAGCCTAGTCAGCAGAGCCGACACAACGGCCGGTGGTTTCACCCGCCCTGCTCTCAGCAGAGTCAGGCTTCGCGCCGACAGACTCGGTCGGTCCACTCCGCCAAGTCCCAGATGGACTGGCGCCAGAATCCGGTCGCTTCGGTGCACTTTCAGCACCCCTCTCCCCCGCCGGTATGTCGCGTGCGCAGGTCCCAACGATCGGGTCACCTAGACCTGCTCACCCGCCCGCCGTCGAGTGGGCCTGGTGTCCCATGCGCTGCTGAGAGACCCGAACCCGTCCACGCCCCAGCGCGAGGCCGTTCCGGTGCCTCACCCCTGGCCGCGTCGCCGGTCCAGTACGAGGCCGTTTCTGCGCTTGCCAGGAACGCCGTGGCCAGGCCGATACCCAACGAACCACCGACTGCCGCTTTCGCCTGGATGTCCTTTGTCATCTCCCACCGCTCGCCGCCGGAGACTCGAATGCGGCCAAGGTGGCCGTCTCTCTCGTCTAGGCGTTCTTTTCTGTCTGTTTCCCTCTTGCCGAGCCGACCTTCGAGGCTAACTACTGGATATCTTGATAGTGAATAGTGGATAGTTAAACTCAGCAGGCGAGACCTGAAGGGGAGGCTCGGGATCAGGGTTTCACCTGGTCACCACGGCTGTCACGGTGTGTGACATCCCCGCAACGGGTGGCGGCGATCCGTAAACTCGGGCGCATGGGCAGTCAGATTCCCGCCATGCGCACCAGGCCGACGTTGACCTGGACGTCCACCGGGCCGCCCCTCCCCCGCACCACCAGCCTCGACGAGGTCGTCGCGGTGGTCGGGCGGGGCGGGGTCGTGGTGTTGAGCGGGGCGGGGCTGTCCACCGAGTCGGGCATTCCGGACTACCGGGGTGCCGAGGGGAGCCTGCGCAAGCACGTGCCGATGACGTACGGCGAGTTCGTCGCCGGGGCGCGGGCGCGGCAGCGGTATTGGGCGCGTAGCCACGTCGGGTGGCGGACGATCGCGCGGGCGGAGCCGAATGCCGGGCACCGCGCGGTCACCGAGCTGCGGGCGGCCGGGTTGGTGTCGGGTGTCATCACGCAGAACGTGGACGGGTTGCACCAGGCCGCGGGGACTCCGGACGTGATCGACCTGCACGGCAGCCTGGACCGGGTCATCTGCCTGCAATGCCGCGCGCTGACCAGTCGGGGCGAGCTCGATGAGCGGCTGCACGCCGCCAACTCGGGCTTCGACGTCACTACCGATGCCGTCAACCCCGACGGGGACGTGTACTTGGACGAAGCCACTACGCGAGGTTTTATCGTCGTCGATTGTCACGGGTGTGGCGGTGTGCTCAAGCCGGACGTGGTGTTCTTCGGCGAGAACGTGCCGCGCGAGCGGGTCGAGCTGTGCAACGAGCTCGTTGACGCGGCGGACGCGTTGTTGGTGCTCGGGTCGTCGCTGACGGTGATGTCCGGGCTGCGGTTCGTCCGGCGGGCCGCTGAGCGGGGGAAGCCGGTCGCGATCATCACGCACGGGCCGACGCGGGGGGACGTGCATGCCACGGTCCGGGTGGATCGGCCGTTGGGGGCGGCGCTCACCGAACTCGCGGGCCGGGTCCACAAGGGAGAGCCGTGGTGAGGTGGGAGCGCCCACCTCACCACGAACCTCTTATCCCACCCTCGTCTTCCGCAGGTAGTCCCTGGGAGGGCACCCGTACTGTTGGCGGAAGACCCGACTGAAGTACGACGAGTCCGGGATGCCCCACCGGGCCCCGACAACGCTGACCGCGGACGCGTCAGCGGTCAGCAGGTCCTTGCGGCAGTTCTCCAGCCTGCGGTCCCGGATCCACCTGGCCACGGTTGTCCCCTCGCTCTCGAACAGCCGGTAGAGCTGACGAGTGGACACGTGGTTGGCGGCCGCGACGCGGGTTGGGGTCAACTCCGGATCGGCGAGACGGGCGTCGATGAACGCGTGGATGCGTCGTAGTAGTAGTGGATCCGTCACGACTTGTACTCGGGGTTCAACGACAAGGCGATGAACTGGAACGGGCGGTCGACGCTCTTGTACCCAAGAGGACAGTGGCGGACGCCCGCGGGGATGTACACCGACGCGCTGGTGGAGATCTCGTACACCTCGCCTTCGATGGTCAGCTCGGCCACCGCGCCCAGGTCGTTGATGTCGTCGGGGTTCGAGCCCATCCAGAGCAGGACCTCGTCGTAGTCGTGCACGTGCTCCAAGACGTACGGGTTGGGGGTCGGCACCTGGTAGATCCAGCTGTAGGCGATGTGCACCTTGGCCCCGTCGACCTGCCAGCCGCTGATGAGCGCGTGCGCCCCGCTGGTACCGCCCTCGGTTTCGCCGTAGGCCAGCACCCCTTCGTTCGGCAGCTCCTCACGGACCATGTTCCGGACGATGTTCTTCTCCCACTTGCCTGCCATGACTGGGTTCTCCTTCGATTCGGCCTGTTTCGAAGGTAGGAACCCGGGGCCGGAGACCCCAGTCACGCCCCGAGGGCGATCTGGTACTTTTCGCGGATGTCCCGCCGGAAGTCCCCGGGGCTGGCACCGGTCTCACGCTTGAAGAACCGGCCGAAGTAGGACGGGTCCTCGAACGCCAGCCGGTGCGCGATCTGGGCGACGGACAGCTCCGTCTGCGCCAGCAGCCGCTTGGCCTCCAACGCCAGGGCCGACCGGATGACGGCGCCCGGGGTCGTGCCCAGGGCGGCGCGCACGAGGTCGGTGAGGTGGCTCGTGCTGACCCCGACGCGGTCGGCGTAGGCGGACACGGACCGCTCGACCAGGAAGTGCCTGGCCACCAGCCGGGTGAACCGCCACACGGTCGATGACGACGACGGCACGGACAGTTCCGTCCGCCGCAGGCGTTGGACGTGCACCAGCAGGATGTGCAGGTGCGCCTGCAGCATGGTGGCGTACCCGGCATCGCGGGCGCGGTACTCGCGGTCGATGTCGTCGAGCACGCCCTCGATGAGGTCGATCTCGGCGCCGCGCAACCGCAGCCGCGGGCTCCCGGCGGGACCGGGTAGCAGGCCACCGGGGTGCACGAGGAGGAATTCCTCGGAGAACACCAGCACCCGGCCACGGGTCAGCTCGGTGTCCTGCCAGAAGTGCACCTGGCCCGGCGCGATGACGTAGAGCGTGTTCGGTTCGATCTCGTACGGCTCGAAGTCGACGACGTGCACACCGCCGCCGCCGGTGAGGTAGAGGATCTCGTAGAAGTCGTGCCGGTGCGGGAACCGGGCCCGGGTGAACGAGCCGATCTCGTCGAAGGTCCCGATGGCGAACGGCGACAGGCCGCTCGGCGTCGGGACCTCGATCTCGTGCAGCGGGATCGGCCCTGGGAATCCGGCCACGCCGTCCCCTTCCGCTAGTTGCCCTTCGCCAGGTTGAGCCCCGGCTCCGGGATGGACGTGAGTCCATAGTGGCCGATGACGCGGTCGAGTGTGCCGTCCGACTTGAGCGCTTTCAACGCCGCCAGCAGCGCGTTGGCCAGTGCGGTGTCGTCCTTGCGCAGGTACATGCCCACGTAGCTGAGCCCGAAGTTGTCGGAGACGATCACGATCGGGGCGTTCTGGGTGCTGATCGCGTACTTGGCCTGCTCGGTGACCGCGACCTGGAAGTCCGCCTGGCCGGAGCGCAGCGCGAGGTCGGCGTCCTGCGCGGTCGGGTACTGGCGGGCCTCGGCGGCGGGCTTGCCCTTGTCGACGCAGGCCTTGGAGATGTCGTCGGCGTGCTGGACGTCGGTGGTGCCGCGGATGGTGGCGATCCGCTTGCCGCAGGCGTCGTCCACGGACTTGTACTTGCCCTCGTTGGCCTTCGCGGTGACCAGGACGCTGGCGGACTGCATGTAGTCCACGAACACGCCGACCTGTTGGCGTTCCGCGGTGTCGGACAGGCCGTCGTCGGCCATGTCGAAGCGGCCCGCGACGACGCCGGGCAGCAGCGCCTCCCAGGCGATGTTCTCGATGCGGTAGTCCAGTCCGAGTTTCGCCGCGACGGCCTTGCCGACGTCAACGGTTATACCGCCGGTGATGTTGTTGCTGTCGTCAGTGAGCAGGTACGGCAAGTTCGGCAAGGTAGTGCCAACGTGCAGCACGCCTGCGTCCTTTACCCGCTGCGGCAGCATGTCGTGCAGTGCTTGGTCCTTGGCGGGTAGGGCGGTGTTCGCCCCCGCGGCCGGTTGTTGTTGTGCGCCGGGGTCCCCGCACGCGGTAAGAAGGCCGAGTACGGCCACCGATGCCGCGAGGTATCTGAGGGGTCTATTGCGCATGGTCGTTCTCCTTCTGGGGGTGTCGGCGGACGTGGGCGAGGAACCCGGCGGTGCGTTCTGACGTGGGAGTGGTGAGCACCTGGTGGGCGGGACCGGACTCGACGACCACACCGTCGTCCATGAACACCACGGTGTCGGCGACGTCGTGGGCGAACCCGATCTCGTGGGTGACCACCACCATGGTCATGCCCTGCTCGGCCAGCCCGCGCATGACGGTCAGCACCTCGCCGACCAGCTCGGGGTCGAGCGCGCTGGTGGGCTCGTCGAACAGCATCACCGCGGGCTTCATGGCCATGGCGCGGGCGATCGCGACCCGCTGTTGCTGACCGCCGGACAGTTGCGCGGGCAGCTTGTCGGCGTGTGCGGCGAGCCCGACCCGGTCCAGCAGCGCCCGAGCCTCCCGGTCGACCTCGCCGGGGTCCCGCTTGAGCACCTTGGTCGGACCGAGGGTGACGTTGCGCAGGGCGGTGAGGTGGCTGAAGAGGTTGAACTGCTGGAAGACCATGCCCATCCGCAGGCGGGCCTGGGCGACCTCGCGCTCGCTGCTCTCGTAGAGCTTGCCGTCGCGGGGTTCGTAGCCGACGAGGACGTCGTCGACCTGAACGAAACCACCGTCGAGTACTTCCAGGTGGTTGACGCACCGCAGCAACGTGCTTTTACCGCTGCCGGATGGGCCAATCACACACACGACCTCGCCCGGCTCGACGTCCAAATCGACGCCGCGGAGCACTTCGAGGTCACCGTAGGACTTGCGCAGACCGCGCAACCGGAGTCCGCCCGCCATCAGGAAGCCGCCCAACGCTCGAGGAACCGCTGCCCGATACCGGCGACGGTGACCAGGATGAGGTACCAACCCGTAGCCACTAAGAGCAGCGCGATCACTTGGTAGTTCTGGCCGTAGATCTGCTGGGCCCTGGTCATCAGGTCACCGCCGCCGATGACCGATACGAGCGAGGTGCCCTTGAGGATCAAGATGAACTGGTTGCCCAAGGCGGGCAGGATGACGCGGATCGACTGCGGCAGCACGATCGTCCACGTCGCGGTCGCCCGGGTCATGCCGATGGTGAGCGCCGCGTCGACCTGCCCGCGCGGAACGGCCAGGAATCCACCGCGGATGATCTCCGCCATGTAGGCGGCCTCGTGCAGCGCGAGGCCGAGCATGGCGGCCAGGAACGGGGTGATGACCTCGTTCGTCGAGGCGAACCCGAGGGTGGGGAACAGCAGCGACAGGTTGAACCAGAACACGATCTGCACGACCAGCGGCACACCGCGGAAGAACCAGATGTAGCCACCGGCGGCGGCGATGGCCACCGGGTTCCCCGACTGCCGCATCAGGGCGAGCACCGCGCCGAGCACCAACCCGACGCCGAGGGTGGCGAAGGTCAGCACCAGGGTGGTCCCGACCCCCTCCATGATCGGGGTGGACAGGAAGTACTTCCCGATCACCACCCAGTCCAGGTTCGGGCTGGTGACCACGGTGAAGACCAGCCAGGCGACCAGCGCGACCAGCACCGCGCCCACACCCCAGCGGGCCAGGAACCCCCGGCGGCGCACGATCTCCAGCGTGTGCAGGGTGTCCAGCATCATCCTTCCCCTCCCTTTCCGGGTGCGGAAGAAGGTATGCGGGGTGGCGGGCGGGAATCTTGACTCTCCGTGCCAACCTGTTGACCGGGGTTCGAGGTGGACTGTCGACTGTGGATCAGGCAGTTCGCGGCCATCGTCAACCGCCGGAGTGGGTGAACACGGGCGGGCTGGCACACCAACCGCTCACAGCGCGTAATCACCACGGTGGTTGACGCTCGCTGGATGGGAGTCGGCCAGGGAGGTCGCCGGGCCGGAGGAGGCACCCCAACGATCGTTGCCCAGGTCAGGGGCGATGTGACCGATTGACCCGCGGTGACCGGGGTCTCGTTCGAGTGGTCGCGGGGCGAGTGGCATCACCGATCCGCACCCGAGTCATCACCAACACGCAACCGTTCACCGCCCGCAGCCCAACCGCTCGACCGCCAGCCCGCACGGAAGGACCGTCATGTCCCGAGCACTGACCGCCGCCGTCACCGTCGCCACCATGATGCTCGCCCTCCTCACCACGGCTCTCCTGACCACGACCACCGCGTCCGCCACAGCCACCACAGCGTCTAAAGCGACCGCGACGACCACCAGCCCGACCATCACCGCCCTGACCGCCGCCGCCCGCGCGAACCTCCGTCCGATCCTGACCTTCGTCCTCGGCCGCGACCACAGGCTCCACCTGCGGCTGCTGTTCGTCCCCCGCGTCGCCAAGCAGGACGAGGGCCAGTTGGGCGAAGGGGACGCGCAGATGGCCGGGGACGCCACGGACTACCCGACCTCCTGACCCCGGCGCGGCGTGCGCCGAATGGTCCAGTCCACGACCCCCCATCCGCGATCACACTATTCACACTTGTTGCCAACGGTTCCAGGTAGAGCTACCTCCACCGGTAGCTCTACCTGGAACCAACACCCGTTGGCACCACGGTCATCTGGCACCGATCATGAACGCGATTCGCGGTGCGCCAGGCGGAATCCCGGGCAGCCGGCGGGAAACGGCCGTCCGGACGAGCCTGTGGATGAAGGGATGCGGTCATCGCCGCACTCCTGGTACCACTGTTTCCTCACGTCAGGAAACGGAGAATCGCCATGCGCTTCAGGGGTCTGGTCGGGGCGGTCGTCGTGGCCGCCGCGCTGGTGCTGCCATCGGCCGGGGTCGGGGCGGCCACGACGGCACCGGCCGGGGACGCGGTCACACTGGTCACCGGCGATCGACTACGGGTGTTGCCGGGTCCACGCGGGGAGTTCGCGGTCGAGGTGCTGCCGACACCCGGCCGCGAGCACGTCGGTTTCCTGCGCGACGGCAGCAGGATCGTGCCCGCGGACGCCGAGCCGCTGGTCGAGTCCGGCAGGCTCGATCCCCGGCTGTTCGACCTGTCGCTGCTCCCCCGCGACTCGGCCACCCCGGTCATCGTGACCGACAGCGGGCCGAGGGCGGGTTTGTCGTTGTCCGCGACGGATGTGCGGCCGCTGCCCAGCGTCAACGGTGCCGCCATGAAAGTCGGGCCCGGTTTCTGGTCCTGGCTGGCCACGACACACGCGTCGGTGTGGTTGGACGGGTACTCCCAGCCGACGCAGGACGTGAGCGTGGCTCAGATCGGCGCGCCGAGCGCGTGGCAGGCCGGCTATACCGGTGCAGGTGTCACCGTCGGGCTCTTGGACACGGGTGTCGACGGGACGCACCCGGACCTGGCCGGGAAGGTGGTGGAGCAGAACGACTTCACCGGAACCGGCACCACCGACCAAATCGGACACGGCACGCACGTCGCCGGGATCATCGCGGGCACCGGTGCCGCCTCGGGCGGCAGGTACCGCGGGGTCGCGCCGGACGCCAAGCTGGTCAGCGGAAAGGTGTGCGCGCGGATGGGCTGTCCCGACTCGGCCGTGATCGCGGGGATGGAGTGGATCGCGCCGAAGGCCAAGGTCGTCAACATCAGCCTGGGCGGCGCGTACAGCGACGGCAAGGACCCGGTGTCGCGTTCGCTGAACACGCTGACCGCGCAGTACGGCACGTTGTTCGTCGTGGCGGCGGGCAACGACCGGGCACTGGACACCCCGGACCCGTTCGCGTCGGTCACCTCACCCGCGGCGGCGGACTCGGCGGTCGCGGTGGGCAGCGTGACCAAAGAGGACACCACAAGCCCGTTCTCACCGCGGCAGCCGAGGTTGGGTGATTACGCGGTCAAGCCCGATTTAGCCGCGCCCGGTAGCGACATCGTGTCCGACCGCGTGGTGGGCACCCCGTCCGGCGACCAGGCACCCGTCGACGAGCACTACGCGACGCTGTCGGGCACGTCCATGGCGGCCCCGCACGTGGCCGGCACCGCGGCCCTGATGGCGCAGCGGCGGCCGGACTGGACGGCGGAGCAGTTGCGGGCGGTCCTGGTCAGCAGCGCGAAGCCGACCGCGGACGCGTTCGAGCAGGGCGCGGGGCGGGTCGACGCGGCGCGCGCGGTCCAGCAGGTGGTGAGCGCGGTCGGTGGCGGACTCGGGTACGGCTTCCTGGCGTGGCCGCACTCGACGAGGCTGAGCAAGTCGGTCACCTACCGCAACGACGGTGACGCGGCGGTGACTCTGGCGCTGAGCACCGACAACCCGGTGTTCAGCGCGGCCGTCAAACAGGTCGTCGTGCCCGCGCACGGCACGGCGGCCGTGGCGGTCAACGCTGATCCGAGCGGGCGCACCGGGCGGCAGAGCGGGCGGTTGACCGGTACCGGCGGCGGTGTGGTGGTGCAGACCGCGCTCACGGCGGTGCTGGAGGCCGAGAGCTACAACGCGACCGTGACGGTCAAGGGGCGCACAGGCTCGTCGGCATCGACGGTGGTGAAGGCCGTGAACACCGACACCGGCGCGGCTCTCGGCGTGCGAACCGGCGTGACGCGGCTTCCCAAGGGCCACTACGACTTCCAGGCCATCGAGGTGGCGACCACCGGTGAGGTCAGCCTGCTCACCCGGCCTGGGGTGACGGTGGACCGGGACACGTCGGTGACGCTGGACGCGACCAGGGGTCGAGCGGTGTCGACGACGGTGGACAACGCCAAGACCTCGTTGGTCGCGGGCGAGTTCACCCTGGTGTCGGGGAACGCGAGCGGTGACCGGACATCCGCGCTGGGCTGGTTCTCGCAACCGGGACAACAGGTCTACCTGGTGCCGGTGGACGGTAGGGTCTCCGACCACACGTTCCTGGTGGCCTACCGGGCGACGTTGGAGGCGACCGGGTCGATCTACCACCTCGCGTTCCTCGACAGGGGCACCATGCCGTCCGGGCAGTACACGGCGCGGCAACGTGATCTCGCCCAGGTCGACGCCCGCTACTACGCGCAGGGCGCGCCTTCGTTGTCGCTGCGCGCGGACTACGCCCGGCTCGACGCACCCGGGGTCAACTCGGGGGCGTTCCAGGCGTATCAGATCCCGGTGCCCGGTAACCGCACCGAGTACTTCGCCGCCGGGCCGAGCTGGGAGCACCTGTTCGGGGTGTTCCCAGCCGACGCGTCCGACGTGGAGACCTCGGTGTCGTACCGCACGTACCAGCCCGGCCGGTACGCGACGCACTGGAACCGCGCCCCGTTGAGCCCGGCGTTCGGTTCGCCCGAGTTGGGCTTCGGCATCGCCCGCGCCGGTGACACCTTGACGGTCGCGGTCGCCCCGTTGTCCGGCGGCGACCCGGACCAGTCCACCGTGCTGGCGGCCAACGCCACGGGCAGCACGAAGCTGACGCGGGACGGGAAGGTGCTGGGCACAAGCGACTTACCCGGCGCCGGGTCGTTCCCGCTCCCGTCGACCCCGGGCACCTACACCTTGTTGACCTCGGTGGATCGGACCGTGCCGTGGTCGGTCATCGGCACCCACGCGGACATCTCGTGGACGTTCAAGGAAGGCGGCAGCGGCTCGACCACTCCCCCACCCGCACTCACCGTCCGCACCACCGCCGACGTCGACTCGCAGGGCAAGGCGGCGCCCGGCAGCGTGCTGCCCATCCGGCTGACCGTGCAGCGGCAGGCCGGGGCGCCCACGTCCCGGGTGACGACCTTGCGCACCGATTACTCCACCGACGACGGGAAGACCTGGCACCCGGCGCTGACCCTGCACTCGTCCACCGGTGACGGTGTGGCGGTCCTGGTCAACCCGAGCACCGCCGGGTTCGTGTCCCTGCGGGTCAACGCCCAGGACGCCGACGGGAACGCGGTGACCCAGACCGTGATCCGCGCCTACCAGGTCGGCTGAACCACATCCGGTGGTCGGGGTCGTCCCCGACCACCGGACGCTCAGCTCGCCAAGACGACCCCAAGGAGCGACACCAGGAACGTCCCACTGAGCAACACGGCCAACCGGGTCGAATACCGGGCCCACTGCAGGTCCCAGTCACCCGGGTACCGCAGGTGCGCGGTCGTCATCACCGCCCGCCCCACGCCAAACCCCACCCCGATCAGCAGCGCCTGCGGAAACGACGCGATGAACAGGGCAACGGCCGCCGCGACGTACGGCAGCCCGCTCGGCAGGTAGGTCCGGGCCCCCGTCCCCATCTCGATCCCGAACTGCAACGGCCCCAGGTGCCTGCCGAGCCGAAACACCCCCTCCGGCACCAGCCGACGGTTCTCCGGCAACCGGATCTTCAGCACCCCAACTTCCGTCAACCCCACCACCACAACCACGGCGCCAACCACCCCCCACCGCACCGACATCGGCAACGGGGCACGCAGCAACGACCCCACCACAACCAACACCGACGCACTGATCGCGCCACCAACCACCAACCCACCGCAGAACGCGGCCACAGGAGACCCCCGCCAGACCGGCGAGCTCAGCACATGTGCCGAGTTCTTACTTCAAGTAGACCCCGAAGTCGCAAACCCCGCCGCCACCCCCACAAACACCCACGGCGCCCACAACCCCCCACCAACAGCCACCGCCGCCACCACAACCGCCACCACCAGCGGATGCCACCGACTCACCCCCACACCCCTTCCCCTCACCACCTCCCACCCACGCTACCTCGATCCCCCACACCACAACAGTTCCCACTCCCCCACACCACGCACCCACACCACGCACCCGCGCCCCCTCACCCACGCACCACACCTCAACCAGCCCACCGCATCCCCCCCATCCCCCTCCCATACAGCACCACCCACGACCACCAACCCACAACACCACCGCCACCCGCCAACCCACCACACCGAACCGGCACGCGCTCCTCGAAACCCGCCCCCATCGACGAAGCGCCACACTTGCACCGCGCTCCTCGGAAGCCGCCGACACCAACCGCCCGCTGGGGTGAAGTTGCTTTGTTGGGGGGGGGGGGGACAGCAGCCTAAGCCGGCTGGCGGGTAAGGCCACGCTTTCCAGTGGCCCCGCCTTTTAGCCTTACCCAGGCCACCGCACAGGGGCCCCAAACAAAACAACTTCACCCCAGCGGGCACTCCCGCTCTATCTGGCGCCCCAGGCCGGCGTCGCCGCCAGGCGACCAGGCCGAAACCCGAGGCCAACCCACACACACCAAGATCAACCGCCAGCAAAGCCCCCAAATACACAGCCTACCCACCAGCACCGACAAGATCAGCCCGCCGACCACGACCATGATCAACCCGAACTTGAGCCCCAAATACACAGAGACTTCTCACGCGTCCTCGTCGGCCACTTGGCTCTCGCGTAGCTTTTTGAGGCGGACCAGTTCAGCCGGGGAGCCGACCTTTTCCAAGGCATGCTCAAAACTGTCAGCGCGTATCGGTGATCCTCGTCGGTCAGGGAAGACAGGTAGTCGCTTAGGATTGAAGAATAGGTATCCGTCGCGCCTGTCGACGACTGCGGAAGTGCCGACATAACTGACGCAAACGTGCCATTGGCCAGGTACGGCAGTAGTTCAGGGTTTCGGTCGGCCCACCATAGTTGAGCCAATCCCGGTTCGGACAATATGTCCTTGAGACTGCGCAGGCGCTTCGCTACTCGCGCTACTCTAGCTTGCTCATCCCGTTGGATCGCAAGGTAATCAGCTGTGCGGCGATCAGTCGCGCACGATCTCCGACTGACTGGTTTTGGTTGAACCATTCGGTGAGGTAGCTTGTCCACCCCTGGAATCTGTCTACTACCTGGCGCATTGCCTCGTCGGTGTCAGTGGCTTCACCGACCGCCTTGGCAAGCTCAATAGCATTCGCTAGACGAAGGTCGGCCCCGAGGATTTCGGTAAAGAAGTCTGTCATTGGATGACGCAGCCGCTCTGGCCGAAACTGATCGCCCAGTCGCCGCCTGACTATCTCTTTGGCATCGGGAGGTGACAAATCGACCGTAACCACGGCGGCTGCGCCCCGACAGTCTTGCCACTCTTCAGGTGTTGCGAGGACAATCAGGAAGGCATCTTCACTTTCCAGCGAGCCAGAGTATTCAACCAGTTCGCGACCAAAGTCGACGCCGGGCCTGGCGTCCCCAGCGCGAGCCAGTTCAAGGAGGTATCCGCTTGATGGTACCGACGGGAGGCGATGGACGTCGGGGTCGCTCCAGTCCGGTACCAATTCCCTCACAGCCAGAACGGACTAGGCTGGACCGCCCTCTGCCTGAGCAGGTTGAGCTCTACAATCAGGGCAAGTGCTGAAGTGTGTCGTCCTGACTCTGCCGGACCGCACAGGACGACTATACGATGCGTAGTCAGCTTCGTGAGAGCATCCCGGAAGCCAACAGGTTCCACAAAATACCGCATTTCATCCGTCAGCCTGGATGATGAGATCCGCTCAGATCGTATGACGTCGCGCAGGTGGTGGATGAAAACCATATCGCCATAGGCGTAATAGTTACGCCCATGGCCGCCAGCTTCCATCTCCAGCCGGATAGCTTCGGATGCGTCGTCCGTGCCGCTTTCGGTGGAGCCCCTGTCGAACGTACTCATCGACTAGCTCGTCTTCCGACCGATGTTGATGTCACGTCCAGCAGCATAGTTTCGGCCGCGGCCTGATGCCTCCTGTCGTACCGTTTGCGTGCCAGCACCGCCAGTTGCAAGCGTATGCGGCTCGATCTCTGCCATGAGACTACGCAGGGGTTCCGCCAGAGCTGGATCGCGACGAAGTGCATCTTTTATTCGGACGGTGTGCACATGTTTGCCAAACTACCACCCACATGGCCGCCCTGTCGTTACTCTGGGTAGCCAACAAGCCTCTTGTGGCAAGGTTTGCCCTACGCGCAACGCTATCTGCGTCCTATTTCGCGCGATCGTAGTGAGTCTTCAATGTCGCTTGGCGATTCGTTAGAACGCGGTGAACGCAACTCAGCCCTGGGAATCAATCTCGATGATGCCGGGCACCCTTTCACCGCTGCGCAGCGCGATCTCCCGGATCAGCGCCCTTGCGACCGTTCGATGACGGCCGTCCTTACCGCCAGGCACACCACCTCAGCCGCCATCGGCCTCTACTTCGACACCGCCGAATAAGCCGCACAGCCTGGACAGAAGCGGCGACAGTCCAGCCCCCATTCACCAGGACCGCTCCCAGCGCAGGCGTCTCGCCTGCCGCGAACTCCCGCAACAGCTCAACAAAGACCCGCGATCACCCGGCGATCCTGCTCCTCGGTTAGGTCATGCGTATCCAGCGCCGCGTCAAGAGCGGCATGGATGACCAGAGCGGAGAACGTCGGGTTCGCGTAGCTGGGATCGAGCTTGGTGCAGAGCTGGCTGGGGCCCACTCTCAGCGGCGCGGCGGCAAAGTCATGCTGTCTGAGGTCGTAGCCGGTCACCGGCACTATCAGGTCAGCGGCCGTAGACCGTAGGCGGCATCGCGTGGGATGTGACGCACGGCACCGGCAGGTGGGGGCCGGTGGCCTTGTCGCCTGCCGCCCGTGCGTACGGTACGGGGCTATGCGTGTAGTGCTTGGCATGGTTGTCCTTCTTGTACTCGCAGCAGGCTGCGATGCCACCGTGCCGAGCGCCGGGGCGCCAGGGTCAACGACCGTAGTGACAACGTCGGCAGCTCCGGCGGGCACGGTGAAGCAGCCCGTGGTCGGGGAGACGTACGACTACGAGCTCTACACCCACTGCGGCATCGAGTTCACCAACTTCGGCGGCCGGTGGTGGCGGGCGGTCAACCCGGTGCCGCCCGCACCATACAGCGGGGCGCAGAACACCACATCCGGCCGGATGACGCTGGTCGAGGCTGATCTGGCCCGTTTCACCTGGGCGGCGGGGAGCGCGGACTTCACGCCGCACCCGGGGTTGCCGAGGCCCTGTGCGTAGTCCACTGAGGACAATGGTCAGACCCTGGCGCGGCAGATGGTGAGGTAGGTGTAGCCGGATTGGCCGCCGCCCCAGTAGGTGCTGAAGCCGTCGGAGCAGCGGTAGACGTTGCCGTCGGGGGTGGTCCAGCGCCAGGCGTTCTTGGTGGTTGTGGTGCCGCAGGCGGTGGAGACGGGGAGGTGGTCGACCTGGACGTCGCCCTGGGTGGTGGTGCCGTACTTGTGCCAGCCCGCGTCGCAGAAGTCGCTGCCGCGCCAGGCGCCGCCGACGCAGGCGGCATAGCCGTTGACGAAGGTGCCGCTGGTGTCGGGGTTCTCGTCGTAGCCGGTGGGGTAGGCGTCGTGGCAGTCGGTGCGGTCCCAGCCGGAGAGGGCGTTGGGGCCGGTTTCGGCGCGGGCGCGGCGCGGGAACGCCAGGGCGGCCGCGCCGAGGGTGAGGGCGCCCAGGGTGATGCCGCGCAACACGGTGCGGCGGCGGCCGGTGAACTCCAGGTCCGCCAACGCGGTCGAGCGGCCGGTCCCCGCCTCGTGGTCCGGAATGTCAGCCAGTGTGAGCGCCACCGCGCACCCCCCAGTCGTCCAGCACGTCGTCCACCTGTTCCACGCGGACCGGCAGCACCATCCGGCGCACCCGCCCGTCCGATCCGACCAGCATCAGCACCGGCGGCGCGAGGTGCGACACGAGCCGCCACGCCGCCCGGTCGGTCACCACGTCCAACGGCACGTCCCACACCGAGGCCGGTTCGTGCGTCAACAGCACCGCGTCGGTCAGCCGCCGGGCGACCGCGACGCACAGCGGGCA
The DNA here is from genome assembly GCF_000482865.1 of Actinokineospora inagensis DSM 44258. GTDB lineage: Bacteria > Actinomycetota > Actinomycetes > Mycobacteriales > Pseudonocardiaceae > Actinokineospora > Actinokineospora inagensis. Next base: position 94,478 of record NZ_AXWW01000024.1, on the reverse strand, counting down.
CCCGGAATCGGCCGCCAGCACCACTTTCCCGGCGAACCGCTCGCCCAGGTCGATGTCCGGCTCGGCGGCGGTGAACCCGCCCGGGTCGCGGGCCACGGTGGCCCGCAGCAGCCGGACCTCGCGGAGCACGGCGGCCAGGCCGAGGAACAGCACGACGATCGCGGCCCAGGTGATGACCAGGAACGCCGTCAGCGCGCTCACGCGGCGCTCCAGGACACCGCGATGCCGTCCAGCCAGTCCAGGTGCCGCCGGGTGTCCCCGGCCAACTGGACCTCCGCGACCCCGGCCGGGAAGCCGAGGACGAACATGTGGCCGCTGGTCGGCAGCGGCACCTTCCACACCTCGCCGTGTTCGGTGCGGGCGCCCGCGTGCGCCGGGACGTGGTTGTGGGCCTGGGCGGGACCGGGGATCGACACCTGGCCGTGGTCGCGGACGGCGAGCACGATGTGCTCGCTCATCGTGTCCAGCAGGGTGGCCCGACGGGGTGACACCGTCATACCGGCGACGGAGTCGTTGACCCGCAAGGAGGTGAACAAGGCGAACACCTTGTCACGGCGCGGGGCGGGACCGGCGTAGACGGTCAGCAGTTCGTGGTAGTCCCCGATGAGCGCCGCCATGGACGACTCGCCGTCGCTCGCCTCGGAGACGACGACTTCCCTGCCGTGCACCAGGAACCGGTCACGGACCGACCCTGGGGCGACGTGGGTGTTGGCGAACTCGTGGTAGCCGCGCGGGCCGATCTGGAAGCCCGTGCCGTGTGAGCCACCCGCGAACCGGACGGCGGCGGCGACGCTGGACACCGGCTCCGGGCCGGGGAGGGTGATGGCGACCCGGGCGCCGCTGGGCGCCACCAGGTCGAGCCGCTGAGCCGGGGTCATGCGCGTTGACGCTAGAGCACACCCGGACGGTGATCAACCAATTGGGCCGGATGTCGGATTCCCGTTCCCCACAGCGGGTCTAGCGTGGTCGGCGTGGTGGGTGCAGTGGCCGTCGGCGGGGCGATCCTCTTGGTCATCGCCGCGATCGGGCACGTTCGCGGCCGGTGGTGGCTCGCGGTGGCGGAGTTGACCGTGGCCGCTTCGGTTGTCCTCACCCCTTATGCCGTGGTGGCCCTCTATGGGGCATTCACGTTCTATCTCGCGGATCGCAGGCTCCGGCGGCCTGGTTCGCCGTGTGGTTGTTTCCGCGGTGAAGGCCCGGTGACCTGGCTCGTTGTGGGCCGGGCGGCGTTCTTCGCGATTGGTTCGACGGCCGAGCCTGCGGTCCAGTCCACACTGGCGTTGGCGGCTGGGTTCGTGTTGGCGATGACGTGGTGGCTACTACCGCAGTTGACGGGTGTCGTCGGGAAGCCGCTCGGTTACGCCGGTGCGGTCGAGCATCGCCAACAGCGGTAGGACTACCCGGCGGGACGTGCCGAGGGCCTGTCGCGCTTGGCTAGTGGTGAAAGGTTGGTCAATCCGGGCTAGTACGGCGGCCGCGCAAGTTGGTGCTTCTGGCGGTAAGAACACGCCATCGGCCACTTTGACCAGTCGACCCGTTCGGACGATCGCGGCGAGTTCGCGGGAACCGAGCCCGAGTTCGCGAAGGCGGTTCGCGTCCGGGGCGGCGAACGGGGCCGCGACGAAGTCGTCGTGCAGAGCCGAAAACGCCTTCATGATCGCCTTGGGCAGCTCGGTCCGGCGGGTGAGCAAGGGGGCGACGAGGTCGGCGCTGGGGAGGCGGAGCTTGTGGCGCAGGGTCTCGGTCGGGATTCCGGTGTCCATGGGATGCGCCGCGCGCCAGGCTGTCAACTCGGTGTCGGCTCGGGTGACGAGGTCGTCCCAGGCATCGGTGTGCCACTCCCCCGCGATCAGTTTGCCCTGTCGGCCCAGGGCCTTCTGTTGTGCACGCAGGAAGAACGGCGACTTGCTCAACCGGTCGAGGTCGGTGACCGTGCCGCCGACGAGCTCGTGGGTGCCGGGGTTGCGGAGCAATACGCGATCGCCTACTCGCAAAGGTAAGAGGCGCGAGAGGAACAACCGGCTACCGTTGGGAATACCGTGTGCGCGGGCCGGTACGGCCGCCGAGCCTATGTGCACGACTAGCTGCCGGGGCAAGTCAGCGGCGGTGACGTCAACGACTCGCGCGTCCCACCAGGCGTCCGGGGTGAGCAACGCGTCGCCGCGTTCGATGTCTGTTCGCGGCACGCCCCGCAGGTTCACGGCCACCCGCGCGACGGCGGACACGGAGGATTTCGATTGGCCTAACGCGTGAAGTGCGCGCACCCGCACAGGTCGGCCGCGCAGCAGCAACTCGTCTCCTGGACGCAGTGTGCCTGCTTGCAAGGTGCCCGTGACGACTGTGCCCGCTCCGGCAACGGTGAACGAGCGGTCCACCCACAGCCGCACATCACCGTCGACGTCCGGCGCGGGCATCCGTTCCACGAGGTCCTCTATGGCCCTCTGGAGCCCGTCCATACCGACGACGGACGGTATGGCACCCAGCGAGGTTCGGGAGATGCGCGCTGAGGCGGTCTGTCGGATGGCGGCGGGGTCGGCGAGATCGGCACGGGTGACCACCAACAGCCCGTGCCTGACGCCGAGCGCGTCCAAGGCCGTGAGGTGTTCCTCGGCCTGCGGCATCCACTCGGCGTCGGCGGCGACCACGAACAGGACCGCCGGGACCGGGCCGACCCCGGCGAGCATGTTGGGCACGAACCGTTCGTGGCCGGGGACATCGACGAAGGCGATCTCGCCGACGCGGGGGAACGTCGTCCAGGCGAATCCGACGTCGATGGTCAGGCCGCGTCGTTGTTCCTCGGCCCAGCGGTCGGGCTCCATCCCGGTGAGGCGGCGGACGAGAGTGGACTTGCCGTGGTCGACGTGGCCGGCGGTGGCTATCACGTGCACTGCGACACGGCCTCTATGAGCGCGGAGTCGTCGTCTGCGGGCACGGTACGCAGGTCGAGCAGACAGCGACCGTGCTCCACCCGACCCACAACAGCCCGTAGGCGCAAGGCGACCGCGTACCGCTCGGGCAGGCTCACCGCAGCGCTCGGCAACTCGACGCCCGGCGCCCCTCCCCCACCAACTACGGCCATAGACGACACGGCTTCAGCATCGACACCGAGCCCTGACAGGGCTACCGCGATCTCTTGGGCCCGTCGAGTGAGGTCGGCCGTGTCGGCTTCCAGAGCGTCTACGACCGGCGACCGTCCCCGCAGTGTGGCGCCCAGCGCAGCCAACGTCAGCTTGTCGACCCGTAGTGCCCGCGCGATCGGGTGCCGCCGCAGTCGCTCGACCAGTCGAGCGTCCCCTAAGAGCAACCCGGCCTGCGGTCCGCCAAGGAGCTTGTCGCCGCTCGCGGTCACCAAGGTCGCGCCATCACGCAGCACGGTTCGCGCGTCCGGCTCGTCCGGCAGCGCGGGGTGCGGACTCAGCAGGCCAGATCCGATGTCCACGACGAGCGGCGCGCGCAACGCGGCCAGTTCCGCGACGGACGGGGTCGAGGCGAACCCGGTGACCTGGAAGTTGGAGGGGTGGACCTTGAGCACGAAGCCGGTGTCACCGGTGATGGCGTCGGCGTAGTCGCGCACGGTGGTGCGGTTGGTGGTGCCGACCCCGCGCAGCCGCGCGCCCGCCGAGGTAAGCAGGTCCGGTATGCGAAAGCCGTCGCCGATCTCGACCAGCTCGCCGCGGCTGATCACGATGTCCCGGCTGCCCGCGATGGCGACCGCGCACAGCAGCAGGGCGGCGGCGTTGTTGTTGACCACGTGCACGTCACCCGCGTCGGGCACGGCGGCGCGCAACGCGTCCAGGGTGTCCTGACCGCGGCGGCGGCGAGTGCCGGTAGCGAGGTCGAACTCGACGTCGGTCGTGCCCGCGGCCAGCCGCAGCGCTTCCCGGGCCGGACCGGACAGCGGGGCCCGGCCGAGGTTGGTGTGGACGAGGACGCCGGTCGCGTTGATCACCGGCCGCGGTCCGGCGCGCAACGCGGCCCTGGCCTCGGCGGCCGCCCGCGCGGGCGGGATGGCGCCTGCGCGGACCTGCTGCTGCGCCGAGTGGATCGCGGTCTTCACGGCCCGTTGACCGTGCAGGCCCACCTCGTCGGCGAGTTCGGCGAGCAGGGCGTCGGTGCGCGGCACCTGCCTGCGCGGGTCGCTCATCGCCGGGTCCGGCGGAGGCGGACGGGAATCGAACCCGCCAGCGGCAGGTCCTGTCGCTCGTCGGTGTTGAAGACCGAGCCGGCCACCAGGCCGGAGACGCCTCCCCGGGACACGCCGCAGATCATGACACAGCGCTGATAACGGACCGAACGTGCCACACTACCGGGCGTGTCTTATCGGTTGACGCAGTTTGCACACGGTGGCGGTTGTGCCTGCAAGATCCCGCCGGGCGAACTCGAACGAGTGGTGTCCGGCCTGACCACCACCCCCCGGGACGCGCACGGCGAACTGCTCGTCGGCCTGGCGACCGGAGACGACGCGGCGGTCGTGCGGCTGCGGCCCGACCTCGCGCTGGTCGCCACCACGGACTTCTTCACCCCGGTGGTCGACGACCCGCACGACTGGGGTCGGATCGCCGCCGCGAACGCGCTGTCCGACGTCTACGCCATGGGCGGCACCCCCGTGGTCGCCCTGAACCTGCTGGGCTGGCCACGGGATGTCCTGCCGATGGAGGTGGCCGCCGAGGTGCTGCGCGGCGGCGCGGACGTCACGGCCGGGGCGGGGTGTCACATCGGTGGTGGGCACAGCGTGGACGACCCGGAGCCGAAGTACGGGCTCGCCGTGACCGGTGTGGTCGATCCGGCAAGAGTCATGCGGAACTCCACTGGCCAGGTAGGTCTACCGCTGTCGTTGACCAAACCGCTCGGTCTGGGCGTGCTCAACAACCGGCATAAGACAACCGGCGAGGTCTTCCAGGAGGCCATCGAGGTGATGGCCACGCTGAACCGGGACGCCTCTGTGGCGGCCGTGGCGGCGGGCGTCACCTGCGCCACCGATGTCACCGGGTTTGGCTTGCTCGGCCACCTGCACAAGTTGGCGCGCGCGAGCGGGGTCACAGCGATCGTTGACGCTGCCGCCGTCCCTTACCTCGACGGAGCACGGGAAGCACTGCGCGATGGGTATGTCAGCGGCGGTACCAAGCGGAATTTGGACTGGGTGGCACCGCACGTGTCCCTGGGCGCCGACTCGCTGCTGCTCGCCGACGCCCAGACGTCCGGTGGCCTCTTACTCGCCGGGGAGATCCCCGGCGCCACGGTCATCGGCGAGCTGGTCCTGCGAACCGACCACACCGTCGTGGTGCGCTAAGAGTCATTCTCCACGAGTACCTGTTCGCGCAGGATGTCGGCGTGTCCGCAATGGTGGGCCAACTCCCGCAACACCTGCAGGTACACCCAGCGAAGCGTGCGCGGCCCGGACCGGTGGCCGGTCACGACGGCATCGAGTGGCAGGGCCGCGACCGCCGTGCGGGCGGTGGCGCAGGCTTGCCGGTGGGCCGCGGTGACCGAGGCGACAGTGTCGTCGGCCGCGAGCCGGAAGGACTCGTCCGGGCTCCCCACCAGGCCGAGCTCCTGGCGGGACGTGCCGCCGACGCACTCCTCGAACCACACCCGCTGCATCCACGTGACGTGTTTGAGCAGCCCGAGCAACGTCGTCGCCGACGCGACGAGCCTGCGGCGGGCCTGCTCCTCGGTGAGACCGTCGAGCACCGCCTCGACAGCGCCGCGGTACTCCTCGACGAACGCGTCGAGCTGAGTGCGTTCGTCGTCCAACGGCACATCGAACGACCCCATCGACGTCTCCCTGTCGCTTGACTGGAGACCAAGTCTAAGAGCCTCACGGGCGCGTACCGGTGACCTGACCCGGTAGACCCAACTCGTCGAGGCAACGCAACTCGTCCGAGCACAGGACGGCTTGGTGTACGCGTTCGACCCAGCCCGTCGGCGACAGGCCCAACTCGTCGGCGAGGGAGCGCCGTAGTTGTTGGAACACCTTCAGCGCCTGGTAGCGGCGGCCCGCGCGGTGCAACGCCACCATGTACAGGGCGTGCAGGTTCTCGTGCAGGGGGTGTTCCTGGGACAGCTCCGCCAACTCGCCAAGGACGCTGAGATGCCGCCCGAGCCGCAGGTCGGCCTCGATGCGCTGTTCGAGCGCGCTGAGCCGCTCTTGTTCCAGCCGGGTGACGTGCACGTCGAGCAGCCTGCCCGGCCGCACGTCGGCCAGCGCAGGCCCGCGCCACAGGGACAAGGCGTCGCGCAGCAGGGTCGCGGCCCGCTCCGGGTCGCCCGCCGCGAGCGCGTCGGCCCCGTCGGCGGCGTGCTGCCGGAACACGGTGAGGTCCAACTGCTGGGGGCACAGGCGCAGCGCGTAACCGCCGGACTCGGTGGTGAGCACCGACCGCACCGGGATGTCCAGCAGCGGGGTGAGCAGGCGGCGCAGCCGGAGCACGTACGTCTGCAGCGTCACCACCGCGCTCGCGGGCGGGCGCGCGCCCCAGAGCTCATCGATCAACCGCGCGGTGCTGACCACGGTGTTCGCGCGCAGGGCCAGCAACGCGAGGATCCGCTTCGGCTTGGTGGCGCTGGGCGCCGCCGTGTGCTGCCCGGCGACGGCGGTGAGCGGACCGAGCACGGTGATGTGCATGACCTACCCCTGGTGGCGTTGGGAACCCGACCTGGGAGGTGACGCGGCAGCAGGGCCCGGACGACGCACGGCAGTTCACGCGTTCGCACAGCCCGGTCCACACATACCGGAGTGTGTGAATACCGAGTGTGTGAATACCACGGTTGTCGCCCGGCCGGTGAAACCTTCCCGACCCCGGGAGTCAATCGGTTCACACCGGGAAAAGGCAAGCCTCTGCCGACCCTGCCATCCATTCGAGTGATCACGTGGGCCGCGGCACCCCGGGAAAACACCACGGAATCCGGATCAAAGGTCGATCCGGGTGCCGTCCTCGGCGATTGCCGCGCCTGCGGCCTCGACCCGGTCGCGTTCGGCGGAACCGCGCGCCGCCACCGGGTTCGTGTTGTTCAGGTGTGTGTAAAACCACTTCGTCGAGCTGCCGGTGAGCAGCGGCAGCGATTCCACGATGGGCAGGTGGCCCATGACCCGCTGGTCAGCGCGGCCGGTACTGCTCGACATCTCGTCGGCGGCGTGGAAAGTGCCGTCGATCAGCGCGCAGGACGCGCCCGCGGTGAACTCGTCGAATCCTGGTGCCCACCCGGCCAAACATGGTGCGTATACCAGGGAACCGCCGGTCGCCACATCTGTGATTCGATATGCAACCACCCAGTCGTTCGACTCCGCCGCCTCCCGCGCGTATCGTGGTCGTTTCCCGGACAATGGGAACACCGCGCATTCCAATCGCCCGTCGTCGAGTGTGAACGCCGAGTCCGCGGGTAGCCACGACCAATCCTGGTAATACGACAAAATGGGACGGACCGCCGCCGCGGCGAGCACCGGTTCCGACGCCCACACCGTCAACTCGCCCTCGCGCAACAGCGTGAGACCGAGCGTGTGGTCGAGTTCGGCGTCGGTCAGCAGAACGCCGCGCACGGGCGTCTCGCGGCGCCCCGGGCCGGGCGTGAGCTCCGGGGTGGCGACGATCTGGGCCCGCAGGTCCGGGGAGGCGTTGAGCAGGTACCAGTCGCGGCCGGTGGCGGTCAGCGCCACGCAGTCCTGCAGCCGGGGTAAGACGGCCGGATCGCCCTCGCGGCAGCGTTCGCACAACTCGCACGCACAGTTCCACTGGGGCAGACCACCGCCCGCGGCCGTACCCAGGACGACGACCCTCATCCGCGCATCACGAACGGCAGCTCCGCGACCGGCTGCACGGCGTCCTCGACCAGGCCGTGGTGCGGGGACAACGCGCACACCGGGTCGGCGTTCTCCGCGGCGCCGGTCAACATGAACGCCTGGCAGCGGCACCCGCCGAAGTCGACCGAGCGGCGCTCACACGAGCGGCACGGCTCGCGCATCCAGTCCTCACCGCGGAAGGCGTTGAACGACGGCGACTCGTACCAGATCTCCGCCAGCGGCCGCCGGGTCGCGTTCTCGAACTCCAGCGTGTTGATCACCGTCGCCGACGGGCACGGCAGCACCGCGCCGTCCGGGGCCACGGTCAACTGCCGGGCACCCCACCCGTGCATGCACGGCTTCGGGTAGCTCTCCTGGTAGTCGGCCAACACGTAGATCACCTCCAGCCGCCCGGCCAGCCGCCGCCTGGCCGCCCGCACGATCGGTTCCGCCGCCGCCAACTGCGCCTTCGTCGGCATCAACGCCGCCCGGTTGCGCAACGCCCAACCGTAGAACTGGGTGTTGGCCAACTCCAAGCGGTCGGCGCCCAGTTCCTCCGCCAGGTCGATGATCGCACCCACTTGGTCGTGGTTGCCCCGGTGCAGCACGGCGTTGACCGTCAACGGCAGCCCCGCCGCGCGCACCGCGTTGGCGGCCGCGCGCTTGTGCTTGGCGGCCCTGGTCCCGGCGATGAGGTCGGCGCGGGCGGGATCGGCGGCCTGCACGGACAACTGCACGTGCTCGATGCCGCGCGCCGCCAGGTCGGCCATCCGCTCCTCGGTCAACCCCAGCCCGCTGGTCACCAGGTTGACGTAACAGCCGAGGCTCGACGCGTGGCTCACCAGCTCCGGCAAGTCCCGACGCGCCAACGGTTCCCCGCCGGACAGGTGGACCTGCAGCACCCCGAGCTCCCGGGCCTGGGTCAACACCGAACGCCACTGGTCGGTGGTCAACTCGCGGTCCCGCACCACCAGCTCCACGGGGTTCGAGCAGTACGGGCAGTGCAGCGGGCAGCGGTGGGTCAGCTCGGCCAGCAGACCGAGCGGCGGCTGGGTCACGCCTGCTCCTCCGGTTGGATCACGCCACGCGCGGCGAACCCGCGCAGCACGGTCAGCACGTCCTCGGCCCGCACCCCCGCGTACCGCCGCTCCAGCACCGACACGATCTCCGGCACCGTCGCCGCGCCGTCGCAGGACCGCAGCACCGCCTCGGCGGTCGAGTTCAACACCAGCACCCCCTCCGGGAAGAGCACGACTGGGGTTCGCCGGACAGGATCGAACCCCAGTCGCGCGCCCCGCCGCAGCCGCGGCGCCCACCCGGTCACCGAGGCGCCGTACCGTCGATGGCGGTCAACATCGACCACAGCACATCGCACTTGAAGGCCAAGGCGGCCACGGCGGCGTCCTGCTCGGCCCTGGTGCGGCAATGCGCCACCACCAGGTCGACCGCTTCCTTCCCCTCACCGGACACCGCGTCGACCCGGGTGGTGAAGTAGGCGAGATCCGCGGGACGGATCCACCGGTAGTGCGCCAACACGTCAGTCACCCGGCGGCGCATCAAATGCCCGGAGAACATCTCGGTCAGCCCGGACGCCACCCCGATCACCCACGGCCGCGTCTGCGCGAACCGCACATAGGCGTCCACCGCGAACCTGACCCCGGGGACGACGTGCCGCTCATCGAGCACCTCGGCCCGGTCCAGGCCCAACGCGTCACACAACCGCAGCCAATCCTCCCGACCACCCTCACCGTCGACCGCCCCGTCGTGGTAGCGAATCCGCTCCACCCACAACCGGCGCACCTCGGGCAACGGGCAGTTGCCGACGATCGCGGCGTCCTTGCGCGGCAACACACTCTGGTAGTACCAGCGGTTCGCCGCCCACAACCGCAACTCATCCCGGCTCAACTCCCCGGCATGCATGCGCAGGTGAAACGGGTGCGAACCCCAATACCGGTCCTCCAAAGCCCGCAACCGCCCCAAGAACTCCTCACCCGACAACAACTCGGTCGGCGGGACGTCCGTCCGGACCACCGCCTAGTCCTGCCGAGCGACGTACGCGGTAATCTCCATCGGCGTGTCGTAGTCGTCAAACTCCGGCGCCACCCACACCTCGCGGCTGTCCATCTGCACTCCTCTCGCTTCCAGGGACACGTGCCGTCCCAGCATCCCCTCCCCCGCTGGACCCCCGCTGGACCACACCTGGAGCGCCCTACGTCTCCAGTGGTTGACGAACACCAAGCGGCCGCGCTCCTGGCCACGAACGCCGCCACCGCCCTCATCGTGCGCAGCGCCCTGACCAGGGCACCAACGACCGAGGTTTGACGTTCTGGCGCAACGACCTCTCGCAGCCCCCAGAGGTTCCGAGGGCTGCGAGAGGTCGCGGGTTGCTGTGGGTCAGGGGCCCGCGATCTCGCGGACTCGCGATAGGGGCTGGTCGCCAGAGCAGGTTGTTTGGTTGCGGACTACCAGGGAGCCGGAGTCGGTCAGGGCGAAGGAGAACACGCAGCCTTGGCGGTCTACTCCGGACGCGGGTTGGCCTACGTGTACGCCTGCGAGGTCAGTCCAGGTTCCCGGGTATCCGCCGTTGGGGTCGGATTGGCGAGTGGTGCTGAGGCCGCCGGTTCCATTGGTGGTGAACACGAGGATGCGGGAGTCAGCGATTGGTGTTGAGTCCGACCAGGTGCCCGGGGCATCGGCCGCGGCGACCTCGCCGACGCCGCCCTGGCCGCCGATTTCCTCGCCGGAGGTGGTCCAGGTGTTGTCCGGGTGTTGCCAGGTGTGGCCGACCAGGCCCGCGAACGCGTCGGTCGAGTTGGTGGCCAGGCGGTAGAAGACGTCGAGGCGGCCGTCCTCGTTGTGCACCGCGGTGGGCGGGCCTGCTGGTTCATAGCCCGCCAGGTAGGGCTGCTGGGTGAAGGCACCCGTCGTGTGGGTGCCCGCGTCGTAGGGGGCGTACCAGTGTCGGATGTGGCCGACGCCGTTCTCGATGGCGTAGGCGAACACGTTCACGCCGCCCTCGCGGTCGACCTCCACTGCGATCGGGTCCTGCGCGCCCGTGCCGTGGATGTCGTCCCAGGTGGTACCGAAGCCGGAGTTCGGCGCCTGCTGGGTGTTCACGCTGACCCCGCCGCCTGCGTTCTTCACCGCGACCCGCAGTAGACCGTCGGACCCGAGCGCGACAACCGGGGCACCGACCTGGAACGCGTCGTCCGAACCGGTGTTGGGGTTGCCCAGCGACACCCAGGTGGTGGCGAAGTTCCCGTCGACGGCGGTCTGCCAGGTGGAGACGATCTCGTTGGTGTCGGCTCGGCGGGCGAACACCTGCAGGCGCCGGTCGGCGTTGCGGCCGACGGTCACCCCGGGCGACAGCGGCCACGGCGTCGTCAGCACCTCGCCGGTGTTGATCGCGCCGCCCGCGCGCTGGTACCAGGTGACCAGTTTGCCGCTCTCCACCGCGAACGCCTGCAACCGGCCGTCGTTGTTCTGCCCGACCCAGGTGGTTCCAGTTGGGTCGCGGTGGTAGAGCCGCTGGGTCCACGACAGGTAGTCACCCGTGGGTGTCGGGTCCGCGAAGCCGTCCCAGGCGGCGTAAGCGGAGAACGTGGCACCCTTGTCAGTGCTGGCGGAACCGGGCAGGTTCTGCTGCGCGTCCGCGATGTTGTAGTCCCGGTAGTGGTAAAGCTGCACGGACGACCGGGTCGCGCTGTAGACGCCCGCCGCCTCGGTCGCGAACCGCGCGGTCATCACGTGGTCGTTGTGATCGCCTTGGTAGCGCGGATCGGGGTGGGGGTCCTGCGTGCGGATCACGGTGGCCTGCAACCGGGTGAACAACCCGGCGAGCACCTGCGTCAACCGCGCGTGGTCATAGGTGTAGCGCTGGTTCGTGTTTCCCCACGGCACCAACGTGTTGGCGGTGCGGTCGTTCTGCCACAGGTGCACCAGGCTCGCGCCGTCCGGACCCGCGACGTCGGAATTGCTGTCGGCGTTCTCCGGCAGGTTGAGGAACATGAGCTGCACGTTGGGGCGCGCCGCCAGCGTTCGGCGCTCCACCCGGACGTTGCCCGCGGTGGTGGAAATGGTGACGCGATCGGCGGACCAGGTGTCGGCCACTCCCGCCATGTTCGCCCACGCGGCCATCGCGCCGCGCTGGCGGCAGTACGCGTAGGCCTCACGGACCAGATCGGCCCGGCACCCCGACGCGTCCGGCAGGGGGCCCGGGGCGCCCGGCGCCAACCAGGCCTCGCCCGCGGTGACGAAGATGTTGGTGACCGCCCGGCCCGCGTGGATCGTGTTCCGCAGGTCCGGATCGATGAACAGGATGTCGTCGTCCTGGTGCGCGACAACGCTGACCACCACAGGTGTCGGTATGGCGGCTTGCGCCGCGGGTGCCAGGGCCACCAATGCGATGGCCGCGCCGACAAGCGCGATTCCCTTGTGTGGCATGAGATCTCCCCGATTTCTCCGATGCCGAGGTCCCTTTCCCGGTCGATCGTGGCACAACCGTCGGGAGAGAAGTTCGGGCGAAGATCACGAGTTTTCAGAACGACTTCGCCCGTACCACGGCGCGGAAGTGATCGACTTCACCAAGACCCGTCCCAGCTCGCGAATGGCCGCACACCTGCCGCGTCAGACGCGGTAATCCAGGCAGATTCCCGTTTTCCGTCGGACAACTTCAGCAAATGGTTGAGCCATTGTCCGCCAGAGGACATACGGCGTGAACGCGCGAGAACACTTCCCGGCACGATCGCGAGACGACCGAGGAGGAAGGGTCTAGACCAAATGCCGCCGATCGCGCGAAGGGCGGACACCTCAGCCCAACGCGGGCAGTCCCCGTGCTCCGACTCGGTCCGGCACTGCGAGATCCGCCGCGGATCTCAGGCGGCGCGGAGGCGGAGGGTGGCGGTGGATTTGCCGGTGGGGTCGATGAGGAGGGTGTAGGGGGTGGGGGTGGGGGGTGGTTGGGTCCAACTGTCGGCGAAGGCGCCGTAGAGTTGGTCCCGGTTCGGTTGTCCGGCAGCGCCGATCCATCCTTTGTGGATTGATTGCCGCCCGGACCGCAGACTCACCCGAACACGGTTGGTGAGCGTTCAGCCGATCGCCTGTGGGAAGGTGAAGAAGCGGTTCGGGTCGTACTGGTGTTTGACGTCGACGAGCCTGGCGTAGTTGGCGCCGTAGTAGGAGGTCTGCCAGCCGTCGAGGTAGGGGTCGATGAAGTTCTGGTAGGTCGAGGTGGAGTAGCGGCTGAGCGCGCCGAACCCGGTCGCCGCCCAGGCCAGTGCCGCCGACCGCTCCTGCGCCGCGGGGGCGCTGCCCGCCAGGCTGGTGGACACGGCCATGCTGAACTGGGCGTCCCGGTGCACGAAGGCGGTGGCGTCGGGGGCGACGGTGTTGGCCGTGCCGCCGAAGAGACCCGCGCCGTGGATGGCGCGCAGGTGACCCGCCCTGCGGTCGGCGTCGAACGCGGTGAGCAGTTCGTCGACGGCCGTGGTGGACATGGCCGCGCCGAAGAGCCTGCTCCGCTCGATGGTGAAGTCGGCGCGGGGCAGTTGGGCGACCGGGGTGGTGCCGACCCGGTGGCACTGGTCGACCGTGCGCTCCGAGCAGTTGTAGCGCTGCATCATCGCGTCGCGGTAGGTCAGGTCCTGGGCGGTGCGGCTGGTGGGGGCGTGCCCGACGCGCGACGCCAGGTCGTCGAGCGCGGTCTCCAGCGCCGCGGGCGAGCCGCTCCAGGCGCCGAAGACGAGGACGACCGGGACGGCGCCGGGCGCGGCGTCGGTGAGTTGGACGACCATGCCGGAGCCCAGTTCGAGCGGGGCGTCGACGGCCCACTGCTGCCAGCCGCGGATGACGTCGGCGGCGTCCGCCCAGGCCCAGGACGTGCTGAAGTTGATCATCCGGTTGACCGGGACCGGGGTGACCTCGAACGCGGTGACGATGCCGAAGTTGCCGCCACCACCGCCGCGCAGGGCCCAGAACAGGTCGGGTTCCCGGGCGGCGCTGGTGTGCACCAGGCGGCCGTCGGCGAGGACGACGTCGGCGCCGAGGAGGTGGTCGCAGCCCAGGCCGTGCTTGCGGGTGAGCATGCCGATGCCGCCGCCCTGGATGAAGCCGCCCGCCCCGACCGTGGGGCACAGGCCACCGACGATGCCCAGGCCCTGCGGCCACAGCGCGTTGAGCGCGTCGACCTGCTGCACGCCCGGCCCGATCACGACCGAGGACGGGCCGCTGGTGACCGAGCGCAGCCGGGACAGGTCGACGACCAGGCCGCCGTCGGTGAGGGAGTAGCCAGCGGGGCTGTGGCCGCCGGAGCGGGCGGTCACCCGGATGCCGTGGTCCTGCGCGAAGCACACGCTGGTCACCACGTCGCGCGCGGACGCGCAGTAGGCGATCGCGGACGGGTTGACCGCGTCGAACTCGGCGAAGTGCAGTTGCTTGGCCTGCGGGTAGTCGGCGCTGCCGGGCAGGACCAGGGTGCCCTGCAGGTTGCGCCGCAACTGTTCCCACGCGCTGGGCCACACCGGGCCCGCGGCAGCCGTGGCCGCCGTGGCGATGGCGGCACCGGCACTCGCTCGCAGCAGCGAACGGCGGGAGAGGGTCATGGTGTTCTCGCTTTCCGTCCTGGATGGTCGGCGCTGGTCACGGCGCGCGGACGCCGTAGAGCAGGGCGGCGTCGCCGGTGGTGGTGGCGGTCGTCGGGCGGCCCCACAGCGCGCGGTACACGCCCTCCGCGGAGCCCGCGAGCACCACGTCCGCGTCGACGGGGCTGTCCGGCACCGTCACCTCGGGGATGCGGTCGGGGACCAGTCGCATCAGCCAGAACCGGTCGACGTCCCGGGCGTGCACCAGCACCGTGCCGGTGACCGCGATCGGCTCCCGGTGCGAGACGAACGACGGGATCATCGCGGTGAGGAAGCGGTGCACCCCGTCGGCGGCGAAGTCGGGCTGGTAGCCGAAGGTGAGCAGGTCGGGCTGGTCGGCGCCGCGCAGGGCGTACTCGGCGTCCAGCCGGTGCAGGGCCATCTCGTGGGCCATGATGCCCAGCCAGAACTCGACGGTGCGCGGGGCGCCGGGCGAGAAGACCCAGGACGGGGCGGCCGGGTCCAGGTCGGGCAACCGCTCCAGGAACTCGCTGCCGCGCTGCTGCCACCACGCGAACGCCGACTCCCAGTCCTGCGGCGGTTGCACGAACGGCGGCCAGGTGCCCGCCGGGTCGGCGTCCAGGCTCTTGAGCGCGGCGTCGTTGATCCGACCGAGGTGCCCGACCAGACCGGTCAGCGTCCACTCCGGACACGTCGGGATCGGCGCGTCCGGAGCGAGCTCGAGCACGATCTTCTCGATCGCCGCCGCGTGCGTGATGATGCCCTCGACCAGTGTTCGCTTGTTCAACCCGCCACCACCTCTGTTCGTTGGGACTCCCGCCGGGGGGACCCGATCCGGGATCGCAGCCGGGCCGCCCGCAGCGCGGCGCCGACGAGCGCGCGGTGCACCGGACGGCCACCGCGCATCCGCAGGACGGTGTGCACCGCCCAGAGCCGGGTTTGCGCGATGTGCCGCGGCGAGCCGTGCACGTCGTCGGCGCGCACCAGGTGGACCGCACGGATCCCGGTGCGGACCAGTTCCGGGTCGCCCGGCGGGATGATCTCGTCGCGGTCGCTCGCCGCGTAGCCGACCGGGATGTCCAGCGCGGCGAGGTCGTCGTCGGTCAACGCCCACGGCGCCATCAGCTCGCCGAGCCCGTCGGCCGGGGAGCCGGTCAGGTGGGCCAGCGTGTCGACGGTGACCCTGGGCAGCGCGGCCCGCCACCCGGCGTCGGTGAAGAACTGCCGGACGGGGGCGCCCGCGGTGACGACCCCGCGGATCCGGTGGTCCCGCAGGGCGGCGCGCAGGGCCAGGTGGCCGCTGAAGCTGAACGCCAGCAGGTAGCACGCGGTGGGGTCGACCCGGTCGGCGACGGCGTCGAGGACGGCGCTGAACAGCCGCGCGCTGTCGCCGTCGTAGCGCAGCGGGTTCTCGCCGACGCCGGGCATCTCCAGGACGACCCCGGCCAGACCGAGGCGGGCGATCGCGGGCAACGCCGGGCCCCACTGCTCCTTGACGCTCACGATCCCGCCGCACATCAGCAGGACCGGTCGGCGGTGCCGGGCGGACAGACCGGTGGTCCAGCACCGGACCCGCGCGCCATCGACGTCGAGGTCGAGGCGCTCGACCGACCGGGGGGCAGCCCATTCGGCGAACGAGTCCGCGCAGTCGCGCTGGGCTTGAGCGCGGGCCTCGCCGTCGACGTAGGGGAAACGGGCCATGGTGTAGTGCCCGACCGCCGCCAGGGTCTCGCCCCGGTCGCGCAGCCGGTCGGCCGCCCGGGACCACTCCCCGGTCCACGCCCCCGGCGCGTCGCCGTCGTCGGTGCGGATGCGGTCCAGGACGGTGCGGGCGCCGGTCAGGCCTTGGGCCTTGGCGTGCAGCCAGGCGAACTGCTTGAGCTCGTCAACGTCGTTGCTCACCCGGTCACCTCCGGCTCGCCGTCGGCAGCGGTGAAGCGCTCCAGCCGGTCGCGGATGGCGGTGAGCACGTCGGCGGCCTCGGCGCCGTCGATCACGCGGTGGTCGAAGGCGAGGTTGAGCCGCAGCACCGGCGCGACGCCGACCCGGCCGTCGCGGACCACCGGCCGCTCGACGACCCGGCCGACGCCCAGGGTGATCGTGGTGCCGCCCACCGAGTGGAACCCGTCGACGGCGGCGTGGCCCAGCGAGCTGACGGCGAGCGTGCCCATGGTGCGGCCGCGGGCCCGCAACGACCGGGAGACAGCCTTGAACGCGAGCGCGCCCAGCGGCCGGGGCAGCCGGTGCAGCGCCCGGGTCCGGGCGAACTCGGGCATCGTCTCCGGGTCGCCGTCGCGGTAGTGCGCCAGCGACCGCTGGATCTCGTCTAGTCCGGCGGTGTGCACGTCCGGCAGCACCGCGGACAGCACGACCCGGTGGCCCGCGAGCCGCTTGTCCAGGGCCAGCTTGACGTGCACCGCGTCGTACCTGGCGACCTTGGGCCGGATCCCGCCCCGGATGGCGGAGTTGGCCTCGGGGTGTTCGGCGAGCACCCGCGCGGCGGCGTGCAGCAGGTAGGTGGTCCACGAGTAGCGGGTGTCCCCGCCCCGGCGGTCCCGGTGGTCGCGGACGGCGGTCATGTCGACCTCGGTGTCCAGGAAGACCGGCGCGAACGACCGGGCGTAGCCGAGGAAACCGAGGGTGTGCCTGCGTTCCCGGGCGACCGGCGCGACGCTCATCCGCCCGCCGCCAGCGCGTACACCGAGCCGAGGGTGGGTGCCGAGAGCAGGTCCGGCACCGACAGCGGCTTGCCGACCGCCCGCTCCAGCAGCGCGAGCAGCCGCAGCGAGTTGATCGAGTTCCAGCCGGGGACCTGGTCGAACCCCCGGTCCAGGTGCTCGGCGGAGATGTCCAGGCCCAACTCGTCGCGCACCAGGTCGACGAACTCGTCGGCGGTCATGCGGGGGTCCCTTCAGCGCGGGCCGGGTCGACGGGGTCGCCCAGGACGAGGCGCACGTGGTCCGGCGGCGGAGCGATCCGGGTGAGGTCGTGCCGGTAGGTGGGGTCGGGGCCGTCGACCGGTTCGAACCCGTGCCGGGGGTAGAACTCGCGGACGCCGTGGTTCTTCGCGGTGGGCCGGTACACACCCTGCACGGCCTCGACGCCGGACTCCCGGGCGTGGCCGAGCAGCGCCGAGAGACATGCCTGTTCGACGCCGCGGGAGAACACCCGGCAGCTCAGCACGAAGTTGTCGATGTGGCCGACGGCGCCGTCTCGGCGGTAGCTGACCACGCCGACGATTCCGCTGTCGCCGAACCGGTCGCGGACCCGGATGGTCAGCACCTGTCGGGCGGGGTCGGCCAGGGCCGCGCGGACGTCGTTCTCCTGCCACCGCTGGGTGGTCAGGTTGAACTGGTTGGTGCGCAGGCTCATCTGCGACACCCGCGGTACCTCGGCGTCCGTCGCCGCCGCGAAGCGCACTTCCAGGTCGAGTTGCCGCAGGTAGTCGTCGAGTGTGGCGAAGCTGTCCAGCAAGTCCCTGCGGGCCAACTCGGCGCGGTAGGTCGCGGCCCGGATGCGGTCGGTGGCGGTCAGCGCGCGGGTGTCGAACCAGCCGTCCCGCAGCAGGGCACCGAGGTGCGTCGCCGGGTCGGTACCGACCTGGACGACGGCGACCTCGGGCAGTTCGTGCCGCACCAGACCGCATTCGAAGGTGCTGTCGTCGACGAACACGAAGCTGTCGACGCCGAGGTTGAGCGCGTCGGCGAGGGCGCGGAGGTTGTCGGACTTGGGCAGCCAGTTCGCGACGACCCGCACGAAGTCGTCCTCGGTGAGACCGAGGTCGGGGTGCTCGCGCAGGACCGCGCTGACCGGTTCGGCGTCGTTCTTGCTGACCACGGCGAGCAACACGCCCTGGGAGCCGATCTGCTTGACCAGCTCGCGGAACGCGGCGAAGGCGGCGCCTGCGTACCCACCGGCGACGGTGATCCCGTCCGCGCCGTCCTCGGCGAGGATCCCACCCCAGAGGGTGCCGTCGAGGTCGAGGGCCAGGACCTTCTTGGTGCGACCGGTGAGCTGGCGGGCCAGGTGACCGACTTCCCTGGCGTAGCCGGTCAGCAGCTCGGCGGACAGGTGGGCCCCGGCGTAGACGCTGAGCCGGGGGTCGACTGCCGCCGGGCCCTCGGCGATCAGCGGGTCGAGGTCGATCACCACCAGGTTCGACCGCTGCTGGGCCAGGGTCAGCAACCGGGCGTTGGCCTCGCGCCAGACGACACCGAGCCTGCCGCGGGAGCGGTAGTCGAGCAGTTGCGCGCCGCGGTCGCGGGGCAGCGGGA
The DNA here is from genome assembly GCF_000482865.1 of Actinokineospora inagensis DSM 44258. Taxonomy (GTDB): domain Bacteria; phylum Actinomycetota; class Actinomycetes; order Mycobacteriales; family Pseudonocardiaceae; genus Actinokineospora; species Actinokineospora inagensis. The sequence continues at coordinate 75,828 of NZ_AXWW01000024.1, read as the reverse complement.
CCGTGTTGAGCACCAGGGTCGCGGAGGTGGTGGCGGTGAACCGGGTCAGCAGGCCCTCGATCAGGGCGAGCTTCTCGGCGAAGACCCGTTCGACGTCGTCGGGTCCCCACGGGGTGGGGACCTCGTCGAACACGACCCGCGGGTCGAGCAGGCAGAGCACGATGTCGGGTTCGGCCCGGTAGAGCGCGCTGTCCGGGTCGGACAGGTCGAAGACGTAGCTGTCGAAGTCGGCGACGTGCGGGCGCAGCAGCAGGCCGTGCCGGGCCAGTTCGGCGGTGAGCGGCGGGACCAGCGGCTCGACCGTGCCGTGGCCGGTGATGGCGACGGTCAGCACCGGCTGCTCCGGGTGAGCGACGAGCACGTCGGCCGGGTCGAGCCGGGCCAGCAGTTGGCCGCACCGCGCCAGGTCCTCGGCGTCGACCTCGGCCAGCAACCGCCGGACCGCGGGGTAGTTCGCGGCCAGCGCGCCCGCGCGGTGCAGGTCGAGCAACCGCTGCCGGGCAGTCGGGTCGGTGGTCGTGGTCACCGGGCACCCCCCTTGGCGAGCACCAGCCCGGCCTTGATCCACTTGCTGGACTCGACGGCGATGGCGACCGCCCGGGTCCCGGCGCCCATGTCCGGCAGCAACCGCTCGAGTTGGAAGAACGGCAGCGCGTTGGCGGCGTTGCCGGTGTCGGCGACGCAACTGATCTCCCGCGCGCCGGGCAGGTCGAGGCCGCGCACGATCTCGTCGGTCATCCGCACGGAGAGCTGCGGCGGCAGCAGGTAGTCGACGTCGGTGTCGACCCAGCCCTCGTCCTTGAGCAGTTCGTCCAGGATCTCGCCCGCCATGACCGGCACCGACTCCTCGATCGCCTTGAAGTCCTCGGCGAAGGCGGGCAGGTCGAGGTGCCGGTCGCCGAGGCCGAACCACTCGACCCGCTGGCCTGGCGGCCGGTTGAGCCCGGTGAACCGGACCAGCACCCGCCGCAGCCGGACCGGGTCGGGGACCGGCAGGCCGGTCAGCACGGCCGCGCCCGCGCCGTCCCCGAACAGCACGGTGTTGATCAACTGCTCTGGCGGCAGCTTGGCGAAGTCCACGCTCAGGTCGACGTGCTTGGCGCACACGTCGCCGCCGAGGACCAGCGCGGTGCGGTGCCTGCCGGTGGTGATCAACTGGTGCGCGATGTCCAGCGCCTGCACAGCGCCGCTGCAACCGGACTGCAGTTGGTAGGTCGGCACGCCGTCGATGCCGAGCCGGTCGGCGATCAGGTTGACCGTCGCGGGCATCAGCGCGTCCGGGGTCGCGGTGCCCAGGACGACCAGGTCGATGTCGGCGGCGGTCCGGCCCGCGGCGGCCAGCGCCCGGCGGCCCGCGCTCTCGCCGAGGTCGGCCAGCGAGTGCGTGATCTCCCCGGTGTCCAGGTCGACGGCGAGGTGGCGGGTCTTGGTGCCGATGAACGAGTCGATCCACTGGGCGAACACCGGGCCGCTGCCGAACAGCTCGCCGAGGCGCGCGTTGTCGATCGGCGGCCCCGGCAGCGCGGTGCCCACCGCGGCCAGGTTGATCTCGGCCATCGCGGTCCTTCCGGCAGGTCTGGGAACGCGCCGCGGTCGGGTCGGCGCGTGACGGGGCAATCGTCGGGGCGGGCCGCAAAGAGCCGCTAAAGGCGGCCTTGCCCGCTGGGCCCGCCGGCAGGCCCTAGGACAGCCTTTAGGCACCGCGCCGACGATGGCCGTTGCGCTCGCGCCGCGGCCACGCCGCCGCGGCGCGGGACCCGTTCGCCGTGCGCACCCGGGGAAGAGGGACGCGATGACCGATGACAGGCAACCGGATGAGACCCGCCTGGTCGACTACCTCAAGTGGACGACCGCGGAGCTGCGCCGGACCCGGCAGCAGTTGGCCAGGGTGGAGTCCGCCGCGCACGAACCGATCGCGGTCGTCGCGATGGCGTGCCGCTACCCGGGCGGGGTCCGCGACCCGGAGGGCCTGTGGCGGCTGGTCGCCGACGGGACCGACGCCATCGGCGCGTTCCCGACCGACCGGGGCTGGGACCCGGCCGGGCTCTACCACCCCGACCCGGACCACCCGGGCACCAGCTACGCCAGGACCGGCGGGTTCCTGTCCGACGCGGGCGCGTTCGACCCGGCGTTCTTCGAGATCAGCCCGCGCGAGGCGGTGGCGACCGACCCGCAGCAGCGGCTGCTGCTGGAGACCGCCTGGGAGGCGGTGGAACGGGCCGGGATCGTGCCGGAGTCGTTGCGCGGCAGCCGAACCGGGGTGTTCACCGGTGTCATCTACAACCAGTACGCGCCCGGGGTGTCCGAGGCGACGGACGGCTACTTCCTGACCGGCAACACGACCAGCGTGGCGTCCGGTCGGGTGTCCTACACACTCGGGTTGGAAGGCCCGGCGCTGACCGTGGACACGGCGTGCTCCTCGTCGCTGGTCGCGCTGCACTTGGCGGTGCGGTCGCTGCGCGAGCGGGAGTGCGACCTGGCGCTGGCGGGCGGGGCGACGGTCATGCCGACGCCGAGCCTGTTCGTGGAGTTCAGCCGCCAGCGGGGGTTGGCGCCGGACGGCCGGTGCAAGTCGTTCGCGGGAGCGGCCGACGGGGCGGGCTTCGCCGAGGGCGCCGGGGTGCTGCTGGTGGAACGGCTCTCGGACGCGCGGCGCAACGGGCACCCGGTGCTCGCCGTGATCCGGGGCAGCGCGGTCAACCAGGACGGGGCGTCCAACGGCCTCACCGCGCCGAACGGACCCGCGCAGGAGAAGGTCATCCAGCAGGCGCTCGCCGACGCCCAACTGTCCACAACGGACATCGACGCGGTCGAAGCGCACGGCACCGGCACGACACTCGGCGACCCGATCGAGGCGCAGGCGCTGCTGAACACCTACGGCCGGGACCGGGATCGGCCGCTGCGGCTCGGCTCGATCAAGTCCAACATCGGGCACACCCAGGCCGCCGCGGGCGTCGCCGGGGTGATCAAGATGATCATGGCAATGCGGCACGGCATCCTGCCCAGGACGCTGCACGTGGACACCCCCACCCCGCACGTCGACTGGACGAGCGGCGCCATCGGCCTGCTTACCGACCCGAGCCCGTGGCGGGCGGGCGGGCAACCACGGCGGGCCGGGGTGTCCTCGTTCGGGATCTCCGGCACCAACGCCCACGTCATCCTCGAAGAGCCACCTGCCGAAGACCCCGCGACTCCGGAGCTCGCCAATCGGGAGCTCGCCGGGGGTGCGGTGCCGTGGGTGCTGTCCGGGCGGACGGCCGAGGCGGTGCGCGATCAGGCGCGGCGGCTGCTCGACCTGCCGGAGACCCACCCGTCGGATATCGGGTTCGCCCTGGCGACAAGCCGAACCAGGTTCGCGTACCGGGCCGCGGTGGTGGGCGGCTCGTGGGCGGAATTCCGCGCGGGACTTGCCTCGGTGGCCAATGGCCGACCCGCCGGGAACGTGGTCACGGCAGTTGCGGGGGCGGAGGCACGGCCGGTGTTCGTGTTCCCCGGTCAGGGTTCGCAGTGGGAACGCATGGCGGTCGACCTCTACCGGGAATCACCCGTGTTCGCCCAGCACCTGGACGCGTGCGCCGAAGCCTTGTCCCCGCACACCGACTGGTCGCTGGTCGACGTCCTGCTCGGTGCCCCCGACGCGCCCACCCTCGACCGCGTTGACGTGGTGCAACCGGCGCTGTGGGCGATGATGATCTCGCTCGCCCGGCTCTGGGAGAGCCACGGCGTGCGACCCGCCGCCGTCATCGGCCACTCCCAGGGCGAGATCGCCGCCGCGCACATCGCGGGCGCGCTCACCCTGGCCGACTCCGCGAAGGTCGTCGCCCTGCGGTCACAGGCGATCACCGCGATCACCGGCGGCGGCATGATGTCGATCGCCCTCCCGGCGGACCGGGTCCGCGACGACATCGCCGAGTACGACGACCTGCACCTCGCCGCGATCAACGGGCCTGCGGCCACCGTCGTCGCGGGGAACGCCGACGAACTGCGGCACCTGCACGGCTGGTACGAGTCACGCGAGGTGCGGGCGCGGATCATCCCCGTCGACTACGCGTCGCACACCCCGCACATGGAACCGTTGCGGGAGCCGCTGCTCGCCGCGCTCGACATCACGCCGACGCGGGCAGACACCCCCTTCTTCTCCACCCTCACCGGGGAACTGCTCGACACCACCCGGCTGACGGCCGACTACTGGTTCCAGAACCTGCGCAATCCCGTGCGGTTCCAGACAACCGTCGACGCCATCGTCAAGTCCGGGCACTCGCTGTTCGTCGAGACCAGCCCGCACCCGGTGCTGACCGGTGGTATCGACACCGCGACCGCCCTGGGCACGCTGCGCCGCGACCAAGGCGACCTGCGCCAGTTCATCACCGCCCTCACCGAGGCCCACGTCCACGGCGCGCCCGTCGACTGGCTCCCCGTCTTCCCCGGCGGCAGGCACGTCGACCTTCCCACCTACCCATTCCAGCACCGCAACTACTGGCTGACCGCCCCGGCCGGGGCGGCCGATCCCGGGCGGCTGGGGCTCGCCGCGGCCGAGCACCCGCTGCTGGGCGGCGCGATCACCCTCGCCGACGGGACCTCGACCGTCCTCACCGGACACATCGGCACCGCAACCCATCCCTGGCTGGCCGACCACGCGGTGAACGGGACGCCGCTGCTGCCCGCGGCCGCGTTCGTGGACCTGGTGCTGCACGCGGCGATCCGGCACGGCTCGCACCAGGTGATCGACGAGATCACCCTGCACGCCCCACTCGTCCTCATCGGTCCGGTCCAGCTACAGGTCACGGTCCGCGACGACCACACGGTCACCGTCCACTCGCGACCTACCACCGACGACCGGCCGTGGGCACTGCACGCGTCCGCGACGTTGATCGCCGGAGCACCGCCGGTCACCACCCCGGCCCACTGGCCGCCACAGGGGGCCGCTGCGCTGGATCTCACCGATGCCTACGACCGGCTTGCCGAACGCGGCTACGAGTACGGTCCGACGTTCCAAGGGCTGCGCGCGGCCTGGCGCCTGGGTGACCAGGTCTACGCCGACCTCGCCCTGCCCGAGGACACCGAGGTCGGCGGCCACAGCGTGCACCCGGCCCTGCTGGACGCCGCACTGCAACTGCTCCCGCTCATGGCGGACTCGACCGAGGCCAGACTTCCGTTCAGCTGCACCGAGATCGCGCTGCACGCGGTAGGGGCGGTCACGGCCAGGGCGATCGTCACCACCGGTGCGACCACGAGCGTCACGATCCTGGACAACGCCAACTCCCCCGTCGTCACCATCGGCGGGCTGCACACCCGAGCGATCACCGTGGACAGCCCGGTGAGCAGCCAACCGCCGTTGCACCTCACCTGGGCCGAGTCGCCCCTGCGGCAGGCCGAGCCGAGCGCGGACTGGGTCACGCTCGACGGCGACTTCGCAGCGGTGGCGCAAGCCCGGCCACCGGTGGTGTTCGCTCCCATCAGGACATCGGGCGAGGACGTGGTCGAGGAGACCCACCGGGCAACCAGGGACGTCCTGCGGCTGGTGCGGCGGTGGTTGGCGGATGAGCGCCTGGTCGACTCCCGGCTCGTTGTGCTGACCCGGGGCGCGGTCCCGGTGGGGTCGGATGTCGAGGACCTGGCCGCCGCGGCCGTGTGGGGTCTGCTGCGGTCGGCCCAGACCGAGCACCCCGACCAGTTCACCCTCCTCGACGCCGACACCTCGGACCCGGCCGCGATCGCCGCCGCGGTCGCCTCGGCCGAGCCGCAGATCGCCCTGCGGAACGGGACGGCGTTCGTCCCCCGGCTCGCGCACGCGACGCCACCGGCCGTCGAGCCGCCCTCGTTCGACGGGACCGTGCTGATCACCGGCGGAACCGGCGTCCTGGGTCGCGTGCTGGCCCGGCACCTGGTCGCGCGGGGTGCCCGGCATCTCCTGCTCGTCAGCCGCCAGGGTCCGGACGCGCCGGGGGCGGCCGAACTGACCACACTGGACGCCGAGATCACGGTTGTCCGCTGCGATGTGTCCGACCGGGACCAACTGGCCGGTGTCCTCGACGCGATCCCGCCCGAGCACCCGCTCACCGCGGTCTTCCACGCGGCGGGCGTCCTCGACGACGGCGCGGTCGGCTCCATCACCGACGACGGTCTGACCACCGTGCTGCGCCCCAAGGTCGACGCCGCCTGGCACCTGCACGAGCTGACCGCGCACCTCGACCTCGCGGCGTTCGTGCTGTACTCCTCCGCCGCGGCCACCCTCGGCAGCCCCGGCCAGGCGAACTACTCGGCGGCGAACGCGTTCCTCGACGCCCTCGCGCACCACCGCCGGTCCGGCGGCCGTCGGGCGACCTCGCTCGCCTGGGGCCTGTGGCAGGCGGACAGCGCGCTCACCGGGGACGTCGACCGGTCCAGGCTCGCCCGCGGCGGGATCGCGCCGATGCCGACCGAGGCCGCTTTGGCCCTGCTCGACACCGCTCTCGCCCTGGACCTGCCGCACGTCGTGCCCGCGCACCTGGACCTGGCCGCGCTGCGCGAACGCGCCAAGGCAGACGCGGTGCCGGTGGTCCTGCGCGGACTCGTGCGAACCCCACCCCGGCAAGCGGCCACGGCGGGCACCGCGACGGGGATCAAGGGCAGGCTCGCGGGCGAGCCACCGGCCGAGCGGCAGCGGATCGTGCTCGACCTGGTACGCGCGCAGATCGCGGCCGTGCTGGGGCACACCGACCCAGACCTGGTCGAACCGACCCGGGCCTTCAAGGAACTCGGGTTCGACTCGCTGACCGCCGTCGAACTGCGCAACCGGCTGAACACCGCGACCGGCCTGCGGCTCCCCGCGACCACCGTCTTCGACCACCCCAGCCCCACGGCACTCACCGAACACCTGCTGGCCCAACTCGTCGGCACCCCCACCGCGAACGCGGCAACGGTGACCGTGACGCGCACCGACGAGCCGATCGCGATCGTCGGCATGGCCTGCCGCTACCCGGGCGGGGTGCGGACTCCGGAGGACCTGTGGCGGCTGGTCGCCGATGGCGTTGACGCGGTCGGCGACTTCCCCACCGACCGGGGCTGGGACCTCGACGCCCTCTACCACCCCGATCCCGACCACCACGGCACCGTCTACACCCGCAACGGCGGGTTCCTGCGGGACGCGGACCGGTTCGACGCCGCTTTCTGGGGGATGAGCCCGCGTGAGGCGCTGGCCACCGACCCGCAACAGCGGTTGCTGCTGGAGACGGCGTGGGAGGCTGTCGAGCGCGCGGGCATCACCCCCGCAGCGCTGCGCGGCAGCCAAACCGGTGTCTACACGGGAGTGATGTACAACGACTACGCCGCCCGGATCAACCCGATCCCGCCCGAGTACGAGGGCCTGATCGGCACGGGTAGCGCCGCCTCGGTCGCCTCCGGTCGGATCGCCTACGCGCTCGGCCTGCGCGGGCCCGCGTTGACCATCGACACCGCCTGCTCGTCGTCACTGGTGGCGACCCACCTCGCGGTGCGCGCCCTGCGTGACCACGACTGCCGGTTCGCGCTCGCGGGCGGGGTGACTCTGATGGCGACGCCGCAACTGTTCGTCGAGTTCAGCAGGCAGCGCGGGCTCTCGTTCGACGGGCGCTGCAAGTCCTTCGCCGCCACCGCGGACGGCACCGGCTGGGCCGAGGGCGCCGGGATGCTGTTGCTGGAGCGGCTGTCCGACGCCCAGCGGGACAACCACCCGGTCCTCGCGGTCATCCGCGGCAGCGCGATCAACCAGGACGGCGCCTCCAACGGGCTCACCGCGCCCAACGGCCCGGCGCAGGAACGCGTGATCCAGCAGGCGTTGGCCGACGCTCGACTGTCCACTGCGGACATCGATGCAGTGGAGGCGCACGGCACGGGAACCACGCTCGGCGACCCGATCGAGGCCCAGGCACTACTGGCCACCTACGGCAAGCACCGCGATCGTCCACTGCGGCTCGGCTCGGTCAAGTCGAACATCGGGCACACCCAGGCCGCCGCCGGGGTCGCGGGCATCATGAAGATGATCATGGCGATGCGGCACCACACGCTGCCCAAGACCCTGCACGTCGACGCGCCGAGCCCGCACGTCGACTGGGCGTCGGGCGCGGTGTCCCTGCTCACCGAGGCCGCGCCGTGGGAACCGGGTGAGCGGCCCCGTCGAGCGGCCGTGTCCTCGTTCGGCATCAGCGGCACCAACGCCCACCTGATCATCGAGGAACCGCCCGCGGTCAAGGTTCGGGAACCTGCCGAGGCGCTCCCGGTCGTGCCGTGGGTGCTCTCGGGCAAGACCGAGGCGGCCTTGCGCGCCCAGGCCGCGCAGTTGCGCGAACACCTGCGCAGCACCGACTTGTCACCGCTGGACGTGGCGTACTCGCTGGCGACCACCCGCACCGGGTTCGACCGGCGCGCGGTACTGGTGGGCGACGGTGCCGAGTTGCTGACCGGCTTGGACGCCCTGGCCACCGGCGGCGCGGCCACCATCCGGGACGAGGTCACCGCCGGTGCGACCGCGTTCCTGTTCACCGGTCAGGGCAGCCAGCGGCAGCGGATGGGTGCGCGGCTCCGGGTGTTCCCGGTGTTCGCCGCCGCGTTCGACGAGGTCTGCGCCGAACTCGACCGGCACCTGCCCCGACCGTTGGCCGGGGTCATCGCCGATGATCCCGCGGCGCTGGACCGGACCGAGTTCGCCCAGCCCGCGTTGTTCGCCGTCGAGGTTGCCCTGTTCCGGCTGCTGACCTCCTGGGGCATCCGGCCCGATCACCTGGTCGGTCACTCGGTCGGCGAGATCGCCGCCGCCCACGTGGCCGGTGTGCTGTCGCTGCCGGGTGCCGCCCGACTGGTGACGGCCCGGGGCAGGCTGATGCAGGCGCTGCCCGCGGGCGGGGTGATGATCGCCGTCCAGGCCGCCGAGGCCGAGGTGCTGCCGCTGCTGGCGCGCCGGGAAGCCGAGTGCGGGATCGCGGCGGTGAACGGGCCCACGGCGGTCGTGTTGTCCGGCGTCGAGAGCGCGGTCACCGAGATCGCGGCGACCCTGGCGGGCACGGGCAGGCGGACCAAGCGGCTGGCGACCAGCCACGCGTTCCACTCACCGCTGATGGCCCCCGTGCTCGACGACTACCGGGCGGTCGTGGCCGAGCTCGAATTCGCGCCGCCCGCCATCCCCATCGTGTCCACAGTGGATGGACGGGAGCTCGGCGCGGACGAGGTGTGCTCGCCGGAGTACTGGGTGCGGCACGCGAGTGCGCCGGTGCGGTTCCTGGACGCCGTCCGGGTGCTCGGCGACCGGGGTGTGACCACCTGCGTCGAGCTGGGCCCGGACGCGGTGCTGACCTCGATGGGCATCGAATGCCTGGGCACCGGTACCCGGTTCGTCCCGACGCTGCGCCGCGCCCGCCCCGAGGTGACGACCCTGGTCACCGCCGTGGGCCACGTGCACGCGCGCGGCGGCGAGGTCGACTGGGACGCGGTCTTCCCCGGGGCGCGCGCCGCGGCGTTGCCGACCTACGCCTTCCAGCGGCAGCGGTACTGGCTGGAGACGCCCGCGGCCGTCGTCGACAAGGCGGGCATCTCGGGCACCGGGCACCCCCTGCTCGCGGGCGTCGTGGACGTCGCCGAGTCCGATGACCTGGTGCTCACCGGCGTGGTCGGGACCCGCGGGCACACGTGGCTCACCGGGCACGCGATAGCCGACACCGTGCTGTTGCCCGGTGCCGCGTTCGTCGAATGCGTGCTGCATGCGGCCCGGTTGACCGGGAGCGGCCAGGTCGAGGAACTGACCCTGGAGGCCCCGCTCCCGTTGCCCGACCAGACCGACACCCGGCTGCAGGTGGCCGTGGCCGCGCCGGACCACACCGGTCGGCGTCGGGTCACCGTGCACTCCCGGGCTGGCAGCGACCAGCCCTGGACCAGGCATGCCTCCGGTGTGCTCGGCGCAGACCCGGGACCTGCGGCGCCCACGGCGGATCGACCCGCTGACGCCGTTCCGGTCGGGATGGACGAGGTCTACGACAAGCTCACCGACCTCGGCTACCACTACGGCGAGGCCTTCCGGGGTGTGCGGGCCGCGTGGCGGCAGGGTGACACGGTCTACGCCGAGGTCCGCCTGCCCGACGGAGTCGACGACGCCGGGTACGGCATCCACCCCGCGCTGCTGGACGCCACCCTGCACGCGCTCGTCCTCGGTTCGACGTCCACCCCGACCGACCGGGTTCTCGTCCCGTTCGGGTGGAACGGGATCACCTGGCACGGGAACGCGGCCACCGACCTGCTCGTCCGGCTGTCGTGGACCACCGAGACCTCGGTCTCGGTGCACGCCACCAACGCCGACGGCGACCCGGTCTTCACGATCGCGCGGCTGACGTTGCGCCCGCTCGACCCGGCTCAACTGCGCGCGGCGGGCGCGGACCGCTCCCGGTACCGGCTCGACTGGACCGAGATCCCGCTGCCCGAGCCGACCGGCGTCACGTCGATCTTCGTCGGCCCCGACCTCGACCTGCGCGATCCGGTCCCGGACGTCGTGGTGCTGCCGTGCGCGCCCGCGCCCGGCGATGTCGCCGAAGCCGTCCACACCGCCGCCAACTCCACAGCGTTGCGCGTGCTCGACGTCCTGCAGCGCTGGCTGGCCGATCCCCGGTTCACCGGGACCAGGCTGGTTCTGCTGACTGAGCGGAAGCACGAGCTCACGGCGGCTCCCGTGTGGGGTCTGGTGCGGGCGGCGCAGACCGAGCACCCAGGCCGGTTCACCGTCATCGAGGTCGACGACCCGGCGAACCCGCTGCTGCACCGGGCGATCGCCACCGGCGAACCGCAACTGGCGCTGCACGGCGACACGGCCAGGGTGCCCCGGCTGGTCCGCGCCCAGCCCGCCCCTGACGCCGAGCCGGAGTTCGACCCGGACGGCACGGTGTTGATCACCGGCGGCACCGGGACCCTGGGCGCGGTCCTGGCCCGCCACCTGGTCACCGCGCACGGCGTGCGGCACCTGGTCCTGGCAGGCAGGCGCGGTCCGGACGCGCCAGGCGCGGCGAAACTCGGCGCCGAACTGACCGGGCACGGCGCGACCGTGACCGTGGCTGCCTGTGACACCGCCGACCGGGACGCGCTGGCGGGCCTACTGGCCGCGATCCCGGCGGCGCACCCGCTGACCGCGGTCTTCCACACCGCGGGTGTGCTCGACGACGGACTGCTCGGCAACCTCACCGCCGACCGGTTCACCACCGTGCTCCGCCCGAAGGTCGACGCCGCGTGGCACCTGCACGACCTGACCCGGGACCTCGACCTGCGCGCGTTCGTCCTGTACTCCTCGGCGACGGCCACCCTGGGCAACCCGGGCCAGGCCAACTACGCCGCCGCGAACGCCTTCCTCGACGCCCTGGCCCGCCACCGCGTCGCGACCGGCCTGCCCGCGACCTCCGTCGCGTGGGGGATCTGGGCGGAGGGCACCGGCGGCGCGGTCGACGCGCAACGGTCCCTCGACGGGTTCGCCGCGATGCCAACGGATCTAGCACTGTCCTTGTTGGACACCGCGATGGTGGACGGTGAACCGGTTCCGGTGCTCACCGCCATCGATCCCGCCCGGCTGCGCGGGCACGCCGACAGCGGTGCGCTGCCCGCGGTACTGCGCGACCTGGTCACCCCTTCCAGCCGCGGCACCGGGTCGGTCGACGCGAACGCGTTGGCGCGGCAACTGGCCGGGCTACCGGAGGTCGCCCGGCGCAAGACGGTGGTGGAGTTCGTGGTCGAACAGGTCGCGACCGTGCTCGGACACGCGGGAAGCGGCGCCGTGGAACCCGAGCAGGCGTTCGGCGACCTCGGGTTCGACTCGCTCACCGCGGTCGAGCTGCGCAACCGGCTGGTCGCCCGGACCGGACTGGCCCTCCCGGCGACGCTGGTGTTCGACCACCCGACCCCGCTCGCCCTCGCCGAACACCTGCACGACGAACTGGTCCCGGCGGCCGAACGCCCCGACGAGGACGTCCTGCGGCACGCCGTCGCGTCGATCCCGCTGGCCCGGCTGCGCGACGCCGGTCTGCTGGACCCGCTGCTGCGCCTGGCCGGGTTCGACGGCCCCGCCCCGACCGGGCCGGACGACGCCGAACCCGAGGAGATCGAGCTGATGACGGTGGACGCGCTGGTGCGGCTGGCACTCGACGAGAACGAGAGCGACACCGGGGATGACCGGGCCGACCAGGTGGCCCTCACGGATGGAGTCTGAGATGACGACGGCCAAGGACCAGGACAAGCTGGTCAGCGCGCTGCGCTCGGCGCTCAAGGAGACCGAGCGGCTGCGCAGGCGCAACCGCGAGTTGACCGCGGCCGCCGAGGAGCCCATCGCGGTCGTCGGCATGGCCTGCCGCTACCCCGGGGGTGTGCGGTCGCCGGAGGACCTGTGGCGGCTGGTGGCCGAGGGGCGGGACGCGACCACCGAGTTCCCGCGCGACCGTGGCTGGAACGTCGACGAACTCTACGACCCGGACCCGACCCGGCTCGGCCACACCTACAGCAGGCGCGGCGGGTTCCTGCACGACGCCGCCCAGTTCGACCCGGCGTTCTTCGGGATCAGCCCGCGCGAGGCGGTCACCGTCGACCCGCAGCAGCGGCTGCTGCTGGAGACCACCTGGGAGGTGGTCGAACGCGCCTGCATCGACCCGGTGTCGTTGCGCGGCAGTCGGACCGGGGTGTTCACCGGCGTGATGTACGGCGACTACGCGACCCGGCTCGGGCACGTGCCGCCGGAGCACGAGGGATCGTTGGGCACCGGCAGCGCGGGCTCGATCGCCTCCGGTCGCGTCTCGTACGCGCTTGGCCTGGAGGGGCCCGCGGTCACCATCGACACGGCGTGCTCGTCGTCGCTGGTCGCGGTGCACCTGGCCGCGAACGCGCTGCGCGGGCGGGAGTGCGGGCTGGCCGTTGCGGGCGGTGTGACGGTGATGGCATCGCCGCACGTGTTCGTGGAGTTCAGCAGGCAGCGGGGGCTCGCGCCGGACGGTCGGTGCAAGTCGTTCGCCGCGTCCGCCGACGGCACCGGCTGGGGTGAGGGCGTGGGGTTGCTGCTGCTGGAGCGGCTTTCCGACGCGCGGCGGCTGGGCCACCGGGTGTGGGGGGTGATCAGCGGGACCGCGGTCAACTCCGACGGCGCCTCCAACGGGCTCACCGCACCGAGCGGCCCCGCCCAGGAGCGGGTGATCCGGCAGGCGCTCGCGGCCGCCCGCATCGGTGCCGACCAGGTCGACACCGTGGAGGCGCACGGCACCGGGACCACCCTCGGCGACCCGATCGAGGCGCGGGCACTGCTGGCGACTTACGGCCGGGACCGCGGGCGCCCGCTCTGGTTGGGGTCGGTCAAGTCGAACATCGGGCACACCCAGGCCGCCGCCGGGGTCGCGGGCATCATGAAGATGATCATGGCGATGCGGCACCACACCCTGCCGAAGACCCTGCACGTCGACGCGCCGAGCCCGCACGTCGACTGGGCGTCCGGCGGGGTGGCGCTGTTGACCGAGGCGGTGCCGTGGCCCGCGGGCGAGCGACCACGGCGGGCCGGGGTCTCCTCGTTCGGCATCTCCGGCACCAACGCGCACGTGATCGTCGAGGAACCCCCGGCGGTCGCGGCCGAGCAGCCCCGCTCCGCGCGCCCGGTCGCCGGACCGTGGGTGATCTCGGCGAAGACGCCCGCGGCACTGGCCGCGCGGGCGGGCCAACTGCTGTCCGTTGTGGACGAACAGCCCGGCGACACCGGTTACTCGCTGGCCGCCACCAGGTCCACGTTCCGGCACCGGGCGGCGATCGTGGCCGAGCAGCACGAGGAGTTCGTGCTCGGGCTCAAGGCGCTGGCCGCCGGGGAGACCTCCGCCGCCGTGCTGCGCGGCACGGCGGCGACCACCGGCGCCACCGCGGTCATGTTCACCGGCCAGGGGTCCCAACGGCTCGGCATGGGCAGACAACTGGCCGGGACGTTCCCGGTGTTCGCCGACGCGCTCGACGAGGTGTGCGCGCACCTCGACCCGCTGCTGGAGCGCCCGCTGCACGAGGTGATGTGGACCGACGCGGACGCGCTCAACCAGACCCAGTACACCCAGACCGCCCTGTTCGCGGTGGAGACCGCGCTGTACCGGCTGGTCGAGTCGTGGGGCCTGCGCCCGGACTTCGTCACCGGTCACTCGGTGGGCGAACTGGTCGCCGCACACGTGGCGGGCGTGCTGTCGCTGCCGGACGCGGCCACGCTGGTCGCCGCCCGGGGTCGGGTGATGCAGGCGTTGTCCACGGCCGGGGCGATGCTGTCCGTGCGCGCCACCGAGGAGGCGGTCCTGCCGTTGATCGCCGGTCGGGCCGACGTCGGGATCGCGGCGGTGAACGGTCCGGCGGCGGTGGTGTTGTCCGGCGGTCGGGACTCGATCGACGAGCTGGAGCGGATCCTGTCCGGTCAGGGCCGCAAGACCCGGCGGCTCACCGTCAGCCACGCCTTCCACTCGCCGCTGATGCGGCCCGCGGCGGCGGAGTTGGCCGAGGTGGCCCGCGGACTCCGGTTCACCGCACCCGCTGTCCCGGTGATCTCCACGCTCACCGGGGAACCGGCCGAGTCGCTGACCGACCCGGACTACTGGGCGGACCACCTGCTCGGGACAGTCCGGTTCGCCGCCGGGATCACCGCCCTGCACGCCCGCGGCGTGCGCACGTTCGTCGAACTCGGCCCGGACGCGGTGCTGACACCGATGGCGCACGACTGCCTCGCGCACGACAGGTCGACCACGCTGGTGCCGCTGCTCAAGCGCGGAAGGTCCGAACGACTCACCGCGGCCACGGCGCTGGGCAGGCTGTACGTCGACGGGCACGCCGTGACCGTCGCCGCCGCCTTCCCACCCGGTTCCCGGCGGGTCGACCTGCCGACCTACCCGTTCGAACGCGACCACTACTGGCTCGACCCGGCCGACCGGGCCACCGCGGACGACTGGTTCTGGTCGGCGGTCGAGTCGGGCGACCGGGAGTCCATCGCGGCCGCGCTGCGGGTCGACGGCGGCGCCCTGGCCAAGCTCCTGCCTGCCCTGTCCTCGTGGCGGCGGCAGCGGCGGCACTGGCACCGGCTCGGCCTGCGCCCGGTCCCGGACGGCCCGGCGACCCTGCGCGGGACCTGGTTGGTCGTGGGGCGGCACCCGGGGATCGTCGAGGCGATCACCGAGCACGGCGGCAAGGTCGTGGCAGTCGCTGCGGACGGTGGCGCGGACGGTGTGGCCGACGCGGTGGACGAGTCTGTGACCGGGGTGGTGTGTGTCGGTTCCGCCGTGTTGGCGGCCGGACTGGTGGCGGCCAGGGTGCCGGTGTGGTCGACCGGGCCCACGCACGGCGCGACCGGGGTGATCGAGGTACCCGATGAGCTGGACGCCACCGGGCGGGCGCGGGTGGCCCGGGTGCTGTCCGGCGCGACCGGCGAGCACGATGTCGCGCTGCGACCGGCGGGGATCGTGGCCCGCCGCATCGAACCGGTCGGGCCTCCGGAGCCGACGCCGCCGCCGGACGGTGGAGTCGTGGTGCTCGGGGACGCGGGCGGTCTCGGGGTGCGCGTCGCCCGGTGGCTGGCGCGCCGCGGTGTGCCCGACGTCGTCCTGGTCGCGGACGCCGGGTCGGAGCCCGGTGTGACCGTGGTACCCGACCTGGCCGCAGCGCTGGAGGCGGTGCACTGCCGGACGCTGATCTGCGCGGGCGGCTGGGTGCCGGACCTGCCGGCGGACTGCTCGCTCGTGGTGTTCGCCCGCCTGACCGACCTGCTGCGCGGCTGGGCGGACCCTGTCGATCGGCCCGCGCTCACCGTCGTGTGGGGTCCCTGGTCCGACCAGCCCGCGGATCACGCCGTCCACCCGGACCTGGTGTTCGACCGCCTCCCGTGGCACGGCGGCGCGGCGTCCCTGATCGTCGCCGACGTCGACTGGGACGAGGTCGCCGCGACCGCCGACCCGCGCGCGGCCCGGCTGCTCGCCGCGGTCACCACCGCCCCCAGTGTCGTCTCGCCTGCCGCCGGTACCCGCTCCGAGCAGTACGCCGACCGCGCCGACGAGTTCCGCCGCCGCTTCACCGACCGCTCCCCCGCCGACCGGGAGGAACTGGCCGTCTCGCTGCTCACCGCGCAGGCCCAGTCCCTGTTGGGGACCGCGCCGGTGTCACCGGAGAGCAACCTGCTCGACCTGGGCTTCACCTCGATGACCGTGCTCGAACTCGCCACCGTCGTCCGCGACCACACCGGGATCGACCTCACCCCGGCCGCGGTCTTCGACCACCCCACCCCGGCAGCCCTGGCCCGCCACCTCGCGACGGCCGCCGCGGGCTGACCGCGGACACAGCACCGGGGCCCGGTGGCGGCTGCCACCGGGCCCCGGTGCTGTCTCGATCAGCGGCGCGGTCGATCAGGGAGTGCCGGTGGCCGGGCACATCTCGATGCGTGCGTTGAGCGAGTGCCGGAACTCCAGGATCTGGAAGTGGCGCTTGCCGACCATCCCCCGGTACCGGCCGCTGGTGCCGACCAGCGGCAGGAACTGCCACGCCTTGTGGCCATCGGCCTGGGTGACGTTGAACAAGCCCGCGGCCTCGACGGAGCCGTCCGGCAGGTCGATGCGCTCGTCGGAGTGTTCGACGAGGTCGCCGTCGGGCAGGGCGAACGGCACGTTGATGAGACCGTAGACGGTGCCGACCTGGTTGCCGGACCGGTCGTGGAGGCGGTCGAGGTAGGTGCCGCTGTCGCCGACGCTGGGGAACGGGCCGCCGAGTTCGTTCTCGGTTCCGTCCACAATGGTCTCCGACAGGTCGTCCAGCACCACACAGCCCTGCGGCGGCGCGGCTGACGAGGTGGCCGAGCCGGTGAGCAGGGCGGCGGTGACGGCGACCAGCGGCACGATCACGCGGACGCGGGTGTGGCCGGACATGGTGGTTCCCTTCTTGCCTGGACGGGATCGGCGTGGACCTCGTCGGCGACCGTGGTCTCGGTGTGGGGCGGCGGGGCAGGGTGGAGCCAGCCGGTGGCGCGGGATGAACAGGGCGAGCAGGCCGCCCGCGATCACCACGGCGGCACCGATCCACAGCGCGGTGGTCATGCCGCCGGTGAAGGCGCGAGCCAGGTCGACCGGGGACAGGATCTTGGCGTGGCCGAGTACGGTGCCCAGGACGGTGGACAGCACCGCGACCCCCAGCGCGCCGCCGACTTCGCGGACGGTGTTGTTGGCGCCGGACGCCTTGCCGTACTCGTCCTCGCGCACTGAGCCGAGCACGACGGTCATGGTCGGCGCGAACACCAGCCCCATACCGACCCCCGCGATGGCCAGCGCGGGCACCAGGTCGCCGTAGGGCAGGTCGATCCGGCTGATCGCGGCGATCCACACCAGCGCCCCGCCCTGCAGGAGCAGCCCGAGCGCCATCAGCCGCCCGCCGCCGACCCGGTCGACGACGGCACCGGCGACCGGGGCCACCAGCATCGGCATGGCCGTCCACGGCAGGGTGCGCAGACCGGACTCCAGCGGCGAGAACCCCAGTGGGCCCTGGTAGTACTGGACCAGCAGGAAAATCGCGCCGAAGACGCCGAAGAACATGGCCAGCGACGCCAGGTTGCTCAGCACGAACGCGGGCACCCGGTAGAACCGCAGGGGCAGCAGCGGCGCGGGCGCGCGGCGCTCCCACCAGACGAACGCGACGCCGAGCAGCACCGCGGCCACGAAGGAGCCGAGGATCAGTGGGGAGGTCCAGCCCGCGGCGTTGGCGCGGACGATCCCGACGACGGCGGTGGTGACCGCGGCGGTGGCGAGCACGACGCCGGGCAGGTCGAGTTCGCGGTCGCGGCCGGTGCTCTCCGCGATCACCGCGCGCACCAGCGGGATGGCGACCAGCACGATCGGCACGTTGATCCAGAAGATCCACTGCCAGGCGAGGCCCTCGGTGACCGCGCCGCCGACCAGCGGGCCCAGCGCGACGCCAAGTCCGTTGATCCCGCCCCACAGGCCGATCGCCATGCTGCGCCGCGCCGCCGGGACCGCGCCCGCGACCAGGGTGAGCGACAACGGCTGCACGGCGGCGGCGCCCATCCCCTGCACGGCGCGGGCGACCACCAGCAGCACGGCGCTGTCGGCCAGCGCGCAGCCGACCGACCCGATCCCGAAGACCACGAGGGCACCGAGGAACACCGCCCGTCTGCCGTACCGGTCACCGAGGGCGGCGCCGGTGAGCAGCAGGCCCGCGAAGGCCAGGATGTAGCCGTTGACGACCCACTGCAGGTCGGCCACCCGGGACAGACCGAGGCCCGCGCCGATGGCGGGCAGCGCGTTGGTGACGACCAGGTTGTTCAACGACACCAGGAACATCGGCAGCGACGCCGCGATGATCACCAGGGCGGTGCGGGGCTTGCCTGCCATCTTCGCCTCCCGTTCGTCCCGATCAGCGGCCGGAGCGCAGCATCCCGGGTGGGCACATCTCGATCCGCACGGCGAACTCGTCCGGTCCGACGGCCTGGGCGTAGCGGTCGCCGAGGTGGCCGGTGTAGCCGCCCCGGGTGCCGACGACGCCGACGCGTTGCCGGTCACCGGCGGCCTTGCGCACCGGGTCGTAGACGCCCTGGGCGAGGATCGTGCCGCCGGGGAGCTCGACCGTCTCGACCAGGTGCTCCTGGAGACCGCCGCCCGCGAGCCGGTGCGCGATGTCGGTCCGGCCGGTGATCGAGCCGACCTTGGCGCCCGTCGCGTCTCGCAGCTCGGCGACGTAGGCGCTGCTGTCGCCCAGTGCCGGGTGAGGGCCGCCGAGTTCGTTGACCGAGGCCCCGACGACCTTCTCCACCAGCCGGTCCCACACCGCGCACCCCGACGACGGCTCAGCCGCGGCCGGACCGGGCGCACCGCACGAGGACACCGCCGCCACCCCGGCCGTGACGGCGGCCAGCACCACAAGCGCGCGGAAAGGCTTGGCAATGACCATGGTCGGACCCCTCGTCGGCCGCACCGGACAGCGCGAGACTAGGCACGGGTTCTAAAGAACCCCTTGCCGCGGCGAGCTTTAGCCGGTGGCAAGCCGACCTTAAGCCCGGTTTCCCAGCATGGCTTCCGAGCGCCGAGTTCCGCGCGCCCCGCGACCAGCCGCGGTGGGCAGCGCACCGGTCGAGCAGACAGGCGGTGAAACGTGGCGATGGTCGACTCCGCTGAGGTGACCTCCACGGTGGACGGGGAACCGGTCGCCATCCCGGTCGCGGTCGTGGGGATGGCGTGCAGGCTCCCCGGGGCACCGGACGTCGCCGCGTTCTGGCAGTTGTTGCGCGCGGGTCGGGACGCGATCGGGGAAGCGCCCGCCGGGCGGTGGACCGATCCGGCGCTGCCGCACCGGCTGGGCGGGTTCCTCGACCGGGTGGACGAGTTCGACGCCGCGTTCTTCGGGATCTCGCCGCGGGAAGCGGCGGCGATGGACCCGCAGCAGCGGTTGGTGCTGGAGCTGGGTTGGGAGGCCCTGGAGGACGCCAGGCTGCGTCCGTCGGCGTTGCGGGGAACCGCGACCGGTGTGTTCGTCGGCGCGATCTGGGACGACTACGCGAGGTTGTCCTACCAGCAAGGCATCGAGGCGATCAGTTCGCACACGATCACCGGTGTCCACCGGGGGATCCTGGCGAACCGGCTGTCCTATGTGCTCGACCTGCACGGGCCGAGCGTGACCGTGGACTCGGGGCAGTCGTCGTCGTTGGTGTCGGTGCACCTGGCGTGCGAGAGCCTGCGCCGCGGTGAGTCCACCGTGGCCATCGCCGGTGGGGTCAACCTGAACATCCTCGACGACAGCACGATGGCCGCGGCCCGGTTCGGCGGCCTCTCGCCGGACGGCCGGTGTCACACCTTCGACGCGCGGGCCAACGGCTACGTCCGGGGCGAGGGTGGCGGCGTCGTGGTGTTGAAGCCGCTGGCGAGCGCCCTGGCCGACGGGGACCGCGTGCACTGCGTGATCCTGGGCGGCGCGGTGAACAACGACGGCGCGACCGAGGGCCTGACCGTGCCGGGAGTCAAGTCCCAGCAGGAGGTCCTGCGAGCGGCCTACCGGCACGCCGGGGTCTCCCCGGACCGAGTCGGGTACGTGGAGTTGCACGGAACCGGAACCAAGGTCGGCGACCCGGTCGAGGCAGCGGCGTTGGGGGCGGTGCTCGGTCGGGATCGCGCCGAGCCGCTGCGGGTGGGGTCGGCCAAGACCAACGTGGGCCACTTGGAGGGCGCGGCCGGGATCGTCGGCCTGCTCAAGGCCGCGCTCAGCCTCCGCAACCGCGAGTTGCCGCCGAGCCTGAACTTCAGCACGCCGAACCCGGACATCCCGCTGGCCGACCTGGGCCTGCGGGTCCAACAGGAGTTGACGCCCTGGCCGGGTGGCCCGCGGTACGCGGGTGTCAGCTCGTTCGGCATGGGCGGCACGAACTGCCACCTGGTCCTCACCGAGGCGGCGACCGCCGAGCCCCGGCAGGCCGCTGCTCCCGCGACGGTCCCCTTGCTGCTCTCCGCCAAGTCGGCGGCCGCGCTGCGCGGTCAGGCGGCCAGCTTGCTGTCCACTGTGGACATCGAGGCGGCTGGGGTCGGTTTCTCGCTGGCCACCACCCGGGAGGCGTTCGACCACCGCGCCGCCGTCGTCGCCGGTGATCGTGACCGCCTGGTCGACGGCCTGCGCGCACTGGCCGCGGGAGAACCGGCAGCGGGCGTGGACTCGGCCGTGGCCGCTCCGGGTGCGCTGGCGTTCCTGTTCACCGGACAGGGCACCCAGCGACCGGGGATGGGTCGCTCGTTGTACGAGACCTTCCCGGTGTTCGCGGCGGCGCTGGACGAGGTCTGCGCCGCGGTCGACCCACACCTGGACGTGCCGCTGCGGGATGTCCTGTGGGCCGACTCCGAAGCGCTGCACCAGACCCGGTACACCCAGCCCGCGCTGTTCGCGATCGAGGTCGCGTCGTACCGGCTGGTCGAGTCCTGGGGAGTGCGGCCCGACCACCTGGCCGGGCACTCGGTCGGCGAGTTCGCCGCCGCGCACGTGGCCGGTGTGCTGTCGCTGTCGGACGCGGCTGCCCTGGTGGCGGCCCGCGGCAGGCTCATCCAGGCGCTGCCCGCAGGTGGCGTGATGATCTCCGTGGCGGCCGCCGAGGACGAGGTGTCCGACCTTCCCGACGGCGTGTCCGTCGCAGCGGTCAACGGCCCCCGGTCGATCGTGCTGTCCGGCGCGGAGGCGGTGACCGTTCGCGTCGCCGAAGAGTTCGCCGCCCGTGGCCGCAAGACCACGAGGCTGGTGGTCAGCCACGCGTTCCACTCCGAACTGATGGAGCCCGCGTTGGCCGCGTTCAGCGCGGTCGCCGAGGGCGTCACGTTCCACCCGCCTCGGATCCCGATCGTCTCGACCGTGACCGGCACCCCCGCCGCCGACACCACTTCGGTCGAGTACTGGGTGGACCACGTCCGCCGGACCGTGCGGTTCGCCGACGCCATCCGCGCGCTCGACGACGCCGGGGTGACCACCTACCTCGAACTGGGGCCCGGCGGGACGCTGTGCTCGATGGGGCGCGAGGTCGCCCCCGATGCGTCGTTCCTGCCCGCGATGCGCGGCGAGGACGAACCGGAGGCCGTGGTGTCCGCTGTGGCCGGGTTGCACGTGCGCGGGACGACCGTGGACTGGGCCGCGTTCTTCGGCCCCACCGACACCGTCGACCTGCCCACCTACGCCTTCCAGCGCAGGCGCTTCTGGATAGGCGACCCGGTCACCCCGCTCCCCCGCGAGCAGCGTCCGGCCGAAACACCGGACTCCGCGGACCCGGTGGACAGAGTGGACACGGTGGACAGAGTGGACGGGGTGGAGGGCCTGGCGCACCGGTTGGCCCGGATGGGCGAGCCAGAGCAGCGCCGGTTCCTGCTGGACCTGGTGCGCGCCCAGGTCGGCGCGGTGCTGGGGCACCGTCGGGACGAGGTGACCGGGGACGCCGGTTTCGCCGACCTCGGTTTCGACTCGCTGACCTCGGTGGAGTTCCGGGACCGGCTGGGCACCTCGACCGGCCTGCGCCTGGCCGCCGGGCTGCTGTTCAACCACCCCACACCCGCGCGGGTTGCCGAGCACCTGCGCGATGAACTGCTCGGCAAGACCAGCCGCGCCACGACAGCGGCGGCGGTCGCCGTGGACGACCCGATCGCCGTTGTCGGCATCGGTTGCCGGTTCCCCGGGGGTGTCGCGTCCGCCGAGGACCTGTGGCACCTGGTAGCCGACGAGGTGGACGCCATCTCGGAGTTCCCGACCAACCGGGGGTGGGATCTGGACGCGCTGCGGCACGGGGTGACCGCGTCCGCCACCGGGCACGGCGGGTTCCTGCACGACGCCGACCGGTTCGACGCCGGGTTCTTCCGGATCAGCCCGCGTGAGGCGGCGGCGATGGACCCGCAGCAGCGGCTGCTGTTGACGACCTCGTGGGAGGCGTTGGAGACGGCGGGCATCGATCCGACCGGGCTGCGCGGGGAACGGGTCGGGGTGTTCGTCGGCGCGATGGCCCAGGACTACGGGCCGCGGCTGCACGACGCGGCAGGCGGGCACGGCGGGTACCTGTTGACCGGCAGCACGATCAGCGTCGCGTCCGGCCGGATCGCCTACACGCTGGGCCTGCAGGGTCCGGCGCTGACCGTCGACACGGCCTGCTCGTCGTCGGCGGTGGCCCTGCACCTGGCGGTCCAGGCGCTGCGGCGCCGCGAGTGCACGCTCGCCCTGGGTGGCGGTGCGGCGGTGATGGCGTCGCCGGGCATGTTCGTGGAGTTCAGCCGCCAACACGGGTTGGCCGCGGACGGACGGTGCCGGTCGTTCGCCGCGTCGGCGGGCGGGACGGCGTGGGCCGAGGGTGCGGGCGTCCTGGTGCTGGAGCGGTTGTCCGACGCCGAGCGCAACGGACACCCGGTCCTCGCCGTGATCCGGGGAAGTGCGGTGAACTCCGACGGCGCCTCCAACGGCCTCACCGCGCCGAACGGGCCTGCCCAGGAACGGGTGATAGCGCAGGCACTCGCCGACGCCAGTCTGTCCACAACGGACGTCGATGTGGTCGAGGCGCACGGCACCGGGACCGTGCTCGGCGACCCGATGGAAGCCGACGCGTTGCTGGCCACCTACGGCCAAGACCGGGAGTGGCCACTGCGGCTGGGGTCGATCAAGTCCAACATCGGGCACACCCAGGCCGCCGCAGGCGTCGCCGGGGTGATCAAGATGATCATGGCAATCCGGCACGACACCCTCCCCCGCACCCTGCACATCGACAAACCCACCCCGCACGTCGACTGGGCCGCAGGCGGGATCTCGCTGCTCACCGAGGCGACCCCGTGGCACCCCGGCGAACGGCCGCGGCGAGCCGGGATCTCCTCCTTCGGCATCTCCGGCACCAACGCCCACCTGATCATCGAGGAGGCGCCGGCGCGACCGCTCGCCGACCGCGAACTCCCCGATGCCGCGGTCCCCTGGTTGCTCTCCGGCCACACCGAGGAAGCCGTCCGCGAACAGGCCCGGGTTCTGCGCGACCGGGTGTACGGCACGGTGCGCTCGCAGGACGTCGGCTACCCGCTGGACGTCGGCTACTCGCTGGCCACCGGCCGGGCACGGTTCCCGTTCCGGGCCGCCGCGGTCGGTCGGGACCTGGACGAACTCCGAGCCGGGTTGGCCGCGCTGGCCGAGGGCACGACCCCGGTACCCGCCACGACGGACCGCGAGCCCGTGTTCGTGTTCCCGGGTCAGGGATCGCAGTGGGAACGCATGGCCGTCGACCTCTACCGCGAGTCGCCGGTGTTCGCCCGGCACCTGGACGCCTGCGCCGAGGCGTTGTCGGCGCACGTGGAGTGGTCGCTGGTCGACGTCCTGCACGCCCGTCCCGGCGCGCCCGGACTGGACCGCGTCAACGTCGTCCAGCCCGCGCTGTGGGCGATGATGATCTCCCTGGCGCGGCTGTGGGAGAGCCGCGGTGTGCGACCCGCCGCCGTCATCGGCCACTCCCAGGGCGAGATCGCCGCCGCGCACATCGCGGGCGCACTCACCCTGGCCGACTCGGCGAAGGTCGTCGCCCTGCGATCGCAGGCCATCGCCGCCACCGCGGGCACAGGCGGGATGATGTCGATCCCGTTGCCCGCCGACCAGGTGCGCGGTGACATCGCCGAGTACGACGACCTGCACCTCGCCGCGATCAACGGGCCCGCGGCCACCGTGGTCGCCGGTGCCGCCGACGACCTGCGACGACTGCACGAACGGTACGAGTCCCGCGACGTCCGGGCCCGGATCATCCCCGTCGACTACGCCTCCCACTCCCCGCACATGGAGGCGCTGCGAGAGCCGCTGCTCACCCTCCTCGCGAGCACCAACCCCCAGCCTGCCACCGTCCCGTTCTACTCCACGCTGACCGGTGAACTCCTCGACACCACCGAGTTGACCGCCGACTACTGGTTCCGCAACCTGCGCAACCCGGTCCGGTTCCACCCTGCGGTCAAGGCGATCGTCGAGTCGGGGCACACGCTGTTCATCGAGAGCAGCCCGCACCCGGTGCTGACCGGCGGACTCACCGGGGTCACCGCGCTGGGAACCCTGCGCCGCGACCGGGGCGACCTGGCCCAGTTCACCGCGGCGCTCGCCGAGGCCCACGTCCACGGCGCCACCCCGGACTGGTCCGCCGCCTTCCCCGGTGGCCGCCGGGTCGACCTGCCCACGTACCCGTTCCAGCAGGAGCGGTTCTGGCTCACCGCGGCGATCGCGACCGACGTGACCTCGGCAGGCCAGTCCACAGTGGACCACCCGGTGCTCGCGGCGGCGATCCCGCTCGCGGACGGGACCGGCACGGTGCTCACCGGCCGGGTCTCGCTCACCTCGCACCCCTGGCTGGGCGACCACGCGGTGCACGGGACTCCGCTGCTGCCGGGGACCGCGTTCGTCGACCTCGCCCTGCACGCCGCACGGCACGCGGGCAACATCGGCAATGTCGGCAACACCAGCAACATCACAGTCGACGAACTCACCCTGGAGGCGCCACTCCTGCTCACCGACTCCCCGGTCCAACTCCAGGTCACCGTCACCGGGAGCACTGTCACCGTCCACTCACGACCTTCCGGGGACGGGGACGAGCCGTGGACCCGGCACGCGACCGGCGTTCTCGGGAGTCCCCGGGCCGCCGCCGTCGACGCCGAGTGGCCGCTCCCAGGCGCCGAACGCCTGGACCTCACCGACCTCTACGAACACCTGGTGTCCCTGGGCTACGACTACGGGCCGACCTTCCAGGGCCTGCGCGAAGCCTGGCGCCACGGGGACACCGTGTACGCCGAGTTGGCCCTGCCCGACGACACGGACCCCACCGGCCACGGCATCCACCCCGCGTTGCTCGACGCCGCCCTGCACCCCGTGGTCGCGGGTCTGCTCACGGCGGACCACCCGGGCCCCACCAGGTTGCCGTTCTCGTGGTCGGGGATCACCCTGCACGCCACCGACGCCACCGCCGCGCGGGCCAGGATCCGACCGATCGGGCCGGGCACGGTGGAGATCTCCCTGGTGGACGCCGACGGCGCCCCGGTGATCACGGTCGACGAGCTGTCCCTGCGCCCGATGTCCGCCGAACTGCTCGACCGGGACCGCACCGGTCGCCGGGACTGCCTGTACACAGTGGACTGGTCGGCGACCCCGGTGCGCACCGCCGCGCCGGACCGGTGGATCACCCCGACCGACGACCTCGGCACGCTGCTGACCGACCCGCTGCCCACCACCGTGGCGGTGCGGGTATCGGGCGGCGGCGCGCTGCCGGAGTCCGCGCACGAGGCCGCGCGCAGCGCACTGGACCTGGTGCGCCGGTGGCTCGCCGAGGACCGGCTGGCCGACGTGCGGCTGGTCGTGGTCACCCGGCACGCCGTGGCCACCGGGCCGGACGACCCGGTCCTCGACCTGGCCGCCGCGCCGGTCTGGGGCCTGCTCCGCTCGGCGCAGTCCGAGCACCCCGGCCGGTTCGCACTCGTCGACGGCGACAGTGGTGCCGACACCGATACCGAACCCCTCGAGGCCGTACCGACCGAGGAGCCACAGGTCGCGCTGCGCGGCGGGACAACCCTGGTGCCGCGGCTGGTACGCGCACCCGCCGCCGCGGCGGACCCGGTCGAGTTCGACCGGTCGGGCACGGTGTTGATCACCGGCGGCACCGGGGTGCTGGCCGCGAACCTGGCCCGGCACCTGGTGCACGCGGCCGGCGTGCGGCACCTGCTGCTGGTGAGCAGGCGCGGTCCGGACGCGCCGGGCGCGCTGGAGCTGGAGGCCGAGCTGACCGCGCACGGCGCCGAGATCACCATCGCCGCCTGCGACACCGCCGACCGGGAGCGGTTGCGCGCCGTGCTCGACACCATCCCGGCCGCGCACCCGCTCACCGCCGTCGTGCACACCGCCGGTGTCCTGGACGACGCCACGGTCACCGCGCTCACCGACGACCGGCTCGACCGGGTGCTGCGCCCGAAGGTCGACTCGGCGTGGCACCTGCACGAGCTGACCCGGGATCTCGACCTGGTGGCGTTCGTCCTCTACTCGTCGGTCATGGCCACCACCGGCAACGCCGGTCAGGCCAACTACGCCGCGGGCAACGCGTTCCTGGACGCCCTGGCCCACCACCGCGCCGCCGCGGGTCTGCCCGCGACCGCGCTGGGGTGGGGTCTGTGGGCCGACGAGAGCGGCATGACCGCGCACCTCGCCGCGGCGGATGTCGCCCGGCTGGCGCGGTCGGGCATCCAGCCGATGCAGGCGGAGCCCGCGCTGGCGTTGCTCGACCTCGCCATCGCCGATCCCGCGCCGCACCAACTACCCGTGCGGTTCGATCTGGCCGCCTTGCGCACCCGCGACGACGTGCCCGCGGTGCTGCGGTCGCTCGCCCCACCTCGGATCCGCCAGGCCGCTCGAGCGGGCGTTGGTGACCCGTCGTGGGTGGCGCGCCTGCGCGGGGTCGACGACGCCGAGCAGGACCGACTGGTGCTCGACCTGGTCCGCGCCCAGGCCGCGGCCGTGCTCGGCCACCCCGACCCGGCGCTGGTGGACATCGCCCGTGCCTTCAAGGAGCTCGGGTTCGACTCGCTGACCGCGGTCGACCTGCGCAACCGGCTCACCACCGCGACCGGCCTGCGGCTCTCCCCCACCGCGATCTTCGACCACCCCACTCCCGCCCTGCTCGGCGCCCACCTGCGCGCGGCCCTGCTGGGCGGGTCGACCGACCGGCCGCCCGCCGTCACCGCCACCGGGGCGGACGAGCCGATCGCGATCATCGGCATGAGCTGCCGCTACCCCGGCGGGGTCCGCGGGCCCGACGACCTGTGGCGGCTGGTCGCGACCGGCACCGACGCCATCGGCGAGTTCCCCCCTGGTCGGGGCTGGGACCTGGCCGAGCTCTACGACCCGGACCCGGACAACCCGGGCGGGGTCGCCACCCGGCACGGCGGCTTCCTCGCCGACGCGGACCTGTTCGACGCGGGGTTCTTCGGGATGAGCCCGCGGGAGGCGATGGCGACCGACCCGCAGCAGCGGCTGTTGCTCCGCGCGGCCTGGGAGGCGTTCGAGCGGGCCAACATCGACCCGAGCGGTCTGCGCGGCAGCCGGACCGGGGTGTTCACCGGGGTCATGGACAGCGGCTACGGCTCGCGGCTGCGCCCGGCCCCCGCCGGGTTCGAGGGGTTCCTGCTGGTGGGCAACCAGGCGAGCGTGGCATCCGGCCGGATCAGCTACGCCTTCGGCCTCGAAGGGCCGTCCCTCACCGTCGACACGGCGTGCTCGTCCTCACTGGTCGCCCTGCACCTCGCGGCGGGCGCGCTGCGCTCGGGCGAGTGCGACCTGGCGCTGGCCGGTGGCGTCGCGGTGATCGCCGACCCGCACATCTTCCTGGAGTTCAGCAGGCAGCACGGGTTGTCCCCGGACGGGCGGTGCAGGTCGTTCGGGGCGGACGCGGACGGCACCGGCTGGGGTGAGGGCGTCGGCGTGCTCGTGCTGGAACGTCTGTCGGTCGCCAAGGCCAATGGGCACCGGGTGCTGGCCGTGGTGCGCGGCACGGCGGTCAACTCCGACGGGGCCTCCAACGGGCTGACCGCGCCGAACGGGCCGTCCCAGCAGCGGGTGATCACCCAGGCGCTGGCGGCCGCGAACCTGACCGCCGCCGACGTCGACGCGGTCGAGGCGCACGGCACCGGCACGGCGCTCGGCGACCCGATCGAGGCCCAGGCGCTGCTGGCCGTCTACGGCCGGGCGCGCCCCGCGGCCGACCCGGTGTGGCTGGGATCGATCAAGTCGAACATCGGGCACACCCAGGCCGCGGCCGGGGTCGGCGGCGTGATCAAGATGGTGATGGCCATGCAGGCGGGCCGGTTGCCGCGCACACTGCACGCGGATCAGCCGTCCCCGCACGTGGACTGGGCCGCCGGTGGCGTGCGGCTGCTGACCGAGTCGGTCGCGTGGCCGGAGCGGGATCGGCCGCGCCGGGCCGCCGTGTCGTCGTTCGGCATCAGCGGCACGAACGCACACGCCATCCTGGAGTCGCCCGACAACAGCGGCGACGAGCCAGCCGCTCCATCCGGATCCGCACCGCTCGGCGACCTGGTCCTGGCGTTGTCCGCGCACGACGACGACGCGCTGGGCGCTCAAGCCGACCAACTGGCGGACTGGTTGCGCGACAAGAACACCGACCCGTCCGACGTCGCGTTCACGTTGGCCACCGGTCGTGCCGTCCTGCCCAGGCGGGCCGCCGTGGTCGGCCGGGACCGGGACGAACTCGTCACCGCGTTGTCCGAGCACGCCTGGACGGCGACCGCGTCGGCGGACTCCGGCAAGACCGCGTTCCTGTTCACCGGTCAGGGCAGCCAGCGCCCCGGCGCAGGTCGGGACCTCTACGAACGGCACCCGGTGTTCGCCGAGGCACTCGACGCCGTGTGCGCGCACCTGGACCCGCTCCTCGACCCGCTTGTCGGACAGCCGTTGCGCGACAAGATGTTCGCCGACGACCCGGACGTGCTGAGCGGCACGGACCTGGCCCAACCCGCCCTGTTCGCGTTGGAGGTGGCGCTGTTCCGGTTGCTGGAACACCACGGCGTCGCACCGGACCTGCTGCTCGGGCACTCGCTCGGTGAGCTGGCCGCCGCGCACGTCGCCGGGGTGTTCTCGCTCCGGGACGCGTGCGTGCTGGTCGCCGCCCGGGGCAGGCTGATGGGCGCGGCCCGGACCGGCGGGGCGATGATCGCGGTACGGGTCGCCGAGGCCGAGGTCGCCGCCGAGATCGCCGAGCACGCGGCGGCGGTGTCGATCGCCGCGGTCAACGGTCCCGACTCGACGGTGGTCTCCGGTGATCCGGACGTCGCGCTGGCGCTGGCCGACCGGTGGCGGGCGATGGGGCGCAAGGTGACCAGGCTGCGGGTGAGCCACGCCTTCCACTCCGCCCACATGGACCAGGTGCTGGCCGAGTTCCGCCAGGTCGCTCGGGGCCTGACCTACCACCCGCCGACGATCCCGGTGGTGTCGAACGTGACCGGCGGGATCGCCGCGGCCGCCGAACTGGCCGACCCGGAGTACTGGGTGACCCACATCCGGCGGACCGTCCGGTTCTTCGACGGCGTGCGGTGCCTGGTGGACAACGGAGTCACCACCTGCCTCGAACTGGGCCCGGACGCGACACTGAGCACGGCGGCGGCCGACTGCCTGCCGGACGACTCGACCGTGGCCGTCCCGCTGCTGCGCCCCCGACACCCGGAGAGCAGCACCGTCAACCGGGCGTTGGCGATCGCGCACGTGCGGGGTGTGCCGGTGCGGTGGGACACGGTGTACCCGGGGGCGCGGGCGGTCGACCTGCCCACGTACCCGTTCCAGGAGCGGCGGTACTGGCTGACCGCCGAGCAGCGCCCCGTCGCCCCGGGCGGGATCCGGCATCCGGTGCTGACCGCGGCCGTCGACCTCGCGGGCGACCAAGGACACCTGTTCGTCGGCGCGTTGTCCCCCGGCAGCCACCCGTGGCAGGCCGACCACGCTGTCGCCGACACGGTGTTGCTACCCGGCTCCGCCTGGGTCGACCTCGCCCTGCACGTCGCCGGGCACCTCGGCGCGGGCGCGGTGGCGGATCTGACGATCACCGCGCCGCTGGTGCTGACCGAGGCGACCCCATCGGTGCAGATCGCAGTGGCGGTGCCGGACGAGTTGGGCAGGCGGGCGTTCGAGATCCACTGCCGTACCACCGAGGACCGACCGTGGACCCGGCACGCGGTGGGGGTGCTGGACCCGGAGCCCACCGCCGATCCCGACGACCTCACCACCTGGCCGCCCGCGGCTCCCCCGATCGACCTCACCGACGCCTATCCCCGGCTGGCCGAGCGCGGCTACCACTACGGTCCCGCGCTGCGCGGACTGGTGGCGGCGTGGCGGGCCGGTGACGACCTGTTCGCCGAGGTCGCGCTCCCGCCCGAGGTAAAGCCGTTCACCATCAGCCCCGCGCTGCTCGACTCGGTGCTGCACGTCCTGGCGGTCGAACGGCTCGACCGGGGCGAGGTCCTGCTGCCGCACGCGTGGTCCGGGGTCCGCTCGCACGCGGCCGCTCCCGACCGGGTCCGCGTCCGGCTGACCGCCACCGGCCCCGACTCGTACGCCCTGGTGGTCGCCGACCCGACCGGTGTCCCCGTGCTGTCGGCGGCGGGGATCACGCTGCGACCGGTCCCGACCGACCAGTTGGTCCCGGCAGGCCGGACGGGCGAGTTGTTCGCCCTGTCTTGGACCGAAACCAACCCCGAGCCGGTCGCCGCCGTCGCCGCGGACTGGTCCGACGAGTCCACTTGGGACACTTCGGCGGCGGTCCTGGTCACCGCGGTCCCGACGACGTCCGACGCGCGTTCCCTGACACACCGGGCGCTGGCACTGGTGCGGCACTGGCTCGCCACGGCGCCCGGTCGGCTCGTCTTCGCCACCCGGGGCGCGGTCAACCTGCAAGCGGACACCGTCGACCCCGCCCCCGCCGCGGCAGCGGTGTGGGGCTTGGTCCAAGCCGCCCAGCTCGAACACCCCGGCCGGTTCGGCCTCGTGGATTCTGAC
This sequence comes from Actinokineospora inagensis DSM 44258, assembly GCF_000482865.1. Lineage (GTDB taxonomy): Bacteria > Actinomycetota > Actinomycetes > Mycobacteriales > Pseudonocardiaceae > Actinokineospora > Actinokineospora inagensis. The sequence goes on along the minus strand of NZ_AXWW01000024.1, from coordinate 44,799 downwards.
AGCGACATCGGCGCCGACCCGGCGGTGACCACCGAACCGCAGGCGCTCGTGCGCACCGGGCGGGTCCACCGGCCTCGACTGACCACAGTAGACGATCCTGCGGCCGCCGAGCTGACCGTGGGCACCGCGCTGATCACCGGCGGCACCGGACGGCTGGGTGGCCTGATCGCCCGGCACCTGGTGCGCCGCCACGGTTTCCGCGAGTTGGTGTTGCTCAGCCTGCGCGGCCGGGACGCGGACGGCGCGGCCGAGTTGGTGGCCGAGTTGAACGACCTGGGCGCCCGGGTCAGGGTCGTCGCCTGCGACGCGGCCGACCGGGCCGCGCTGGCGCAGGTCATGGCGGGCCTTCAGTTGACGGTGGTCGTGCACGCGGCCGGTGTCGTCGACGACGGCGCGGTCGAGTCGCTGACCGGTGATCGCGTCGACACGGTGTGGGACCCGAAGGCGACAGCCGCGTGGAACCTGCACGAGTTGACCGCAGCCACTCCCCTGTCGGCGTTCGTGCTGTTCTCCTCCGTCGCGGGCACGCTCGGCAACCCCGGCCAGGCCAACTACGGCGCCGCCAACGCCTTCCTGGACGCACTCGCCCGGCTCCGGCACACCCGGGGCCTGCCCGCGACCGCCCTGGCCTGGGGGCTCTGGGAGGGCACCGGCATGGCGGCCGGGCTGAGCGAGACCGGCCGGGCAAGGCTCGCCCGGTCGGGCCTGCTGCCGATGTCGCCGGAGGACGGGTTGGCGCTGTTCGACGCCGCCCTCGGCACGGGCCTTCCCGCGCTCGTGCCCGCCCGGATCAGCCGGGCCGCGCTCGACGCCGACAACCCGGCGCTCCCGGTGGCGCTGCGCGGCCTGGCCCGCCGTACCCGCCGCTCCACCGCGCGGGCTCCCCTCGCCCGCCGGATCGCGGACCTGCCCGCGCGGGAGCGGCAAGACTACGTGCTCGACCTGGTGCGCGGCCACGTGTCCGCCGTACTCGGGCACGGCTCGGCGGCCGACATCGAGCCGGGGCAGGCGTTCTTCGACATCGGGTTCGACTCGTTGACCGCGGTGGAGTTGCGCAACCGGCTGATGGCCGAGACCGGGCAGGTGCTGCCGACCACCGTCGTCTTCGACCACCCGTCCCCGGCCGCGCTGGCCCGATTCGTGCTCGGTGGACACGAACAGGCCCGGGTGGCGCGCGCGGCACCGGTGGCCGACGACCCGATCGCCATTGTCGGCATGGCCTGCCGCTACCCCGGTGGGGTACGCGATCCGGAGCAGTTGTGGCGGCTGGTGCTGGCGGGCACCGACGCGATCGGTCCGTTCCCCACCGACCGCGGCTGGCCGACCGACCTGTACTCGCCGTCGCCCGATGAGCCGGGCAAGTCGTCGGTCCGAGAGGGCGGGTTCCTCTACGACGCCGCCGAGTTCGACCCGGAGTTCTTCGGCATGAGTCCCCGCGAGGCGATGACCACCGATCCGCAGCAGCGGCTGCTGCTGGAGACCTCGTGGGAGGCGTTCGAGCACGCGGGCATCGATCCGACCTCGCTGCGCGGCGGCGGTGTCGGGGTGTTCACCGGCATCATGTACAGCGACTACGGCGCTCGGTTGCACCAGAGCACTTCGTCCACACCGGACTACGAGGGATACCTGGTCAGCGGCAGCGCGGGCAGCATCGCCTCCGGCCGGGTCGCCTACACCTTCGGTTTCCAGGGCCCGGCGCTCACCGTCGACACGGCGTGTTCGTCGTCGCTGGTGGCATTGCACCTGGCCGCGCAGGCGTTGGCGCGCGGCGAGTGCGACCTCGCGCTGGCAGGCGGGGTGACCGTGATGGCCAGCCCGGCGACCTTCGTCGAGTTCGCCCGCCAGCGCGGCCTGTCCCCCGACGGCCGGTGCAAGGCGTTCGGCGCCGAAGCGGACGGCACCGGGTGGGCCGAGGGCGCGGGCATGCTCCTGGTCGAACGGCTCTCCGACGCCGAACGCAACGGGCACCCGGTGCTCGCCATCGTCCGGGGCAGCGCGGTCAACTCCGACGGCGCCTCCAACGGTCTCACCGCACCCAACGGGCCCGCCCAGGAGAAGGTCATCCGGCAGGCGCTTGCCAACGCCCAACTGTCCACCAAGGACGTGGACGCGGTGGAGGCACACGGCACCGGCACCCGGCTCGGTGACCCGATCGAGCTGCAGGCCCTGCTGAACACCTACGGTCGGGACCGGGAGCGGCCGCTGTGGCTCGGCTCGGTCAAGTCCAACATCGGCCACACCCAGGCCGCCGCCGGGGTCGCCGGGATCATCAAGATGGTCATGGCCATGCGCCACGGCACCCTGGCCAAGACGCTGCACGTCAACCACCCGACCCCGCACGTGGACTGGTCGAGCGGCGCGGTGTCACTGGTGTCCGAACCGACCGAGTGGCCGGACAACGGCCGTCCGCGTCGCGCGGCGGTGTCCTCGTTCGGGATCAGCGGCACCAACGCCCACGTCGTACTCGAACAGGGCCCGCCCGCCGACGAACCCACCGCGAACCCCGACTCACCGGTCGCCCTTGTCCTGTCGGGCCGGACGCCCGAAGCGCTGTCCGCCGCGGCGGGCAGGCTGCGTGACTTCCTCACCGACAACCCTTCCGCCGCACTGACCGACGTCGGGTCGACCCTGGCCACGAGCCGGGCCCGGCTCGACGAGCGCGCCGCGGTCGTCGCCGAGGACCGGGAAACCGCCCTTGCGGGTCTGGACGCCCTGGCCGACGGCGTTGCACACCGGTCGCTGGTGTCTGGCCGCCCGACCTCCGGACGCACCGCGTTCCTGTTCACCGGGCAGGGCAGCCAGCGGGTGGGCATGGGCCGTGAGCTGTACCAGTGGTTCCCGGTGTTCGCCGCGGCGTTCGACGAGGTGTGCGCGGAACTGGATCCACGGCTGAACACCGGGGTCCGCGACCTGATCATGGACGAGGCCGTGCACCGAACCGGGTACGCCCAGCCCGCGCTGTTCGCGGTGGAGGTGGCGCTCTACCGGTTGGCCCGGCACTGGGGACTGGAACCGGACTACCTGGTCGGCCATTCGATCGGCGAGATCGCCGCGGCGCACGTGGCGGGCGTGTTCTCACTCGCCGACGCCGCGACCCTGGTCACCGCGCGCGGACGGTTGATGGAGGCCCTGCCTGAAGGCGGTGCCATGGTCGCCATCGAGGCACCGGAGGACGAGGTCGCCCCCGTTGTGTCCACTGTGGACCAGGTGGGGATCGCGGCCGTGAACGGACCTCGGTCGACGGTGATCTCCGGGGACGCCAACGCGGTACGCGGGATCGCCGACCAGTTCCGGGAACGCGGCCACCGGGCCCGGGAACTCCGGGTCAGCCGGGCGTTCCACTCGCCGCACATGGAACCGGTTCTCGACGACTTCCGGGCCGTGGTCGCCGGTCTCAGCCTCAACCGGCCGACCATCCCGGTGGTCTCCAACGTCACCGGCGGGTTCACCGACGAGGTAACCGACCCCGACTACTGGGTGCGGCACGTGCGCGAGACCGTCCGGTTCGCCGACGGCGTGCGACTCCTGCACGACCACGGCGTCACCCGGTTCGTCGAGATCGGTCCGGACGCGGTGCTCACCGGCATGCTCGCGCAGAACCTGGCCGAGTCAGCTCCGGTGGCCATCGCGCTGTCCCGGCGGAACCGCCCGGAAGTGCTCACCGCGATCACCGCTCTGGCCACCGCGGACGCGCACGGAATCTCGGTCGACTGGTCCACTGTGTACCCGGGTGCCCGCGGGATCACCTTGCCCAGCTACCCGTTCCAGCGCGACCGCTACTGGCTGGACGCACCGGAACCGGTCGCGGGCGCCGCCGCCCTCGGGCTCGGGGACGCCGCACACGCCCTGCTCGGGGCGGCGGTCGACCTGCCGGACACCGGTGCACTGGTGTGCACGGGCCTGCTGTCGACCCGGCGGTATCCGTGGCTCGCCGACCACGCCGTGTCCGGCGCGGTGCTGTTGCCCGCGGCAGCCGTCGTCGACCTCGCGCTCTGGGCAGGCGGGCAAGTCGGCCTCGACCACCTCGACGAACTCGTCCTGCGGTCGCCGTTGGTGGTACCGGAAGACGGCACGGTCCAGGTCCAGTTGACCGTCGACGGACCGGACGACACCGGTCGACGGGCGGCCAGGCTGTACTTCCGCGACGGAGCGGACTGGGTGCCGCACGCCGACGCCACCCTCGCCGCGGGCGAGGCACAGCCGGGCACCCTCGCCTGGCCACCGGACGCCGAAACCGTGGACGTGGCGGACTTCTACGACTCGCTGGCCGACCGCGGCTACCACTACGGCCCGTCGTTCCAAGGTCTGCAGGCACTCTGGCGCGACGGAGACGAGACGTTCGCCGAGGTGCGCCTGCCCGCGGCCGCGGGGTTCGGGATCACCCCCGCGCTGCTCGACGCCGCCCTGCACCCGTTGGCGCTCGACGCCGGACCGCGGCTGCCGTTCTCCTGGTCCGGAGTGCACCTGCACGCGACCGGGGCCGACCTGCTCCGGGTCCGCCTCACCCGGCACAGCCAGGACAGCTACGGCCTGCTGGCGGTGGACGAGTCCGGTGCCCCGGTCATCTCGGTCGACGAACTGGTCGTCCGCGCGGCATCGCCGGTTCGACGGCGGGTGCCGGAGTCGTTGCGCGCCCTGACCTGGCCGGTGATCACCGTCCCCGGCGGCTCGACCACCGGCACCCGCTGCGCCGATCTCGACGACCTGCCCGTCCAGGTCCCCGACTCCGTGCTGCTGGACTGGGCGGTGACCGACGAACCCGGCCCCGCGGCGAGCGCGACGCTGGCGGTTCTGCGGCGCTGGCTCACCGAGGACCGGTTCCGCGACGCGACCCTCGTCCTGGTCACCCGGGGCGCGGTCGCGGTCGAGCCGGACCACGACGTCCCCTCGCTGGGGGCGGCCACGACCTGGGGCATGGTCCGGGCCGCGCAGTCCGAGCACCCCGGCCGGTTCCGGCTGGTCGACCTGGACGAGCACGCGGACTCCACGCGGGTGCTGCGATCGGCCCTCGCGGCGGACGAACCGCAGTTGGCCGTGCGCGCCGGTCGGGTCCACGTGCCCCGGCTGGCCCCGGCCACCGCGCGGGCCGCTGCCCCCGAGCTGACCGGCACCGTCTTGCTCACCGGCGGCACCGGTGCGCTCGGTGGCCTGGTCGCCCGCAGGCTGGTGTCCGAGCACGGCGTGCGGCACCTGCTGCTGCCCAGCCGCCGAGCCGCGCACGAGTCCCTGGTCGCCGCGCTGCACGCGGCCGGTGCCGAGACGGTCGACGTGGTGGCGTGTGACATCACCGATCGGGGCGCCGTGACCGCCCTGCTGGCCGGGATCCCGGCGGAGCGGCCGTTGTGCGCGGTGGTCCACTCGGCGGGCGCACTCGCCGACGGCGTGTTGGAGAGCCTGACCGACGAGGCGATCGCCGCGGTGGTCGCGCCGAAGGCCGACGCGGCCTGGTTGTTGCACGAACTGACCGCCGATCTCGACCTGGCCGCGTTCGTGCTGTTCTCCTCGGTCGCCGGGATCGTCGGCAGTGCCGGGCAGGCGAACTACGCGGCGGCGAACACGTTCCTCGACGGACTGGTGCGGCACCGGCGGTTCCTCGGTCTCCCCGGGCAGTCCCTGTGCTGGGGTCTGTGGGACACCGGCATGTCCGACCGGCTCAGCGGAGCCGACCGGGCCCGCCTGCACCGCCAAGGAGTGCGGGCGCTGTCCGAGACCGAGGGGTTGGAGCTGTTCGACGCCGCGCTGCGGTCGGACTCCCCGGTGCTGGTGCCCGCCGCGTTCGACCAGGCCGCCCTGCGCGACGGCGCCGAGTCCGGGACCCTGCCCGCCGTCCTGCGTGATCTGGTCCGGGTGCCCAGGACGCGGGTGGTCGAACCCGCGCGCGGGCTGACGTGGGCCGACGAGCTGGCCGCGATTCCCGCCGACGAGCGGGAAGCGGTCCTGGTCGAGCGGATCCGGCTGGTCGTGGCAGCGGTGCTGGGACAGGCCCGACCCGAGTCGATCAACCCCGAGCGCGGCCTGCTCGACCTCGGCTTCGACTCGCTGACCGCGGTCGAGCTGCGCAACCGGCTCGGCGCCGCGACCGGGCTGCGGTTCGGCACGACGCTGGTCTTCGACCACCCGACGATCATCGCGCTCGCCGGGCACGTGCGCGACCGGCTCATCCCGGCCGCGCCCACCGCGCTCGACGAGGTCGAGCGGCTGGCCGAGGTGATCGCCGCGGCCGGGCCGGACAGCGCGGTCGCGGCTCGGCTGCGGGAGCTGCTGCGCCGGGTCGACCCGGCCGACCCAGTCGACCACGCCGACCACGCCGCGCCGGTGCTCGCCGCGGCCTCAGACGACGAGATCTTCGACTTCATCGACAGCGAGCTCGGTCCGCGGCTGGACCGCTGAGCACCGCACCCCTAGGCGAGGAGAGTCAGGCCGGATGTCGAACGAGGACAGGCTCCGCGACTACCTGAAGCGGGTCACCAACGACCTCATGCAAACCCGGCAGCGGCTGGCCGAGACCCAGGCGCAGGCGGCGGAACCGATCGCGGTCGTGGCCGCGAGCTGCCGCTACCCCGGCGGCGTGCGGTCACCGGAGGACCTGTGGCGGCTGGTGGCCGCGGGCACCGACGCCATCACCGGGTTCCCCACCGACCGCGGCTGGGACCTCGCGGCGCTCTACGACCCGGACCCGGCACGGGTCGGCACGTCGTACACCCGGCACGGCGGGTTCCTGCACGACGCAGGCCGGTTCGACCCGGAGTTCTTCGGGATCAGCCCGCGCGAGGCACTGACCGTCGACCCGCAGCAGCGGCTGCTGCTGGAGACCTCGTGGGAGGCGTTCGAGCGGGCGGGCATCGACCCGGTGTCGGTCCGGGGCAGCTCGACCGGGGTGTTCGCCGGGGTGATGTACGACGACTACGGGTCGCGGATCCGCCGGGCGCCGGACGGCCTGGAGGGCTACCTCGGGATCGGCAGCGCCGGTTCGGTCGCCTCCGGCCGCGTCGCCTACACGCTCGGCCTGGAGGGGCCCGCGATCACGGTGGACACCGCCTGCTCGTCGTCGCTGGTCGCGGCGCACCTGGCGGTGACCGCACTGCGCCAGGGCGAGTGCGACCTGGCGCTGGCGGGCGGGGTGACGGTGCTGGCGACACCGAGCCTGTTCGTCGAGTTCTCCCGGCAGCGCGGACTCTCCGCCGACGGCCGCTGCCGGTCCTTCGCCGCCGCCGCCAACGGCACCGGGTGGAGCGAGGGAGCCGGGATGCTCCTGCTGGAGCGGCTGTCCGACGCCCGACGGCACGGGCACCCGGTGCTGGCGGTGATCCGCGGCAGCGCGGTGAACCAGGACGGCACCAGCAGCAGGCTGTCCGCGCCGAACGGTCCGGCGCAAGAGCGGGTGATCCGGCGGGCGCTCGCCAACGCGCAACTGTCCACAACGGACGTCGATGTGGTCGAGGCGCACGGCACCGGGACCACGCTCGGCGACCCCATCGAGGCGACCGCGCTGCTGGCCACCTACGGCAGGGACCGGGAGCGGCCGCTGCGATTGGGGTCGATCAAGTCCAACATCGGGCACACCCAGGCCGCCGCAGGCGTCGCCGGGGTGATCAAGATGATCATGGCAATCCGGCACGACACCCTCCCCCGCACCCTGCACATCGACAAACCCACCCCGCACGTCGACTGGGCCGCAGGCGGGATCTCGCTGCTCACCGAGGCGACCCCCTGGCACCCCGGCGAACGACCGCGGCGAGCCGCGGTGTCCTCGTTCGGGATCAGCGGCACCAACTCGCACGTCGTCCTGGAGGAAGCGCCGATCGAGCAACCGCCGCCACCCGCGCTCGCACCGGTGCCGTGGGTGTTGTCCGGCCGCACCGAGCAGGCCGTCCGCGACCAGGCCCGCGACCTGGTGCGCCACCTCGATGCGCAAGACCGAGCCGCTGGGGGCCAGGACACCGCAGACCGGAACGCAGAAGACCGGAATGCTGTCGACATCGGTCGTTCGCTGGCGGCCAAGACCCGGTTCGACCACCGGGCCGCGGTTGTCGGCACGGACCTGGCCGACTTCCGCGACGGACTCGCCGCGCTGGCCGCGGCCGGTCAGGCGCCCACGCTCGCCACCGGGCACGCCGAGGCAACCGTCCGACCGGTGTTCGTGTTCTCCGGTCAGGGTTCGCAGTGGCCGGGCATGGCCGTGGACCTCTACCGCGAGTCGCCCGTCTTCGCCGAACACCTCGACGCCTGCGCGGCCGCCCTCGCGCCGCACATCGACTGGTCGCTGATCGACGTCCTGCACGCCCGGCCGGGGGCACCCGGGTTGGACCGGGTCGACGTCGTGCAACCGGCGCTGTGGGCGATGATGGTCTCGCTGGCCCGGCTGTGGCAGCACCACGGCGTCCACCCCGCCGCCGTCGTCGGCCACTCCCAGGGCGAGATCGCCGCCGCGCACATCGCGGGCGCGCTGTCGCTGGCCGACTCCGCCACGGTCGTCGCGCTGCGCTCGCGGGCGATCACCGCGATCGCGGGGACCGGCGGCATGATGTCGATCGCCCTCCCGGCCGACCAGGTCCGCGCCGACCTCTCGGGCCACGACGACCTGCACATCGCCGCCGTCAACGGGCCGACGGCCACCGTCGTCGCCGGTGACACAGCCCAACTGCGCGACCTGCACGCCCGGTACGAGTCCCGGGACGTCCGGGCGCGGATCATCCCGGTCGACTACGCCTCGCACACCCCGCACATGGCGCCCCTGCGGGAACCGCTGCTCACCGCCCTCGGCGGCATCAGGCCGACGGCGGCGGACATCCCGTTCTGCTCGACGCTCACCGGCGGACTGCTCGACCCGACCGACCTGACCGCCGAGTACTGGTACCGGAACCTGCGCAACCCGGTGCGTTTCCACGACACCACCGAGGTGCTGGTCGAAGCGGGACACACGCTGTTCATCGAGACCGGCCCGCACCCGGTGCTGGCCACCGGGCTCACCGGGGTCACGGCCATCGGCACCCTGCGGCGCGACCAGGGCTCCCGGCGCCAGTTCAGCACCGCGCTCGCCGAGGCGCACCTGCACGGCGCGACCCCGGACTGGTCCACGGTGTTCCCCGGCGGCAGGCACACCGACCTGCCCACCTACCCGTTCCAGTACCAGCGGTACTGGCTCGACGCCCCCGCCGACGCCGCCGATCCGGCCGCGCTGGGCCTCACCGGCACCGACCACCCCCTGCTCGGCGGTGCGATCACCCTCGCCGACGGCTCGACCACCGTCCTCACCGGACAGATCTCGGCGGGCGATCACCCGTGGTCGAGCGACCACGCCGTCAACGGGACACCGCTGCTGCCCGGCGCGGCGTTCGTCGACCTCGCCCTGCACGCCGCCCGGCACACCGAGCACGCAGGCATCGCGGAGATCACCCTGGCCGCCCCGCTGATCCTGGCCGAGTCCCCCACCCGGCTGCAGATCACCGTCACCGGGGACACCACGACCATCCATTCACGACAGTCCGATGAGGATCCCTGGATCGCCAACGCCACCGCCACCCTCACCAGGCAGCCACCGCCCGCGCCCGCCGCGCCCACCGAGTGGCCGCCACCAGGAGCCGTTCCGGTCGACCTCACCAACGCCTACACCCGGCTGACCGGCGCGGGCTACGACTACGGTCCGGCCTTCCAGGGGCTGCGGCGCGCGTGGCGGCACGGTGACACGACCTACGCCGAGATCGCCACGCCCGAGGACATCGACACCAGCGGGCACGCCATCCACCCCACCCTGCTCGACTCCGCCCTCCACCCGCTGGCTGTACAGGCCACCGAAACCACCGAGACCACAGACGTCCGGCTCCCGTTCTCGTGGGGCGGTGTCACAGCCCACTCGGCCGGGGCCACCGCCGCCCGGGTGGTGCTGACCGACCGCGACGGTTCCACCGGCATCGCGCTCTACGACACCGCGGGCGCCCCCATCCTGACGGTGGACGAGCTGCGCACCCGACCGGTGTCCGCCCAGCAGTTGGCCGCGACCCAACACCTGCTCCGCCTCGACTGGATCCCGGCCAACACCACCGGCACCACCCCGGTCGACCCGGTTGACCTGGTCGAACTCGACGCGGATCTGGCGGGGCTCAAGGCGGACCTGGTACCGGAGGTCGTGCTGTTGTCGTGCGCGGCCCCTCCCGGAGCGCTGCCCGACCAAGCCCGCGACGTGCTGCTGCGGGTGCTCGCGGTGGTGCGGGACTGGGTGACCGACGACGCGTTCGCCGACAGCCGACTCGTCGTCGTCACGCACGGGGCCACGACCGGCGCGAACCTCGCGGAGGCCCCGGTGTGGGGCCTGCTGCGCTCCGCGCAGACCGAGCACCCGGGCCGGTTCACCCTCCTCGACCTCGATACAGCAACAAGCGATCTGGTCGCCGCGGCGATCGGCACCGGGGAACCGCAGATCGCCGTGCGTGACGGCGAACTCCTGGTGCCCCGGTTGACCCGGCGGCAAGCGCCATCGAGTGGCATCCGACTCGACCCGGGGCGAACGGTCCTGGTCACCGGCGCCACCGGCACCCTGGGTGCCCTGCTGGCCCGGCACCTGGTCACCGACCACGGCGTCCGGCACCTGCTGCTCACCAGCCGCTCCGGCCTCGACGCGCCCGGAGCGCCCGGCCTGCGCGACGAGCTCTCCGCGCTCGGCTGCGCGGTCACCGTGGCCGCCTGCGACGTCGCCGACCGGGACGCGCTGCGCGGCCTGCTCGACACCGTCCCGGCAGCCCACCCGCTCACCGCCGTCTTCCACACCGCAGGGGTGCTCGACGACGCGCTCGTCGCGGCGCTGACCCCGGAACAGCTCGACACCGTCCTGCGGCCGAAGCTGGACGCCGCCTGGAACCTGCACGAGCTGACCGGAGACCTGGCCGCGTTCGTCCTGTACTCGTCGGCCGCCGGGCTGCTCGGCAACCCCGGTCAGGCGAACTACGCGGCCGCCAACGCGTTCCTGGACGCGCTCGCCGACCACCGGCACGCCACCGGTCTGCCCGCCACCGCCCTGGCCTGGGGCCTGTGGCGGGACGCGAGCGGACTCACCGAAGGCCTCGCGGACACCGACCTGGCCCGACTCACCCGCGGCGGGATCCGACCGGTCGACACCGCCCAGGCCCTGCGGCTGCTCGACGCCACCCTCGGCACCGATCTCACCCGGGTGATCCCGGCGCCCCTCGACCCGGCGGCGCTGCGCGGGCAGGCGGAGACCCGCACGCTCCCCGTGGTGTTCGCCGGTCTGGTCCGCGCCACCCGGGGCACCACGCGGCCGGGGACGAGCACTCTGGCCGGGGGCTCCGGTGCGGACCGGCGGCTGCGCGCGGTGGAGTTGGTCCGGCAGAGCGCGGCGGCCGTGCTGGGGCACTCCGACGGTGACGCGATAGACCCCGGTCACGCGTTCAAGGACCTCGGGTTCGACTCGCTGACCGGGGTCGAACTGCGCAACCGGCTCAGCGCGGCCACCGGTCTGCGGCTGCCCGCGACCCTCGTCTTCGACTACCCCAACCCGGCCGAACTGGCGAACCGGCTGGTCGACCTCGTGACGGGCGGCGGCGGCGAGCCGACGGCGGTGGTGCGGACCGGGGTCCCGGACGAGCCGATCGCCATCGTCGCGATGGCCTGCCGGTACCCCGGTGGCGTGCGCGACCCGGAAGGGCTGTGGCAGTTGGTGTCCGACGGCGTCGACGCCATCGGCGGCTTCCCGACCGACCGGGGCTGGGACCTCGACGCCCTGTACCACCCGGACCCCGAGCACCACGGCACGAGCTACGTCCGCGAGGGCGGGTTCCTGCACGACGCGGGCGAGTTCGACCCGGCGTTCTTCGGCATGAGCCCGCGCGAGGCCCTGGCGACCGACCCGCAGCAGCGGCTGCTGCTGGAAACCGCGTGGGAGGCGGTCGAGCGGGCCGGGATCGTTCCCGGCTCGCTGCGCGGCAGCCGAACCGGCGTCTACACCGGGGTGATGTACAACGACTACGCCTCGCGCGTGCACCAGGTGCCGCCGGAGTACGAGGGCATGATCGGCACCGGCAGCGCGGCCTCGATCGCGTCCGGGCGGGTGTCCTACACCCTCGGCCTGGAAGGGCCCGCGGTCACCGTGGACACCGCCTGCTCGTCGTCCCTGGTTGCCCTGCACCTGGCCACCCGGGCACTGCGCGACAACGACTGCGACCTGGCACTGGCGGGTGGGGTGACGCTGATGGCGACCCCGCAACTGTTCGTGGAGTTCAGCCGCCAGCGCGGGCTGTCCCCCGACGCCCGGTGCAAGTCGTTCGCCGCCTCGGCCGACGGTGCCTCCTGGTCCGAAGGGGTCGGTCTGCTGTTGCTGGAGCGCCTGTCCGACGCCGAACGCAACGGGCACCCGGTGCTGGCGGTGGTCCGGGGCAGCGCGATCAACCAGGACGGTGCCTCCAACGGTCTCACCGCGCCCAACGGGCCCGCGCAGGAGCGCGTCATCGAGCAGGCGCTCGCCAACGCCAACCTGTCCACTTCGGACATCGACGCGATCGAGGCGCACGGCACGGGAACCACCCTCGGCGACCCCATCGAGGCGACCGCGCTGCTGGCCACCTACGGCAGGGACCGGGAGCGGCCGCTGTGGCTGGGCTCGGTCAAGTCCAACGTCGGCCACAGCCAGGCCGCCGCAGGCGTCGCCGGGGTGATCAAGGTGGTCATGGCGATGCTGCGGGGCACGCTCCCGCGAACCCTGCACGTGGACGCCCCGTCCCCGCACGTCGACTGGGAGTCCGGCCCGGTGCGGCTGCTCACCGAACCGGTCGAGTGGCCCGCCGACGGGCGACCGCGTCGAGCCGGGGTGTCCTCGTTCGGGATCTCGGGGACCAACGCCCACGTCATCCTGGAGGAGGCACCCGCCGCGCGGCCGGTCGAGCGCGAGCCCGGTGCGAACCCCGTGGCGTTCGTGCTCTCGACCAAGTCCACCTCGCTCGCCGACCAGGCCGAGCGCCTACTGTCCTATCTGGACACACACCCGGAGGTACCGGCGGCCGACATCGGCTACTCGCTGGCGGTGAGCCGCACGGCGTTCGACCAGCGAGCGGCGGTTCTCGGGGACACGGTCGCCGAACTGCGCGCCGGTCTCGTCGCCCTGGCGACCGGCCTGCCCGCGGCGAACGTGGTGACCGGGAACGGGAGCGCCGCCAAACCGGTCTTCGTGTTCCCCGGTCAAGGCTCGCAGTGGGCGGGCATGGCCGTCGACCTCTACCGCGAATCCCCCGTGTTCGCCGCGAACCTCGACGCCTGCGCCGAAGCGCTGGCCCCGTACGTCGACTGGTCGTTGCTCGACGTCTTGCCGGACGCCGCGGCGCTCGAGCGCGTCGACGTGGTGCAGCCCGCGCTCTGGGCGGTCATGGTGTCGCTGGCCCGGCTGTGGCGACACCACGACGTCCACCCGGCCGCGGTGATCGGCCACTCCCAAGGGGAGATCGCCGCCGCGCACATCGCGGGCGCGCTGTCACTCGACGACTCGGCCAAGATCGTCGCCCTGCGGTCGCAGGCCATCGCCACCACCGCCCCCGCGGGCGGCATGATGTCCATCGCCCTGGCCGCCGACCAGGTCAGCGCCGACATCGCCAACCACGCCGACCTGCACATCGCGGCCACCAACGGGCCCACGGCCACCGTCATCGCGGGCAACGCCGACGAACTCGACCACCTGCACACCTGGTACGAGTCGCGAGACGTGCGCGCCCGGATCATCCCCGTCGACTACGCCTCGCACACACCACACATGGAAGCCCTCCGGGAACCGCTTCTGCGCGCCCTCAAGGACATCACGCCGACACCGGCCGAGATCCCCTTCTACTCCACCTACACCGGCGAACTCCTCGACACCGCCCGGCTGACCGCCGACTACTGGTACCAGAACCTGCGCAACCCGGTGCGGTTCCAGGACACCGTCGAGACGATCATCGACTCCGGCCACGCGGTGTTCATCGAGTCCAGCCCGCACCCGGTGCTCACCGGCAGCGTGGCGGCAGGCTCCGCGGACACTTCCGCGACCGCGCTGGGCACTCTCCGCCGCGATCAGGGCACCTTGCGCCAGTTCACCACCGCGCTCGCCGAGGCCCACCTCAACGGTGTCTCCCCCGACTGGGACACCGTGTTCCCGGGCGCCCGGCGGGTCGACCTGCCCACCTACGCCTTCCAGCGCCGGACGTACTGGCTCCCGGCGCCGACCACCGGCGACGTGGCCTCGGCAGGCCAGACCCGGGCAGGCCACCCGCTGCTGGCGGCGGCCATCCCGTTGGCCGACGGGACCGGGACCGTCTTCACCGGGCGGATTTCCCGCGCCACCCCGCCGTGGCTGGCGGATCACGCCGTGTTCGGGACGGTCCTGCTGCCCGCGACGGCGTTCCTCGACCTCGCCCTGCACGCCGCCCAGGAGACCGGGCACGCCGGGATCGCCGAACTCACCCTGCAGGCGCCGCTCGTCCTCACCGACTCCCCGGCCCAACTGCAGGTCACCGTCACCGGCGACACCCTCACCGTCCACTCCAGGCAGGCCGACGAGACCTGGACGCGGCACGCGAGCGCGACCTTCATCAACGACACCAACGACACCAACGACCCGACTGTGGGCACCACCGAGTGGCTGCCCGCGGACGCCACCCCACTCGACCTGACCGACGTGCACACCCGACTGGCCGAGCAGGGCTACGAGTACGGGCCCGCCTTCCGCGGCCTGCGCAAGGCGTGGCGACACGGCACCACGACCTACGCCGAGGTCAGCCTGCCCGAGGACGTCGACCCGGCCGACCACGCCGTCCACCCGGCGTTGTTCGACGCGGCCCTGCACCCATTGCTGATCACCCGGACGCCGACCGAACCAGCCCTCCCGTTCTCCTGGGAGTCGGTCACCCTGCACCAGACCCGCCCCCGGTCGCTGCGCGCCCGCCTCACCGCGAACGACGACGGCACGACCGCGATCACGCTGTCCGACAACGACAACACGCCCGTCGCGACCATCGGGAGACTTCGCACCCGACCGCTGGACCCCGGCAGGCTGGGCAAGCCACCCCACCAGACGCTGTTCCAGCTCGACTGGATCCCGGCGCCCGCACCCGACTCCGGCCCCGACCACCTGATCGTCACCGACCCGTCGGAGCTCGACCGTCTGTCCACACTGGACGAACTGCCCGCTGTTGTCGTGCTCGACCGGATCTTCGCCGATCCCGACGACATCATCGCCGCCGGGCACTCGCGAACCGCGGAACTGTTGTCCTGCCTGCAAAGCTGGCTGGCCGACGAGCGAACCGCGGACACCCGGCTGGTCGTCCGCACCCGCGGGGCGGTCGCCGTCGACGGCGAGGTCACCGATCTGGCGAGCGCCCCGCTGTGGGGGCTGGTGCGCAGCGCACAGGCCGAGCACCCAAACCGGATCACCCTGGTCGACCTGGTCGACGGTGACCACCCGGACCTGTCGGCCGCCATCGCCACCGGTGAACCCCAACTGGCTATCCGCGACGGCCGACTGCTCGCGCCCCGGCTCGTCGAGCGCACCGACCTGCCCGCGGGCGGGCCCTGGGTCCTGGACACCCCCGGTACCGGCTCCATCGACGCACTCGCACCCCGCGCCACCGACGAACCGACCCGGCCGCTGCGCGACGGCGAGGTCCGGGTCGCGGTCCGCGCGGCCGGCCTGAACTTCCGGGACGTGCTGATGGCGCTCGGTCTCTACCCCGGCGACATCGCCATCGGCGCCGAAGGGGCCGGGGTCGTGGTCGAGACCGGCCCGGGGGTCACCGACCTCGCCGCGGGCGACCGGGTGCTGGGTGTGATCGACAACGCGGTCGGCCCGCTCGCCGTCACCGACCGGCGGCTGCTGGCCCCGATCCCGGCGGGCTGGTCGTTCACCCGCGCCGCCGCCGTGCCGATCGCCTACCTCACCGCCTACTACGCCCTCGTCGACCTGGCCGACCTGCGCGCCGGGGAGAGGGTCCTGGTGCACGCGGCCAGTGGCGGTGTCGGTGTCGCCGCCACCCAGATCGCGCGCCACGTGGGGGCCGAGGTGTACGCGACCGCGAGCCCCGCCAAGTGGTACGTCCCGCGGGGGCTCGGAGTGGACGAGGCGCACCTGGCGAACTCCCGCACGCTCGACTTCGAGCCGGAGTTCGCCGACCGCACCGCCGGCGCTGGTGTCGACGTCGTGCTCAACTCGCTCGCCCGCGAGTTCACCGACGCGTCGCTGCGGCTGCTCCCCCACGGCGGGCGGTTCATCGAGATGGGCAAGACCGACCTGCGCGCCGCCGAGGACGTCGCCGAGAACCACCCCGGGGTCCGCTACCGGTCGTTCGACCTGCACGAGGCCGGACCGGACCGGATCCGGTCGATGCTCGCCGAGGTGCTTGCCCTGTTCGCCGCCGGGGCGCTGACCCCACCGCCGATCACCCCGTGGCCCGTGCACGACGCCCGCGCCGCGTTCCGGCACCTGCAGCAGGCGAGGCACGTCGGCAAGGTCGTGCTCACCATCCCGACCGGGATCGATCCGCGCGGCACGGTCATGATCACCGGCGGCACCGGCTTGCTCGGCGCCCGGGTGGCCCGCCACCTGGTCACCGCGCACGGTGTCCGCGACCTGCTGCTGACCAGCCGCGCGGGCACAGACGCCGCAGGAGCCGCGGACCTGGTCGACGAGTTGACCGAACTCGGCGCCCGGGTGAGCGTGATCGCCTGCGACACCGCCGACCGCGACGCACTCGCCCGGGTCGTCTCGGACGTGCCGCTCACCGCGGTGGTGCACGCGGCGGGCGTGCTCGACGACGGGCTCGTGGCGAACCTGACCCCGGAGCGACTGCACTCGGTGCTGCGGCCCAAACTCGACGCCGCATGGCACCTGCACTCGCTCCTGGGCGAGGACGTGACCCTGGTGCTGTTCTCCTCCCTGGCGGGTGTTCTCGGCAACCCGGGGCAGGCGAACTACGCCGCGGCCAACGCCTTCCTGGACGCCCTGTCCAGCCACCGAGCGGGTCTCGGCCTGCCCACGGTGTCGCTCGACTGGGGTCTGTGGGCCGGTTCGAGCGCGATGACCGGCGCCGTCGACGCGACCCGGATGGCGTCCTCCGGTGTGCTGGCACTCAGCGACGAGCAGGGACTGGCGATGTTCGACGCCGCGGTCGCCGCCGGGCACCCGCAGTTGGTGGCCGCGCGGCTGGACCGGTCGCGGCTGGACCCGGACATCGCGGTACTGCGTGACCTCGCCCGCCCGAACCCACGTCGAGTGGTGGCGGCACCGTCGCCCACCGGGCTCGTCGACCGACTGGGCGCACTGCCCACTTCGGAGGCCCGCGCGGAGGTGCTCACCTTGCTGCAGGGGACAGTCGCCGCCGTCCTCGGACACGGCGAGCTGGACACCGTCGCACCGCGGCGCCCGTTCAAGGAACTCGGGTTCGACTCGCTGACCGCGGTCGAACTGCGCAACCGACTCGCCACCGCGACCGGCCTGCGGCTGCCCGCGAGCATCGTGTTCGACCACCCGACCCCCGCCGACCTCAGCCGGTACCTCTACACCAGGATCGTGCCCGAGCCGGAACCACCGGCGGTGGCGGTGTTGGCGGAACTGGGCAGGCTCAACTCGACACTGGGCTCGCTTGACCTCGACACCGAGTCCCGCGGCAGGCTGGCCGCCCTCCTGCGGGCCATGCTGACCAAAGTCCCCACCGAAACCCCGACAGACAACCCGGTGGACACAGGCGACCCGCTCGACACGGCATCCGCGGGCGACCTACTCGCGTTCATCGACAACGAGCTCGGCCGAGCGACCTGAACACCACGAAGGACGAACCGCCGATCGGTCGGCGGTTCGTCCTTCGTATGCGGTAGCCGCCCCGGCTACCAGATGACCGGGAGTTCCAGCAGGCTCTGGACCGGCCCGAGGTCAACGCCGCGAAACGGGAGCCGGTCGACCGGGACGGCCAGGCGCAGGTCCGGGAAACGCCGCGGCAACGCCTCGAAGACGACCTCCAACTCGAGTCGGGCCAGGTGCTGGCCGACGCACTGGTGCACGCCGTGGCCGAACGCGAGGTGGCGCCTGCTCGCCCGGTGGATGTCGAACGAGTGCGGGTTCTCGTGCACGGTGGGGTCGCGGTTGACCAGGCTCGCCGACAGCAGCAGACCATCCCCTTTGGACAGCCGGATGCCGTCGAGTTCGATGTCGTCGGTGAGCACGCGCAGGCCCGCGGTGTCGGTGACGGCCACGAACCGCAGCAACTCCTCCACCACCGTCGGCGCCAGGGTGGGGTCGGCCCGCAACTGGGCCCACTGCTCGGGGTGTTCGAGCAGTGTCACGATCCCCAGCGCGATGGAACCCGAGGTGGTCTCGTGCCCGGCGATGAGCAGCACGTAGAGGATCTGGACCATCTCCGCGCGGCTGATGGTCCCCTCCCGCACGTGCCCGGCCAGGGTCCCGATCAGGCCGGGACCGGGTTCGCGTTCCTGCTCGACCGCCTGGCGGACCATGTACTGCTGCAGTTCGACGGCGGCGCGCTGCAGGCCGTCGGCGTCGGTGGAGTTCATCGTCCGCTCGGTGGCGTCCTGGAAGAACTCGATGTCGTCGAGGGGGACGCCGAGCAGTTCGGCGGTGAGGATCGACGGGAGCGGCACCGCGAGACCGCGCACCAGGTCCGCGGGCGGCCCGTGCTCGACGAGCCGGTCGAGCAGCTCGCCGACGACGGCCTCGACCCGCGGCCGGGTCGCCTGGACGCGTTTGAGGGCGAAGGTCGGGTTGAGCAGCCTGCGATGCGCGTCGTGCTCGGGGGCGTCGACCCCGATGAGCGGGACCTTGCGGGCGTGCGCGGCCTTGAGCCGCGGCGCCACGATCGGGAAGTCGGGGTTGGTGCGGTCGGCGGAGACCCGCGGGTCGGCGAGCAGCGCGCGGGCCTGGGCGTACCCGGTGACCAGCCAGACCTCGCGGCCGTCGTAGAGCCGGACCCGGGACAGCGGGGCCTGCCCGGCCAACCGCAGCAGGGTGTCCGGCGGGGCGTACGGGCAGGTCCTGGCCTGCGGGAACGACGGGATGAGCTCGGTGTTCTCGTCGTCCGCCCGCGCGGACGCGCTGTCGGTGTGCGTCATGGAACCTCGCATCCAGGGGTCGGGTGGGAGCGAGCACCATCGTCTGCGCGCCGGGCAAAGACGCGCTAAAGCGCGCGGTTCCGGTCCCGGTGCGCGCGTTGCCTGCAGGTGGCGCCGCAGAACCGGGCGGGGCGGCCGGGGCGGCCGACCGCGATCGGCTCGCCGCACACCTCGCAGCGCGCCGCTGCCCGCCCAGTTTCGTGACAGGCATCCGGGGCGAGTTTCGTGACATCGGCACCCGGCGCAGGCAGCGGGACCCGCCCGTCGTCCGGCCGCAGGCCACCAGCGACCAGGGCGGCCACCCGCCAGGTGAAGCCGGTCGACTCGTGCGCCCGCGCGGCCATCACCGCGGCCACGACCAGCACGCGGACCTCGGTCGCGGTCAGGTCCGCGCGCACCGCCCCGACGTCCTTCGCCTTGGCCAGCAGCCGGTCGAGCGCGGTCTCGAAGGCCAGCGAGGCGCCCGGGTCGGCGGCCGCGGCGGAACCCGGCCCGGCGGGGTCCTCGAACGCCTCGCAGAGCGCCTTGTTGACCACGGTCTGCTCGACCATCAGGAAGAAGAACCGGAAGAACGCGGCGCCCGGGTCGTCGTCGGCACCGGCCAACTCGTCGGCCCGCAGGGTCAACTGCCGCATGCCGTCCAGCACGACCGTGCCGAACAACTCCTCCCTGGTCGGGAAGTGCCGGTACACGGTGCCGACGCCGACCCCGGCCTGCCGGGCGATCTCGTCGAAGGACACGGACACGCCGTCGACCGCGAGCAGCCGGGCCGCCGTGGCCAGCACGCGGGCCCGGTTGCGCCGGGCGTCCGCCCGCTTGGGCGCCGCCGCGTCGCCGGTGTCCTGTTCACCCGTTCGGTTCGCCACCATCCGACCACCTCGCCAGCCAGGTTGACATACGGAGGGACTTCTCCATATCGTGGCAACCGGAGAAAGTCCTCCAACTCATCCGCAGTGTAACCACCGACTACAGGAGCATTCCGTGACTGAGGTCAGCGACCAGACCGCCACCACCGCCGAGGTCGTCGAGCGGCTGCGCGCGGCCATGGAGTCCGGCCAGCCGCAGGACTTCATCGCCCAGTTCGCCGAGGACGCCGTCTACGAGACGCCGTTCGAGCTCGCGGGCAGGCCCAGCCGCTGGGAGGGGTTCCAGGCCGTCAGCGAGCACCTCGGCGCCGAGAACCCGACCAAGCAACTGCTGGAGTTCAACCGGGTCACCGTCGAGACCCACCTCGGCGCCGACCCCGAAGTGGTGACCGCGCAGTTCACCATCGCGGGCAAGGTGCTGGCCAGCGGCGAGCAGTTCGTGCTGCCGTCGTCCATCGGCATCATCCAGGTCCGCGACGGCAAGATCGTCCGCTACCAGGACTACACCAACACGCTGCGCGGCGCCCAACTCGCGGGCGTGCTCAAGCACTTCGCCGCCTCGCTCGCCGCGGCAGCCGAGTAGTCCACCCGCGGGCGCGGTCGGGACACCGCGCCCGCACGAGCAAAGGGGGGTGCGCCATGACGACCCGATCGGCGGACAAGGCAGCCGACCGGCTGGACCCGGCGCTGCGCAGGCTGATCGCGATCCTCATCCTGGGCGCGATGGCACCGCTGCTGGACACGACGATCGTCAACGTCGCGCTGAACACCATCGTGGTCGACCTGTCCACCACGGTGTCCACCGCGCAGTGGATCGGCACCGGCTACCTGCTCGCCATGGGCATGGCGATCCCGCTGGCCGGGTGGGCGACCGGGCGGTTGGGCGGCAAGCGGGCCTGGCTGCTGTCGCTGGTGCTGTTCCTGGCCAGCTCGGTGCTGGCCGGGATCGCCTGGGACATCGGCAGTCTCATCGCGTTCCGGGTCGTGCAGGGTGTCGCGAGTGGACTGATGCTGCCCATCCTGCAGACCCTGGTGATCCAGGCGGCGGCCGGGCAGGGCATCGGACGACTGATGGCGGCGGTCAGCCTGCCCGCCGTGGTCGCCCCGATCCTCGGCCCGGTGCTCGGCGGGGTGATCGTCGGCAACACCAGTTGGCGCTGGATCTTCCTGATCAACGTGCCGATCTGCGTCGCCGGGCTGGTCGCCGCCGCGCGCGGGCTGGACACCGGGCCGCGGCGGCCGGGCAAACCGCTCGACCTGCTGGGGCTGGGGCTGCTCTCCCCCGGCCTGGCCGCGGTGCTCTTCGCCTTCTCCCAGTTCGCGGTGCACCGCGGGCCGACCGCGGTCGCCGTGGTCGTGCTGGTGGCGGGGCTGGTCGCGCTGGTCGGGTTCGTGGCGCACGCGCTGCGCACCGGCCACGAGCCGATCATCGACCTGCGGTTGTTCCGGGTGCGTTCGTTCAGCGCGTCGACCGTCCTGCTGTTCCTGTCCGGGCTCTCGCTCTTCGGTGGGACGCTGCTGGTGCCGCTGTACCTGCAGCAGGCCCGGCACCTGTCCGCGGTGACCGTGGGCCTGCTGCTGGTACCGCAGGGCATCGGCGCGCTGCTGGCGCGGCGGGTCGTCGGGCGGATCACCGACCGGGTCGGCGCCCGACCGGTCGTGCTGGTCGGCATCCTGCTGACGGTGTTGCCCACGGTCGCCTTCAGCCAGGTGGAGCAGAGCACCAGCCCAGTCGTGATCGGCCTGTGCCTGCTGGTGTTCGGTGCCGGGGTCAGCACGGTCAGCATCGCGGTGCTGGCCGCCGCGTTCACCGGGCTGGACCGGGAGCAGGTCCCGCACGCCAGCGGGGCCACCCGGATCCTGCTGCAGGTCGGCGGCTCGTTCGGCACGTCGGTGATCGCGCTGGTGCTCGCCGCCCAGACCAGTGCCCACCCGGACGCGCTCGACGCCGCGTTCAGCACCACGTTCTGGTGGGCGGCGGGCTTCGCCCTGGTCGCCGTGCTCCCCGCGCTCCTGCTGCCCCGACCGACGCCCTCCCCCAGCGCGGCGGCAGCGGGCCCGGGGCCGTCCGGAGCCGATCGCCCCGGGGAAGTCGCCAACGCCGACGGCGGCGGCCCCACGGGCACCGGCTCCTGACACCCGCCCCGGGAGGGGCCGTCCGGGCGCGGGCTCAGTCCTCGACGACCCGGACGGCCCCCGAGGGGCACAACCACACCGCTTCGCGCACCGCGGCCTGGTCGGCGGCCGCGGGCTGGCGCAGCAGCCGCACCAGGCCGTCGGTGTCCCCCTGGTCGAACACCTCCGGCGCGGAGGCGGCGCACTGCCCGGCGCCGACGCAGACGTCGTGATCGATCTCCACCCGCATGGCCGTCCCCTCGCCGTGGCGACCCGACTCGGCGCGGGCCCGCCGTGGCCGACGGTAGGGACCACCGCTAAAGGCGGGCCAATCCGAGCCGGAACGGCCGGCCGCGAACAGCAAGCCCGCCTTTAGCCCGCGCGACCACCCTGGTGGCCGCGAGCAGCCGATCCCGGCCGCGCGCACCACCAGCCCGTCACCTGGTCCAGCCGGAGGCAGTGCCGTGACCCAGAACCTCCCCGTGGCAGATCCCGCAGCGACACCGCCGCGGTTCCCGCAGGCCCGCGGGTGCCCGTTCCACCCGCCCGCGGCCTACGCGCGGTTGCACGCCGAGGCACCGGTCACCCGGATCACGCTGCCCAGCGGCAACCGGGCGTGGTTGATCACCGGCTACGAGCAGGCCCGCCGGTTCCTGGCCGACCCGCGGTCGACCGCGGACCGCTCGCTGCCCGCCTACCCGGCGGTGCTGCCCCGCCAGCCGGTCACCAAGGCGCAGGCCAAGGGGCTGCTGACCTGGATGGACCCGCCGGAGCACACCGAGCACCGGCGGATGGTCGTCAACGAGTTCACCACCCGGCGGCTGCGCCAACTGCAGCCGAGGATCCAGGAGATCATCGACGGCTGCGTCGACCGGATGCTGGCGACGGACGGGCCGGTGGACCTGGTCGAGGCGTTCGCGTTGCCGGTGCCGTCGCTGGTGATCTGCGAACTGCTCGGGGTGCGCTACGCCGACCGCGACCTGTTCGGCCGCTACACGATCGCCATCCTGAACCGGGACACCGGCGCCGAGGACCGGGTCGCCGCCTGGCGGCAGTTGCGGGTCTACCTCAGCGACCTGGTCGACGACAAGGTCGCCAACCCGGGCGAGGACCTGCTGAGCAGGCTCGTGCTCAAGTACCAGGACGCGGGCACCTTCGACCACGAGCTGATGGTCGGCCTGTCGATGGCCCTGTTGGTCGCCGGGCACGAGACGACCGCGAACATGATCGCGCTCGGCGTGCTCGCGCTGCTCGACCACCCCGACCAGCGGGCCGCGCTGGTGGCCGACCCGTCCACCGCGCCGCAGGTGGTGGAGGAACTGCTGCGCTTCTTCAGCATCGCCGACACCTCGACCAGCCGGGTCACCACCGCCGACATCGAGCTCGACGGTGTGGTCATCCCCGCCGGTGACGGCGTGATCGTGCTGAACTCGCTGGCCAACCGGGACCCGGAGACCTTCGCCGACCCCGACGAGCTGGACACCACCCGGGCGGCCGCGCGCCACCACCTGGCGTTCGGGTACGGCATCCACCAGTGCCTCGGGCAGAACCTGGCCCGGCTGGAACTGCAACTCGTGTTCACCACGCTGTTCGGCCGCATCCCGGACCTGCGGCTGGCCGTGCCGTCGACCGAGCTGTCCTACAAGGAGGACGCCACCTTCTACGGCGTCTACCAGGTGCCCGTCACCTGGTGACCTGATACCGGCGCCGGGGGCCGCGAACCCAGCATGGTTCGCGGCCCCCGGCGTCGGTACCGGCTTGGTGGGTGAGTCCGGTCAGCTCGCGAACGACTCCGCGTCGAGCTCGTCGGCCGAGGACAGGATGGCCTGCTGCATCTCCCGCAGCGCCCGGCACGGTTCCAGGCCGAGTTCGCGCAGCGTCACCTCGCGCGCGGCGAAGTACACGTTCAGGGCCTCCGCGCGCCTGCCGCACCGGTGCAGCGCCAGCATCAACTGCCGGTAGAACTCCTCGTGCAGCGGGTGCTCGGCGACCAGTCCGCGCAGGAACCCGATGAGCTGGGCGTGCCTGCCCAGCTCCAGGTTCGCCGACACCAGCAGCCCCAGGCAGCGCAGCCGCACCTCGTCGAGCCAGCCGACGAACCCGGACACGATCGGGCCGTCGCGCAGGTCGCCGAGCACCGGGTCCTCCCACATCCCGTTGGCCCGGTCGAGCACGGCCACCGCCTCCGCGTGGCGGCCGGTGCCGACCAGTTCCTGGCCGCGGTCGACCAGCCGCTGGAACTCGTGCACGTCGACCTCGTCGTCACCGAGTTCGAGCAGGTAGCCGGGCGAGCGGGTGACGATGGTGCTGGTCGCCTTGCCCGGCCGGTTGAGGAACTTGCGCAGTTGCGAGATGTACACGTGCAGCGCGGCGGTCGCCCGCTGCGGCGGCGCGTCGCCCCAGATCTCGGTGATCAACTGCTCGGCGGTGGTGATCCGGCCCGCCCTGATGACCAGCGCCACCAACACCACCTCGATCTTGCGCGCGCCGATGTAGGAATACCCGTCCGGGTCATTGACTCGTAGCGATGTCATGATTTCGTACCGCACCCCAGATTCCTCCCCAGAATCAACATCCCGCGGTTGTCGGATTGGTCCGATAACCCCAGTGGATCAATCACCGGCCGCCGCTTTCCCGCCATCCGGCGGATTAACGCGCGGGCGGCGGGAAAACACGCGGGAATGGGACGCCCGTAGCTGCCCGCACGGCGGCGCACAACGCCCCCACCACGGCACCGACGCCACTGCGACCCACTCCGGCAGCTCACCTGCCATTCCATCCTCCCCCCATTTCCACCCTGCTATAACGGGAACGGACGGGGGCCAGCGGTTTTGTCCTTCCCGGTCCGGGACCGGACCGGGATCTCCAGTGGCGAGGGGGCCGATCAGATGAACGGGCCGCTGAACAGATCCGGGCCGAGGGCGGCGTTCGCCGAACGGTTCGCCCGGCTCTACGTCGCGGCGGGCGACCCACCGATCACCCGGGTCGCCAACGCGGTCGCCAGGGCGCGCAGGCCGGACGAGCGCGGCGGCGTGGTGCGGGTGTCCAACCAGCGGGTCAGCGACTGGCGGCGCGGGCGCAACGTGCCCGCCCGGTTCTCCTCGCTGGCCGCGGTACTGGAGGTGCTGGTGCACCTGGCCCGCGCCAGGGTGCCCGAGCCGCCGGTCACCGGGCTCTACGAGATCGAGTCGTGGCGGGTGTGGTGGAAGGCAGCGCAGTCCAGCCCCGCGGTCCCCGAGGTCGACCCCGGCGACGAGTCCGCCAACGAGGAGGGGAGTGAGCAGGACCAGGCCACCCCGGTGATGGCCGACGTCTGCCCGTACCGCGGTCTGGCGGTGTTCGAGCAGGATGACGAGCCCTGGTACTTCGGTCGGGAGCGCAGCACGGCGGCGCTGTTGGCCCGGCTGGGCGAGGCCGCGGTGACCGGCGAGATCGTGATGCTGACCGGGGCGTCCGGGTCGGGCAAGTCGTCGCTCATCCGGGCGGGACTGCTCCCCGCGATCGCCCGCGGCGAGCAACCGGGCCCGGGACAGGCGTGGTCGGTGGTCGAGTTGACCCCGGGCGCCGACCCGGTCGCCGCCATCGTCGCCCGGCTCCCCGAACTGCCCGACCTGGACCTGCCCGGCCCCGGGACGACCGGCGCGGGCGACCTCGGCGACGCGGTGCGCGCTGCCGTCGAGACCAGGTTGGCGGCGACCGCCGCGTCCCGGCTGGTGATCGTGGTCGACCAGTTCGAGGAGGTGTTCACCCAGGGCGCGGACGAGGCGCGGCGGCGGCTGTTCATCGACGTCCTCGCCGCCGCCTGCTCGCCCCGGTCCGATGAGCGGGAGCCCAGGGCCGTGGTGCTGCTCGGGGTGCGCACCGACTACTACGGCCGGTGCCTGGACTACCCGGCGCTGGCGGAGTCGCTGGACCGGCCGGTGGCGCTCGCCCCGATGACCGCCGAGGAACTGCGCGAGGCGGTCACCCGACCGGCCGAGGCCGCCGGGCTGCGGTTGGAGGGTGGGCTGGTGGACCTGCTGCTGCACGACGTCGGCGTGCTCTGGCAGGACCTGCCCGGCCGGGTGCGCGAGACCGGCGCGTTGCCGCTGCTGTCGCACACCCTGCTGGCCGTCTGGCAGGACCGGACCGGTGACCTGCTCACCGTCGCCGCCTACCGCCAGGCGGGTGGGGTGCGCGGCGCGGTCGCGGTGACCGCCGAGCAGGTCTACGCCCGGCTGGCCGCGGCCGCGCAGGCAGCCGCCCGGTCGGTGTTGCTGCGGCTGGTGCGGGTGAACCCGGAGGCCAGGGACACCCGTCGGGACGCCACCCGGGGCGAGTTGGTGGACCTGGCCGCCGACCCGGAGGCGGCGGCGACGGCGCTGGAGGCGCTCGTGGCGGCCCGGCTGGTCACCCTGGACGCCACCTCGGTCGGTCTCGCGCACGAGGCGGTGCTCAACGCCTGGCCGCGGTTGCGCGGCTGGGTCGCGGAGAACCGGGCGGGCATCCTGGCCGGGCAGCGGCTGGAGGACGACGCCGCGGCCTGGGCGGACACCGGCGGCCACCGGTCGATGCTCTACTCGCGCGGCCGGTTGGAGATCGCGCAGACCGCCGCGCGGCCACCCGCGGCGGTCACCGACACGGCTCGGCGGTTCCTGCGGGCCTCGGTGCGGCACCGGCAGCGCACGGCGTGGCTGCGGCGGGCCGCGGTGGCGCTGCTGGCGGTGCTGACAGTCGTGTCCGCGGTCACCGCGTCCATGGCGATCCGGCAGCGCGACGAGGCCGCCTACCGCCAACTGCTCGTCGAGGCGGACCGGGTGCAGCAGGTCGACTCGTCGCTCTCGGCTCAACTCGACCTGGCCGCCTACCGGCTGCAGCCCGACGACGAGACGGCGCGGACCCGGCTGCTGTCCACCCAGAACACGCCGCTGGCCACCAGCCTGACCGGGCACACCGGCGCCGTCTACCTGGCCTCGTTCAGCCCGGACGGCCACCTGCTCGCCAGCGCGGGCCAGGACGGCACGGTGCGGCTGTGGGACGTGCGCGACCCGCGCCACCCGCGGCAGTTGGGTCAGCCGCTGACCGGACACCGCGGCTGGGTGAGCGTCGCCGCGTTCACCCGGGACGGCAAGACCCTGGTCACCGCGGGCGAGGACCACACCATCCGGCTGTGGGACGTGACCGACCCCCAGCGGGCCTGGCCGCTGGGTCCACCGGTCGACAGCGGCGCGCCGGTCTACGTCGCCGTGTTCAGCCCGGACGGCGCCCTGCTGGCCACCGCCAACGACGCGCGGGGGGTGCGGGTGTGGCGGGTACGCCCGCGCGACCGGGTCGAGCCGGTCACCGCGGTGGGCGCGGACCCTGGTCGCCGGGTGCGGTCGGTGGCGTTCAGCCCGGACGGCGCCACGATCGTCGCGGGCACCACCGACGGGGCCGTCCAACTGTGGGGAATCGCGGACCTCGGGCACCCGGTCGCGGAGGGCAGCCCCACCGGGCACACCGACAGCGTGCAAAGCATGCTGTACAGCCCGGACGGGCAGGTGCTGGCGTCCAGCAGCGCCGACAAGACGATCCGGCTGTGGGACGTGCGTGACCCGCACCACCCCGTCGCGCTCGGCCAACCCCTGGCGAGCCACGCCCGCGGTGTCTGGGCGCTGTCGTTCAGCCCGGACGGCGAGGTACTGGCCAGTGGCAGCAGCGACAGCACGGCGCGGTTGTGGAACGTCACCGACCCGACCCACGTCACGCCGATCGGGCAGCCGCTGACCGGCGGCGGGGGCAGCGTGTTCACCGTCCGGTTCAGCCCCGACGGCCGGACCCTGGCGACCGGCGACGCCGACAACACGCTGCGGCTGTGGTCGCTGCCGACCACCCCGATCGGCCGCGGGGGTGCTGTGCTCAGCCCGGTGTTCAACCGGACCAGGCAGATCCTGGCGACCGCCGGGGTCGACCGCACCGCGCAACTGTGGGACTACTCCGACCC
Organism: Actinokineospora inagensis DSM 44258; assembly: GCF_000482865.1. Classification (GTDB taxonomy): domain Bacteria; phylum Actinomycetota; class Actinomycetes; order Mycobacteriales; family Pseudonocardiaceae; genus Actinokineospora; species Actinokineospora inagensis. The sequence continues at coordinate 16,767 of NZ_AXWW01000024.1, read as the reverse complement.
GCCGCACCCCCGCCCGTTCGGCCCGTCATTCGCCATCGGCACCGGCTCTCCCGGTGGCAACGGAACCGACAGCACAGTCGCCCTCAACGCCGCGGGCACCATGCTCGCCACCAGTGCCAGCCCGACGGTCCAGCTGTGGGACATCCGCGATCCGGCCAACCCCGTCCCGGTCGGCCCGCCGGTGGACACCCACGCCCGCCGCACCCACGTCCTGGCGTTCAGCCCCGACGGCGGATACCTCGTCACCGGCGGCGACAACAGCTCCGCGCGGTTGTGGGACATCCGCGACCCGAAGGACCCGCGGCCGCGCGGGCAGCCGATGGCGCGGCCCACCAACGCCGCGGTCAACGCCGCCGCCTTCCGCTCCGACGGGCGCACGCTCGCCCTGGTCTCCTCGGACCGGGCCGTGCAGCTTTGGGACGTCAGCGTCCCGGACCGGCCTGCGCCGCTCGGACCGGCGTTCACCGAGCACGCCGCGTCGGTCAGCGCCGCCGCGTTCAGCCCGGACGGCCGCACCCTGGCCACCGCCGCGGACGACAAAACGGTGCGGCTGTGGGACACCAGCGACCCGGCGCACACCCGGCCGGTCGGGCCGCCGTTGAGCGGCCCCACCGACACGCTCAACACGGTCGCCTTCAGCCCAGACGGCCAGACCATCGCGGCGGCGGGCGCGGAGGACACCGTGCACCTGTGGACCGTCGGGTCCCGCTCGGCGGACCGCCCGATCACCACGCACAGCAACGGCGCCAACTCGGTCACCTTCGGCCCCGGCGACAACACCCTGATCACCGGCAGCGGCGACGACGTCATCCGCCGGTGGGACCTCGACCCGGCCCGGGTCGCCCAGCAGGTGTGCGCCTCGACCGACGGCAGGCTGACCGTCGACCAGTGGCGCGCCCACGTCCCGCAACTGCCCTACGAACCACCGTGCGGCTGAGCCGTCCCACACCGAGCCGTCTCACACCCAGCCATCCCCCTCTGCGCCGTCCCCCTCTGCGCCGGGCCGTAGCGCGTATGGTCGAACTGGGTCGTGGCTCGGTGTGGGGGTGGCACGTGGTGTTCTGGGTCGAGCGGGCGAAGGCGGCGGAGTACGGCGGCCGGGTCGAGTCGCATGTGGGGGAGTTCGACGGGGTGTTCGGGGACATCTCGCCGGTTGGTTTTGCCTGTGTCGCTTGGCGGCTGGCGGTGCCGCCGGTGTCGATCCCCGGTTATGTGCGGTGGCACCGCCGGATTCTGGACGTGACGTGCGCGCGCAGCGAGTGGGATGGCACGCTGACCACGCGGGTGTCGATGGTGTCGCCGTGGCCTGCGGCGCTGGACTGGCCACGGGACTGGACGCGGGATCGGAACTGGCGGGGCTGGCCCAGCGTGCTGGGCCAGTTCGTGCACCCGACCGCGCGCGATCTGACGACGACACCGCGGCTGCGGGCGTCGCTGTTGGTCGAGGCGCCGTTGCCGTTCGAGGGGCTGCCGCCCACGCCCGAGAGCCCGGCGGACGCCGTTGCGGAGACGGCGCGGCGGGCGGTGGCGGTGTTGGTGCGGGAACTGGACAGCCTGCTGGGCCCCATCGTCGCGAAGTTGGACGAGGCGCCTGCCCGCCGCTAGGGGCTCGGTCTCAGGTGCGCGGCGACCGTGTCGACACCGGGGTGGGTGAGCAGGGCGTAGTGGTCGATCGGGAGGGTGATGACCTGGGGCGGCTGGGTGGCGTAGTCGGTGGTTGCCTCCAGGGACGAGTAGTCGTCGCCGTTGGCTTTGAGGATGGTGATGGGGGTGGTGAGCCTGCGGCAGGCGAGTTCGGGGATCTGGTAACCGGCGGTGAAGGTGCGGTGCACGACGGTGGCGATGCGGCGAACGGTGTCGGGGGTGAGGTCGAAGCGGTGGGCGACGAACTGGGCGAAGGTGTCGTCGTTGTGGACAGTGCGGACGCATTCGGCTAGATCGGGGCCGTGTAGCCGACCGGCGAAGACGGAGTACAGCAGGGCGATGTAGGCGCGGTCGGTGTAGGCGGCGGTGCGGGCGGTGACGGGGTGACCGTCGATCGTGACGGTCGGCGCGCCCGGGGCGATGAGGACGAGTTCACTGACCCGCTCCCCCGCCCCCGCGAGCTGGTGAGCAGCCTCAACCGCGACGCGAGCGCCGAACGAGTACCCCCATAGCGCGTACGGGCCGTGCGGGTGGTCGCGGCGGATCTCGGCGATGTCCTCGGCCGCCGCAGCGGCGATGGTGGCGTGCGCGGTCTCGCCGCTGTTGATGCCGCGGGCCTGTACGCCGTGGAACGGGCGGCCGACCGCGGCGGCGAGCAGGCGCAGGTTCATCGGGTAGCCGCCGAGACCGGGCCAGCAGAACACCCGCGGACCGCCACCATCTGTCCACAGTGGAATCAACCGGGACGTGGACTCGGCCGCGGTGGCGATGCGCTTGGCCAACTGCGCCACGGTCGGCGCCTCGAACAGGGCCTGCACCGGCAGGGCGCTGTCGAACTCGGCGTTCAGCCGGTTGATCAACGCGACCGCGACCAGCGAATTGCCGCCCACCGTGAAGAAATCGTCGGACACCGAGACCGCCTCGCGGCGCAGGGCGGCGGCCCAGACGGCGGCGACCCGGCGCTCGGTGTCGGTGCGCGGCGGGATGAGCGGGCGCGCGGCGGCGATGTCGGTGCGGTCGGAGGCGAGCAGGGCGAACTGGTCGACCTTGCCGTTGGCGGTGACCGGGAGCGCGTCGAACACGACCACCTTGTTCGGGATCATGTAGTCGGGCAACTGCTCGGCCAGGTCGTCGCGGATCAGCTCGGCCGGGCCCTTCATGTGGACGGCGTCCTCGCGCATGCCCTCGCCCGCCCGCTGGTCGGCGCTGACCTTGCCGCCGACGGCGAAGTACGACGGCCCGGTCGGCAGCCCGCACGCGGCGAGCACGGCGTCGATCCTGGTGGCGGACGGCAGGTCGTGCCCCGAACGGGAGCTGTACCCGGCGGACATGAACCCGATCCCGGTGTCGTTGGCCGACAACCGGTGCAGCGTCCGACCCAGGTCGACGAACCGCAGCCACGGCTCGGGGTTGCGCGCCACCACCGTCACGCCGACGCTCGCGCGCTGGTAGACGCGTTGGTTGATGGCGATGACGTGGTTGCGCCGCACCAGTTCACCGCTCACCCACTCCAGGCCGTGACCGGTGTACCGGTACTGCCCGGTGGGGAGGTCGGACACGTGGCCAGGATGGGTTTGCAGGTAGAGGTCGATGTGGTCGCCCGGTCGAGGCAGCCAGGGCCCGATCTCGAAGGTGCCGATGTGGTGGTCGCCGGGCTCGGCGGCGAGCGCGGGCGTGCGCGGACCGACGGGCCGGATGTCCAGGCCGTACCGGGGCAAGACCTCCTCGAACAGGCCGACCATGTGCCCGACCTCGATCTCCAGGACCTCCTCGATGTTGTCCTGGTAGACCGGTTCGATCGCCCGCCGCCTGCCCACGAAGTGCACCCGCGCCGCGGGTTCTACGCCGGGTAGCGCTGTCAGCAACACGAGCCGGTGATCAGCGGGGTGGTAGTAGTACGTTCCGGCTCGCATTCCCGGCACACCTACCAGCGTCAGGTAGAGCTGGGTGGCGTAAAGCGATCCGGGCGACGCGTACCCGTACTTCGGCAACAACCGCTCCCCACTGCGGAACTGGCCGAAATACCGCAGCACCGCACCCAGAACCGGGACATCAACCACTCCGGACTCCGACGGCTGTTCGGCGCGACGACCGAGCACCGCGAGCAGTTCGGCCGAGGTGACCGCGCCGCCCTCGTAGAACCGGTAGGTCTTGCGGGCGAACACCTCCCGCCGCTGCCGCTCGCTGGGTTCGCGGCCGGGCAGCACGACGGTGGGCCGGTCACCGAGATCGGTGCGCACGCCGGGATCGGACAACTGGGCCCGCACCTGCACCCTGCTCTGCTTGGACTGGTGGTGCGCGGAATGCCGCCCCTGGTCCATCAGCGCGGCCTCCCGCGGGTCCAACTCCACGCAGGCGACCAGGTTCTGGAAACCGGTGCGCTCGTCGTCCTTGACCACCACGGCCGCGGCCCGAACCCAGGCGTGTGCCTCGATGGCCAACCGGATCTCGTCCAGCTCGACTCGGAAACCGCGCAGTTTCACCTGGTTGTCCACCCGGCCGACGAACTGGGCCGTGCCGTCCGCGTTCCACCGGGCCAGGTCGCCGGTGCGGAACACCCGGCCGTACAGGGGATCGGCGGCGAACCGCCGCGCGGTCAGCTCTGGCCGGTCCAGGTAGCCCCGGGCGACCTGGACGCCGCCGATGTGCAGTTCACCGGTCTCCCCCGGGCCGACCGGATCGCCGTTGTGGTCGAGGATGCGGTAGTGCGTGCCCGCCACCGGTTTCCCGATCGGGACCGATTCCCGGCCGGGCACCAGGGTCGCGGCGTCCACGGTGAACGCGGAGGAGTTGATGGTGCACTCGGTCGGCCCGTACAGGTTCACCAGCCTGCACCACGGCACCGCGTCCAGGCACCGCCGGGCCAGCGACTGGGAGAGGACCTCGCCACCGCTGAACACCTGCCGCAGCGACGTGCACTCGGCCATCCGCTCGGTGTCCAACAGCGCCCGCAGCAACGTGGGCACGCACTGCACCGCGGTGGCACCGGCGGATCGGACTGTCGCGATGAGACGGTCCGGATCGCGGTGCAGACCCGGTGATCCGGCGACCACCGTCGCGCCGACGGCCAGCGACAGCACTTCCCACTGCGCGGCGTCGAAACTCAACGGCGTCTTCTGCAACACCACCGCGCCCGGCCCGATGTCGTGCGCGTCGCGCAGCCACCGCAACTGGCTGACCACCCCACGCTGCTCGACCAGCACCCCCTTGGGCCGCCCGGTGCTCCCGGACGTGTAGATGACATAAGCGAGGTTGTCCGGCCCGACCTCGACACCCGTTGACACGGAACCGGTCGCGTCGTCCAGGCACACGACCCTGGTTCCACCGGGGACGAACCGGGACAACCTGGACAGCAGCGCCCGATCGGTCACCACGAGCGGCAGCCGCGCGTCGGCGACCATGAACCGCAGCCGTTCCTCCGGGTAATCCGGTGACAACGGGACATACGCGGCACCCGCGAGCAACACACCCCACACCGCCACCACGGAATCCACCGACGGTTCGACGAACAGGCCGACCGGCTGGTCCGGACCGACCCCGGCGGCGGCGACCAACCCGGCCACCCGATCGGCCCGGCTGGCGAAATCCGCATAGCTGACAACGGTTTCGCCGTCGCGGACCGCCACCGCGCCCGGTCTCGCGCGCACCTGTTCGCGCAGCAGGTCCGGCAGGCAGACCGCGTCCGTCCCGCGTCGCCCGTGGTTCGACCCCGTGCAGACCACAACAACTCCCCCGACTCGACCCGACCGCACCTGCCGGGGAAACGTCCACACCGGTCGCGGTGGAACGTCTACGCGCGTAGCGCATTCCCGTGGGCACATGAAAGCACAGCGGTCCGACGGTCGGGTAGCACCCGATCGCACGTTCGACCCATCGGCGCAAATGCCGGCGACACCCAAGGCGACGCTGGTAGTCTGCCCGCTTTTCGTTGCGCCACCGGGTAGTTCCGGCGGCAACGCTGGGAAAAACACGGTGGCCGCGGGAATTAACCGCGGCCACCGTGTTTGTCGATCAGCTACCGGAATGGACCGCCGGGATCAACCGGCCGACCCGCCCCGCGGACGATCAGGCGCGCTTCCTCCTGCCCCGACCGCCCAGCAGGAGCAGGGCACCGCCGACCAGGGACACGATCGCCCAGCCGAATAGGGTCACCAGACCGGGCACACCGGTCTCGGCCAGGGCCGGGGTGACCCCACCCTGCGGGGTGGCGGCCGCGACGACCTTGTTGTCGACCGGCACGTCCGCGGTGGCGGGCAGCGAGGTGACGCTGTCGCCGCCGGTGACGTCACCGGTCGCGGTGGCCACGTTGTGCACCGTGCCCGCGTCGATGTCGGCCTGGGTGACCACGTACCCGGCGTGGGTGCAGGTGACCGACGCCCCCACCGCCAGGGCGGTGCTCGGGCAGGTGACATCGGTCAGCTTCGGGTCGTTGACCAGGATGTTGGTCAGCGCCACGTCGCCGGTGTTGGTCACCACGAAGCTGTAGTCGATCAGCTCGCCCACGTCGGCGAGGTTGTCGCCGTCGGTGTCGTGCAGAGCGGCCTTCTTCTCCAGACCGATCGCGGGCGACGACGGGCTGCCCGCCTGGTTGGCGTCATCCCCGTTGATCTGCCCCGAGGTGGTGGGCACGTCGCGGCTGGCGGGCGGCGCGATGATCCGGCCACCGGTGCCCGGCGGCTGTCCGGACGCCACGGCCACGTTGTGCACGACCCCCGCGGCGACGTCGTCCTCGGTGACCTCGTACGGCTCCGCGGTGCACGTGGTGCTCGCCGCCGGTGCGAGCGTGGTCACCGGGCAGGTCACCACCCCGGCCTTGGGGTCGTCGACGCTGATGTCGGTCAGCGGGACGTTGCCGGTGTTGGTGAGCACGAAGGTGTAGGTGATCGTCTCACCGATACTGGCCAGGTTGTCGTCGTCGGTGTCGTTGAGCACGGCGTTCTTCACCAGCTCCAGCGCCGGGTTGGCGATGGGCACCTCGGCCGTCGCGGGCGGGGTCTGCACCGGCGGGCCGGTCGGCGGGGTGCCGTAGCCGACCGCGACGTTGCGGACGATGCCCGCGGCGATGTCGTCGCCGGTCACGATGTACGGCGCGGCCGTGCAGGTGACCGTGGCGCCCGGCGCCAGGGTGGTGCTCGGGCAGGTCACCGGACCGGCCTTGGGGTCGTCGACCCGGAGGTTGGTCAGGGTCACGTTGCCGGTGTTGGTCAGCACGAACGAGTAGTTGATGGTCTCGCCCTTGTCGGCCAACTCGTTGTTGTTGGTGTCGACCAGGTCGGCACGCTTGGCCAGGGTCAGCACCGGGTTCGGGCCCGCGGTCGGGGTGATCGTCGAGTCCGGCGGCGAGACGACCTCGGTGTTGGCGGCGTCGCCCAGGCTCGCGATGGCGATGGCCGTGTTGGCGACCTTGCCGAGCAGGATGTCCGCCTCGGTCACGTTGTGCGGCGCGTCGGCGACGCAGGTGGTGGCGGCCAGCACGGCCAGGTCGGTGGCCGGGCAGGTGACCGCGCCCGCGACCGGGTCGGCGATGTGCAGCCCGTGCAGCGGCAGGGTGCCGTTGTTCACCACGAGGAACGACCACTGGATGCGCTCGCCGAGATCGGCGAGGCCGTTGTTGTTGGTGTCGCCGAGCACGGCCCGCTTGTCCAGCGCCAGCGCCGGGTTGGCCACGAACGTCGGGGTGTTCGTCCGCGACTGCGGCGACACGACCGTCGAGCCGTCCGGCGCGGTGCCGCGCGCGGTGGCCACGTTGATGACCTCGGCGGCGTCGATGTCGTCGACCGTGGTCACGTGCGGCGCGTTGGAGGTGCAGGTGGTGCTCTGCTGCGGCGCCAGGGTCGTGGTCGGGCAGGTGGTGCCGGACAGGGTGGCGTCCTGGATGTTGAGCCCGGTCACGGTGACGTTGCCGACGTTGGTGACCGCGAAGGTGTAGTCGATCGGCTCGTCCAGGTCGGCGAGGCCGTTGCCGTTGCCGTCACGCAGGTGGTCGTTCTTGACCAGCGCCAGCACCGGGTCCGGGTCGAACACCGGGATGTTGGCCGCGATCGGCGTCGACCGGATCCGCGCGCCGTCCGGCGCCGTGCCCACCGCGGTGCCGATGCCGAGCACCGCGCCGACGTCGACGTCGTGCTGGCTGATCGTGTACAGCGGGCGGACGCAGGTGGCGCTCTGCTCGGGGATCATCACCGCCTGCGGGCAGATGGTCTCGGCGTTGCCGCTGAGCTGGCCCTCGACGATCACGTTGGTGAGCGGCACGTTGCCGGTGTTGCTGACGGTCACGCTGAACCGGACCTGCTCACCCAGGTCGCCGATGCCGTTCCCGTTGCCGTCGACCAGGTCTTCGTGCAGGGTCAACCCGATCGATGGCCGCGGCACGAAGACCGGGATGGACGAGGTGACATCGGTCGACTGCACGATCGTGCCACCGGGAGCGGTGCCGTGCGCGCGCACGGTGCGGGTGACCGCGCCCGCCGCCGCGTCCTGCGGTGTGACCACATACGGCAGGGATTGGTTGCACACCACGGTTTCCCCGGGTTGTGCGGTCAAACCGCCAACACAACCCGCGGAACTCGGCGCGCCATCGATGACGGTGACATCGAGGTCGGTCAGCTTCACGTTGCCGTTGTTGGTGATCGTGGACTTGAACCGGACGGTCTCACCGGCCTCGACCAGGCCGTCGTTGTTCTCGTCACCCGGGGTGAACGTCTGCGCGATGGTCACCGCGGGGGCGGGCACGAACGTGGGTGTCGTAGTGGTGGACGTATCGGAGGTCACCGACGTGCCGCCCGGGGCGACACCGGTCGCGATGGCGTTGTGCACCACGGTGCCGTTGACCGCGTCTTGCGCGGTGATGACGTAGACCGGCTGGCGGACGCACTCGACGGTCTGGTTGGGCTGCACCGTCGTGACCGCCGCGCACGGGTTGGTGGTCAGGTCGTCGCCGGTGACCACGATGTTGGTCAGCGGCACGTTCCCGGAGTTGCTCACCAGGAACCGGTAGTCGATCTGCTCGCCCTGCTCGCCGAGGTTGTCCCCGTTGGTGTCGCCGAGGACGGCGGTGCGGACCAGCTTGATCGCGGGCGCCGCGGCGAAGGTCGGGATGTTGGTCACCGACTGCCCGGAGGACACCGCGGCGCCGTCCGGGGCGGTCGCGGTGGCGGTACTGGTGGTGACGACCTGGCCCGCGGTCACGTCGGCCGCGGTGATCACGTGCGTCCCCACTGAGCAGGTGGTGCTCTCGTTGAGCGAGAGCGTGGTGTCGGCGCAGGTCGTGGTGCCGCCGCCGTTGAACTGCAGCGCGAGGTTGAACAGCGTCACGTTGCCCGAGTTGTGCACGGTGAACGAGTAGCCGATCGACTCGCCCGCGTCACCGACGCCGTTTCCGTTGGTGTCGTTGAGGTGCGCGGTGGCGAGCAGGCCCAGTTGCGGGGCGGGGGCGGCGGTCGTGGTGACCGTCGTCGCCTCGTTGTTGGCGGTGTCGGCGTCGCTGTCGGTCGGCGCGGTGGCCACCGAGGCCGAGTTCACCAAGGGGAAGGTGAACGGGGTCGGCGTGCTGCCGTTGACGGTCAGCGTGGTGGAAGCGCCCGCGGCGAGCGCGGCACCCGCGCACGTCACCACGTTGCCCGCGACCGAACAACCGGGGCTGCTGATCCCGGTCACCTCGATGGGCAGGGTGTCGGTGACGGTGAAAGCCGACGCGGCGCCGGGGCCGTTGTTCGTGACCGTCAACGTCCAGGTGATGGTGGAACCGGCGTTCGCGGCCTCGGGAGCGTAGACGCTCAACGCGAGGTCGACCGGGGCGCGCGGGTCGATGGCCGCGGGCGCCGGGGCCTCAGCGGGTGGCCCGCTCGACGGCGCTTGGTCCGGAGACGGGGAGTCGGCGGGTGATTGGTCCGACGGGGAGGGCGCTTGCCCGGACGGGTCGGCCGTCGGGGAGTCCGACGGGGTCGGGGTGTCCGCGGTGGTGGAGTCCGTCGCGGTGCCTGCGGTGCCGGTGGCGTTGGCGGCGGCGCCGGGTGGTGTGTCCGACGTGGACGGCGCGGGTTGGGACGTCGAGGCGCCACCCGGGTCGGGGTCGGCGAAGACCGGACCCCCGGTGCCGACCATGGCGGCCAACACCAGCGCGAGCACGGCGACCCGACCGCCGGGTCTGCGCGCCAGGGGCGGCAGGAACACCCTGCCGGTCTCGCCTGGGGACGACTTGCTCTTACCCATCCCGCACCTCACCACATGGTCGGACCAGCCCGGATGTTCCCTGGGTGGAATCAAAGACTAGGGCCGTCCTGGCCTGCGACAACGGTGCTGCGGAGTGTCCACCCGGAAGAGTGGCCACAGAGGATTAAAGTCGGCGAATTCGTCACCGAACCGCCGGAATTCCTGGTCGAACCAATAACCCGATCACGCACTCTTGCAGCCGATCGAGCTAGATCACCGCTGTAACGCTTCCATGATCAGCGCGATTGGATCACGGTCGGCCCGGCACCTGGAAGTACGCCGTCAACGTGCCCCGGTCGGCGTCCACGTCCAGGTCCACCCGCGCCGCGACCCGGGTGATCACCCGCAACCGCCGCTCCCCGGGGCCATCCACCGCCGCCGCCCGCGCCGTCCAGGTGAAATGGTCGATCGCGGTCAGCACGACGACCTCTTCGTCCCAGTGCAACGTCACCGTAGTGGGGTCCCCCGAGCGTGGTTGGTCGATCGCGTCGCTGACCGCCTCGTGCGCGGCCAACACGACATCGCCACGGACAGCGGCGGGCACCCGACACCGGGTCAACCACCGGCGAATCCGGTGCCGGAGCGGGGCCAACTGCTCGGCGCGGGTGGGCACGGTCGCGGTGAACACGGCCAGGTCGCGGTCGGTGTCGGCGGTCATGTCGCAGAACTGCCCAACCGCACCCACGGTCACACCAAATGGTTCAACCAATCACATCGGGGCGTGCCGATCGGGTGAGCGGTCCGGCGGCGTCAGCACCCGGGCTCCCCCGGCTGGGCGGGCACGCCCACCGACGTCCAGGCCGCCCGCACCGCCGAGTACTCGACACAGCCGCCGGGGTACAGGGACCGCGCGGCGCGCAGGGTCTGGACGCGGTACTTGGGGTAGCTGCTCCCGGAGGTCTTCAACTGCAGCGCGGCATAAAGGATCTTGATGGCCCGTTGGACGCCGATCCCGGTCGCCGACAACCCGTCACACGTCGGGCTGTTCGCCGAACCCGCTGCCAGCAACACGAACCAGTGGTCACCGACCCCCGCCGCCGCGACCGGGTCGATCCGCGGGATGTCGGCGGCGTAGCAGTTGCGCCCGCCGGTCGCGGCCGGGTTGGCCATGTCCCGCAACGGCCCCTGACCCAGCACGTTCACCCGCTCGCCGATCAGGAAGTCCGGCACGTCACCGGCGGGCTGCGCGGCGTACCACTCGTTGGCGGTGCCGAAAGCGTCCGCGATGAACTCCGCGGTGCCGTTGGCCGACGGCCCGGTCGGCGTGTACTGGTCGATGACCCTGCCGTACTCGCGGCCGATCAGGTCGAGCGAGCCGACCCACTGGCCGGAAGTGTTGTGCCCCACCGAGATCACCGAACCGCTGGTGCCGAGACCGAGCTGCGCGACACCGACCCGGATGCTCAGGCTCGCCCGGCCGTTGCCATCGGCTCCGTTGCGGCCCAACCAGTTCACCGCCATCCGCTGGAAGTTCTGCGCCGCGTACAAGGCGTCCACACAGCCGGTCTCGCGATCGATCGGGTCACCGTTGCCCCAGACGTCGTCCGGACCACTGAACACGGTGTTGGTCACGGCGTCCTGACAGGCGAGTCCGGGCCACCGGGGGTCGCGCATGCTGTAGGTGGAGCCGGAGTGGGTGGTGTCCAGCGGAACCGGGTTCATGTTCCAGGCACCCGTCCCGGCGCCGGTGGCATACGCCGGGGCAGTCGAACCCGACCACAAAGTCAACACCGCGGACAGCAGCAACGCGCCGCGGACGGTCATCCGGGAACCGGTCATGCGATCAGGATCGGAACGATCCGCCCGCCGGGCAAGAGGGTTGCCCCCTGAACAGATAAACAGTCCAGATCCTCGCCGGTCGCGGTGGTGTTTCGCGAATTCCCCACGGTGGACTTGGCGGTGCCGGAGATCCATAATGGTCTAGACCTTTACTCGACAGCCGAAGGAGATCGCAGATGAGGATCGGCCGCGCCGCCACCGCGTTGGCGGCCATCACGGGGGCGCTGTTGTCCATGACGGCGCTGCTCGCCGGGCCCGCTTCCGCGCACGGCTCGATGAGCAACCCGGCCAGCCGGATCTACCGCTGTTTCACCGAGGGCCCGGAGAGCCCGAAGTCCGCCGCCTGCAAGGCCGCTGTGAAGGCGGGCGAGGCGTGGCCGCTCTACGACTGGGACGAGGTGAACCTCCTCAACGCCAACGGGCGCAGCCGCCAGATCATCCCGGACGGCAAGCTGTGCAGCGCGGGCCGCGACAAGTACAAGGGTCTGGACCTGCCCCGCGCGGACTGGCCCGCCACCACGCTGCCCGCCGGCGGCCCGTACACGTTCCAGTACAAGGAGACCGCCGCGCACCCGGGCACCTTCGAGCTGTACGTGACCAAGCAGGGCTGGGACCCGACCAAACCGCTCAAGTGGTCCGACCTGGAGGACAAGCCGTTCTACAGCCAGCTCAACCCGCCGATCGTCGGCGGCGCCTACCAGCTCAAGGTGACCCTCCCCGCGGGCCACACGGGCCGGAACCTGATCTACGGCATCTGGCAGCGGCACCTGCCCGACAGCGGTGAGGCGTTCTACTCCTGCTCGGACGTCATCTTCAACTGACCACCGCCGTCAACTGGATCACCGCCCCACCCGAACGGCCACCGCGCGTCCCGGCGCGGTGGCCGTTCGGCGTCCAAGGGCCGTCGGGGGCAGTCCGGGGACGGTCTGGGGACAGTCCACGGGCGGTCCACAGTGCGCGGAGACCGGTCAGGATTCGAGAAGCGGCCCGGCCGGACCGGCACATAGTGTGACCGTCGTGGGCACGAACACCTGGTCAGGCGGCCCACGGCCCAGTAGGCACAACACAGCGAACACTTCAGGAGTGACGGATGAGCGAGACACAGGGGATCAAGACCGTGCTGCACCCGGTGACCGACCTGGCGGCGGCCAAGGCCGTGTTCACCGCCCTGCTCGGCGTCGAACCCGCCCACGACGCCGAGTACTACGTCGGCTACGAGACCGCGGGCCAGCACATCGGCCTGGTCCCGGGTGGGGCGCAGCAGGGCATGACCGGTCCGGTGGCGCACTGGCACGTCGCCGACATCGAGGCGAAGCTCGCCGAGGTGACCGCGGCGGGCGGCTCCGTGCAGAACCCGGTGCGCGACGTGGGCGGTGGCCGCCTGGTGGCGACCGTGACCGACCGCGACGGCAACGTCCTGGGGCTGCTGCAGGACCGGTGAGCCCGGCGGCGCGACCCCGACCGCTCACCCGGACGGGCGTCGCGCCACCCCCGGTCGGCCCGCCCGATCGGGTAGACAGTAGGAAGTCATCCCAGATCAGAGCAGCGCAGATCAGCCACAGCACGGTGGAGACACGGAGACACGAATGAGCAGGACCGGTAAGCAGGACGGGGCGCACGTCGCCGACAGCCACGACCTGATCCGGGTGCTTGGCGCGCGGGAGAACAACCTCAGGGACGTCAGCGTCGAGATCCCCAAGCGCAGGCTGACCGTGTTCACCGGGGTGTCCGGGTCGGGCAAGAGCTCGCTGGTGTTCAGCACGATCGCCGCCGAGTCGCAGCGGATGATCAACGAGACCTACAGCGCGTTCGTCCAGGGCTTCATGCCGACGCTGGCCCGACCGGACGTGGACGTGCTGGAGGGGCTGACCACCGCGATCATCGTCGACCAGCAGCGGATGGGCGGCGACACCCGGTCCACCGTGGGCACCGCCACCGACGCCAACGCGCTGCTGCGGATCTTGTTCTCCCGGCTGGGCAAGCCGCACATCGGCCCGCCCAGCGCGTTCTCCTTCAACGTGGCCTCGGTCAAGGCCAGCGGCGCCATCACCGTCGACCGCGGCGCGGGCAGCAAGGCCGTGAAGGCCACCTTCTCCCGCACCGGCGGCATGTGCCCGCGCTGCGAGGGCCGCGGCTCGATCTCCGACATCGACCTGACCCAGCTCTACGACGACGCCAAGTCGCTGTCCGAGGGGGCGCTGACCATCCCCGGTTACACCCCGGGCGGGTGGAACTACCGGCTGTACGCGTCGTCCGGCTTCTTCGACCCGGACAAGCCCATCCGCAAGTTCACCAAGCGCGAGCTGCACGACTTCCTGCACCGCGAGCCGGAGCGGATGAAGATCGAGGGCATCAACATGACCTACGAGGGGTTGGTGCCGCGCATCCAGAAGTCGATGCTGTCCAAGGACAAGGAGGCGATGCAGCCGCACATCCGGGCCTTCGTGGACCGGGCGGTCGCGTTCACCACCTGCCCCGACTGCGGCGGCACCCGGTTGGCCGAGGGCGCCCGCACGTCGAAGGTCAAGGGGATCAACATCGCCGAGGCCTGCGCGATGCAGATCAGCGACCTGGCCGAGTGGGTCGCGGGCATCAAGGACAAGTCGGTGGCGCCGCTGCTGGCGACCCTGGTGCACACCCTGGAGTCGTTCGTCGAGATAGGCCTGGGCTACCTGGCGCTGGACCGGCCGTCGAGCACGCTGTCCGGCGGTGAGGCGCAGCGGGTCAAGATGATCCGGCACCTGGGGTCCGCGCTCACCGACGTCACCTACGTGTTCGACGAGCCCACCACGGGCCTGCACCCGCACGACATCGCGCGGATGAACGACCTGCTGCTGCGGCTGCGCGACAAGGGCAACACGGTGCTGGTGGTCGAGCACAAGCCGGAGACGATCGCGATCGCCGACCACGTCGTCGACCTGGGCCCCGGCGCGGGCACCGGCGGCGGCACCGTCTGCTTCGAGGGCACCGTCGACGGCCTGCGCGCGGGCGACACCATCACCGGCCGCCACTTCGACGACCGGGCGTCGCTGAAGGACACCGTCCGCGCCGCCACCGGCAAGCTGTCGATCCGGGGCGCCTCCGCGCACAACCTGCGCGATGTGGACGTCGACATCCCGCTCGGGGTGCTGTGCGTGGTGACCGGTGTGGCCGGTTCGGGCAAGAGCTCGCTGGTGCACGGGTCGATCCCGGCGAGCGAGGGCGTGGTGTCGGTCGACCAGAGCCCGATCCGCGGGTCTCGGCGCAGCAACCCGGCCACCTACTCCGGCCTGCTCGAACCCATCCGCAAGGCGTTCGCCAAGGCCAACGGGGTCAAACCGGCCCTGTTCAGCGCCAACTCCGAGGGCGCCTGCCCCACCTGCAACGGCGCGGGCGTCATCTTCACCGACCTGGCCATGATGGCGGGCGTCGCGACCACCTGCGAGGACTGCGAAGGCAAGCGCTACCAGGCGGCGGTACTGGAGTACGAGCTCGGCGGCCGCGACATCAGCGAGGTACTGGCCATGCCGGTCACCGAGGCAACCGCCTTCTTCGCCGACGGCCCCGCCGCCACCCCCGCCGCACACGCCATCCTGACCCGACTCGCCGACGTCGGCCTCGGCTACCTCAGCCTCGGCCAGCCCCTCACCACCCTCTCCGGCGGCGAACGCCAACGCCTCAAGCTGGCAACCCACATGGCCGACAAGGGCGGCATCTACGTCCTCGACGAACCCACCGCGGGCCTGCACCTCGCCGACGTGGCCCAGTTGCTCGGCCTACTCGACCGCCTCGTCGACGCGGGCAAGTCGGTCATCGTGGTCGAACACCACCAGGCCGTGATGGCCCACGCCGACTGGATCATCGACCTCGGCCCCGGCGCAGGCCACGACGGCGGCCGGATCGTGTTCGAGGGAACCCCGGCAGACCTGGTAGCCGACCGATCCACGCTGACCGGAGAACACCTGGCAACCTACGTCGGCGCTAGGCCTGCTGCGAGCCGACGACGTCGATAAGGGGTACCCGACCTCGTCACCCACGGAGGCGACGCCGCGAGCTTGGCCCCTAGCCGCACCTGCCACTGGACCGACCG
This sequence comes from Actinokineospora inagensis DSM 44258, assembly GCF_000482865.1. Taxonomy (GTDB): domain Bacteria; phylum Actinomycetota; class Actinomycetes; order Mycobacteriales; family Pseudonocardiaceae; genus Actinokineospora; species Actinokineospora inagensis. The sequence goes on along the minus strand of NZ_AXWW01000024.1, from coordinate 1,064 downwards.
CAATTCAAGCCGCACCTCATACCAGGACTCCCGGCCAGCCCCCACCCAGTCCCGGGGGGCGTCCCTGGTCCAGTCTACCGGCCCGGCAGCTCGGCGGAGAAGCCTCGGACAAGCTGGGGACCGCCGGCGGCAATGTGGACAACTCACCCCGGTCACCTGCGGACCAGGCGATCCCACGAGTCGGGCGCCGGGTCGGACCGGCGACGATTCAAGCCGCACTTCATGCCGGAGTCCCGGCCAGCCCCCACCCGATCCGGCAGAGGTCCGGCAAAGTCGGTGTGGTGGTCAGATGATGGTGTCGAGTAGTCGGAATGGTCGTCGCCAGTGTTGTGCTGGGTGTCGTGGTCCCGCGCCAACACGCGGCGCACCGTGGACTCGGTCGCCGACACCACGATCACGGCGCACACCGCACTCCGCCAAGACCGGTTGAGCCAGGCCCACGACCCACTCCGCGATCACGGTCAACGACCACGCTCCCGCGGCAACCCCCAACACCGGCACGCCGACCAACGAGTGCCGATCCCACACCGTCGACGCGGACCAGGCACCGCGACCCCCGGAAAACGACGCGGATCGACCACGGCGTCACCGGACACCGGGGCCGACGGACTCAGGACAACCACGACCGGGGACGACGCCCCGACGGGCCCGACTTCCTCAACAGATCACGGGCCTTGACAACCACATGATCAACCAGGGATCACGCCCGCCCCACCCGACCCACCGACCCGGCCAGCCCCCACCCTTCCCGGGGGGGGTGTCCCTATGTGGTTGTCAAGCCGCGGTTGGGGTGGGGACGGTCTCGGGGTGTCGGTAGTGGGTGCTGTTGCGGAGCATGGCGTAGAGGGCGTCGCAGCGGCGGCGGGCGAGGTGGATGAGTGCTGCGTTGTGTTTCTTGCCCTCGGTTCTCTTGCGGTCGTAGTAGGCGCTGCTGGTGGGGTTGGACAGGGCGGCGAACGCGGCCAGGAAGAACGCTCGTTTGAGCTTGCGGTTGCCGGTGCGGGCCGGGTGCTCGCCTTTGGTCGAGGTGCCGGAGCCGCGGGTGACGGGGGCGATGCCGGCGT
>NZ_AXWW01000023.1 GCF_000482865.1 Actinokineospora inagensis DSM 44258 | reverse complement strand
CGTGGCCTTACCCGCCTGCCGGCTTAGGCCACCGCCTCCCCCAAACAAAACAACTTCACCCCAGCGGGCGGTTGGTGTCGGCGGGTTTCGAGGCGCGCGGTGCCGGTGTGGCGCTTCGTCGATATAGGACGGGTTTCGAGGTGCGTGGGGTGGGGGTGGCGCTTCGTCGATAGGGGGTTGGGGTTTGTTAAGGCGAGCGGCGCTCGCCTTCGTGAGGCTGCGCTGGGGGTGTTTGTCCAGCTTTTGTCCGACCTATGTCGATGGGGATCGGGTAGAACCGGGCGGTGGTGGGTTGGGTGGGCGAGTGGAGGTGCGGTGGTGACTGTCAACCATCATGTCGGCGACGCGGGGAATGTTGTTCAGGCGGGGGTGATCTCTGGGGACGTTGTGTTCCAGCAGGCGGAGAACCGGGATGTCGAGTTGAACCTGCGTCACCGAGATGACGAGATCGAGTTGACGTGTGCGGACGAGCGGGAGCCCGGGGACAAGGAGACGTTGGAGCTCACGGTGACCAACCGGGTGGGGCCTGCCAGGGAGTTGCGGTTCACTGTGCGGGGTACGCCGGGGTTGCGGTGGGAGATTGTCCGCCGAGAGGGTGACTCGCGGGTTGAGTCGATCTCGCTGGAGAAGGGTGGCGAGGCGCGGCTGTGGTTGCGGGTTTGGTGTGCGAGGACGGATCCGGCGGCTGGGCCTGGGTATCTGGAGGCAGGTGCGACGGTTGTCGGTGAGGATGTTGCTCGGCGGTGGTGGTTTGGCAATCGGCTGGATGTGCGTGTTGTTGCCAATGCGGTGCTGGGGTTGCGGCTGGAGCTTGGTTCGGTGACGAAAGCGCAGCGGTACCAGGGGCGGGTGCGGCTGGAGAATCTGGGGAACACCACCCTGCGTGGGGTGCTGCGGTCGACGAAGATCCCGGCGGACGATGAGCGGCTGTGGCTGAGCCCGGAGTACATCGGGTCCGCTAAGTCCGCGACACCATCCCGTGTTCCGCCGTTGGGGCATGGTGAGACTGACCTTGGTGGGTTCGTGTTGCTGCCCGGTGCGCGGTCAGAGGTGCCGATTGCGGTGGATGTTCCGTCTTGGGCGCCCGGTGTGCGGACCTGGCACTTGCCGCTCAAGGTTGAGGTGGAGCGGGAGAAGCCGAAAGCGATCGGGTTGCCGCTGACCTTTCGCCAGCAGGATGCGGTTGCCGACCTGCGGCACTGGGGTGGCACTGAGTTGAAGGTCCGGCAAGGGGTACTCGCTGTGGCTGGGGCTGCGCTGGTGGGGGTGGGTGTCGTCCTGGCCTCACTGTTCCATTCCGCTACCACCGAGTCCGGGTTCACCTACGCGCAGACCATGCCGTGCGAGGCTGGGAGCAAGGTTCTCGTTCTGGAGTCGCTGACCCAGGCCGACCTCGACACCCAGGGCCACACGGTGGTCGACTATGACACGTTCACTCTGGCCCAGGTCACCAAGTCATATCCTGACCTGTCGCGGTATCAGATCCAGCTCAGCAGGCGCGCGGCGTTGTGTCAGCAGGTCCGCGACCACGCGGGGCCGCCGGAGTACCAGTACTTCGTGTGGCTCGGCCCTGTTCTGGACGCTGATACCGACAAGGTGTGCGCCGAGTTGGGACGCGAGATCATCGCGTCCTGCAATCCCCTTCCCCGTTGATCGGTGGCTGCTAGACCTCCAGGTGGCAGGCCTGCCGTACCCAGTCGGTGAATAGGGTTGGGTCGATGTCGGTGAGGGTTTTGAGTTTGACGGCTGCCATGGTTCGGGTGCCTGGGGTCAAGCGTCCGGAGGGGTCGGTGAGGTGTTGGCCGCGCCAGAATCCGAAGGTCACGTGGCCCGGGTACGCCTTGACCAGGCACACGGGGGTCTTCCCCAGGCGCCAGACGGGGTGGCCGTGCCAGAGGGTGCCGGTGTCGGGGAGTTCGGTGTCGACCAGTTCAGCAACGGCGTTGGCGATGTCCCGGTGGTGGGTGGGGAGGTTGGCGTTGTACTCGGCGATGGTGGTCATGGGGTGCCCTCCGGTTGGTGTCACCTCCTCGTCGTCGGGGGGATGTGGCAGGGAATGCTCGGGGACCCGGTGGATGAGGGGGCCGTGCACACCGGGGTAGAGGCACATCAGGACAGGGGGGCCATGGCGGGTTCCCAGGTGAAGCCGTCCGGGTCGGTGAACGCCTTGGTGCCGCCCACGGTGATTCGGTGCGAGCCGGTGCCTTCGGGGGAGACGCCTGCGTCTTTGGCGAGGGCTTTTCGCTTGTACAGGGCCAGTTTGACGGGGCCGGTGGCGAACTCGACGTACATGCGGGCGAAGCTCTTGGTGACGGTGAGGCCCTGTTCGACGTAGAACTTCTTGCTCGCGAGGACGTCAGCCACGCCGAGGAGTAGCACTACATCGTTGATTTTGCCGGTGGCGGGGCCGGTGTTCTTCTTCGCCGACGTCGCCAGTTTCCAAATTGTGCCGTCGGGTGCCTGGACCACGGCGCCGTAGCCCCACAGGGATTTGGCGGCGGGTTTCACGGGGGTCGCGCCGGCGTTCACGGCGGTTTCGACCAGGGCGTCCACGTCGCCGGGCTGGGACACGGTCAGCGACAGGGTGAAACCGCGGAAGCCCTCGGTCGGTTCGTGTGAACCCCGCACGCGGAGGCGGTCGCCGAGGTTGAAGGCGTCGGTGTGGAAGTGGTCGGTGGGGTCGGTGACCTCGATGGTGACGTGCTCGATGGATGTCATGCCGACAACGCTAGGGCCACCCCCGCGAGCGCTGCTTCTCCATTCCTGACCGAACCTAGCGAATGGCCGGGAGGTCGCGGAGTTGCCTGCGGGAGCTGATGCCGAGCTTGCGGAAGATGTTGCGCAGGTGGGCGTCCACCGTGCGGGGGCTCAGGAACAGCTTGGCGGCGACCTCTTTGGACGTCGAGCCCGCCGCGACCAGGCGGGCGATGTGTACTTCTTGGACGGTCAGCGTGTCGGCGGCCCCGGTGGATCGGCTGCGGGCGAGTTCGCCGGTCGCGCGGAGTTCCTGGGCTGCTCGGGTGGCGAAGGCCTCGGCGCCGGTGTTCGACAGCAGGTCGTGGGCGTGGCGCAGTTCAACCCGGGCGTCGCGGCGGCGGCCTTGGCGGCGGAGCCATTCGCCGTAGAGCAGGTGGGCGCGGCCCTGGTCGATGGGCATCGACGTGAGTAGCGCGATGGCCTCGCGGTAGGCGGTCTCGTCGTCGTGGACTTGGGCGCGGGCGAGGGCGGCCAGGCCCAGTGGCCAGGGGTGATCGGAGCCGGTCGCGCGTTCGGACAGGGACGCGAGTGCGGCCCGCGCCAGGTCGGAGCGGTCGCAGCGGGTGGCGGACTCGACGAGTTCGGGGAGGGCGAGGCTGACCAGGCCGAGATCGCCCGCGGCGACGGTGCGCTGGGCGGCGTCGAGGGCGGTGGGGTAGTCGGCGAGGCCGTTGTTCAGGACCGCCCGGCCGAACTGCACGCTCAACGCCATGTCTCGGCCGACCTGCGCGAACAGGTCCTCCGCCGCCGCCCGTCTGCCCTGCAGGGCGACCAGGTGCACCCGCGGGTAGACCAGTGGGGCGGCGCCGGTGGCCTCGGCGATCGCCGCCTCCTCGGAGATCATCTCCTTGGCGGCGCCGAAGTCACCGGTGTGCGCGGCGACGGTGGCGAGCATGGCCAGCCCGATCGGCAGTGCGTGGAAGGCGCCGGACTCGCGGCCGACCGCGGTGACCCGGGTCGCGATGGCCCGCATGGCGTCGACGTCCATGAGTTCGACGGCGAGCATGAACCCCAGCGTCGGCCACCGGGTCCACGCCTCGACGTCGGCCATCACCGGTCGCAGCAGTTCCGCGCCCGCCGCGAAGCCCCGGTCGAGCAACGCGACCATGCCGTTCAGGATGACGTCGTCGTCGCGGGGTAAGCCGGAGGTGGGCGGTGCCGCCCGAGCCGCCTCGACCACGGCGGGCAGCGCGCCGGTGAGGATGCCCATCTCGATCGCGTCGACGTAGATCGTCCGCGCGTCCTCGGGTTCCTTCTCGGCCAGCTTCGCGGCCGCCCGGAGCAGGTAGTCGGTGGGGGCGTCGTCGCCGCGGAACCGGGCGAAGGAGATCCGCCCGCGCAGCAGGTCGACGCGGGGATCGTCCGGGTGCAGGGTGGACAGCAACTCGGCGGCCACGTCGAAGTCCCCGGCGGACAGCTTGGCCTCCACCGCCGCCAGCGCCCGCTCCGCGCGCAACCCCGGGTCGACGGTCAGCGCGGCCGAGCGCTCCAAGAACGCCGCCGCGGCGGCTACCCCGCCACGGGCCTGGGCACGCGACGCGGACTCGGCGAGCGCGTCGGCCACCTCCTCGTCCGGGCCGACGCAGGCACGGGCGCGGTGCCAGGCGACGCGGTCGGGGTCGTGCAGCGGATCGCTGACCCTGGCCAGCGCCCCGTGCGCCTGCCGCCGCTGCTCGTCGGTCGCCGCCTGGTACACCGCCGACCGGGCCAGCGGGTGGACGAACCGGACCCGAGTATCGAATTCGACCAGCGGCGCGTCCTGCGCGGCGGACTTGTCGATGCCCAGCAGCGCCGCCGCCCGCCACAGCAGGTCAGGATCGCCGACCGGCTCCGCCGCCGCGACCGTCAACAGCAGCCTGACCTGCGGTGACAGCCCCTCAAGTCGCGCGCGGAAGCTCCGTTCGGCAGCGGCGGGGGCCGGCAGGCCGAAGCCGCCCGCCAGACCGGTCAGGCCCGCGGTCCTGGTCAGCTCCAGCAGCGCGAGGGGGTTACCGCGCGCCTCGGCCAGGACGCGGTCGCGGACCCGTTCGTCCAAGGGCGCGGGGATCTCCCGGGCCAGCAACGCGCGCGCTTCCGGCTCGGTAAGGGGCCGGACGTCGACCGTGGGCAGGTGGGCGAGCACGGCGCGGTCCTCGCGCGCGGCGAACACCAGCGCCACCCGCTCCGCGCTGACCCGCCGGGACACGAAGGCCAACACCCGCGCCGACGCGTCGTCCAACCACTGGGCGTCATCGATCAGGCACAGCAGCGGACCGTCGTGCTCGGTCAGCAGCCCCAGCGTCGCCGCCCCCACCAGGAACGGGTCCGCCGAGCCGGTCTCCACACCGAACGCGATCCGCAGGGCCGTGCGGTGCGGGGCGGGCAGGACGTCGAGGTGCGCCAGGACCGGTCCGCACAACTGGTGCAGCGCCGAGTACGCCAGGTCGGTCTCGAACTCGGCGCCGGACGCCCGGATGACCCGGAATCCGGTCGCGGCCCCGGCGACGTCGGTGAGTAACGCGCTCTTGCCGATGCCCGGCTCGCCGCGCACCAGCACCGCGCCGCCGCGGGACCGCCGGGCGTCGTCCAGCAGCGCCCGAAGGCGCGAGGTCTCGGCCAACCGCCCCAGCAGATCGCTCATACGTACCGAAGCATAGGCGAGAACCACCGACGCGAGCGGTGTTCACCCGGCGGCATCGTCATGGTCATGGAAAACACCACGCAGCACCTGGTCAACGAATGGCTGGCCATCTGGAACGGCGAATACTCCCCGGCCCAGCGCGTCATTTCTGCCGATTTTTCCGTGCACGCCGCGATGCTGGACGGCGGCGACGGCAGCGCCCTGCACGGCCCCGACGCGCTCGTGGAGTGGGTCGCGCAGTTGCGCGCGGTATGCACCGACCTGGTGTTCACCATCGAGGTCGGCCCGATCACCGCCGACCGGCACGTCGCGCTCCGCTGGGTCGCCACCGGCGCCTACGCCGGCGGCTTCCCCGGCGCGACCGCCGCCGCGGGCACGCCGATCCATTTCACCGGCACCGACATCCTGCGGGTCGAGGACGGCCAATTCGCCGAATACTGGCTCAACTCGGATGTGCACGTGCTGCTCGCCCAGCTCGGCTTCCTCGCGCCACAGCCGTGACCACGCCCGTCCGGCGGCGCCGGATCGCCTGGGCCGCCGTCGCGGTCTCGGCGGTCGGGATCGCGGCCTACTCGATCCCCGCGTACCTCACCGGTGACCGGTCGCTGAGCCGGATCCCGATCAACCCGGCCCTGGCGCCGCACTACCTGTCGATCGTGTCGCACGCCGTGCCCGCGTCGCTGCTGCTGTTCATCGGACCGTTCCAGTTCGCCGCCCGGCTGCGCGCCCGTCGTCCCGCGCTGCATCGGGTGGCGGGGCGGATTTACCTGGTCAGCATGCTCATCGCCGCCGTCTCGGCTCTCGCGGCGGCCACCTTCTCGATCGACGGCTTCCCGGTACGGGTCGCGTTCTACCTGCTCTCCGCCGGCTGGCTCTACACCGCGTACCGGGGGTTCAGCGCCATCCGTCGCGGACAGGTCCCGGCGCACCGCGTCTGGATGATCCGCAACTACGCGCTCAGTTTCGCCGCCGTCGTACTCCGTGTCCTCTTGGGACTCGGCCTGGCCGTCCGGTCTCCACTCAACCTGACCTTCAACGACATCTACACGGCCGGCACCTGGGCATCAATCCTGATCTCGGTGGTCGTGTCCGAGTACTTCCTCATCCGCCCCCGATCCATTGCCGCATAGGAGAAACACGATGGTCAACGTCCGCGCCGCCCTGATCGCCCTGCCGATCGCCGCCGCCGGTGTCCTCGGCACGACCCCCGCCGACGCCACCCCAGCCCACCCCACGGCCCTGACCTGCCAGGGCCAGGGTGTCGACCCGGCGGCCAAGGTCCACTACCGCACCGAGACCCTGATCAAGGCGCCGCTGCCGGTGGTCTGGCACCTGCACACCGCGGTCGAGGGCTGGCCGTCCTGGCAGGAGCCGGTCACCGGCATGAAGCGCCTCGACCCCGGCCCGCTGCGCCCCGGCTCCAGGTTCCGCTGGACCACACCCGTGCCGCAGACCCCCGTCAGCCCGGCCACCACGCTCGTGATCACCTCGACGGTGCAGCAAATCCGCCCGTACCAGTGCATCCGCTGGACCGGCCCCGCCATCGGCACCGGCCTCCGCATCGACCGCGGCGTCCACGTCTGGACCTTCACCCCGGTCCGCGACGGCGTCCTCGTCCGCACCGAGGAAACCCAAACCGGCAACCAGATCGAGTCGAACGTGCCCCTGGCGACCACCTTCCTCGCAGGCGGACTGGAAGCCTGGCTCACCAACCTCAAGACCACCGCCGAATCCCGCTGCCACTGACCGTTTTCGAGGAGTCCACTGTGTACACGCGCTCACTCCCGGTCGCTGTCTCCGCCTGGGCGGTCCCGGTCCTTGTCCTCGGTCAGTTCGCCATGGTCGCCATCGTCCCGGTCGCGGTCGTGCTGACCACCGTCCTGCGCACTCCGCGCCTCCGTCCCCTGCGCCCCTGGGCCGCCGCCCTCGCTGCCAGTTACGCGATTCCCTTGGCCCTATGGGCAATTGGCCCCGACCGCGCCCCGAGCCTGTCCAGGGACATGAGCCCAGTACTGGCTGGCGTCGTCGTGGCCACCGGATTCGCCACCGCCATCGCTTGTCACGTCCTCGGCCGCCGGAAAACCCTGGCGTCACACTGAATTCCTCCCGCGCCCGCCTCCGTCGTCGCCCTCGATGGCGTCCACCGCGGGGCGGCGCGGGCCGGTGTCCGGGATCCACCTGCCAGGTCTGATTGACACTGTCGGCGTGACGGAAGTTAGGGCCTGGTTGCCACGGTGGCGTGGCGGAAAGTGGGGCCTGGCTGACACGGTCGCGTGGCGGCAGTAAGGCCTGGTTGCCACCGTGGCTAGGCGGAAGTGGTGCCCGCTTGACCGTCGGCGTGACGGAGGGCCTGGTTGCCACCGTGGTTCGGCGGAAGTGCGGCTCCCGCCCGGCCCTGGTGCACCCGTGCCGCAGGCGGCGGCTTCGATCAACGCCACCCACCAGCAGCCGTCCGCCGACAGCCCAGCCGCAAGCGGTCGCCTGAAGTCGACCCGCGAAGTCGCGCCCAAGATCGCGAGTTGTCCACACTCCGCCCAGCCATCCACCGTTCCCGCGCTCCTCGTCCTCCCGCCGCCAGAGCCGGTAGACTGGGACCGGGGACGCCCCCCGGGAGGGTGGGGGCTGGCCGGGGGTGGCGGGGGTTTCGTCGAGGTGGGTTTGTGCTGGTTGGGATGGGATTCGGGTGGGTGTGGTGGTGTCGCGGGCCATGGTGCGGAGGGCCTGGGTGGTGGGGATTGTGGAGGGGCCGCGGGGCCGGTGCGTGCTTGGGTGTGGTCTTCGCCGTAGGTGATGTCGCGGATCTGGTGTGGTCGGGTTCTGGATGGCGGTGGTCGTGGAGCGGTGCGGCGGTCCGGGTGAGGGTGGGTGTGGGGTGCGTGGGGAGGTTTGTCAGGCTGGCCCGGGTGGGGATGAGCGGGCTCTAGGTGGGTCGGGTGCGGTGGCGGACGGCTGCTATGGCTTTGGCGACTTGGGCGTCGAACGCGTTGAGTTGGGCGGTTTCGGCGGCGCTCGCGGTGAGGGGGTGTCGGTCGCAGGGGGTGCCTGTGCGCCAGATTCGTTTGATCGCTCGGGTGTCGGTGATGTCGGTCAGTGGGTCGCCGGAGGTGAGGATCAGGTCTGCGCGTTGGCCGGCCGCGATTTGTCCTCGGTCGGTGAGGCCGAAGATCCGTGCTGGTTCGGTGGTGGCGGCGGCGAGGGCGCGGGTTGGGGTGAGGCCGCAGCGGACGAGGAGTTCCAGTTCGCGGTGCAGGCTGGCGCCGAATGCGGTGCCCGGGGTCGGGGCGTCGGTGCCTGCCAGCAGGGTGACGCCCGCGGCGGCCAGTTTTCGGACGTTGGCCTCGGCTCGGGAGTAGGGCGGTGTCCTCCGGCTGGGCGATCCCTGGGGGCCTGCGGTCAACCGGCGCACCCAGGCGTCCCCGAGCAGCGTAGCCAGCCGCGGGTCCCCGGCGACGGCCGCGCCACCTGGTTCACCGAGGGTGTTCTCCATTGTTGCCAGCGTCGGACCGACCGCGATCCCGGCTTCGGCCATCCGTTCAACCAAGGCCTCACCCAGCTCGCCGTTCACCGGCACATGGGCCACCACGTCAACCCCGGCGGACACGACCTCCTCGACTCCGGCCGTCGAACTCACATGCGCCACGACCACAAGACCACGTTCGTGCGCGGCGGTGACCAGTGCCCCGATGGTCGCGCGGTCCAGTGACGGCCACCGGCCGCCGACCCCGGAGATGATCTTCAGGTAGTCCGAGCCCGCCGCGACCCGGTCCGCGACGAACTGGTCGGCTTGGTCGGGCGCGGTCAGCGTGGGGAACGGTGCGTAGATCATCGACGGGTGGCCGTCGGGCGCGGTGGCACCGATACCCGAGGAACGCACGTCGGCCACGTCCGGTCGGGAACCCGCCTGCTCCTTCGCCTCGGCCACCTGATCGGGCTTGCTGAACATGTCGAGGACGGTGGTGACCCCGAAGGTCAACGACTGCGCGATGGCCCCCGGAACGAGATGCACGTGCGCGTCGATCAGCCCGGGGAACACCGTCCCGCCACCGGCGTCGACCACCTCGTCGCCTTCTCGGGCAACCGAACCGGCCGAGCACTCGGTGATCAGCCCACCGGCGAACCGAACCGAAGTCCAGTCCGTCGACCTCGCCCCGTCGAACACTCTCGCGTTCACAATCGTTGTCGCGCCGGTGGACATGCCCACCACCCCCTCCGCGCCGGAAGTCTACTCAGCCGGACTCGACGCCACTCCACTCGCCCGGTGGGCCGGACACCCCGGATTACGCGGCGCGTCATTCCCGGTAGGACAGTCTCAGCACGACTCTTCGCCACCGCGGCGGCAGAAGTCGCGCACCTGGTCGTAGAAGGCGTCGTCGACGGCGGTGTACGAGTAGGCGTTCGCGTCCCCCAGCGGGCACTCGCCCTGGCAGAACCCGTTGGCCCGCAGGTAGTCGGAGTTGGCGTTGGTCCGGATCGACGACAGCAGCCGGTCCCTCAGGTCGGCGGGCAACCGGTCGGACAGCACGTAGAGGGCGCCGGGGATGAGCACGGACCGCCACACGACGGTGACCTGCCCCGGCTGCAGCTTCCCGCGTTCGATCAACTGCCGGTCGACCATCGTGTCGTAGGCGAAGCCCGCGTCGCACTGCCCGTCCACGACCGCTTCGACAACCGCCTGGTGGTTGCCCTTGAGCAGGGGCACGATGTCCTGCTGCCCGATGCCCGCGTCGCGCAGGGCGGCCTCCGGGTACACGTAGCCCGACGTGGAGTGCTGGTCCACGAAGCAGATCCGGTGACCGCGGAAGTCGGCGAGGCTCTTGATCGGCGACCCGGCGCGCACGATCCCGTACGAGTGGTACCCCGGCTCGCCGCCCTTCTCCGACGTCTGCGCGGCGACCGGGATCAGGGCCGGGTTCTCCTTCTTCGCCCGCACGTAGGAGAACGGGGAGAGCACCCCGATGTCGATGGCGCCGGAGCGCATCCCCTCGATGATCGCGTCGTAGTCGGTGCCGACCTGGACCCGGATCGTCCGGCCGGTCTCCTTGCCCAGCATCCGGAGCACCGGGTACGTGGCCGACAGCGGCACGTCGGAGAACCCGCTCGGCGTCTCGCTGAACACCAGCGGCTCGGGCCGGTCGACCGCCGGTGGCGGGACCGGGGCGGCGGTGCAGGCCGCGGGCAGGACCGACAGGACGACCGACAGCACGATGACCGCGGCGCGGCGGGTGGTCCAGTTCACGAGTCGCTCCCCGGTCAGCAGGTCTGGCGGTACGGCAGTTCGGTGATGTGCCGGGCCCATTCCTCGGCGGTCAGGCCGCCGCCCGCGACGGCGCAGGCCCGGTCGAGCGCGTTGTCCAGGTCGGTGAGGTCCCACAGGGTGACCGCGTTGTCGTCGCCGCCCGTGGCCAGGATCTTGCCGTCCGGGGAGAAGGCCAGCGACAGCACCGACTTGTCCTGACCGGCCAGCGGCTGACCGAGCCGGTACGGCCGGGCGGGTTCGCGGACGTCCCAGAGGATGACCTTGCCCTCGCTGCTGCCCGCCGCGAGGGTGTGGCCGTCCCGGGAGAAACCGAGTGAGCTGACCGGCTTGCGGTGTCCGGTCAGCGGCTGCCCGAGTCGACGCGGCTGGGTCGGGTTCGCCACGTCCCAGAGCAGCACCGAGCCGTCCGCGCCGCCGGTCGCGAGCAGTTTCCCATCGGCGGTGAACGCGGCCGAGGAGACGAGGTTGCCCTGCCCGGTCAGTGTGGGGCCGAGTTGGCGTGGCCGGGTCCGGTCGGTGATGTCCCAGAGGATCACCGAGTTGTCCGGTCCCGCGGTGGCGTCGGTGCGACCGTCGGCGGTGGTGGCCAGCGACATCAGCGCACTGTCCCCTGTGGATGGTCCGTTGGCGGCCTGTCGTGGTGTGGTCGGATCGGTGAGGTCCCACCGGATCGTCCGGTCGTGCAGGCTCGTGCTGACCAGGGTGTCGCCGTCGAACCGGACCGAGATCACCGGGTTGCGGTGTCCCGGCAGCGGTTGTCCGAGCCGCCGCGGTCGGTTGGTGACGTCCCAGATGATCGCGGTCCCGTCGTCGCCGCCGGTGACCACCGTGGTCCCGCCCGGCGCGAACGCGACCGACGAGATCTCGTCGCGGTGACCGACGAGCGGGTCCGGGATCTGCGTCGGGTTCGCCGGGTGGGTGACGTCCCAGAGGACCGCGGTCCCGTCGTGGCTGCCCGACACCAGGGTGTTGCCGTCCGGGGCGAACGCCAGGGACGAGACGACGTCGTCGTGGGCGCTCAACTGTTTCGCGTACTGCCTGGGGGAACCCGGTTTGGTGATGTCCCACAGCGTTGTCACCCCGGCCGAACTCCCGGTCGCGAGCGTGTGACCGTCGGGGCTGACCGCCACCGAGGTCACCGAGACGGGGTCGGCGCGCAGGGGTTGTCCGATCCGGACGGGGTGATCGGGCACGCTGACGTCCCAGAGCAGGGTGGTGCTGTCGTCGCTTCCGGTGACCAGGGTGGTCCCGACCGTCGCGAACGCCACCGAGGACACCCGGCTGCTGTGCCCGCGCAGCGGTCCGCCGATCTGCTCGACGGTTCCGCCGGAGATCCGCCACAGCGTGGTGACGGCCCCGGAACTGCCTACTGCCAACGTCTTCCCGTCGGGGGCGAAGGCCACCGACGTCACCGCGTCCGGCACTTGGTCGTTGACCGGCTTGCCGATGAGCCGGGGCCGGTCGGCGACGGTGACGTCCCACAGGGTCGCGGTGCCCGCGGAACTCCCGACCGCCATGGTGTTGCCGTCGGGGGAGAAGGCGATCGACACCACGGTGCTGTTGGTGCGGTCGTCCACGGGTGTGCCGACGAGCCGGGGGCGGTCGGGTTCGGAGACGTCCCACAGGCCCGTCGTCCCGTTGTTGATGCCGACGGCCACGACGTTCCCGTGCGGGGAGTACGCCACCGCGGACACGCCGCCCGCTTCGGTGATCGCGCCCGCGTAGCGGGTGGTGAGCAGCGTCGTGACCAGGTTGGCGTTGGTCTCCACGCCGGGGTAGAGGCGGTACGCGGCCACGCTCAGCCGCAGCGCCAACTGCGGCGACGAGTCGCGGACGCTCTCGGTCAACGCGACAAGCCCGCGCGCGCTCGCGCTGTCGCGCTGGTCGGCGGCGGTGACGTACTGACCGACCGCGATGACGCTTGCCGTCACGGCCACCACCGCGAACACCGCGAGCGCGGCGACACCGAGTCGACGTCGAAGCCGCTCCCGTCCGCGTTTGGCCCGGCTGAACCGGATGAAGTCCTGCTCGGTCGGATGAGTGGCGATGTCCGACCGGTGTTCCAGCTCCCACGAGGTGACCTCGGCCAGCCTGCCCGCCGGGTACAGCAGGTCGGCGTCGCGGCCGCTGTCGGCCCAGCGCTGGGTCGCGGCGGTGAGGCGCTGCCGGATGAGCAGCCCCGCCCGGTCGGCCTCGATCCAGTCGCGCAGCAGCGGCCACTCCCGCAGCAGCGCCTCGTGGGTGATCTCGACGGTGCTCTTGTCGGCGGTCACCAGCCGGGCCCGTTCCAGGGCGGTCAGCACCGCCGTCGCGGCCTCGGGGTGGCCGGACTCGGCGACCAGGCGGTCCACCGCGGCACGCCCGCGGGTCGGCGGGTCACCGTCCTCGCCGATGTTGACCAGGTGCAGCAGCAGGTCGCGGGCAACGTCCTGCTCGACGGGGCTGAGGTCGCGGTAGGTGGTGTCGGCGGTGGTGCGGATGGCGCCGTTGATCCCGCCGGTCTCCGCGTAGCCCGTGATGGTCAGCGTGCCGTCGCGGCGCTGCTCCCAGGTCGTGTGCAGCGCGTGGGCCAGCAGCGGCAGCCGCGCCGGGTTGTACGCCGCCTCACCGACGCGGCTCTCGTCGTCGTCGAACTCGTCGACGATCCGGTCGGTCAGGCCCGGTTCGATGGTCAGACCGGCCGCGTGACCGGGCTTCTCGACGACCTCGCGCAGTTCGGCCGTGGTCATCGCGCCGAGCATCACCTGCCCGTACCGCAGGGCGTTGACCAACTCCGGGTACCTGGCGCAGTTGCCGAGCAGGTCCGCGCGCATCCCCAGCACGACCAGCGCGGGCGCTTGGCGGTCATCAGTGCTGGTCGACGCCGCGCACAGGGCGTTGACGAACGTCTGCCGCCGGTGCTCGTCGTCGCACAGGGTGAAGACCTCCTCGAACTGGTCGACGACGATCAGCATCCGCGCCACGTCACCCGGCGACTCCTCCGCCAAGGCCGCGTGCAGCATGTCGGCCAGGCTCTCCGGCCTCGACCGCAACCCCTCGATCACCCGGCCCGGCTCGTCCCCGATCCGGCCCGCGACCAGGTCGGCGAGCTTCTGGTCGGGCAGCGCGGTCGGGGTGAGCAGCAGCCGCGGCCAACCGCGCGACCCCGGCACCGGGAACTTCCCCTGCCGGAACGCGGGCAACAACCCCGCCCGCAGCAACGACGACTTCCCCGCGCCCGACGGGCCCGCCACGACCAGCGGCCCGACCCCGTCCATCCGCTCGACCAGGCGCCCCACCAGTTCCCTGGTCGCCCGCTCCCGCCCGAAGAACCACCGCGCCTGGTCTTCCTGGAACGACGCGAGACCCGGGTACGGACACCCGCCGTCACCGCTTCTCGCCGGCGCCACCACCGGCGGCGCCGCCCCCTGGTGCGCCGGGTTCACCGCCAGCACGAGGTCTTCCGCGCCCTCGCGGGCCTCGTAGCGGGGCTTCGGCAGGCCCTTCGCGGGGAGCACCCGCCGCAGGTACCGGGACACGTCCCGCAGCGTCAACTCACGCGGCTCCTTCGGCGCCCCGTTGGTGAGCAGGTTGATCAGCTCACCGGTGAACGCCGTGTAGGTCGCCCCCGGCGGCGCCAGCGCGACCTGGTCCCGCCCCGCCGAGGTCAGCACATAGGTCCCGCTGATGTGCGCCATCGCCGTGACGTCCGCCATCGGGTCCCCGAGCGCTCCCACCGCACGTCCGGAGAAACAGCAGTCCAGGATCACCACCGAAGCCCGCGCCCGGCTCTCCAACACGCAGTTGCGCACCTGCGAGTACGGCAACGCCGTGATCCCCAACCGACTCGGCCGCCGATCGGTCACCCCCGTCGCCAGGTGCAACTCCCCGCTCAGGCTCACCAACCCGTGCCCGACGAAGTAGACCAGGAGCAGGTCCTCCGCCTGCTCGGCCTGCTCCGCCAACGCCACCCCCAACCGCTCCGGCGTCGCCTGGTCGACCGCGACCCGCAGGTTCCCCTCGGCCAACCCGCACCGGTCGACCAAGACCTGCCCCAACCCCCGCACCGTGGCCCCCACAGCCTCGATGTCCGGCAGGTCAGAGCCCTCCCCGTGGGTCCCGGTCCCCATCAACACGACCCGGGTCCCCCGAGCACTCAGCGCGCTCACCCATCCCCCTCACCGCGATCCCCCTGAGACGGGCGACCGGACTGATCACCGGTGATATCGCGGGATGCCGGGGAAGGGTTTCCACCTTGAGGTGTGCACCACGACCACAGCGGGGCGCGGGCTCGGGTCGCCCGCGCCCCGCTGTGGTCGTTGGTCAGCGGTCCTGTACCGAGCAGGTGGCGGTCGTGGTCGCCTTGGGGTTGCTCTCGGAAGTGGCGGTCAGGGTCACTTTTGCCGAGTGGGGGCCGTTGTCGCGTTTGGTGTAGATGGGGATGTGGATTTGTTGGCCGAACTTGGCTGTGGTCAGGGCGTTGGGGATGTTGACTGTCCAGCCGTGGTCGGTGGTGGCGGTGATGCGGTAGACGTCGCCGTCGGTGTAGGGGGTGACGTCTTCGGGGTGTTGTTTTCCGGTGGGGCTGGCGTTGTGGCCGGTGTTGACGAGGGGGAAGCGGCAAGTGGCCACGCCGTCGTTCCCGGTGTGGGCGGAGGTGGGGGAGACCCGGACGCCGCGTTGTTGTGGGCCCGCGCCGTCGAGGGAGCTGATGGCGACGGTGTAGGAGAGGATGCCCTTGTTGTCGCGGCGCAGGTTGAGGATGTAGAAGTGCAGGCGGTTGGCCTGGTCGACGTATTCGTACTGACTGCCGGAATTGGTGCCAGCGTGGAAAAGGGCGTCCGACAGTTGGCGGTAGTCGCCGAGGGTGATGGGGACCTTGCGGCCGTCGGGGAGGACGTAGTCGGTCATGCCGATGTCCTGCGGGTTGGCGTCGATGACCCAGGTGAACGGGGCGTCGTCCTCGTCCTTGGTTTTGGCGAGCAGCACGCCCGCGTCCGGGGTGAACGAGTCGGAGCCCATTCGGTCGACGACCTCGACGGTGTAGTTCTGGTAGCTGCCGCCGTCGCAGAACGGGTTGGTTTTGATGTCGCAGGTGGGGGTGTGGTCGCCGGTGTCGAATGCGATGTTGACGCCGGAGAGTCCCTTTGTCTGTGCTTCCCGCGCGGTGACCTGGGCGATGACGACACCCGAGTCGGCCAAGGCGTCGCGGGACAGCCGCAGCACGTTGTTCTCGTCGAGGAATCCGAGCTTCAGCTTGTTGCGCAGCGTGTGCTGCGAGCCCATTGACGCGCCACCGGTCGCCGGGATGACCCAGCGGGAATGCGGTCCACCGGGTCCGTTGAAAGCGCCCCGGGAAAGCATGTCCCAGATACCGGAGTAGTCGCGGCGCTGTGGGTTGCCGAACGGGTTTCCGTAGTTGTCGCCGATGCCGAGCAGATGGGTCAGCTCGTGCGCGTACACGCCTTGGCCGGAACTCTCCGCCTGCAGCGACGAACCGTCTCCCGCGTTCGGCCAGATGGTGGACGCCGACGCCCACGAGGTCCAGTCCACGTAGCGGGTGCGCGCCCAGTTCGGCAGGGTGTCGTCCGGCGGTCCGAAGTCGTCGGTCACGGCTTCCTTGGTCGGGAACTTGATCGGCCCGAATTCCTGCCAGGTGCTGGTCTCGTCCTGGCCCGCGGACAGGAAGTAGACGAAGTCGAACCCGGCCGGGACCTGGCTGCCCACATCACCCACCCAGGCGGCGCGGCCGTCGGTGCGCAGGTCCCGGTCGCACTTGTCCCCGGTCGGACACGCGGTGCCCGCCTGGAACTCCATGCCGTACTCGTGGTCCTTGCCCGGCATCTGGTACGGCCCGAACGCCTGCAGTTCGACGCCGTAACGCCCGCCCGAGTTCTCCATCCAGTACTCGTTGACGGTGTGACCGTGGTTGAGCGGCTCGGGTTTGTTGAGGAAGTCCTGGTAATACTGCCCGACCTTGTCCCGCGGGATGTCGTGCGCGGCCGTGCCCGGGTTCCCGAACACCGTCGAATGCGGCGGTTGGGTCACGACGAACGGCTGGTTAGGATAGTCCACGAGGACCAACGCGCCCTTGAAGGTTTTCTTCGACCCCTTGACCGACGGGTCGGCCCACTTGGTCCCGGGGATCTTCTTGTAGTCCCGCTCCCAGGTCATCTGGTCCGGGTTCACCCAGTTCTGCGGGTCGATCGGCCCCGGGAACCCGCCGTGCGCCATCACCCGCGCACCTTCCCGCGCCTGCTGCCACGGCTGCTGCTGCGGCCAATTGTCGTACTGCCACTGGTTCTCCGGCTCACCAGGCGCCGCCGCCTGCGCGCCCGCGTTGCCCGCACCCAAGGCCGCCACCGATAACAACACGGCGAACAAGACCAACGGGCGCCTTCGACGAGTCCGAGCGAGGTACATGCCGCCTCCGAGGTGTCGATCCGCCCATGCTAACGGCCGATTCCCGACACAAACCCGTTGCCATTTAACGGAAGTCGCCCATTCCGCCGTACCGCGACCGCAGGTTGACCGGAGGCAAACAGCCTATCGGGGGCGCGAAGGCCAAGGCTGGTGGCGGCGGTGTTGAGCGAGCCTGCCGGGCGGGTTGGCGCCCGGCAGGCTCGGGTGGTCAGGCGCAGATGCTGCCGCGGCTGCTGGTGGTGAGGACGTTGCAGGCCATTTCCTCCTGGGGGGACTCCTCAGCCTGCAACTGCAGGACCTCTTCCATGGTGATCACTCCTCTCCGGGCTCGGTGGTGCGTCCAGGGCGGTGGAGCCGCTGGTCAAGGGGTCGGTGATGGCGTGGAGGGCGAGCAGCACGCCCGCGGAGCCGGACCACAGGTCGGCGGAGAACCGTTGGCCGGGTTCGCCGAGCCAGCGGATGCCGGTGGGGTGCGGGATCGCGTGTCGGAAGAGGCCGCGGGCGCTGGTGAGGGCGGTGTCGACGAGGTCCGGGCGGTTCAGGCGACGGCCGATGTCGGCGAGGGCCCACGCCATTCCGGCGAGGCCGGGGAACAGGCCGGGGAACACGGCGAATCGAATCGTGCACGCCCGTAGGCACTGCTCCAGGACATCACGGGCATTGGCGAAGCCCGCGTCCGGCCGCAGGGCGAGGTACCGCGACAACACGGCGGCGTAACCGGCGCTGCCGGCGAACAGATAAGGGTAGACGCGGCGGTCCTTTGTGGACGTCTTGAATCCCAACGCGTCGACTGGAAGCGGTTCGGCGTAGGTCAGTTCTTCTTCGAGTAGACACATTCCCCGCTCGAAGTACGCGGCGTCGCCGGTTGCGACGTGCAGGTGGTGCAGGGCGAGTGCGACCCCGGTCCGGCCACCGACCAGTCCGGACTGATGGGTCGCGCTGAGCTGCGGTTCGCCGTCGAGCAGGTGACAGGCTCGATCCAGCCAGTGCTCCTCACCGGTGACGCGGTAGTGGGCCAGCAAACCCATGACGGTACCGGCCGCACCACCGCCCCAAGTCGATGAAGTGGTGTTCAACGGGTGATCGGCGGCGATGGTCAGCAGCTTCCCTGCTGCCTCGATCTCACCCAGTTCTGCCAGCACGGAGGCGATTCCCGCCGTGCCGTACAAGAAGCCCGGCGCGCTGGTCGGGGCGGCTGCCAGCGACTCGTCACGCAATCTCCGCACGATCACAGGAGCGCAACCCCGGCCCGCGCGGTGGAGAGCAAGCAACACACCGGCTGTTCCGGCGGCCAGCGCCCGGGTGTCGGTCTGGTAGCCCAGCGGAATCGTCGGATACACGCGGTCCGGGTGATCCGGATCGGCCATCGCTGCCAAGGCATCCGCGGTGCGGTCCGCCAGCCACCTCAGGGAATTGACGGTGTCCGCGCGCACGGCCTCGGGCGACGGCAGAAGTAGTTCCTCGGCCGGGTACTGCCGGGTGCCCATCTCCCACAGTCGTTCGGGAATCGGGGTGAGCTCGGCCAGGTCGGCTCGGACGTGGTCCAGGATGCCGGAATGGTGCTCTGCCGCCTCGTGCATGGGGAACAACAGCAGCAACGCCAACGCGGACAGGCCGAACTGGTCGAGCTCGCGCGGGTCTTCAACCGATTTGGGGTCTGGGTGGAGGTAGCCGGGCGTACCCAAGATGCGGTGCACACCATCGATCCGTTGGACGGCCTCGAAGTCGACCAGCCGCACACCGTCGTCGTCATCGACGAGCACGTTGGTCGGACTGAGATCGATGAAGACGTAACCCAGGTCGTGCAACCGCCGCAATTGTTTGTCGAGCCTGTCCAACACGGCCAGGCAGCGACGGTGGTAGTCGGCAAACTCGGCCTCAGTTGGATTGACTCGCACGGCTGGGTTGTTCGTCACCATCCACCGGTAGAGAGGCATGCCGGGGACCAGTTCGGTCACGAGGTAGCTGTGCTCCCAGTGGTGGAACAGCTCGACCGGCTTCGGGCACAGGCCGGGCTCGTGCGCGTGGATCGCGCGCAGCACCAGGTATTCGGCGTCCAACCTGGACTTCGCGTCAGCCCCGTCGCCGGTGTATCCGTTGTGGGACTTGGCTTCCTTGAGGAACACCGGCTCGTCCGCATCGGTGCGGAACCGGTACGCGCCTCCGGCGTTGCTGTGCTGGATGACCGCGTCGAACCGGTAGCCGTTCACCGTCACGGGCCCCGCGGCCTTCTTGGCGGTTTCCGGCTCCCGAAACGGATCCGCCACGCCGGGTGGCAGCCGGAACACCGGCGTCCGCTCGTCGTCGACCTCTGTGCCGTCCGGCGCGAGCATCGTGTCGACGTGCCTGCCCTCGGCGTCGACGCGGGTTCGGCCGAGGAATGCCCCATACCGGTAAGAAACGCACTCACTCTTCTCAAATCGGCGGTCAGTGAGGACAAACGGACCACTCACACCTGCCAGGTTCGCGGCCAATCGGCGCAGTGTCCGACGGGCGCATTCCTCGGTCGGTGGGTAGAGTGTGCAGAACTTCCCACTTTGCACCCGGGCCGCGTGTTTGTCGTGCACCAGGAGAAAAACCCGTTCCCCGGCAAGGTGTTTGAACGGTACCCCGAGCTCTCCGCACACCGCGGCGACCACGCCCAGCACTACCTGCGCGTTCGCCGACGAGCTGGATACGTGCACCTTCCAGCCTTGCTCGGGCAACGCCAAACCGGTTGGCCCCCAATGGGTCCACGGTCCGCGTACCTGTCGTCGCCACCCGTCCGGCAGCGGCCCGGCCACATACCGCTTCCCCGGATCGACACCGTCCCACGGCTGGTAGAACTCCACGTCCGCGAGCAGGAACGACATGTCCACAGCCATCCGGCAACGCCTTCCGTCAACCCGCGACACCGAACCCGAGTCCGCAGGGGGAACGCCCGAACTGGAACGCGTCCTCAGTGAGGCAGAACACACCACACCCCGTCAAGATGTGAATTGGCAACCCGTCGGAAATGGAGACCCATTGGTCGAATCCGCTTGGGCGGAATGGTGGAACCCGTGTCCACCCGAAGGGCGCCGTTCTCGGCAGGAGCACGCGTGAGCGCGGTGGACCGCCCGCCGGTCAAGCTTTCGGGCGGGGTGTGGGGGCGAGGTGGTGGAGCAGTTCGACGTGGCGGAACTGGTACACGCCGCCGAGTTGGCGGAGGATGCCGATGGCGTGCATGTCGTGCAGGAAGTCCATCAGGCGCCAGGGGAGGACGCGGCGGCGGGCGCAGTGCAGGCGGGCGAGGAGGAAGTGGGTGGACGGGCGGCGGCCGAGCCCGAACGCGAGCACGAGGCTGGGGCCGATGCCGAAGAGACCGGTGCCCAGGGCGGGGCCGATGCCGACGCCCGCCAGCCAGAGGGCCGCGGTGGTCGCGCCCGCCAGGGCGGTGACGATGGCGGCGTCGCGCCAGGCGATGGCGCGGTCGTCGCGGAGCAGGGAGCGGGGGCTGGCCGCCTCGTCGGGGACGGTGGCGGACTGGCCCCAGGCCAACGCGGTGAGCAGTGGGCCGCCGACCACGGTCACCGGCAGCCAGACCCGCCAGTCCAGGTGGAAATCGAGTTCAAGATCCAGTCCCAAGTAGAGCAACCCGCCGAACACCGGGCCGAGGATCACGCCGAGCAGCAGCGCTTTGCCGAGTTCACCTCCCCGTCCGCGGAGTCGCAGACTTCGCCGGGCGGGTTCGCCGCGTCGTGATCCGGCGCGCTGCACGATGATCGTCGGCGTGAGGGCCACCACACACATGGCGGCGCACGAAATCCCTTGCGACAGCCCTTGGAACAGGCCGGACCATCCCGCCAGAACGGTGTAGGCGATGCAGTACGGCACGCTATAGCCGATCGCGACGGGGTAGAACGCCGCGCCTGCGAGTGGTAGGGCGCCGAATGACATGGTGAACCGCCACCACGCGAAGTTCGTGGTGCCGCGGTCGCGGAGATGGATGGCGAGGTTGGTGAGCCAATGTCGTGCTTGTTCGGCCTCCCAACGGTGCTCGGGGCGGTGGTGGTCGTGTGGAGTGGTGTCGTGTCCACTTTCGACTGGGTGGCGTTTGGCGATGAGCTGGGGAACCAGGTCTTCGAGCAGGTGCGACCACACGTCGGCGGTCTTGCGGAATTCCCGCAGTGGAGCTGGATCCCGATTGGACTCGAGGTAGATGACCCGGATGAGCCAGAGTCCGAGCGGGCGGCCAAGGACCTTGGCGAGCGGTGTGCCGTCGGCGAGCAGCGGCCGCCAGCCGTCGGCGTCGCCGCCGAGGTCGATGAGGTAGGCGAGCGCGGTGTCCGGGGTGATCGGTTTCGGGGTGAGGGTGGCGGTCACCGCGAGCTGTTTGAGGTGCCGTTCGGGGAGTCCCGTGCGGCAGGTGAGGATGAACGAGTCGTCGTCGGCGGTTTGCCCGAGTCGGTCGAGCACGGCGTCACGGCGGCTGGTGGGCAGCTCGTCGAGTCCGTCCAACACCGGCAGGACAAGTCGTTGTTCGACGAGCGCGGTCGGTGCGTCCTGTCCGCAGTCCTCCGCGCGCAGGGTGGGCAGGTCCTCGGTCAGGCGCCGAATCATCCACTCCCGCAAGGTTTCCCGCTCGGCTGTCCAGTCGGATACGGACAGCAGCACGGGAACGGGGTCCGGGTCGGCGCGGTCGCGCAGGAGCTGCCGCATCAGCAGGAGGGCGATGCTGGTCTTGCCGGTGCCCGCGTCGCCGCAGATGAGCAACCGTCGTGGCGACAGTTCGGTGAACAGCTCGGCCAGTGCGTGCTCGGCCTTGGTGCTCCCCGAGACCCAGCGCTTGCTGTTCCACTGCCATCGGGTCGCGAGTTTCGGCTGGTCGAGTTGCCAGTCGCCGATCGTGGTCGTCACCAGGTTCCGCACGTCGGCCGCGAGCATCCGCACGGCGGTCGTCACCTGGGTCGGGGTCGCGGGCGGCACCGGCCGCGCCGATGCCCGTTTCCGCGCCCACTTGACCAGCGGCACGACAATGCCGGTCAAGATCGCCAGCGGTATCGCCAGCAACCCGAGCCGCTTCGCCGCCTGTTCCGCTCCTGCGGCGTCAAACCGCACCAGCACGACAACCACGACCGCGACCAACGCGACCAGCACGGACAGGGCGACGATCCACGGCATCCGTCTTCGCATTCCCACTATGATGCCGGACACACCGCCGCCCAGTGCCGGGGGCACGGTTGGTGATTCGCGATCAACCTCGATCGGCCTGGGCCGTCCCCATTCGGCAACAGGGCGATTGTCAGATGTCCACGGTTCGCCGGTGTTCCTGGTGAGCGGCCATGGCGGTCGACACCGCGTCGACAGCGTCGCTCAACGTGTCCACGTAGCCGCGCAACACGGTCATGAACGAGGTGTCGTCGCTTTCCGGGTGGCCTCGGAACCGGTGGGCCGTCGTCATCCCGAGGTCGTTCACGCCCAACGGGCTGTCACTGGTCAACGCCTTGGCCCTGGTGAGCCAGTCCGCGGCCTCGTCGCGCTGTTCGCGCAGGGTGGACAGCAAGTGGGCGCCTGCTCGCGGGTCGAGGACGACCCGGCCGGTGCGGACGTTGTGGGTCAGCGTGATGACACCGGTGATCGCCCGCAACATCGCCGTCTCGCCCTGCGGGCTCCGCACCGGTACGCCGTCCGCGACTTGTGGGTTGTCCACGGTCCTCCTCGGTCAGGGTCGGTTCGTCCGGTCATGCGGCGGTGTGCCTGCGGTGACGGGCAGCGCTCGCACTGACCCCGCACCCCCTGACACGGGCGGAAGACGCGTCCGGTTCACAGTGGACGGCCGTTGTCAGTCAGACCATACAAGACAACCCGATGGCCTTTTGTGGCGTATGCGCCGTGAATTCGTTGCGCTGGAGCAATAGTTGTCCTGGCTCAACAAGGTTCAGACCAGTTCACCGCGGGCGCTCGACCAGCCCGGATGTACCGCGACATCACCCAAATGCGACAAAAGTCCGTCGGGTTGCGGGGCGGCGGCTGCTCACTTGCTGATGGTCAGGAAGATCCCATAGCCGATCAGCGCGACGCAGGCGACCACGCACAGCACGAAAGTGCCGGTGGCGACGGTGCTGGAGGTGCCGCGTTCCTGGGCCCGTACCCGGTGGTCCAGGGCGTTGACGCCGAGGGCGGCCAGCACCACGAGGGCGACACCGGCACCGAGGGCGACGAGGAAGACTTCGCCGAGGGCCGTCCAGTTGATGTGCATGTCGGGCTCCTCAGACAGTCGCGGCGTCGTTGACGTTGTTGGCGCTGATGGGGTTGCGGCGCGACAGCCAGTAGATGCCGCCGCAGATGGCGGCCGCGGCGATGGCGACGATCACGGTGCCCGCGGTGCCGGTGCCGGAGACCCAGCCCGCCAGCGCGCCCACCAGGGCGGCCGAGGGCAGGGTCAGCACCCAGGCGATGACCATCCGACCGGCGGTGGACCAGCGGACCTCGGCCAGTCGCCGCCCGACGCCGGAGCCGACGACGCCGCCGGACACGACGTGGGTGGTGGACAGTGCGAAACCGACGTGCGACGAGGTCAGGATCACGGCGGCCGCGCTGGCCTCGGCGGCGAAGCCCTGGGGCGCCTGGATGTCGGTGATGCCGCGGCCCATCGTCCGGATGATCCGCCAACCGCCGATGTAGGTGCCCAGCGCGATCGCGGAGCCCGCGGCGATGATCACCCACAGTGGCGGGCTCGCGCCTGCGGGCAGCGAACCGGCGGTGATGAGGGTGAGCGTGATGATACCCATCGTCTTCTGCGCGTCGTTGGTGCCGTGTGCCAGCGCGACCAGCGACGCGGTCACGACCTGGCCCACCCGGAATCCGCGCCGCCGGGTGTCCTCGGTTGTCCGGTTCGTGATCCGGTACACCAGGTAGGTCGCGATCATCGCCACCACCCCGGCGATCACCGGCGACGCGATGGCGGGGACCACGACCTTCTCCAACACCGTCGTGAACCGCACCGCGCTCGCCCCGGACGCCACCCAGACCGCCCCGATCAACCCGCCGAACATCGCGTGCGACGAACTCGACGGCAACCCGACCAGCCAGGTCACCAGGTTCCACACGATCGCCCCGACCAGCCCGCCGAAGATCACCGCCGGGCCGATCCGCGCCTCGTCCACGATCCCGCTGCTGATCGTCTTCGCGACCTCGATCGACAGGAACGCGCCCACCAGGTTGAGCACCGCGGCGATCCCCACCGCCACCCTCGGTCGCAGCGCACCCGTGGCGATCGACGTCGCCATCGCGTTCGCCGTGTCGTGGAACCCGTTCGTGAAGTCGAACGCCAGAGCGGTGACCACAACCACCACAACGATCAGCGAAACGTCCATCGCACGTCCCCTCGGGTCGCCACCACCGTCCACCAGGCGAATACCCGCCCGCACCAACCTGGGGAGGAACACGTGGTGAACACCAGGCGCATTCGGCGAACCAGCGGGTGGAGGCCACAGTAGAGCGTCCAAAGCTCCGTGGACCCCTTGCGGCAGCACTAGCACCTGACGCGGAGTCCGATCGGGTGATCTCACTGCCCGGATTCACAGAGCTGTCACATTGGTTGTCTGCGGGCAATGTTCGAGTCATAACCGCAGGGCGGGCAAGTTTCTTTCATTGCGTTCTGGGAATGGTAAAATCGGACGCTGGGAGCGGTTTCGGTATTCCTGTCACGATTTTCCGGAGGCCCCGCGACGGCGGGGCACGACGGGAGGGACACCGGATGTCCACGCGTATCCGAGCAACAATCGCCTTCGTGGCGGCTACGGCGGCCACAGTGGTCACCGTGGCGCTCAGTTCGCCTGCCGAGGCTGCGGAAGGGCAGGTCAGGGCCGCTTCCGGGGTGGCGGTGAGCGGGTCGTACGTCGTCGTGTTCAAGAACGGTGTCGTGCACGCCTCGGCCGCCGATCAGGTGCGGCAGTACGGCGGCGCGGTCAGCCACACGTATTCCTCGGTGTTGTCCGGGTATTCCGCGAAGCTGTCGGAGCGGGCGGCCCGGCGGATCGCGGCGGACCCCGCGGTCGCTTATGTCGCCCAGGACGAGGTTGTTTCCGCGGAGGGCGCCCAGTCGAGCGCGCCGTGGGGTCTCGACCGGATCGACCAGCACGATCTGCCGCTCAACCGCACCTACAACTACCCGGACAACGGCGGCAGCGGCGTGACCGCGTACGTGGTGGACACCGGTGTGCGGATCAGCCACAGCGAGTTCGGCGGCCGCGCCCGCGACGGCTACGACGCGGTCGACAACGACAACGTCGCCCAAGACGGCCACGGTCACGGGACGCACGTCGCGGGCCTCATCGGTGGCCGCACCTACGGCGTGGCCAAGCAGGTCAACATCGTCGCGGTGCGGGTGCTGGGCAATGACGGCAGCGGCAGCATCTCCGGTGTCGTCGCGGGCATCGACTGGGTCGCGAAGGACGCGGCGGGCAAGAAGGCGGTCGCCAACCTTAGCCTTGGTGGCGGTACCAACTCCACTGTGGACACCGCTGTGCAGAACGCGATCCGTGCGGGCGTGACCTTCGTGGTCGCCGCGGGCAACTCCAACGCCGACACCTCCACCACATCGCCCGCCCGCGTCCCCGAGGCGATCACCGTCGCCGCCTCCGACAACACCGACCACCGCGCGTCCTTCTCGAACTACGGCAACCTCGTCGACCTGTTCGGCCCGGGTGTCTCCATCACCTCGGCCTGGCGCACCTCGGACACCGCCACCCAGACCGTGAGCGGCACCTCCCAGGCCACCCCGCACGTCACCGGCGCCGCCGCGCTCTACCTGACCAGCCACACCGCCACCCCCGCCCAGGTCCGCGACGCCCTGGTCGCCGCCGCAACCAAAAACAAGATCACCGACCCGCGCAGCCCCAACAACCTCGTCTACACCGGTCCCTGACCACTCCCCGCACGGTGCCCGTCCCGGTGGTCAACCGGGACGGGCACCAGTACGGCAACCGCCCACGCATCGCTTGAACGGCCGTGGGACCCGTGGTCGCCTCAGGCGGTCACGGGCCCCACGGGTTTCAGCGGCGGGCGGTACCGGAAGCTACGGGACCCGCCGGTCCGGCGATCAGCGGACGGTGAGGGTGTAGTCCGCTGTTCCGGTCTTGCCGGTGCTGTCCGTCGCAGTGACGGTCACCTTGTAGGTGCCGCGCTGGTACGGGCCCATGACCGTCATGCGGGTGGTGCCGCCGGGGTTGATGGTCTGGGGCGTGAACATCGGCGTCGAGGGCAGACCGCTGCCGCTGAGCTTGATGGGGCCGGTGCCGCCGGTGACGGTGATCGTCGAGTTGGCGTAGCCGCCCGGGGGGACGGAGGCGGTGTTCGGGGACGCGGTGAGCTTCAGGCCGCCGGGGGTAGTGGTGCCGCCGACGGTGAGGGTGAAGTCGGCGGTCTTGGAGTCCGCGGTGCCCTTGGCGGTGACGGTGACCTTGTAGGCGCCCGCGGGGGTGGTCGCGGAGGTCTGCAGGGTCAGCTTGGCCACGTCACCGGAGTTGACCGACGACGGTTGGAAGGTGGCCGTGGTCCCGGCGGGCAGGCCGGACGCGCTCAGGTCGAGCTTCTCCGGGCCCTTGTCGCCCGCCTTGGTGGTGACACTGGCGGAGATGTACTTGCCGGGGTCCACCTTGCCGGAGGTCGGCGACACCGCGACCGAGAAGGTGCCGTTGCCGGGGGGCTGGGTTCCGCCGATCTCGGCGCGGGCCCAGTCGCCCATCGAGTTGGTCAGCCGGGAGAAGATGCTGTAGCGGTCGCAGTTGCTGGAGCCCCACGACGAGAGGCCGACGATCACACCGTCCACGATGAACGGTCCGCCGCTGTCACCCTGGCAGTTCGCGGTGTGGCCGTCGTTGTAGCCGGTGCAGACCATCAGGTCGCCGTTGACCTTGATGTCGAACACGTTGCAGCCGCTCGGGTCGTTGACCGGCAGCGTGGTCTTGCGCAGTTCGCCGGAACCGCCGCTCGACGACGTCTTGCCGTAGCCGAGGGACAGGCCGGACTTGCCGGGCTGGGTCAACGCGGTGTCGCCGGACCCGGCCACCTTGGCCCACTGGCTCTCCGGCACCGGGATGTCGTCCACAGTGGTCACCACAGCGACGTCCCAGCCGGTCTTCCAGCCGCCGACGCCGGTGTAGTTCGGGTGGGTCTTGTACGAGGCGACGGCCGTGCGGAACGTCTCGTCGCCGGGGGTGTTCAGGTCGTCGTCACCGTAGATGTAGCTCTTGTCGCCCACGGCGTCGATCATGCAGTGCGCGGCGGTGATGATCTTGCGCTTGCCGACCACGGACGCGGTGCAGGACTGCCCCTGCGGACCGCCGCCCCCGACCCGCATGCCCGCGATGATGAACGGGTTCTCCTTGACCGTGGTGCGCTCGCCGTTGACGATCCCGGCGGGCATGTTCGTCGGGTGCAGTTGGTCGGTCGGGGTCGCCGCGATGCTGATCTTGTCGGTCGGCGCGGCTCCGGCGCTGGTCGTGATCACCAGGGTCGCCGCCGCCACCACCAGGGTGGCCGCAGCGACAAGGCGTGGTGCCTTCATCGTTCTCCTTCAATGGCAGGGATACTCGGGGACTTTCAGAACGTGATCGACCAGCCGGTGAGGGTGCCGACGTCGAACTGGTACACGTCGCGCACCGAGAGCTTCCAGGTGCCGTTCGCGGTCTCGGCCGAGGCGTCGACGGTGAAGCTCTGGTGCACGCCGCCGGACTCGCCGACACCACCGGAAGGCTTGAGCGGGTAGGACTTCCCACTCGGCCCGACCAGGTCGATCGCGAGGTCTCCGGTGTAGGTGTGGTCGATGTCCACTCGGACCCCGAGCGTGGCGGATGCCTTGCCGTCACAGGAGTCCTGGGTCACCGACGTGCCCACCGCGGTGCCCGCGTCGGGGATCGCCACGTCGTCGTCGTTGCCCTTGGCGGCGCATGTGGACGGTGGGGTACCGCCACCGATGTCGCCGACGTAGAGCAGCTTGTTGGGCGAGTCCGTTCCCGGGTTGCTGACCAGGTTCGGGGTGGCGCTGCGCACCAGCGCGTCGCTGACCTGCGCGGGGGTCGCACTGGGGTTCGCGGCCAGGTACAGCGCAGCCGCGCCCGTGACGTGCGGTGCGGCCATCGAGGTGCCGCTGGAGTTGCGGTACTTCCCGGTGTTGTCGCTGGAGTAGATGTTACCGCCCGGCGCGAACAGGTCGATGCAGCGGCCGTAGTTGCCGCCGCGGGTCCGGTCCTGGTTGAACCAGCCGACCGTGATCGCCTCGGGGACCCGCGCCGGGCTGACGCCACACGCGTCCTGGCCTGCGTTGCCCGCGGAGAGCACGACCACGATTCCCTTGGCCACCATGGCTTTGACCTGGTCGTCGCCGACGCCGAGGGTGTCCATGCCCAGGCTCATGTTGACCACGGCGGGCTTCACCGCGTTCTTGGCCACCCACTCCATGGCGCTGACCGTGGCCGAGTCCGGGCCAGATCCCTTGCAGTCCAACGACCGCACGGCCACGACCTTGGCTTTCTTCGCCACGCCAACGGTTTTGCCTGCGATCGTCCCGGCCACGTGCGTGCCGTGGAAGTAGCAGTCGCTCGCGTCGGTGTCGTTGTCCAGGAAGTCGTACCCGTAGCTCGCCCGGCCCTCGAACTCCGTGTGCGCGGCATACACGCCGGAGTCGATGGTGTAGACGGTCACACCCTCGCCCTGGTTCGGGTAAGTGTACTTCTTGTCCAGGGTGGTGGTTTTCTGGTCGATTTGGTCCAGACCCCACGACGGCGGGTTGAGCTGGTCGCTCGTCGCGTGGGCCGTGCCGTCCTGGTACACCGCCTTGACCGACGGGTCCGCGGCCAGCCGCCGCGCCTGCTGCTCGGACAGGTTGCGCACCGAGAAGCCGTTCAGCGTGACCGAGTACGTGTCGGTCACGTCGCCGCCGTAGCGCTGGGTGAGCGACGCGGCCTCGCCGGTAGCGGCCGCGTGGGCGCCGCTGTTGAGCACAACGATGTACTGTCCGGAGTGGTGCTGGTGCGCTTGGACGACAACACCCTCGGCCTGCTGCGCCCCGGCCACGCCCGCCGTTGTCGCCGCCGCCGCGGCAGCCAATGTAACTGTGAAAAGACCTGATATCCATCGCGTTCTGGCTTGCATCGCTTCCTCCGTCGGGCGGCCGCGGACAGGGAGTTGGGACATCGGGCCGCACTGGAATCACCCTTCGGCCTGGGCGTTTGCCGAACAAGCGTGGTCACGACCCGTATGGGTACGGGATCGTCCGCGCGCCGCGGCGGCGGATTTCGCGGGGTTACGCCTGCCGCGTCCGCCGACTTATCCTGTCGGGCATTCCGCCGTGGGTTGATCACCGACAGGAGCGAGCATGGGTTGCCCGAGTCCGCCGACCATCCGCTCCGGCTCGGTGCCGATGGTCGGCCGGGACGCAGAGCTGGCCGCCCTGCTCGACGCGGTGCGGCACCCGCCGTCGGCCGTGTTCGTCGAGGGGCAGGCCGGGGTGGGCAAGACCAGGCTGGTCACCGAGTTCGCCGCGGCCTGCGACACGCGCGTGGTCGTGGGCTCGTGCCAGCCGCTGCCGGAGCCGTTCCCGTACGGGGTGTTGCTCGACTGCCTCAGTCGGTGCGGTGACCAGCTCGTCGACCCCGGCCCGGTGACCGGCGCGCTGCGCGAGCACCTGCCCGAACTCGCCGACCGCCTGCCGCCCGCGCCGGGCCTGCTGGGCGACCCGGCCGCCGAACGGCATCGGATCTTCCGCGCCGTGCGTGAGCTGGTCCGCGCGCTGGGGCCGACGGTGCTCGTGCTGGAAGACCTGCACTGGGCGGACGACGAAACCCGCCGCGTGCTGCGGTTCGTGTTGGGGAACCTGCCGCCGCACCTATCGGTTGTGGCGACTTATCGCCGTGAGGACCTGCCTTCTGGAGGCGTACTCGGCCGTGCTTTCCATGTCCCGTCTGGGGTCAATGTGGTGCTGCGGCCGTTTGGTGTGGCGGATGTGCGCGCCATGGTGGACGCTCTCGTCGGAACCGCGGTGACCTCGGTTCGGTTCGCCGAATCCCTCGTGCGTGAGACGGCGGGAATCCCTTTCGTGGTCGAGGAAGTGGTGCGGGCACTGCGGGACGTGCGTGGTGATGTTCTGGACCTGGTTGACGTGCCGGTCTTGGTCGCCGACGCGGTCAGGGAGCGGATGGGGGCCTTGCCCGCAGCAGCTCTGTCCATTGTGGAGGCTGCTGCGGTGCTGGGTGCGCCGGAGACGGCTGAAGTGTTGAGCGCTGTGGCGGGGGAGGAGGCGGGGGAGTACCTGGGCTTGCTGGTCGACTCCGGCGTGTTCGTGGAGGAAGCGAACAGGTACGGGTTCCGGCAGCACATCGCTCGACGCGCGGTGCACGCCGCTCTGCCCGGTCCGCGGCGGCGGGAACTGCACGAGCGTGCGGTGACCATACTGTCCACTTTGGATGTTTGCCCTGTTGAACGATTGTGCGTGCACGCCAAGGCGGCTGGTATGACCGCGGAATGGTTGCGGTACAGCGAGCTCGCCGCCGAGACCGCGGACCCGATCGCCGCCGTCCACCTGTTGTCCGCGGTGTTGGCCGATCCGGGGATCAGTGTCGAAGACACGAATCGTTTGGCCACCGAGCTGTGCGGTTACGCCCTGTCGGGACTGCCCGGCGGTGAGGTGACCGCGCGGGTTGAGGGCCTGCTGGCGGACCCGCGACTGGCGCCCGATGTCCGGGGGGAAGTGCGGCTGTGGTTCGGACTGTTGCTGCAGCGCGAAACCGGTGAAGTCGACCGGGGCGCCGAGGAAATCGCCCTGGCCATCGACGCGCTCGGTGACCAGCCAGAACGCACCGTGCGCGGGATAGCCGCCATGGCCGGGCCATACCTGGGGACCGCGTCCATCGCCGAGTTCCAGGCCTCGCTCGACCGGGTGGAACGGATCACCGACCACCTGCCCACCGTCGCCCTGCGCACCGCCCTGCGAGCCACGACCCTGGGCGGGCGCCTCATCGTCGGCGACCCGAGTGTTTGGGCGCGCATCGCCCAACTGCCGTCGGTGGCCGAGGTGCACGACCCCGACGAGGTCCACCACCTCGCCCGCGCGTACTGCAACCTGGCGGATGCCTGCTCGTGGATCGGGCACTACTCCCGCGCCCGGGAGTTCCTGCGCGTCGGCATCAGCCTGGCCGAGCGGGTCGCCGCCACCTACGTGCTGGGCACTGCGGAAGCCACCGCCGTCCGCCTCGACTGGCTGGCGGGCCGGTGGACTGGCCTGGACCAACGCATCGACCGCCTGATCGCCACCTACGCCAACCTCCTGCTCACCACCGACCTCCACCTAACTCGCGGTTGGCTGGCTGCCGCCCGCGGCGACTGGACCTGCGCCGAGGAAGCCTTCGTCGCCGCATCGGGTTCCTACCCGGTCGCCATCTCAGCGGCCGGCGGCATGGCAGGCATGCTCCTGAGCCGCGGCGAGACCACCGCGGCGTTGCAGCACGTCGACCGCGGTGTGGCGATGCTGCGCCAAAAAGGCGCCTGGGTGTGGTCCGGCGACATCCTCCCCCAAGCCGTCACCTGCTACCTGGCCGCCGACCGCCCCGACGCCGCACACGAGCTGATCGCCCAAACCCAATCCGGCCTCCACGGCGTCGACGCCCCCCTCGCCCACGCCGCCCTCACCGCCGCCCGCGCAGCCATCGCCCCTGACCTCTACCGCGAGGCAATCGCCCTCCACCAGGCCCTCGGCCTGCCCTACCGCGCCGCCCAACTCGCCGAACAAGCCAACACCGCCCCCCTCAACACCCTCATCCAGTCCTACAACACCCTCGGCGCCACCGTCGACGCCGCCCGCTGCCGCCACCACCTCCGCACCACCGGCACCCCCACCCCCTCCCCCCGCGGCCGCCGAGGCTACGGAGACCAACTCTCCCCCCGAGAACAAGACGTCGCCCGCCTCCTCTCCAGCGGCCACACCAACCGCGAAATCGCCCAAGCCCTCTTCCTCTCCCGCCGCACAGTCGAGGAATACGTCGTCAAAGTCCGCCGCAAACTCAACGCCCCCTCCCGCCACGACATCCACCTCTGACCGAGCTGCAGATGCACGCTCAGGCGGCGCGGGTGAGCCGCCCAGTTCCAGCGTCCAATCTGCGCGGGGTGCGTCGGTCATCCAGTCCGGAGGGAGGCTGTCCTGCCCGATGTTGGTGAGATTGACCTTGTCGAGCAGAGACCTCGTCTTGTTGTTGTGTCGCAGACCAGTCGCTCTCCGAGGATCTTCGGACCTCATTCGATCCGTGCTGGAGGTCCGGTCTGCGGCGCCGCCGCTCCACCGGCAGGGACTCAGGACCGGGCACCCCAATCCGAGACGAGTCCGCCGGGGCCGCACACGACCAACTCGCCGTGGGGGCCGGTGGAGGTCCACGCCTCGTACTCCTCGTCAGGCGGTACCTGCAGCAGCGTGCCGTCGTTGAACAGGAGTCGGAGCCTGCCCGAGCTTTCGACGGTCGCCTCGTTCACGCGGGTGCCTCTCAGCCTGCTGGTTCGCAGTCGGGCGGAGTCGTCGCCCGGGACTACGTGCTCCGGTTGTCCCGAGCCCGACTGGAGCGTGAACTCGGTCTCGACACGAACCTCTGAACCGTCCGAGAACCTCAGCACGACCGCGTAGTCGAACTCCATCGCCGCCACGGCGGCACCTACGAATCCGAGCGCCATGTCGCGATCACCAGCTTTGTGGGAGTGCGTGGTCACTGTTGTGTCATCAGTTCTTCGCGGAGCGGGCCGGTAGGCGCCACGCGATGATCGAGTCCAGCACTGGCAGTGGTCGAGGGCGCGTTGACACGCATGATGCCAACTCCGTGTGTTCGGCTTCGGTGAAGGAAGCGGCGGCTTCGGGGCTGTCTATCAGGTAATCGCTTCTCACTGGGGTATCCCGGTCGTGGGTCAGGTGTGGGTCACCGTGGCGGTCCAGCCGGTGTCGAGGAGGGTGAAGATGCGGGTGAGGGCGGCTTCGGGGTCGGGGTGGGTGTGGGCGAGGGTGGCGGCTTCGAGGGCGAAGTGGGCCATGGCCTGGCAGGCGGGGTCGTCGGTGGGGAGGTTGGTGTCGGTGGCGATGGCGGTGGTGAGGGCTTGTTCGTGGCGGAGCCACATGCGGCGGGCGTGTTCGCGGAGGGCGGGGGTGGAGTCGATCAGGCGGAGGAAGTCGGGGAGGGTGGGGTTGGTGTGGACCTGGCGGGAGCGTTCGGTGTGGAGGAGGGCGTGGAGGGCTTGGGGGATGGACTGGGTGGGCGGGCGGTCGTGGATGGCGGCGACGAGGGCGGCTTCGCGGTCGGCGTCCTGGTCGAAGACGAGGGCTTCTTTGCCGTCGGGGAAGTGTTTGAACAGGGTGGTGACCGACACGTCGGCGGCGTCGGCGATTTCGCGGACGCCGACGGCGTCGTAGCCGCGGGCCAGGAACAGGCGCAGGGCGGCGTCGGCCAGGGCTTGGCGGGTGGCGGCTTTCTTGCGCTCGCGGCGTCCGGGCTCGGTCACCCACCCAGCCTACGCCAATGGTGGAGCAGGTCAAAAGATTGAACGGTTGCACTTTTGGCACGAGTACGCCTACGGTGGAGGTGGCCGACCGAAGAGAAGGGGCTCAACCATGACAACCATCGCGATCATCGGTGGCGGACCCGCGGGACTGATGTGCGCCCGTGTCCTGCAACTGCACGGCATCGAGACCACGGTGTACGACGCCGACGCCGCCGTGGACTCCCGCGACCCGGGAGGGACGCTCGACCTGCACGCCGACTCCGGTCAGATCGCCCTGGACGACGCCGGGCTGATGGGCGCCTTCCTGGCGTTGGCCCGGCTGGAGGGCCAGGCCAAGAGCCGCCGGGACCACCACGGCACCGTCCTGACCGCGTTCACCCCCGCCGAGGGCGATGCCGCCGCGCCCGAGATCGACCGGGGTCAACTGCGGACCATGCTCTACGAACACCTCCAGCCCGGGACCGTCCACTGGGGACACAAACTCGCGCGCGCGACCCCGCACCGCTTGGAGTTCGCCAACGGCGTCACCGTGGAAGCCGACCTCGTCATCGGGGCCGACGGCGCCTGGTCGAAGGTCCGACCCCTGCTCACCGACGCGACCCCGACCTACCTCGGGGTCTCCTTCCTCGACGCCCGGTTCGACGATGTCGACACCCGCCACCCCGAGGTCGCCGCGATCGTCGGTGACGGTCACATGTTCGCCGCCGATGGTGCCGGTCGCGGGGTGATCGTCCAGCGCAACAGCAACGGTGTGGTCCGCGGCTACGTTGCGTTCAGGGCCGAGTTGGACTGGCACGTTGCGGCGGGCGTTGATATCGCCGACCGGGAGTCCATGCGCTCCCACCTGGTGAAGGAGTTCGGCGAGTGGTGCCCGGACATGCTCCCACTGATCACCGACAACGACAGCGACTACGTGCAGCGCAGCTTCTGGGCCCTCCCCGCCCCGCTTACCTGGGACCACGTCCCCGGCGCCACCCTGATCGGCGACGCCGCGCACCTCATGGCGCCGTTCGGTGGCCACGGCACGAACCTCGCGTTGCTCGACGGCGCGGAGCTCGCGCACGCCATCAAGGCGGAAAGCAACCTCGACGACGCGGTCACCCGCTACGAGACCGCGATGTTCGCGCGATCCGGGGAGCTTGCCGCGAGCGCGAACACCGGGCTCACCCGGTTCTTCGCCACGACCTCCCCGGACGCCCCGCACCTTCCCCCCGACCACGCCCAGGAACACAAGGACTACCAGGCCAGGGCGGCGGAATACCGGCGCGTGAGTCGCTAAGGGGCTACGGCCATGTTCACCGCTATCGGGTAGTGGTTGGCGTCGCTCTTGAAGTTGAGCTTGCCCGTGAGCGCGATGGTGGTGGTTTCGCTGGACAGGACGTGGTCGACGCCGTTGACGCGGCGGTCGATGCGGACGCTCAGGTCTTCCCAGCCGGGGAACGGGTGGTTCGGGACCGAGTTCTCCACCGGCCCGGGATAGTTGAGGTCGCCGAGCACGATGGTGCGGTTGGGGCGCCCGTTCGCCTGCCCCAGCACGTGGTCGAGGGCGCTGAGCGCGATCGCCACCTGCGGGCCGCCGGTGTCGGCGTGCCAGTCCAGGACGGTCACCACCGTTCCGGCCATTGTGGACAGGTCCAGTTGGACGGGTGGCCGCAGCGAGTTGCCGATGAGGTCGACGAACGCGCCGGGCTGCGTGTAGCCGAGGTTGGCGATGTTCGGGAACGTCGCCGGGCGGTGGAGGACCAGGTAGCCGTCGGTGGTGGTCACCCAGTTGTTCCCGTTGGGATTGTTCTCCGAGTACACCTGGACCGCGTTGTAGAAGGTCGACCAGCCCGCCACGGTCGCGTCCAGCGACTGCACGATCGGGGTCAGCGCGCCCGGTGTGCCGAGGGGGACGGCCGGGTCGAGGATGGACCGCGGGACCTCTTGCAGGCAGATCACGTCCACGAACTGCTGCATGCCGAGGGCGACGATCCGCGCGATCCGGTCCGACGGGCTCGGGTACGGGCCGTTCTGGAACGTGCCGTGGTAGACGTTCCAGGTCAGGAAGATGGCCATGGGGTGCTCCCGGATGAGAAGGGGGCCGCCCGCGCCGGGGCACGGGCGGCCGGGGTGATCAGGCGGCGACGGTCGCGCGGTGCGGCGCGGGCGTGGTGCTCTGCAGGGACGAGCCCTCGACGAGCAGCGGCGCCAGGTCGGCGTTGGGCGGCACGATCTGCGCCCACACCCCGCCGTCCCAGGCCCAGCCCTTGTTGATGTCGAAGCGCACCCGCCGGACGGGCGCGGCGGTGAGGTCGATCAGCAGGCCCTGGCTGTACGCCTTGTAGATCACCGAGCTGGTCTTGACCTGGGCGGTGGTGAACAGCAGCAGCACCCGCTCCAGCGGCACGATCACGTCCAGGTGCTGCCCGTAGAGCGGGAACGCGCACAGCGGGTCCATCGAGCCGTCCGGCTGGGACTGGGACACGCCGCAGGTGAACGGGACGGTGGTGGTGTTGTGGATGGACACCGCCAGCGGGACGCCGTCCTGCGTCACGTACCCGGTGCCCTTGTTCCCGTCGACCTGCAGCGTCTGCCCCCGGTCGATCGGGTAGTGGTTGGTGGCCCGGATGACGCCGCCGGGCACGATCTGGCTGTTGGTGGTGAACGCCTCGTACTTGTCCTGCCAGGACAGCACCGTCTCGGTGGCGTAGTCGGCGGAGTTGAACCACGCCAGCGGCGCCCCGCCCGCGTTGTTGCTCTGCACGGCCTTGAACCCGAGCAGGCTGTAGCCGCCGTCGGCCAGCGAGGTGACGGTGTCCTGGGTCATGTCGATCTCGATCTGGAAGCCGGTCATGGCGTTCCTCCACAGGTGTCGGCTCTGGTGACCGCGGGTGGTGCCACCCGCTGGAACCGACGCTAGGAACCGACCGCAGACGGACCGCAGACCCCGTGCAGACCCCGTGCAGATGCCCCGATCTCGCGATCGCGCCGCACCGCCGCCCCGGTCGAGAATGGGTGGGTGGACCTGGGGGAGGAGGCGATCACGGAGCCCCTTGTCGTGCGGTTGACCGGTGACGTCGCCCTGGAGCGCGACGGCGTCGGGATCGGCCGCGCCCACCTGCGGTCCCGGCAGGCCCGGTTGGTGCTGGCGCTGCTGGTGCTTGAACGCGCCCGCCCGGTGGGGCGGGACGAGGTGGCCGAGCTGATCTGGCCGGGGGAGCGGCCCGCGTCCTGGGAGTCGGTGCTGCGCACGGCGGTCACCCGGGTCCGCGCGGCATTGGCCGAGGCCGGGTTGAGCGGGCGCGACGTGCTGCGGTCCGAGGCGGGCGGCTACCGGGTGACCCTGCCGCCGGACGTGGTGGTCGACGTGGAACGGGCTGAGGCCGACATCGCCGAGGCCCGCGCCGCCGACCGGCTAACCGAGGCCGAGGCGGTGACCGGCGCGCCGTTCCTGCCCGGGGTCGACGGGGCCTGGGCCGTCGGCTGGCGGACCCGGCTGCGCGGCCTGCGCGTGCGAGCGCTGGCCGCGGTGTCGACGGCGCGCACCGCCGGGGGCGATCACGCGGGTGCCGTCGTGGCCGCTCGGACCGCCATCGACCTTGATCCGTTCGGCGAGTCCGGGCACCGGTTGTTGATGTCCGCCCTCGCCGCGGGCGGCGATCGGGCGCAGGCCCTGGTCGCCTACGAGCGGTGCCGCACCCTGCTGGCGGACGAGCTGGGCACCGACCCGGCCGCGGCGACCGAGGCGGTGTTCCTGAGCCTGCTCGCGGGCGCGGCCCGACCGCCGGATCGTCCGGAGTTGCCCGCCCGGTTGCGGGCGGAGGCGGCCGGACTGCTGGTCGGCCGGGTGCGCGAGGTCCAACTGGTCCAGGAGACCGCTGTGGTGCGCGAACCGGCCCCGGTCGCCGTCGTCGCGATCGCGGGCGAGGCGGGGGTTGGTAAGACCGCGCTCGTCGCGCACGCTCTTACCGGTACCGACGCACTGGTCCTCTATGGCCGCTGCGACGAGCAGGTGACGTTGGCGTACCGACCGGTAGTCGAATGCCTCGCCCAGCTCGCCGCGCACCTGCCCGACGCCGTCCTCGTCGACCACACCGCCCGCTACGGTTCGTCGCTGCCGCGCCTGGTCCCCGAGCTGCGCC
This sequence comes from Actinokineospora inagensis DSM 44258, assembly GCF_000482865.1. Taxonomy (GTDB): domain Bacteria; phylum Actinomycetota; class Actinomycetes; order Mycobacteriales; family Pseudonocardiaceae; genus Actinokineospora; species Actinokineospora inagensis. Next base: position 81,799 of record NZ_AXWW01000023.1, on the reverse strand, counting down.
AAGGGCAGGCGGAGCCCGGCACTGATCCGCGCACCGAGCGGCACCTGTTGTTCCGGTCGGTCGCCGCCCTGCTCACCCGCGCCGCCGCCGACCGGCCGGTGGTCCTGGTCGTCGACGACCTGCACTGGGCGGACAAACCCACCCTGCTGCTGTTGCGCCATCTGGCTGACTCGGCCGGACCCGGCCTGTTGAGCCTGGTCGTCACATGTAGGCCGGGTGATCTCACCGACGACGCCGATGGCGCGCTGCGTGAACTGCTGCGCGGACCGGCGGCTTGCCGGATCACGCTGTCCGGGCTCGCCGACGACGACCTGGTCCCGCTGGTCGAGGCGGTCGCCGGGCGGCCGCTCGGGATGGACGCGGCGGCCTGGGCGCACGCGATCGGCCGTGAGTGCGGCGGCAACCCGTTCTTCGCCCGTGAGCTGCTACGCAACCTCGCCGAGACCGGGTGGGCGACGACGGACCCGGCGCGGATCGCGCTGACTGAGACGGTCCGCGACGTGGTGGGCCACCGCGTCGACCGGCTCGGCCCGGCCACCGCGGCCGTGCTGACCCAGGCCGCCGTCGCGGGCGCGGAGTTCGACCTGCCGGTGCTGGCCGCCGCGGTCGAGTGCACCGAGGACGCCATGCTCGACCACCTCGACCGCGCCGTCGCCGCCGGACTGGTCACCGAGCTGCCCGCCGACCGGTTCGCCTTCGGACACGCCCTCGTCCAGCGCACCCTCTGCGAGCGGGTCGGCGCCGCGCGGCGACGGCGGATGCACCGGCGGGTCGCCCTCGCGTTGGAGGCCACCGACTCCGACCGCGTCGGCGAGTTGGCCCGGCACTGGCTGCTCGGTCACCGCCCGGACGAGGCGCGGGTCGCGGCCGACCGCGCGTGCCGGGCAGGCGACCGGGCGTTGACCGACCTCGCCCCCGACCAGGCGCTGCGCTGGTTCACCGACGCGTTGCCGCTGCTCGACGCGGACGACCCGCTGCGCGTCGACGCGCTCATCGGCCTGGGCACGGCGCAGCGCGGCACCGGCGAACAGGACTACCGGCAGACCCTGCTGGCCGCCGGTCGACTCGCCGAGGCCGCCGATGACACAACCCGACTGGTGCGCGCCGCCGTCGCCAACAACCGCGGCTCGGTCTCCAACAGCGGCAGGCTCGACGCGGACCGGATCGCCCTGCTGGAGTCGGCCATCGCCGCCATCGGGGACGACCCACACCCGCAGCGGCCGCTGCTCGGCGCCACCCTCGCCGTCGAACTCCTCGCCGCCGACCAGGCTGATCGTCGCGCCCGACTGGCCGACGACGCCGTCGACCGCGCCCGCGCACTGGGCGACCCACTGGTGCTGGGCCGGGTGCTGGCCCTGCGGTTCGAGGCGACTTGGGCGCCGTCGACCCAGCCGCGCAGGCTGACCGACACCGCCGAACTGCTCACCATCGCCGCGACCGCCCCGGACCGGCGGCTGAAGTTGCTGGCCGCCCGACTGCGGTCCATCGCCTGCTGGGAAGCCGGGTTGATCGCCGAATCCGACGCCGCGCTCGCCGAGGAGATCCGCATCGCCGACGACATCGGCGAACCCTACCTGCGCTGGGTCGCGGCCCTCTCCCACGCCGGACGGACACTGGCGGCGGGCGGGCTCACCGAGGCCGAGGCGGCCTGCGAAGCCGCTTTTCGGATGGGAAACGACGCAGGTGAACCAGACGCGGCCTTGGCATACGGCGCGCAGGTCATGCAACTCCGCCGCCAACAGGGCCGAGGCGCCGAACTGCTGCCGGTACTGCGCGGCCTCGACGGCATGGGCGACTACGACCTCCGCCCAGCGACCGCCCTGATCCTCGTCGACGCAGGTGAGCTGAACGAGGCCCGCACGGAAGTCGGCGACCTGTTCGACGACCTACCGTCCCCGGACTCCCAACTACGCGTGCAACTCCTGTGCCAATTGGCCGAAGTCGCCCACGGCACCGGAGACCCCACCGCCGCGCAACGCGTCTACGACCGACTGCTGCCCTGCACCGGACTGCTCCAGCTCAACCAGGTGGTGCGCTACGGCCCCATCGACCACCAACTCGGCCTGGCCTCCGCGTGCGCGGGCGACCGGGACGCCGCAGTCCGACACCTGACCGCAGCCGTCGCGGTGAGCGCCGCCGTGCCGCTGCCTTATTGGCTTGAGCGGTCTGAGGCTGCTTTGGTGGCCGCTGGGAGCCGGGCGGGGGTCAGTGTGGGGTCAGTGATCGGATGACCAACTCGGCTTGGCCGCCACTTGCATGGGCGACCAGGTCACCGCGTTCCGACGTCTCACGGTAGCCGTTGCGACGAGTACCGAGCCGTTGGTCGTACTGGTTGGGCCGGTCCCGCGCCGCCTTCAGGTCCGTGGAGTCTGTGGCGTCGGTGCGGTCCAGCCGAGGGTGAGTGCGGCGTCAGTGACCGGATGATCGATTCGGCCTGGCTGCTGTCTGCGCGCACGACCGGATCACCGCCGCGATCCAAACATCTTCACCGCGGCTGTTTGCGATGGGTATCGCCGCCCCGTGCCGTATTGGCTGAACCGGTCGCCGCGCTGCTCTGGCATCCGGTGAAGTCCGCAGTGTCCACTCGGGCCAAGTCGAGGGCCCGTGCGGTCTCAGCAACGGGATGATCGATTCGACTTGGCCGCCGCCTATGCGGGCGACCAGGTCACTGCGATCTGACGTCTCTGGCCGTTGCGATGAGTACCGCTGCGGTACCGGCTGGTCCCGCCCCCGTCTTGGAGTCCGTCGCTCCGGTGCGAGCTTGGTCGAGGGTCAATGCGCCTCAGCGGTCCGACGACCAACTCGGCTTGGTCCCGCCTGTCCGGGGCCAGGGGGTCGCCCGGAACCTCACGGCAGCCGTTGCGATGGGCGTCGCCGTGGCGTTGCCGTGCTGGCTGGACCGGTTCGAGGTGGCCACGCGGGCCTGGGCGGAGGCTAGTGCGGGGTCAGTGATCGGATGATCGCCTCGCGGCGGGCGTGGCCGGTCATGGGGAACATGACGTCCAGGTAGAACAGGAGGAACATGGCTACGGCCGTTGGTTCCACTGGGCGGATTGGGTAGGGGCTGCGGAAGGCGTAGTTCACGATGCCCATGGCTGAGTCCAGTGCCCCTTCCTCCGAGTCGGTGGTGGTGTTGTTGCCCGCGAAGTAGACGTTGGTGTCTGGCTGGTCGGGGCCGGAGAACCAGCCTCGGCCCTGGGCCTCGTGCAGGATGCGTTTGGGGCCGCCGAGGAATGAGGCCGCCCACATGCCGTGGGTCCAGTGTTTGCGGAACTTCACCGTGCCGGACGCGGGTTTGCGGATGTGGGTGGACGTGTCGCCGTACATCGTGAGGTAGAGGCCCTCGGCGCGGGGGTCGGCGAGGAGGTTGTCGAGCAGGAACGTGGTGAACGTCTTGCTGATGTCGTAGTACGGCCAGGTCGTGGTCCGGGCGTAGGCCGCGGTGAACTGCAGGATCTCCTGGCGCTCGCGCAGGAACGGCGCGAGGATCGACTCGTCGGTGTGGATGTAGCACTCGCCGGGCAGTAGCGCCCACTCGGACTTCGCGATCCTCGGCTGGTACACCGATTTCCACAGGGTGTGGTTCTCGGGGTTGTCCAGCAGTTGACCGCTCGTCCACATGTCCGTGGTCAACACGACCTTGTCGAACACGTCCTCGTACGTCTCGCCGTTGGTCGTCCACCGCACGTGCACCGGGTTGCCCTCGGTGTGGGTGTCTGTCCACACCGCCGTCACCGTGGAGTCGGTGATGACCGTTGACGTCAACGTCTGCCCCGCCACCGCGGCCATCGCGCGCACCCACGTCGAGCTGCCGTTGGTGAACCGCGACCATCCCGTGCCGGGGTGGGTGAACGCGCCCAGTGGACTCTTCGCCCATGGGATGCGGTCGAACAAGGGCGCCAGGTCGCCGAACGTGACCTGGTCCATGTCCGCGCTCCCGTACCCGTTCATGATGCTCAGGTACGGCGCGACGAAGTACTCCCGGAACCGGTCCGGGTCGTTGAGCGGCACCGGCAGCTTCCGGAAGAAGTCTCCGACGGTCAGCTCACCCCACCCCACCGCGACCGACATCTCGATGAAGTCCTGGAACGTGGTCGCGTCGGCCTGCATCTCCTGGCTGTACAGGCCGAACGACGGCCCCTGCTGGTACTCGGGGAAGTTCCCCCAGTTCAACGGTTCCTCGATCGCGGGCGGCCCGGGGAACGCGCACGCCACCCGCAGGTCGTCCACGTCGGTGAGCCGCACGGACTCGAACGCGGGGGACCCCAACATCGCCGCCACGTTCGGGTACAGCAGCCGCGAGATCAACTGCACCCCGACGTCGACCTGGATGGTGGCCCCGTTGTGGTCGACCGGGACCGTCAACGAGTGTCCACCCAGGTCCGGCTGGTCGTGGATCAGCGTCGCCTGCCAGTCCCCGCACACGTTCGGATCCTGGGACAGCGCCCACAACACCGCTGCCCCGGTCGCTCCGCCACCCACCACACACACCTTCGCCATTGCTCGATTCTCGCGGCGCGACCGGCGCAGCGGCGGCATCCCGATCGGTCGGTCGGCCGAAATCACCCGGGCGGGGTCGCGGGATTCACCTGGCTGTGCGGTTCGTCGCGCACTGTGTCTTGCCCCGCGTGGGCCACGTCGAGGAAACGTGGCCCACGCGAGATCTACTCGCCGCTGGTCTTGCGGCGGCGGGTCCACCAGATGAGCGCGCCACCCACCAGCAGGAGGGTGAGCGCGGCGCCCGCGATGCCCAGCACGGAGGCGCCGGTGGACGCCAGTCCCGGGTCGTGACGGCCGTCTGCCCGCGGTTGCGGGGTCTGCGCCGGTGGCGTGGTGGTTGGAGACGGCTCGGCGGTGGTCGACCCGCCGGGTGGGGTCGTTGGTGGGGTGGTCGGTGTTGTCGTCGGCGGAGTGTCGTCGTGGGCGGCTGTGTTTCCGCCGAGGGCGAGCAGGGTGGCCTTCTCCGCGTCGTCGGTCATCGCCTGGACGGAGATCGTCGTGGTGCGGGGGAGGTTCTTGTGCTCGGTCTCGAACTTCGCCCGGGTGACGTTCTCCTTCGGTGCCTTGGAGAAGTCCACGCCACCGGCGACGCAGATGCCGTCTTTGCCCTCTTTCTCGCACGGGTAGGTGTAGTCGCCTTCGGTGAAGGACTTCACGTAGTCGCGGTAGGTCTGTTGCGGCGTCCAGGACTTGTTGTCGCCGCGCAGTGGCCAGTCGTCGACCTTGTCGCTGTTGATGGTCTGGTGGTAGTCCGTGGCGGACTCGGCGTCGCGCTGGCGGATCCACTCGGCGGCCACGCGCGCCTTGTAGACGGTGCGCAGGTCGGCGTAGCGGGCGTCGGTGTTCACCAGTTTCCGGATCTCCGGCACGACCAGCGTGTCCAGCAGGTCTTGGACCCGCTTGTGCTGCGCCTCGGTGAGGGTGCACTGCCCGTTCGGGCTCGGGGTGCTGAAGTCCTGCGGCACCGAGTTGACCTTCAGCGGGGCGCCGAGGATGTAGAGGCCGCCGTCCTGTTCGCGAACCTCGGCTGGCTCGGGGACGATCCAGTTCCGCACGCCGTGCGTGCAGGGGATCCCCTCGGCGCCCAGCGTGTCGAACAGCCGCTTGCCGATGCCGGTCCTGGGGTCCATGTTCTTCGCGTAGTCGTGCTTCATCTCCAGGTCGGCCTGCAGCAGCACGCGGCCGGCGTCGGTGCTGCCGAACGCGGGATCCATGATCCGGTCCGGCTCGTCCGGGTTGAGGTTGACCCAGAACTTGTCCGGGGTCAGCGCCAGCCAGGTGAAGAAGCTGTCCGAGATCAGCTCGGCGCGCTGCTGACCACCCCAGCCCTTGCCCGCGTCCTCGTCGACCATGTCCGCCGAGAACGAGTAGTCCAGGCCCTTCCCCTTGACGGGCTTGCCGACGTAACGCAGGTCCAGGGTGGTGAAGTCGACGCCGCCGGGACCGCGCACGCGCAGGCCGGTCGGGTCTTCGGCGCGGATCCGGTCCAGTTGCCGCTTCATGTCGGCCGGCGTCGGCGGCGACTGGCGGATCACATCGGAGCCACGGCCCAGGGTCTTGGCGGTGTCCTGCGCGGTGTACTTGCCCGACGTGAAGTCCGGGACCGGCGTGGAGTTGTGCACGTACGAGGCCGTCCGACCCGGCGCGAGCTGCTTGAGCCCCGCCGTGAACCTGCCGGTGGCCTCCGACTGCGGCTGGCCGAAAGCCATCCGCAGCTTGTAGTCCTGGTACTTCGGGTCCTTCAGGAACGCGCGGTCCTTCGGGGCCTGCTCGGTGTCGTGGTTGCCACCGGACTTGATCTCGACGGCCTCCTTGGTCCTGCGGTTGAACGCGTCGTAGCGCCGTTCGTAGGACTTGCCGGTGTCCGGGTCGGTGACCGTGATCGTCTCCTCGCACAACCAGTCCGGCCCGAGCAGCCGCAGGTCCTTGACCACCTTCGCGTGGAACGCCGTACCGCGCGGGTTGCGCCCGTAGACCTCGATGTAGGCCTCGTTGAGCCAGTTCCGGAAGCTGCCGTACTTGTCCGACCCGGCATTGCGCGCCAGGTAGTTCTTGTACGTGGCGTAAACCCGGTTCGGCGTGCCCTCCGCGTACTTGCGGTAGTCCTGGTCGAGCGGACCGAGGATCTTCTGCCGCTCGGCGGGGTCGTCCGGCAGTTCGAGGCCGTCCATGGCCACGCGCTGGTTCGGGTACTGGTAGCTGTCCCAGTCAGCCTCGGCGCGGGCCGCGTCCCCGTTCGCCCACGGCAGTTCCTCGGGGAGCGCGGGAGTGCCGGTCAGGTTGAACATCTCGTCACAGCGCTGCCCGGCCGCCACAGCCGTCCCCGCCAACAGCGGTAAGCCGCCGACAGCAAGGCACGCGGCCACCACAGCGACCACGACCCGCTTTACCCCCAAATGATTCACGTGCATTTCCCCCTTCTCCCAGCACTGCGGTCGCATACTCGCACGGCCGTTGTGGGCGCGGGCCGAAATTCCCCGTTCTGCCGAATTGCCCGTTCCCACTCGCGTTCCCAGGTATGATCGGCGCCATGGGCGAGCAGTCGTGGACCGACCACCCGAGGCTCCGGTCGTGGCTCCAGCGGCAGGAATCCTCCTTCCCAACCTGGACGGCGACCCACCCGGGCAACTGGGACTTCACCCCGGCCTCACTGGACGCACTGGAATCCGCCGTCCGCGCCGACTTCGCCGACTGGGACGCGGCTTGGGCTGCTCGCGACGCTACGTCGTTGACGGTTCCTGCCTGGTATCTGGGTGAGGTCTGTGTTCGCGCGGGAGCGGTGTGGAAGGTGAACCCCGCTGCGGACACCGACCCGGACGGCCCCGCTGTGGCCATTCCCGACGACCCCGCCGAATCCGACTCTGACCGGTACGAAGATGAGGACTACCGCCCGGCCGTACTCCCCGTGGCCGAATTGCGCGACCTTTTCCTGAAACCCCCAGACTGGCGGCTACACCAAGTCCCCGCCGCTTTCACCGAGTGGTACCGCGCCCACTCCTGACTTCCCACCCGTCACGGCACCCATGCATCACCGACCTGATCGCACACCCCCCGGCTGCCGCGCAGGGACTGCACATCAAGAACCGGCCGCCGGGTCCGCGACACCACCCACCGCGAAGTCCACTCCCGACCAAGCACCGGCACCACACCCCAGTCACCCGGCGCAACCCCACGGCCCGAGACACCACCCGACCACTACGCCCACTCAACCCCCACCCCACCAGCCCAACCGCAAACCCGCAGGCACCAACCCAACCCCGGGCGGCCCCCACCCTTCCCGGGGGGCGTCCCCGAGGCCAGTCTACCGGTTGGCAAGATCGACAGGGGGTGGCGCTGTGGGCTGTGCGCAACTCGGCGGGATGTGGATAGACAACGGGGCGGGATGTGGGTGGTAACCGGGCGGGCGGAGCATGGGTGGACAACTGCGTGGAGTGGGTGGGCAACCGGGTGGAGTGTGGGTGGACAGCTAGGCGGGGTGGATGGACAACTAGGCGCGGGGCGCTGTGGAGCGGGGTCAGGTGAAGCTGGCTTCAAAGCCCCGATCCGGCGGCGGCTGGCCGTGGCCGTGTCGGCGTTGATCGGGTGGAGTGTGGGCGACAGACAGGGCGGAACGTGGGTGGGCGACGGGGCGGAGTGTGGGCGACAAACGGGGTGGAGCGTGAGTGGGCAAACGGGGCGGAGTGTGAACGCCTTGGATGTTGTGGCGGCGACGAGGAGGTTCGGGGTGGTGGGCGGTGCGAGGCGGTGCACGTGGTGGAGAGGGCGTGGTCAACACTGAGATCGGGTGGTGAAGGTGGGGATCAGTGGCTGAAGGCGCCGGTGATGAGGATGGTGAGGCCGATTCCGATCAGGACCACCGGCAGGATCACGTGCCCCCACCGCGACAACACCGCCGCGACGGCCGGTCGGCAGGCCAGGTACCAACCGATCACGCACCACAGGGCCACACCCGCCAGGAAGACGACGGTGTAGCCGATCATGCCGCCCACGCCTGTGGTCGCGAACACGGGGACGTAGACGCCGATGTTGTCGCCGCCGTTGGCGAATGTCACTGCTGCGACCTGGAGTGTTCCGGTGGTGGCAGGTTCGTCGTCGTCCGAGCGGTACGCGGTCCAGGCAGCTCGTATGCCCAGTGCGATGGGCAAGAGGCCCAGGTATGGCAGGGCGGGCGCGGGGAGCAACCCGGCTCCCAGGGCGCCGACGACGGACACGACGAGGATCGCACCGAAGCCGAGGTACTGGCCGATGGCTACACGTAACGCGGCAGTTCGGTCGCCCGAGGCCTGGCCGAAGAACAAGGCCAGTACCAGCAGGTCGTCGATGTTGGTCGCCGTGAACATGCCTGCGGCGGGACCTACCAGTTCCCAGTCCACCAATGGAACCTACCTGACCGGTGCCGGTGCCCACGCGGTGGTGAAAGCGGCCCACAGGACGGGGGAGTAGGCGGGGTCGCCGGTTGTTTCCCAGCGTGTGGCCTGGGTGCGTTGCCACTCGCCCATGGCGGTGATCGGGTCGGGGGCGGCGGTGGCTGTGTCGACCGCGATGACGGCGGTGGGGAGGACGGGGGTGGTTGGGGGGTTGGGGAGCAGGCGGGTGAGGCCCGCGTCGGCGGGGAGGGTCCAGCGGGTCGACACGACGTATTCGGCTCCACTGTGGACAAAAGCGGCGACGAGACCGGTGGGTTCGGTGAAACGGTTGTCGCCGCCGCTTTCGCAGGCGACGAGGGCGACTCGGTTGGGGACTCGCCAGGGGTGGTTGGGGCGGTGGCCGAGGACGATGTCGGCGGTAGCGAGTGGACGGTGGGCGCCGATCGGGTCGGCTCGGCCAGTGGCGGAGGCGGGGCAGCACAGGTGTAGGCAGGCGCCGAGGCCGTGGTCGCCGGTGGTGACGTGGCCGACGTAGAGGAATCGTGCGGCGTCTGCCAGCGCGGGTTCGAGGAAGTCGCGGTCGATGTCGTCGCGGCGTATGCCACCGGGGGAGTAGGTCGCGGCGAGGTGTGTGAGCGCGGAATCGGGGGTCCCGAGTACCGACCCGAGTGGGGAGGCGTCGGCGAAGCCGGGGACGCGGGGGTCGAGCACGCCGACGACTGTCCCTTGTGGATGGTACGGCGACACCCGGCGGGTGGTGGCGTTGCGGACGGTCGCCGGGGGAAGTACCGAGACGTCAGCGCAGTGCACGGTCCGTTCGCCGTCGTCGACGCGCAGTGCTTCCCAGGGGACGAGGGCGGTGGACGGGGATGGTCGGATCCGCAGGTGTGGCCGGGCGCCCTGGGTGATCACGGTGTTGAGTTCGGTGGCGAGCGCGTGTGGCAGCAGGGTCCTGGCGAGCAGTTCGGTGAGGGCGATCTCGCGGTCGCGGTCGACGAGCGGCCCGTGGGTGAGTGCCCTGGTCAGTGCCTGGTCCGCGGTCTCGCCGGGCAGTGGGGACGGGGTGGCTGCGGCAAGTTCGTCCAGTACACTTTGGACGAGGTCGCGTGGTAGGACCAGTGCCCTGGGCTGGTCGAGTGCGTGTTCCCAGCGCCACGACAGGTACAGGTCGCCCGCGTCGACCAGGGTGAGCTGCACGGTCGGACGGTCTGTCACCACGACGCCACCGCTGTGTCCGCCCGGACCGGGAACCCGTAGCGGCGCTGCGCCTCGTCGATCCACGAGTCCAATGCAGATGGTGTGGCGGGGTCGATCCGAACCCGGGGCGGCAGCGTGAAGCCGTCTACGGAATCGGCCGTGGGGATCGGCAACGAGAGCAGGTCTTCCCGTGGGAGACGGAGGTCCACGGGCTGCAACGACACCGTCGCGGCGAGGTGGTCGATGTAGGCGGAGACCAGTTCGACATCGCCGAGACCGCGCATCGCGAGAAACGCGGCGCGGATGGCGGGCGCGGACGCGAGGGCCACCCAGCGTTCGCGGAGCGGGCCGTGCGGGAAGTACCGGCGGGCCGCCTCTGCGGCGAGCGCTGCGGGCAGGGCCAAATCCAGTGCCCGCAGGCACAGTTCGCGCCGATATTCATCCACAGTGGACGCCGCCCAGCGCATCAGCCCCTCGGCCTGCCACCACGCCACGCCCAGGACGACGTGCCACAACCCGGCCTCGGTCGCGACTTCGGTAGCGGCGGCGTAGCGCTCGTCGGCGCGGGCGAACTCACCCAGCGCATCCCACGCCCCGCCCTGCACCTGGTAGGTCGCCACCAGCTCGACCGGTGTCGCGTTGTCGCCAAGCGCGGCAAGAACTCGGTCCAACGCCTGCAAGGCTTCCCCTGGTCTACCCCGACTGATCGCGACAGCGGCTCGACCATGCAGCGCCACGGTGCGGCTGCGGAGATCACCAGTGGCCTCGATCAGCCGTTCGGCACTGTCGTAGTGCGACTCGGCGAGGTCATTGTCGGAGTCGAGATAGGCAAGGCGGGCCAGGCTGAGCACCGCGGCGGTTTCCGTGGCCGGGTCGCCGGTCGCGGCGGCCAGTTCTCGGGCGAGCCCAAGGTGCTCGGCACTGCCCACCGGGTCGCCGGTGGTGCCCGCGATCTCAGCGAGTGTCAAGTGGACAGACGCAGCCAGACCGGGCGCGGTCGCGTAAGCCGACCCCAACGCGGCTTCCGCTACCTTAACCGCCTCAGCGAACTGGCCACTCGCGGTGAGCAGAGCCGCGCGGACGGCGAGTGCGGCCGTAGTGTCGTCTGGAGATGCGGGTGTCACGGATATTTCGGCGTCGCTCGCCCATTGGGGCGGAGTCATGGTGTGCCCACTTGGAGTTCGGTGATCGTCACGTTCGCAGCTATGCCGGGTGCGGTGGTGTAGGTCGTCTCGAACGCGGTTTCCGCCGTCGTTGCCGCGTCGGTGAATTGGGCAGTCGCGGTGAGCAGGGTGGTGCGGGCGGCGAGTGCGGTGGTGTAGGCCGTCTCCAGCGCGGCTTCCGCCGCCGTCACTGCCTCGGCGAACTGGCCACTTGTGGTGAGTAGGGTTGCGTGGATGGCGAGTGCGGCTGTGGTCTCGTCTGGGGACGCGGGTGTTACGGATATTTCGGCGTCGCGTGTCCGTCGGGGTGGGGTCATTGCGTGCCTGCTTGGCGTTCGGTGGTGGTCGCGTTGGTGGCTTGGGTTCTTGCCTTGGCGTAGGCGATGAGGGCGGCTTGGCGGGTTGGGCGGTCTGGGTCGGGCTGGGGTGTTGGGGGAGCGAAACCTGGTGCGTGGATGGTGAGTGTGCGGTGGGTGGAAAGTAGGAGAGTCGCTGGGATGGGTGTCTGGCCGGTGAGCCGGCCGAGGTTGTCGACTCGGTCTAGGGCTAGGTCGACGTCATCGAAGCGGGCTAGGAGGTGGGTTGGTGTGGGGCCTGGGAGAACCGTGACTTCCAGGAAGGTGCTGCCGTCGCGTCGGGTGATGAGCCATTCGGCGGTTGCTGCTGCGTCCACGGCGCCTGCTGGTACTGCGGACCAGTCGATGGGGGATGCTCCACTGAGGATTGTCAGGCCGGAGCGTTGGCTGGGGCCTGCTGCTGCGAGGGCGAAGTTCGACTGGCTTGGCGCGGTTACCGGTTCTGGCAGTGTGACGCCGTGGGTGTCGGCTAGTTCGTTGAGTTGGGCGGCGAGGGTGTTGGCGTCAGGGAGACGGGTGGCCAGGGTGAGGGCGCGTGTGGTGGCGTTCTCGTCGTCGAGGAGGTGGTCGATGGCGGCGGTGGCGAGAGCGAGTTCTGCTTTCAGCACAACGGGATCGATCGCGGGCACGGCGGCGACTGTGGAGGCGGGCCACCATGCCTCGATCCAGGTCAACTGGGCGAGGCGCCTGCAGGCGTCGCGGACCGGCGAGGAGTTCAGCGGCGGGTTCACGGATTCGGCTCCGCTGAGCAGCTCCGTGGCGGCGTCGGGGCCGTAGATTTCCCACAGCCATTGGCTCGCGCGCACGGGGTCATACACTTGCGCGGCCGGGAATGCCGATGCGGCAAGGACATCCCATGCCAACAGTGCGCCTGCGCCCTCCAGCAACGCCGCCTGTTCGGGGTGCGGCCACTCGCCGAGGGCTACGTGTGAATCGGTTCTGGTTACCCGCATTGGCCCAGCCGTTCCAGTGCGGTGCGCAGTCGGTCGCGTTGGTCGAGGATTACTGAGCGGAGCACTCCGTCGAGCAAGTCCCACACCTCGATCGCGGCAACGGTGCCGCCCGTCAGTTCCCGGCCGTGCAGCCGAACCCACAGTCGACGCAGGTATGCCGTCCGCACTCCGTGTACATCGGCGTGGACTCCCTCGGTGGGCAGCCTGCGGGCGCGGTGCACGAATGCCTCCCGTTCCCAGCGGGCCCGCAGTTGGGCAGCGGCGCCGGGTGCGGGCGTGGCCACGAGTCCTGCGGCGGCCGTGCGGCCCAGTGTCATGGTGACCCGGCTGGTTTCGTCGGCGAGCTGCCATGGTCCGGCCGAGCGGGTGATCTCCCGGTGCACGAGGTCTGCGACGTCGGCCAGTTCGGCGCGGCGGGTGTCGGTGAGCGGGACGAACAGGCGTTGCACGATGGATCGGTCGAATGGTTTGGGCAGCGCGTTCTTCGACGCGGCCGCGCCCAGTTCCGGCGGGCCGGGGACTTCCCGATCGGTCAGTCCCTCCGCGTGCGCGACGCCCGGCAGGCGCAGGTTCGCGCCGTCCCGTGATCCGGTGCGGTCGGTGATCAGGTCGGCGAACAGCGCGGTGTTCGGGTTGGTCACGCAGGTCGCCAGGAACCGGTCGGGCAGCTCGGAGCCGTCGTCGGGAGGGACATCGGACACAGTGGTCCAGGCCACGTCGAGCAGGCGTAGCAACTCGCGGATGGTGACCGGGTCGCTCACGTAGTCGCGCAGGCCCGCCACCGTCGGCCCGGACCGGACGTGGACCTCGGCCAGCAGGTCGTCGGCGGTGACCGCGCTGGCCGGGTCCGAGTCCGGGGCGCCGTGTGCGGTCGCGAGCTCGAAGCAGCGCTGGAAGTACAGGTCCTGCGGGTTCCCCTCGGTGATGCCCGCCCGCCGCCGTCGCTTCTTCACCAGCAGGAACCACGCCGCCGTGGCGGCCAAGACCGGACCGGCCGCGATGATCCGGTCGCGCAACTCCTCGGCGTGCGCGACGTCCACCGCCCCGGCCGCGAACCGGGGGTTGAGCACCGGGCGCAGCACCAGGGGATCGAGGATGAGCTTGACCGTGCGCGCCAGCGGGCGCCCGGACGCGTTGGCCAGCGGCGCGACCGCGTCCAACCGCGACCACGCCTCGGCGATCAACAGCCCCCTCGGCAACGTGGCCCCGACCGCGTCGGCGACCATTCGCGTGTGGAGGCTGCTCACCCGACCGAGCCTAGTGGCTCGACCCAGAGGGTTGCCCGGGTCTCGGCCTGCCCACGACATCCCCGGCTTAGTTGCCGAACGACCGTCCAGTACGAGGCCGTTCCGGCGCCTTGCCAGGAACGCCGTGGAAAGGCCGATACCCAACGAACCACTGGCCGCTGTGCCGCCGGGGGTTTTCTGTGATCGGTAGGGCCGGTCGCGGCGGCAGCCTTGTGCCATACCGACACGCCGTCACCAGGAGCGTCCGATGAACCACACACCGCGATCGCCGATTCGCGCGTTAGCGCGTCGCGGCCTGCTGCCCGTCTTGTTGTTGGCGCCGCTGGTGGCGTTCGCGCTGCTGTTCTTCGGACTGTCCTACCTGGTCACGCCCGAACCGGACATCGACGTCGAGCCGGGTATCGGCTTGGCGCGGGTCGACGGGCGGGAGGTCGTGCTCGTGCCCTACGGCCGCAGCGGCGCGCGGGGCATGTTCCAACTCATGACCCGGGACATGTTCCAGGCGCGGGTCGCCGCTCTCGACGTCGCGACCGGGGAGGTGTTGTGGGACACCCAGGTGTCCGACGAGCTGATCTGGCACGCGACCGTGCTGGCGGCGGGGGACAAGGTCGCCTACGTGACCACCGACGCGGGCCTGCTCGTCTTCGACACCCACACCGGCGAGATCACCGCCCGGGGCCCCGACATCGCCGGACTCGGGTCCGCTTACGTCGCCGCGCCGTCCGCGTACGGCTACGACGCGGCCAACCACCGGGTCATGGCGATGACCGCCACCGGGGCCGTGCTCGCGATCCCGCTGGACAACCCGGTCGCCGCGCCGGTCGACCCCGCGACCGCGACCACGTGGGCGGCGGAACTCACCGTTGACGGCCACACCAAGTCCAAGCCGCAGGCCACCGCCACCAAGGCCACGATCGACACGGGACGGCTCGAACTGCGCGACCGGGGTGCGCCCGGCAAGGTCCTCGTCCGCGTGGGTGCCGACGGCGAGGTCACTCCGGTCGGCGACACGGTGTACTTCGACGCGGCCCTGGTCACCGATGGTGCCGCTCGCGCGGTCGGGTCCGGGCACGTGCTCGTCCGCCACGACCGCTCGGTCAACGACAACGCCACCGTCCTCACCGCGGTCGCGCTCGACAACGGCACGACCACCAGCACGCTCCCGATCGGCTCCAGCCCCGACAGCGCCGCGACCGGCCCGGACGGCACCGTCGCGATCACCACCGACCACCAGGTGGCCGTGCTCACCGCGGACGGCCACCTCACCGCGCTCACCGTCGGCGCCACCGACTTCTTCGGCTCCTCGTCCTGACCGCGAAAACATCAAGGAGTTCCACTGTGAAGACCATCGCCTGGGTCGTGCTGCTCATCGGCGTCGCCTGCACCGCCATGTACGTCGTCACCGGTCTGCAGGGCGGTGAGGTCCCCTGGGTGAACGGCTGGATGGCGGGACCGATCGTGCTGCTGTTCGCCGCCCCCACGTTGTTCTCCGTGGCGGGCAAGCTCGGCGACGGGTTCGCCGCGCTGCGCGGTGCCGTGCCCAAGGCCTTTGAAGGCGCGCCGATCGGCATGGGGACGGTGATGTCGGTGGCCCGGACCGGGCTCAGCGTCAACGACCAACCGCAGTTGGCCATCCACCTGCGCGTCGACACCGCTGACGGCCGGTCGTTCGCGGGGACTGCCCGCCAGATCGTCGACCTGACCGACCTCGGTGCCGTCCAGCCGGGCGCGATGCTGCCCGTGCGCTACCTGCCCGACGGGAGCGTCGCCCTGGCCACCGATGCCGCGCGGGAGGAGTTGCAGGCCGTGCTCAACCGGGTGCAGCTCGCCAAGGGACACATCACGCCCAAGCAGCTCCAGATCGCCGAACACGGCCTCGACGCCTCAGCCGTCGTCCTCGCCATGGCCCCCACCGGCGAAATCCGCGACGGCCGGTCCGTGGCCACCGTGACCCTGCGCGTCACCCGGGCCGACCGAACCATGTTCGACGTGACCCAGCAGAAGGCGCTCCCGCCCAGCGCGGTCCCGCAGGTGCAGCCGGGCTCGGTGGTCCGGGTGAAGTACCTGCCACACGACGAGAGCGAGGTCGCCATCGTCACCGCCCTGAGCCACTAGTGGTGCTGCTCGGCAGGTCGGCCTGGTGGTGGATCTTGGTTTGGGCGAAGTGAACGTGACACGCCACTAGACTCTGCGCACACACGTCGGAAGGGTGGTGCGATGACTGTCCATGTGACCGTGCGAACCGTGGAACCGGTGCCGACCGCTGTTGTGGCGGCGGCGACGTCCTGGGCGGACTTCCCAACGGTGTGGGGGCCGATGCTGGACCAGGTCTGGGCCTTCCTCCGCGGCGGCGCCCCGGACGGCCTGTACAAGGACGGGCACAACGTCATGTTCTACAAGGACGACGTGCCGAACGTGGAGATTGGCGTGCAGGTGAACGGGCCGTTCGCCCCCGTGGGTCTTGTCGTGCCGTCAGTGCTTCCCGGTGGGCCGGTCGCGACCGCGACGCACGTCGGTCCGATCGGAGAGATCGGTGAGACGCACGACGCGGTCCGCGACTGGAGCAATGCCAACGGTCACCGGCTGACCGGGGTCAGGTGGGAGGTCTACGGCGATCCCGACCGCACGACCGGTCACTTCGACGTGGACGTGTTCTGGGCGTTGGCCTAGGCGGGCGTCAACACGACGCCGAAGGTGCGGCCGCCGAAGCCCTTCTGGGCGATGCCGACGATGACGCCGTTGTTGTTGATGCCGGTCGCCTTGGTGATGTGGAATCCGGAGTTGGGCGGGATCAGCGTGTTCAGGTCGGTCGCCACGCCGTCCCGGTAGACGTACGCGCCGCCGTTGGGCAGCGAGCCGATGATCACACCGCTGTCGTTGATGCCGGTCGCGGTCGCGTTGGCCAGGGCGGTGGTGCCGGGGATGTTCAGGTCGGTCACCGTGCCGCCGGAGAACTTGACCGCGTGCAGCCCGGCGCCGTCCCCGCCCGGCGCGGTGTTGGACACGCCCACCGCCACGCCCGCGGAGTTGACGGCGTCGGCCTCGGCGAAGTCGCCGCCGGGCAGCAGGCCCAGGTCCCGGACCTGGCCGTTCTGCCACGCGGCCGCCGACACCACAGTCGTCGAGATCGCCGATGAGCCGACCGCCAGGCCCGTGCCGTTGACCGCGAGTGCCCGGCCCTGCGCGCCGCCCGGCAGGAAGGGCAGCTTGGTGATCGTCGTGCCGGTCACCGTCCACGCGGTGACCTTGCTCGCCGGGTCCACCGTCCGGCCCGCGACCAGGCCCCCGCCGTTGACCGCGGTGGCCTCGACGTCGAAGAACGGCTGACTCGGGTCCACGCCCAGGTCGACGCCGGTCGCGCCCGCCACGGACCACCTCGCGGCACGGTGGATCGACGTGTTGAAGGGGAAGATGTCCCCGACGACCACACCGTCGTCGCTGATCGAATGCGGTGTGGTGAACTGCGCGGTGTTGCCGGGATCGCCCGCGGTGGACAGGAACACCGGGGTGTTCGTGCCCGCCTTGATGACGAACCCTTCCCCGTTCTGCGCCCCGACTTGCTGCCCGGTCCCGATGATGTCACCGTTGCCGTTGACCCCCAGGTACCGCTGCACCGCGTCGGGTCCGACCGACAACGTGTAGCGGGGCGTGGCGGCGTGCGCGGGCGGCACGACCGCCAGGCCACCGCCGGTGACCGACAACACCACCGCCCCGACGAACGCCAGCCGCCCGGCCCCCATGACCAACCTTGACATGACAGTCGCACCCCTCTGCTTTGTCACCCCGACTCGGTTGGTCATACGGGCCGGGGTTACACGCTGGGGGCGAGGGGCACCATGACGTGGTCGATCAGGGGTTGGTGCAGCCGGGGGATCTGCAGTTGGGCCCAGGGGCTGAACAGGAACGGGGTGTGGTTGACCGCGGCCACCACGTCCGACCAGTCGGCCCAGCGCCATTCGCAGACCTCGGTCGGTTCGGGAACCGGGTCCGTGTCGGCGAGGGCCGTCCACACCGGACAGAACTCGTTCTCGACGATCCCGCTCGCGTCCACCGCCGTGTACCGGAAGTCCGGGATGGACAGTCGGGGGCCGGTGACGGTGATGCCGAGCTCCTGCTCGCCCCGCCGGTGCACCGCGTCCTCGGCTGGTTCGCCGGGGGCGGGGTGACCGCAGAAGGAGTTGGTCCACACGCCGGGCCAGGTCTTCTTGTCCAGCGCGCGGCGGGTGAGCAGGACGCGGCCGTGCCGGTCGAACACGTAGCACGAGAACGCCAGGTGCAGCGGGGTGTTCGCGGTGTGCACGGTCGCCTTGGCGGCGGTGCCGATCGGGGTGAGGTGGTCGTCGAGCAGGACCACCAGTTCCGGGTGACTCATGGGGACCTCAGTGCTCGGTGAGTCGGATGGCGCTCTTGATCTCGTTGGTCTCCACGTCGGCGGGCAACTGGATGGACTTGAGCTCCAGGTACTCGTCGAGGCCGTGCGGGCCGCACTGGCGGCCGTACCCGGACTGCTTGAACCCGCCGAACGGGGCGGCGAAGTTCAGCGGGGCGCCGTTGACGTCGACCTGCCCGGTGCGCACCTGCCGGGCCACCGACAGCGCCCGAGCGTTGCTCTCCGACCAGACGGCGCCTTGCAGGCCGTAGTTGGACTCGTTGGCCAGCCGCACGGCGTCGGCGTCGTCCTCGTAGGCGATGATCGACAGGACCGGGCCGAAGATCTCCTCCTGGGCGATGGTCATGTCGTTGCGCACGTTGGCGAACACGGTCGGCCGGACGTAGTAGCCCTGGTCCAGGTCGCTCGGGCGGTCCGGACCACCCGCGACCAGGGTGGCGCCCTCGGCGCTGCCCAGTTCGATGTAGTGCCGCACCCGGGCGAGCGCGGCGGCGGACACGAGCGGGCCGACGGCGGTCGCCGGGTCGCGCGGGTCGCCGACCCGGTAGGCGTCGGCGAACTTCGCGGCCAGCTCGGCGGCCTCGTCGTGCCGGTCGCGGTGGACGAGCATCCGGCTCCACGCCAGGCAGGTCTGCCCGGAGTTGAGGCACAGTTGGTCGACCCCGATCCGCACGCACTCCTCGAGGTCGGCGTCGTCGAGGATGATGTTGGCGCTCTTGCCGCCCAGTTCGAGGTGCACCCGCTTGACCGAGTGCGCGGCGAGCTCGGCGACCCGGCGCCCGGCCCTGGTCGACCCGGTGATGGTGACCATGTCCACCCCCGGGTGCGCGGCCAGCGCCTCGCCGACCGTCGGGCCGTCCCCGCTGACCAGGTTGAACACACCGGGCGGCAGGTCGCACTCGGCGAGCACGTCGGCGAGCAGGAACGCGTTGAGCGGGGTGATCTCGCTGGGCTTGAGGATCACCGTGCACCCGGCGGCCAGCGCGGGCACGACCTTCTGCAGGATCAGGGCCAGCGGCAGGTTCCACGGGGTGATGCAGGCGACCACGCCGGTCGGCTCGCGCAGCACGAGCGACGAGCCGAGCCGCTCCTCGAAGCGGTACTCCGGCAGCACGTCGAGGTACGAGCGCACGGTGTCCACGGCGAACCCGAACTGCAGGAACCGGGCGACCGTCAGCGGCGCACCGACCTCCAGCGACAGCGTGTCGGTGAACAGGCCCGCCCGCTCCTGCAGGCCGTCGAGCAGCTTCTGCAGGGCGTCGATCCGCCGGGGCAGCGGGGTGGCCGACCAGATCGGGAACGCCGCCGACGCCGCGGCGACGGCCCGGTCGACGTCGGCGTCCGTGCCCGCGGGCACGGACCCGACGACTTGCTCGGTGCTGGGGTCGATCACCTCGAACCGGTCGGCTCCGGCTGGCTCACGCCACTCGCCGTCGATCCACAGGTGGTTCCTGGTCAGCGGGTCGTTCGACACGGTCGGCTCCTCAGACATGGTCGGGGTCGGCGAGCAGCACGGTGCTCTCCTGCTCGTGGGGGTCGGTGCGGGCGATGATGGCGACCAGGTGCTCGGTCGCGCTGGGGTTGATGGCCTGGTGCGGCACACCGGCCGGGATGTAGATGAAGTCGCCCGGCCCGGCGGTGATCCGCTTGGCGAGGTCCGCGCCGTAGCGGCCCTCGGCGTTGCCGGAGATGACGTAGATCGCCGACTCGTGCTCGTCGTGCCGGTGCGGGTTGTCCCGGGCGCCCGGTGGAATGCGCACCAGGTGCATGCACAGGCCGCGCGACCCGGCGGTCTCCTGGGAGATGCCCGCGAAGAACGCGTGCCCCTGCTTGCCGTCGTAGGTCTGCCCGGTGTGCACCACCACGAGCTCGTTCTGCTCAGACTGTTCAGAGGTTGTCATGCTGTTTTCCCTTCCGCTGCTGGGAGATCGGTGACCGGTCCGAACGCGCCGGTCGCGAAGTACACCGAGACCCGGGGGTCCGCGCCGCCCCGGTAGCCGACGTAGGTCTGCACCCGCGACGTGGCGAGCGGGCCGACGGCGAGCGCGTCCAGCGTGGCGAGGTACGGCTCCGGGTTGAGGTCGACCGCCCGCATCAGGTCCGCGACCCGGGCGGCGGCGATGCCGTCGTTGTCCACGTTGGGGCACAACGGGACGTAGGACACCGTCGACACGGGAACGGGGTCGCCCCGGTGGAAGACCAGCGACGTGATCGGCGGTTTGCCCGGTTGGTCGGTTCCGGCGATCTCCTGGCACAACCAGGCAGCGCTACCGGGCTCGTGGTCGCGGGCGCAGGACGCGAACCGCTCGATCCGCGCCGCGTCGACGCCGTGGTGCGGGAAGTAGACCTTGGTCCGCGCGCCGCGCATCAGGTCGAGGGCGAACAGGGTGGGCGCCTGGTCGGCGTGGTCCTCGGCGTACCGGTCGGCGGCCACCGTCCACGCGGGACCCATGCCGAGCCGACCCATGGCCTCGGTCAGCACGTCCCCGGCGCGCTCGGCGCCCTGGGCCAGCGGGTTGAGGTAGGCCTTGAACCACGGTTTGCCGTCCTGCCCCCACATCACGGCGTCGAGCACGCTGAACGGCGGTCGTGGCCGCGGCACCAGGAACAGGTCCTCGACGGCGAGGTAGTCGGCCAGCGCGACATCGCCGTACCGGGCCAGGTCCCTGGTCGCGGCGGCGCCCGCGTCCCGGCAGGCCTCCGGGGTGGGTGGGTTGCCCAGTGGTTCGAAGTAGACCCGGACCTCGATCCCGCGCCGCGACCACGCCACCGAGAGTTCCAACGGGGCGCCGTCACTGGACGCGTACGACCAGTGGCGGGTAGGGTCGGTGACCGGACCACCGTCCCAGGGGGACAGCAGCGTGCGCAGCTCCTCGACCATGGTGGCCCGCTTGGCCGGGTCGAACGCGAGCGCGGTCAGGGCCCGGCCCAGTTTGCCGCACCCGACGCGGGTGTACGAGACGGCGAAATCCGTGCACTGTGTCATCAGGGGCTACCCGCCTGTCGGACCGATGGGGACGTTTGAATCCTGCGTCCATAAAAGACAGTCGTCAATGGACTTCAGGTTAACATCTCGGCCTGACGGGGGATAGCGGTTCCACTATGTGGCCCAATAAGTTCCCGCCTGCGAATCGGACCGGAAATCGTTTGTCCACAAAGGATTACTTTGTGTCCGATGAGGACTACTTGCCGCCGTGCCTGGGGATGTCCTCTGGCAGCAGCAGGCAGAGATCGGTGATGGTGGGGTTCGGGATGGAACGCATCCGGCGGGCGTGCCGGGTGACCGCCTCGTCCAGGACGCGCCGGGCGTAGCGGCCGTTGCCGAAGGAGGTGCCGCGCGGCGCGGTGAGGAAGTGGGCACGCAGCGCGGTCACGGCGGGCGCCGTGCACTCGTAGCCGATGGTCGTCGCGTGCTGGTCAACGATGGTGACCAGTTCGTCGGCGGTGTAGTCGGCGAAGTTGACGTGGTGGGAGAAGCGGGACGCCATGCCGGGGTTGGCGTCGAGGAAACCGGCCATCTCGTCGGCGTAGCCCGCGGCGATGACGACGACCTCGTCGCGGTGGTCCTCCATCAGCTTCACCAGGGTGTCGATCGCCTCCCGGCCGAAGTCCCGGCCGTCACCGCCGGAGAGCGTGTACGCCTCGTCGACGAACAGCACGCCGCCGCGGGCGCGGTCGAAGCACTCGGTGGTGCGCCGGGCGGTGTGGCCGACGTACTCGCCGACCAGGTCGGCCCGGCTGACCTCGACGACCTGCCCCTGCGCCAACACGCCCATCGCGGCGAGCACCGACCCGTAGAGGCGGGCGACCGTGGTCTTGCCGGTGCCGGGCGGGCCCGCGAACACCAGGTGCCTGCTCAGCGAGGGCACCGGGAGGTTCGCCTCGCGGCGCTGCCTGGCCGAGGCGAGCAGGTCGACCATGCTGGCCACCTCCCGCTTGACCTCCTCCAGCCCGACCAGGCCGCGCAACTCGTCGAGCAGCCGCTCCACCTGTTCGTCGTCGACCCGGCCCGCGCCCGCGCCGATCCCGCTGCCCGGCAACGGACCCAGGTCCGCGGGCAGCAGCCGGGTCAACGCGACCGCGGGCGCCTCGACGTCCTCGGCCAGCCGGTACGCCTGGCGGCCGACCATCTCCTCGAAGACCTTGCGCGCGGTGCGGCCGTTGCCGAACGCCGCGTCCCTGGGCAGCTTGGTGAAGTACGCGTGCACCGCCGCTCGCGTCTCGAACTCCAGGCTGTAGTGGTGGGCCCGGCACAGACCCTCCACAATGGTCACCAGCTCCGGCGCCGAGTAGTCGGCGAACTCGATGGTCCTGGTGAACCGGGAGGACAGGCCGGGGTTCGCGGCGAGGAACGCGCGCATGTCGTTGGTGTAGCCCGCGACGATCACCACCACGTCGTCGCGGTGGTCCTCCATCAGCTTGACCAGGGTGTCGATCGCCTCCCGGCCGAAGTCCGGCCCGGTCCCGCCGGTCGCGGCGGACAGCGTGTACGCCTCGTCGACGAACAGCACCCCGCCCAGCGCCTCGGCGAACCGCTCCGCGGTCTTGATCGCGGTCCCGCCGACCACCGCGGCGACCAGGTCGGCCCGAGCCACCTCGACCAGTTGACCGGTGCGCAGCACACCGAGACCGGCCAGGATTCGCCCGTACAGCCGGGCGATGGTGGTCTTGCCGGTGCCGGGGGAGCCGGTGAAGACCAGGTGCCGCCCGACCGGCGGCGCGGGCAGCCCCGCCGCGGCCCGCCGCTCGGCCATCTGGTGCAGCCGGACCAGCGTCTCCACCTCGCGTTTCACCCCGTCCAGGCCCACCAGCGCGCCCAGTTCCTCCAGCAGGGCGGCCACGTCGTCGGCCCCGGCGGTGGGCGGTGTCCGGGTGGCGGCCGGTGGGGTGTCGAGCACGGCGACTCCCGATTCGTCGTGGAGGTCGCGGCCCTGGTTGCGCTGGACCCGGCTGCCGCGGACCTCGACCGGTTCATTGGTGCGCAGCACGACGCCGTCGCCGTGGTTGCCCTCCACCAGGCAGTCGAGCAGTTCGCCCGCCGCGTCACCCGTCCACATCGCCCCCGCCGCGCAGTCGCGGATGGCGCCGCCGTCGACCCGCAGCCGCGCGGTGCCCGACGCGGACAGGGCGGTGCCGCGGGTCCCCTCGATGTGCGGTTCGGTGAGCACGACGTCGGCGGAGTCCTCGGCGGTCACGGCCGTGCCCGCGCCGCCGGTGACGCGCAGCCGGGTGGCCCGCACCGACGCCGAGCCGCGGACGAGCACCGCGTCCTGGCCGCCGTCGGCGAACCCGCAGTCGATCAGTTCGGCGGTGGAGTCGTCGAGCACGTGCAGGCCGGGGCCGCGGCTGGCGCGCACCGTGGTCCGCTCCAGCACCAGGCCGCCGCCCCGCACCACCGCGATGGCCTGGGTCCCCGCGCGCTCGATCACGCAGTCGGTGACCACCGGGTGCGAGCCCGCGCCGACGAGCAGCGCCGCACCCTCCACATCAGACAGTGTGCTGCCGGTGACGGTGAGCTCGCTCTGCTCCTCCACCACGATCCCCGGCCCGCTGATCGCGTGGATCCAGCAGTCCCGCAGCGCCCCGCGCCCGCCGTCGGCGGCCAGCACCGCGCCGCCGGAGTCGCCGATCTCGCAGTCGACCAGCCGTGGCGTGCCGCCGGTGCGGCTCACCACCGCGGTCGTCGCGATGCCGCGCAGGGTGGTCAGTCGCAGTTCCGCCGCGCCGCCGTCGAACACCAGCACCCCGGCGCCACCCGGGTTGGTCACGGCGCACTCGCGGGTGGTCAGCGCGGTCCCGCCGCGCACGGCGACCGCCACCCCGGACTCGGCCGCCACGGTGCACTCGTCCAGGCGCAGCGTGCCCACCCGCAGGTCCACCGCCGCCTCCCCCTCGCGGTGGGCCAGCACGATCCCGGACACCGCCGCCTGTTCCGCGGTCAACCGCAGCGCCGGGTCGCCGACCGCCTCGATCCGCACCCCGCCCACCGGCCCGACCGCGGACAGCGTGACGTCGCGGTCGAGCACGACCGACTCGCGGTACACGCCGGGCCGCACCGAGATCACGTCGCCGTCGGCCGCTGCCGCGATCGCGTCGTTGATCGTGCGGAAGCAGTCGGCCTCGGTCGGCGAGACCCCGAGAACGGATCGGGTCGTGGTCAGCCGGTCGGACACGGGGCGGTCTCCTCGATGTGGTGGGGGCGTGCTCAGGCGGGCGGGACGGTGCCGAACCAGCGGACGGGATCGTCCGGCGCGGCTGGGACGGCGGTGGTGGCGCGGGCGGTCGCGGCGGCACGCAACCCGGCGGTCGCGCGTTCGACCGGGGCGCCCTCCTCGACCAGCAGCGCCCGGCCGGGTTCCACCGCGATCACCCGCAGTTCGGTGTGCGGGAGCAGCACGACATCGGCCCGCCGGTTCCCGTCGAGCAGCCCGCCGAGCCTGCGCGCGGTCGAGGTCCAGATGAGCAGTTCGGTGTCACCGGGCACCGCCGACCCGACCGACCCGGCGGCGAGCACCGGTCCGGTCAGCCGCAGGACCGCACCCTCCCGGTGCCGGACGCCGCTCGTCCCGCGCACGACCACGCCCCGGGCGGTCGGCAGCCTGCGCAGCCCGGCGGTCAGGCAGGTGCGGAACGCGGTGTCGTAGCGGCCGGGGCTCTCCACGTAGACCCGGACCACGGCCAGTTCGGTCATCACCGTGCCCGGGTCGTCCACCGCGCGCAGCCCGGGGCGTTCGGCCAGCAGCCGCACCACCGCCCGGGTCGCCGAGTCGTACCGGGTGCCCAGTTCGGACCGGACCGCCCGGCGCTGCTCGGCGGAACTGACCGCGTCGGCCGGTACCAGTTCCTCGGGCTCCGCCGCGCTCTCCGGCACCGGTTCGACCCGCACGGGCGCGGGTGGAGGCGGGGTGAGCGATACCTGAGTGGACGCGACCTGGGTGGACGGAACCGGTGTGGCCGGGACCTGGGTGGTTGGAACCTGTGTGGACGGTGCGGACGTGGCGGGCGCGGTGATCGGCGGGAGGACCGGTGCCACCGCGGCGGTTGTGCGTGCCACCGCGGGGGCCTGCTGTACTGACGGTTGTGGCGGTGCTGACGGTTGTGGTGCGGGCAGTGCGGCGATGGCCGCGACCGACTCGGGGCCGACGGGCAGCGGTAGCGGCAGTGGAGTTGGCAGCGGCAGTGGAGTCGGCAGTGGCGTCGGCTCGCGGCGGGGGACCGTGGGCGGCAACGGGAGGGCGGGCTGACTGGTCAGTCCGACCAGCGACGTGGTCACCGTCCGGGCGACGGCGGGCAGCGGCTGGGCGGGTGCGGTCCGTTGGGGAGCCCAGGGCGACGGCGTGGTGACCGGTCCGGGCGGAGGGGGGGTCCGCGTCGAGGTGCGCGGTAGCGTGCCCGTGGTCGCCGGGCGCGGTAGCGTGCCCGTGTTCGCCGGCCGCGGAAGCGTGCCCGTGGTCGCCGGAACGCCCGGTGCCACTGGGGGTTCCGGGCGGACAGGCCTGCGCACCGGAGCGGACTGGGCCAGCGTGTCGGCGAGCGGGATGGTGTTCGCGCACGTGGGGACCACTCGCAGCCGGGCCCGGATGGCCGGGGCGAGCGAGGCGATCACCCGGGCCAACGCGGCCGACACCCCGGCAGGCACGTGGTCGACGCAGGCCAGCACCAAGTCCGGCCGGTCGGTGGTCGGGGTGAGCCACACCGGGTCGACCGGTCGGTTGTCCGGCCGGGCGAGCAGACCCCTGGCCAGCACCTCCAGCGTCCAGCCCGGTGCCAGCCGGTACCGGGCCGGGGCGATGAGCGGCAGCGCGCCCGGCACCGACCACCGGTCCAGTGTCGGCGGCTGCCCCGGCCGGTACACGCTCTCCACCGCGAACGGCGACCACGCGGGTTTCCCGTTCGCGTCCAGGTGGATCGGGCCGCCGGGGGCGGGCATCCCGTGCAGTGCGCGCACCCCGGTGCCCAACTCCTCCGCGACGTCCTGGGCGATGTCGGCCCCGTTGTAGAAGGCCAGCACGAGCGTGTCGCGGATGATGTCCGGGAAGCGCCGCACGATCGCCGCGACCGCGGCGGGTGTCGGTGCGGGCGCTGATGTCGGGGTTGGCGCGCCGACCACCAGCACCGGGCGGTCCGGGTCGGGCAGCACCCGGCGGACCGGGTCGTCGACCGGCTCGCCGCCGTGCAGCCACAGGCCCACCGGGACCTGGTCCACCTCGTCGGCCAGGTCCTCGGGCAGGTGCGCCTGCCACCAGGGCTCGGGGAAGCGCGGGCCGGTCCGCTGGTGGCCGCCGTCGACGCCGTGGGTGACCCAGGTCGCGGCCGGTCCGGTGACGAACGTGTGGCCGTCCGCGAGCCGCACCGGGTCGCCGTCCGGGGCGACGACCTCGACGCCGAGCCGGTCGGCGAGCTTGCGGGCGAGCGGGACGTCCTCGTCGGGCCGCAGGGTGGCGGCGTGCGCGGCGTAGAGCCGCACCCCGGTGGTGACCGCGTCGTCCAGGTCGGCGATCAGCCACGGGTCGAGCCTGGCCAGCGCCGCCGCCGCGGACGGGGCCACGACCACGGCCGTCCGGTGCCGTTCGGGCCGCAGGGCCGCCGCGAAGGCGACCGCCTGTTCGTCCGTCCCGGGCGCGCGCAGCAGCATCGCCCCGCCCACTCGTTCCACCGCGACCGCCACGGCCCCCAACTCCTCTCCTCGCTTCACTGGTCCACCCCCGAGGTTTCCCGGTCCACCGGCAACGGCCTGCCACGCGGCGGGAACCGCAGATGCCGCAAGCCTTCCAGGTCCGCGCCGACCACCATGGCCGTGATCTGTCCATTGAGGACCCAGGCGAAGTGCGCCACTGTGCCCGCCTGCACCGGTGCGGGCGATTGCAGCACCCAGCCGCCGCGGTAGGGGACGAGGTTGCCGATGCCGTCGGGCAGGGTGATCACGCCGCCGCGTGCGGCCGCCGCGCGCAGGTGGGTCTCGATCACCCGGTTCCGATGCGCCCCCAACGCGGCGATCCGATCCAGAACAGTGCGCCGCGACGGCCCGGACAACTCGTCCGCGACCTGCCGGTTCACGGCCAGCTCCTGGTCGATCCGGTCGAGGTCATCCGACAGGCTGCTGGAGTCACGGCTCGACGACCCGGCACCTGACCCGCCGGAGCTGTCACCGGACCCATCGCTGGAACCGTCGCTGGACCCGTCACCGGGGTCGCCGTGCAGGTGATTGTTCGCGGCGTCCTGGGCGGCGAACAGCCCGTCGACCTCTGAGGCGGCCAGGCTGAAAACGGACTCGTGCTGCGACCCGGCGGTCGTGGGGCTGATGGTGCCGAGGCTGATCGGTCGTACCGGCATGGTCGGCTGGGTGTCGTCCGGGCTCGGCATGGTCGGCTGGGTGTCGTCCGGGCTCCCGATGAGGGTATCGGCATCGTTGTGCACCGGGCTCTGGGTCCGCATCTGGCGTGGCACCTGGACGGGCAGGTTCCGGGCGTCCAGCACGGTCGCCGAGACGTCCCGCAGGTTCAAGCGGAACTCGTTCACGCCGGAACTCGGGTCGAACATCCGCAGACCGGTGTTGCTGTTGATCAGGTTCCAGGTGTGCGGCGCCGCGTCCTCGGTCAGCCTTCCGGTGACGATGGCGGTGGCGTGCGGTCCCGTGCTGCGGATCAGGTCGATCACGTTCCCGACCTCGTTGAACCGCACCGGCGGGGTGTCGTGCCAGGGCCGGTGGCTGACCGCGCTGCCCTCCGCGCCCACCACGACGGGCCTGCCGTTGTAGGTCGAGTCGAATGCCAGCGCCAACTGGTACCCGTTGTGTTGCGACGCGGGGTCGCCGTTGACCAGGTGCGCCCACGTGTGTGGATCGGTGTGCCGGACGCCCTCGGGCACGAACGACCGCAGTCGCGCCAATTGCCGGTCCGCGTCGGTCAACGGCAGGCCGAGGGCGTCGACCGACGGTCGCGGGTGGATGTACTGGTTGTTGGCGTCCAGCGGGACCGCGTACACGTCCGCCAGGTCGGGGATCGCGTTCGGTGCGGCGTGCCTGACTGTGCCTGCGACCGGATCGATGAGCATCATGAAGTCCAGGTGGAAGAACAGGTTCCAGGTGGACAGCTCGGCCGAGGTGGTGGTGCCGGTCTGGAGGATGGCGGCCGAGCCCGCGCCGCCGAGGCGGACGCGGTGGATCACCTGCTGCAGGGCGGCCGGTCCGGTGCCGAAGTGTTCCCCGTCGTGCTCGGTCCACGCCGGAGTGCCCAGGTCGTGCCCGTTGGCACCGATCACGACGGCGTTGCCGTGGTAGGAGGAGTGCAGGGCCCAGGCGACGAGGAGGCCGTTCACCTCAGGGCCGATGCCGTTGACCCGGTCCATGAGCATCGTTGGTAGCGGGTACGACGCGACCTCCTGCACAGCTTCGCGCAGTTCTTGCAATTGCAGACGTGCCTGGGGCAGTGGCCTGCGGCCGTGGTCGTCGACCGGGGGTGCCTGCCCGCGCCGGACGTGGTTGTTCGTGGCGTCCGTGACGGTCGCGGAGACCAGTCCGACCTCGGGGAAAGCATCCGCCGTGGCGAGCGTGGCCATGCCGGTGCGCGCGTAGACAAGCCACACGTCGCCTTGGTGGTTGACCAGGTTCCAGTGGTACAGCCCGCCGTCCGCCAGGTGGCCGGTCACGATGGCGGCCGCGCGGTAGCCGTTGGCGGCGACGCTGTCGATCACGTTCTGCAGGCCGGTGGTGCCGTGGCCGTAGACCTCGGCGTCGTACCCGACCCACTCCGGGCTGCCGACTTCGTTGACGCCCAGGATGACGGGGTTGCCGCGGAGGGTGGAGTGGAAAGCCCGTGCGGCGTCGAGGCTCGTTGCGCTGTTCCCCAGGCCGTTGACCTGCCCCACCCACTCGAGCGGGTGCGGGCCGGCACCGACCAGCCATGCCAGCCGCCGCAGTGGCCTGCTCAGGTGGGCCACATCATGGCCGAACCGTCGGAGGCGGACGGGGTTGTCGGTGACGTTCGCGAAGGTCCCGTAGACATGCGTGCCTTCGGCGATGGTGGGCTCGCCTTCGACGAGGATGCGGGAGCGCGCGTTGTAGACCAGCACCTGGCCGTTGTGGTTGACCAGGTTCCGGTAGTACCGGACGCCCGTCCTCAGGTGGACCTCCATGATGGCGGTCGCGCCGGGACCATCCGCGCGGAGGCGGTTGACCAGGTCCTGCCGCCCGGTCGCGTCCAGACCGAGGTAGGCCGCCGGGCGCAGCACCTGCCCGGCGAAAGCCGGATCGTTGGCGTCGATGCCCATGAGGTGCCTGTTGTAGGCGAGGTGGAACGCCCGCGTCGCCGTGCTGCCGTCCCCCTGGTCGTCGATGCCGTTGATCAGGCTCGGCCACTCGTCCGGGTCCGCGTACCGGGCGTTGGCCTCCGGCGTCGCCTGTCGCGGTTCGGCCGTGGGTTCCGGCTGGAACTCGGCGGGGGACGGCTGCTCCCGGGGTCCGGGGGTGATGGGGTTGTCCCCGGCGTCCAGCGTGATCGCGCGCACCGCACCCAGGTCGGGCATCGGGGGTGCGGTCGCGAAGTCGCTGTGCGACGCGGTCACCGGGTCGTAGACGCGCACGACGTCGCTCTCGTTGACCACCAGCCACGTGCGTTGCCGGTTGTCTCCGGTCAGCACCAGCGCGATCGAGCCGTCTCCGCCGCGGGTGATCCGCTCGACCACGGCGGCCAGGCCCGCCTCGTCGCGACCGACGTGCTCCATCTCGTACCCGTCCCAGGGCGAGTACGTCACGTCCTCGGCGATGGTGGAGCGGCCCCGGAAGGTCAGGAGGAACGCGGCTGCCGCGTCGCGCCCGGTCGCCCGACCGTCGCTGATCAGCCCGACCCACCTCGCCGGCACCGTGCGGTAGATGAATCCGGCGTCCTCGATGTCGCGTCGCCGCCGGGCCACGGCCTGGGCCGAGTTGAGCGGAGCCCCCACCGGCGCCTGCCCGCTGGTGTCGATCCGGGGTGGCAGCGGACCCCTGGGCCGCCGAACCGCCGCGGTGCGGTTCGGCTGCGCGGGGTTGGCGTTGAGCGGGTTGTTGTTGGTGTCGAACGTGATGGCGGCGACGTGGTGGAGGTTGGGGATCGCGTTCGGGGTGGCGTCGGTGACGGTGCCGTGGACCGGGTCGATGAGCAGTACCCGGTTGCCGTGGTTGACCAGGTTGCGGTTTTCCTGCAGGACTGAATCGCGGGTGGTGGTCTGCAGGATGGCGGCGGCGCTCGGGCCGCCCGCGCGGACGAGGTCGATCACCTGAGCCAGGCCTTCCGGGCCGTCCGGGAAGACCTGCTCGTCGCGTCGGGCCCAGGCCGGGTCGCCGAGGTGGTTGACGCCCAGGATGACGGGGTTGTCGCGGAGGGTGGAGTGGAACGCTCGGGCGGCGTCGAGGCTGTTGGCGTCCGGCCCGGTCTCGTTGATCCGGTGTGCCCAGTCGGCCGGGGTGCCGAAGGACACGAGTGGCCGGAGCATCTCCAGTACCAGCGCACCCCGGAGCGTGACGAGGTCCTGCCTGCCCACGTCGACGGCGTCCTCTTGCGGAGTGAGGATGGCAGGCTCGGCGGGGGAGGCTGGGTTCGCCGCCTCCTGCTCGGCGAAGAGTTGTCCGATCTCCGAAGCGGGCAGGCTGAAGATGGAGCTGCTGGGTGACGCGGCGGTCTCGGCGCCGGAGGAGCTGATGGGGCTGTCGACCGGGATGTCCGGCGGGGTGGCCGGGCGCCCGAGGAGGGTGTCGGCGTCGCTGTCGACGGGGCTCAGTACCCGTGCCTCGACCGGGATCGGCAGGTACTGGTTCTGGTGGTCCACCAGGACCGCCGAGACGTCCTCGAGGTCCAGGTAGTAGGGGTGGCTCGCGCCGGAGTACGGGTCGAGCAGCCGCATGCCGCCGTCGTCGTTGATCAAGGTCCAGGTGCGGAACTCGGCGTTGGCGCCCAGGCGGCCGATGACGATCGCGGCGGAGTTGCTTCCCGCGTCGTGGAGCAGGCCGACCACGGCGTCGATGCCGGTGACCCGTGCCGGTTCCAGACGGTGCCAGTTCGCGCGGCGGACCGCGTTGCCCTGCGCGCCCACCACGACGGGTACGCTGTGGTAGCCCGAGAGGACCGCCAACGCCAGCCGATGCCTGTTTTCCGGGGAGTCGGGCTCGGTGGGGTCGCCGTTGACCAAGTGCGCCCATGTCTCCGGGTTGGTGTACCGGACGCCCCGGGGGATGAACGCCCGCAGTTGCCGCAGTTGCGAGTCCGCGTCGGTCAGCGGCCTGCCGTGGGCGTCGACCGCCGGTTCCGGAGCGTGGATGTAGTTGTTGTCGGCGTCCAGCGGCACCGCTTGCACGTTCGCCAGATCGGGGATCGCGTTCGGCGTGGCCGTGCGGCCGGTGCCCGCGACCGGGTCCACGAGCCACACGGTGCCGTCGTGGAAGAACACGTTCCAGGTGGACAGCTCGGTCGTGGTGGTGCTGTCGGTCCGGACGATGGCGGCCGAGCCCGCGCCGCCGAGGCGGACCCGGTGGATCACCCGCTGCAGGGCCGCCGGTCCCTCGCCGAAGTATTCCCCGTCGTGCTCGGCCCACGCCGGAACGCCGAGAGTGTGCTCGTTCGCGCCCACCACGATGGGGTTGCCGTGGTAAGAGGAGTGGAGGGCCCAGGCGGCGAGGAGGCCGTCCGCCTCGGGGCCGATGCCGTTGACCAGGTCCATGAGCCCTGTCGGGTGGGCATACGGCGTACCGTCGGCGAACTCCCTCCGCATGGCGCGCAGTCGCTGATGCGCGTCGAGTTGCGATCGGGGGGCGTTGTCGTCGGTCAGCGGTATCGCGCCGAGCCGCACGTGGTTGTTGGCGGCGTCCGTGATGGTCGCGAAGATCCGCCCGAGCCCGGGGAGGGCGTTCGCCGTGGCGACCCGGGCCTCGCCGACGAGCGCGTCGAACAGCCACACCTCGCCCTGGTGGTTGACCAGGTTCCAGAAGTGCGGCTCGTCGCTGCCCCGTTGGCCGAACATGACGGCGGCTGAGCCGTCGCCGTTGGCCAACAGGCTGTTGATCACGTTTCGCAGACCCGCCGCACCGTCGCCGTAGGCCTCGGCGCCGTACTCGACCCAGGGCGGACTGCCGAGTGCGTTGGCGCCGAGGACAACGGGGTGGCCGCGGAGGGTGGAGTGGAACGCCAGGGCGGCATCGACACTCGTGCCGTGGTCCCCCAGGCCGTTGACCAGCCCCACCCAACTCCGCGGGCCGTCGCCGAGCCGCTGTGTCAGGTCCGCCAGTTGGGTGTGCGGGTCGGCCGAGCCGATGCTCGCCAGAGATGGCAGGGCGGGCCCGTGGCCGAGGAAGGGGTTGTTGGTGGTGTTCGTGAAGGTCGCGAAGACATTCCCGAGCTCACGGAGGGTGTACCCGGGCAGCGGACGGCCGTCGAGCGCGTCGTAGACCAGCACCTGGCCGTTGTGGTTGACCAGGTTCCGGTGGAACCAACTGTCCTCCGCCAATCGGTGGACGATCACGATCGCGGCCGCGCCGGGGCCGTCCGCGCGGACGCGGTTGACCACGTCCTGCCACCCGATCTCATCCACACCGATGTAGCGCGCGCCGGTCCACCACTGGCTGATGAGTCCACGGTCGTTGGCGCCCATGACCACGGGACGACCGTGGTAGCTGGACAGGAACGCCATTGCCGCGGCGCCGAGGTAGGTTTCGACGCGGCCGCCGTTGACCAGGCTCGCCCACCTCGCCGGGTCCCCGTACCGGGCGTTGGCGTCCGGAATCTCCAATCGCAGCGCGCGCAGTCGCAGCTCCGGCCCGGTTGCCTGGCGCACAGCCGCGATCTCGATGGGCGCCTGCGGTAGGGGGTTGTTGTCGCGGTCGAATGTGATCGCGGCGACGTGGTGGAGCTCGGGGATCGCGTCCGGCGTGGCATCGACGACCGTGCCGTTGCCCGGGTCGACGAGCAGGATCTGGTTGTTGTGGTTGATGAGGTTCCAGTTGTACTGGATGACCGAGCCGTGGGTGGTGGTCTGCAAGATGGCAGTCGAGTTCGGGCCGCCTGTGCGGAGGCGGTTGATCACCTGCACCAGGCCGTCCGGACCGTCGTCGAAGATTTCCTCGTCCCGTTGCGCCCAGGCCGGATTGCCGAGGTCGTTGGCGCCCAGGGCAACGGGATGGCCCTGGTAGGTGGAGTGGACCGCGAGTGCGGCGTCGAAGTTGTCGCCCTCCGACGCGACGTCGCTGATCAGGTGTGCCCATTCCTGCGGGGGGACGAACCTGGTGCCCTCCGGCACGATCCGCCTCAGCAGGTCCAGCCGCTCGGGGAGGATGGGGTTGTCTCCGGCGTCCAGCGTGATCGCGCGCACCGAACCCAGACCGGGCATCGGGGGAGCGGTCGCGATATCGCTGTGGGACGCGGACACCGGGTCGTAGATCCGCACGGTGCCGCCCTGGTTGACCACGATCCACACGCGTGACCCGTTGTGGGTCAGCATCATCGCGATCGAGCCGTCCCCACCGCGATCAATCCGCTCGACCACGGTGGCCAGGCCGGCCTGGTCGTGCCCGACGTCCTCCATGGCGTGCCGGTCCCAGGCCGAGTCCGTCACGTCCTCGGCGATGATGGGGTAGCCCCGGAAGGTCGAGTAGAACGCGCTCGCCGCCGCGTACCCGGCGGCCTGACCATCGCTGATCAGGCGGCCCCAGCTCTCCGGCTCCGAGCGGTGGCGCAGTCCCCACGCCTCCATGACCTGCCGCCGTCCAGCCGCGTCGACCGGGAAGCCTGCGGCAACCGCCGCCTGCAGGGTGGTGGCGATCGGCGGCGGGACTCTGCGCCGCCGTGTGCCCGTACCGGTCTGCCCCGCGGCCGCGGTCACGGTCGGTGCGTCCGGTTCGGTGCGGCTGCCCGGAGCGATGGGCGGGGCCGATTCCGTTGGCGTGCTTGCGGGAATCGGCGCTGCCGGTCTGGTGGAGGTGGCCGATTCGGACATGGATGCGGCCGGGCTGGTGGGAGTGGCCGGTGGGGTGGGGGTTCCGGACCTGGTGGGCCTTGTCGGGGTGGTGCTGCTGCCCGGGGTGGGGAGAGCGGGAGCCGGAGTGAGGACTGTCGGGCTGCCTGCGCCTTGTCCGGTGCTTGCTGTGACCTCGGCGGTTGTGCCCGCGGTCTGGCTTGCCGTGGTGGTTGGCGTGCTGGTGTTGGCCAGGTCGCTCGCGCGTTGGCCGGTGGTGGGCGTGGGCTCGGCGGCGGTCTGGCCGCCTGCCGTTGCCGTGACAGGGGTTGTGGTTGCTTCGACGGTGGCGGGTGCGGCGGTGGTGGGTGCCGTAGTGGTCGGTTCGCTGGTACTCGCCGACACTGCGGGCCGTTGTCCGGTGGTGGGTGTGGCTGTCTGGGGGACCGTGCTCGTGGTGGTTGTGGTGGCGCCGCGCGTGGCTGTGGTCGATCCACCGGTGCTCGCCGGGATATCGGGTCGCGGTGCGGTGGTGGCGGCAGGCGCGACGGTGGTGGGTGCCGGAGTGGTCGGTTCGCTGGTGCCCGCTGGCACTGCGGGCCGTTGCTCGGCGGCGGGTGTAGCTGTTTGGGGAACCGCGTTCGTGGCGGTTGTGGCGAGGGTGTGCGCGGCTGTGGTCGGCCCACCGGTGCTCGTCGGGACGTCGGATCGCGGCGCGGCGGTGGTGGGTGCCGTACTGGTGGGCTCGCTGGTGCCCGCCGGCACCTCGGGCCGTTGTCCGGTGGTGGGTGTGGCTGTGTGGGGGACCGTGCTCGTGGGGGTTGTGGTGGCGTTGTGCGTGGCTGTGGTCGGCCCACCGGTGCTCGTCGGGACATCGGATCGCGGTGTGGTGGTGGGTCCGGTGCCTGTCCGGGGTGTGGTGCCGGGAACCTCGTTGCTGGGACGGGGGTTCCGGCCGGCCTGGGTGGCGGGTTCGGCCGGGTGGGTAGTCGTCGAGGTGCCGGTGGCGGGCGGGGTGCTGGTGGGTTGGCCGGGCGACACCGGTCGCGGCGCGTCGGTGTTGCCCGCGTGTTCGGTGGCGGGCGACGGCGTGGCCGTGGGAGTGGCGCCTGGGGTCCGCGCGAACCCGTTCGCTGTGAGCGGGTGGCTCCCGGCCACTGGTGTGGTTGTCGCGGGTTCGGCGGAGTGGGGCGTGGGGACCGGCAGGCTCGTCTGTCCGGTCGACGAAACGGGCGACGCGGCCGCATTGTCCACTGTGGTCTCAACAACCGCTTCAGATCCACTGTGGACTTCTGGGCTGTGCGGGGTCTCGCCGAGGTGCAGGGTGGGGGCGTGTCCGGCGCCGGTGCCCGCGTGGCGGACCGACCGGCCTGCGGCGCCGCCGATGCCGGAGACGCCGCCGGAGGTGGCCGAGAACACGTTCATGCTGAACTCACCGGTGGTGAGGAAGTTGTAGAGCGTCTCGGTGAAGACCTCGTGGAAGGCCTCCACCCCCACCTCGGAGATCAGTTCGGGGATGGTGTGCGCCCAGCCGGGCATGCCTTTGGCGAACTTGGCGAACTTCGACAGCACGGACTCGACGCCCTGGGCGGTGGCGTGCGCGAGCACCTCGCCGACGCCTGCCAGTGGGATCATCAGCACACCGCCGAGCGCGCCGACGCCGAGGGCGTTGGTGGTGTAGCCCGTGTTCCACTGGTGTCGGGTGCCCATGGCGAACTGCATGCCCTGCGCCACCACGTCGATCACCACCTGGAACGCCATGCCGACCATCTCGGCCTGGGCGAACCGCAGCAGCAGTCGACCCGCCGCGGTCCGCAGCAGTGCCCGCACGGCGGCGACGCGTTCGGCGAGCCAGGCCATGCTCGCCCCGCCCGTCTCCGCCGCGGCCGCCGACGCCCAGGCGATTTCCACGGCCAGCGCGACCAGGCTCAGCACCGAGACGAGCTTGACGTACTCGACGTCCACCGCGAGGTCGTGCAGGTATTTCGCCAACCCGTGGAACTGTTCCGCCGAGGCGGCGATGTAGTTGTCCGCCCCTTCGACGAACGGTGACATCTTGGCGACGAACGCTTGCTCGGTCGCGCCGTTGAACGTCGACCTGATGGCGATGACGGCCTTGAGCAGCTCCGGGGCCAACTCGCCGGTGAGGCGGTTCGCCGCGGTGTCCCACGCGGTGGCCAACGTGTGCAGCTTGTCCTCGTTCGCGTCCGGCCATTCCTCGCCGGTGATCACCAGGAACATCCGGCGCACGTCGTCCGGGACCATCATCGCCATCAGGGGTGGGTGTCCTTGTCAGGAGGGCTGGACGGCGGCTTCGGCGTCGTCCGATGTCTCGGCGAACACGGCGGCCGCCTTGACGGTGCCCGCGCCGGTGTCGTCCAGGGTCTTGCGCAGCAGGCGCAGGAAGTCCAGCCCCTGCTGCGCGCTGGGCTGGTACCCGTTGTTGAACTGGCTGCCCATCGTGCCGGTGCCGCCCGCGCCGCGCGCGTCCGCCACGGCGGCGAACAGCTTGTCGCAGATGTCGTCGGCGACGTTCACCACGCCTTCCAAGTTGATGCCCGCGTTGTGCAGCGCCTCGGGGTCAACGGAGAAACGGTTGCTCACTTGGTCCACATCCTGGTCGAGTCGGTGGCGGCGGAGTTCAGCATGGTCTCCACCTCGGCCCGCAAAGCGTCTACGGAGGACAGTTCGAAGCCGTTGGGGGCCAACCCCTTCGGCATCAGCTCGGTGAAGGTGCCCTGGGTGCCCGCCGCGGCGAGCTCCTGCGCCTTCGTGATCGTCTCGATGAGCTTGCCGCTCAGTTCGGCCGGTGCCAGTTCCCGCCAGCGCCTGCCGCTGAACTTGAGGTCGAGCAGCTTGCCCCGACCGTCCACGGTGACCTCGAACATGCGGTCGTCCGCGGTGACCGTGGTCGTGGCGGAGCGCACCCGCTCGACCGCGGCGGTGATCTTCTCGTGTTCCTCGCGCAGCGACGCCAGCGCCGCGGCCATCTCGTTGTGCAGTGGTGTCGACACGGTCGCCTCCTAGTTGCCGGTGCTCTCGGCGGTCGGCGCGGCCTCGCGCTCGACCGGGGTCGCGGCGACCGGGGTGGTGGTCGACCGCAGGTGGACGTGCGTGCTGACGAGCGGCTCGTCGGTCTCGGGCAGGCCGATGTCCGGGCGGCCGATCACGCCGAGACCGGCGGCGCTGTCGGTACCCCAGACCTTGTCGTCCTCGGTGAGCCAGGTCGCCCGCTCGCGTTCCTTCTCCTCCCGGCCACCTCCCGCGCCCGCACCCGCGCCACCCATCGGCATGTACGGCATACCGCCGTAACCGGAGGACGCCGAGGTCCCGGCCGCTCCGGGCGCACCAGCGGCAGCGGACCCGGAGCCCGCGCCGGTGCCCGCCCAGTCGGCCCAGCCCCCCGCCGAGCCGGTCCCCACCGCGCCGGAGCCGGTGCCGCCCACACCGCCAACTCCACTGCCGAGCCCGCCGCTGAGTCCGCCACCCGCGGCACCCGAGCCGAGGCCCGCGACGGAGTCCAGGCCCGCGCCGCCGCCCGCCGAGCCCCAGGAATCCAGGCTGGGCGACGGCGTGGTGGCCCGGAAGGCGTTGAAGTCCGGGGCGGGACCTGATCCCGGGGTCGCGCCCGGACCCAGGCTGAGCCCACCGTTCGCAGTGCTCCCGGGGAATCCGCTCGTCGAACCGCCCCCGCCGGACGACGGCAGGGACGGGACCCCGCTGCCGGACCCGTTCGGCACGGTGATCGGGTTCGGTGACCAGCCGTGCTCGTCGATCGTCCCGTCCGGTACCTGCCCGCTGATGTTCGGCACGGTGGGGATCACGCCGGAACTGACGCCCGCGTGCGAGTCGTCGGTGCCGCCGCCCGGGTTCAGGTTGGGGAACAGCACCCCGCCGCTCGTGGGCAGCCCAACACCCGCGCCACTGTCTCCAGTGGACAGATTCGGCACGGTGGCGCCGCCGTTGGCGAGGTCCGCCACCCCCGAGCCGCCGCCCGCGAAATCGGGGATGGTGGTGCCACCGCCGGACAGGTCCGGTACGCCCGTGCCACCGGCGCCACCGCCTGCCAGATCGGCCACGCCCGTCCCGTCCGCCCCGCCGCCCGAGAAGTCGGGCAGTCCGGTGCCGTCGGCGCCGCCGCCCGCCAGGTCGGCCAGCCCCGACCCGTCCGGCGAGGTGAGACCGGCGTCGGCGAGCGTGGTGTCCGCGTCGCTGGAGCTCAGGATGCCGACGGTCGGTGGTTGGTTGGCCTGCAGGTCGCCCAGGCTCAAGCCGGCCCGCTGGTAGGCCGCGTCGAGCTTCTCGAACTCGATGCGCGCCTGCTGGTCCATGGCGTCCAGTTCGGCCCGCAGCAGGTCGCTGAGGATCGGGTTGAACTGGTTCATCGGCGCGCCCGTCTTCAGGTCGCCCTTGATCCCGGCCATTGGGCCGGTCAACCGCTCCCCGGTCGAGTTGACCGCGAACGCTGCCAACCTATCCTTGATGTAGTTCTCGGCAATGCTCCGGCCGAAATGCCCGTTGTCGGTCAACGCGTCGAGCGCGTACCCCTTTCCCCCTGGTACCGACATCGTCTTGGCGCGTGCGTCGAGCCCCTGCTGGATGAGGTAGTCGTCGAGGGTGACCAGGAACCCGTTGAGGTTCTGCACCGCCAGGTTGATCAGGCCGCGGTGCTGGTTCCAGATGTTGGCCATGTTCACCCCGAAGGCGCCCAATGCCAGCGCCGCTTCCTTGAGCCCGGTGACCGTGGACGGTGTGCGGTCGGCGGTCAGTTGCCTGCTCAGGTCGGTGAAGGTGAACGAGAGCCGGTTCAGGTTGCCCAGGATCGCGTAGGCCGCCTTGCCGCGCAGGGCGGCGTCGTCGCCGCTGAGGCTGTCCACCCACTTCTGCACCATGGACTGGCCGTTGTGCAGGAAGTCCAGGTACCGGTCGGCAGTCACCATGGCGTCGAAGAGGCGCTGCACGTCCAACAGCCCGGTCTTGCCGGAAGCCGCCCGTTGCGTGATCCCGTCGATGTTCAGGCAGCCGTTCTGCCAGGCGTTGAACGCCGCCATGTTGACGTCGAAACCGAAGTAGTAGGTGTCCCAGGCGTGGTAGGAGATCGAGTTCGACGCCGACGGCGTCGAGGCGACCTTCAGCCACGCGCCGGACGGGTCCCCGCGCCCGTCGCCCGCGTCGGCGATCGAGCGCAGATCGCTGCCCTGCCCGGTGACGGCGAACAGGATCTGCTCGTAGGTCGCCGTGCTGAAATCGCCGGACGACGGGACGACGGGGTCGGCCATGGTGCTCCCTAGTGCTTCGTCTGCGTCAGTGCGCGCTGGGGTTGAGGTCGGGGAACTCGGCGACGAACCGGTTGACGTCGTACTGCGCCAGGTCGTTGGTCTCGTTGAACACGCCCTTGGCCGCGAACAACGCGTTGCGGAACTTCACGATGGCCTGGCGCAGTGCGTCGTTCTGCTGCTGCACCGAACCGCCGAAGTGCTTGCCCTTGCTCAACATGTCCTGCGCCGCCTGCCACTTGGGGGTGCCGGGCAGCAGGGTGAAGTCGGCGTTGAGCGGGTTGGTGTCGGAGTTGGTCGAGTGGTGCAGGACCATGTCCTCGAGTTGGTCGAGCATGGTGGCGAGCTGGTCGAACTGGTTCTCGTCGAAGGTGATGTTGGCCATCTTGCGTCTCCTGTGGACGGTGGACGGGCCGCCCGGACCGCGCGGTCGCGGTCCGGGCGCGGTGGTCAGCCGAGCATGATCCCCTGGCCGCGGCTGTCGCCGTTGCTGAAGATGTCGTGCACGTTGATCGAGGAGAGCGAGTGCGCGTTGAGCTTGGTCTCCATCTCCGCGTAGGTGTTGGTCCAGTTCTGCTGGGCCTCCTGCCAGAGCGCGGTCGCCTTGCCCTGGGTGGCCACCTCGATGTTCTTGAGCGCGCCGTTGAGCGCGTCCAGGATGTCGCCGAGCTGGCGGACGTACATGTAGAGCTGCTCGTTGAGCTGCAGGTAGCCGTCGTGGTCGATGTCGAACGCGGTCATCTTCTCTGTCCTCTTCGGATCGTCGGGCTCAGGCGGTGGCCGCGGACGCGTCGGCGTCGGCGGACCGGTTGGTCTGCAGCAGCGCGGTCGCCTTGCTGTTCAGGGCGTCGAGCTGGTTGCGGACCTGGTTGAAGTCCGCGCTCCACTCGCCGATGACGGTGGCCAGCTTGACGCCGGAGGCGGAGTTGTTGACCACGGGCAGGGTGGACTGGATGTTGAGCACGCCGCTGTTGAGGTGCGCCATCTGCTGCAGACCGGTCTCGGTCGCGTTGATGATGCCCTGCAGGGTGGCGTCGTCGTAGCCGTAACGGTTTCCCGGTGCGGTCATGGTTGTTCTCTCCTGGGTTTGATCGGCACTTCAGGTGATGCGGTCGAGCACAGGCCCGGTGGGCAGCAACGCGATGAGTCCCGAGGGGACCAGCGACGCGTTGTCCACCGGCTGCCCCAACGCGGTCGCGGCCGCGCCGCTCGCGACGGGGAACTTGGTGCCGGCGTCGGTCACCAGGTAGACCCCGGCTCCCGGGACGCCGGGCGCGGGCCGGGTGCGCACCAGCAACCCGGCCCCTGGGGCGACGCGCACTTGGTCGGCGGTCGACTCGTCCCGCGCGACGCCGGGCGCGGCGGTGACCCGGCTGCTGTCGGGCGCGGGACCGGCGAAGAGTTCGGCGTGGTCGTCGGCCCAGCGCACGCAGGGGGCGCCGCCGTCGAGCCGCAGCGGGGTGGGCATGTCCGCCGGGAGTGCCTGGAGCTCGTCCGGGACGGGCAGCAGGGGGATGGCGGCCAGGGCGGACGCGGTGACCTCGCGCGGGGGAGCGGGGGCGGCCGGGTCGGCGACCAGCAGCGCCGCCGCGGTCGCGCTGACCGGCACCAGACCGGCGGTCTGGACCAGGTAGAACTTGGTCCCCACCACGGTTCCCGGCACCCGCAGCAGCTGCCCGGTGACCGTCGGTACACCCGCGACAACCGGACCGCGGTCACCGCGGCGGACCTTGGGCGAGCCGAGGTCGGGCCCCGCGGGCAGCGCGTTGAGCCAGCTCGCTGCCACCGGCACTGCGGTCGGGTCCAGCCCGAGCGCGGCGGGCACCCAGGGCGCGGTGACCGCCATCCGCTGGTCGCCCCAGGCCAGGTGGATCGAACCGTCCGGTGCGCGGACCAGTTGGGCGCCGGTCACCGCGGGTGCCGGGGCGGCGGCGGACAGTGCCAGCGCGACGCCGGGGCCGTCCGGTGTGGACATCGAGCAGACCGTCCACACGCGAGGGGCGCCACCCGGGGTGGGCAGCACGTCCGGGGCGCCCATGATCCCGATCGGACCGCCCTGCGGCACACCGGCCAGGTCAGCGCTGTCCACGGCGGCGACCTTGGGGTTGGCGCCGAGCAGCAGGCGGACCGAGGCGTAGTTGAGCACCGGCCGCAACGTGCCGTCTACGTAAAGGAAGCGGTTTCCGGTCCCGGAATCGAGCACGAGCGTGCCTGGCGCGCGCCAGGCGTCACCACCACCGCCCGGCGAGATCAGCCGGACGACCAGCACGACCACCAGCACCAGACCGGCCACCGCGACCCCGCCGGTCAGGCCGGACGAGGTGCGGCGCAACGGCCGTTCCAGCGCGTCCGGGTCGACGCGCAGCACGGCGTTGGTGAGCCGACCAACCAGGAACGAGTGCGCCTGGACCTGGTCGCGTCTGCTGTACAAGGATCACCTTTCGTGGCTGGGGTTCCGGGTCAATGCCAGAGGGCGACCAGGGCGGTGTACGCCCCGGCCACGGACAGCGCGAGTGGCAGCACGGCCAGTGCGCACGCCCAGTGCGCCAGATCACCCCACCGTCCCCACCTGGGCACGAACCGGCGGCCGGGCACGGTGTGCGCGGCCACCAGGGCGAGGACGGCGGCGACGACCAGCCCGCCGGAGAGCAGCGGCCGGGCGGCCGGGTCGAGCTCGCCGAAGGCCGCGACCAGCAGCGCGGACAGCCCGCCCACCGCGGGGACCAGCGCGGCGGCCCGGTGCCAGACGGCGGCGAGTTCCCTGGCGTGCAACAACATCAGCGCGACGACGACGCCCACCAGGACCTTGGCGTCCCAGCGGGGGCTCGCGGCGAGGACGACCAGGCAGGCAGTGGCGACCGCGCCCAGCGCCGCCAGCAGCGCGGTCAGGTACGCGTCGACCCGCTCGGCCCTGGCCAGCACCGTCCCGCTCGGACGCGGGTCGAGGTCCTGTTGGAACTCCAACGCGGAGGTGGGGACCGGGTCCACCGTCAACCCGGCCAGCCGGGCCGCCGCGAGCGGCACGACCCGGACCAGCAGCAGCGCGAGGACCAGGGTGGCCGCCGCGGCGGTGGTGCCGCCAAGGCCGGTCCCGGTGGCCACGGCGCCACCCGCGGTGGCCAGCGCCCCGGCCAGGGCGAGCGCGATGAACGCCGCGTCCTTGCCGCCGATGACGAACCGGGCCAGGACGGCCGCCGCGGTGGTCGCAGCGGCGCCCGCGAGCAGACCGGGTCCGGTCAGCAGCCGGTCGACCGGGTGTCCGCCGTAGGGCAGGCCCAACCCGGCCACCGCCGCCGCGGCGACCGAGGCGCAGGCGAAAACCAGTGCCGCGGTCCGGTTTCCCAGTGAGCGCGCGGCCGCAGCACCGGCGGCCAACAACACCAGGGCGAGCACACCGCCGGAGATCCCCATCGCGACGCCGGTGTCCGCGCGCGCCGCGCCGAGCACGGCGAGGGCCGCGGCCAGCCCGGTGACCGCGGTCCAGGCCCGCCGGGTCAGCGCCGGGCGCCAGCGGTCTTCCTTCGTGGACAGTCCGGTGTGGATTCCGTCGACCAGGTCGTCGAACGCGACCAGCGGCAACAACCCGTCACGGGGGCGCAGGTGCAGCAGGTCGCCGTCGTAGAGCCCGAGCGCGGCGGTGCCGTGGTCCTCGTCCAGCGGCGGTTCGCCGAGGCGCTGCAGAACCCAGCCGCCGTGCGCCAAACCGGAGGTGGCCAGGGTGGGGTCCAGGTGGCCGAGCACGGTGGGCATCAGGTCGGCGAGCGGAACGTGGGCGGGAACCGCCAGTTCGATCCGAGACCCTGGTCCACATATTGTGAGCCTGCACATCTCGCCGGACGTTGTTGGCGGAGCGGGGGTCATAGTCGCGAAAGGTAAGCCGGCGCTGGCCTGGTAAACGTGACTTGAGGTGAACAAAGCTTTAATTCCAGGTGACATTCTGGTGCGTTGGGCCATTTGGTCCAGACCAAGGTGCAGGCCAAAATGGACAATGCGCCGCAGACCGGCCAGACCGCGTGGAGTTCCGCGTATCCGCCGTCCTAACCGGACTGAAGTCCCGGGGGTGGTGGCTGACTCCGACGGGCGATGGGCTTAGGTTGTGCCCGGCGCACCCCCGCCATGACGGCGGCATCGAGGGAGTCCACCGATGAGCACGACGTTGTTTCGCAGGCAGGCACGCGAAAAGCCACCGGAGATGCCCGGTGGTGAGCTGTCGTTGCAGGAACCACCCGTGCTGCCCGAGACCATCGGCGGCGGCATGGGCGGCATGCTCATGTACCTGCCGATGACCATCGGTGGCGGCGCGGCGATGTTGTTCTTCATGGGGCCGCAGAACCCGAAGATGGCGATGATGATGGCCGGGATGATGGGCCTGATGGGCGTCATGATGGTGGTCGGCCAACTGGGCAAGGGCGGCACCGAGCGCAGGCAGCGGTTGCGCGGGGAACGGCGGGACTACCTGCGGTACCTGGCGGCGACCCGGGTTCGGGTACGCGCCGTCGCCGAACAACAGCGGACCGCGTTGCGCTGGCGGCACCCCGATCC
Source organism: Actinokineospora inagensis DSM 44258 (assembly GCF_000482865.1). Taxonomy (GTDB): domain Bacteria; phylum Actinomycetota; class Actinomycetes; order Mycobacteriales; family Pseudonocardiaceae; genus Actinokineospora; species Actinokineospora inagensis. The sequence continues at coordinate 37,890 of NZ_AXWW01000023.1, read as the reverse complement.
CGCCGGGCTCTGGTCGGTGGCCATGACCGGGCGGCTGTGGGAGCGCCGGGCCGCGCATGCCGACTTCGCCGAGATCCGCATCGGGGTCGGACCGCAGCGGCTGGCGATGACCATGACCCCGCTCAACACCAAGCCCGTCGCCGATCTGGAACCGTTGTCCGCCCGCGCGTTGCGCCGGTTCACCAACGCCTACACCACGATCACCGACCAGCCGACGGCCCTGTTCCTGCGTGGTTTCGCCCAGGTGCGGTTCAGCGGCGAGCCCGACGCGGTGCGCGCCACCGCGCGCGCCGTGCTCGCGCAACTGGTCACCTTTCATTCCCCTGAGGACCTTCGCGTCGCCGTGTGCGCGAGCGCGGACCGGATTGGCCTGTGGGACTGGGTGAAGTGGCTGCCGCACGCGCAGCACCCCGTCGAGCAGGACGGCGCGGGGCACGTGCGGCTCCTCGCGGACGGTGTCGACGCGTTGACCGAGCTGCTCGCCACCGAACTCGGTGATCGGGCCAGGTTCGAGTCCGCCGCGACCCCGAGTCGGGAGGAGCCCTACATGGTGGTCGTCCTCGACGGGGTGAGCGTGCCCGCGGAGTCCCGGTTGGCCGCCGCCGGGTATCGCAACACCGTGGTACTGGACCTTTCCGGCGCGATCGACGGTGGCGTCAGCCGGTCCCGGCTCCGGTTGGACCTCGCCGGTGACGAGCTGCACACGGTGCGCACGGACCGCACCGGGCAGGAGGTCCGCACCCACCTCGGCATCCCCGACACGCTCAGCGTCGCGCGGATGGGCGCGTTGGCGCGGGTGATTTCCCCCTACCGGCTGAACTCGACCGGTGACGTGGCGGAGCCGATGGTGGCCGACTTCGACCTGCCCCGCCTGCTCGGCGTACCCGACCTGGACGCGTTCGAGTCAAGATCTTTGTGGCGCGCGGAGTTCGGCCCCGACCGGTTCCGCATCCCGCTCGGCGTGGCCGAGGACGGTTCCAGCGTCGAGTTGGACATCAAGGAGTCCGCGCAGGGCGGCATGGGCCCGCACGGCCTGCTGATCGGCGCCACCGGCTCCGGCAAGTCCGAGCTGCTGCGCACGCTGGTCCTCGGTCTGGCGATGACCCACTCGTCCGAGATCCTCAACTTCGTATTGGTGGACTTCAAGGGTGGCGCGACGTTCCTTGGTCTGGACCGCCTCCCGCACACCTCGGCGGTGATCACCAACCTCGCCGACGAAGCACCCCTCGTCGCCAGGATGCAGGACTCGCTGCACGGTGAACTCGTTCGCAGGCAAGAACTCCTGAGATCGTCCGGGAACTACAGCTCGCTGCTCGACTACGAGCGCGCCCGACACGGCGGGGCCTCGCTCGACCCGCTGCCCACTCTCTTCCTGATCGTCGACGAGTTCAGCGAACTCCTCGCGACCAACCCGGACTTCGCCGAGCTGTTCGTCATGATCGGCCGCCTGGGCCGGTCGCTGGGCGTGCACCTGCTGCTGGCGTCGCAGCGCATCGACGACGGCCGCATGCACAAGCTCGAATCCCACCTGTCGTACCGGATCGGTCTGCGCACGTTCTCCGCCATGGAAAGTCGTTCCGTCATCGGCGTTCCAGACGCGTACCAACTCCCCAACGCCCCCGGCAACGGCTACCTCCGCAGCGATGTCGCCACCCTGACCCGCTTCAAGGCGGCCTACGTCTCCGGCCCGCACCAGCGGCGAACGAGAGAGCAACGGCAGGAAGAGGTCCGCAGGCAGGTCGTCGCCTTCGGCGCGCGCAGGCTCCCCACCACCAGGACCACCCCGACCACGATCGCCGACACCACCGGGACCGGTCCGCTCGACACGGTGCTCGACGTCGTCGTGGACAAACTGGTGGACCAAGGTCCGCCCGCGCACCAGGTGTGGTTGCCGCCGCTGGACAACCCGCCGCCGCTGGACCAGTTGCTGCCGCCGCTGGTGCCGGACCCGGTGCTCGGCCTCACCCCGGTGGGCTGGCCGGGCCGTGGTCGGTTCGTCGTCCCGGTCGGGGTGGTGGACAAGCCGTTCGAGCAGGTCCGGGACCTGCACATGATCAACCTGGCCGGGGCGGGCGGTCACGTCGGCATCGCGGGCGGCACCCAGGCGGGCAAGAGCACGTTGCTGCGCACCGTGATCACCGCGCTGGCGCTCACGCACACCCCGGCCGAGGTCCAGTTCTACTGCCTGGACTTCGGTGGCGGCACGCTGTCCGTCCTCGAAGGACTCCCGCACGTCGGCGGGGTCTGCGGCAGGCTGCAGCCGGAACGGGTCGGCCGGACCATCGCCGAGGTGCAAGCCGTGCTCGCCAAGCGGGAGCGGATCTTCGCCGAGCACGGGGTGGAGAGCATGGCCGCCTACCGCGAACGCCGCGCCGCCGGTGAGTTCCCCGACGACCAGCACGGCGACCTGTTCCTGGTGGTCGACGGGTGGGGCTCGCTGCGCACCGACTTCGAGCAACACGACCAGACCATCCGCCAACTCACCGTCCGCGGCCTGGCCTACGGCGTGCACCTCATGCTCACCGCGGGCCGTTGGTCCGATGTGCACAGTGCGCTGCGCGACCAACTCGGCACCCGGCTGGAGCTGCGCCTCGGTGACGCCATCGACTCGGTCGTCGACATGCGCAAGGCCGCCCAGGTCCCGCGCCAGCCCGGCCGCGGCCTCACCCCGGACAAACTGCACTTCCTCGCCGCCGTCCCGCGCGCGGACGGCTACGACAGCGCGGACGGGCTGGCCGAGGCGACCCGCGACGTGGTCGCCGCCATCGCCGACAGTTGGCCCGGCCGCCCCGCGCCGCGGGTCCGCACCCTGCCCGCCGTGCTCCCCGCCGCCGACCTCCCCGCCCCGACCGGCCGCATGCGCATCGCCCTCGGCGCGGGCGAACTCGACCTCGAACCGGTCTGGCACGACTTCGCCACCCAGCCCCACCTGACGGTGCTCGGCGACACCAGCAGCGGCAAGACGGCCGTGCTGCGCCTCGTGGCCTCCGCGATTTCCCGGGTGTACACGCCGGAACAGGCCCAGGTCGTCCTGATCGACTCCCGTCGCACCCTGCTCGAATCCGTTCCCCCCGAGTACCGCCGCGGTGTCGCCGTCGCCTCCACCCAGGCCGCGGAACTGATCCGCCCGCTCGCCGCCGAGCTGAAGGCCCGGGTACCCGGGCCGGACATCACGCCCGCCCGGCTCCGCCTGCGCGACTGGTGGACCGGCCCCGAGCACTACGTGATCGTCGACGACTACGACCTGCTCAGCACCGGCGCGGGCGGACCGCTCGACCCGCTGGTCGAACTCCTCCCGCAGGCCGCCGACATCGGCCTGCACGTGGTCCTCGCCCGCGCGGCCGCCGGGTCCGGCCGGATGTCGATGGACCAGGTCGTGCGCAGGCTCCAGGAGTCCAACACCCCGGACCTGGCGCTGTCGGTCCCGCCGACCGAGATGCCGTTGCTCAACGGCCAACGCGGCAGGCAGTTGCCGCCCGGCCGCGCGATGCTCGTCACCAGGCGCACCACCCTGCTGCTGCAAATCGGGTGGACCGAGGAAACCCCGTGACAGCCCGCCGGTTCGGTGTGCGGGTGGCGGCGACGGTCGCCGTGCCGGTGGTTGCACTGTGGACAGTCCCGGTGCAGGCGACCGCCCAAGCGGCGAACGGTTGCGCGCCAGCGGAATCGACTGTGGTCAGCCCCCTGCCGTGGGCGGTCCGCAGACTCGACGCCGCCCGGGTGTGGCCGTTGACCCGGGGCGCGATCACCGTCGCCGTCGTCGACACCGGGGTCAGCGCCGCCGCGCCCACCCTGGCGGGCGCCGTGCTACCCGGGTCCGATGTGGACGGTGGACCGGCGAACACCGACTGCGCGGGCCACGGCACCTTCCTCGCGGGCCTGATCGCCGCCCGCCCGGTGACGGACGTCGGTTTCGTCGGTGTCGCCCCCGCCGCCACCATCCTCCCGGTCCGCGTCACCAACGACCCGTCGTCGGTCAACGCCGACCGCCTGGCCGCTGGCATCCAACTCGCGGTCGACGCGGGCGCCCGGGTCATCGCCGTCGGCTTGATCAACACCACTGACAGCCCCGCGCTGCGAGCCGCCATCGCCTCGGCCCACGACCACGACGCCCTCGTCGTCGCCCCGGCCGCCGTGCGCCAGTCCGACCAGCACGCGTTCCCGGCATCCCTGGACGGCGTCCTCGCCGTCGCCCCCGTCGGCCCGAACGGCCCCACCACCGCCACGCTCGGCGCGCGCCCCACCTTGGCCGCCCCCGCCGAACAACTCGTCGGCATCGGCCCGTCCGGCCCCGGCCACCGCCTCGCCACCGGCCCCGAACTCGCCGTCGGCTACGCCGCCGCAGCCGCCGCCCTCCTCCGCGACCGCGCCCCAACCCTCACCGCCGCCCAAACCACCACCAGACTGACCACCACCGCCGACGCCCCAGCCGCCCCCACCCCCACCATCGGCGCAGGCATCGTCGACCCAGTCGCCGCGGTCACAACCATCACCGGCTCGCCCCACCACCCGCCCCTGGCCGCCGAACACCTCACGATTCCCCCGCAGGCCACTGTGGACACAACGCCCACCAGAAACGCCCTGTGGTTCGTCATCGCCCTGACCGCCACCGCCCTCCTCATCACCGCAGTCGTCACCGCCGTAACTCAGGCCCGCCGCCGCGCCAACAAACCCGACGGCGGGCCTGCACCACAGCGTTAGGCGAGTGACGTGGCCGTGTCCCAGCTCGCCCTCATGGACAGGGCGGCTGGTAAGCCAGGCCCGCAGACAGGTGGTTGTGCCACTGCTCAGCGGTGAGCACGTTGTGCGCCGCGGTGCAGACGCGCTGGGTCAACCGGTCGGGGTCGAGCTCCCAGAGCCGGACCGTGCCGTCGGAACTTCCACTGGCGAGGCGTTTCCCGTCCGAGCTGAACACCGCCGAGTACACGATGCCGGTGTGCCCCGTCAGCGGACCACCCGCGGACACGGGGTGATCCGGTATCCGCACATCCCACAGCCGCGGCGAGGTGTTCGATGAACGCGGCCACCGGATGCGTCGTGGGCGTGCACAGCACACGCGCCCAGGTTCGCGAGTTCGGCAGTGCCCCATTCGCCACCGCCTGCGCCAGACCCGCCCGCAGCACTGACGTCTTCCCCGCCCCGGACGGTCCGACGAGCATCAGTGGGCCACCACGGTGGTTGTCGAGTCGGGCGACCAAGTCGGCGATCATGCGGTCGCGACCGAAGAACCACCGAGTGTGGTTCTCGCCGAACGGCGACAGCCGGGGGTGGCACCCAGAATCGAAACCGTGATCGAAAAGCAGAAAGCGGCCGACCTCGTCACGAGGTCGGCCGCTTTCGTGGTTGCTGCTACTGCTTGCTCACCGACGTCGGTCGGACGACGTAGATGACCCGGTGCGGGGCGTCCGGGGGGAGGGCGTCCATGCGGAGGGAGTAGCGGTCGGCGAGTTGCATGAAGAAGGCGGCGTTGGGGTCGGGGTCGATGCGTTCGACGGTGCCGCGGACTTCCAGGTAGCGGTAGGGCTGGTCGGGGTCGTTCACCGAGAAGGCGACGCGGGGGTTGGCCGTCACATTCCGGTATTTGTGGCGGATGGTCGTGTTGCTGAAGCGGACGAACTCGCCGTCCCAGTGGAACCACATGGGGTTGACTTGGGGTTGGCCGTCGGGGCGGGTGGTGGCCAGGTGGGCGAAGAGGGGGCGTTCCAGCAGGTCCAGGTGGCTGGCCGGGATCACGCTGGGGACGGTGGCGGTCAACGGGTCTCCTCGGGAGCGCGGTGCAGGACGAAGTCGTCGGTGGTGTTGTGGTCGGGGCCGAACAGCACCTCCAGGCGGCCACTGAGAACGTAGTCCCCGCGCGGGGTGACCGTCACGGTGGAGGGGCCGCGCACCGGCCAGGCGGGGGCGGTCCACTGCTCGCGCGCGCTGCGCCACCCGTCGCGCGAGGCCAGCACCCGGACGGCGTCCGTCCCTTGTGGACTTCCGAGGGAGTTGGTCACGGCGACCACGGTACCGTCCGGGTGGACGGCGAGGCCGTCGCCGCCGACCAGGGGGTGCGGCAGCTCGACCGCGCTGATCTCCTTGGTGCGCAGGGAGATCCGGATCAGTCTGCCGTCGCCGGTGTTGACGCCGAGGAGGTAGCCGCCGGGGTGGTAGGCGATGCCGTTGATGCCGGTGCCCTTGCCGTCGGTCAGCCTCGGGTCGCGGACGAACACCGACGCCTCGCCGCGCGGGGTGACGCGGTAGACGGCGGAGCCGAACACGTCGGCGACGTAGGCGGTGCCGTCGGGGCCGATGGTGAGGTCGTTGACGGCGAACGCGGTGCGGGTGGGTTCGAGCCGGGTGAGGTCGACCAGGAACAGCCGCCTGCCGGTGGCCAGGTCGAACACGCCGAGCCCGCCGACCTTGTACGTCGACTCGGGCGTGGAGCGGGTCGACACCCCCAGGTCGGCGTAGGCGACCAGGACGCGGCCGCGGACCGGGTCGACGTGCACCCCGTAGCTGGAGATGACGCCGGGGTCGTCGACGAGCACCCGGGTCGAGCCGTCCGGGCGCACCACGGAGACCGTGCCGTGCCGGGCGGACCCGACCAGGAACGCCCCCCGGGTCGGGTCCCAGGTCACCCCCTCCGGGTGCAGCGACGGCGCGTGCCCGACGATCTCGGTGACGTGGTGCACGGGCGTGGCCACCGCGGGAGTGCCGGTCAGGGCGAGAAGGGCGAGGGCCACGAGGGCTGCTCTGCGCAAGGCGATCACCTTCCGTGAGTGGTCAGGGCGGGACGCAGGTTCCGCCGCAGGTAGGTCAGCAGCGGGCCGGTCTCCCGCGCGGGCGTGACGAGCGCAATGTGCTGGTCGGGTCGCACGAGCACGGCCAACGGCGTCCCGCCGGACCCGTCGCGGCGGGGGAGTGGCACGCCGGGCACACCGAGCCGCCCGCCTTGGGTGTCGAGCACCCGCACGTCGAGGTCCACGAACTCGTCGAGCCCGTCCGGCGCGGTGGCGTCGCACAGCAGCAGGGTGTGCCGGAGGTCCGGCAGCGCTGCCCGCAGCGACATCCGCCGACTGGTCCGGACATCCCACACCGACCGGTCGGGGACCAGCATCCCGGGCGTGAACCCGTTCGCCTCCTGGCCTGCCGCCGCGTACCTGGTGCGCAACCCCGCCAACGCGGGTATGTACGACACGTGCGCCACCCGGGCTGCCGACGCCGCGCGCAGGGCCAGGTCGCGGACGGTCACCTGGTGCGGCTTGGTCAGCATCCACAGCCGGGTCTGCTTGTCCGCCTGCCGGACCACATCCCTGGCCGCCTGGCCGCGCTCGTCGGCGTAACTGTCCAAAAGGGACTCGCCTGCGGATCCCCGCTCCACCAGGGCCAGCTTCCAGGCCAGGTTGTACGCGTCGTAGACGCCGGTGTTGAGGCCCTGCCCGCCCGCCGGGCTGTGGATGTGCGCGGCGTCGCCCGCGAGCAGCACCCGCCCCGCCTTGGCCCGGTCGGCATGCCGGGCGTGCACCGCGAACGCGCTGATCCACGACTCGTCGCGCAGCCGCAGCCCGCCGGGGCCGCGTTCGTCGATCAGCCGCTGCACCACGGCGAGGTCCACCTGGTCCCGGGTGAGGTCGGGTGGGGCGGAGGTGAACACCCGGAACTGGCCGGTGGGCAGGCCCGCGATCACCAGGACGCCGCGCGGTGAGCAGAAGTAGTGGTTGTCGTCGTGGGTGAGCGACCCGTCGAGCCGGGCGTCGGCCACCACGAAGGTGTGCGGGTAGGTCGCGCCGTCGAACCCGATGCCGGCCAGGGTGCGGACGGCGCTGCTCGCCCCGTCGCAGCCGATCACCCGCGAGTACTCCTCGACCTGCTCGGCCCCGGCGGGGTCACGCAGCCGGACCGTGACGTGGTCGTCGTGGTGGACCAGGTCGAGCAGTTCGGTACCCCAGTCGACCTTGCCGCCTGCCCGGCCGAGGCAGTCCGCGAGGATGTCCTCGACCTCGGGCTGCGGCAGGATCAGCGGCGCGGTGCGGTCCGGGAACCGGATGCGGGCGACCGGCCGCGCCGACGAGTAGTACCGGAACGACTGGACCCGCAGGCCGCGACGCCCCGCCGCCCCGTCCGCGCCGAGCCGGTCAAGGATCTCGACCGTGCGCGGCCACACACCCAGCGCCTTGGTCAACGGGGAGGGGCCGTCGGCGCGGTCGACGAGGCGGACCGGGACACCGCGGCGGATGAGTTCGGTGGTCGCGGTCAGCCCGACCGGCCCCGCGCCGACCACCAGCACCGGGCGGCTCACGCGGGCTCACCCACCGGCTCCGGCGCCACGGGCTCGGGCTGCCGACCGGGCAGCAGGACGGCCAGCACGACCGAGCCGACCAGGCAGATCCCGGCGATCAGCCACAGCGCGGTCTGGAAGGCGCCGGTGTAGCCGTCGGCGAGGAAGGCGGTGAACCCGCCGCGGTCGGTGGCGGCGACCTGGGTCGCGGCGCCCGCCACATCGCCCTGCACGACCTGGCCGGCCAGGTCCGAGGTCGCGTCCACCGGTCCGCCGCGCAACCGCGCCTGGGTGAAGGTGACCAGCAGGGCGCCCATGACCGCGATCGCCACGGCCTCACCGGAGAGCCGCATCGTGTTGAACATGCCCGCCGCCATCCCGGCGCGCTCCGGCTCCACCGAGCTGATCGCGACCCCGTCGATGATGCCCGCGTTCAGCCCCATCCCGGAGCCCACCAGCAGCAGCGGGACCGCCAGGTCGCCCACGCCGACCCCCGGCCCGAGCACGGCGGCCAGCCACGCGGTGCCCGCCGCCATGCACAGCAGGCTCAGCACCAGCACGGTCCGGGTGCCCAGCGCCTTGGCCGCCAGCCAGGCGCCCACCATCGGCACGACCAGCACGGGCAGGGTCAGCAGCAGCATCCGCAGGCCGGCTGCCGAACTGGACACCCCGTCCACGCCGATGAAGTACTGCGGCAGCAGCACCGCGAGGCTGACGAACCCGAACGCCGCCACCACCGGCAGCAGGCACAGCGCCACGAACCGCGGCTGCCGGAACAGGGAGAGGTCGAACATCGGCTGCGCCTGCCTGCGCTCAACACCGACGAACACCCGCAGCAGCACGATCGCCGCGAGCAGCAACACGAGCACCAGCACGTCGACCCAGCCGCGCAGCGGGCCCTCCACCACGGCGAGGGTGAACGCGAACAGCCCGCCGGTGAACGTCACGGTGCCCAGCCAGTCCACTGTGGACGCACCGGGGTTGCGCGACTCGCGCAGCAACGGCACCAGCGCCAGCACCACCAGCATGATCACCAGGTGCGAGCCGAACACCGCCCGCCAGCCGAACGCGCCGACGAGCAGACCGGACGTGCTCGGCCCCAGCGCCAGACCCGCGCCCGCCGCCGTCCCGAACACCCCGAACGCCCGGGTCAACGCCGGACCCTGGTGCACGTCGGCGATCATCGCGCTGCCCGCGGTCAACACGGCCGCCGCGCCGACCCCGGACAGGCCGCGCAGCACGTCGAGCAGGTAGATGTCCCCGGCGAACACACTGGCCAGCGACGTCAGCGCGAAGACGAGCACACCGAAGCCGAACAGCCGCTTACGCCCGATCGCGTCGGCGAGCGCCCCGGTCGCGAGCATGAAGGTCGCGAAGGTCAGGTTGTAGGAGTTGACGACCCACTGGGTCGGCGCGAGCGTGGCGTGCAGGTCCGCGCCGATGCTCGGCAGGGCCACGGAGGTCCCGGTGAGCGAGGCGGGCAACACCAACACGGCCGCGCACACGGCGAACAACGTCAGTCCCGGCCGGGCGACCGGTGGGGAGGCTGTGCTCATGGCGGGAGAGGCCCTCCAGTAGGTGGGGTGGTTCGGCCGTGCTCTCGGCCGCTCGCCAACCTGCTGGACGGTTCTCAACCCCGACTCAAGCTCCCCTCAGTGCCTATTTCTCCCGCCCCCCGCCCCCTCTTCCCCGCCCGGCATCGTTCCCGGCTTGGCAGGTCGGCTCACCCGCGCCATCCCCGGCTTGGCGGGCGTTCGGGTGGATTCAGCCTGCTTCTACCAAGGTGATGCGGGGAGCTGATGCTTCCTGTTCGAGGAGGGTGGTCAGCTTGGTCATCGTGTCGGTGTGCGCGAGGGGGGTCTGCAGGACCAGGCGCAGGTCGGTGCGTTCGGCGAGGCGCAGGGTGGTGTGCTCGAAGATCAGGCAGCCCGCCCGGGGGTGCTCGATCGCCTTGACGCCGCCGCCCGGGAGGCGGACCTCCTGCTCGGCCCACAGCCCGGCGAAGTCGGTGCTGCGCTCGGAGAGGTCCGCCACCAGCGCCTGGAACTCCGGGTCGTCCGGGTACTGGGCGGCGGTGACCCGGAACTCCGACACGACGTGCGGGGCGTACTCCGCCCAGTACCGGTACCGGTTGCGGAACGACGGCTCGGTGAAGTACGCGACGAGGCAGTTCATCGGTTCCCCGTCGGCGCCGGTGCCGTCGCCGTCGCGCAGGCCGAGCACCACCCGGGCGGAGTCGTTGACGGCCAGGACGTTCCAGTAGCGGTCCAGCACGTACGCCGGGTTGGGCAGCCACGTGTCCAGCACCCGGCGCAGCTCGGCGGACACCTCGGCCTCGGCGGACTCGACCGGCTGCGGCGGGTTCATCCCGGCCAGCCGGTAGAAGTGCACCCGTTCGAGTTCACTCATCCGGAGGGCGACGGCGATGGCGTCCATCACGCTCTCCGACACGCGGATGTCGCGGCCCTGCTCCAGCCACATGTACCAGGACGCCCCCACCCCCGCGAGCACCGCGACCTCCTCGCGGCGCAGGCCAGGGGTGCGGCGGCGGCCCCCGCCGGGCAGGCCGACGTCCTCGGGGGAGAGCCGCGCGCGCCTGCTGCGCAGGAAGTCCCGGAGTGCCTCGCGACGCCGGACGAACTCGGGCGGACTGGTAGTGGTCACACCACTACTATAAGTTCGGTCTCCCCACGGCGGTGAAGATCTCACCAAGCTGCCACCATGGCTACCGTTCGGCATACCGACCAGCCCGCGTCGCTCGCGGGATCGCGGTACTGGCTCATCCTCGTCCTGCTCTGCGCCGCCCAGTTCATGGTGGCGCTCGACTTCTCCATCGTCAGCGTCGTGCTGCCCAGCATCGGCAACGACCTCGGCATCGCCGTGTCCGACCTGCAGTGGGTGGTCGCCTCGTTCGCGCTGCCGTGCGGCGGGTTCCTGCTGCTGTTCGGCCGCCTCGGCGACTTCCTCGGCCGCAGGCGGATCTTCCTCGCCGGTCTCACCCTGTTCACGCTGACCTCGCTGCTGGGCGGGCTGGCCGGGTCGGCGTGGCTGCTGCTGGCCGCCCGCGCCGGGCAGGGCCTCGGCGCGGCGATGATCGTGCCGTCCGGCATGGCGCTGCTGACCACCTCCTTCCCCGAGGGACCGCAGCGCGACCGGGCGCTCGGCGTCAACGGCGCGCTGATCTCGCTCGGCTTCACCTCGGGTGTGGTGCTCGGCGGGGTCATCGGCGAGGCGTTGGACTGGCGCTGGACCATGCTGATCAACGTGCCGCTCGGCGCGCTGGTGCTCATCGCCACCCCGCTGCTGATCGCGGAGAGCCGCAACGCCGCGAGCACCTCGCTCGACATCCCGGGCGCGATCACCGTCACCGGCGGTCTGCTCGCGGTCATCTACGGTGTGGCGACGGCGGAGAAGGCGGGCTGGACCGCGCCGACGACGTTGGGTTCACTCGCCGTGGGTGTGGTGCTGCTGGCGGCGTTCCTGGCGATCGAGGCGCGCAGCAAGGCCCCGCTGGCGCCGCTGCACGTGCTGCGCCGCCCGACTGTCGGCTGGGGCAACCTGGCCGGTCTGATCACCTTCTCGATGATCACCGCAACGGTGTTCCTGATGACCCTGTACATGCAGCGGGTGCTGGCGTTCAACCCGCTGCAGACCGGCCTGTCGTTCGCCTCGCTCGGCCTGGCCGCCGTCGTCGGTGGCGCGGTCGCGCCGCGACTGGTCCGGGCGCTGCAGGCCCGCGGCACGCTGATCGTCGGCCTGGTGCTGCAGGCCATCGGCACCGGCGCGCTGTTCTGGTTGTCCACTTCGGACAGCACGGTGCTGTTGCTGGTCGGCACCGGGATCGCGGGCTTCGGGCACATGGTCGCCGTGGTCGCCTACGCGATCGTCGCCACCTCCGGGCTGCCCAACGAGGAGCAGGGCCTGGCCAGCGGTCTGATCACCACCTCGCAACTGGTCGGCCTGACCGTCGGCATCCCGGTGCTCAGCTCGATCGCCACCGGCGGGCTCGGCTCGATCACCGACGCCGCCGCCAAACTGGCCGCCACCCTCGACGGCATCCAGGCCGGGGTGCTCACCGCCGCCGCGGTGATCGTGTTCGGTGTGCTCACCACCGTGGTGTTCCTGCGCCGCGGGGCGGGCGCCGCGCCGGTCGCCGTCGAGGCGGGCGCGTCGACCGAGTCCGGTTCGGAAGCACCGGTGGGCCGGTAGCCATGCGCACCCGATTCCTCGGCCGCAGCGGCCTGCAAGTCTCGGAACTGTCCTTCGGGGCGATGACCTTCGGCGGCAGCCACGGCTACCAGCACATCGGCCAGGTGCACGGCACCGAGGCCAAGGCCATCGTCGAGCGGTGCGTCGCCGCCGGGGTCAACCTGTTCGACACGTCCGACGTGTACTCCGGCGGGCGCAGCGAGGAGGTGCTCGGCGAGGCGCTGCGCGGGCTGCGCTCGGAGGTGCTGATCGCCACCAAGGTGCGGTGGGCGGTCGCGGGCAACCCCGGGCCGAACGACCAGGGCCTGTCCCGCCACCACATCGTCCGCTCGGTGGAGGCGAGCCTGCGCCGCCTCGGCACCGACCACATCGACCTGTACCAGGTGCACGGCTGGGACGGGCGGACGCCGTGGGAGGAGACCCTGCGCGCGCTCGACGACCTGGTGCGCACCGGCAAGGTCCGCTACCTCGGCGCGTCCAACCTGGCCGCCTGGCAGTTGACCAGGGCGCTGGGCATCAGCGAGCGCGACCGGTTGGAGCGGTTCGTCGGGCACCAGATCCAGTACAACCTGATCAGCCGGGAGGCGGAGTGGGACCTGCTGCCGATGGCCGTCGACCAGGGGGTGGGCATCACCTGCTGGAGCCCGCTGGCGGGCGGCCTGCTCGCCGGGCGGCAGCGACCGGGGCAGCACCCGCCCGCGGGCACCCGGCGGGCGATCGGCTACTTCGAACCGCACGACACGGGTAAGGCGTTCGACACCGTGTCGGTGCTGCACAAGATCGCCGACAACCGCGGCGTCACACCGGCGCAGGTGGCCATCCGGTGGCTGCTCGACCAGTCCGCGGTCAGCTCGGTGATCCTGGGCGCGCGGGACCTGGCCCAACTGGAGGACAACCTGGCCGCGGTGGGCTGGACGCTCGACGACACCGAGCGGGCCGACCTGGACCTGGTGAGCTACGCGCCGCCGCCGTACCCGCACTGGCACCAGATCTCCACCAACGCCGCCCGCGCCGACTCGCCGGTCGGCGTGGACGGCTAGCGAAATCGAACAGCGGCGCCGAGAAGTGCAATGCTCCTTCCGGGTGGAGCATTGCACTTCTCGCCGAAAGGGGTGTGGCGCTTCTCCGCCATTCTCCCAAAATGGTTGATGTCAAGACGGGACCATTTTGTGAAAACCTGGTCGGTGATGTAGGTCACGGCCATCTGGTGAATCGTGTTCTTACGATACGCTGACCGGGTTGAATCCCAACCAGGGCAGATATCAATTTCGTGGGGGAATTGTATGCCAAGCGTATCAGGGGCGGTAGCGGAATCCTCGGCGGCGGTCGACCAGGACGCGGCGCTGGAACAAGACGATCTCGATGACTTAGCCGACGCGGCCGCGTCGGCGCGGCAGCCGCCGGTCGCCGCCGGGGTGCCCCGGCCAGCGGTGCGGCTCGGCCTGCTCGGGCCGCTCACCGCGGTCGCGGACGGCCGGGACGCCCGTCCCGGCGCGGGCAAACAGCGCCAGGTGCTCGCGCTGCTCGCGGTGCACCGCAACCGGGTGGTGCCGGTGGACTCCATCGTGCGCGAGGTCTGGCACGACCAGCCGCCGCGGTCGGCGCTGACCGCGCTGCAGACCTACATCGGCCAGATCCGGCAGGCGTTCGCCGAGCGGTTGTGCCTGGGGCGCAAGGAAGTCGCCTGCCGGTATCTGGTCACCGAGGCGGGCGGCTACAGCCTGCGGCTCGACCAGGGTGGCCTCGACCTGCACACCTTCGAGACCGGGGTGGTCCGGGCCAGGGCCGCGATCGCCGTCGGCGACCTCGCTGCCGGTAGGCGCAACCTGCGCGCGGCGCTGCAGTGCTGGCGGGGCAACCCGGTGGAGGACCTGAAGACCGGCCCGCTGCTGAGCCGGTGGGCCGAGGGCGTCGCCGACCTGCGGCTGTCCATGCAGGAGCGCTGGATCGAGCTCAACATGGCCGCGGGCCTGCACCGGGACATGCACGCCGAGATCACCCCGCTGTGCGCGGAGCACCCGCTGCACGAGGGGTTCCAGGCGCTGCTGATGATGATCCTGCACCAGTGCGGGCGCAGCGCGGCGGCGTTGGACTCGTTCCTGCGCTTCCGCGCCAGGATCGTGGCGGAACTGGGCGTGCAGCCGTCGGGACGGCTCTCCCGGCTCTACCAATCGATCCTGGTCGGCGATCCAGTCCCGCCACCGCTGGCGGCCGCCGCCCCGGTTGCCTGAGAATAGTGCGAATAGCCGCACCGGCACCGCCTTTCAGTTCACGGGTGGTGTCGGTGCGTTTCTCGTATGCGATGAGGTTACACCACCGGCACCAACGACAAAAGGTGCTTCCGACGCGGGTTCGCAGTTCTGTGCCGTCCTCTCGGACATTGCTCGAACTGTCCGGAATCCGCCGCGGGCGCGGCCGGGTGAGATCGGTTTGAGCGGTGGTTGAGCGCGGGCGGCGAGTCTGGGTTCCACCACGAACGGGTGGCGTTCGCGCCACCGCCGGATCCCGGCAAGGAGACAACGTGACGACCGCACTGGACGGCCCGGACCTTTCCACCGCGCTGGCCGGGTTGAGCTACCTGCGCACGGTGGACCGGTCCCTGCTGCACCGCCGCTCGCTCTCGGAGGTGTTCCTCACCGACGCGACCCCGGCGGGCGCGGACCGGTACCTCGCCGCCGCGCAGCTCCCCCCGGCGCACGCCTACTACACCGACCACGCGCTGCGGGTACCCGTCCCGGACCCGTTGCTGCTGCTGGAATCCGCCCGCCAGGCGGAGACCTACGGCGGGCACGCGTTCTTCGCGGTCCCCGACTCGACCAAGTTCATCCTGCGGTCGTGGCGGGTGCGCCTGCCCGGCCTGCTGACCGCCGCCGCCACCGGCTCGGACGCGGTCGCCATGGACGTGCGGACCAGCGGCCACCGGGGTCGGCCGGGGCGGTTGCGGGCGCTGACCTACGACAGCGCCGTGTTCCTCGGCGGGGTCCCGGTCGGCGCGGTGACCATCGACGTCGGCTACCTCACCGGCGAGTCCTACCGGCAGTTGCGGCTCGACCGCCGCGACGGCGTCGCCCCACCATCCTCTTCGGACATCCAGGTGCCGCCGCCCGGGGTTCCCGCCCGCGCCGTCGGCCGGTCCGACCAGGCCAACGTCGTGCTGGCCGAGGCCAAAGTGGACGATGAGCACGCGGTCGCGGCGCTGCGGGTCCCAGTGGACAACCGCAGCATGTTCGACCACGCCCAGGACCACGTGCCGGGCATGGTGCTGATGGAGGCGGCGCGGCAGTTGTGCCTGCTGGCGGGGGACGACTACTTCGCCGCGTCGCCCGCGCGCACCACCGTCGCCGGGTTCGACTTCTCCTTCAGCCGCTACGCCGAGCTCGACGCGCCGACCACGGTGACCCTGTTCCGGCCCGGTCCGGCCGATCCGGAGCTCTCCGCCGCTCTGCCCGCGGTGCGCACCTACCCCGTCGAGTTCGCCCAGCACGGCGAGGCGATCGCCGTGGGAACCATGTCCACCACGACCGTGTCCAGGAGCAGCCGGTGAAGATCGACGGACGCGTCGGGCTGACCGCGGCGGTCGCCTGGTACCCCGACTTCGCCGAGAAGACCGTCGACATGGTGGCCGCGGGCCGGGTCACCGAGGAGGAAGCGGTCGCGGTCGGCTACGAGCAACTCCCGGTGGCCGACGTCCCGGCGCCGCGCCTGGCCGTGTCGGCCGCCCGGGAGGCGCTGGCCCTCACCGGGTGGGACCCGAGTCGGATCGGCCTCGCCCTGCACGCCTGGATCTACCACCAGGGCCACGACTTCTGGTCGCCCGCGCACTACGTCGCCCACGAGTCCGGTGTGGACAGGGCGCTGCCGGTGGGGGTGCAGCAGATGTGCAACGGCGGCGCGATGGCGGTCGAAGTCGCCGCCGCTCGGTTGCTGTCCGACCCGGACACCGAACGCGCCCTGGTCACCACCGGGGACCGGTTCGCCAACCCCGGTTTCGACCGCTGGCGTGGCGATTACGGCCTCTGGTACGGGGATGCCGGAACCGCGCTGCTGCTGGAGCGCGGCGACGAATCCCCGTTCGCCCTGCGCTCCATCGTCACCCTCGCCGCCCCCGCGCTGGAACTCATGCACCGGGGAACCGACGAGTTCACCTCCGCGCCGCGGGCGGTGGTCAACGCCCGGCGGACCAAAAAGGACTTCCTGCGCCTGGCGGGCAAGGAGCGGTTCATGGACTTGGTGCGCGACAAGGTCGCCACCGTCGTCCGCCGTGGCCTGGCCGACGCGGGCATCCACCCGCACGACTCGCGCATCACCCGTGTCATCCTCCCCAGGCTCGGCGTGAGCACGGCCCGCGACATCTACGGCCCGGTGGTCGGGTCCGTGGTGCGCGCGCCGGTGCTGGATGTCGGCTCCCGCACCGGTCACCTCGGCGCGGGAGACGTCCCCGCGAGCCTGGCCGACCTGTACGCCGACGACGACCTGGCCGCAGGGGAGATCGTCGTCCTGTTGGGAGCGGGCGGCGGATTCACCTGGTCCTGCCTGGTCGTGGAGAGGACCAGCACGTGAGCCCGGCGGCGGTCGTGTCCGGACTCGGGGCCTGGCTGCCCGAACGGACCGTCGACAACCACCAACTGTCCACCGTCCTGGACACCTCCGACGAGTGGATCCGCACCAGGACCGGCATCGGCCTGCGGCACATCGTCGCGCCAGGAGAGTCTACTTCGGACCTCGCGGTGGCGGCCGGGCGGCGGGCACTGGAATCGGCCGGGACCACGCGGGTGTCCGCGGTGGTGCTGGCCACCAGCACACCGGACCATTCGTGCCCGGCGACAGCGCCGGATGTGGCGTCCCGCTTGGGTCTGGGTGGGATCGCGGCGTTCGACGTGGCGGCGGTGTGCACCGGGTTCGTCTACGCCCTGCGGGTCGGCGCGGGCCTGATCGCGACCGGCGCGGACTCGGTGCTGGTCATCGGCGCGGACACGTTCTCCACCATCCTCGACCCCGAGGACCGCACCACCCGGGCGATCTTCGGCGACGGCGCGGGCGCCGTGGTGCTGCGCGCCGGGGCCGCCGACGAACCGGGCGCGCTGCTCGGGTTCGACCTGGGCAGCGACGGCACGGGCGCCGACCTGATCACCGTGCCCGCCGGCGGCTCCCGGCAGCGCTCCACCGGGGTGCCCGCCGCCGAGCGGGAACACTACTTCGCCATGGCGGGCAAGCCGGTGTTCCGGCACGCCGTGCTGCGGATGAGCGAGTCCACCCTGGCGGTGCGCTCGGCGGTCGGCTGGACCGGGGTCGACCGGCTGGTCGCGCACCAGGCCAACGCCCGCATCCTGGCCGCCGTCGGCGAACAGCTCGCGCTGACCGAGGAGCAGGTCGTGCTCAACCTGGACCGGGTCGGCAACACCGTCGCCGCGTCCATCCCGCTCGCCCTGGCCGACGCCGTCGTCGACGGCGTGCTGCCGCCGGGGGCGCGCACCATGCTGTGCGGTTTCGGCGGCGGCCTCACCTGGGGGTCGGCCGCGCTGCTCTGGCCGGACCTGGCCGTGCAGGCACCACCGAGACACCGATGAAGGAGACCACCATGACCGAGACCGCTATGACCGAGTCCACTGTGATCGAGACTGCTGTGATCGAGTCCACTGTGATCGAGACCGCCCTGACTGGGACTGCCGCGACCACCGCCGACATCGAGGACCGCATCACCGAGCTGCTCAGCGAGGACTTCGGCATCCCGCGCGCCGAGCTGGCCGGGGAGGGCACCTTCGAGCAGCTCGACATCGACTCGCTGGTGCTGGTCGAGCTGGCCCTGAAGATCAAGAAGGAGTGGGGCGTGCTGCTGGCCGAGGGCGAGCTGGAGCCGACGCACACCGTGGCCGACGCCGCAGCGTTGGTGGCGGCCAAGGCGGTGCGCGGATGAGCACCCCGGAGGTCGTGATCACCGGACTGGGGCTGCTGACCCCGGCCGGGATCGGCGTGGCGGAGAACTGGGAGCGGGTCCGCTCCGGCATCCCCACCGCCCGCACGGACCCGGACCTGGCCGGGCTGGACGCGGACGTCTCGTGCCGGGTGGCCGGCTTCGACCCGGTGGCCGCGCTGGGCGCTCGGCAGGCGTGGCGGCTGGACCGGTTCACCCAGCTCGCCCTGTGCGCGGTCCGCGAGGCGGTCGGCGACGCCGGACTCGTACCGTCCACTTGGGACGGAGCGCGGGTCGCCGTGGTGCTGGGCAACTCGCTGGGCGGCACCACCACGTTCGAGAAGCAGTACAAGGTGTTCCACGACGGCGACGCCGACGACGTCTCGCCGCTGATGGTGCCGATGGCCATGGTCAACATGGTCGCGGGCTACGTGGCCATCGACATCCGGGCCACCGGCCCCAGCCTGGTGACCGCGACCGCCTGTGCCTCCGGCACCACCGCGGTCGCCATCGCGTCCGGCCTGCTGCGCGCCGGGGCGTGCGACGTGGCGATCGCGGGCGGCACCGAGTCGGCGATCACCCCGGCCACCATCACCGGGCTGCGCCGGATGGGGGCGCTCTCGCACCGGGTCGACGACCCGGACACCGCGTCCCGGCCGTTCGACCTCGACCGCGACGGGTTCGTGCCCGCCGAGGGCGCGGGTGCCCTGGTGCTGGAGCGGGCCGCCGACGCCAGGGCGCGCGGGGTCACCGGGTACGCGCGGGTCGCCGGGGTGGGCGCGTCCTCCGACGCGCACCACGCCACCGCCCCGGCTCCCGACGGCGCGGGCATCCGGCGGGCGTTGCGCGCCGCGCTGACCCAGGCGAACGTGGCGCCGACCGAGGTCGACCACGTCAACGCGCACGGCACGTCAACCCAGCTCAACGACGTCACCGAGTCGCGGGCGCTGCGGGCGGAACTGGGGGAGGGGGTCGCGGTGACCTCGGTCAAGGGTGTCACCGGGCACACGCTGGCCGCGGCGGGCGCGATCGAGGCGGTGTTCACCGCGCTCACCCTCCGCGACGGGATCATCCCGCCGACCGCGGGCACCAAGCAGGTGGACCCGGCCGTCGAGGTCGACGTGGTCACCGGCGCGGCGCGGACCGCCCGGGTCGACGTGGCGGTCAGCACCTCGCTCGGCTTCGGCGGCCACAACGCGGCCCTGGTGCTCAGCCGTGCCTGACCGCGCCTTGTCCCTGGTTCCCCCGCTCGCCCGCGCGATCGGCAGCATCGGGGTGGTCGGGCACTCAGCCGCCGGGTCCCGCATCGCCGAGGCGGCCCGCGCCGCCGGGATCGACGTCGTGCCTGCGGGTTTCGACGACGTGGACGTGCTCGTTGAGGGCGCCGCGGGCGCGCTGGCCGAGTACAGCGGGACCGGGCTCCTGGTGACCACCTCGGTGACGCTCCCGGTGAGCGCGGTCGCGCCGAGCGGGGCCGAGGACCGCACGGTCGGGCTCCGAGTCGGCTGGGGCGGGACCGGGGTCGAACTGGCGATCCCGGACGCGGTCGCGCCGTGGGCCCGGGAACGGGCGCGCGACCTGGTGGACCTGTTGGGGTTCCCGGTGGTCGAGGCCGGGGACCGACCGGTCAGCTTCGAACTCGTCCTCGGTCTGCTCAACGCCGCGGCGGGCATGGTCGGCTACGTGGACGCCGCTGCGGTGGACCTGGCGATGCGGGTGGGCTGCGGGCTGCCGTGGGGGCCGCTGCGCCTGCTGGACGCCATCGTCGAAGGTGTCCCAAGTGGACCGCTGCCGGAGCCTGCAAAGCCGGTCTGGGGCGCCGAGAAGACGGTGCGGCGGGTCGGGATCGTCGGCACCGGAGTGATGGCGACCGGCATCGCGCAGGCGTTCGTGTCAGCCGGTATCGCGGTCGCGCAGGTCGGACGGTCCGGTGATCGGGTCGCCGCCGTGCGGGACGCCGTGGACTGGCACGTCGCCCGCACCGGCGTGGACGAACCCGGGCACTGGGTGGGCGGCACCGACCTCGACCTCGTCGCCGACTGCGACCTGGTCGTCGAGGCGGTGGTGGAGGACGCCGAGGTCAAGCGGTCGCTGTTCGCCGACCTCGCCGCCGTGTGCGGACCGGGCGTGGTGCTGGCGACGACGACCTCCGCGCTGCCGGTCACCGCGTGCGCCGAGGCGACCGGCAGCCCGGAAACGGTGGTGGGACTGCACTTCTTCAACCCGGCGGCGACGATGCCGCTGGTCGAGGTGGTCCGAACCGCCCACACCGGCGACCGCGCGCTCGCCGTCGCCCGGGAAGTGTGCGGGCGGTTGGGCAAGCACGCCGTCGAGTGCGGCGACCGGCCCGGGTTCGTCGTCAACGCGCTGCTGTTCCCGTACCTCAACAACGCCCTGCGGCTGGTCGAACCCGCCGAGATCGACCAGGTGGACGCCGCGATGCGCGCGGTGCACGGGTTCCCGATGGGTCCCGCGAAGCTGCTCGACCTGGTCGGCCTCGACGTGGCGGCGCGCGTGGTCGAAGGGCTGGGGGACACGCCCGCCCCGCTGCTCGTCGAGGCCGTCGCCGGGGGCTACCTCGGCCGCAAGACCCGTCGCGGCATCCGCGACCTCGCCCGTGAACTCACCTCCCCGGAAAGGACACCACGATGAGGACCCGCCTGTTCGCCACCCTCGCCGCCCTGGCGGCCGCCCTGTTCCTGGTCGCCGCCCCCGCCGCCGCGACCGCCCCGCCCGCGCCGACCGCGGAGATCCTGGGCCAGGGCACCACCACCGACCCGTACCTGCTGGTGTCGTGGCAGAAACGCCAGTTCGTCGCCCGCAAGGTCACCATCCCCCCGGGCGGCGAGACCCCGTGGCACTACCACGTCGGCGAGCAGGTGGTCGTCCAGATCCAGGGCGTCGTCGAACGCCTCGACCGCAACTGCAAGGTCCGCACCTACCGCGCCGGAGACGCCTACATCGAGCCCGCCGGGTCCACCGAGGTGCACAAGGGCGTCAACCGCGGCACCGAGCCGGTCGTGTTCTACGTGACCGACTTGTTGCCTGAAGGCGCCCCCTTCGCCGTCACCGTCCCGGCCCCCGCGTGCGCGTCATGACCCCCATCCGCCTGGCGTTCTTCGATGTCGACGAGACCCTTATCCACCCCAAGAGCATGTTCGCCTTCCTCGCCGACTACTTCACCCCCGCCGACTACGAACGCGCCGAAACCCACCTCAAGACCCTGGCCGCCGCGGGCGTCCCCCGCGAATACACCAACCGCGCCTACTACCGCATGTTCGCAGGCCACTCCGCCGCCACCATCACCACCACCGGCCGCGCCTGGTTCGACCGCACGGCCCCGGACCTGTTCAACCCGCACACCCTCGCCTGGCTCCGCCACCACAAAGCGGCAGGCGCCACCATCGCCCTGGTCTCCGGTTCCTTCCCGGCCTGCCTGGACCCCATCGCCGAACACGTCGAAGCCGACATCGTGCTGTGCAGCCGCCCCATCATCACCGCGGGCAAACACACCGGCGAGTTGGCAGGCCCCCCCGTCATCGGCGACGGCAAGGCCCAAGCCGTCCTCACCACCATGCGCGACCACGAGGCAAGCCCCGAACACTGCATCGCCTACGGCGACCACAGCTCCGACCTCCCCATGCTCACCCAGGTAGCCCACCGAGTCATCGTGGGCGACGACCCCGCCCTCCACGCCCACCTCGGCACCCCCGGCTGGCACCGCCTCACCGAACTCGGCACCCCCCAACCCGCCTGACCAGGTGGGGCCGCCCCTCCCCCCACGGCCCGCCCCACCACCTCCACCCGCCCGGATGTCCACCCCCGCGGACATCCGGGCGGGTTCGGAGTACCGTACTGGACGCGGTCCTGGGAACCAGGTCAAGAGCGGAGCTCTTGAAGCCTCTGTATGACTCGTTCGGCCGCGCTCGCGGGGTCCTCGTGCTCCCAGATTCGCAGCACCTGCCAGCCCGCGGCGAGAAGTGTGTCGTTGGTATCGGCGTCCCTGGCGCGATTGCCAGTGATCTTGTCGCGCCAGAACTCGGCCTTCTTCACCGCGGGACGATAGTGCTCGGGACAGCCGTGCCAGAAGCAGCCATCGACGAAGACCGCCAGCCGGTCGCTTGGGAACACCACGTCCGCTTTGCGCCGAATCTCGGCAAGTGGTCTGGCGTCGACACGGTAGCGAAGGCCACGGTGGTAGAGCAGACTGCGCAACGCGAGCTCCGGCCGGGTGTCCTTGCCTTTGTTGCCGCGCATGGAGGCGCGGACTCCTGGCGAGGACGCGCTCGATTCAGGCGGCAAAGTCTCCTCGGTCAGAAACCCCATTTCCCGCGCGCGTCGCCATGCCTCAGCTAAGTTCTTTCCCCGATAGTCATGGTCGACCTCGCAGACATACCGCTCGCGTGTCTTCCCTTCCTGGGCCCACCGGAGGTATGCCCTGATACGCCGCGTCCGGCGGTATAGCCGCAAAGTGATTGAAGCCCGTGCGAGGCGGCCGTCACCGAGATCGACAGAGCGTTGGTCACGGCCGCCTGCGGCCCGATCCTGTTCGATCGCGGGCGACGCACCAGTGGCGCGCCGCTTGTAGGCCCGGTCCGGCGGCAATCGCGGTTTCCAGACACTCTGCTTTTCCATCTGCCGCGCCATCGGTCAGTGCCCCGCGGCGGTCAAGGCTTCAGCCACCGCTTTGGCGAAGAACTCGCCGAGCACCACGGGAACGGCGTTGCCCAACTGTCGCATCTGCTCGCCCCGCGGGCCAGAACCCAGCCACTCGTCGGGGAAAGTCATCACCCGGGCGGTCTCACGGACTGTCATGTATCGGTGCAGGTAGGACCAGCCGTCGGGTGAACCGGAGTCCGGGACTCGCTCGTCCAGGAGCATGACCGATTCCCCTCCCGGCACACCGTGGACGCCCGCCTTGACGGTCTTGGCGGGCTGGTCGAGTTCGTTGGGTGTGTGCCCCTTGTAGATTCGCGCCCCAGGCCATCCGATGTGGTCGACGACTCCGATCGCGTCGCCGAAGTCGTGCTTCTCCGCGAGCCGCGTGAAGTCCACTGGAGGCAGTGGAGGCAGTTTTCCGTCGGTGCCGAATCCGGTGATCGCGTCGCGGAGGGTGCGCCAAGGCCTGCAGTCGTCCTCCTTGATTGTTTTGGGCAGGCGACTGCGGACTCGTTCGCGCACATGGTCTGGTACGTACGGATGGCGTTGCCAGTAGGGTCCATCTTCGTCCCGCATGGAGCGCAGTAGCGCGGCTTCGGAGAACCTTGGTGTCGTGACGTATTTCGCGAAGGCGTGGACATCGATGCCAAGGTCCGCGCGGAACGCCACGAGGACAACGCGGTTGCGCACCTGTGGAACGCCGTAGTCGGCGGCGTTGACCGGGACCATCACGACCTTGTAGTGGTCGGGGTCATCGTCATCGTCGGACAAGCCACGCAGGATGCCGCTCAGGTGAGCGTCGTGATCCTGCCATCTCGCGGCGCTGTCGCGCTTCTCGAACGGCAGGCGGAGCTCGTTCTGGATGTATTGAAAGTATCCAGCGAATGAGGGCCTGAGCAGGCCGCGAACGTTCTCGCAGATGACGGCCTTCGGCCGGATCTCGCGAACCGCCTTGAACATGGCGGGGAACATATTGCGTTTGTCCTCGTCCCCCTTGGCCACTCCTCCGGCGCTGAACGGCTGACAGGGCGGCCCTCCGGCGAGAACGTCCACCTGCCCCTCGAGAGCGCTCAGGTCGAGGTCGCGCACGTCTCCCGGGTAAAGGGGAGCGGGCTGACCCGGCTTCGGTGGGCTCGGCGTCTTCTCATCCGCGACGACCAAGCCATCGACCCCGAGGGTCGTCCGCGCGCTCGCCACGAGCGTCTCGCAAGCGCGGTTGTTGAACTCGTTGAACAACAGCGGGCGGAAACCGGCCTGGTGGACCGCCATGGCGAGACCGCCCCCGCCCGCGAACAGCTCAACGCTGGTGCGGGCCTCGACTTTGCCCTTGGGCTGGTCAACCATGGGGGAATCCTACCGCGGGCCTCGCGTGGGTCAGGTGATCGCACTGGGGCGAGTCGTCCCCGGCGTTCGGTGGAGCATAGGCTGCGGGTGATCACGCTGTGGAAAGGGGTGGACACATGAAGTGGCCAGACCGGCAGGTCAAGCACGGGTTTCATGGTGACTTCCGGCTGAGTATCACGAAGGCGCTCGGCGACCAGTTGGCTGTGGCGCTGGATGGCATGGTGCAGGCCCCTCTGGATGACAACAGCCTCGCTGTCCTCGAGGAGCGACCGGGGGTATACCAGTTGTACTTCGACGGCGATCTGGTGTACGTCGGTAAAGCGGACAAAACCTTGCCAGGCAGGCTCAAGAATCACCTTCGCAAGCTTTCCGGTCGACTCGGAATCGACCTCGCCCACGTTACATTTTCCTGCCTGTATGTTGACGAAGATTTCTCCGCGCTGGCTCCCGAGCAGCTACTTATCAGTCACTACAAGGGGAAAGGTGGAATTTCATGGAACAATAATGGCTTCGGAAACAAGGACCCCGGACGTAGGCGTGACAGCACGCTGCTGAAGAAGAACCACTTCGATGTGGTGTACAGTATAGACCTTGGCAAGCGTGTCGAAGGCCTGAAGCCAGGTGAATACATTCTACACGATTTCCTTAAGGCGCTCAAGAGCGGGCTGCCTTACAATTTTCGCTATGCCGAACCACCAGAATCCAAGCTCGCGAAAATCGAGCTCTCGACGTACAGCCCGTCGGCTGATGAGGCATTTCGGCTCGTCTCGGAGGCGCTCCCCGAGTCATGGCAGGTAGCGGCTCTCATGGGTTACGTGATCATGTATGACGATTCGCCGGATGAGTACAAGAGCGCGTGCCGCTACTATCGCTTGGGACAGGTGACTGAGGCTGTTCCCGAGTCCTCCTCCGAGGAAATGACGGCGGACGACGAGCTCAACCGCGACGAATGACCTGTCGTCGCTGACAAAATATATTCAGATATCGCCTGTGGCCCTACGTCGGTCTGCGTGTCCGCTGTGGAACGATCCGGTCAGTTTTCCTGTTCCAGTCGGGTGGATACGGCTTCCAGGACGTCCAGTGCGGTGGTCAACGCGGGGCGGCGGCCGGTGGGGATGCGCCAGACGCCGTAGGTGCGGCGTAGGGGTGGGGAGCGGATGGTGAGGGGGCGGACTGTTGGGGGGAGTTGGCCGCGGCCCATGCGGGGGACCAGGGCCAGGCCGAGTCCTTCGCCGACGAGTTGGATCTGGGTGGCGTATTCGCTGACGATGTGGGTGAAGCGGGAGGGGCTGGGGGTGCGGTGGAAGGCGTTGATCAGGAAGTCGTGGGCGACGGAGCCGGGTTCGTAGAGCCAGGGTTCGTCGCGGAGTTCTTCCAGGTCCACTGAGTCGCGGTCGACCAGCGGGTGGGTGTGGTGGGCGAGTACGTCGGACAGGTCGTTGCCGATGTGTTTGGCCTGCAGCCCTTCCGGCAGGGACAGCGGGATCGCCATCCAGTCGTGGGCGACTGCCAGGTCGGCGGTGCCGCGGGCGACGAGTTCCACCGCGCGGTGCGAGTCGGCCTCGATGAGCCGCAGGGACAGGCCGGGCCAGGTGTCGGCGAGTTCCCGCATGGCGGCGGGGAGGACGCCGCGGGCGGCGGTG
Source organism: Actinokineospora inagensis DSM 44258 (assembly GCF_000482865.1). Taxonomy (GTDB): domain Bacteria; phylum Actinomycetota; class Actinomycetes; order Mycobacteriales; family Pseudonocardiaceae; genus Actinokineospora; species Actinokineospora inagensis. The sequence continues at coordinate 11,864 of NZ_AXWW01000023.1, read as the reverse complement.
GGGAAGGCGGCGATGGTGAGCGTGCCGGTGACCGTCGCGGCTTGCGCCTGCAGTTCGGCGTTCATGCTTTCCAGCTCGATGACGATCCGGCTGGCCGACTCAGCCAGGACCCGGCCAGCCGGGGTCAGCGTGGTCCGCCCGGCCTGGTGTTCCACGAGCTGTTGGCGCACGTCGCGGCTCAGCCGGGCGATCTGCTGCGAGATCGCCGACGGGGTGTAGCCCAGCGCGCTGGCGGCGGCCGTCATGGACCCGTGGGTGGCGAGGGCGTCGATCGCGCGCAGCCCAGCCAGGCTCACCGTCAGCACGCCGGCGTCACCTCACTCCCAGTACTCGCCTTCCCCGGCCATCCTGGCACAACACCGGTGCAAACCGGTCAACTGTCACTCACCGTCACCGATTGCCGACGGCAGGTGCAGCACGGCGTCCACTTCGACCTTGACCGACCGCAGCCCCGCGACCACCGTGGTCCGCGCCGGTTTCCACTCGCCGAAGTGGGCGGCGTAGGCGCGGTCGAACTCCGCGAAGTCCGCCACGTCGGTCAGGTACGCGGTCACCTTCACCACGCAGGTCTGGTCGCCGCCCGCCGCCCGCACGACCGCGGCGAGGTTGTCCAGCGCCAGCGCCGTCTCCGTGGCGACGTCGGCGGGCTCGTAGGAACCGTCTGACAGGCGCGGTACCTGGCCGGACACGTACACGGTGTCGCCCGCGCGCACGAACGGTTGGTAGTGCCCGGCGGGCGGGGTCATCCGCGGGTCACCCGGATCGCCTCGGACAACTGGTAGGCGTTGAACCGTTGGCCGGTCGCGAAGTCCGCGTCGATGCCTGCCAGGAACGCGAACGCGGGCGCCAGCCGCGACGGCGGCACGATGCCGATCCGCATCTCCTCGGTGTAGTGGGAGTCCGACATGGGTGTGTCGATAGGACGACCGGTGGACGTGGTGTTGACGGCGATGTTGTATTCCTTTCCCTCCAACGCCAACACCTTCATCAACCCTTCCTGCGCGTGCTTCCCAGGCGTGTAGGCGGTTTCCTTGACGAAACCGAACAGCGCGGACCCCGAGGACAGGAACACGATGCTGCCATCGCGCGCCTCGACCATGTGCGGCCACACCGTTTTCGTCAGGACGTAAGCAGCACCCAAGATGATGTCCACCTCACGCCGCCAGTCCGCAAAGGACACGTCCACCATGGACACCTCCTTGAGCACCGCCGCGTTGTGGATCAGCACCCGGGGCGTGCCGTAGTGCGCCAATGCCGTTTCGACGGCGGAAGCCGTGGCCACCGGGTCGGCCAGGTCCACAGTGATCGGTAGTACGTCCGCGCCCGTCGACCGCAGTTCCTCCGCCACCGCCGCCAACTTCTCGGCCTGCACGTCCATCAGCGCCACCCGCATGCCGCCCGCGACGAGCTCACGCGCGATCTCGCGACCCAGCCCCTCGGCGGCGCCGGTCAGGAACGCCACCTTGCCGTTGATGTCGATCACGCGGACACCCCTTCCCGGGTGATTCGGATGGCCTCGGAGACCTGGAACGCGTTGAACCGTTGGCCGGTTGCGAAGTCCGCGTCGATCCCGGCCAGGAACGCGAACGCGGGCGCCAGCCGCGACGGCGGCACCATCACCGCGCGCATGGCGTCGGAGTAGGTGTAGGCCAGTGGACCGTCGATCGGCGCCCCGGTGGTGATGGTGTTGACGGCGATGTTGTGTTCCTTGCCTTCCAACGCCAACACCTTCATCAACCCTTCCTGCCCGTGCTTGCCCGCGACGTAAGCGGCCTCGTTCGCGAACCCCGACAACGCCGAACCCGACGAGACGAACGCGATGCTGCCGTCCCGCGCCTCGATCATGTGCGGCCACACGGCTTTGGCCAGCACGAAAGCGCTCTGCAGGATGCTGTCGGACTCGGCCTTGAACGCCGCCACGCCCAACTCCAACACGGACACCTCGCGGAACACCGCCGAGTTGTGCACCAGCGCCCGCGGTGCGCCGAACTGCCGCAATGCCTCCTCCGCTGACGCCCGCAGCACCTCCGCGTCGGTGAAATCGGTGACGAACGCGTGCACGGACGGCACTTCTTCGGCCAACGCGCGCACGGCGTCGGCTTGGTCGCACAGCACCGCCACGGTCATGCCCGCGGTGGCCAGTTCCCGGGCGACGGCGTGGCCGATGTCCTCGGCGTTGCCCGCCACGATGGCGAACCGGCCGGTGGGGTCGATCATCCTGGTTCTCCTAAACGATCTCGGCGACGAGGGCGACTACCTGGCCGGGCGACTCGATCCTGGCCAGGGTGGGGCGCAGCAGCGCGAGCGCGGTGCGCGGGAACGGCGCGCGGAAGGTCTCCAGGACCTCGCTGGACACCGGGTCGAGCAGGTGGCCGACGACGGTGCCCGCCTCGACCACCGAACCGAGCGCGGACTCGCGCAGGACGGGCTGGTAGATGCCCGGCCGGGAGGTCGACAGCGGCACCTTGCCCGCGGCGGGCGTGCCCGGCTCGTCGGGCAGGTCGGCCTCGGTCAGCACCCCCGCCTTGCCCAGCGCCCGGCGCAGGCCGCGGGTGACGGTGGCCGCTCTGTCCTCTTCGAACTCGCCGCGGCCGCCCATCTCGATCCACACGGCGACCGCGCCGCGCACCCTGGCGTACCCGGTGAGGCTGGACGCGCGGTCGGGGCCGTCGAGGATCAGCGGCGTGCCCATCCACTCGGCGACGTGCTCGCTGCCGGGGAACCGGTAGCTGAAGCAGTTGATGTTCCAACTGCCGCCGCCGTGCACGTCCAGCACGACCTCCGCGCCGTCGACCGCGTGTTCGGCCAGCACGGCGGCCAGCCGCTGGGTGTGCGAGCCCGCCGGGTCGCCGGGGAACGAGCTGTTGAGGTCGAGCAGGTCGAGGTGGGTCTGCCTGGCGTCGGCCTCGGTGGCCAGCGGGTGGGCCACGGGCACCACCCGCAGCGTGCCGAGCAGTTCCTCCTCCCGCACGGAGGCCAGCAGCCGGTTGACCGCGAGCGTCCCCCAGGGCCCTTCGTCCCCGTGCACGCTCGCCACGACCAACCCGACCGGGCCGCCGTGCCCGACGGTCCCGATCCGCACGTCGACCGAGCCGTAGGCCAGTGACGAGGTGACCGGGTGGTCGGTCCACTCGATCGTTTCGGCGAGTGTCGGCATATTCGCTCCCTGGCGTTCTTGCGCTGAACATTCGGTGCGCGGATTCTGCGTCGCGCCGATCCGGGAATGCAAGACACAGTTCGACGACCCCGGCGGTTACGTTTGCTTGAAGCGAATGCGCGCCCGCCACCGAATGCGTTTAGCAGGTCTTAACGGACGCCTTCACCGGTTGTTGCTTGCTTTTCCAGGAAGGCCACCTGTTCACTCTGGAGACCGCGATCCGCCCCATCGCACAGAGATGTGGAGCAGCATGAAAGGTCGAAAGTTTTCCGGTCTCCTCGCCGTCGCCGTTGTGGTGACCGCCTGTTCCGCCGGCTCGCCGGGGGGCGGCGACACGGGCAACCAGGTCAAGGGTGAGGCCAACACCGCCAACACGGGTACGGCGAAGCAGGGCGGCACCCTGACTTATGTCCTGGAACGCAACATCGTCGACTGGAACCCGCTGGGCGCCGACATCGGTGTGGCCACCCAGTTGGTCGCCGACGTCTACGACCCCGCCCCGTTCGTCACCCTGCCCGACCTCAAGACCGTCGAGCTGAACAAGGACCTGCTGGTCAGCGCCGAGCAGACCGGCACGTCGCCGCAGACCCTGGTGTACAAGATCAACCCCAAGGCGGTGTGGAACGACGGCACCCCGATCACCGCCGCCGACTTCGACTACGTCCGACGCGCGTCGGACCCCAAGACCTGCCCCAAGTGCGAGGTCGCCTCCACCATGGGCTACGACCACATCACCTCGCTGGTCGGTTCGGACGACGGCCGCACGGTCACCGTGACGCTGAGCCAGCCCTTCGGCGACTGGAAGTCGTTGTTCGGCCCGATCCTGCCCGCGCACGTCGCCCACAAACTCGGCGACGACGGCACCCCCGACGGCCTGGCCAAGTCGTTCAACGACGGGTTCCGCTACAAGGACTCGTTCCCCGACTGGTCCGGCGGCCCGTTCATCTTCAAGTCCTGGCAGACCAACCAGGCCGCGACGCTGGTGCCCAACCCGAAGTGGTGGGGCAAGCCGGTCACGTTGGACAGCCTGGTGTTCCGCGTCATCACCGACACCTCGCAGGAGGTGCCCGCGTTGCAGAACAACGAGGTCCAGGTCATCAACCCCGATCCGCAGGTGGACCTGCTGCGCAACGTGCAGGCCCTCAGCGGGGTGAGGTACCAGCTCGTGCAGGGGCTGCGCAAGCAGATGATCCTGCCGAACCTGAACAACCCGGCGATGCAGGACCCGGTGCTGCGCAAGGCTCTGTTCACCGCGATGGACGTCGGGCAGACCATCCAGAAGACCGTCGGTCAGCTCACCTCGGACGCCCAACCGCTGCGCAACCGGATCTACGTGCCGCAGCAACCCGGGTACAAGGACAACCTGGACACCCTGGGCACCGGTGATGTCGCCAAGGCGACGTCGATGCTCACCGACGCGGGCTACAAGATCGACGGCGGCAAGCTGGTCGACCCCAAGGGCGTGCCGGTGCCGACGCTGACCATGCGCTACATCCAGAACAACCAGATCCTGCAGACGGTGTGCCAGTTGTTCGCCGACACGGCCAAGAAGCTCGGGGTGACGGTGGACGTGCAGACCACCGACTCGGTCGGCGCGACCGTGACCCACCAGGCGGGCAAGGACTTCGACCTGTTCGCGATGGGCTGGATCGGCCAGACCTTCCTGGCCTCCCAGTACTCCCAGGCGTTCATGACCAAGGCGGGCCTGAACTTCGGCGGCTACTCCAGCCCGGTGGTGGACGACCTGCTCACCAAGGCTTTGGGTGCCACCGACGAGACACAGGTCGCCGAGTACCTCAACGGGGTGGACGCCCAACTGACCAAGGACGCCTACATCCTGCCGCTCTACCAGGTGCCGGACCTGTTGGTGTACAAGGCGAACCTGGTCAACGTCCGGGCCAACGGCACCTACTTCGGGCCGCCGTACAACGGTGGCGAGTGGGGCTTCACGGGTTGACGGACAACGGTTGACAGCAGCGTGGCGCGGGCCGCGGAGTCCGCGCCACGCCAGGGAAGGCAGGGCGACGATGTTGGCTTACGTGCTGCGGCGGTTGCTGCACTCGGTCCCGATCGTGCTGGTCGGCTCGTTCATCACGTTCATCATGGTCAGCGCGTCCGGTGACCCGCTCGGCGACCTCAAGGCCAAGCAGCCGCCGGTGCCCCCGGCCGTCCTGGCCGCCGAGGCGCACCGGATGCGGCTCGACCAGCCCGTGCTGGAGCGCTACTGGCACTGGCTGACCGGCATCCTCGGCGGTGACTGGGGTCCGTCGGTCAAGAAGATCGACATCGGCGCGGAGATCTGGCCGAGGCTGCTCGTGTCGGCCCGGCTGGTCACCCTCGCCGTGCTGCTGGCGCTGACGCTGGCCCTGCTGGTCGGTGTGGTGAGCGCGGTGAAGCGGTACTCCACAGTGGACTACGTGTTCACCGCCATCGGGTTCCTGCTGCTGTCGATGCCCGCCTTCTGGTTCGCGATCCTGCTCAAGCAGCAGGCGATCGACCTCAACCAGGCGACCGGCGCCACGCTCGTCTACACGGTCGGCGAGGCCTCGATCCCCCCGCCGACCGGGTTCTGGCCCACGGTGTGGGACGTGCTGGGCCACTTGGTGCTCCCGACGGTCGTGCTGGCCATGACCGCCTTCGCGCCGTGGAGCCGGTTCGTCCGGTCGTCCATGATCGAGGTGCAGGACAGCGACTACGTGCGGCTGGCCCGCGCCAAGGGCCTCAAGCGGCGCACCGTGCTCATCCGCCACGCGCTGCGCACCGCGCTGGTGCCGCTGACCACGGTGGTGGCGCTCGACCTGGCCGTGCTGTTCTCCGGCGCGGTGGTCACCGAGACCGTGTTCCAGTGGCGCGGCATGGGCTCGTTCCTGCTGTCCGCGGTGCGGGACAAGGACATCTACGCCGTCATGGCGTGGTTGCTGCTGGTCTCGGTGATCGTCGTGCTGTTCAACCTCATCGCCGACCTGCTCTACGCCGTGCTGGACAGGAGGGTCCGCCTTGGTTGAGATCGCGTACGCGCCCGCGGACGGGGAGTTGTCCACCGCGACGCCCCGGTGGCGGCTGGTGGTGCGCCGGTTCCTCCGGCACCGGCTGGCGACGGTCAGCCTGGTCGTGTTCGTACTGCTGGTGCTGCTGGCCTTCGTCGGCGGCGCGCTGTGGCACTACTCCTACGACGTCTACACCCCCGACAACTCCCAGCCGCCATCGGCCCGGCACCCGTTCGGTACCGACGCCACCGGCTACGACCTGCTGGCCCAGGTGCTGCGCGGCACCCAGCGGTCGGTCGAGATCGCGCTGTTCGTGGCGGCGGTGTCCGGGGTGTTCGGCAGCGTGTGGGGCGCGGTCGCGGGCCTGCACGGCGGCAAGGTCGACACGGTGCTGATGCGGATCGCCGACCTGGTGCTGATCTTCCCGGCGATCGCGGTCGCGGCGGTGCTGGCCAACAACGTCGGCGCGTCCAGCCAGGGCTGGTTGCTGATCGGGCTGGTGCTCGCCGCGCTCACCTGGCCGTACGTGGCCAGGTTGGTGCGCGGCCTGGTGCTCTCGTTGCGCGAGCGGGAGTTCATCGCCGCCGCGCGCACGTTCGGCGCGGGTTCGTGGCGGATCATCTTCCGGCACGTGCTGCCGAACGCGCTGGGCACGATCATCGTGGCGGTGACCATCATCGTCGCGGTCGCGATCCTGGCCGAGACGGCGCTGTCGTTCATCGGGTTCGGCGTCCGCCCGCCGGACACCTCGCTGGGCCTGCTGGTCAGCCAGAACCAGACCGCGGTGTCCACCCGGCCGTGGCTGTTCTACTTCCCCGGCCTGTTCATCGTGCTCATCGCGCTGAGCGTCAACTTCACCGGCGACGGCCTGCGCGACGCCTTCGACAACACCAGGTCCAGGAGCAGGCGATGAGCGGCGTGGTGGCCGAGGTGCTCGGCGTCCGGGACCTCACCGTGTCCTTCCCCGACGAGCGCGGTCGCGTCACGGCCGTGCGCGGCGTGTCCTGGTCGCTGCGGCCGGGGGAGGTGCTGGGCGTGGTCGGCGAGTCCGGGTGCGGCAAGTCCGCGACCGCGCTGGCGGTGATGGGGCTGCTACCGCTCGGGGCCGAGGTCGGCGGTTCGGTCCGGGTCCACGACCGGGAACTGCTCGGCCTGCGCGACGACGAGCTCGCGGCGGTGCGCGGCCGGTCGGTGGCGATGGTCTTCCAGGACTCGCTCTCGGCGCTGAACCCGGTGTACTCGGTGGGTTTCCAGGTCGCCGAGGCGGTGCGGGCGCACCACCCGGAACTGGGTCGCGACGAGGCCGTCGAGCGCGCGATCGAGTTGCTTGAGGTGGTGGGCATCCCGAACGCGCGGGAACGGATCGCGGACTACCCGCACGAGTTCTCCGGCGGGATGCGCCAACGCGTGGTGATCGCCATCGCGATGGCCGACGACCCGGACGTGATCATCGCCGACGAACCCACCACCGCGCTGGACGTGACGATCCAGGCCCAGGTCCTCGACGCGCTGCGCACCGCCCGGGAACAGACCGGCGCGGCGACCGTGCTGATCACCCACGACCTCGGCGTGGTCGCCGGGCAGGCCGACCGGGTGGTCGTGATGTACGCGGGCAAGGTCGTCGAGTCCGGCACCGTCGAGGAGGTCTTCTACTCGCCGCGCATGCCGTACACACTGGGCCTGCTGGGCAGCCTGCCCCGGCTCGACGGCAGGCAGCAGGCGCGGCTCACCCCCATCGCGGGCACCCCGCCGCCGCTGGACCGGCCGATCACCGGGTGCGCGTTCGCGCCGCGCTGCCCGCTGGCCACCGACCTGTGCCGCACCGAGGAGCCCCCGCTGGCATCGGTCGACGGCGAGCACCTGGCCGCCTGCCACTTCAGCGCCGACCTCGTCGGCAAGCGGCCGCAGGACGTGTTCCCACCGCGCCCCGCACCCCCGCCGCCGGACGCGCCGGTCGCCGAGCAGGCCACACCGATCATCACCACACCGACAGTTGCCGCGCCGATTGTGACCGCGGCTAGCCTGGTCAAGCACTACCGGGTGCGCGGCGGCGGCCTGTTCCGCCGCGACCGGGGTGAGCTGCACGCGGTGTGCGACGTGTCGTTCGAGTTGTCGGCGGGGGAGACGCTGGGGTTGGTCGGCGAGTCCGGCTCGGGCAAGTCGACCATCGCGAAGCTGCTGATGTCCCTGGAAGACCCGACCGGCGGGCGGGTGCTGCTCGACGGCGAACCGCTCTCGCGCCGTGGGCACGCCCGCGACCTGCAGATCGTCTTCCAGGACCCGACGAACTCGCTGGACCCGAGGATGACCGCGGCGGAACTGGTCGCCGAACCGCTGCGGGTCAACGGGACCGGCCGCCGCGAGGCCAGGGCTCGGGCGCTGGAGCTGCTGCGGTCGGTCGGGCTGTCCGGCGCACGGTCCGAGCGCTACCCGCACGAGTTCTCCGGCGGGCAGCGCCAGCGCATCGGCATCGCCCGCGCCCTGGCGCTGCGGCCCCGGGTGCTGGTGCTCGACGAGCCGGTGTCCGCGTTGGACGTGTCCGTGCAGGCCGACGTGATCAACCTGCTGGAGGACCTGCGGGACGCGCTGGGCCTGGCGTACCTGTTCATCGCGCACGACCTGTCGGTGGTGCGGCACATCGCCGACCGGGTGGCCGTGCTCTACCTGGGGCGCGTGGTGGAGACCGGCGACCGCGACGCGGTGTTCGACCGCCCGCGCCACCCGTACACGCGGGCGCTCGTGTCGGCGGTGCCGCTGCCCGACCCGCGCGCGGAGCGGGCCAGGGAACGGATCGTGCTGACCGGCGACGTGCCCAGCCCGGCGCACCCGCCGTCCGGGTGCCGGTTCCGCACCCGGTGCCCGAAGTACCTGGCGGAGCTGACCGACGCGCAGCGCGCGCGGTGCTCCGGTGAGGTCCCCGCGTTGCTCGGCGGCGTGGCCTGCCACTGGGCGGAGCCGTGAACCCGGCCGAGGCGAACCAGACGACTGCAGAGGGAGACACCGACATGGCGGCAACCCGTCACACCGTCGAATCGCGGCGGGTGCTGCGGACGCACCTGCCGGAGCGGGCGGACACGCTCGGCATGTCCGTGCGGGAGGCGGACCTGGGCCTGCGGCTGGACGGCGCCGGACACGGCCTGCTCGACACCACCCACTTCGACACCGTCCGCTTCCCGCCGCCGCCGTGGGCGCTGCCCGCGTTCACCGACGCGGCGACCGACGGCGAACTCGCCTACACCGGCTACCGGGGTAACGCGGCCGTGCGGGCGGCGTGCGCTCGCTCGGTGTCCGGCCTGCTCGGCGTCGACGTCGACCCGGACCGCGAGATCGTCATCACCACCGGCACCCAGGGCGGTCTGTTCGCCACCCTCGCCGCCCTGGTCGACTCCGGCGACGTGGTGGCGCTGGCCGATCCGGAGTACCTGTTCGTGGAGCGGATGCTGCGGTTCCTGGGCGCGCGGGTGGTGCGCGTGGGCATGGTCGAGCACCCCGCCGGACCGCAATTGGACCTGGTCGCGCTGGAGGCTGTGGCGCGCGAGGGCGTGAAGCTGGTGCTCACGTCGAACCCGAACAACCCCACGGGAACGGTGTACACACCCGAGACCGTGCGCGGGCTGGCCGCTCTCGCTGTGCGGCACGACTTCCTGGTGGTCGTGGACGAGCTGTACTGCAGGCTGGTCTACGACGACGTCCCGTACACCCACCTCGCGGCCGAACCAGGGATGGCGGCGCGGACGGTCACACTGCTCGGCGGGTCGAAGACGGAATCGCTGAGCGGCTACCGGGTGGGCGTCGCGATCGGCCCGGCCGACGTGGTGGACGCCATCGAACAGGTCATGGCGATCTCGTGCCTGCGCGCGCCCGCGTACGCCCAGCACGTGCTGACCCGCTGGCTGGTCGACGACGTGGAGTTCGTGCGCACCCGCGTCACGGAGTTGGCCGCGTTGCGGGAGCTGACCACGGATCGGCTGCGCCGGGTCGAGGGCCTGGTCGTGCGCCCCGGCGCGGGCACCGCGTACCTCTGGCCGGACGTCTCGGCGCTGGGCCTGGACGACGTGGCGGTGGCGCGGGCGTTGCAGGAGCGAGCTGGGGTGGTTGTGAGCCCCGGGTACCAGTTCGGCCCGTCCGGCCACGGCCGGTTCCGGGTGTGTTATGCCCGGGAGGAAGCCGGGTGGTCGGCCGCACTGGACCGCATGGTCGACGCGCTCAACGGCGCCGCGAAGGAGGTCTCGTGACCAGGGTGGTGATCTGCTCCCCGCTCGAACCCGAACTGGTGGCCCGCATCGCGGCCGTCGACCCCCGGGTGGAAGTGCTGTACGAACCCGACTTGCTGCCCGTCCCCGCCTACGCGGGCGATCACGTCGGCGTGCTGCCGGAACTGACCGACGCCCAACAAGCACGGTGGTTCGACCTGACCTCATCGGCCGAAATCGCCTTCGACTTCGACCGCCGCGCCCCCGCCCAGATCAACACGAACTTCCCGCTCCTGCGCTGGATCCAGGGAACCAGCGCGGGCCTGGGCAGGTTCACCGACCGCTTCCCCCTGGACCTGTCGAAGGTCGTCGTGACGACGGCAGCGGGCGTGCACGCCGCCCCACTGGCCGAGTTCGTGCTGACCGGCCTGCTGCACTTCGTCAAAGACGTGCCGCAGCTCCAGGCCTGGCAAGCCGAACACCGCTGGAGCCGCTACACAAGCCGAACCCTGACCGGCCAACGCGTACTGATAGTCGGCCTGGGCGCAGTCGGCCGACACACCGCGACCGTACTGGCCGGCCTCGGCGTGGAGGTGGTCGCCGCGGTCCGACCCGGCGGCACCGCCAGCGCGCCCGGAGTGTCCCAAGTGGTCACCTTCGACGCGATCGGACCAGTGCTACCCACCGTGGACGCGGTCGTACTGGCCTGCCCACTCACCCCCGACACCGAGGGCCTACTGGGCGCCACGGAACTCGCTGCCCTCAAACCGGACGCCGTGGTCGTCAACATCGCCCGCGGCCAGGTCGTAGACGAACCCGCATTGATCACTGCCCTGTCCACCGGCGCCCTCCGGGGCGCAGCACTGGACGTCGCCACAGTGGAGCCCCTACCAGACAACTCACCGCTATGGGACCTGCCCAACGTGCTCGTGTCCCCCCACTCAGCCTCCACCGCCGCCAACGAAAACACCCTCATCACTACCCTCTTCTGCACCAACCTCCGCCACTGGCTCGACGGCAAACCCCTGCTCAACCGCTACAAACCCGACCTGGGCTACTGACGGTCAGGCGTCGTCCTGCGCTACATTCAGTAATGACCTGGGGAAACTGCGCCGTGTAGGCTGGTGGTGCCTGTGGTCGGAGGCGGAGTTCGCGCACGGGCTGGTCGGCGGATCGCACACCTGGGAAGGCGTGACGGTTGAGGATCCGGGTATTGGTCGTCGTGTCCGTGAGATTCGGGTGCGGCGGGGTATGACGATGTCGGTCACGGCCGGCCTGGCGGGGATCTCGCAGTCTTACCTCAGCATGATCGAGCACGGTCGTCGTGCGGTGGAGAAGCGAAGCCTGGTGGAGGGCCTCGCCGAGGCGCTGAGGGTGTCTCCCGCTGAGTTGTCGGGGAAACCTTGTCCGGCGGATGACCGCGGTTCACGGTTGGTCGCCGCGGCGTTGGACGACATCGGCGACACGTTGACCGGGTGGTGGGTCGACGAGGTACCGGAGATTGCGGTGCGGCCTTGGGAGGAGGTG
>NZ_AXWW01000022.1 GCF_000482865.1 Actinokineospora inagensis DSM 44258 | reverse complement strand
CCGAAGCGGCGATAGCGGTTGACCCACTTGCAGGCGCATCGGCGGGAGACACCCGTCTCGGCGGCGACATGGGCGATCGGGCGGGTGCGGCAGCGTCGGACCAGGCGGTGTGGCGGCCCTCGACCGACAGCGGGGCCGTCACGGTGGAGCACGGACGGGTCTGTCCGGTCGGCGGATGTGTTGGTCGCAGTTGCATCCTGCCTCCGAAAGACCCGTCCCCTCGTCTCAGGCCCAACCAACCATCACCAACGTCATGACCCGCAACACCAGTCCAGCCCGTCGGGCTTCGAGGCTGCGGGTCATGAACTGGACAAGGGTGCTTGGTCGGCCGGGTCGTCGCGGTAGGAGGCGGCTTGGAGGTTGTAGAGGTCGGCGTAGTGGGGGGTGGTGGTCATCAGGTCGTGGTGGGTTCCGGTGTTGAGGACGCGGCCCTGGTGGAGGACCACGATGAGGTCGGCGTGTCGGATGGAGGCGAGTCGGTGGGTGATGAGGACGACGGTGCGGCCGGTGTGCAGGGTGCGCAGGGACTCGTAGACGGCGGCCTCGGCGCGGGCGTCGAGGGCGGCGGTGGGTTCGTCGCAGATCAGCACCGGCGCGTCCCGGTAGAGGGCGCGGGCGACGCTGAGGCGCTGCCACTGGCCGCCGGACAGGTCGTGCCCGTCGCGGAAGCGGGTGGTGAGCAACGAGTCCCAGCCGTGCCGGAGGGTGGCGACGACGGCGTCGGCACCGGAGTCGCGAGCCGCCCGGACCAGGTGGTGCCCGTCGGGGTCTAATCGGTCGGGACGGCCGAGGGTCACGGCGTGCCGGGCGGTGAGCGGCCACCGGGTCGGCTCCTGCATGACGGCGGCGACCGCGTCCGCCACCGAGCCCGGATCGACCGTGGCAAGGTCGACGTCGTCCCAGGTGATCACCCCGCTGGTCGGCTGGTAGAGACCGGCGAGCAGCTTGGCGAGGGTGGACTTGCCCGAGCCGTTCTCGCCGACCAGGGCGATCACCTGCCCGCGCCGGATGGTCAGGTCGACGTCGGTCAGCACAGGCCGGGTGGCACCGGGGTAGCTGAACGACAGTCCACGCACGGAGATGACCGCCGGATCGACGGGTGCGGCCGCGCCGACCAGCGGCCGGGTGTGGTTCGCGGCGTGCGCGAGGAATACCCGCAGGTCGGCGATGTAGAGCGACTTCTCGAACAGCCGGTTCGCGGCGAGCACGACCTGGGTGAGCGATGACCGCACGGTGCGGATGGCCAGCAGCGCGGCGCCCGCGACGGCCAGCGGCGTGGCGCCGGAGTACAGCAACCAGCCGAGCGTTGCGTAGGCGAGGGCGATCCCCGTGCCGGACAGGGCGCGGCCGACCAGCGCGACCTGGGTTTGCCGTGCGCCAAGGGCGACCTGGGCGCGCTCCATCACGGTCGAGTGCCGGTCGTGCTCGGCGAGCAGGAAATCCTGCGCCCCGAAGGCCCGCACCTCGGCCGCGGACTCCTTGTGCGCCAACAGGTCGGTGACCAGCGACCGGCGCCGCCGGGTCTCGATCATGGTGACCAGGAACTGGTACTCCAGCCGGGCGTTGCGCAGGGTCGCCCAGGTTTCCGGGACGACCGACAGCAGGAGGACCGGCAGCAGCAGCGGGTGCAGGAACGCGGCCGTGGTGGCGGTGGCGGCCAACGAGATCAACCCGCCGACGACGACCGCGGCCTGGTAGGTGGCGGAGTCGATGGCGTCCATGCCGCCGTACCGGGACCGTTCGAAGTCGTCGTGGAAGTCCGGCTCGTCGAAGGTGACCAGGTCGATCCGGGAGACGGCCACGGCGAGCTCCCGCTCGATCCGGTGCCGGACCTTGGGGCTGAGCCGCTCGGTCGCCCAGGACACCGCCGTGTCGGCCAGCCCCTTCGTCGCGTACGCGGCTACCAGCGCGACCAGGGCGGGAGCCGCCGCGAGCAGCCGCTGCGGCGTCGGCCCGGTGACGAACAGCGAGGTCAGCACGCCGGTGACGGCGAACAGGCCGAGCGCGGTCACCAGGCCGGACACGACCTGGCCTGCGAAAGCCACCAGCATGGCCGTCTTGTCCGCCCGCCAGCCCGTGCGCGCCACCAAACCCAGTGCGGCGGGCAGCGATCGCGCCAACCGCCACAGACCGGCGCCGATCACCTCGTCCGCGTGCCCGAACCACACCGGTACCGACAGTTCGGCCAGCGGCGTGGCGGCGGGTTGCTTCTTCCCCATGTCTCCCCCTCGGTTCGTTTCCGGGACCAGGTTCACCCGGGGCACCGACAGTTCCGGCGGCTCCGGCGGACGGCGGCGCGCGGTCCACCCGATCGGATTACGGCTGAGCCCGGCGAGAAGAACAAGACTGCAGTTTTTCCCGGCGGCGCCCTAGCTTCTGCGGTGATCAACGGGAGGAGATCATGGTGGAACTCTGGGAAATGCCCGCGTGGCGGCTGGTCGACCTGGTCCGCGCGGGCGCGGTGTCGGCCAGGGAGGTGGTCGACAGCCACCAGCGCCGGGTGGAGCAGGTGAACCCGGCGGTGAACGCGATCGTCGACGTGCCGGACGAGGTACCGGCCGGGATTCCGGTCACGGTCAAGGTGAACATCGATGTCGCAGGCATGGCGAGCACGTTCGGTGTCGTGCGTGGACAGCCCGCCGAGCGCGACGCGGAGCACATCGCGCGAGTGAGAGCGGCGGGTGCGACAGTGTTGGGCCGCACCAACATGCCGGAGTTCGGCATGCGTTGGCACACCGCCAACGACATCCACGGCCCGACCCGGAACCCGTGGGACGCGACGTTGACGGCGGGTGGCTCCAGCGGCGGTGACGCGGCCGCCGTCGCGGCCGGGATGGTGCCGATCGGGTTGGGCAACGACGGCGCGGGCTCGTTGCGCTGGCCCGCCCAGTGTTGTGGTGTGGCCGCGTTGAAGCCGTCGTTGGGACGCGTACCGATCACGGAGACGGCGCCCTTCGCGTTCCAACTGCTGACAACGCACGGCCCCATCGCCCGCGAGGTGCGCGACCTGCGGATGGTGTTCGAACACATGGTGGGCACCCCGCTGGACGGTCCACCGCTGCCGAAACGCGTGTACCTGGCCAGTGGACTCAACGTGGACGCGGGCATTGCCCGTGCTCTGCACAAGGCAGCCGAGTTGCTCATCGATGCCGGTTATGTCGTCGAGGAACACCCGGTGCCCGCGTTAGAGCGAGCAGCCGAACTGCACACGCAGATCATGAGCCGGTTCGGCCGGATCCACGACCGGAAAACACCGGTCGAAACGGTCACTTCCGTCGAATTCGCCAGGTTTTGGGCGACTTTCGAGCCGGTCTGGACCGAGGCCCAAGGCGAGCACTCGGTCGACCCGATGGCCGAGCGGGCCGAGATCGCGCGAACCTGGGACGAGTGGATGTCCGGGACCCCGCTGGTGCTCGCCCCGGTGCGCACCCACCCGGCGTTCCCGGTCGGTGTCGACCTGGATCCGGCCTGGTTGGCGGGCTTTCCGGCGTCGATGCGGATGGCGGTCGCGGTCAACCTGCTCGGCCTGCCCGCCGTCGCGCTCCCCGTCGACATCGACGGCGCAGCGCCCCCGGTGGTGCAACTGATCGGACCGCGGTACCGCGAGGACCTGTGCCTCTCGGCGGCCGCCGAGATCGAGGCGCGGCAACCCGCGCGGGTGCCGATCGACCCGCGATAGCCACCGGAACCCAGCGATTTCCCGGCAATTGTTCACCCGGCCACAATTGCGCCACAAGATGCTGGGAGTGTCCTGGAATTGACCTGGACCCGCCGCCACCACGGGGTACGGTTGATCATCCGGTCCAGGTGCGCGGAGGCCGCTGTGGTGGAATTCGTCAACAGTTTCTTCCAGATCGGCCTGCCGGTGATCGCCGGGCTGCTGTTCGTCTTCCTGTACGTGCGACCGGCGATCCGACTGCTCAACCGCACCGTGCACCGGCGGTTCCGGGTGTCCCGGGTGCTGCGCGCGACCGCGGCGGTGATCGGGTTCTTCGGCTTCGGGCTCACCCGCAAGGAGCTGTACCGGGCGGCCTGCATGCGGGCCGAGTCGGAACTGCTGCACCCGCGGCCGACCAAACCGGACAAATACGAGTACCGACACCGATCGGAGTACCGGGCCGCGCTGCGCGGGTTCCGGGCGGACCAGCGCGCCTGGCACGCCCGGACCCGCGCCCAGCTCGGCGAGCTGATGAAGGGCGCCAGCGGCGCGCTGATCACGGTGCCCACCTGCTTCGACATCGCCAGGGCCGAGGCGGACATCGTCCGGTACTTCCGGGTCCGCAAGGCGGGCAACTCGCTGATCGACCCGGCGCCGGAGGTGTTCCAGTCCACCATCCGGGTGGAGGAGGGGTTCGTCGCCCCGCTGCACCTGCTGTCCGGCCTGCTGTCCCGGTTCGACGAGGACTGGGTGAAGTCGATCGACGGGTACGGCCAGGTCATGCTGGGCGCGGACAACGGGCTGGAGGACCTGCGGGCGTTCCAGGCCAACCTGTTCACCTGCTGGGCGTCGTGGGGGCCGAGCGCGCCGTTCGGCACCTGCGACCGCTGGGTCGGGCAGAAGCTGGCGCAGTTCGGCTACGGCGACGAGAACAACTCGATCACGCTCGCCACCCCGTCCGGCGAGGCCCGCGAGATCCCGATGCGCAAGGTCCGGGGCGGGTACACGACGCTGGCGGTGCGGTCGGTGGTGATCGGCGTGTTGAAGAACGCCACCACCATCGATCCGGAGGACCTGTGCGCGGCGCAGCAGCCGCAGAACAGCCACGGCGACGAGGACCACGCCTCGCTCGGGCAGGGTGAGCTGGTCTTGGAGGTCACCAAGCAGATCCAACAGGCGGGTGGACCGGTGGGGGCGCGGCCCCGGCGGTACTACTCGGCGTACATCTGGGCGATCCTGGTTGTAGGCGGCCCGAACGGCTCACCGCAGCCGTTGGAGCAGTGGCGGAACATGCTGACCTTCTTCGAACACGGCAACGTGGCGGACGAGGTCACCTACTCCATGCTCAAGTGCCAACTGGTGACGAAGATCCGCGCGTCGGTGGAAACGATCCTGGCAGCCAAGCCGAACGTCACGCTCAGCTTCGCCTGCGCGATAGACGAGTGTGGATGCGGTAAGCCCGTCGAGTTCGCACCGCCGCATGGGGAGTCTGTCAAGGAGATGCTGTTCAACGAAGAGTGGCTGGAGTCGCTGAAGGCACGTGGGTTCGCTGGCCGCGTGCGTCAAGCGCTGCCTACGGTGCTGGAGCGTGAGGACTACGCGGCGTGCAAGCTGCCGGAGGTTCTTACCTCTTACCTGTCGCAGGTGGCCAAGGCATGACGATCGAGTTCCACGACCTCACCTACGGGCCGCAGGACCTCGCGCGGCTGACCGCGTTCTACCACGACCACTACGAGAAGGAGTTTCCCGACCCGGACGAGCGTGAGTCGCTGGAGAACATGGTCGAGTACCTCCGTCTTCGCGAAGAGGGCTGGTACGGGCCAAACAGCTACCACATCGTGCTGGCTGTCCGCGACGGTAGCCCTGTCGGTTGTTCGGTGTCCGACTACCTGTCGGAGCCGAACGTCGGGGTCATCGAGTTCCTGATGGTGCTACCGGACGCGCGGCGGGGTGGGACCGGTCGAGCACTCTTGACGGAAACCGAACGCCTGCTGGACAAGGATGCCCGCGCGGGTAAGGGCATACCGCTCGGGCACGTCATCGCAGAGGTGAACGATCCCCGGGCACCATCCGATGTAGCGGACAACCTGGACCCGGTCGCGCGGGTGTTGATCTGGGGGCGTTGGGGCTACCGGGGTCTGGACTTCCCCTATGTGCAGCCCGCCTTGTCAGAGGGCCAAGAGCCGGTGACGAACCTCCTGCTCATCGTCAAGTCGTTCCCCCAGGCCGATGTGGTGGAGTCGGACACTGTGCGGGCGGCGGTCCACGAGTACCTGCGGTGGGCCATGCGCATCGATGACCCTGGCAGCAGTCCCGAATACCAGGACATGGCGACCTACCTGCGCGAAGTGGCGCACGTGCCGACGTTGTCCTTGTCAGCGTACGTTGGACTCGACTCGCCACTACGCGTGTACGACGTAGCTGGACCGCACGACCCGCAGTTGCCCGCCGTGCTGGCCTGCTACCGGAAGGCGTTCGACGGTAGCGAGTTGGCAGTGGACGAGCCCGAGTTCGACCGCGCGTTGACGGAGGTAACCGGCTATCACCTGTGGGGGTTGTTGTACGAGGACGGTGACGTCGTCGAGGGCATGGCGTCGCTGTTCACGTTGGAGACGGCCGGACTGTGCGGGTACGTGACGCTGGATGGGCAGTTGCGTGGGCAGTTCCGCGCTCTTGTCGCGAGGGTGGAGTGTCAGTTCCTCCGCGATAGCCCAACCGCGCGCGGTTGGTACGTCGAGCTCGGCATGGAGACAGAACCAGGTCCTTTCCGGGCGGTGGGGTTCGCGGAGTTGGCTGTGGACTACCGGATTCCGCGCGTAGACGCGCCAGTACGGTTGCTGTACAAGCCCTTCGGCCGCCAGTACGGCCCGGTTCGGCTCCCCGCAAGCGAAGTACAGCGCACGCTGGCGCGGATCGCCACAGTCGTGTATGGGGAGCCCGCACACTCAGTGACCACATCGCTGGATGGGTTGGATTTCGCCACCTTTTGCTGAGAACTCGTTGCTGTTGTTCGCAATCGCCCGCCAACCGCACTAGGATCGACCCAGACGCATGAGCGCGATCGGGGGCTCTCGCGGCGTTGCGGGTCGACTTCGTCCAGTCGACGCGCAGGTCACGTCCCCTGGTGCGCGCGGTCGATCGAGTCAACAGGGGTGAGAGATGCAGGACCGCACGGGAACGTCGGGAGCGGCGGCCGAGGCGTACTACGTCGATGTCGCGCTGCCCGGCCTGGAGAGCTTCGGCGAGGTCGAGATCCGCTGCGGCCTGCTGCGCGACATGGGGTTGCGCTCGCTGGTGCTGGCCCGGCCGGAGATGGTCGAGCGCTACACCGGCAAGGCCGACCTGGTCGTGGCCTGCGCCGACGTGTACTCGACCGACGCCGTCACCGAGGTCCTGACCCCGTACCGGGGAAAACTGGCCAACTGGGTCACGCTGAACGACCTCGTGTGGCACATGCAGCTCGGCGTGTCCGACCGGCTCGGCATCACCTTCCCCGGCAAACGCGGCCAGCTCAACTGCCGCATCAAACCCCTGCTGCGCGAGGTGCTCGCCGACACCCTGCCCACCAGGGCCCGCGTCATCAACCGCGACGACCTGAGCCGTGCGCTGGTCACCGAGCTCGGCGCGGACCTGGGCTACCCGTTCGTCGTCAAACCGATCTGGGGCAGCGGCGGCTCGTACGTCGAGTTCGTCGAGGACGCCGAAACCGGCTACGACCTCATCTCCACCGTGTTCACCCAGCTCGCCGAGGACAGCAACATCCACACCTACGGCACCGACGACGGCAGGCTGTGGGACCCGCGCACCCAACTGCTCGTCGAGGAGTACGTGACCGGCCGCGAGCTGTCCCTGGAGGCGTTCGTCCAACACGGGGAGCTCACCAGCCTGCTCACCCAGGAGAAGTACTTCTGGGACTCCGACGGCGCCTACCGGTTCGAGACCGCGAACCTGTGCCCCACCCCGTTCCTCACCGAGGCCGAACACGCCACCATCCACACCGTCATGCAGGACGCCATCACCCGCCTCGGCGTCGACGACACCTTCGTCCACATCGAGTTCAAGTGGGACGGCGACCGCGTCCACATGATCGAGCTCAACCCCCGCCTCGGCGGCGGCGCCGTCCCCAAGACCCTGGACAACTGGTTCGGCATCGACACCCGCCAACTCCGCTTCACCCTCATGGTCGGCGACCCCATGCCCGCCCACTTCCACGGCCGCGACGGCTTCACCCTCGGCGTCTTCGTCAACGCCCACCAATCCGGCACCTTCACCGAACTCGACGGCCTATCCTGGGTCCACGCCCAACCCGAGTTCAGCTTCGAACAGAAGTACCTCCAAGAAGGCCAACACATCCCCCCACGCAACGGCTCCAAAGCCAACCGCGTCCACTGGCTCTACTGCTACGACGCCTTCTACGACTGCACCGACATCACCCAAATCGACCGCCTCTACACCGAAACCCGCAACCGCGTCCACCTCAAATTCGCCGACGCACACTAGCCACACAGAGGCACAGAGGCAGGAGCAGGAGCACATTTTTCGGAAGGCCAACAGACTCCAACCACAGCACCGACTCAACCATCGACGAAGCGCCACTCCTGCACCGCGCGCCCCCACCACACCACCGTGTGATAACCCACACACACACAGAACTTGCCCCGCGCGCCTCGAAACCCGCCCCTCATCGACAAGGGCCGCCAGCCCACCCACGCGCCTCGAAACCCGCCCGAAATCGACGAAGCGCCACTCTGGCACCGCGCGCCTCGAAACCCGCCGATCCCAACCGCCCGTTGTGGTGAAGTTGTTTTGTTTGGGGGGAGCGGTGGCCTAAGCCGGCCGGCGGGTAAGGCCACGCTTTCCAGTGGCCCCGCCTTTTAGCCTTACCCAGGCTACCGCTAGGGGCCCCAAACAAAACAACTTCACCACAACGGGCACTTCAGCTTTAATCTGGCGCCAGTGGCCGGCGTCGCCGCCAGGCGACAAGGCCGAACAGCGAGGCGAAGCCGAAGCCCAGAGACCCCTCCAAGATCAACCGCCCCAAGCACCCCCCGAATCAACCCTACCGGGAATCACCATCACCAGTCGCCCACAAACCTCGCCCTGTGAACAACCACAAACCTTGTGGACAACTGCCAACCTCGGTGGACAGCTACAACCCTGGCGGACAAACACAACCCTGGTGGGCAACCACAAACCCGCAGACACCCCACAAACAACCAGAAGCCCGCGGGCAACCACCAACCCCCAGGCACAATGCCACTAACTTAAGCCATTTTCCCTGGTCAGGGCTTATCTTGATGTCAGCTTGGCCACGTGCCAAGGGTCTGAGCGCCTGTCCACTAGGGACTGTTACCCCTTGCTTGAAGGGAATCCTTGGTGCGCACGGTGGTGCAAAGATCCCGAAGGGGTTGCCGACTAGCCCCACAATCGACCATAAACCCACGAACGACCACAAGCCCTACGACCGACGCCGAACCGAACGGTGGAGCGCAGGTTGGTGAACCAGTAGTCGGCGGTCAACTCCCGGGTGCCGGTCAGCTCGGCGGACACCGTCGAGTGGAACGGGATCGCCGACGGCCGGGGCCAACTGTCCGCGAAGGCGGTGGTGATCTCCGCGCGCAGCGGGTCGATGTGGTGGAGTGGGAGGCGTAGTCGACGAGCAGGATCTTGGCGCGCATGTCCTCGGCCGCGTAGGCCCCGCGAACAACCAGAACCCCGCAGCCAACTAAAAGATCTCCCCCACCCGTTCCCACTCCCGTTCCCCCACCACGAACGGCCCAGACTCCGACCCCAGCCAAGAATTACCCCTCGGCACACTCGCCGCCGCGAGCCGGTCATGATCAGCAGAGGTCAACGGTGTGAGAACACTCCGCAGATCCGGGATGAAGAACGTGATCAACGAAATCCGGTCACCCCGAAGTGCCTGGTTGTGTACCCGGTGTACACACGCCCGGTAGTACCCGCTGCTCCACAGCTCCAACAGTTCACCCGTGAACGCGACGCAGCACCCGGCTGGGGGGAGGACTTCCAGCCACTCCCCCGCTGTCGTCAGGACTTCCAGTCCGGGCGTGTCCTGGAGGCTGACCGTCACCATCCCGCTGTCGGTGTGCGCGGCGAGCCGTGCTTCTTCGCGGGCGTATCCGGCTGGGTTGGCGTAGTAGATCACTCGCGCGAATGAGCACAGTTCCGATCCGAACGGCGACGAAGGCGTACCCAACACGGGTGGCTGGCCCAGCGTCGCCGCGAGTGCCTCGATGACCGCCGTGCCAACGCGTGCCTGGTAAGCGGAATAGGCGTCCAGAGCCGCCCGGAAGCCGGGCAGCGAAGGCCACTGGTTCCCGCCGTACATCTGGTAGTACGGCGGCGGGTTGTCGGACGCCGGTGCCTCGGCGTCTCTGCCGAACTCGAAGGACTCCTTCAGATCGGCCGTGCCGTTGGTGCTTTCCTCGCCCACGCCAACATATCCCCGGTAGTTCGCCGAGTTCGCGATTGACAGGGCTTGTTTGTCGGCCGCGGGCAAGGCGAAGAAGCGGCGGGAGACGTCGAAGAGTTCGGTGCGCAGGTCGGGGTCGAGTCCGTCCACATAGAACAGACCGACTTCCCTGGTGGCGGCGTGGATCGTGTCCAGTGTGCCGGGTGCGCGGGCCACGATGTCGTCGAGTCGGATTGTCGGGATCACGGCGGCCTCCGTGGGCGGTCGGGGAGGCCAGCATAACCGCGGGGAGCGCTCCGATCAGCCGACCGGACGGGCGACCAGGCACACCTCATCGGCGGTACGGAACTCACCCACCTCGGTGAACCCGTGCTCGGCCAGGAAGCGGCGCAGCACCCCGGTTTCGCGGCGTTCGATGTCCTGGCGCTTGGCCATCGCGGTGCGGGACCCGGAGAACACGACCAGGTCGGCGGGGGTGCGGGCGAGCACGTCGAGTGCCTGTGGCGCACGTCGGGCCACCACCGGGAGCACCTTCAGCACCAGCGCGACGTCGACCCGGTTGGGCAACCCCCGGGCGTGCAACGCGGGCCAGTCCTCGGTGAGGTCCCAGCGCACGGGGTGGACGCGCTCGTCGCCGCGGGCGTAGGCGGAGACAGCGCGGATGGCTTCCGGGTCGGTGTCGACGGCCCACAACTGGCCAACCGGCGGGTCGTCAAGGGGGAATACCAGGGGCAGCACCCCGCAGCCGACATCGACGATCGTGTCCGGGCGGCCGATGTGGTCGAACAGTTGGCTGAAGAACCCGTCCAGCTCACCGAGTCGTTCGGCCGTGCTGACGTGGTTGGCCACCACGGCCCGCACAGCGGCGGCGCGCTCGTCCGACGACACCGGTAGCGCTACCAGTCGATCAACCGCGTCCGACGCCGAAGACTCCGCGGGGCGGTACCGGCGGAGGTGGTGGTAGATCTCCTTCTTAGCCGTCGTCGCGGCGTCTCGGTATACGCGTAGACGCTTGACCTGCTCCACCGAGTCCGCGGCCGCGACAGCGGTGACCAGGGCCCGGCTACGACCGAACGACTCGACCACCATGTCCACCGCCTGGTCGTGCTCGATGCGGTAGCGCCGGACCACGTCCCCGGCCAGGTCGTCCGCGAGGGACCGCATCAGGTCGCTGATGGCTCAGCCCACCAGCTCGCGCCAGGACCGCTCCAGCGCGCTGTTCGGGAACCACGCGCTGTGCACCTCGAGGATCTCGGCCAGGTATGCGTCGAGGGTGTCGTCGTCCAGCCGCTTGTTGATCTCGTCCATCGTGTGGCAGATCGTCCACAGGTTGTGCAGGAACAGGTCCTCGCCCTCGGGGAACTCGGTGGGCTCGTCGGCGCAGGCCGGGCAGTCGCAGCGGTACTCCCCCGCGCGCAGCGGACCCGCGTCGCGGATCGCGCCGTACGGCGTCATGTACCAGCCGTCGCGGGCGAAATGGCCGTACGAGGCGGAGTCGAAGATGTTGACACCGCAGGCCACCAGGAACGGCAGCTCACACGGGTCGCCCGCGCCGTAGAGGTGCATCGGCACGTCCGGCCCGATGACCTCGCGGGCGTCCTTGGCGACGGTCCCGACGAAGGTCATGTCGTGGTTGCGGTTGAAGAACGGCACCAGGCTGCCCAACGCGAGGTAGCGGACACCGTAGTCGCGGAGGGTGCGCACGCTGCGGTGCCGAAGGTCCATGTACCGACCCCCCTGGGTGACCCCCGCCAGTATGCCGCGCTCGACCAGCCCCAGCGCCTGCTTGATCCGCTTCTCGGTGGCGGTGAGCTTCGCCTCGGCCACCGACCGGGAGTCGCCGGGCGGGGTGACCAGGTCGAGCGGGGCGAGGATGTCGCTGCCGATGCGGTCCTGGAACCGGACGATGTCGCGGTTGTCCAGGTAGAGCTTGCGGGTGAAGCCCTGGAACGCGCCGGAATCGGTGGTGACCAGCCCGGAGACGCCGAGGTAGTCGTGCAGGCCCTGCCGCAGCACCTGTTCCCGCAGATCGCGCTGCTTGTAGAGGAAATACGAGTTGACGATGCAACCGTCGACGGTGGGCCCGTCCGCCCAGCTCTCCAACAGGCCGTGCTGGCGGTGCGGCTGGTACACCGGCAGGAACAGGGGGAGCCGGTGTTCGCTCCCCCGATTGGTCACGAATACCCGCGAGGCCCGCATCCACCCAGTCTAACCAGCGTGAACACCCGTCACCGACGCGGCCGCTCGGACCGGCCGGAGTAGGCTGGGCTGGACGAATCGGTCGGGAAACGAGGGTTGGACGGGCGTGGCGGAGACGAAGTCGAAGGCGGTTGTGCTGCTCAGCGGGGGTCTGGACTCGGCGACGGTGTTGGCGATCGCGGCTGACCATGGCTTCGAGACCTACGCGCTGAGCTTCCGCTACGGCCAGCGGCACTCGGTGGAACTGGACGCGGCGGCCCGGGTCGCCACGTCGCTGGGCGCCGCCCAGCACGTGGTCGCCGACATCGACCTGCGGGTCTTCGGCGGCTCCGCGCTGACCGACGACGCGATCGCCGTCCCGCACCACGACAGTGTGGACGGTGTCACCCAGGACATCCCGGTGACCTACGTCCCCGCCCGGAACACGATTTTCCTGTCCTTCGCGCTCGCCTGGGCGGAGACGCTGGGGTCGCAGGACATCTTCATCGGGGTCAGCGCGCTCGACTACAGCGGTTATCCGGATTGCCGCCCGGAATACATCGAGGCGTACCAGCGAATGGCGAACCTGGCCACCAAGGCCGGGGTCGAGGGCAGCCAGAGACTCACCATCCACATGCCGCTGGTCGCGTTGACGAAGGCGGACACGATTCGCCGCGGCCGGGAACTCGGCGTCGACTACGGCCTGACGCACAGTTGCTACGACCCGGTCGACGGCCGCGCCTGCGGCAGTTGCGACTCGTGCCTGCTGCGCGGCCGCGGCTTCGCCGAACTCGGCCTGACCGACCCGGCGCTGGGCTGATGTACCTGGTCAAGGAGATCTTCTACACGCTGCAGGGCGAGGGCACGCACGCGGGCAGGCCGTCGGTGTTCTGCCGGTTCAGCCGCTGCAACCTGTGGACCGGCCGGGAGCAGGACCGGCACCGGGCCGTCTGCACCTTCTGCGACACCGATTTCGTCGGTACCGACGGTCCCGGCGGCGGCCGGTTCGCCACCGCCGCCGACCTGGCCGCCGCCGTGTCCGCCGCCTGGGCGGGCGAGGCGCACCCGCGCAGCAGGCCGTACGTCGTCTGCACCGGCGGCGAACCCCTGCTGCAACTGGACAAGGCCGCGGTCGACGCCCTGCACGCGGTCGGTTTCGAGGTCGCTGTGGAGACCAACGGCACCCGCCCGGCGCCGCCCGGACTGGACTGGATCTGCGTGTCGCCGAA
Source organism: Actinokineospora inagensis DSM 44258 (assembly GCF_000482865.1). GTDB lineage: Bacteria > Actinomycetota > Actinomycetes > Mycobacteriales > Pseudonocardiaceae > Actinokineospora > Actinokineospora inagensis. The sequence goes on along the minus strand of NZ_AXWW01000022.1, from coordinate 114,563 downwards.
GTCGACCGCCCCGGTCGTGCTGACCTCCGGGCACGACCTCAAGCTGGTCTACCCGCAGCCGGACGCGCCGCCCGAGCGGTTCGAGCACCTGGACTTCGCGCACTTCCTGCTGCAGCCCATGGACGGCCCGGACGTCGAGGCCAACACGAAGGCCACCGTCGAGTACTGCCTGCGCAACCCGCAGTGGCACCTGAGCCTGCAGACCCACAAGTACCTGGGGATCGCCTGATGGACATCTTCCGCGAGTTCACCTTCGAGGCCGCGCACCGGCTGCCGAACGTGCCCGACGGCCACAAGTGCGCGCGGCTGCACGGGCACTCGTACCGGGTGGTCGTCGAGGTCAGCGGCGAGGTCGACCCGGTCGCGGGCTGGGTGATGGACTTCGGCGACCTCAAGGCCGCGGTGAAACCGGTCATCGCCGAGTTGGACCACTACTACCTCAACGAGATCCCCGGTCTGGAGAACCCGACCAGCGAGATCCTGGCCCGCTGGCTGTGGGCCCGGCTCGTGGACGCGTTGCCGCTGTCCACGATCACCGTCCGCGAGACCTGCACGTCCGGCTGCACCTACCGGGGCGAGTGAGTCAGCTCCGGGCCAGGGTCAGGTCCGCGATCTGGATCTGCTGGATCTGCGTGGTGCCCTCGATGATCTCCTGGATCTTGGCGTCCCGCAGGTGCCGCTGGACCGGGTAGTCCGGCCCGACCCCGTTGGCACCGTGCAGTTGCACCGCCTCGGTGGCCACCTGGTAGGCGGCCCGGGTGGCGAAGTACTTGGCGATCAACGTCTGCCGCACCGCGTCGCGGTGGGATGAGCCGCGCATGGAACCGGCCTGGCGGCACAACAACCGAGCGGCCTCGACCGAGGTGACCATCTCCGTGAGCGTGCGCCGCACCAACTGGTGCTCGGCCAGCGGGACCGAGAACTGCACCCGGTCGCGGGCGTAGTCCAGGCTCGCGTCGAGACACCCCTGCGCCAGCCCGACCGCGCCGTACGCGGTGCTGTAGCGGCCGTAGTCCAACGACGTGGTGGCGACCAGGTCGAAGGTGAGCCGACCGTGGCTCACCAGGTTCGTCTCCGGGACGACCACCGAGTCCAGCCGGATCTCGCCGAGTTCGGACGCGCGCAGACCGAGCAGACCGGTGATCGGGTCCACCGTCAGCCCCGGTGTGCCGCGCTCCACCACGAACGCGGCCGGGTCGTCGTCGAGCCGGGCGAAGACCAGGAACACGCCTGCCCGCTGGGCGAAACTGATCCACTTCTTGGTGCCGGTGATCTCGTAGCCGTCGAGGACCTTGCGGGCGGTGGTGGTGCCGTTGCGGGCGTCGCTGCCGACCTCGGGTTCGGTGAGGGCGAACGAGCCGATGACCTCGCCGGTGCCGATGGCGGGCGCCCAGCGGTCGCGCAGACCCGCGTTGCCCCACTTGAGGATGGCGTGCGCGACCATGCCCTGCACGGCCACGAGGTTGCGGACCGAGCCGCAGCCGCGGCCGAGCTCCTCGCTGAGCAGCCCGTAGGTCTCGGCGGCCATGGCCTGCCCGCCCGCCTCGGCGGGCAACGTCGGGACCAGCCAGCGGGCGGCGGCCAGGTCGGCGATGACGGAGTCGTCGAGGCGTTCGGCGCGGTCCCACGCGTTGGCGTGCGGCAGCAGCCGTTCGTCGCTGAAGCGGGCGAACGCGGTCTGGTTGTCGCGCTGGTCAGTGCTGAGCTGCACCTGTGGTTCCCATCCGGTCGGTGACGGCGGCGGGCCACCCCGCCGGGTCAGGGCCGTGCTGGCAGAGGAACGCGTACGCCAACCGCTCCAGGCCGAAGCCGACGCAGCCGCTGGCGATCGGGGTCGCGTCCGGGCCGGTGATGTCGAAGGACTCACCGAAGAAGTGGCCGTGCAGGTTGAACGAGCCGACGGCGATCGTCCGGTCCGCCGCGACCGGGACGCGGAGTTCGAACTTCAGCTCCATCATCCGCTGGGACAGGATCTTCCCGGCCGTGTCCGCGTTGCCGAAGAAGTGGTCGTTGGCGACCTCGCAGAAACCGACCAGGTCCAGTTCTTCCAGCAGCGCGTACGCCGCGCTCATCACCGTGTTGCGGCAACCGGTGGCGAACTCCTCGCCGCCGAGGAACACGATCTCGCGGATGGTGAAGTCCCACAGGCGTTCCATGCTCGTGTGGTAGCGGGATTCGTACCGGAAGGACTTGCCGCGCGCGGTGACCACCATGTCTTCCGGCAGCGAGCGGCCGGTGTACTGGTGGTACGTGTGGTAACACATCGTCGGCGGCAGGCAGTAGTCCTGGTTGGCGCACCGCGCGAACAGGTCGTCGGGCAACCGCCCGGAATCGCGGTAGCGTTCGACGAAACCGGAGTAGACCTCGATGTCGTTGTGCAGCCGGGTGACGAACATGGCGAACTGCGGGAACGAACCGAAGTAGCCGAACCGGTCGAGCACCCCGGTCGGCAGCAGGGTCGGGTAGCGGAACTCGCGGGATCGGGGCAGTGCCAAGGCGATCGCGCGCAGCCTGCCGTCCAGGTAGTCCACAAGGGACAGCAGCGGCTCGCCGAACCCGACCTGGCCCTCGCCGGAGACGAACGCGGCGTCGGCGGCGAGCAACTCCGGGAACGGGTCGGCGAAGGCGTCCCGGGTGACCGCGGACCGCCACACGACTTTCGGCGGCAGCGGACGCTGGGTGAGCACCTCGGTGGCCACGACCTTCCCGACCTTCGCGCTGACCTCGGATTCGACGACATCGCCGGAAAGGGTCAGTTCGACCGCCCGGATAACACCGTCCTCGGCGACGAGGTCGAACTCGGTTATCGCGCTGGACACGAAGAACAACCGTTTCGCCAGTTCCGGGGCCAATTCGGGTGGAACCGGGTGGTCCAGCGGTACCAGGAGCGTGGACATCAGACCGAGGAAAGCTTGCGGTTGACCAGTTCGTCGACCCGGTCGACACTGCGGAAATGGTCGAACTGGAGGTCGTCTCCGGTGACCGAGATGCCGAACTCCTGCTCGACGAACACGACCAACTGCATCACGAACATCGACCGGACCAGGCCGCGCTCGAAGATGTCATCCGAGTCGGCGAGGTCGGTCTCGGTGATGTTGTCCAGCACGAACTCCCGGATCCGGCCCAAGCTGTCCTCGCTCATTTCCCGCGCCCCTCGTAGTCGAAGAATCCCCGCCCGCTCTTGCGCCCGTGCAGCCCGGCGTCGACCATGCTGGTCAGCAGCGGGCACGGCCGGTACTTGCTGTCCTTGAACTCGTCGTGCAGCACCTCGATGGACAGCAGCACGGTGTCCAGGCCGATCAGGTCGGCGGTCTCCAGCGGGCCCATCGTGTGCCCGAAGCACTCGACGAACAGCCGGTCGATGTCCTCGGCGGTGCCGACGCCCTCGTGCAGCAGGAACACCGCCTCGTTGACGGTCAGCATCATCACCCGGTTGGTGACGAACCCCGGCGAGTCGTTGACCAACACACTCTTCTTGCCCAGCGCGTCGACGAACTCGCGCATCCGGCCGATGGTCTCCTCGGACGTGCGCCTGCCGCGGATGACCTCGACGGTCGGTTTGAGCGGCACCGGGTTCATGAAGTGCGTGCCGATGACGTCCTCCGGCCTGCCGGTGAGCCCGCCGAGCCGGGTGATCGGGATGGCCGAGGTGTTGACCCCGATCGGCGTACCGGGGGCGACCAGTTCGCCCAGCCGCTGGTAGATCGGCCGTTTGACGGTGAACCGCTCGGTGGCGTTCTCAATTACCAGATCCGCTTTCGCCACCGCGTCGAGATCGGTGTGCAATCGCGTTCCGGCGAGCACCTCGTCGCCGGTGATCGCGGTCTTGGGCGACAGCAGGGTGTACAGCCGCGCGTCCTGCGCGATCGTGCGCTGTACGCCTTCCAGGATTTCCTCGGTGCGGTCCACCAGAATGACCGAGAATCCGGCCTGGCGCAGCGCGATTGTCACGCCCCGCCCCATTACCCCCGCACCGACCACACCCACGGTCTCGACGCTGGCCACTACCGATTCAACCCCCTCGCTGCACCGCCCCGACGGGCTGGGAAATCGCGTGAGTCAACCCCAGGTGGTCGCGCACAAGGCGCCGTCACCGGCCCAGCACCGACACCCCGGGCGGGTATTGCCGGATTTGTCGGTGCGGTCCACTGTGAACGATCCTCCCCGCGCCAAACAACGGCCCCCATCTCCACGGGGACTGGGACCGACAGTACCTCAACGGGGCGGTTGTGCGGCAGGGGTGCGCGCGATCGCCGAGTTGTTCCACTCGCGAGGGAGTAGAACTCGGCCGATCCGTAGGTATAGTCGAAACCCGGGGTGGGAGTTTTCTTCGCCCTTTGACACCCTCGCTGTCGGTCGCGGCTGGCCAGTCCCGCCGCTCGTGCACGTTCGTTGGGGGCTTGAGGACATGAACGACCGGGTCGACCGCGCCGCTGTGCCGCTGATCACAGTGCACGGCTTGGTCGAGCGCGTGCACACCGAGCGTCCCGCCGTGGTGGTGGGCAACCGCCAAGTGAGCTACCCGGAACTCGACCGGATGGCGCAACGGATCGCCGGTTGGTTGCACGGGGTGGGTGTCGGGCCGGGTTCCGTTGTCGCCCTTGCGCTGCGGCGTGGACCGGAGCTGTTCGCGGCGATGCTCGGCGTGCTCAAGGCGGGCGGCTGCTACGTGCCGATGGACCCCGCCGATCCGGACGAGCGGCTGCGCGGCCTGGCCGACGACGCGGACATCACGGTCCTGGTCACCGACGGACACCGGGTTCCACCGTTCGAGGCGACCACACTGGTGGTCGACCACGAGTGGGTGGCATCGGCGGAAGCACACGCGGAAACCCCGGAAAGCACGGCACGCGAACCGGTTCCGGTCGACCTGGACAGTCCGGCGTACACCATCTTCACCTCGGGATCGACCGGTCGCCCCAAGGGTGTCCCGATGACGCACCGATCGCTGGTCAACCTGCTGTGGTGGCACGAGCGGACCCGACCGGGCAGCAACCGGCTGCGCACGGCGCAGGTGTGCGCGGTCAGCTTCGACTTCTCCTTCCATGAGATCTTCTCCACACTCTGCTTCGGCGGGACGCTGGTGGTCGCCGACGAACCGACCCGGCGGGACCCGTTCGCGCTGGCGGAGTTCCTTGAACGGCAAGGCATCGAGCGGCTGTTCGCCCCCGTGGCCACCCTCACCCAGCTCGCGGACGCGGCGAACGGGCACACAGCACTACCCCTTCGGGAAGTCCTGACCACCGGCGAGCGGCTGCGGATCACCCCCGCGCTCACGCGGTTCTTCACGCGGACCGGCGGTGCCCGGCTGCACAACCACTACGGGGCCACGGAGTTCCAGGACGCCACCGCGCACACGCTGGACGGTGACCCGCGCGAGTGGCCGACGTCGGTCCCGATCGGGAAGCCGATCACCGGTGTGGCCGTGCACATCCTGGACGACGCGGGTGCGCCGGTTCCGGCCGGAACGGTCGGCGAGCTGTACATCGCGGGCGCCGGTGTCGCGTCCGGCTACCTGAACCGTCCGGAGCTGACGGCGCGGCGGTTCCTCGACAACCCCTTCGGCCCCGGGCGCCTCTACCGCACCGGCGATCTCGCCCGGCTGCTGCCGGACGGGACGGTCGACCACCTCGGCCGCGCCGACGACCAGGTGAAGGTGCGCGGGGTCCGGGTGGAACCGGGCGAGGTCGAGGCCGTCCTGCAGGAGCACCCCGAGGTGCGGGAGGTCGTGGTGCTCGCCCAGGAGGTCGCCGGTCAGCAGCGGCTGGTCGCGCACGTGGTGCCCCGCTCGGCCGAACCCGGCCTGCCGCAACGGTTGCACCGTCACGCATCGGCGCGGTTGCCGGGACAACTGGTGCCCGAGGTGTACGAGTTGCTCGAAGCCATGCCGTTGACCGCGAGCGGGAAGACCGACCGCCGCGCCCTGCTGCCACCCGGGCACTTCGAGCGGCTGTTGGACGATCCGGTGGTGGACGCGCGCACCGGCACCGAGCGCGGCCTGGCCGAAGTGTGGCGCGCGGTGCTGGGCATCGACGAGCTCGGGGTGACCGACAACTTCTTCGACGTCGGCGGCACATCGATGCACCTGGTCGCGGTTCGCCGGGCGCTGGCCGAGCGGTTCGGCGACGCCTTCTCGTTGGTGGACCTGTTCGACCACCCCACGATCCGCGCGCTCGCCGCCCATCTGGACGCCCGCGGTACGCCATCCGCCCCACGCCGCCGGGAACGGCGCCGTGACCCTCATGACACGGGCGACATCGCGATCATCGGGATGGCGGGCCGGTTCCCGGGCGCGGGGGACATCGAGTCGTTCTGGCACAACCTGCGCACCGGGGTGGAATCCGTCACCGCGCTCACCGAAGACGAACTCGACCGGGTCGATCCGGGACTGCGCGCGCACCCCGACCACGTCCGGGCCGGTGCGACACTGTCCGGGATCGATCTGTTCGACGCGGCTTTCTTCGATGTCAACGCGAAAGAGGCGGCGACGACCGACCCGCAGCAGCGCCTGTTCCTGGAGTGCGCGTGGGAGGCGTTCGAGGACGCGGGTTACCGACCGGGTCCGGAGTTGGGTTCGGTGGGGGTGTTCGCCGGGTCGAGCATCAGCACGTACCTGGTGAACAACCTGACACCGACGGCGGGCGGTCCGTTCATAGAGGCGGACATGGCCCAGTTCCAACTGAAGCTGGGCAACGACCGCAACTACCTGCCTACCCGCGTCTCTTACAAACTCGACCTGCGCGGCCCGAGCATGGCGGTGCAGACGGCGTGTTCGACGTCCCTGGTGGCGGTGCACCTGGCGTGTCAGAGCCTGCGGTCCGGTGAGAGCGACCTGGCGTTGGCCGGTGGCGTGTCGCTGATCGTGCCGCAGCACGGCGGTTACCTGTACGAGGAAGGCATGGTCCGTTCGCGTGACGGTCACTGCCGGGCCTTCGACGCGGCGGCGGACGGCACGCTGTTCGGCAACGGGCTGGGCGTCGTGCTGCTGAAGCCGTTGTCGGCGGCGGTGGTCGACGGCGACCGGGTGATCGCGGTGATCAAGGGGTCGGCGGTCAACAACGACGGGTCGGCGAAGGTCGGGTTCACTGCGCCGAGCGTGCGCAGGCAGGCCGAGGTGGTGGCGGACGCGCTGGCCGACAGCGGGGTGGCCGCGAGCTCGATCGGGTTCGTGGAGGCGCACGGCACCGGGACCGCCATGGGCGACCCGATCGAGGTGGCCGCGCTGACCGAGGCGTTCCAAGTAGACGGTCCACTGCCCGCGGGCAGTTGCGCGCTCGGGTCGGTGAAGACCAACATCGGTCACCTGGACGAGGCCGCGGGCATCGCGGGTCTGGTCAAGGCGGCGCTGGCCGTGCAGCGCGGCACGATCCCGCCGACGCTGCACTTCGAGACACCCAACCCGGACATCGACTTCGGCCCGTTCCACGTGGCGACCGAGCCGACCCGGTGGGACTCGGCGGTGCGCCGGGCCGGGGTGAGTTCATTCGGCATGGGCGGCACCAACTGCCACGTCGTGCTGGAGCAGGCCCCGGAGCGCGGCGAACTGCCGGACCGGCCGGGTCCCCACCTCTTGGCGTTGAGCGCCCGCACACCGGAAGCCTTGCGCGAGCTGGCATCCAGGTACGTCCAGCACCTCACCGACCACCCCGGGCAGTCCCTGGCCGATGTCTGCGCGACCGCGGCGACCGGACGTCAGGTGTTCCCGCACCGGTTCGCCGTCGTGGCGTCAACACCAGGCGAGGCGGTCGCGGAACTTCAGTCTATTGTGGATAGACGACACCGGTCCAGGTTGGCGTTCGTGTTCGGCGGTCAGGGCGCGCAGTACGTCGGCATGGCGCAGGCGCTCTACGAGTCCGAGCCGGTGTTCCGGACCGCGATCGACGAGTGCGCCGAGGAGCTGTCCGCCTTCGCCGACCTGCACGCCATCCTCGCGGGCGAGGAGATCGACAAGACCGCCAACGCGCAACCCGCCCTGTTCGCCGTGGAGTACGCGCTGGCCCGGCTGTGGCAGTCCTGGGGGGTGCGGCCGGATGTGCTGATCGGGCACAGCCTGGGTGAGTTCGTGGCCGCGCACCTGGCTGGTGTGTTCTCCCTCGGTGACGCGCTGGCGATGGTGGCGATCCGTGGCTGGCTGATGCAGGCGGTCGACGAGCCGGGTCGGATGGTGGCGGTGGCGGCCGACGAGGCCACGGTCGCCGAGCTGATCGCCGAGCACGCCGAGTTCGTGTCGATCGCGGCGGTCAACGCTCCCGGGTCGACGGTGATCTCCGGGCGGGCCGCCGAGGTCGAGTCGATCACCGCCGAGCTGACCCGCCGTGGCGTGCGAATCCGTGACCTCGTGGTGTCGCACGCCTTCCACTCCCCGCTGATGCGTTCCGTGCCAGACGGTCTGGCCCAGGTCGCGGCGAAAGTCGAGTTCAACGAGCCGACGTTGCCGGTCGTGTCGAACGCGACCGGCGCGCCAGCGGGCCCGGAGATCGCGACGGCGGACTACTGGGTGGACCACGTGTTGCGCCCGGTCCGGTTCGGCGACGGTGTGCGCACGCTCGTCGAGTCCGGTGTGGACGTTTTCCTGGAGCTGTCCCCCAAGCCGACCCTGCTGTCCCAGATCAGCGCACAAGCCGAGAACGCCCTGCTGGTAACGAGTCTGCGGCCGGACCACCACCACGAGCAGTTGCTGCGCGGTGCCGCCGAGCTGTTCATGGCCGGGATCGATATCGACCTCACCGCCGTCTACAAGCCCGGCGAGCACCACAAGGTCGCCCTGCCCACCTACCCGTGGCAGCGCCAGCGGTACTGGATCGACCCACCCGCGCAGCAAGAGTCAATCCCCACAGGTGGCCCGCTCATCGGGACCCGACTGGACATGGCCGACAGCGACGACATCCGGTTCCAGACGACGCTCGGGCCGAACACGCTGCCCTGGCTCGGTGATCACCGGGTGTTCCAGTCGATCGTCATGCCCGGGGTGGCCTACCTGGAGACGGCGCTCGCCGCGCACCACGAGGCGTTCGGCACCGAGAGCGCCGTGGTCCGGGACTTCTTCGTGCACCGCGCCATGGATTTCCCCAGCACCGACACCCGCCGCCAAGTCCAGATCGCGCTCTTGCCCGAAAACTCTGAGCACCGACTGCGCATCCACTCCCGCATCGACGGTCCGAAGTGGACATTGCACGCGTCCGGCGCGCTCGCCGATGCCACGGACCCGTTGGACGTCGAGTCGTTGGAGAGCCTGCGCAAGCGGTTCGCGACCGAGGTCCCGGTCGAGGAGATCTACCAGGGTGAACGGGAACGCGAGATCGACCTCGGCGAGCTGTTCTGGGCCACCGAGAAGCTGTGGCGGGACGGTACCCACTGCCTGTCGCAAATCGCGCTCCCGGAAGCCCTGCGCGGTGAGACCCAGCACCGGGTCCACCCGGTCCTGCTGGAGGCGTGTTTCCTGGCGTTGACCGTCACGTATCCGGAGAAGTACGGCCGCCGCACCTATGTCCCGGTCGGCGTCGACCGGTTGACCCTGCACGCCAAGGTCGGCACCCGGGCCTGGTGCCACGCGCGGCTGCGGCCGAGCGACGGCGACACCCCGGAGACCCTGCACGGCGACGTGGACCTGTTCGACGTCGACGGTCGCCTGGTCCTGACCATGGAGGGCATCCTCCTCAAGCTGGCCAACCGTCAGGCCATGCTCGGTCGCGCCGCCTGGCACGACTGGCTCTACGAGACCGAGTGGACCGAGGCTCCCGCCGAGCCCGCCGCCACCGAGCGGCCACTGGTGATCGGCGGTCTCACGTCCCTCGGCGACGAGGTCGACCTCGCTCGGGTCCGGGCACTGGCGCCGGGCCGGACCGCCGTCGTCGCCGCGTGGCCGGCCGAGTCCGCAGGTACGGTCGTCGACCACGCCGCTCCCCTGCTCGACCTGGTCCGGACGTTGGGAGACCTGGGTTCCCGTGCGCCACGACTCGTCGTGGTGACCCGGGGCGCCCAGCGCGCGGTGTCCGACCCCGCGCAGTCGGCTCTGTGGGGCCTGGGTCGGGTGATCGACCTGGAGTACCCCGACCTCGACCTCACCCTGGTCGACTTGGACGACACGACCCCGACTGCGGTCGTGCTGAACGAGCTGGCCTCACCGGAGAACCAGGTCGCCTACCAGGGCACGACCCGTTTGGTAGCGCGGCTGGCCCGCGTGCCCGCCCCCGAGCATGCTCCCGAGTTCCACCCGGACGCGACCTACCTGATCACCGGCGGCCTGGGCGGGCTCGGCCTGGAGACCGCCAAGCTGCTGCACCGACTGGGCGCCCGGCACCTGGTCCTGGCCGGTCGCCGCGCCCCGGGCGCCGAGGCCGAGCACGTTCTGGGCGAACTGCGCGCGGCGGGCACCGAGGTGCGGACGGTCGCGGTCGACGTCTCCGACGAGTCCGCTGTAGCCGACCTCCTGAGCGGTGTCGACAACCTCCGTGGCGTCTTCCACCTCGCCGGAGTCCTGGACGACGGTGTCCTCGCCCAGCAAACTCCCGACCGCTTCCGGCGCGTACTGGGTCCCAAGGCGGACGCGGCGTGGCACCTGCACCGGCTGACCGCCGAGCTTCCGCTGGACTTCTTCGTGCTGTTCTCGTCGGTCAGTTCCGCGCTCGGCTCGCCCGGACAGGGCAACTACGCCGCCGCAAACGCTTTCCTCGATGGGTTGGTCGCGTTCCGCCGGTCGCGGGGCTTGCCCGCGCTGGCCGTGCAGTGGGGTTCGTGGGCGGAGACCGGGATGAGCGCCCGGCTGAACCTCACCGACAAGCTCGTCCGCCTTGGCGAGGGCGTCATCCCCACCGACGACGGCTTGGCCGCCCTAACGGCGCTCTTGGGCACACAGGGCGTGTTCGCCGTGCTGCCCATCGACTGGCCTAGGTTCCTCAGCCACCAAGACGCGGTAGCCCCTGTCCTGTCCCGGTTCCAGCGTGCGCAACCGGCTAAGAGCGACACCTTCCGCGCGCGACTCGACGCGGCCGCCCCGGAACGTCGACGGGAACTGCTCGCGGCGGAGGTACGAGACCAGGTCGTGCGCAGTATCGGCACAGACGCCGGTTTGGGACCGGACGCGGGGTTCTTCGCGCTCGGCTTGGACTCGCTCAGTTCGATCGAGCTGCGCAACCGGCTGCAGACAACGCTCGGCGAGTCCCTCGGGCAGACCGTGGTGTTCGACTACCCGACCCTGTCGAGCCTCACCGACCACCTCGCCGAAGTGCTGGGAATCGACGAGAACGACACGGACGCCATCGCACAGTTGTTGGCGGCCAAGCTCGGTCTGTCCGGAGGCGCGCCGTGACCGACTACGACGCGCTGCTGCGCAGGGCACTCGCCCGAATCGAGGAACTGGAGACCGACCTCAAGCAGGCTCGGGCGCGCGCGCCGGAGCCGGTTGCCGTGGTCGGGATCGGTTGCCGTTTCCCAGGCGCGGACGGGCCGGACGAGTTCTGGCGGCTGCTGGTGGAAGGCGGGGATGCCATCACCGAGGTGCCGCCGGACCGGTGGGACATCGACGCCTACTACGACCCCGATCCCGACCGCCCGGGGAAGATGAACACCCGACACGGCGGCTTCGTGCCCAACCCCGGCGGGTTCGACACGGCCGCGTTCGGGATCTCGGCGCGGGAGGCCGCGAGCATCGATCCGCAGCAGCGGATGCTCCTGGAGGTCGCCTGGCGCGCGTTCGAGCACGCGGGTATGCCGGTGCGGGACCTGACCGAGCGGACCGGCGTGTACGTCGGCATCAGCAACGTCGACTACCGCGAGGCCATGGTCGTCCACGGCGACGACAGCATCGACGGCTACTTCAGCTCCGGAAGCACTACCAGCACCGCGAGCGGTCGACTTTCGTACTTCCTCGGCTTGACCGGGCCGTCGTTGTCGGTGGACACGGCGTGTTCGTCGTCGTCGGTTGCCGTGCATCTGGCGGTAAGGGATCTGCGGTCGGGCGCGTGTGACGTTGCCGTGGCTGGTGGGGTCAACCAGATCCTTACCCCGCACGAGACCATCAGCCTCTCCAAAGCACGCATGATGGCCCCAGACGGCCGGTGCAAGCCGTTCGCCGCGACGGCCAACGGCTACGTGCGCGCCGAAGGCTGCGGCATGATCGTGCTCAAGCGCCTCTCCGACGCCCAACGCGACGGCGACACCGTGCTCGCCCTGGTCCTCGGCAGCGCGACCAACCAAGACGGCAGGCGAAGTGGCCTGACCGTGCCGCACGGTCCGTCGCAGCAGGTCGTGATCCGCGATGCCCTGCGGGACGCGGGTGTCCGGCCCGGCGAGGTCGGGTTCGTCGAGACGCACGGCACCGGAACCGCCCTGGGTGACCCGATCGAGACCGGCGCGCTGGGCGCGGTGTTCGGCGAGCGGGACCGGCCGCTGGTGCTGGGCGCGGTCAAGTCGAACCTGGGGCACCTGGAGTCGGCGGCGGGCATCGCGGGGGTGATCAAGACCGTGTTGGCGTTGCGGTACGGGGTGATCCCGCCGAACCTGCACTTCACCGAGCCCAGCCCGTTCGTCGACTGGTCGCTGCCGATCACCGTGCCGACCGCCGTCCAGCCGTGGCCGGACGAGCGCCGGGTCGCCGGGGCCAGTTCGTTCGGGTTCAGCGGCTCCAACTGCCACATCGTGCTGGCCGCCGCCGAGCCCACGGCAGCCGCCCGGCCCGAGCAGTCCACACACGTGGTGACGCTCTCGGCGGCCTCACCTACTGCTCTCCAAGCCGCACAGGCGAACCTGGCCAAGTTCGCCGAGGACTCCCCGGCCGCGCTCGCCGACATCGCGTTCACCGCGAACACCAGGCGCAGCCACTTCGAGCACCGGGCCGCCATCGTCGCGGACACCACCGCCGACCTGGCGACCCGGACGCCCGTCACCGGGTACGCGCCGTCCGCGCCCAAGGTCGCGTTCCTGTTCACCGGACAGGGTTCGCAGTACCCCGGCATGGGCAAGGCCGTCGAGCACCCCGTGTTCACCAACGCGCTGACCGAGTGCGCCGAACTCCTCGACCGTCCACTGTGGTCACTGTTGGACGGCCCGGACCTGGATCGCACCGAGCACGCCCAACCGGCGCTGTTCGCGGTCGAGTACGCCTTGACCCAGTTGTGGCGGTCGTGGGGTGTAGTGCCGGACGCGGTGCTCGGGCACAGCGTCGGCGAGTTCGTCGCGGCCTGCGTCGCCGGGGTGTTCTCCCTGGCCGACGGGCTGCGGCTGGTCATGGCCCGGGGCAGGCTGATGCAGGCCCTCCCCGATGGCGGCGTGATGATCTCCCTGCGCGGCGGGCATGATCTCGTCGACCGGGTTGTCGCCGAGTACCCCCTGGTCAGCGTGGCGGCGGTGAACGGGCCCACCGAGATCGTCATCTCCGGCGACGGCACCCAGGCTCGGGCGGCCGCGAAGACACTGGCCGAGCAGGGCGTGACCGGACGTGAACTACGGGTCTCGCACGCGTTCCACTCACCGCTGATGCGGCCGATCGTGGACGAGTTCGCCAAGGTCGTGGAGTCGATCACCTTCGCGCCACCGAAGATCCCGATCGCGGCGAACGTGACCGGCCGCCTGGACACCGACCTGACCGATCCCGGCTACTGGGTGCGGCAGGCGCTGGAGCCGGTCCTGTTCGCCGACGGCCTGCGCGCCCTCGGTGACGTGGACGCATTCGTCGAGATCGGCCCACAGCCCGTCCTGCTGGGCCTCGGCCGCGCGGTGCTGACCGGGGACCACGCCTGGCTGCCGAGCCTGCGCAAGACCCGCGTCGAACTGGCCGCCGGTGTGGCCGAGTTGTACGTGCGCGGCGCCCGGATCGACTGGCCCGCGTTCACCGGTAACCACGACCGGGTCGACCTGCCCGGCTACCCGTTCCAGCGAGACCGCCACTGGTTCGCCCCGGAAACCACGACCGACGCGCACTGGCTGCACCAGGTCGTCTGGGAACCGACGACCGCCCAGACCACCACTGAAGACGCCATCCGCTACACCGCCGAGCCCACCGCCGGCGATCCGGCGGCCCACACCCACCGCCTGGTCACCGACCTGTTGGCCTTGGCGCAGGACCAACCCCAGCGGCTGCACGTCGTCACCCGGCACGCGCACGCCCTCACCCCGGGCGAGAACACCGATCCCGCCCACGCCGCTCTCTGGGGCTTCCTGCACACCGTCGCCGCCGAGCACCCCGAACTCCACCTCACCGCCGTCGACACTGACACCGACAGCGAGGCCCCGACGACGACAGCGCCGTTCACGGTCATCCGCGACGGCGTCCACCACACCCCCAAGCTCGCCCCGGCCACGATCACCGGCAAGGTCGACCTGCGGCGCGACGGGCACTACCTGGTCACCGGCGGTCTCGGCGCACTCGGCCTGCGCACCGCCGGGGAACTGGCCAGGCGCGGCGCCGGTCACCTCGTCCTCACCAGCCGCCGCGACGCCACCCCCGAGCAGCGGGCCAAGATCGCCGACCTCGAACGGACCACCGGCGCGACCTTCCACATCCACCCCGGCGACATCACCGATCGGTCCACAGTGGACGAGTTGGTCCGGGTCCACCGCCCCAGGGGGATCGTCCACGCCGCCGGAGTCCTCGATGACGGCATCCTGGCCGAGCAGACCACTGAGCGGTTCGCGAGGGTCCTGGCGCCGAAGGTCGACGCCGCCTGGCACCTGCATGAGGCAATCAAGGACCTGGACTTCTTCGTTGCGTTCTCGTCGCTCGCCGCGATCGTCCCGACCTTCGGCTCCGGCGCCTACGCCGCCGCGAACGCGTTCCTCACCGGCTTGATGGCCCACCGCCGCGCCAAGGGCCTGCCCGGCGTCGCGATCGAGTGGGGCCCGTGGTCCGGGATCGGCATGGCGGCTGACGAGGATGCCGCCCACGAGTCCTCCGGCCTGCGGATGATCTCCCCGGACCGGGGTGCCCGGCTCGCCGTCGACCTGGCCACCAGCGAGATCCCGGCGGTCGCGGTGGTCGACGCCGACTGGCCCAGGCTGGCCGCCGCCAGCGCGCTCCCGCCCGCGTTCTTCGGCGTGGAACCCGAGACCCGGCCGACCGGCCCGTCCCTGCTCGACGAGATCAACACCGCCACGGACAAGACCGGCTTCCTGGGCGAACAGGTCGAGAAGATCCTGCGCGACGTGCTCGGCGCCCGGTCGGAACTCGGCCGTCAGCAGGGCTTCTTCAGCATGGGCATGGACTCGCTGATGGCTGTCGAGTTCCACGCCCGGCTGTGCGCGGCGCTGGAACTCCGGCTGCCGCCCACCGTCGTCTTCAAGCACCCGACCCTCGACGAGCTCGTCGGGCACCTCGCGGGCGAACTCGACATCGCTCCACAAGGGACAGACACCGCCGACGACGACGTCTCGGCCGCCGACCTGGTGGCCAGGATCACCCAGAGCGCCCGCGCGCACCTGGACTGAGCAGGAGGCCGCACCGATGTCCGGATCCACCGACGAGCTGGTCGCCGCGCTGCGCCAGTCGGTGCGCGTGATCGACTCGCTGGAGGGCAGGCTGGCCCGCTCCCGCGAGCCGATCGCGGTCGTCGGCCTCGGCTGCCGGTTCCCCGGCGCCGGTTCGGGCGCCGCGTTCTGGGCGCTGCTGCGCGACGGCGTCGACGCGATCACCGAGGTCCCGCCGGAGCGCTGGGACATGGCGTCGCTCTACGACCCGGACCCCGACACCCCCGGCACGCTGAACACCCGCTCCGGCGGTTTCGTCGCCGACGTCGACAGGTTCGACCCGTTGTTCTTCGGCATCTCCCCCAAGGAGGCGGCCCGGCTCGACCCGCAGCACCGGATGCTGCTGGAGGTCACCTGGGAGGCCTTGGAGGACGCCGGGATCGCGCCGAGTTCACTGCGGCGGACCAAGACCGGTGTGTTCGTGGGCATCGCGGAGAACGACTACGCGCGGCTCATCGAGGACACCGGCGAGCTGGAGCACTACGACGCCACCGGCACCGGGTTCTGCTTCGCGTCCGGCCGGATCTCGCACGTGCTCGGCCTGCAGGGCCCGAACGTCGCGATCGACACCGGCTGCTCCAGTTCCCTCGTCGCCCTCCACCAGGCCGTGACCGCGCTGCGACTCGGCGAGTGCGACCACGCGTTGGCGGGCGGCGTGCACCTGCGGCTCGCGCCGACCACGTCGTTGTCCCTGGCCCGGACCCGCGCGCTGTCCCCGGACGGACGCTGCAAGACCTTCGACGCCGCCGCCGACGGGTTCGGCCGCAGCGAGGGCTGCGGGATGGTGGTCCTCAAGCGCCTCTCCGACGCCCGGCGCGACGGGGACACGGTGCTCGCGCTGATCAAGGGGTCCGCGGTCAACCACGACGGCCCGGCCAGCGGGTTCACCGTGCCGAACGAGGGCGCGCAGGTGTCGCTCATCCAGGACGCCCTGCGCAACGCCGAGATCGACCCGGGCGCGGTCACCTACGTCGAGGCGCACGGCACCGGAACCGCCCTGGGCGACCCGATCGAGGTCAGCGCGCTGGGCACGGTGTTCGGCGGGAGCGAGCACCCGGTCGTGCTGGGGGCGGTCAAGAGCAACATCGGGCACACCGAGGGCGCGGCCGGGATCGCGGGCGTGATCAAGACCGTGTTGGCGCTGCGGCATGGGGTGATCCCGCCGAACGTGCACTTCCACACGCCGACCCCGCACGTCGACTGGTCGCGGCTGCCGTTCAAGGTGCCGACCGAACCGCTGCCGTGGCCCGCGGGCGCGCGGGTGGCCGGGGTCAGTTCGTTCGGGATGAGCGGCACCAACTCCCACATCGTCCTCACCGAGGCCCCAGAAACTGATACAGCGAGTTCAAGCCGCCCACTGCATGTGCTCACGGTCTCGGGCAAGTCCGCGGAAGCGCTCAAAGACGCCACCGAGCGGTTGGTGGACTTCCTCGCGGGCGACACACCAACCGGTGACATCTGCTTCACGGCCAACACCGGACGTGACCACCACGAACACCGGTTGGCCGTCGTCGGGGCCACCAATGCCGAACTGGCCGACCAGCTCCGGTCGAGTACACCGAGCCGGGTACCGCCGCACCAGGCGCCGCCGAAGATCGCGTTCGTGTTCTCCGGTCAGGGCTCGCAGTACCCGGACATGGGCCGCGAACTGTTCGAGTCCGAACCGGTGTTCCGCCAGGCGATCCTGGACTGCGCCGAGATCCACCCCGGCCTGGTCGCCCTGCTGTACGAGGGCGGCGACCTGGACCGGACCGAACACACCCAGCCCGCGCTGTTCGCCGTCGAGTACGCCTTGACGCGGCTGTGGCGGTCGTGGGGTGTCCGGCCGGATGTCGTGCTGGGGCACAGCGTCGGCGGGATCGTGGCGGCGTGCGTGGCGGGCGTGTTCAGCCTGGCCGACGCGTTGACCCTGGTCGGCGCGCGGGCGAGGTTGATGCAGGCCCAGCCCGAGGGCGTGATGGTCGCGGTCCGCGCGCCAGAGGACGTCGTTGCCGCCACGGTGGGCCAGTTCCCGCTGGTGTCGATCGCGGCGGTGAACGCCCCCGGCGACATCGTGATCTCCGGAGACGCCGACCAGGTCGCGCTCGTCGTCGAGGAGTTGGACGTCAAGAGCAAGCCTCTTACCGTGTCGCACGCGTTCCACTCCCCACTGATGGCCCCGATCGCCGACGACCTGCGTGCCGCCGCGCGCCGGATCACCTACTCGGCGCCGGAGATCACCGTCGTCTCCGACCTGACCGGCGCGGTGGCCGAAGACCTGTCCGACCCCGAGTACTGGGTGCGGCACGCGCTGAACCCGGTCCGCTTCGCCGACGCCGTGCGGGCGACTGGCGCGGCGGTGTTCGTGGAGGTCGGCCCCAAGCCGGTGCTGCTGGCGTCCGTGCGCGCCGTGGTCCCGAACGCTGTTGTACTGCCGAGCCTGCGTCCGGGGCGCGAGTGGGCCGAGCCGTTGACGACCCTGGCCGCCCTGCACCTGGCGGGCGCGCGGATCGAGTGGTCCGCTGTGGACAGTGGCCGCAAGGTGTCCCTGCCGACCTACCCGTTCCAGCGCGAACGGCACTGGTTCACCGCTGCCGCGTCGAAGAAGGGCCGGGTGCGGCCACTGCTCGACGTCCGGCTCCGGCTGCCCGCGCACCGGTCGACCGTGTTCCAGACCGATCTCGGCGCCACTGACCTGTTCGCCGAGCACCGGGTCGCGGGCAGGTTCGTCGCCCCCGCAGCGGGCCACCTGGCGATGGCGGTCAGCGCGGCCGAGGTCGTGGGTGGTCCAGGCGAGATCATCCTGACCGATGTCGTGTTCCCCGAGCCCCTCGTGCTCCCGGACAACGGCGTGCGGCCCGTGCAACTCGAACTCACCGCCAAGGACTTCCACCTGGTCAGCGTGCCGGACGACCTGGACGCGACCGCCCCGGTGCACGCGGTGGGTACCCTCGTCACCCAGGCCGAGGCGCCACCCGCCTGCGAGTCGCTGGAATCGTTGCGGGCCAGGGTGACCGAGGAGGTCGACCCGGACGAGCTGTACCGGCGGCTGGCGGACGGCGGCATCGAACTCGGGCCGCGCTTCCGGTGGCTCACCGAGGTCCGGGTCGGCGCCGGTGAAGTGCTCGCGGCCGTGACCAGGCCATCGGGCACCCGAAGGGTCGCGCCGGTCCACCCCGGCCTGCTCGACGCCCTGTTCCAGGCGACCGCGACCGAGGACTCCGGCGCCCGCGTCCCGTTCGCGGTCCGGCGACTGCGCGTCGGGGCCGACGCCGACACCCGGGGTCGCTGGGTGCACGCCCGCCGCACCGCCGAGGACCGCTGGGACATCGACCTCCTGGATGACGACGGCACCCCCGTCGTCCGCGTCGAGGGCTTCGAGGACCGCCCGGCGCCCACGCTGGCGCCTGCCTGGACCGGCTGGCTGCGCGCGATTCGCTGGGACCCCACCGCCGACCCCGCACCGCTGACCGGCCGGTGGTTGGTGGTCGGAACCGAGGACGTCCTCCCCGGCGCCCCGACCACCACCGACGTCCAACCCCCCGTGACCGGTGTCGACGCCGTCCTCTACCTGCCCGAACCCACCGGGACCGACGCCGCCGCGCACACCCACCGGCTGACCACCGAACTGCTGACCCTGGTCCAGCACCTCACCCGGCAGCCGAACCCGCCACGGCTGCACATCGTGACCCGTTCCGGCCAGGCCGTTGCCCCCGGTGACCGCCCTGATCCCGCGCACACCGCCCTGTGGGGCCTCACCCGCGCGATCGTCGCCGAGCACCCCGAGCTGCGGACCACCACGGTCGACGTCGATTCCCTCGACGCACTGCGCGATCCGGACCACCCGCACAGCGCCGTTCGCGGCGGAATCGCGTACGTCCCGGTGCTCGAACCGACCACAGTGGACATTTCAGCGCAGCCGACCCGGCTCGTGCTCGACGAGTACGGCTCCCCGGAGAACCTGCGCACCGAACCGCTGTGCCGCCCGGCGCCCGCTCCCGGTGAGATCGAGATCGAGGTCGCGGCGGCGGGGGTGAACTTCCGGGACGTGCTGGTGTCGTTGGGCATGATGAGCGAGCACTACGCGCAGGCGTACGGCATCGACAAGGCCCGCGATGTGCCGCTGGGCTTCGAGTGCGCGGGCACGGTCGTCACGGTCGGTTCCGGCGTCACCTCCGTCAAGCCCGGCGACCGGGTGATCGCGATGGCCGAGGGCGGGTTCGCCGACTACGTGACCGTCGACGCCGGGTACGCGTCCGCCCTGCCCACGGGGCTCTCGCTCGTCGAGGGCGCCACGATCCCGCTCGCGTTCCTCACCGCCCACTACGCCCTGACCAGGCTCGCCAAGCTGCGAGCCGGTGAGCGGGTGCTGATCCACGCCGCGTCCGGCGGGGTCGGCCAGGCGGCCGTGCAGATCGCCCGGTCGATCGGCGCCGAGGTCGTCGCCACCGCCAGTGAGTCCAAACAGGACGCTGTGCGGGCGTTGGGCGTGACTCGGGTCTTCGACTCGCGGTCCACGGCGTTCGCGGGCGAGGTCGGCGAGGTCGATGTTGTGCTGAACAGCCTGAACGGCGACTTCATCGACGCCAGTCTCTCGGTCCTCCGCGCGGGTGGCCGGTTCGTGGAGATGGGCAAGCTGGACAGTTGGTCCGCCGAGCGGATGCGCGCGGAACGCCCGGACGTCGGCTATTTCCCGTTCGACCTGGGCGACGACGGCGAACGCGACCGCACCCTGGTCCCCGGCCTGTTCACCGAACTCGCCGCCGCCTTCGCCGACAAGACGCTCCGACCACTGCCGACGACGCTGTTCCCGCGCTCGGAAGCCGTGCGGGCGTACACGTTCATGCAACGCGCCCGGCACATCGGCAAGATCGTGCTCACCTTCGACCGACCGGTCACACCGCGCCGCGACGCGAGCTACCTCATCACCGGCGGCCTGGGCGCCTTGGGCTTGCGCACCGCGCGTGAACTCGCCGAACGCGGCGCGGGGCACATCGTCCTGGCGAGCCGTCGGACACCGAGCCCGCGGCAGGAGGCGATCATCGCGGCGATCGAGGACACGGGCGCTCGCGTACACGTCCAGTCCGGCGACCTGAGCGACCGCGCGACCGTGGACCGGGTGCTCGCCGCCTGCCCGAACCTGCGCGGGATCGTGCACGCCGCCGGTGTGCTGGACGACGCGATCCTCGTCCACCAGACCGCCGACCGGTTCGACAAGGTCTTAGCGCCCAAGGTCGACGCCGCCTGGCATCTGCACGAGGCGATCGGGGCAACAGGGGACCTGGACTTCTTCGTCGCCTACTCCTCGGTCGCGGCCCTGCTGGACGACGGCGGCCAGGGCAACTACGCCGCCGCAAACGCTTTCCTGGACGGTCTCATGGCGCACCGCCGCGCCACCGGTCGACCGGGGCTGGCCATCAACTGGGGTCCCTGGGCGGAGATCGGCATGGCGGCCGCCCTGGACCTGCCGGGTTCCATCCCACCCGACGACGGCGCCGACGCCGCCGTCTCGCTGCTGGGCACACCACGCGCCCAGATCGCGGTCGTCCCGGACACCACCCGGTCCACTGTGGAGTACCAACCGACCGCCGTCCGGGTGCACACCCCCGACCAGCTCGCCGAACACCTCGACCACGAACTGATCCGGCTCCTCGGCCTGCCGCCCACGTACCGGGTCGACCCGGGTTCGGCGTTCACCGACCTGGGCATGGACTCGCTGATGGTGGTGGAGTTGCGCAACCGGTTGCAGCGCGATCTCGACCTCACCCTCGGCGCGACCATCGCCTTCGACTACCCCACCGTCGGTCAACTGCGCGACCACCTGGCCGACCGCCTCGGCCTGACCGCGGCCCCCGTGGCGGACCTGCGCGCGGAACTGGACGAACTGCTCGGCGACTTCCCGGAGGGGGATCTGTGACCAGCACCGACGAGCAGCGGCTGCAGCGGGCGCTGTCCGCGATCCGCGGCCTGCAGGCGAAGGTGCGCGACCTGGAGCAGCAGGCCGCGAACTCGCCGATCGCCGTGATCGGCCTGGGCTGCCGCTTTCCCGGCGCGCCGGACCCCGAGGCGTACTGGGACCTGCTGCGGTCCGGCCGGGAGGCCATCGGCCCGGTCCCCGCCGGTCGCTGGGACAACGCGGCCCCGGGGACCGGCCGGGGCGGATTCCTCGACGACATCGCCGGGTTCGACCCGGGCTTCTTCGGGATCTCGCCGCGCGAGGCCCGGCACATCGACCCGCAGCAGCGGCTGTTGCTGGAGGTCGCCTGGGAGGCCCTGGAGGACTCCGGCCGCGACCCGCGGTCGCTCGGCGGCAGCAAGACCGGCGTGTTCGTGGGCATCTCGGAGGCCGAATACCTGCCGGTGATGCTGCGCGCGACCGGCCAACCGATCCAGATGCACGACCTGACCGGCAACGCGCTGAGTGTCGCCAGTGGACGGTTGTCGTACCTGCTCGGCCTACGCGGGCCGAACCTGGCGTTGGACACGGCGTGTTCCTCGGCTCTGGTGGCGGTGCACCTGGCGGTCGCCAGTCTGCGGCGTGGTGAGTCGGACCTGGCGTTGGCCGGTGGTGTGAGCCTGATGGTGTCGCAGGACGCGTCCGCCGCGTTCGCGGACGGTCAAGCGCTCGCGGCCGACGGCCGGTGCAAGACCTTCGACGCCGCCGCCGACGGCTACGGGCGCGGTGAAGGCGCGGGCGTGGTCGTGCTGAAACGGCTGGACGACGCGATCGCCGACGGTGACCCGATCCGCGCGGTCGTCCGGGGCACCGCCGTCAACCAGGACGGTCGGACCAACGGACTGACCGCGCCGAACGGTCCGGCGCAGCAGGAGGTCATCCGGGGCGCCCTCGCCGACGCCGGGATCACACCGGACGAGGTCGGCTACGTCGAGACCCACGGCACCGGCACCCCACTGGGCGACCCGGTCGAGGTCGGCGCGTTGAGCGCGGTGTTCGCGGGCCGCTCCACGCCGGTGCTGCTGGGCGCGGCGAAGACCAACATCGGCCACCTGGAGGCGGCGGCGGGGGCGGCCGGGTTGATCAAGGCCGTACTGGCGACCAGCCACGGCGAGGTCCCGCCGAACCGGAACTTCCACCACCCCAGCCCGCACATCCCGTGGGACACCGCTCCGGTCGCGGTGCCGACCGAGGTCACCCCGTGGAACCCGACCGCGGCCGGGATCAGCTCATTCGGGTTCAGCGGCACCAACGCCCACGTCGTCATCACCCCGGCGCCCGAGCAGTCCACTGAGGACAAGCCGGACCGCACCCGGCACATCCTCGCGCTGTCGGCGAGGTCCCCGGAAGCGTTGCGCGACTTGGCTGCCCGACACGCGATCCGACTCGCGGGCACCGCCGCCACAGCGGACATCGCCGACCACTGCCACACCACGGCCACCGGCCGGACCAGGTTCACGCACCGGCTGGCCGTGACCGCCTCGACCGGCGACGAGGCCGCCAAGGTGCTGTCGACCTTCGCCGAGGGCAAGCGGGTGAGCGCGCCGAGCGGTTCGGTCGACGAGCCGCCCAGGGTGGCGTTCCTGTTCACCGGCCAGGGATCGCAGTACGCGGGCATGGCCAAACTGCTGTTCGACACCCACCCCGGTTTCCGCGCCACCCTGACCCGCTGCGACGAGGTCCTACGTGGCCACGGCGTCCCGCTGCTGGACATCCTCTACGGCAACTCCACCGGCTCCACCGATATCGACCGCACCGCCCATGCCCAGCCCGCGATCTTCGCGGTGGAGTACGCGCTGGCCGAACTGTGGGGGTCGTGGGGCATCCGGCCGCACGTGGTCATGGGCCACAGCACCGGCGAGTACGCCGCCGCCTGCGTCGCCGGGTTCCTCTCACTGGAAGACGCGCTGGCCCTGATCGCCCGCCGGGCCCGCCTGATCGAGGACGCGACCTCGGGTGGCGCGACTGCGGCGATCTTCGCCGCACCTGCCGAGGTCGAGCCGGTGCTCGCCGCGTTCGAGCAGGTCAGCGTCGCCGGGGTCAACGGGCCGCGCGAGACGCTGATAGCGGGCGTGGCGGACGCGGTGGCGAAGGCCCTGGCGGCGGCGAAGGAAGCGGGCCTGGACGGGCGACCGCTGAAGATCCCGCACGCCCCGCACTCGCCGATGGTCGAGTCGGTGCTGCCGGACCTGATGACGGCCGCCGAGAAGATCACCTACCACCGGCCGCAGCTCCGGATGATCTCCAACGTGACCGGCGGCGTGGTCGACACGGTCGACGCGGAGCACTGGCGCAGGCACACCCGTGATCCGGTGCTGTTCGCCGACGGCATGGCGACGCTGGCGGACGAGGGCTGCCAGGTGATCCTGGAGGTCGGGCCGCAGCCGGTGCTGCAACTGCTGGGTCGACAGAGCTGGCGGGGACCGGCGGTGCGCTGGCTGTCGTCACTGTGGGAAGGCCGCGACGACTGGAAACAGCTCCTGCACAGCGTCGCCGAACTGCACGCCGCCGGTGCCGACATCGACTGGGTCGCGTTCGACCGGCCGTACCCGCGCAGGCGCGTGCCCGTCCCCACCTACCCGTTCCAACGCGAGCGGTACTGGTTCACCGAGCAGCAGCGACCCGTGCCAGTGCGGCAGGAAGGACCAGTCGTGGCCGACACCGACCGGCGCACCCGGATCCTCGACGACCTGCGGGAGCGGCTGAGCGCGGGTCTGGAGCTGGCGGACCTGCCGCCGCGCACCACGTTCATCGACCTGGGCGCCGACTCGCTGCTGATCGCCAAGCTGATCCAGGACATCGTCGACCAGTACGGCGTCACGCTGACCGTGGGGCAACTGTTCGACGAACTGGACACTGTCGAGGCCGTCGCCACCCACCTGGACAATGTCGCCCGCCTTGATGTCGCCCGCCTTGATGACACGCGCCTTGAGAAGACGGTGCCGACTCGGAGCGCGGCACCGGTGGCCACCGCCGCCGCCCCGGTCGTCCCGCAGCCGCCCACCCCGGTCGAGGTGGGCGACCAGGACGCCGTGGGCCGGTTGCTGACCGCGCAACTGGAGATCATGTCCCGGCAGCTCGACATCCTCGCGGGCAAGGCACCCGCGGCGGCTCCCCAGGTGGTCGCCCAGCCGCGACCGACCCCGCCCAAACCCGCCGTCGCGGTACCGAGGGAGCTCACCGACGAGCAGCGCGAGCACCTGGACGACCTGCTGGCCACCCACCGCAAGCGCACCGCCGCCTCGCTGGCCAGGGCCGCCGACCACCGGAACCTGCGGGTCGACACCCGGATGCGGTCGGTGCGGCCGGAAACCCGCTCGGTGTCGTACCCGATCATCGCCGACCGCGGGCACGGCGCCCGCTTCCACGACATCGACGGCAACGAGTACGTCGACATCGCCATGGGCGTCGGGGTGCTGCTGTGCGGGCACGACCCGGCGTTCATCCGGTCGGCCGTCGCCGAGCGGCTGGACCTGGGCCTGCAACTGGGCCCGATCACCGACCTGGCCGACGAGGTCGCCGGGCTGGTGCGCGAGCTGACCGGCATGGAGCGGATGTTCTTCGCGGTCACCGGCAGCGACGCCGTACGCGGGGCGCTGCGCATCGCGTCGGCGAAGACCGGAAAGTCACGGTTCGTGATGTTCTCCGGCTCGTACCACGGTCAGGACGACCGCGTCCTCGCCCTGCCGGACGTCCTCGGCGACCCGGAACGCTCGGTCCCGATGGCCCCGGGCATCGCACCCGGCGCGGCGGCCGACGCCCTCGTGCTCACCTACGGCGCCGCGTCCGCGCTGGAGACCATCGAGGCGCACGCCGACGAACTGGCGGGCGTGCTGGTCGAACCGGTGCAGAGCCGCAACCCGACCCTGCAACCGGAACAGTTCCTGCGCGACCTGCGCGCGGTGACAACCAGACTCGGCATCCCGCTGATCTTCGACGAGGTCATCACCGGGTTCCGGGTGCACCCCGGCGGCGCGCAGGCGCACTTCGGCGTGCGGGCCGACCTCGCGACGTACGGCAAGGTCGTCGGCGGTGGTCTCCCGGTCAGCATCGTGGCGGGCAAGGCCGAGTTCCTCGACCAGGTCGACGGCGGCGACTGGGTGGACGGCCCCGGGCCGGACCCGGACAGCCCGAAGACCTACATCGGCAGCACCTTCGAGATGCACCCGTTCGCCATGGCCATGACCCGGGCCATGCTGCTGCACTTCCGCGACCAAGGCCCCGGGTTGCAGCAGCGGCTGACCGCGCGCACCGCGTACCTGGCCGACACGGTGAACGCGTTCTTCCAGGCCGAGCGGGTACCGATCCGGGTGCTGCGGTTCGCGTCGGTGTTCCGGTTCGCCTGGAAGGGCAACGCCAGTTACGCCTACCAGCCGCTGGAGATCGAGGTCTTCCACTTCCACCTGCTCACCCGTGGCGTCTACCTGTGGGAGGGCCGGACCTGCTTCCTGTCGACCGCCCACACCGACTACGACATCGAGCACATCATCACCGCCGTCCACGACGCCGTGGCCGCCATGCGCGACGGCGGGTTCCTGCCACGGCTCACCCCGGTCGAGGTCCCGGTGGGCCCGGAACAGCAGGCGGTGCTGGAACTCGGTTCCGCCGGTCCCACATGGACGGTCGGCGAGGACGTGCTGCTACGCGGACCGCTGGACATGGCGGCGTTGCGCAACGCGGTGCAGACGCTGGTCGCCCGGCACGAGTCACTGCGCACTGTGTTCCCAGGCAAGACGGCCCCCGGCAAGGTCCAGCCGTCGATCGAGGTCCCGGTGGAGGAAGCCACCGAGGGCTGGTGGGAGCGAGCACTGGCCGAGCCGTTCGACTTGGCGAACGGCCCCTTGCTGCGGATCGCAGTGCTGCCGGTCGACGAGTCGACGCACCACCTGGCATTGCTGACCCACCACGCGATCTCCGACGGCTGGTCGATGTCGGTGCTGACCGAGGAACTGGCCGCCCTGTACTCCGCGTTCCGCGAAGGCAAGCCCATCACCCTGGCAGAACCGTTGCACTACCGGGACTTCCTGGAGCACCAGGGCCGGATCGACCTGACCGCCGCCAAACGGTACTGGACCGAGCGATTCGCCGACGGATTCCCGGACACGGTGTTCCCGACCGACACCCCGTCGACCTCGCCACGCGGCAACCGCATCACCCTGCACCTGAGCACCGAGCAGGTGACGGCCATCAAGAACGCGGGCAAGGCAGCGAAGGCCACCCTGTTCATGACCTTGCTCGCCGGGTACGCCCTGCTCACCCACCAGATCACCGGCCAGGACGATGCGGTGATCGGCGTCCCGCAAGCCGGTCGCGACTTCCCCGGCAGCACCTCGATCGTCGGCTACTGCGCACACTTCCTCCCGATCCGCAGCACCCTACGCCCCGGTATCACCGTCGCCGAGTACCTGCGGGACATCCGGGAGTCGGTACTGGCCGCCTTCAAGCACCAAGAGGTCCCGTTCGCCCAACTGCACCCCGGTGACCGGTACCCTGCGCCCCTGCGCACCGTGTTCAATGTGGACAGATCAGTACCCGCCCCGGAGTTCGCCGGACTGACCGCCTCCTTCGAGCCGGTCCCCGCCACGTACGCCCTGGTCGACTTCCGCATCGACGGCATCGAGACCGACACCGGCCTCCGCCTCGACTGCGACTACCGCTCCGAGGCCTACGACAACACCACCGCCCGCCGCTGGTGCGAGCACTACCCAACCCTGCTGACCGCCCTGGCCACCACCCCACACCACCCCGTGGACCGGCTCCCCACCCCAGGAGAACCCGGATGACCACATCAACCGCGGACAACCACACCACGCTCACCAAGCCCCCGGTAATCGACACCGGCACCCCGGCCACCCCCACCCCACACCAGACCGGGCACCGGCTCCCCTCGGGAAAACCCGATGACCACACCAACCACCGACAACCGCACCACGCTCACCAGGACCCCGGTGATCGACACGGACCCGCCGGTCAGCCCCACTCGCACCAGACCGGACACCGCCCGCCCACCCCAGGAGAACCCGGATGAGCACACCAACCGTGGACAGCCACACCGCGCCCACCAACACCCCGGCAATCAACACCAGCACCCCCGGCCAACCCCCACCCACACCAGACCAAGCACCAGATCGACCTAACCGAACACCGGAGCCGGGAACCGCTCCGCACAACAAAACCAACCACCCGCCCAGGAAAAACCCGACAAGCGCGCCAACCATGGACAACCACACCACGTCCATCAAGACCCGGGTGATCAACATCGGCTCGCCGGTCGACCCCAACCCACACCAGACCGGACGCCTGCCGACCACCCCGGGAGAAACCCGATGAGCACACCAACCGCGGACAACCACACCGCGCCCACCAACACCCCGGCAATCAACACCAGCACCCCCGGCCAACCCCCACCCACGCCGGACCAGGCACCAGGTCGACCCGGCCGAACGCCGGTGCCGGGAACTGCTCCGCACAGCAGAACCGACCACCGCCCTCGGAAAACCCGATGACCACACCAACCGTGGACAACCACACCGCGCTCACCGAGGTCCCGGTGATCGACACCGGCACTCCGGTCAACCCCCACCACACCGGGCACCGGCCGCGCACCCCGGGAGAAACCCAATGAGCACACCAACCGCGGACAACCACACCGCGTTCACCGAGGTCCCGGTGATCGACATCGGCGCGCTGGTCAGCTCGGACCCGGATCCGGCCGCGTTGGCCGCCGTGGTCGACCGGATCGGCGCCGCCTGTCGGGATGTCGGGTTCTTCTATGTCGCCAACCACGGCATCGACGCTGCCGACAGCGCGCGGATGTTCGCCACCGCCAAGGAGTTCTTCGAGCTGCCGCTGGCCGAGAAGATGAAGATCCGGCTCGGCGGCAGCACCAACCAGTTCCGCGGCTTCGTGCCGCTCGGCGGCGAGGTCACCGCGGGCAAGACCGACTGGCACGAGTGCCTGGACCTGCAACCCCAGTGGGGCCGTGACGCCGCCAGCGCCGCGCGGGTCCGGGCACCCCGGGACGGCCACCCGCTGGACGACCCCGAGCAGTGGCCACCGGCACTGCCGGAGTTCCGCACGGTGATGACCCGCGCGTGGGACCAACTGTGGTCGGTCAGCGCGCGGATCGCCGCGGGCATGGCGCTCAGCCTTGGCCTGGCCGAGGGGTTCTTCGCCCAGTACGAGGGCGCGGAACTGTCCGACCTGCGGCTGATCCACTACCCGCCGTCCGCCCGGCCGGTCACCCCGCACGCCCCCGAGGGGGTCAGCATCGACCAGACCGACCTCGGGTTCGGCGCGCACGTCGACTACGGCTTCCTCGCCGTGCTGCAGCAAGACGGTGTCGGCGGCCTGGAGGTGCGCAACGCCGAAGGCGAGTGGATCGCCGCGCCGCACATCCCGGGCACGTTCCTGGTCAACATCGGCCTGATGATGCAGCGCTGGACCAACGACCGCTACCAGGCGACCTGGCACCGGGTGCAGATCCCCGGCGACCGCGACCGCTACTCCATCCCGTTCTTCTTCGAACCCCGCTTCGACGCCGTCGTCACCCCACTCCCGCAGTGCTGCGACGCGGACAACCCCCCGCGCTACGAACCGTGCGAGTTCGGCCCGTACGTCGTGGACCTCTTCGCCAAGGCGTACGACGGTGTGTGATCCCGCCCGCCGCCCGCCCCCTCGTCCCGGCCCGGCACCGTTCCCGGCTTGGCAGGCAGGCCACCCCCGGTGGCCGTGAGCGTTTCCCGAGAACCCAGTCCCGAAGACCCCTTGCCCGGAACCGTTGTCCACCAAGACGGAAAGCAGGCGCCAAGTATGCAGCCAGTGTCCGAGGTCGTGAACTCGTGGAACGAGTGGGACCCGCTGGAAGAGATCATCGTCGGGTCCGCTGACGGGGCGAACTTCGAGCCGACCGAGCCGGGCAACCGCCCGCAGATCCGCAACGCCGCCCCGGGGACCCCGTTCCCGACCGGCCCCAAGTCCGCCGAGCAGGTCGACCGGGCCAACGAGGAGCTCGCCGGGCTGGCCGAGGTGCTGCGGTCGCAGGGCGTACGGGTGCGCAGGCCCGCCCCGCACGACTTCAGCCAACCGGTGCGCACCCCGGACTTCGAGGTCGCCAACCAGTACTGCGCGGTCTGCCCGCGGGACGTGATGATCACCGTCGGCAACGAGATCATCGAGGCCACCATGTCCCGGCGCGGCCGCTACTTCGAGTTCGAGCCGTACCGGGAGTTGGTCTACGAGTACTGGAACGCCGACCCGCGGGTCGGCTGGACCACCGCGCCCAAGCCCTCGATGGCGAACAAGATGTACCGGGAGGGCTTCTGGGACTGGCCGCTGGCCGAGCGGCACGCCAGGATGCACGAGTTCGAGTTCTGCATCACCCAGGACGAGGTCGTGTTCGACGCCGCCGACATCAGCCGGTTCGGCCGCGACCTGATCGTCCAGGAGTCGATGACCACCAACCGGGCGGGCATCCACTGGCTGCGCAGGCACCTGGAGCCCAAGGGCTTCCGGATCCGGCCGGTGCACTTCCCGCTGGACTTCTTCCCCTCGCACATCGACTGCACCTTCGTCCCGCTGCGGCCCGGCCTGATCCTGACCAACCCGGACCGGCCGCTGCGCGAGGGCGAGGAAAAGCTGTTCCTGGCCAACGACTGGGAACTGGTCGACGTGCCGGAGCCGACCACCGGCAACGACGACATGCCCGAGTACTGCCAGTCGTCGAAGTGGTTGTCGATGAACGTGCTGAGCATCGGCCCGAACAAGGTCGTCTGCGAGGAGCGGGAGAAGCCGCTGCAGGACCTGCTGGCCAAGCTGGACTTCGAGGTCTTCACCATCCCGTTCCGGCACGTGTTCGAGTACGGCGGGTCGCTGCACTGCGCCACCTGGGACGTGCGGCGCACCGGGACCCGCGAGGACTACTTCCCCAACTCCGACTACCAACCGCTGGTCTGAGGGGCAACCATGTACATCCTCGGGGTCAACTCCGTCTACCACGAGTCCTCCGCCTGCCTGGTCCGCGATGGTGTCGTGGTCGCGGCGGCGGAGGAGGAGCGGTTCAACCGGGTCAAGCACGGCAAAGAGGCGCGCGCGGACAACCCGGACGAGCTGCCCACCAACGCCATCGAGTTCTGCCTGGCCGCGGCCGGGATCACCCCGGCCGACGTCGACCACGTGACGGTGGCGGCCGATCCGGACGTCATCGCCGACGTGCTCAAGGACGGGCTGCCGTCGCCGTGGAACAACCGGGAGAAGCAGGAGCAGTTCTTCCACAAGCTGCCCGACATCCCGCGCCGGTTCACCGAACTGGGCTTCACCGGCGAGTTCCACTGGGTCGCCCACCACACCGCGCACGCCGCGTCGGCCTACTTCGCCTCGACGTTCCCGGACTCGGCGGTGCTGATCGTCGACGCGCTCGGTGACGACGCGTTCTCCACGCGCTTCTACCACGCGCGGGGAAACAAGCTGGAGTGCGTGCAGAACGTGCGCTACCCGGCGTCGATCGGCTACCTGTGGGAGCTCGTGTCGGTCTACCTCGGCTTCGGCGTGTACGACGCGGCGAAGGTGATGGGCCTGGCCGCCTACGGTGACCCGGCCCGGTTCGCCGCCGCGTTCGACCGGCTCGCCTGGACCACGCCGGACGGCGGGTTCGACATGGCGCACG
This sequence comes from Actinokineospora inagensis DSM 44258, assembly GCF_000482865.1. GTDB lineage: Bacteria > Actinomycetota > Actinomycetes > Mycobacteriales > Pseudonocardiaceae > Actinokineospora > Actinokineospora inagensis. The sequence goes on along the minus strand of NZ_AXWW01000022.1, from coordinate 83,505 downwards.
AGAAGCTGAACTTCGCCGACATCCTGTACTACCCGCCGTCGGCCGACACATCCGGTCTCGTCGCCGAACTGGGCGTCGAACCGCGGCGGCGCGGGGGCGCGTTGGAGCAGGTGCACCAGGACGTGGCCGCGGCGCTGCAGGAGAAGACGAACGAGTTGGTCCTGCACATGGCGAACCACCTGCGGCGGCTGACCGGGTCGACCCGGCTGTGCCTGGCCGGTGGGGTCGCGCTGAACTGCGTGGCCAACCAGATCGCGTTCGAGAAGTCGGACTTCACCGAGCTGTACGTGCAGCCCGCGGCGCACGACGGCGGCCTGTCGGTGGGGGCGGCGCTGCACGTGTGGAACCACGTGCTGGGGCAGCCGCGGTCGCCGGAGCTGCCGCACGCGTACTGGGGCCCGTCGTTCACCGACGAGCAGATCGCCGCCGAACTGGGCAAGCACGACGGCCTGGTCGTCGAGCGGGCGGAGGGTTTCGAGCAGGCGGTCGCCCGGCTGCTGGCGGACGGCAACGTGATCGGGTTGTTCCAGGGCGCGATGGAGCTGGGTCCGCGCGCGCTGGGCAACCGCAGCATCATCGGCGACCCGCGGCGGCGGGAGATGCGCGAAACGCTGAACCACAAGGTCAAGCACCGCGAGTACTTCCGGCCGCTGGCGCCGAGCGTGCTCGCCGAGGCGGTCGACGAGTGGTTCGAGGTCGCCAAGCCGACCAGCGCGGGCGACTACATGCTGATGGCGTACCCGGCCCGGCCGGACCGGTACGACCGGATGGGCGCGGTGCTGCACGTCGACAACACCTGCCGCATCCAGGCCGTGCGGGCCGACACGAACCCGCGGTTCCACCGGATCATCAGCGAGTTCGCGGCGCTGACCGGGGTGCCGATGGTGCTCAACACGTCGTTCAACGACCAGGAGCCGATCATCTGCACCCCGGCCGACGCGGTGCACACCTTCCTGAAGACCGAAATCGACTACCTCGCCATCGGGCCGTTCCTGGTACACAAGGAGACAAAACCGACTGGTCCGTAGACGTTCCCCACGAGGAGTCCGGCTGTGAAGATCCAGGTCCTCCAGTCCGCCGTCGCCCGCATGGTGGAAGACATCGGTGAACCCTGGCGCCCGGCGTCGGCGCACGCCCACCTCGTCTCGCGGGTGGGCGTGCCCGACCCGCTCGGTGTCCTCGTCGCCGCGCTCACCATCGCCAACCGGTACGGCCTGGTGCTCAACCAGTCGTTCCAGGACGCGGGCATCACCATCGACGACGAGTTCCGCGGCCTGCCCACCGCCGACCTGCGCCCGGAACTGGCCCAGGCGCTGCGCCCGGTCGCCCGCACCCTGGACTTCTACGACTCCGCCGACGCCCTCCAGGGCAGTGACCCTTACATCGTGTCCCTGCACGTCTCGCTCCCCCGTCTGATCACCGCCGCCCTCCGCGCCTTCCCCTCGGCGGACACCCTGAACGACCGGTTGACCGAATACCTGGCCGCCTTCACCGAACCCGCGGCCGCGCGCGCCTTCGACCCCGCCACCGCCGAGGCCGTGGCCCTGATGCGCCCCATCCAGCGCGCGACGTACTGCCCCTTCGCCCAGCGGTCGGTGCTGTGGGGCGCCCCGACCTACGACCCGGCGCGGTCGTTCACCGAGAACATGGCCGCGTCCCTCCCGACCGTCCGCGCGTTCACCCGAGCCCAGGACCGCGAGTACCTCGACGGCTACGTCTACGCCTTCCCGGTGAGCGAGTTCGGCGGCACCCTCGACGACACCGCGGCCGTGCTCCGCCGCCTCGTCGAGTACCTCTGCCGCACCCTCACCCAGTCGGGGTCGTTCGACCCCAAGGCCGCCGCCTCGCCCGACTGGTTCCTGGTCCTGGAGTCCGAGGAGACCTTCATCAGCGTCTTCTCCCCCTGCTATCCCCACACCAACTCCCGCTACTCCCACGGCGTGGACACGCACATCCTGATGATGCTGCAGCCCGAGGCCGCCGTGCTCCGCCAACTCAACCGCCGCGACTACCACCCCAGGTCCACCGCCATCCGCGACCGCTTCGCCGAACACCTCCAGCCCTACGTGTTGGCGGATACCGAGGCCGAACGCTTCCTGCTCCCCGTCAGGGCGGGCGACCCGCACCTGCCCTGGTACGACCTGGACCTGCCGGACGTCGACCGGTACTGATCCGGCCGCTCGCCGCGCGACGAACACGACCAACACAAGTCCACAAAGGACTCCCAGGAAGGTGGAGACGCCCAACACGGCTACCACCCCTGCCGAGCTGGTCTGTCGCGCGGCTCCACCATCACCGGCAGCACGTCCGCGTACGGCGTGTCGTCGAGCTCGACCCGGGCGGGCGGCGACCCGGCGAGGGTCAGCGCCCAGAAGTGGTCGACGTCCACGTTCTCGTTGCAGGCGTTGCAGGAGACGCGAACCACGCCGTCCCGTTCGCTCGCCTGCGCGCGGTAGCCGACCCGCGCCAGCGAGTGGGCACCGGTCTTGCAGGTGGCGGGCAGGATGGCGACGCGCTCACCGACGTTGCTCACGCGGTAACGGACTGCCATGTCCGGGGGGCGGTTGTCGTACATGCGGCAACCCTAGCCCAGCATCGAACAGATGTTCGCCTCCGATAACCGCAGATCACCCGTGTGGGTGGGGGTGCCCAGGAACACCGTCCACAGTGGACATCCTTTGTGGATCTAGGGGTTCGCCGCGCGGTCGGACTCGGACGCCGTCACTGTCGTACACCGTCCGATGCAGGTGGGTGAGTCACCGACCCTCGCGACGCCCGGTGTCCGCTGGTAGGGTCGTCAAGGGGGACAAGCCAACGGGGGTGCGCGCGTGCGATCGGACGAGGCCATCATCTCCGGCACGGGCCTGGTGAAGCGGTTCGCCGATTTCGAGGCGGTGCGCGGCATCGACTTCCAGGTGCGCCGGGGTGAGGCGTTCGGCTTCCTTGGCCCGAACGGCGCAGGCAAGTCGTCCACAATGCGCATGGTTTCCTGCATGTCGCCGCGCAGCGGCGGCGAGCTGCGGGTGCTGGGCATGGACCCGGACCGCAAGGGCCCGGCGATCCGGGCCAGGATCGGCGTGGTGCCGCAGCAGGACAACCTGGACCTGGAGCTGACCGTCCGGCAGAACCTGCAGGTGTACGGCCGCTACTTCGGGTTGACCCGCAAGGAGGTCAGGGCGAAGGCGGTCGAGCTGATGGAGTTCGCCCGGCTGACCGACCGCGCCGACCACGACGTGCAGCCGCTGTCCGGTGGCATGAAGCGCAGGCTGACCATCGCCCGCGCCCTGGTCAACGACCCGGAGGTGCTGCTGCTCGACGAGCCGACCACCGGGTTGGACCCGCAGGCGCGGCACCTGCTGTGGGAAAAGCTGTTCCAGCTCAAGCAGCGCGGCGTGACGCTGATCATCACCACCCACTACATGGACGAGGCCGAGCAGTTGTGCGACCGGCTGGTGGTGATGGACGGCGGCAAGATCGTCGCGGAGGGCTCGCCCGCCGAGCTGATCACCCGGTACGCCACCCGCGAGGTGTTGGAGCTGCGGTTCCCCCCTGGCGACCAGCACGCGGCGGTGGACAAGGTGCGCGATCTGGCCGAGCGGGTCGAGGTGCTGCCGGACCGGTTGCTGCTCTACACCGAGGACGGTGACGCGGCGACCACCCGCGCGCACGACCGGGGCGTGCGTCCGATCTCGACCCTGGTGCGCCGCTCGTCGCTGGAGGACGTGTTCCTCCGGTTGACCGGCCGCACCCTGGTGGACTGATGACCGCGACACTCGACCGGCCGACCGCGGCGGCGACCGGCTCCGTGGTGGGGGCCTGGCGCGCGGTGTGGCTGCGGGTGGAGGGCCGGTGGACGTGGTACCGGCGGCACTGGACGGCGAGCCTGCTCGCGTCGGGCCTGCAGCCGGTGTTGTTCCTGGCGGCCATGGGGATCGGGTTCGGTTCGCAGGTGCGCCCGGGGCCGCTGACCGACGGTGTGCCGTACCTGGCCTATGTGGCGCCGACGATCCTGGTCAGCGGTCTGATCACGGTGGGGGTCACCGAGGCGGGTCTGCCCGTGCTGTCCGGGTTCAAGTGGAAGCAGGACTACTGGGCGGTCGCGTCGTCGCCGGTGTCCTCGGGGCAGTTGTTCGGCGCGGAGCTGGTGTGGATCGCGTTGCGGCTCACCTTCGGCGCTGCCGTCTACCTGGTGGTCGCCGCCGTCGCCGGTGGTTGGACGAGCGCGGGCGCGCTGCTGGTGCCACCGATCGCGATCCTCGCGGGAGTGGCGTGCGCCGCGCCGGTGATGGCGTTCGCGGCGACGACCAAGGGCGACGGTCACGTGTTCGCGGCGGTCAACCGGTTCGTGGTGATGCCGATGACGTTGTTCGCGGGCACGTTCTTCCCCGTCGAGCGGTTGCCGCTCCCCGTGCGGCCGCTGGCGTGGATCTCGCCGCTGTGGCACGGCAACGAACTCGTCCGCGGTGCCGCGCTCGGCGGGCTGCGCTGGTGGCCCGCGCTCGGCCACCTCGCGGTCCTGGTGGCCCTGCTGGTGGTCGGGATCGCGCTCGGCCGCCGCGCCTTCCAACGCAGGCTGGTGGTCTGAGGTGCCCGTGCTGTCCATTGTGGATAACCCGCGGCGGACCGCGGTGTTGCAGCGGGTGCTGCCGTCGGGCAGTTACGTCGGCCTGGCCCGGCGGCTGGTCGAGCGGTCCGCTCTGCTGTACGCGCGGGCCTGGGTGGTGTTGCTGTCCGGCGTCTTCGAGCCGCTGTTCTACGTGCTCGCCTTCAAGATCGGTTTCGGCGCGCTGGTCCCGGCCGTCACCGGACCGGGCGGTCTGCGGCTCGAGTACGCCGCCTACGTGGCGCCCGCGCTGCTGGTGGCCTCGGCGATGAACGGCGCCGTGTCGGAGACGATGAGCATGTTCTACAAGCTCCGCTTCGACGGCCTGTACGACTCGGTGCTGGCCACCCCGCTGGGCACCTACGACGTCGCCATCGGCGAGCTGTCCTGGACGGTGCTCCGAAGTGGACTGTACGCGGTCGCGTTCTTCGCGGTGATGGCCGTGCTGGGCCTGGTCACCACGCCGTGGGCGTTGCTGCTGGTGCCGGTGGCGCTGGTGGTGTCCATGGCGTTCGCCGCGGTGGGCATGGTGTGCGCGACGCTGTTGCGGTCGTCGGCCCAGTTCGAGTACATCCACCTGCTGGTCGTGCCGATGTTCCTGTTCTCCGGCACGTTCTACTCGATCGACGTCTACCCGCTGCCGCTGCGCTGGGTCGCCGAGCTCTCGCCGCTCTACCACGGGGTCGAACTGGCCCGCGGGTTCTCGACCGGCGTGCTCGGCACCGCCATGCTCGGTCACGCCGCCTACCTGGTGGCGCTCACGGCGGTCGGCCTGTACGGCACGTCCAAGCGGATCGGCAGGCTGCTGCTGAACTGAGCCGGTTCAGCAGCAGCCCGCCAGGTCGGATCACCGGCCCGCGGCGGCCTCGATGGCCTCCATGGCGCGCACGATGACCTTGCGCGGCTCCCCGGTCTCGATGGCTTCCAGCAGTCCTTCCAACAGCGCGACGAGGCCCGCGACGAAGCCGACCCCCTCCAGTGCGGCGATCAGCCACTGCAACCCGGCGACGATGCCGGACGAGTGCGCGACCGCGACGAAGTGCTGGGCGAGCGAGACCAGGGCGCCGTGGTGGGCGGACGCGATGGCCGCCCCCTTGATGACGGCGGCGATCTTGGCGATGATCAGTGGTTCCAGGCCGGTGACGACCACGGTGTGCCTCCTGGGAGATGGGACTCCATGGCACCCAGTACAGCCGCCACCGGCGGGCGGCGAACGACACTTGTTCGACTGACAGCCGTTCAACGGACATGGCGAAACGACTCGCGTGTCCGGTTCGATCACAGGGGCGTGGCGGTGACCGAGGACGCGCAGGCGGCGATGAACCGGCTACTCGCCTGGATCGGTCCGGCGATGCGCGGGGTGACCGCGGTCGCGGGCGGGGTGGCGGCGGTGGCAGGCGCGGCGCCCCCGGTGACCCTGGGGTGGGTGGTGCCCGCGGCGTCGGTGAGCCTGGTGTGGTCGGCGGTGTTCGCGTGGGTGGCGCTGGTGCGCGGGCTGCGCGGCTGGCTGCTGGTGGTCGACATGGCGTTGACCACCGCGTTGTGCCTGCTGCAGCCGCACCTGGTGTCGCCGCCGCTGCTGTCCGGCGGGTTGAGCTGGATCGACGGCCTGACCTCGATGACCATCGTGCTGGCCAACTTCGTGTGGCGACCCGGGGTGGCGGTGCCCGCCGGGCTGCTGGTCGCGGCCGCGCACCTGGTCGGCGCCTGGTCGGCGGCACCGTGGGACACCCTGGGCATCCACCTGATCCAGGTCGCCGCGACCGCCGCCTTGATGACGCTGCTGCGCAACGCCGCGACCCTGGCCGACACCGCGCTGGCCGACCTGCGCGAGACCGAGCGCACCGCCGAGGTCATGCGGGCGCGGCGGGCCGATGAGCGCGCGCACAACCGCAAGTTGCACGACACGGTGCTGGCCACGCTGACCACTATCGGCACCCACGGTATTACCGCCACCTCACCGGCCCTACGAACACGAGCGGCCGAGGACCTAGCCGTCATCGAGGGGATGGCCGAGCCAGGTGAGCCGGACACGACCGTAGACCTACGACACCAATTGCGAGCGGTCGCTGACAAAGCTGTCGTGACAGTGGAGACGGATCTGGTGCCGTGCAAGGTGCCCGTACGCGTCGCGGTCGCGTTCGCCGACGCCGCCGCGGAGGCGTTGACGAACGTGGCTCGACACGCGGGTGTGTCCACCGCCCGACTGGAACAGCAGGGGGATTGCGCTTCCGTCGTCGTCGTGGTGTCCGACAGCGGGTCCGGGTTCGACCCGGGCACTGTTCCCCTATACCGCTACGGGGTCCGCGAGGGCATCATCGGTCGTATGCGCGCCGTCGAAGGTGACGCCACCATCACCTCCACCTCGGCGGGCACCACCATCACGCTGAGGTGGCCCGGATGAGCACCGAACCCACCGTGCTGGTCGCGGAGCGGTACGCCAGGGGCGCCACCATCGCCGCCGTGGTGATCGCCGCGTTCTGGCACCTCGGCCACGACCTGCCGGTCACCGCCGCCGACTGGTCTGTCTATAGTAGACAGTGGGCGGTGCTGGCAGGCTGGCTGCTGTACCTGCTGGTCGGGGTCGCGGGCAGCGTGCTCCTGCTGCGCGACGGTCCCCGGGCATTGGCGTGGCCGCTGGCGGTGCTGACCCTGGCGATCGACGTGCTGCTGGTGGTCGCCGCCCCGGACGAGACGATCCTGCTGCCCGCGAACTGGGCGTGGGGCTCGGTGGGCTGGCTGGCGGTCATCCTGTTCTGGCGGCACCGCGCGGCGCACCTGGTCGCGTTCGTGCTGGCCGACACGGCGCTGCTGGTGGTGGGCATGGTCCTGGTCGGCGCGTCGAGCGACCTGCAGGTGTCCCGGGCGATCATGGTGCTGCTCGGCGCGTTCACCCTGCAGCTCGGCTACAGCGTCGGCGCGCACGGCCTGGGGGTCGCCGCCGGGTGGGCGGCCCGCAGCTCCGCGGCCCGCGCCCAGGCGACCGCCCGCCGCGCGGCGGCGGAAGCGGTGGCCGCCGACCGAACCCGCCGCTACTACGAGCTGCACCGCAGTACCGCCGAACTGCTGGGTGAGCTGGCGGCGGGCGCGGACCCGGCCGACCCGGTGGTCCGGCACCGGCACGCCGCGGGCGCCGCCCGGCTGCGCAGGCTGATGGCGGAGACCGACGACGTGCCGGACCCGCTGCTGCACGAGTTGCGCGCGGGCGCCGACGTGGCCGAGCGGCGCGGTGTGGTCGTGTCGCTGTCGGTGGTCGGTACCGTCCCGGAACTCCCCGTCGACCTGCGGCGCGCGTTGACCGAGGCGCCGATCGTGGTGTTGAGCGCGGCCCGCGGCACGGCACGGGTCACGGTGGTGGCGAGCCCGGACGAGGTGGCGGTCGCGGTGGTGGCGGACGCGCCGGACGTGCGGGTGGCCGAGCACCCGGCCGTCCGGCTCACCCAGGACCGCGACGAGGACGGGCTGTGGTTGGAGACCAGGGTGGCGATTGGAGGGGCGGATGGCTGAGGACCGACCGGTGACGGTGGCGATCGTGGAGGACCACCCGGTGGTGGTGGACGGGGTGACCACCTGGATCACCGCCGACCCGGAGACCCGCGCCGAGGTGGTGGCCAGCGGCGACGACCTGGACGCGGTGCTCGCGGGCCCCGGCGGCGACGCCGACGTCATCCTGCTCGACCTGCACCTGGGCGACACCGTGGTCACCGACCGGGTGGCCGAGCTGTGCACCGCGGGCCGCCGGGTGGTCGTCTACTCGGCCATGGACGACCCGGAGACCATCCTGTCCGTGCTGGACGCGGGCGCCTCGGCGTTCCTGTCCAAGCACGAGGCCCGCGGCCACTGCGTCGACACCATCGTCGCCGTCGCCACCGACCGCCCCTACGTGACCCCGTCGGTGGCAGGTGCCCTCCTCGCCGACGAACGCGCGCCACACCTGTCGGCCCAGGAACGGACCGCGCTGCTGCTGTGGTTCCAGTCGATGTCGAAGGCCTCGGTCGCCCGCCGGATGGGCCTGAGCGAGGCCACGGTCCGCCAGTACATCGACCGCGCCCGGGTCAAGTACGCCAAGCAAGGCCGCCCGGCCCCGACAAAGACGGCGCTGCTCGCCCGCGCCATCGAGGACGGTTTAATCCGCGCCGACGAGATCCACGAGTACCGCTCCCACGCGACCCGTGGCGAGTAACGTGCCGGTGTGCCTCGACAGAACCGAGTGGACCCGGCGGGCGATCTCACTGCGACTCCGTTCCGCGGCACCCTGCTTGGCAACCGGGGCGTTCTGCACAACGCGTCGGGGGTGATTGTTCGCCGGTCCCAGGTCCGTCGGTGGATCACCTGTGAACTCGAGTTCCGTGGTCGACGGCGGCCACTCATGACGCCTGGGCGTTACACGGAGCTGTTCTTCCTGGACGAAGCTGTGGCGCTGGCGGCAGGGCATCGGCCTTGTGCGGAATGCCGGTGGGGGGATTATCAGCGTTATCGGAGCTTGTGGGCGGGGGCGCCTGCGGCTGACGAGATGGACGCGGTATTGGCACGTGAACGTGCCCTGGTTGACGGGCGGCGAGTGACCGTTGCCATGTCGAATCCGCCTACGGGTGCCTTTGTGGTCTATGACGGCGGATTTTGGGTGGTTGTGGGGGCGGGGATGCATCGGTGGGGCTTTGCGGGGTACACGGATCGGGTGCGGGTGCCTGAGGTGGTGGATGTGGTGACTCCACCGGCTACGGTGGCGGTACTGGCGGCGGGGTATGTGGCTCGGGTGGCTGTTTGAGGGCTGTCTGGGATTGTCGGTGGTGCTGGCTAGGCTGTGTATTCAGGGGCTCATGTTCAGGTTGATCATGGTTGTTGGTCGGCTGGGCGATCTTGTCGGTGGGCTTGGTTAGGCTGTGCATTTGGGGGCTTTGGGGCGGGTTGATCTTGTTTGTGGGCGGCTGGCGGATCTTGTCGGTGGGTCTGTTTAGGCTGTGTATTCGGGGGCTTTGTTGTCGGTTGATCTTGGTGTGAGGGGGCTCTGGGCCTCGGCTGCGCCTCGGGGTTCGGCCTGGTCGCCTGGCGGCGACGCCGGCCTCGGGCGCCAGATGACGCGGCTGCGCCCGCTGGGGTGAACTTGTTTTGTGTGGGGCCCCTACGGCAACCGCACGGTAAGGCTAAAAGGCGGGGCCACTGGAAAGCGTGGCCTTACCCGCCAGCCAGCTTCGCGGTCACCGTCCCCCCACACAAAACAAGTCCACCCCAACGGGCGGTTGGTGTCGGCGGGTCCCGAGGCGCGCGGTGCGAGTTGGTCGCGATGCTTCTTCGCTTGGTTGGCGGTTGGCGGTTGGTGTCGGCGGGTTCGAGGCGCACGGGGCGGGGGTGCGCTTCGTCGATGGGGCTGGGGGTTTCGGGGTGCGTGGTGCTGGTGGTGGGCTTCTTCGCCCAGGGGGGTAGTTGGGGGTGGGCGGCTTGCGAGGCGCGCGGGGGCAGGGGGTGCTTTCGTCTACCTCAGTGTGCGGCTGGTGTGGGCGGCTTGTAAGGGGTGGGGTGGCGGCCTATTGCCCGGGGTGGGGGTGGGGGGCTAGTAGTTCGGGTTCAAGGGGCCGAACATCCAGGTGCCGGGGGCTGAGGGGTCGTCGCCTGTCCAGAATTGGGTCCAGAGGGTGATGAACTCTGTTCGTGAGAGCCAGCCGTCGTTGTTGGGGCTAGGCGGGTGAAGGTGGTTGGGGTTGGTTGGCCGTTCCAGGCGTCGATGAGGCGTTGGTGTTCGGTGGGGGTGATGCGGCCGTCGTGGTTTTCGTCGATGGTGTCGAACATGGTGGTGGCGGTTTCGGTGACGGCGGCGCGGTCGAGGTGGTCGACGACGAGGAGGACGTCGTCGATGGTGACCTTGTCGGTGCCTGCGGCGTCGCGGAGGGTGTCCCACCAGGCGAGGAGGACCGCGGTGAGGTGGGCGTGGTTGGGGAAGTCGGTGCTGATGTGGGACCAGCGGTCGGCGAGGGCGGTGAAGTCGGCCTCGGTGAGGACGTTGTCGTGGTCGTGGTCCATCGCGGCGAAAACGGCGGTTACTTTGGCGCGTTGGAACTCGCTGGCCATGGTGTCCTCCCGGCTCGGTGGGAGGTTCAGCGTCGTCGTGCGTGTGGGGCGAGGGAATCCGCAGGCCCGGTGGCGGCTGTGCTCGATCGGGCGGTCACGCTGAGCAACAGTGGCGGGCACGGCATCCGCATCCGCGTGGCTAGACTGCGTATCGCGCCGAATCCGCGGTTCGGGCGCCCAAAAAGTCCCCAGACCGGAGGTCCGAATGCTCCGCCTCACCGCCGTCGCGCTCGTGGCGGCCCTCGCCTTAGCGGGCTGTTCCGACACCAGCACCCCCGGTGCGCCGTCCAGCAGCGCGCCGCCGAAGGTCACCGGCCAGGTCGCCGTGTTCGCCGCCGCCTCGCTCACCGAGGCGTTCGGCACGATCAAGAAGGACTTCGAGGCGGCGAACCCGGGGGTGACGGTCACCTTCAACTTCGCGGGCAGCTCCGCGTTGGCCCAGCAGATCAACCAGGGTGCGCCCGCCGACGTGTTCGCCTCGGCCGCGCCCGCGAACATGCAGCAGGTGACCGACGCGGTGTCGCCGGTCACGTTCGTCAAGAACGAGCTGGAGATCGCGGTCCCGAAGGGCAACCCGGGCAAGGTCACCAAGCTGGCCGACTTCGCCGACGCCAACCGCAAGATCGCGTTGTGCGCGGAGCAGGTGCCGTGCGGGGCGGCGGCGAAGAAGGCGTTCGCGGCGGCCGGGATCACGGCCGCGCCGGACACGCTGGAGCAAGACGTGAAGGCGGCGTTGACGAAGGTGCGGCTCGGCGAGGTCGACGCGGCGCTGGTGTACAAGACGGACGTGAAGGCCGCGGGCGCCGACGTGGAGGGCATCGACTTCCCCGAGGCCGCCAAGGCGATCAACGACTACCCGATCGCGACGTTGAAGAAGGCGCCGAACGCGCCGGGCGCGCAGGCGTTCGTCGACTACGTGCTGTCCGACAAGGGCAAGGCCGTGCTCGCCGCGGCGGGGTTCTCGGCTCCGTGAACAAACGGCGGGTGAGCAAGGGGCGGCTGCCGGTCGCTCTTGTGCTGCCCGCCGTCGTGGGCCTCGCCTTCCTGCTGGTACCGCTCGTTGGTCTGCTCGCACGCACGCAGTGGGCGGACCTACCGTCGCGGTTGTTCAGCGCCGAGGTCGGCGAGGCCCTTCAGTTGTCGTTGGTATGCGCGAGCGTGGCGACGGTCGTGTGTGTGGTGCTCGGAGTACCGCTGGCATGGCTTCTCGCTCGCGGTGACCTTCCCGGGCGCCGGTTCATCCGTGCTCTGGTGACGGTCCCGTTGGTCCTACCGCCGGTGGTTGGCGGTGTCGCGCTCCTGTTGGTCTTAGGTCGACGTGGACCGGTCGGTGAGTTGTTGGACGGCTGGTTCGGGATATCGCTGCCGTTCACCACCGCCGGGGTCGTCGTCGCCGAGGCGTTCGTGGCGATGCCGTTCCTGGTGATCTCCGTCGAGGGCGCGCTCCGGGCCGCCGACCACCGCCTGGAAGAGGCGGCGGCGACCCTGGGCGCGTCCCGGTGGCTCACCTTCCGCCGGGTCACCCTGCCGTCGGTCATGCCGGGCGTGGTCGCGGGCACGGTGCTGTGTTGGGCCCGCGCCCTCGGCGAGTTCGGCGCGACCATCACCTTCGCGGGCAACTTCCCCGGCAAGACGACAACCATGCCGCTGGCCGTGTACCTGGCGCTGGAGTCCGACCCGCAGGCCGCCATCGTGCTGAGCGTCGTCCTCCTCACGGTTTCCGTCGCCGTCCTGGCGAGCCTTCGCGAGCGGTGGGTGGCCGGATGACCCTGGACGCTCTCCTTCAAGTCGACCGCGCCGGTCTGGACCTACCGCTAACCGTTAACCCCGGCGAGGTCGTCGCCCTGCTCGGCCCCAACGGTGCCGGTAAAACCACCGCACTCCGCACGTTGGCGGGACTACTCCCCTTGCGCGACGGCCACATCCGCCTGGGCGATCAACCGTGGGATCAACCCCCACGCACCTTCCTGGCGCCACAGCGCCGCACGGTAGGGGTCATGTTCCAGGACTACCTGCTGTTCGACCACATGTCAGTTCTCGAGAACGTCGCATTTGGACTAAGAGCACGTGGCACATCCCGCTCAGAAGCCCGCTCCACGGCTCTTACCTGGCTGCTCACCGTGGGCGTTGCCGAGTACGCCCTTTCACGCCCGCGCTCTCTCTCCGGCGGTCAAGCCCAACGAGTCGCGCTCGCCCGCGCTCTTGCCACCACCCCGGACGTCCTCCTCCTCGACGAACCCCTCGCCGCCCTGGACGCCGCCACTCGCCACCGAGTCCGCACGGAGCTCGCCCGCCATCTGCGCGACTTCCCCGGCCACACTGTCTTGGTCACCCACGACCCCTTGGACGCCATGGTGTTGGCCGACCGCCTCGTCATCCTCGAAGACGGCAAGGTCACTCAAACCGGCAGCCCCCGCGATGTCGCCCAACACCCCCGCACCGACTACATCGCACACCTGGTCGGCCTGAACCTGTTGCACGGCAACGCCAACGGCACCGCAGTCATCTTGGACAACGGCAACCATCTTACGCTCGCCGCGCCCGCCCAAGGTCAAGTCCACGTGGCGTTCTCGCCCGTGTCAGTCTCTCTTAGCCCTGTCGAGTCAACCGCCCCGAATACCTGGCGGGCATCGGTTACCGGGGTCGAGCAACACGCTCACACAACCCGCGTTCACCTCGACAACACCGTCTTCGCCGACCTCCCCCCGACAACGGTGGCGACCCTGGACTTCACCAAACCGTTGTGGGCAAGCATCAATCCCAGCGACCTGCGGGCGTACTAGTCGATCAGGCGAGGCAGGATCACCGAGAACGTCGTGCCCTTGACCGAGTCCGACCGCACCTGCACCGACCCGCCGTGCGCGGTGACCAAGGCGTTCACGATGGCCAAACCGAGGCCGGTACCGCCACTTTCCTGCGTACGCGACGGGTCCACCCGGTAGAACCGCTCGAACACCCGCTCGGCCTGTTCCGGCGTCAGCCCCGGCCCTTCGTCGACAACCTCGAACACCACGTTCTGGTTGGCCAGCCGGACCCGGACCTCCACCGCGCCTTCTGTGTGGCGCAGGGCATTGCCGACCAGGTTCGACGCGACTTGCCGCAGTCGTTGGGTGTCACCGAGCACCATCGCGGGCTCACCGTTCAAGTCCAGGCGGAGCGCGACGGTTCTCTCGGGCTCGACGACTCGTGCCTCGTGAACAGCGTCGACAGCGATGACGGCAAGGTCCAGCGGTGCCAACTCCAACGGGCGCTGACGATCCAGGCTCGCCAACAACAACAAGTCCGCCACCAGCGCACTCATCCGTTCGGCCTGTCCTTCGATGCGGGACATGACCTCACCGACATCGGTAACAGCGCCTTGGCGGTACAACTCGGCGTACCCGCGGATCGACGTAAGAGGCGTGCGTAGCTCGTGGCTGGCATCGGCGACGAACCGACGCATCCGCCCTTCGGACACCCGGGCAGCCTCTTCCGAGCGCGCGCGTTCGTGGAAGGCCTGTTCGATCTGACCGAGCATGGCGTTCAACGAGACCGCCAACCGTCCGACTTCACTACCCGGACGTCGAACAAGAACCCGTCGGGACAAGTCACCCGCCGCGATAACCTCGGCCGTTGTCTCCACCTCTTCCAACGGCCGCAGGCTGCTTCGCACCAACGCGTACCCGGTGGCGGCAAGAAGCACCACCGCGCCAAGACTGATCAACAGGAACGTGCGCCTAAGATCGCCGACAGCGTTGTCCACGTCGGCCTGGCTGGTGGCGACGATGAGTTCGTCATCCCCCAACGACCGGATCAGCACCCGCCACCGCGGACTCGTGTCCCCGTCCGAGTCCACGGTCTGATACCCGCCCGGGTCGCCCGCCCCGAACCCGGGCAGCGCGGGCCGCAGGGTGCTCTCCCGGCGCGGCCCCAATTCGACCGACGACCCGTCCGGGTGACGCAGCAGCACGACCTCCGGCTGCGCGGACAGGAACCCCCGGCCCCGGGTCAGGTCGACGCCGGTGATGATCTGCCGCTGCGCCGACCCGTTGAGCCGGTCCAACCTCGTGTCGATCTGGCCGAGCAGGTAGTTCTGCATCACCTGCGCGCCGATCACCCACGTGCCGAGCAGGCCCGCCGCCGCCAGCACCACGACCACCAGGACCAGGTGCACCCGCAGCGGCAGCCGCCCGAAAGCGTCCCTGACCCTGGCGAACCGGGAACGGCGCGGCGGCGGTTGGGGTACCGCGGTCACGGGGCCCGCAGCACGTAGCCGAAGCCGCGCACGGTGTGGATCAGCCGGGTCTCCCCGTCGTCGATCTTGCGCCGGAGGTAGGAGATGTAGGACTCGACCACCCCGGCCTCGCCGTTGAAGTCGTAGTTCCACACCTGGTCGAGGATCTGCGCCTTCGACACGACCCGCCCCGCGTTGCGCAGCAGGTAGTGCAGCAGCTTGAACTCGGTCGGCGACAACTCCACCGCCTTGCCCGCCTTGCGCACCACGTGGCTGTCCACCTCCAACTCCAGGTCGGCCACGCTCAGCCGCTCCGGCTGGTCGCCCGCGGGCCGGGTGCGGCGCAGGATCGCGGTCACCCTGGCGATGACCTCCTCCAGGCTGAACGGTTTGGTGACGTAGTCGTCGCCGCCGATGGTCAGCCCGGTCACCTTGTCCTGGTTGGCGTCGCGGGCGGTCAGGAACAGCACCGGCACCCCGTGGCCGCCCGCGCGGAGCCTGCGCAGCACGTCGAAACCGTCCCGGTCCGGCAGCATCACGTCCAGCACCAGCAGGTCCGGGCGCAACCGCTCGGCCTGGCGCAGCGCCTCGGTGCCGGTCGCCGCGGTCTGCACGTCGAACCCGGCGAAGCGCAGGCTGGTGGCGAGCAGGTCGCGGATGCCGTCGTCGTCCTCGACGACCAGCAGCGACGCCCGGGGCGTCACCCCGCCGCCTGCCTGCGGGTCAGCGTGCGCGCGGTCACCGAGCCGTCCGCCGCCTGCTGGCCCTGCACCAGGACGGTGTCGCCCGCGGCGAGGTCGGTGAGCTTGCCGACGCTCGTCAGGTCGACCACCGTGGAGTCCGATGTGGACACCTTGACCACCTTACCGTCCTGCGTCTTCACGTACACGGTGGAGCCGTCCACGTGGTCGATGGTGCCCGCCGTGCCGCCACGACCCGCGCCGCCGCCCTGCCCGCCCTGCCCGTTCGGCACACCGTAACCGCCGCCGAAGCCGCCCGCACCGAACCCACCGTAACCGGCACCCGCCCGGTTGCGGCCCGCGGTGGCGGTCGAGTTCGACGAGTCGGACGACGCGAGCGCCTTGTGGGTGAGCGCGCCGCCACCGAAGGCGAGCGCGACGAGCACGAAGACGGCCAGACCGATGGTGACCTTGCTGACGCCCTTGCCCGCGGACTTGAGGTCCTTGTCGATGTCGCCGCCGACCGGCTGCGCCAGCACGTTCTCCGGGTCCTGTCCTGGAGTAGTCACACCAAACCCCTATTCGTGTCGCAATGCTTGGATGGGTCGCAGCCCGGCGGCGCGGCTCGCCGGGTAGCTGCCGAAGAACAGGCCGATCAGCGCCGACACCGCGAACGCCAGCAGCACCGACGACGGCACGATCACCGGCTGGATGCCCGCGATGGTGAACCTGGTGCCGATGAACCCGGCCGCGACGCCCAGCGCCCCGCCGAAGAGGCTGAGCATGGTCGCCTCCAGCAGGAACTGACCGAGGATGGACGACCGGCGCGCGCCGACCGCCTTGCGGATGCCGATCTCCCGGATCCGCTCGGTGACGGTGACCAGCATGATGTTGGTGACGCCGATCCCGCCGACCAGCAGCGAGATCGCCGCGACCGACGCCAGCAGCACGGTGAACGTGTCGGTGGTGGCGGTGCGGGCGGTGAGCAACTGCTGTTGGCTGAGCACCCGGTAGTCGGCCGTCTGGCCGAACCCGATCTTGTGCCTGCCGTCCAGGATCGTCGTGACCTGGGCCTGCGCCGCGTCGAGCGTGTCGGCGGTGGTGGCCTGCACGACGATCTGGTTGAGGCTGCCGTACCCGGTGAGGGCGTTTTGCACGGTCGTCAACGGCGCCACGGCCGTGTCGTCGGCGTCCTGCAGGCCGTTGGAGCCCTTCGACGCGAGCACGCCGACCACGGTGAACGGGATGTTGTTGACCAGGATGGTCTCCCCGACCGGGTTGCCGGTGGGGAACAGTTGGGTCGCCACCGTCGCGCCGATGACCACGACCTTGCGGCCCTGGGTCACGTCGTCGGTGGAGAACAGCGCGCCTTCGGCGACGGAGCTGTTCGTGGTGGAGAAGTAGGCCGGGTCGGTGCCGAGGAACTGGGAGATGCTGTAGCTGACCTCGGCGTGCGCCGCCGTGGCCGACGTCGAGACCACCGGGGACGCCGACTTCACCGCGGGGGCCTCGGTCGGGTCGGCCAGCGCCTTCGCGTCGGCCGTGGTCAGCGGCTTGGTCGACGACCCGGCCTGGGCGCGCTGCGGGGAGATCGTCAGCACGTTCGTGCCCAGGCCAGCGATGCTGTTCTGCACCGACTGGGACGCGCCGTTGCCCACCGCGATGAGCAGGATGACCGACGCGACACCGATCATGATCCCGAGCGTTGTCAGCGCGGACCGCAGCTTGTTGGCGGTCACGCCGCGCACGGCGAACGCGAGGACCTCGACGAACCTCATGCGGCCACCCCCGTGGCGATCCGGCCGTCGACGACCCGCACGACCCGCTGGGCGTGCGCGGCGACGTCGTCCTCGTGGGTGATCAGGACAACGGTGCGGCCGGTGGCGTGCAGCCGGTCCAGGATCGCCATCACGTCCTCGCTGCTGCGCGTGTCCAGGTTGCCGGTCGGCTCGTCGGCCAGCACGATCGCGGGCGCGGTGACCAGGGCGCGGGCGATGGCCACCCGCTGCTGCTGGCCGCCGGAGAGCTCGTTGGGCCGGTGGCCAGCCCGGTCGACCAAGCCGACCATCTGCAGGGCGGCCAGCGCGCGGGCCCGGCGCTGCTTGCGCCGGACACCGGCGTAGACCAGCGGCAGCTCGACGTTGGCCAGCGCGGTGGTGCGCGGGATCAGGTTGAACGACTGGAACACGAACCCGATCTTGCGGTTGCGCAGCAACCCGAGCTGCGCCTCGCCGAACTCGGCCGTGTCGATGCCGTCGAGCAGGTAGTTGCCGGAACTCGGCGCGTCCAGGCAGCCCAGGATGTTCAGCAGCGTCGACTTGCCGGACCCGGACGTGCCCATGATGGCCAGGTATTCACCGCGGGCCACGGTCAGGTCGAGCCCGCGGAGCGCGTGCACGGCGGTGTCACCCGAGCCGTAGACCTTCCGCAGGTCGCGGACCTCGATGACGGGGGCGCTCATCGGCCCGGCCCGGTTCCGCCACCGGTGCCACCGGTCCGGGTACCCGCGTTGCCGAACCCGCCGGTACCGCCACCACCGAGCCCGCCTGTGCCGCCGCCGAACCCACCGGTGTTGCGGTTGTTGCTCTGCGTGCTGGTGGCCACCTGCGGCAACAGCACCTGCTCGTTCTCGGTAAGACCCGAGGTGATCTGCACGTAGCTGTCACCGCGCACGCCGAGTTCAACCGTGCGCCGCGTGTCCTGCCCGTTCTCGACGACGGTAACGGTGCTGACGTTGCCCACGGTCTGCACCGCGGCAGACGGCACGGACAGCGCAGCCTGGGCACTGGCCACGGTAACCGTCACGCTCGCGGATTGACCCGGCTTCAGGTTCGCGGGCGGGTTGGTCAACGACACCGTGGTGCCGTACTGCACAACGTTGTTGGACGTCGTGGGCAGCAAGTCGATGGCGGTAACGGCGCCCTGGATGGGCTGCGTGGGCAGCGCGTTGACGGTGATGGTCGCCGCTTGGCCAACCTTGAGCTTGCTGACATCGCTCTCGGCCACGTTCGCGCGCAGCGACAGGTTCTTCAGGTCCGTGATGACGAAGTCACCGGACGTGGTGGTCGTGGTGCTGGTCGAGGACGAACTAGAGCTGGACCCGGACCCGCCGCTCGAACCCGCCTTGCCGCCGACGGCGACGTTCACCGCGGTGATCGTCCCGTCGGCCGGTGCGGTCAGCGTCATCGCCGCCAGGGTCGCCTTCGCCTGGTCGCGCGACAGGACCGCCTGGTTGACCTGGTTCTCGACCTGGTCGGTGTCCTTGCCCGCGGTCACCGCGTCATCGCGGTTCGTCACGGCCTGGTTCAGGTTGTTCTGCGCGATGGTCAACTGCAGCCTCGCCTGGCTGGTGTCCAGCGTCCCCAGCGTCTGGCCCTTGGTGACGACGTCCCCGACCTTCACGCTCACCGTCGCCACGGTCCCCGAGGTCCCGAAGGACGCCGAACCGCTATAACCGCTCTGCACGGTCCCGGAGGCGGTCACGGTCTCGGACACGTCCCGCGCCGTCACCGCCGCCGTCCGCGCCGTGGCGGCGGCCGCCGGTTCCGACCCGGTGTTGAAGAACAGGAAGTACCCGCCGACTCCCAAGCCCACGAGGACCACAGCCAAGAGCCCGTTAACGAGCAATCCGCGTCTCATAGCCGCCTATCCTCAACACCCCCGCTGTGCCCGACCTACGAGAAAGCCGGCAGTTTCCTGGGAGTCCCGCCCGCCGGACCGCGCGGCGAAAACCGGACCCGCCACGCGGTCGGCGGGTGCTCAACTCGCGCGGGGGATCTGTTCGGTTGAGCGGAGATGGTGGGCCATCGTCGTGATGAGGCGCAAGGAGCTGTCCCGGGTCAACGAGAGTTGGCGGATGACGCCGATATCCCGTTGGTACCGCGCGACGTCCTCGGTGCGGTGCAGCCAGAGGGAGGCCAGTCGGGTTTGGATGAACACGACCGGGCCCGTGCGGGTGGTTTCGATGAGGGTGAATCCGCCTTCGAGCCCCGGGTGCCAACCGACGTTGGCGGGGGTTATCAGTACCTCTATGTGCGAGCGAAGAGACATGGTTGTGAGGTGTTCGAGCTGTTGCACGGTAACGCCGACGCCGCCGATGTGGTGGTAGAGCGACGGTAGGCCTATCAGGGCGGTGAACTTGGCGGGGCTAGAGCGAGTGAGGACACGTTGGCGGTCCAACTTGGCCTCGACCGCCGCGTCGGTGCCGCCCCGGGCGATGGTGAGGTCGCGGACGACCGACGGTATCTGCAGCAGGCCCGGCAAGACCAAAGGGGAAACTTGCACAATGCTGGTCGCTCGCCGTTCCAGCTCGAGGAAGGCCTCGACCTGTTCCCGGCGTTCGGCCTCGGTCCCGGCGAACCACTGTGGACGGTCGACGTCGTAGGCCAGGGTCATCAGTTGGTCGTGGCGCTCACCGTCGACGCCGAGGGTGGCGAGGATGCGGGCCACCAGTTCGGGTTTGGGCACGCGCTGGCCGTTCTCCCAACGGGAGACGGTCGGGGTGTCGCGGTTGATCTCGGTGGCGAGCTTGTTGAGCGTGAGGCCGTGCGCGTCGCGCTCCCGGCGCAGCGCCCGCCCCAGTGCGATGGCTTTCGGTGTCCGGGCCATCATCTCCCCCTTTGTTGCCGCCCCGGAGACAACTTTCGGTAACCGGGTGAGGCGAATGAATCGCTTGATGCTGGTATCGCAAACCCGTCGCGAGCCCCGGCTCATCGGCACGAGACTGTCGGTATTCAGTTTCCGATTGTAGATCACACGACCCGGAGTTGGCGATGACCGGTACCCGCGAACCCATCTCGACCGAGGACGCGCTGCGCCGCTTCCCCGAACTCGCGGCCCTGGTGGCGCTGCGCGACCGCGACTGGCGGTTCCACCTGCTGACCGAGAACGACCACCTGGTCGGGGTGGCCGCGACGCACAGCGAACGCGACTTCACCGACGCGGTGTTCGTCTTCGACCGGCACCACGTGCTGGCGAACCGCCTGGTCGCCGACGGTGTGGTGTGGATGAAGGACGGCACCGACCTGGTGGAGGTGGTCAACGACCTGCTCGCGCTGCCCACCCCCGGCGAGCCGGGTGCGCCGACCCTGGTGATCCGGGCGAGCAACCTGTGGATTCCGTGACCACCGCCGCGATCTGGCAGGTGGTCCTAGGACTCATCGTGCCCGCGCTGCTGGTGCACGCCGTCGTCAGCCGGTCCGGCCGGCACCGCGACCGATGACTTCGACGGCAAGCGTGACGAATTGTTGCCAGCATTGTCGAGGCCATCGCACCGGACCGAAGTCCATGCCCGGTCTTGTGCGCAGGACGCGGAAACGCCCCGGGCGGACCACCCGGGGCGTTTCCGACGACAAAAGGCTCTACAGGTCCTACGACCTCAAACAATTACCGGCCACAGATCAGGCGAACACACCGTTGAGCCAGTCCTGCCAGGCCTCGCCGGTCTTGTCCGCGTCGGCGGGCTGGGCGAACAGGTGGTGCGCCAGGGAAACCGGCGCGCCCCACGGCTCACGGCAGTAGAAGCGGTAGAGCGCGTCACCGGAGCGCAGGCCGACGAACTGGCCTTCCAAGTAGTCGACCTCGGCCTCGATCGGGTCCAGGCCGGGCACCTCCACCCGCACCCGGTCGCCGACAGCGGTGACGCCGAGGGCGCGGCGCAACACGTCGACCGACCCGGCCTCCTTGGACGCCGCAGGCCCGTCCGCGGCGACATACGCGCACGCGCGGCCCGGGAAGTACTTCACGAACTGACCGAGGGAGTGGAGGTAGAAGTCGGTGTGTTTGTCGGCGCCGTCGTACTGGGTGTCCCAGTCGTCGGTGAAGATGCCGCTGTGCACGTACCGGACGACGGTAGTGCCGCCGTCGCGGGCTTCGATGATGTGCTCAAGAGCGTTGAACCACCCGTCCGGCCCTTCGGCGCGTACGGATGCCTCGTACGGCGGGTTCCACGCGGTGACCCGGCTACCGGTCCCGTCCACGGCGCCATCCGGTGAGGGCCACGGCACCGGGAACAACCACGACGCGTTGTTCACGGTGATCGCGTCGAACACCTGCTCCGGGGTGGCCTCGACGACGATCTCGCGGCGGATCTCGAACTGCTTCGACATGACTGACTCCTGTTCAGGGGTTCTCGGGGGACTTGAGGCTGGGGTGCACCGCGACGATGAACCGGTGCTTGCGGCCGTTCGGCGCGTTCTCGGTGTGGTACTTGCGGACCAGGTCCGCCACCGCCTCCTGCAGCTCGCCCGCGAACGCGGCGCGATCGGCCGCGGTCGCGAAAGTGATCTCGGAGTCGCTGGCGTAAGTCGCCAACCGCTGTTTGGCGGCGGCCGCGCCCGCGATGAGTTGGCCGAGTTCGCGCACCAACCGGGCGGCAAGGGCCAGCAGCCACCGCGCGGACAACTGGTCTGGGGACTTGGCGGGGTCGGGCGCCACTGCGGAGAGAGCAGCGGGCGAGATGACGTAAGAGGACGCGGTAGCGCGAAGCACCCGCTCGGTGCAGTTGCCTTTCCGACGTTCTTCGACGAGCTCGATCAGACCGTGCTTCTCCAGCGCACGGAGGTGGTAGTTCACCTTCTGCCGCGGCAGCCCGACCGCCGCGGCCAGTGAACTGGCCGAACCGGGCTCCGCGAGCGCGGCCAGCAGGGCTGACCGCACCGGGTCCAGCGTGACCTCGGCCGCCGCCGGGTCCTCGATCACCGCCACGTCGAACATGGACCTACCTTCGCACCGACAACTTTTATTGTCAAGGACGACTCGAATTGTCGGTGCGCGCAGGCCGTACCCTGCCTCTGACCTTGAGATATCCGGATGATCGGGAGCCCATGCCGACCTACGCGCTGCTCGTGCGGCCCGCGCTGAACCGCGTCTACGCCGACTCGTCGGTGGACCTGATGGCCGCCGAGCTGACGGTGTTCGGCGAGCGGCTGCTGGGCGGCCGGATCGGCGGCATCGAGCCGACCCGGATCGGCGGAGTGCCCTACCTGGGTTTCGAAGCCGACAGCCTTACCGAGCGCGATACCCAGCACCTGGCGAATCTGTCGTCGGCCTACGCCCTTTTCGAGAGGCGCGACGACCTCTTGGCGCCGGTAGAGCTAACGCCTCTGGACAAGTTCGATGACGACCTGGTCACCATCCTGAAGTACTCGGGTAAGACCAACGAGCACTTCACGAAGTTGATGCTCAACCTGGCGGTGGCGTCATCGGATTCCGCGGGCGAGATGCTCGACCGGAAGCTGCGCGTCCTCGACCCGCTGTGCGGTCGCGGAACCACGCTCAACCAGGCCCTCTTGTACGGCTACGACGTAGCCGGTATCGACGTGGACGGCAAGGACTTCGACGCGTACTCGACGTTCATCCAGACCTGGCTGAAACGCAAGCGGCTCAAGCACAGCGCCGAGGTCACCCGGGTCCGGCGGGACGGCAAGGTGATCGCGCGCCGGTTGGCCGTGTCGGTCGGGGTGTCCAAAGAGTCCTACAAGGCGGGGGACGCGCTGAACCTGGACTTCGTCAACGCGGACACCACCGAGGCGACGAGGTTCCACCGGGCGGCCACCTTCGACGTGATCGTGGCCGATGCCCCCTACGGCGTCCACCACGGCAGCCGCGCGGACGGCGGCCTGCACCGCGGTCCGCTCGAACTCGTCGAGTCCGCCGCGACCGGCTGGGCCCGGCTGCTGCGGCCCGGCGGAGCGATGGCGCTGTCCTGGAACACCAACGTCATCCCCCGGACCGCCCTGGTCGACGCGCTGGCCGCGGCCGGGCTGACCCCGCTCGACGAGGGGGCCTACCTCGGGTTCGCGCACCGGGTCGACCAGGCCATCGTGCGCGACGTCGTCGTGGCACGGAAGGCCGACTAACACTCGAAAGGGGGACGACCCGCCGGGTGAGCGGCGGCCCCGGACACCCGGCTGATGTGCCGGGGTGGCAAACCAGGGTGTGGGTGACCGGGGTGCAACGCCGCGACCGGAGCGGTGTTCTCATGGGTATGCCTGACCGATCCGAGACCGACCCGGCCCTGCTGGCCGCGCTCGTCGACGACCTCGACACCGGGTTCGCCGAGCTGGTCCGCGCGTACCAGCGGGTGGTGTACTCGGTGGCCCTGCGCTGCGGTACCGGGGTCACCGGGGCGGATGCCGAGGACCTCGCGGCCGAGTGCTTCCTGCGGGCCTACCGGGCGCTGCGCGAGTACGACCGCGACCGGATCCTCGCGCTGAAGCCGCGGGCCTGGTTGTTGACCATCCTGCTCAACACCTGGCGCAACGCCCTGCGTGGGGCGAGCAGGCGACCGTCGGTGCCGATGGCCGACCTGCCGGAGCGCTCGGCGCCCGGTCCGGGCGTGGCGGAACTTGTCGAGCGCGGTGAGACCCGCGACGAGCTGGCCGCGTTGGTGGCGGAACTGCCGGAGCACCAGCGGACGGCCGTGGTGCTGCGGCACGTGGTCGGGTTGCCGGTGGCCGAGATCGCCGCCGTCCTGGGGGTCCCGGAGGGGACCACCCGGTCCCACATCTCGCGCGGCCTGGCCCGGCTGCGCGAGCACTACGCGAAGGAGGTGGCCCGATGACCGGCGATTACCTCGACGACCCGCTCAGCATCGAGCTGGGCAACCTGGTGGCGACGCCGCCGCGCGACCTGGCCGGTGCGCTGTTCGGCGACTGGACCCGGGTCGACGGCCCGCTCGGTGAGCTGTACGTGGCGTTCACCGACCTGGGGGTGAGCTACATCCGCACTGTTGAGTCAGTGGAGGACGACGACAAGCAGTTCGAACAGCGCTATCACGACCTCTTTCAGAGGCCGCTACGGCGCACATCCGCAGCACCCGTCGGACTACAGAAGGCCCTTCGGGGACAAGGTGCGCGTGACGTTCCGGTCGACCTCCGCGTTCTTACACCGTTCGAGCGCGACGTGTTGACCGCGACTAGGGAGATTCCGACCGGCCAGACCCGTCCGTATGCGTGGGTTGCACGTGCCATCGGTCGACCCAAGGCTGTCCGTGCCGTTGGCACCGCTCTCGGCAACAACCCGGTGCCGCTGCTCATCCCGTGCCACCGCGTCACCCGTTCTGATGGGCAACTCGGTCAGTACGTCTTCGGCGCGGAGCTCAAGGAGCGGTTGCTGCGCGCGGAAGACACCAATGTGGACGAGGTGCTGACACTCGCCAAGTCACGGTTCGTCTACGTCGGTTATGACGGTGTCGTCTGTTACCCGACCTGCACCAGGGCACGGAACGCGAAGGACCCCAAGGGGTTTCGCAGTGTCGCGGCGGCGGAAATCGCCGGGTACACGCCGTGCGACATCTGCACTCCGGCGGGCTGATGTCAGGGCGTGGTCAGGGGATTCCGGATCACGAACGCGTAGTGGCGTTGGCACATCACCGTGGCGGTGGGCTCGTCAACGTCGGGCACGGTCGTGATCCGGAATCGACCGCCGCAGCAGCGGCGTTCATAGCGGCGTGGTCCGGGTCCATCGGCACCGTCGTGTCGTGGCCGCCGACGGCCGCCTCATGGCTACGGCAAGCATGCCGCTTTGCCGGTGGCAGCCCAGATCTGTGGGTCATCGCCGATTCCGCGACAGCGTGGGCAGGCATGGGGCGGCGACTGGTGAGCCAACCAGAGTGGCGTCCCAACCGAACGATCGCGTTCTCGGGGTTGGCGTGCCCGCACTTGCCTGAGCTGGTCGGCGACGTGGACGGCATGTGCGGCGTTGGCGCTAACGGCTCCGAGTGGAGCTTCTTCGACGGCGCGCTGCGCTGGTTAAGTCCACAGTAGAGATCGGAGGCGCCGTGGAGCTGATCCCACGTCCTCGCCGGGAACTCGCCCCCGGCGCGGTGCACATCCCGGACTGGCTCGACTTCCCCGCGCAACAACGACTTCTCGCGGCCTGCCGGGAGTGGTCGCCCAAGATGCGCCGGTTGCGCCTGCCGAACGGCGGTGTCATGTCGGTTCGCATGGTCTGTCTGGGGTGGGACTGGGTGCCCTACCGGTACTCGAAGATCCTCGACGACGGCTCGCCAGTGCTGGACTTCCCGGAGTGGCTGGGCGATCTTGGCCGCGCGGCGGTCGCGGCGGCCGGATTCAACGTGAACTACCACCCGGACATTGCACTGGTGAACTACTACGACGCAGCGGCCAAGATGGGATTGCACCAAGACAAGGACGAACGCGCACCGGACCCGGTGGTCTCCTTCAGCCTCGGCGACACGGGCCAGTTCCGCTTCGGCAACACCGAGCACCGGGGTCGACCGTGGACGGACGTCGAACTCGGCTCCGGTGACCTGGTGGTTTTCGGTGGACCGTCCCGGCTGGCCTACCACGGCGTGCCCCGGATCCTGCCCGGAACGGCCGATCCGGCGCTCGGCCTGACCGGCAGGCTGAACGTCACCTTGCGGGTGTCCGGGCTGGCGGGCCCGACAGGCGCAACAGCTCACCCACACAGCCGCACTCCGTGACGCGCAACGTATCGGCCGGGTTGGAACACTCCACAATCGAGCATCTGTCAGTTTCAAACAAACCGCAGGTGAGCGTGGCTTCCCTCGATCGAGGGCAAGTCGAATTCCCAAAAACCACTCGATCGAGTGTCACTCCATAGTGGGGAGATGCTCGCGGTGGGCACCGTCCGAACCGTACAAACAACGGTGTCGGAGTTGTCCGCTCCGATTGGGTCGAAGCAAAGGAGCACATCATGTTGAGTGGCCTTCTCGACACGGTCCTCGGCCTCGTTTCCGGCCTGCTCGACACCGTCCGCAACCTCGTGCACAGCCTGCCCCTGCCCCTCTGATCGGTGACCGGTCCGGGTTCCGCGGGGTCAGCACACGGGCGGAACCCGGGCCGCCGGGTCAGGAATTCACGAACTCCGGCGCGCACACCGCGTGGCACGCGCCGACACCGTCCGCCCGCACCACGACCCGACCACCGGCCACCCGCACCGCCGCCTCGGTCGCGTCGCTCACCGCGGTCAGCCCGGCCGCCGCGGCGATCGAGTTGTCGCACACCACCCGCAGCGCCGGTAGAACCGCGAACGACTGCCGCAGGCACACCGCGACCTCCGTGACCACCAACCGGACCAGCGGGTGCAGTTCCTCGGGCCGGTTCGTCACCACCACAACCGTCGCGGGTAGGCCCAACCGCAGCACCTCTTCCACCGCCATCACGCGGTGGGTGCCAAGGATCGCGACCACACCGTCCCCGATCGACGCGGCTTCCCCGGTGACAAGGTCGACCGCTTCCGTTGCCCGCCAAGGCTCATCCACCTGCCGCGCGGCGGCCGTGCTGTACGGGTAGGCCCACCAGTCGTTGATGGCCAGGTCCGCCAACTGCTCACACGCGCTGACGACGTCGAACGCCTCGACGAACCCGGACGCTTCCAAGTGGGAAGCGCCGTGCAGCACGGTCAGGATCGCCTGGGCCTGTCGCACCCGACGCGCGGGTGGCGCGCCCGGCGGCGACTGCGGCCGGTCGAGTTCCTCCATCGCCGCCGCCAGGAGCAACCCGGTCAACTTCAACAGCCGTGCGTAGGGCAGCAG
Organism: Actinokineospora inagensis DSM 44258; assembly: GCF_000482865.1. Classification (GTDB taxonomy): domain Bacteria; phylum Actinomycetota; class Actinomycetes; order Mycobacteriales; family Pseudonocardiaceae; genus Actinokineospora; species Actinokineospora inagensis. The sequence goes on along the minus strand of NZ_AXWW01000022.1, from coordinate 56,422 downwards.
CACCGCCTGGTCGTCGATGATCTCCGACACCAGCGGCGACACGGCCGGGTCGACGACCCAGGCCCGAGCGAACCCACCGACCGCCGACCGGAGCGTGTCCCCCACGGTGGCCATCGGCGACCCGGTCGCACGGGCCGCCCGGTCCGCGAGCACCTCCAGGTAGAGCGCCTGCTTCCCCGGGAAGTTCGAGTAGACGGCGCCCCTGGTCAGCCCGGCCCGCGCCGCGATCCCGTCGATCTTGGCGTCGCGGTACCCCTGGTCGCGGAACTCCGCTCGGGCGGCGTCGAGCACCCGCTCCCGGTTCCGCGCCTGCGCCTGCGCCCTGTTCAGCCGATCCACCACGCGTCCATTCTCCGCCGTTACCCGATCCGGCGAACCTCGACACCGACTCATCCAGATGATGGCATCATGTGATTGGAACATCTCGTATCACCAGAGGCCTTGGAGACAGCAGTGCGCACCATCCCCGAACTCCCCGTCATCGATCCCGCCGTGCTGGCCGATCCGTTCACGGCGTACGCGCGGGTCAGCGCCCAATCACCGGTCGTGCGACTGGTCGGCCCCGGAATGCCGGCGCTGTGGGCGGTGACCCGGCACGAGCACGCGCGGGCCGTGCTGGCCGATCCCAGGTTCGAGCTCAGCGAGGCCAGCTTCCTGCGCCCGCCGGGCATCCCCGAGCACTGCGCCCGCTACCTGCACACGATGGCCGAGATGGACGGCCCCGAACACGCCCACCTCCGTAGCGCGGTCGCCCCCGCCTTCACCGCCCGCCGCACCGAGCGGTTACGACCGGCCCTCGACCTGATCGTCGACCGGTTGCTGGCGCCGCTGGGCGGAAGCACCGACCTGCTGCGCGAGTTCGCGGGTCCGCTGCCGATGGAGGTCATCTGCGAACTGGTCGGCATCCCGGAATCCGACCGCCCCCGGTGGCGCGGGTACGGGGCGGCGGTGGCCGCCGGGTTCGGCTCGGGCTTCATCGCCGCCATCCCGGACATCCTGGCCAGCGCCGAGACCGCCGTCGCCGCCGCCCGCGCCACCCCGGACGACGGCATCCTGTCCCTGCTGGTCGACGGCCCGCTGACCGAGGTGGAACTGGTGACCCTGGTCTGGCACCTACTCCTGGCGGGCCAAACCCCCACCAACCTGATCGCCAACAGTGTCGCCGCGCTGCTGGCCCACCCCGACCAACTCGCCCTGCTCCGCGAGAACCCCGCCCTCGCCCCGAACGCCGTGGAGGAACTCATGCGCTGGTGCGGCCCCCAACTGCTCACCACCCCCCGATACGCCACCGAAGACGTCCCCATCGACGACGTCGTGATCCCCCGGGGCGCCGCCATGACCGTCTCGATCGCCGCCGCCAACCGAGACCCGCGAGCCTTCGCCAACCCCGACCAACTCGACATCACCCGCCCGCTGGGCAGCCCCGCCCACCTCGGCTTCTCCCACGGCCCCCACTTCTGCCTCGGCGCGCCCCTCGCCAAGGCCCAAACCGAAATCGCCCTCACCGCCCTCTTACACCGCTTCCCCACCATCACCCCAACCGAGCCGTTCGTGCCCACCCCCGACCCGGGCACCTGGCGCCTGGCCGCGCTCCCCGTCCACTTGGGCTAGTGGCCCGGCCCGGCCTCGATCACCGTGCCTCGCCGCTCGACCAACTGAACGGTCGCGAGTCGAGAACTGATGATCCGGCCAGGCGAAGCCGTTGCCACAGAACGGTGACGCGCATGGGGCGGGACCAGTCCGGTGGCGCGAGTGTCGGTCACGGTGGCGCGGTATGTCCGACTGTCCGCGCAGCATGTCCGGCTATCCGAGCGACGGGTGACGGCTGGTCGAGCGGCATGTCCGACAGTTCGAGCGGCAGGTGGCGGCTGGTCGAGTGGTGGCGGCTGGTCGAGCGGTGCGCAGCGGCTGGTCGAGCGGCATGTCCGGCTATTCGGGTGGCGGGTGCCGGGTGGCGACAACGGCTATTCGGATGCCAGGTGGCGGTGACGCTAGCGGCTATGTGGGTGCCAGGTGGCGACGGCGGCTGTTCGGGTGGCGAGAGGCGAGAGGCGAGAGGCGAGAGGCGAGCACACCAGGTGCGTGGTCTGCGAGTTCGACGTGCCCCGGGTCGAAACACGGTGGCTGCGGGTGGGTGGGGTCTGGCGAACTGGACTACAGCCCGGTTTGTCTTCCGGGCGTGATGCGGACCTCGGCCCGCACCAGGTCCAGGGGGCTAGGGCGGTATTCGAAGGGCGCGGGGCCGCGAAATGAGGCAGGCGGGCGAGCCCGGACTGGTCTAGGCCAAACCGGTTAAAGACGAGTTGGGCGGGCGGTGTCCCGGGTGGGTGGCAGCGGGCGGGGTGCGCAATGGGTGGTGTTCGCCGGTGGGCCACTAGGGGACAACGGCCCGGTCCGGCGCCTAGAGGTAAACATGAGTGGGTGTGAACGATCCGTCCGGCGGGGTCCGGGTGAACCGGGCCGCCGATTTCGAAGGGAGTGCCGGATGCGGCCGCCGAGGTAAGGAGGCGAGGGGCGGGGATGCGCGGAATTTGCGGCGTTCCGCGCTCGGTGTGAGCACCGGGTGAAGGCCGGTTGGGTCGGAAGCGCGGCGGGGTGATTGCGCCGATAGGCCTATCGAGTGAGTTCCGCCACCCGGTGTCCGGTGTAGACCCGGGGGCGGGGTGAGCGGAAGGGGTTAGGTGGTGGGAATCGGCCGACGTGGGGGGCGCGGATACCCGGGGCGCGAGTTTCACAAACCGGCCGAGGGGGCGGGGCGGAGAGGCGCCGGCGGGGTGCGGGCGGTGGATAACCCACCTCGCCCCCGGCAGGGGATATCAGTCACGGCGGCGGGCGGCCGGAATCCGGGCGGAGGTGGATCTTGGTGAGCGGATAGCAGTCCGGAAACCCGCGAATGGGGTGGCGGCGGTGGCGCAATTGACCCGGTGCGGTCAGTCCACTGGGGAGCGGCCGGGTTGGCGGTGTGCGGCATGCTGGAGACGTCGTACCGTGGGGAGAACGGTCCAGGTGAAGGAGGGGTTGGGATGCCCGAGCCGGTAATGGTGTCGATCGCGGCGGCGGTGGCGGGGAAGTCGGTCGGGGCGTTGTACGAGCTGGTGAAAGCCAAGCTCGGCCGCAAGGCGGACGCCGCCGCGGTGCTGGTCGCCGCCGACGGCAAGGACCCGGGATCGACCGAGGTGACCGCACTGGCCACCGAGCTGGAAACGGCCGAACGAGCCGACCCCGACTTCGCCGAACGCCTGCGTGACCAGTGGGCCGTCGACGCCGCCCGTCTGCACGCCGACCAGGGTGGCGTGGTGAACCAGATCACCGGCAACGTCAGCGGCAAGGTCCTCCAGGCCCGCGACATCCACGGCGGCGTCAGCTTCTGACGAATTACCCGGGCGACCGCGTCCGGGCCCACGGGAACCCGTGTGCCGTGACCCGGGTTCACCGGAGCCCAGGCAGGCATCGGGGTCGGGACCGGGCTGTCCGGGCATGGATTTCGGGCTCGGATTTCGAGCGCGGGTCGATCTCAGCCAAGAAGCGGCCGACCGGCAGCTTCCGGCCTGCCGCCGGAAACAGGGTGGGAACGTCGGGAATTCCAGGCCAGGACCCGGCGGGCAACAGGGGCTGGATAGCGCGGGACCGCGGCGGGGAATGCCCGCCGCGGTCCGTCCCGGTGGCCCGAGGGGCCGGTAGGCGGGGGTCAGCCGGAGAAGGCGGCCTTCTTGACCTTGCCGTTGCCCTTGGCCTTCACCGTGTGCGCCTCCTCGAAGGCTTCCACCACGGCGGACGGGATGCGGCCGCGTTCGGAGATGTCGTGGCCGTTCTGCCGCGCCCAATCCCGAATCGCCTTGGTCTGCTCCTTGGAACGGGTGTCGCCCGCGGGCTTCGCCGAAGGGGCGGTGTGCCGCTTCACGCGGCCGCCGGTCCGCCGGGCGGCGGCGACGAACTCGGCCAACTGGTCGCGCAACCGGGTCGCGTTGGCCTCATTCAGGTCGATCTCGTAGTTCGCGCCGTCGAGGCTGAATTCGACCGGGCGGATGTCGTCGCCCGCCGAGCCGTCGAGGTCGTCGTAAAGCTGGACGATGGTCTTCTGAGCCATAGGGCACCTCACTGCACACGGGGTGTCACGGGAATTCAAAACAGCTCCCCACTTGGCGTGAAGGCTACCCGCTCACCTTGGCTTCTTCAAATAGGAGCCCACCGGGTAATGCCACCCGTGTCGGCGGAGGCGGCGCGGCGGTTCGGCGAAAGCGGGTGCGCGACGGCCATATCCGCCGGTCGGCCGGGGATTTCGAGCGGCGGGTGTCCGGTCGGCGGCGGCGCTTTCCTGCGCACGGCCACCGGCGCCGGGCCCGCGGCGCACACCATACGAATCGCGGGGTCCGGGCAATCCGGGCGGCGGTGGACGGTGGGCAATCCCGGTCCGCCGGTGGCCGATTACCTCCGTTCAGCCCCGATGAGCCGACCGGGACCGGCAGACCATTGCCCGACCGGCGGCCCGCTCCGGATCGGTGCGGCGACCCAATTCGGCCACCGACCAACCAGTGCCGCCGCGGCTAACCGCCGGTTGCCGCGCCCGCCGAAAAGCGACAACCGTTGGCGCGCACATACTTCGCGGTGGCCGAATGTCCCGGCAATGATCAAGTCAGTTGCGGAATAAGACCGACCGTGCGGACGAGAAAACCCGGTCCAGGGTGGACCTGGACCGGGTCTCGGAACGATCGGGATTCAGCCGCGGCGGACGGATCAGGAGTCGAGCGAGGTGCCCAACGCCTGCCAGTCCAACACGGGGGCCGCCCAGTCGCGAATGGCGGCGAGCAGGCCGAGCCGGGCGGCACGAACGGTCGGATCGGGCGCCATCACCAGGATCGCGTCGAAGAACACGGCGACCGGCTCGGTGAGCACCGAAGCGGCCGTGGCGAATTCGGCGAGTCCCGCCCCGGTGGACCGCGCTTTGCCGAACGCGAGGTGGAGTTCGACTTCCGCCGGTTCGGTGAGCGCGGCCGGGTCGTAACCGGGTTCGGTGTCCGCGGGCACGATTCGGCGGACCCGCTGCAGCGCGGCCACCAGCGCCGCGAACGCCGGGTCGCCGACCCGGGCACCCAGTTCGGCCAGGGTCTCGTCGGCAGCCGCCGGGGCGTCGGCGAGTACGAGCACCGCGCCGACCTGCTCGTGCGGGCTGCCCGCGTCGAGCAGCACCTGCTCGTAGCGGCGCTTGACGAACTCGGCGACCTCGGCGAGTACGGCGTCGTCGACGTCGATCCCCTGCCCGCGCACCTCGTCCGCGGCCACCGACAGTCCACTTGGCACAGTGATGGCGCGCAGCCCGGGGAACGCGCGGAGGATGGCGACGACCCCGGCCCCCGCCCGGCGCAGACCGAACGGGTCGGAGCTGCCGGTCGGTTTGGCCCCGATCGCGAACAGACCGACCAGCAGGTCGAACCGGTCCGCCAGGGCGAGCACCGCGCCGGGCACCGACGACGGCACCGCGCCGCCGCCGGACCGGGGCAGTTCCATGTCGTAGAGGGCCTGGGCGACCGCGTCCGGCTCGCCAGCGCGGCGGGCGTACTCACGGGCCATGGTGCCCGCCAGGCTGGTCAGCTCGATCACCATCTGCGAGCCGAGGTCGAACTTCGCCAACCCGGCCGCCCGGCGCACGGTCGCGGTGTCCTCTTCGGACAAGCCAGCGGCCAGTCGGAGCGCGATGGCGGCGATCCGGTCGGCGCGCTGGGCCATCGAGCCGAGCCGTTCCTCGAAGGCGAGCTTGGCGATGCCCTCCTTCATCCGCGACGGCGGGGTGCGCAGGTCGGCACGCCAGAAGAAGCTGGCGTCCTCGTAGCGGGCGCGCAGCACCGCCTCGTTGCCCGCGCGCACGGTGTCGTGGTCGCAGGCCCCGTTGGCGACGGCGACGAAATGCGGCAGCAGGGCGCCGTCGGCGTCGCGGACCGGCAGGTAGCGCTGGTGCTTGCGCATGACGGTGGTGAGGATCTCGGCGGGCAGGTCGAGGTAGCGGGGGTCGAACGAACCGAGGATCGCGTTCGGTTCCTCGACGAGGTTGGTGATCTCGTCGACCAGCGCGGACTCGCCGTCGACGACTCCGCCGACGGTGGCGGCCAGCTCGGCCGCCGAGGACACGACCAGGGAGCGCCGCTCGACCGCGTCGGCCACGATGCCGTGCCCGGCGAGGAACTCCAGGTAGCCCGCCGCCGAAGGCACCTCGACCACCGGGGTCGACGCGGTGCGGTGCACCCGGGTGGTGCGGCCCGCGGTGAGCGCGGACGCCGCGACCGGCACCGGTTGCCCACCCAGCAACGCGAGCAGCCACCGCACTGGCCGGCTGAACGACAGCTTGGGGTCGCTCCACCTCATGTTCTTGTCCGCGCGCAGCTCGGCGACCACCTCACCGAGCACGCCGCTGAGCACCTCGACCGCGCCGCGCCCGAGGTCGGTGCGGGTGATGCCGACGTACTCGACACCGTCCACGTTGACGCGGCGCAGCTCGGCCGGGTCGACGCCCTGGCCGCGGGCGAACCCGGCGGCGGCCTTGGTCGGGTTCCCATCGGCGTCGAAGGCGGCGGTGGCGCGCGGGCCGCGAACAGTGCGCTCGGCGTCCGGCTCGACCGCCTCGACCCCCTCGACCATGGCGATGACCCGGCGGGGCGTGGCGTACGTGCGAACGGCGCCGTGCCCGAGTCGGGTCGCGGCGAGCTTGTCGGTCAACGCGCGCTCGACGGCGGCGGCCGTGCGGGTCACCTCGTGCGGGGGCAGTTCCTCGGTGCCGATCTCGAACAGCAGTGGGCGCGTGCCCTCGACCGCCGGGAACTCGGTCGGCTTCGGCGCGGGCTCCGCGACGGCCGCGCGGCCAAGCGGATACTCCAGTTCCGCGCGCCGCTCCGCCCACAGCGCGGCGACCTCGCGGGCCAGCCCGCGCATCCTGGCGAACGCCTTCGCGCGCTCGGTGGTGCTGACGGCGCCGCGCGCGTCGAGCACGTTGAAGGTGTGCGAGCACTTGAGGACGTGGCTGTGCGCCGGGACCGGCAGGCGCAGGTCGAGCAGCCTGCGCGCCTCGGCGGCGTAGTCCTCGAACAGCCTGCGCTGGGTGTCGACGTCGGCGTCGTCGAGGTAGAAGCGGCTCATCTCGTACTCGGCTTGGCCGAACGCCTCGCCGTAGGAGATGCCGGGCGCGTAGGCGATGTCCTTGAAGTGGCTGACCCCCTGCAGCGCCATCATGATCCGCTCGACGCCGTAGGTGATCTCCACCGACACCGGGTCCAGGGTCTGCCCGCCCGCCTGCTGGAAGTAGGTGAACTGGGTGATCTCCAGCCCGTCCAGCCACACCTCCCAGCCGAGGCCCCAGGCGCCGAGCGCGGGTGAGGCCCAGTTGTCCTCGACGAACCGGACGTCGTGCGCGTGCACGTCGATGCCGAGCGCGGCGAGGCTGCCCAGGTACTGCTCCTGCGGGTCACCCGGGTCGGGCTTGATGACGACCTGGAACTGGGTGTGCGTCTGCAGCCGGTTGGGGTTCTCGCCGTAGCGGGCGTCGTCCGGGCGGACGCTGGGCTCGACGTAGGCGACCCGCCACGGTTCGGGACCGAGCACCCGCAGCACGGTGGCCGGGTTGAGGGTGCCTGCGCCGACCTCGGTGTTGACCGGCTGCACCACCATCGCGCCGCGGTCGGTCCAGTAACGGGTCAGGGCCAGCAGCGCGTCCTGCATGGTGAGCACGTGGAAACCTCGCTCGCAAGGGGGAAGGGCGGGATCGGGGGCAGTCTAGAGCGGTGCCACCGGGCGCCGACCGGTCCGCGCCGCCGTGGGTGGGGGTCACCCAGAGGTTGGACCGGCGGCGGACCGGGAAAACTCGATCCGCGCGACCGTCATCACCGTTTCGAGTGAGCTTTATCCGACATTTTCGGCCCAGTTCGATCACGCACAGTCAACTTTGTCGCCCGACACAGGGAGATATCCGCCGATCATGAGAAATTGGCCAGGGTCACCCAAGTGATCGTTTAGACTGGCCCGCGTCTCCCCCCACGCAGGTCCCCGTCCCGGTTTCGCTTTTCGCCGTCACCGAGATCCCCTTGGAGAAACACTTCCGATGACCCCTGTCGACATCCCAACGCGGGCACAGCGGACCGACCAGCCGCCGCTGCCGACCGGGAAGACGATGGGCTCCTCGCGCTGCGAGCTGTCCCGCGTCGTCTGGCGGTCCAACGAGAACATGTTCGGCTCGGGCAAGGGCACCCTGGTGCTCGAACTGGTCGACGACGTCGCCTGGGCCAGCGCCGCCCGGCACTGCGACGGGCACGCCGTCACCGCGTCGGTCGAGGACATGACGTTCTTCGCACCGGTCTGGGCAGGCGACATCGTCAGCGCGTTCGCCCAGGTCGAGGGCACCGGCCGCACCTCGATGGAGGTCGGCGTGTACGTCAGCGCGCGCCGCTGCCACGGCGGCGACGAGCCGGTGCGGGTGGCCGAGGCGCACCTGGTGTTCGTGGCCGTCGACGCCGACGGCGCGCCGCGGCAGGTCCGCCCGGTGCACCCGGAGACCGACGCCGAGTACGCCCGCCACCGCGCCGTCGCCATCCGCCGCGAGCACCGCAGAGCACTCGCCGCCGCCCTCGCCGAGGTCGCCCTCCCCGCGCCGCGATGACCGAGTCAACCGGGATGTCCACCGGAACCGCGACCACGGGAACCCAGGTCGGAATCCGCACCGGAACCGATGTCGTCGCCATTCCGGGTCAGCGCGCCCCGGCGGGCGACCAGGTCGACATCGCCGTCGCGTTCATCCGGGAAACGCTGAACGAGGGCGATTTCGGCATTCTGGACGCCTTCGCCCACCCGGACATCCGAGATCTCTCCGACGTCCGGGTATTCGACGACGGAATCGCCGGGTTGCGCTTCTCCGTGGTGGCCGCGCGGCGCGCCATGCCGGACATCTACGCCCGCATCATCAGCGCCCGGCGCACCGGGGCCGACACGGTCGAGACCCGGCTGGAGCTGACCGGCACCTACCTGGGTGCGAACCTCGCGCCCAGTCCCCGCCACGGCCGCCGGGCCACCTGGCGCCAGCACCACCTGTGGTCCTTCCGCGGTGCGCGGGCCAGCGCGCACCTGGGCTGGATCGATCGCACCGCGCTGCGCGCCGCGCTCGGCGAGCCGTACTGACAATCGCCCCACCTATCTCCTTCGGTGTCCCGCTTCGGCGGGTTGGTCCCCCGGTCGGCGCCCACCGACCGGGGGACCTGCGGTTCGGGGGTTCGTGCCCCCGGCCGCGACGCGGCGCCCACCGCGTCCGGTCATCGTCCCTCTCGTCCGTCCCATACTCGGCCGGTCCGCGAGCCCCCACCAGGGTCGCCCGGCCCACCCGGCAGGGCCCTCAGCCCGCCAGCCGGTCGTGCGCCCCGTGGTGCGCGCCGCGGCGCGACCAGGCCAGCCGGGGCGGGTGCGGCCAGGCGGCCGCCCGCTCCGGCTGCTGCTCGGCCTCGACGGCCAAGGCGTACTCCTCGACCCGCACGTCGCGCTCGGCACCGGCGCGCTCCTCGGTCAGGATGCGGTCGACCAGGCTGGAGGCCTTGCGCAGCCGCCAGGTGAGCAGCGCCAGTGCGGTCAGTGCACCGATGATCCACAGCAGTGTCATGGCTATGTCGATTCTTCAGTGGTTCCAAGCCCACCGGGGAGACCACGCGCGAGGTCCTGGCGCTGGTTGGTCCACCCGGGGCACTGTTGCCCGTTCCATCGCATCGACCCATAACATCAGTTACACGTCGTGACTTATGACAACCGAGTCGCAACCAAGTTCACTCGTACGTCGTACACATTGAAGCGTCAAGTAACGATCTGCTGATCAACATCGACGTTACACAACCGGCCGCTACCGTGTGGCCTTGTACCGAACGCCACCACCGGGGTCACCGACCGTGGTCACGGCAAAAAACTGCGGAGTGTGACCGCCTCGGTCACTAGGGGTCCACCTAGGGGTTGACGGTCCCCGGGGCCGACAGCACGATCGGAGCCGTCTCCCCCGGTGGCTGTCAGGGACGGATCCCGCTATGACCGCACTGTTCGACCTGAACGACCCGGCGCTGGCCACCGACCGCTTCGGCTACTACCGGCGGCTCCGCGAGACCGACCCGGTGCACCGCTCGCCGTTCGGCTACTGGGTGCTCTCCCGCTACGACGACGTCGACGCCCTGCTGCGCGCACCCGGCGCGTCCAGCAACTTCCCCGCCGACCCCGGCTGGGCGATGATCCGCGGCGGCCCCACCTGCCCGGTCGTCAAGAGCACCGGCAAGTGGATGCTGATGCAGGACGGCCAGGCCCACCGGCGGATGCGCAGGCTCATCGCGCGCGTGTTCACCCCGCGCAACATCGACCGGATGCGGCCGCGCATCCAGCAGGTCGTCGACCGGCTCATCGACGACATGGGCGACGGCCCGGTAGACCTGATCCAGGGCCTGGCACTGCCGATGCCGATCCTGGTGGTCGGCGAATTGCTCGGCATCCCACCCGCGGATCGCGCGAAGTGCCGGGAGTGGACCGACAAGGTCGGCTACGTCATCGACCCCGGCGTCACCCCCGAGCGGCGGATCGCGATGAACAAGGCCGAGCCCGAGTTCCGCGCCTACCTGCTCGACCTGATGGACTCCCGGCGCGACGCGGACCCGGAGTACGACCTCATCTCGGTCCTCATGCAGCCCGACGCCGACGGCGAGCAACTCACCGACGAGGAAATCGTCGCCAACATCCTGCTCATCTTCAACGCGGGCCACGAGACCACCGTCAACCTCATCGCCAACGGCATGCTCGCCCTGCTCCAGCAGCCCGAGGCCCTGGCCGCCCTGCGCGCCGACCCCGGCCTGATGGGGACTGCGGTGGAGGAGCTGTCCCGGTTCGACCCGCCGGTCCAACTGGCCGCCCGGATCATGACCGAGGACACCACCATCGGCGACAAGGTCATCCCCGCGGGCGAGACGGTTATCGTGCTGTTCGACGCCGCGGGCCGCGACCCGGAGCGCTACCCGAACCCCGACCGGCTCGACTTGACCCGCGCGGAGCCCAAGTCGCTGGCGTTCAGCGCGGGCAACCACTACTGCCTCGGCGCGGTGCTGGGCAAGCTGGAAGCGGGCACCGCGTTCACCGAGCTGCTGCGCCGGTACTCGCGGATCGAACTGGCGAGCGACGACCTGAGCTGGCACTCGCACTTCAACCTGCGTGGCCTCACCGAACTCCCGCTGGTGCTGCACCGCTGATCTCCGGTTGAACCGCCGCCCCCGGTCGGCCGTGTTGGTGGCACAACCGACACGGGGAGACACCGATGAAGCGAGTTCTTTCTGCCGCTATCCTGTTCGCCGCAGGCATCGCAGGCGCCGCAAGCCTGTCGGCCTGCGGCAACGCCACCGGAGCGCCCGCCGCGCAGTCCACTGTGGCCAGTTCGGACAACGCGGAACCGGCGGCGTTCCTGCCCGGCACGGCCAAGTCGAACAACGCGCCCGCGGGCACCGGCGATTGGGCCACCGGCTCGGACGGCACGCCGAACACGGCCAAGGCGGAGACCGCGCGGAAGTGGGTGCAGCTCAAGGCGGACAAGGCGGGGGCGCTCGACCCGGTCGTGGTCAACGGCGCCGGGCTCACGCTCTACCGGTTCGACAAGGACACGGCCAACCCATCGAAGTCCACTTGCGACGGCGACTGCGCGAAGACGTGGCCGCCGGTGACGATCGCCAAGGGCGGCAAGGTTTTCGTGGCGGGCGTGGCGAAGTCCGCGGTCGGGTTCGTCCGCCGCACCGACGGCGACCTGCAGCTCACCATCGGCGGCTGGCCGGTGTACCGGTTCGCCAAGGACACCAAGCCCGGCGACACGTTCGGCCAGGGCGTGGGCGGTACCTGGTTCGGTGTGACCCCCGACGGCAAGAAGGCGGGCTCGACCCCGACCAGCCCGACGACCACCCCGGCGCCCGGCCCGAAGGCCACCAGCGTCGTCCTGTTCGACGACGCGCGGTTCAGCGACTCCGGCGCCGCCGAGGGCACCGCCGGTCAGGGCTGCAAGAACCTCGCCCGACCCAAGACCGCGTCCTCGCTGGCCGCGCAGGGTTCGCTGAAGCTGTGGTCGGAGAAGGACTGCAAGGGCAAGTCGCTGGTCGTCCCGGGCGACGTGCCCGACCTCGCCGCGCTGGGCTTCGACAACCTGGCCACGTCTGTGTTCTTCGGCTAGGTAATCTCGGCGTATGACGGCGCCGGAGCGGGAAATACGCCTCTACCTCGACAACGACCAGGGCGGCGCCGAGATCACGGCGCCGCTCTTGTCCGCGTTGGCGGACGCAGGCTATCTCGTTGTCACCCAACCGGATGAAGCTGACGAGGTTGTGCCGGTCGCGAACATCTCTGACGCGGTGATCGCGCTGGACAAGCGGCTGGGGCGGACCAGGGTCGCGCCGTTCCGAGAACAGCGGCTCATCGACACCGGGGCCACGGTCACCTCTGTGGCGATCAGCGCGGGCGACGCGCCGATGGTGATCGTTGGGGGCAACGACGGGGTCATCCGCACCTGGGACCTGAACGGGCCGGGAGCGCGAGAGCTGCGTGGGCACGCCGGGGCCGTGTGGTCGGTGGCGACGAGCGTGTTCACGCCAGGGCGGTTGTTCAGCGGAGGGCAGGACGGGACGGTTCGGGCTTGGCCGCTGTTCGGTGAGGGCGGCGGTTCCACGCTCTACCAGCACGACGACAGCGTCAACGCGGTCACCGTCGGCGTCGGCGGCGAGGTCGTCAGCGGCGGAGACGACCAACTGGTCCTGACGTGGCGCAACAACACCACGGAACGGTTGACCGGGAACACCACCTACGTCACGGGTGTGGCGCTGCTCAACACCGGCAGTGTCATCAGCACCTCGCGAGACGGGACAGTCCTGCGCTGGGACTCGGCAGGCGGGCATACCGAACTCCCGGACGACTCGGGCCCGGTGCAGCTCGCGTCCGACGGCGGGTTCTTCGTCACCGGGCGCAAAGTCGTGCGCCTGTGGTCCGGGTTCGAACCGACCGCGAGCCTGGACATCTCCAGCGACGTCACCGGCTTGGCGGTCGAGGTCATCGACGGCGTGATCGTGGTGGTCATCGGCGGGGCGGACGGGCTGGTTCGGGTGTGGCAGCCGGGGACCGGCGGGATGACCGTCCTGCACGGCCACACCGCTCCCGTGGCGGGGGTCGCGCTCGGCGCGGTCGACAACCGGCCGGTGATCGTCAGCGGCGACGAGGCGGGCACCGTGCGGGTGTGGTCCAGCCCGCTCGCCGATCAGGTCGACTGGGCGCCGGACGCGCCTGCGACGGAGGACTGGCTGCGCAGGCGCCCCTTGGCCGCCATGATCGCCCAGCACCTGCGCCGGGTCGACGAATCGTTCCTGGTCCACGTCGACGGCCCCTGGGGCTCCGGCAAGAGCACCGTCCTGGGCTTTCTCGGCGACGAACTGGCCGACGACTTCACCACCGTCCGGTTCGACGCCTGGCGGGAGGCCGGGGTCGGGCCTGCCTGGTGGGCCCTGCTGACCGCGCTGCGCACCGCCGTCCGCAGCCAGTACGGTTTCTTCGGGCGACTCAAGCTGCGGATGACCGAGTCCATCGCGCGCCTGTTCCGGGTCGGCGCACCAGTGGTGTTGGCCCTCACGGTGTTGCTGGGCATCGGAGTCGGCATCTGGCTGTTGTTCGCGACCAACCTGCAGAGCATCGGCAACGTCGTGCAGTCGGCGCTCGGGGCGATCGCGTCGGTCGGGACGGTGTGGGCGGGCGCGTTGGTGGCAAGCCGGTTCCTGCTTTGGGACTCAGCACGGGGTGCGCGGCTGTTCGAACAGTCGAACACGAATCCGATGTTGGAGGTGAACCGGCACTTCGCGTGGCTCAACCGAAAAGCCCGAAACCCGGTGGTGTTCTTGGTGGACGACCTGGACCGGTGCCAGGAGTCCGCTGTGGTCGAATTGCTGGATACCATCCAGACGCTGGTTCGCGATACTGGACCGCACTTCATCATCTGCGCTGACGGGGCTTGGATCCGCGCGAGCTACGAACACGCATTTGAGCGGTTCGCGAGTGCCGTGGCCGAGCCGGGGCGGCCGTTGGGATATCTGTTCCTGGACAAGTTCTTCCAACTCAGGGTGCCGATTCCGGCGATCGATGTGGTTCGACGGCAGGAATACCTGCGTCGGTTGCTGCGGACTGGGATCGCTGCTCCGAATCTCGCCGAGGAAAATCTGGTGCGGGCGGAAATCGAACGGAGCACGACGGAGGCGCAGGTGGTGGCGGCTCTGCAGTCGACGAGCCCGGAGGTGCGGAGTCGAGTTGCCGAAGTCGCCTTGCGGCGGATGATGACGCCGGAAGCGGTTGTCGCGACTGAGCACAGTTTGCAGAGGTACGCACCGTTGCTGCCTGCGAATCCGCGGGCGATGAAGAGGTTTCTGAACACGTACAGCGCGATGCGGGCGGTGCGGACGCTGGAGGGGAATCCGGTGCGGGTGGACGTGCTCGCGGTGTGGACGATCCTGGAGACGCGGTGGCCGGGCGTGGCTGATCATCTGCGGGAACGGCCGGAGGATGTGGAGATGGTGGGGAGTGCGGAGGTGAAAGGGGTGCCGGAGGGGCTTCGAGGGGTGTTCGGGGATCGGGAGTTGGTGGGGTTGGTGAAGGGGCGATTGGGGGTGGAGGAGATACGGTCTTGTTGTGGGATTTGAGGGTGGGTGGTGCGGTATAAGGTGTGTTCGGGGGCCTCTGGGGCTGGTTGATCATGGTTCTGGGCTGGTCGGCTGGCCGGTTTTGTCGGTGGTCGCGGCTAGGCTGTGTATTCGGGGGCTTTCGTCCGGGTTGATCATGGTGTGAGGAGTCTCTGGGCCTCGGCTGCGCCTCGAGATTCGGCCTGGTCGCCTGGCGGCGACGCCGGCCGCGGGCGCCAGATTAAAGCGGTGGTGCCCGTTGTGGTGAAGTTGTTTTGTTTGGGGCCCCTAGCGGCAGCCTGGGTAAGGCTAAAAGGCGGGGCCACTGGAAAGACGTGGCCTTACCCGCCAGCCGGCTTAGGCCACCGCTCCCCCAAACAAAACAACTCCACCACAACGGGCGGTTGGTGTCGGCGGGTCCCGAGGCGCGTGGGGTGGGCTGGCGGCCTTTGTCGATGTTGGGCGGCTTTTTTGAGGCGTGCGGTGTGGGGGTGGCGCTTCGTCGATTCGGGGTGGCTTTTTTGAGGCGTGCGGTGTGGGGGTGGCGCTTCGTCGATTCGGGGTGGTTTTTTTGGGGCGTGCGGTGCGGGTTGGTGGTGCCGCCTTGTGGTGGTGCTTTACTGGGGCACTGTTGTTACGTCGTATTCAACTCAAGCCGGGTTTTTGGGGGTTAGCGGCTGTTGCAGAGTTCTAGGGGGGTGCCTTCGGTGGTGGTGCAGGGGAGGTAGCCGGCGTCTTTGAGGTGGAGGCGGGCGGAGTCGTGGGTGTGGAGGTAGGTGATGAAGCTGGCGAGGAGGGTGTTGGGGGCGGGGTCGGACTTGGTGTAGAGGTATTCGACTGTCCAGAATGGATAAGAGGTTTCCGCACCCGCGGCGGAGTCGAAGACCTTGCCGTCGATGCTGAGGGCGTTGACGGCGTTCTTTTTCCTTGCCTCGGCGACGGAGGGGGCGTCGGCGTAGCCGATGGCGCCGGGGATGGTGCTGATTTTGGCCACCACCTCGGTGTTGGAGTCGCGTTCGCAGCGGATGGTGCGGGCGGTGGGGTTTCGGTCTCGGTCGAGGCAGTCATTGGACGAGAGACCGGATTCGCCGGTGCCGAGGACTCGTTGTTCGAAGAGTTGGCGGGTGCCGGACGACTGGCCGCGGCCGACGATGCGGATGGGCAGGGACGGGCCGGGGCGGACTTGGTTCCAGTCGGTGTAGGTGCCGTCGTAGACGTGTTTCAGGTCGGCGGTCGAGATCGTGTCGAGGCCGACGGACGAGTTGACGACGACGTGGTAGACGACGATGGCGAGTTGTTGGCTGGTGAGGCCCTCGCCGCCCTTCTGCTTGCCGTCGGCCATGGCGGCCATGTCGGCGGCGTCGGTCGACTCGGCGAGGGCGCGGACACCGTCGATGCTGCCGGTGGCCGACACGCTGATGTGGGCGTCCGAACACGCCGCCGTGTAGTCGTCGGCGATCAGGTTCATGGTGGGGGTGAAGACACTCGAACCCTGGATGGTGAGCGAACCGGACGAGCAGTGCACCGACGGGTCGCTCGGCGGTGAGGCGAACACCAGGCTCAGCACGAGGAACGTGGTCAGCACCAACGCCAGCGCGCCGGTCAACCGGGGGAGCGTCAGCCTGCGTTGCCGCTTCTCGTCCTTGATGATGCCGTTGTCCGACAGCTTGCCGGTGGCGTTGATCTCCTTGCTGGTCTCCCCGCCCGGGTGGTCCGCGGGCTCCTCCAGCACCACGACCAGCTTGATCTTCTGCTTGCGCTTGAGCGCCAACGACTCCAGCCGGACGCCGTGCCAGCGCGGCTCCGCCTCCGGTTCCCGGGTGGTCGGGGCCTGGCCGCCGAGCCAGCGGACCATGCGCTGGGACATCTTCGCCCGCACCGTCAGCAGGCTGTCCCGGTCACCGTTGTCGGCGACCACGGTGGGGCCGTCGTCGTGGCGGAAGAACGCCAGACCCGCGCGCAGCTTCTCGCGGGCCTCGTCCGAACCGGCCTCGGAGAACCGGGCGTTCCACACGACCCGCTGGCCGAAGGTGAAGGTGAGCGGCTTCTCGAAGTCGTCGGCGTCGATGTCGTAGCCACCGGTGTTGCGGATCCGGATGACGACGATGCTGAGCCGGTCGAGCAGCCGCGCCAGCGAGGCCAACTGGGACGACCCGGCGCCCTCGTCGAGCAGCTTCTCCGGGCCGAGGCCGATCTTGGAGTTGTAGTGCACCCGGTAGCTGACCCGCTTGCGGCGGATCAGGAACCGGTCGACCACCGGGGTGGCGACCAGGCCGACGATGGCCAGCACCAGGTTGCCGGGGCCGAGGAAGTCCAAGATCGCGCGTAGCGCCTCCCGCACGGCGGTCACCGAAGGCTCCCCTCCCAGGTCGACACCGGAGGATAGCCTAGGCAGCGGCGCCAAGGCCGGACACCGGGACCACCATCCGTTCACCCCGGGTTCAGCGGTCGGTTACCGAGCGGAGTGTCGGTGGGCGGTGCGATGCTGGCGCCATGAGCTCAGATCAGAAAGCCGACCTGCTCGCGTACCTGCAGATGGGTCGGGACACCCTGCTGTGGAAGCTGGACGGGCTGTCCGAGTACGACGCACGGCGCCCGCTGACCCCGACCGGCACGAACCTGCTCGGACTGGTCAAACACTCCGCGCACTGCGAGATCGGCTATTTCGGCGACACGTTCGGCCGCCCGTACCCGGTGCAGGCGCTGGATTATGACGCCGACCCCAACGCCGACATGTACGCGACCGCCGACGAGTCCCGTACGGACATCATCGACCTCTACCGCGCCGTCTGGGCGCACTCGAACGAGACGGTCAACACGCACGCGCTGGACGCGGTGGGCCGGGTGCCGTTCTGGCCCGCCGAACGGGCGGACGCCACCCTGCACCAACTGCTGATCCACATGGCCACCGAGACACACCGGCACGCGGGCCACGCCGACATCCTCCGGGAACTGCTCGACGGCGCGGTCGGGTTACGGCAGAGCCGCTCCAACATGGCGTCGGACGACCCGGCCTTCTGGGTGGACTACCGGGACAAGCTGGCGAAGCTGGCCAAGGAGGCGGATCAGGGCTGACCCGCCTCCCCGGTCGTCACTTCGCGCCGCGGCGCATCCGGGCCAGCAGCAGGACCACGATGATCACGACCACGGCCAGGCCGACCACGAACCAGACCCAGCTCGGCACGCCCTTGCTGTCCTCGCTCGCGGGCGCCGCCACGGGTGCCTGGGTGGGGGCGGTGGTCGACGGGGCCGCCTCCGTCGTCGTGGTGGTCGGCGCGGCACCGGCCACGGCCATGGTGAAGTTGATCCCGCCGCTCACGTGGTCGCCGTCGTCCGCGGTGACCCGGTACTCCAGCAGGTACTCGCCCACCGGGCCGACCGGGGTGACCGGCACGGTGACCACACCACCGGCGACGGTGGGGTTGCCGATCGTCCAGCGCGCGCCGCCGGGGCCGGTCACGGCGAACCCGTCGGCGTCGGCGAGCACCGTGTCGCTGAAGGTCAGCGTGATGTTCTTGGGCAACTGGGTGACCGAGGCGCCCTTGGCGGGGTCGGTCGACTCGAGCTCGGCGTGGGCCAGCGCGGGGAGCGCGGTGCCCAGCACGAGGGCGCCCGCCACGAGCAGGGTGGCGGCGAGGCGGCGGAGGGACATGGGGGGACCTTCCTTACTCCGGGAGCGGACCGGGACGCGGGCGCCTCGCGCGTCGGGGCCGCGCCCCGACGGGACGGCGCGAACGGTGCCGTGCATCCCAGCGGGCGGAGCGTAACGGAGGTGACACCGGGCCGGTGGGCGTGGTCTGCGGACCGGGCGGGTGTGACCACCGTTTCCGTCGTCGGCGACTCCGCGCGGTTTCCGTATTCCCCGATGTGGTGAACCGGTGGGCTCAGCCGGTCAGGACCGGGATTTCCTCGACGCCGTAAACAATTGAGGTCTTGCGGAACTTGAGTGTCGACTCCGGGGTGGCCAACCGCAGGTCCGGGAATCGGCGGACCAGCGCCGGGTAGGCGGCGCGCAGTTCCATCTTGGCGAGTTCGGCGCCGATGCAGCGGTGCGCGCCGTGGCCGAAGGCGAGGTGCTGGGTGGGGGCGCGGCGCGGGTCGAACGTGGCGACGCCGGGAGCCAGCGCCTCGTCCCGGTTGGCTCCGCTCAGTGAGCAGACGACCACGTCGCCCGCTCCGATCTTGGCGCCCGCGATCTCCAGTTCGTGGCGGGCGAACCGGGGAAAGGCGACCTGGACCACGGTCAGGTGGCGCAGCAACTCCTCGACGAACGGGCCGATGGCGGTGTCGTCGTCGCGGACCATGGCGCTGGTCGCCCGGTCGCGCAGCAGGATGAGCGCGCCCAGCGCGAGCATGCTGGCGGTGGTCTCGAAGCCGCCGGTGAGGATGCCGTCGGCCAGGCCCGCGAGTTCCTGGTCGTCGACCTCGTCGCCGTGCTCGCGGATGATCATGCCGAGCAGCCCGTCGCCCGGTTCGGCGCGCTGGGCCTTGACCACGCCCTCCAGGTAGGTCAGCGACTCGGAGATCGCGCCGAGCGAGGCCCCGGCCCCGCCGAACAGGTCGAACCGGGCGACCGCGAGCCGCTGGAAGGCCTCCCGGTCGGTGTACGGGACGCCGAGCAGCTCGCAGATGGTCAGCGACGGGATGGGCAGCGCGAAGTGCTCCACCAGGTCGACCGGGCCGGTCGCGGCGGCCATCCGGTCCAGGCAGTCGGTGACGATCTCGTCGATGCGCGGGCCGAGCCGGGCCAGCCTGCGCATGGTGAACTCGGGGGTGAGCAGCTTGCGCAGCCGGGTGTGGTCCGGCGGGTCGGCGAAACCGAGCCCGCCGGGGTTGCGCTCCTGGCTGCCGATCAGCTCGCCGAGCTGGGTGTAGTCGTTGCTGAACGAGGTGGTGTCGGCCAGCACCTGCTTGGCGGCGGCGTAGCCGGTCACCAGCCACACGTTCACCCCGAACGGGATGGGCAGCTTGCTGATCGGCGCTTCCTCGCGCATCCGGTCCAGCTCGGCGACCGGTTCCAGGCCGTCGCGGCGCAGCGGGATCAGCGCGGCCTCGGGCAGCAGCGACAGCGCTCTGGTGCCGACCTTGCGCAGCACGAGACGGGCCAACGCGGTACGCGCCAGCCAGCCACCGACCGTCCTCATGAGACCCATGGCGACCTCCCCCGGGACTTGCCGAGGCCGACCCTACCCGGGCAGGGCCGCCGCTCTCAGCGGCCTCTCAGCACAGCGGGTGCGACATGACCCAGCTCACATCCGCGTTCGGCCGCGGCGGACTCGAGTCCGAATTGGCGTATCGGTCGTGATTGTCGAGCACCGGAAATGTCGGCCTGCATTCGGAGCAACCTGATTGCCGGGTTTGTAGAATAACTCCTAAAATTCGCGAACTCCCCCGAGCGAATGGACACCCCAATGCGCAGACGGAGAATCTTGGCAACCGGACTGGCCGTGACGGCGGCGGTGGCGTTCACCGCCGTCCCGGCGGCGGCCCAGGCCATGTCGGTCAGCGCGACCGGCCAGTGCGCCTCCCCCACCGTCGGCTCCGTGCGACTGGACGTGACCGCCGACATCGAGAACCCGGCCTACTTCGGCCCGCGCCCCGAGGCCCGGCGGATCACCGGCACGGCCACCGTCCCCTGGACCGGGCTCGCCGGTCTCGGCGCCACGGCGGTCGAGGGCACGGCGACGGTCAAGCTGGCGGTCAGCGGCACCGTGACCTCGACGTCGACCGTCACCCTGCGGTTCCCGAAGACCCCGGTCACGCCCGGACAGGACGTGGTGGTGAACGTCTCCGGCTACACGGGCACGACCTACTCGCCCAACAACGCGACCGGCTACAGCTATGTGGACGTGACCGGCGTCGACCTCGCGCTGCGACCGTGGCGAGCGGACGGTACGCCGGTGCGCCCGGTGTCCGGGATCAGCACCTCGTGTCCGCTGCCGACTCCCGCCCGGTGGATGGCGATCCGGACCGACAGCATCATCGGCGAACCGTTCCCGGCTCCCAACGGCACGCGGGTCACCGCCGTGACCACCGACAGCGTCACCATGGTCTGGAACGCGACCTACGGCCTGATGGGACCGCCGTCCGGGTACGAGATCCTGGTCGACGACGACTCCGCGTTCCGCGTCCTCAACGGCAACAACACGTTGACCGGCAGCGTCACCGGACTCCGGCCGGACACGGACTACTGGTTCCGCGTGAAGGGCGTGTCCCTGGGTGGTGAGCGGCGCAGCGACCCAATCCTCGTGCACACGGCACCCACGCACTCCGCCTACTACTACGACGTCGCCGGCTCCGCGCGGGTCAAGGGCGCGGCGGTAGCGCTTACCGGGCAGCAGATCACCGACATCGAGCTGGCCACGGCGACCCACACGTCGAACCTGACGTTCGCGCCCACTGACATCCGGCTGGGCAACTCAGGTACCGCGCGCGCCGAGTTCACCCCGGTCGGTCCGGCGACCGGGTCACTTAACGGCGGTGTTTTCACGGTCAAGTCGCGACAGAAGGTAGTGCTACCGCGCGTAACCCTTCGCGGCCGTACGTACACGACACCCGAATGTTCAACTGAACTGGTGCTAACCCTGACCTCTGGCCCTAACTACAACCCGGTCTGGGGCGGCAAGCTGACCGCCGCGTTCGCCATCCCGCCGTTCAGTGGTTGTGGCCCGGTGACCGATCAGGTCAACGCGGCCGTGGCGGGGTCGGGGAACACCGCGCAGGTCCAGCTAGCCCCCTGGACCTGATTCGAAGTCCCCGGTGGGGCCACCGCGCCACGAGCCCCACCGGGGGCGTTCCCCGGCGACTAGACCGTCCGCAGGACCTCGCGGACGGCGCTGATGACCTTGTCCTGCAGGTCCTCGGACAACGACGAGTACATCGGCAACGAGAAGATCTCGTCGGCGAGACGTTCGGTGACCGGTAGCGACCCGGTCCCGTAGCCCAGGTGCGCGAAACCGCTCATCGTGTGCACCGGCCACCGGTAGCTCACGTTCAGTGAGATGTCGTAGGCCTGCAACGCCTCCAGGATCGCGTCCCGGCGCGGGTGGCGCACCACGTAGACGTAGTACACGTGGTCGTTGCCCGGTTCGACAGACGGCAGCACCAGGTCGGTGTCGCCCAGGGCTTCGGCGTAGCGGGCGGCGACCCGGCGGCGGGCGTCCAAGTAGCCGTCCAGGCGGCGCAGCTTGCGGCGCAAGATCTCGGCGTGGACCTCGTCCAGGCGGGAGTTGTGGCCGGGGGTCTGCACCACGTAGTACTGCTTGTCCATGCCGTAGTAGCGGAGCCTGCGCAGGTCCGCGTCCATGTCAGCGTCATCGGTGATGACAGCGCCGCCGTCGCCGTAGGCGCCAAGAACCTTGGTGGGGTAGAACGAGAACGCGGCAGCCTTGCCGGTTGTACCCGCGATCTTCCCGTGCTGTCGGGCCCCGTGGGCCTGCGCACAGTCCTCCAAGATGGACAGACCGTGCTTGGCGGCGATCTTAGTCAACGGGGCGAGGTCGACACACTGGCCGTAGAGGTGCACCGGCAACAGGCAGGTCGTGCGCGGGGTGATCGCGGCCTCAACCTGGGCGACGTCCATCAGGTAGTTGCGCTCGTGCACATCGACGAACACGGGTGTCGCGCCGACCTGGTCGATGGCGATCACCGTGGGGGCGGCCGTGTTGGACACCGTGACGACCTCGTCACCCGGCTTGACGCCGAGCGCGCGCAGGGCCAGGACCAGCGCGTTCGTGCCGTTGTCCACCCCGACCGAGTGGCCGACGCCGTGGTATCCGGCGAACTCCTCCTCGAACCCGCGCACACTCGGCCCGAAGACCAACTGCCCGGAGCGGAACACCGTGTCGACCGCGTCCAGGATATCTTCGCGCTCGTTCTCGTACTCGGACAGGTAGTCCCAGACGCGAGTGGTCATCGTGTTCCCTCCGGGGTGACCAGGCTGTGCAGGCAGGCGAGCACGCTGCGCGCCTGGACGTTGAGGTAGTGGCTGTGCCGCAGCAGGGTCGCCAGTTGGTGCGGGGCGAGCCACCGGTAGTCACCGTTCGACCGGGCCTCGGTGTCGGCGGTCTCGGTGGTGTCGGTCTCGATGACGACGTACCGGGTGCGGGCGTGCAGGAACCGGCCGCCCTCCTCGGAGTGCACGGCGTCGAACCGGATCCGCTCGGCGGGCGCGGCCAGCACCTCGTCCAGGAACGGCGGCCTGGCCTCGGCGGGCAGGTGCTCGTAGGTCTCGGGCGTGCACTGGACGGTCGGGGCGAGCTCGACCACGTCGAAGTAACCGGGCTCGACCTTGGCGTGCATGAGGACGTGCGGGACGCCGTCGATCCGGCGCACCAGGAACGCGACCAGGCCAAGGCCGCGCGGCTCCAGCATCGGCTGCTGCCAACGGCCCACCTCGCGGCCGACCGCCTCGACACCCACCCCGACCACGTCGAAGAACATGTGCGAGTCGTGGGTGATGCGGCCGTCGTCCCAGTACCAGTTCGCGACCTCGTTGAGCGGGATCTCGTTCACCCGCACGTCGTGCCGGGTCCGGGCCTCGGTGATCCAACTCAGCACCTCGGCCATGGACTGCGCGGTGGGCGCCCCGGGGTCGAGGCCGTGCACGAGATCGGCGCGGAAGTCCCCCGCGGTGTTGTTGAGTCCCACGGTGTCGTTGAGTCCCGCGCTGTCGAATCCCGAACTGGAGAAGGGGAAGCAGCACAGCACGGTGCGGGTGTCCATGTTGATCAGGTCGTCGAGCCGCAGCAGGGCGTGCACCTGGGCCAGGGTCAGCCAGCAGAAGCCGTCGAGCACCTCGACCGGCTCGTCGACCAGGACGACCATGTTCCGGTTGCGCTTGCGGTGGAACCACGCGCCCTGCTCGGACTGCCGCACGTCGGCCAGCACGGTGTGCCGGTCGGCGGCGCGGAAGTAGTCCAGGTACGGGACCGCCTTGCCGCCGTGCACGCTCGTGTAGTTGCTGCGGGTCGCCTGCACGGTCGGGGAAAGCTGCACGCCGTTGACGTTGCCGGGCTCCACTTTGGCCTGCATCAACAGGTGCGGGACGCCGTTGAACTCGCGCACCAGGATGCCCAGGATGCCGATCTCCGGCTGGCTGATGATCGGTTGGCTCCACCGTGGGATCGGCGCGCCCGCCACTTCAACGTCGAGTCCCCGCACGGTGAAGAACTTGCCGCTGTGGTGGCCGATGTCGCCGGTCTCCGGGTGCACGGACCAGCCGTGCAGTCGGTCCAGCGGCACGGGTTCGACCAGGGTGCGAAACCGGTCCTGGCAGTCGGCCAGCCACTCGGTGAACGCGGTGTCCCCGGTGATCGGGTCGGTGCTGAGCGCGGACTCGACAACCCTCGCGGCGATGTCGACCTGCCTGGCCTCGGACAGTTCGGTCACGGTCGTGTCCCAACGCCTGCGGTTCGGTCGCCCCGAGCCTAAGAACGGCCGTCTTCGCCGGACAACCCCTTGCACCCCCTACCGCGTTGTCTGTCCACAACAGACTTTCTATCGAGCGTGGGCCTCCAGGGCATCCGCGCCCGCGACACCTCCCCCGGACTCTTCGATGTCCGTGCGCATCCGGGCCACCCGTTGGCGGGTCATCCGGTCGCGGTGAACGTCCAGCACGGCGGCACGCAAGCGTGACGGTGCGGGCAGCTCGTCGCGGATCACCCGCCCCAGGCCCAGCTCGGCCACCCGGCGCGCGTTGACCCAGTCCTCGGGCGAGGACGGGACCACGACCAGCGGGACACCGCGCGACAACGCCCCCATCATACTTCCCAGACCGGCGTGCGACAGGAACACGGACGTGTGCGCGAGCACGTCGAGGTTGGGTAACCACCCGTGGACTTCCACATTGGACGGAATCGGGCCCAGCTCGGCGCGGTCGACACCCTCGTGCACCGCCAGCACCACGTGCCAGGGCTGGTCGTGGAACGCGTCGACGCACGCCCGGAAGAAGCCGGGACGCCGATTCACGCAGGTGCCCAGGGACACGAACAACAGCGGGTTGCCGTTGTCCGGCGGGACCCACTCGGTCGGGTCGGCGGCCAGGCCGGGGCCGACGAAGACGAACCTGTTGTCGAAGGTGTCGCCCGCGAACTGGAACGAGCGCGGGAAGTAGACCAGGTTCAGGTCCTCCGTGCGACCGATGAAGTCCTCAAGGTCGGTATCGGCCTGGCCGCGCTCGTCGAGCAGTGTCGTCAACCTGCGGAAGAAGGACCGCAACTCCGGGTGGCTCAGCTCGGCGCGGCCCATCTTCTCGACCATCTTCTCCAGCAGCGAGAAATGCCCGTTGGAGGCGAACACCGGCAGGCACTGGGCGACGGGCACGTCCCACTGGCGGCCGAGGACACGCGCCGCGTGGTACACGGTGAGGTCGTAGCAGATGACGTCCGGCACGCCCTCGTAGCCGTTGTCCACGGCGCGGAGGATCTCCTCGCTCTCGGTCAGGTAGATGCCGGTGAGCGCGGCGGTCTCGTCGGCGGTGTTGTACGTGGACAGGTCTATGCCCGGCAGGCGCGACTCGTACGGCAGGACCTTCGCGCCGGTCGCGGCAACCTTCGCCACGGGGCCTGCCGCCGTCACGTAGGTGACCTCGTGGCCCCGGCGGATCAGCTCCTCGACGACGCTGAGCGACGGGATGACGTGACCGAAGCCGGAGTTGTTCAGGTGCAGGACGCGCATGTCAACTCCCGGCGACGGCGGCCACGGTCCGGCGGATGCCCTCTTCCAGACCCACCCGCGTCGTCCACCCCGTCACGGCGTGGAACGCGGAGGCGTCGACCTCAACGCTCTTGAGGTCCGTGGGCTCCATGTGTCCAGGTGGTTCTACCGACACGACCGGCACAGGCGGGTTACCTGTGACGGCAGCGACCTCGGCCGCCACCAGCTCGAACACCTTTCGCAGCGGTACACCCACCCCGCTCCCGAGCACGTAGTGCCTACCGGCAAGGGCATCCGCGTGATCGAGGGCCGCCGTGAACGCCGAGGTGACATCGTCGGCGAACACCAAGTCACGGCGAACAGTGCCGTCGTGCCACATGGTCAGCGGCTCACCCGCGAACGCCTTGCGAGCCATGAGCGACACCACGCCACGGTCGCCCTTTTCGCCATAGATGGTCGGTAGCCGCAACGACACCGCGCGCACGACGCCATCACGGGTGGCGTCCTTGAACAGGTTCTCGGTGGCGAGCTTCTGACGGGTGTACGCGCTGTGCGGGTTGTCCGGCTCAGTCCCGTCGATCCGCTCCCGCTCGGCCAAACCCACCTGGGTCTCGGTCCCGGAGAACAACACGACAGGCGGCGTCGAACGGGTCCTTAGTGCATCCACGACGTCCGCAGCGAGGCCAACGTTGACCCGCTCGGCCATCTTGTCGCCATCGGCCACGCGCCACCCACCATCGGTGTAGGCGACCAAGTGCACCACGGCATCGGCATCGGCGATGTGCTCGGCGACCCCGTCCCGCAGGTCCGCCGCCCGGACCTCGACCTCGGCCACCGCGGCTACCGGGATCGGGGGGGTTCGACGGGCCACCAGCCGCAGTTGGACCCGCCGGGCGGCCAACGCCCGGGAGATGCCGGTGCCGATGAACCCGGACGCGCCGAGGACGACAACCCTCACCGGTACAACTCCCGCTCGATCTCCTGGCACAGCCCGTACTCCGGCAGCATCCCGGCCGCGCGCGCCTCCGCCAGCGTCGGTGCCACCAGGTCCCGGTCGGAGATGATCGGGTTCTCCGGGAGGGACAGGCCCAACGCCGGATCGGTGAGCGACAGCGCCAACTCGTGTTCGGGGACGTAGCCGCTGGACACCAGGTAGGACATCACGGTGTCGTCCGCCAAGGCGATGAACGCGTGCCCGCAACCGACCGGGAAGTACATGGTGCGGAAGTCGTCCTGGTCGAGCAACACCGAGTCCCACTGGCCGAAGGTCGGCGACCCGACCCGGATGTCGACGATGATGTCGATCGCCTTGCCGCGCGCGCAGTACACGTACTTCGCCGAGCCCGGCCGCACCACCGTGTAGTGCACGCCACGCGCGACGTCCTTGCGGGACCGGCTGTGGTTGGTTTGCGCCACCGGGAACAACTTGTGCCCCGTGGCTTGGACGAACGTCGGCTCTTGGTAGGGCGACAGGAACAACCCGCGGTCGTCGGGGAACACCTTGGGGGTGAACTCGACCGCGCCGTCGACCTTGAGTTTGCGGAACTGCACTGGCCCGTCCTCTCTCAGCGGTAGCGCTTGCCCTCGTCGGACCGGTACGCCCGGTAGGCCAGGAAGCCCAGCACGACGGTCCAGACCACCAACATGACCATGGACAGCGGCTGCGGGCTATAGTCGCCGATGGCGGCCCACACCAACTCGGCCGAACCCCGGGTGGGGATGAACGGCGCGACGTGCGTGACGAACCCGCTGGTGCTGTGCGGGTCGGTGAACAACCCACCCACGTAGGCCAGGATGATCGGCGAGATGTTGGTGATGACGCTGACCAGGTAGGGGTTGACGGCATAGCCGATGGCCAGCATCAGCAGCGAGAACGGCACGATCGCCAGGACCAGCCCGCCGAGACCGAGTAACACCCCGCCGACGGAGGCGGTGGCCTTGGTGCCGATGGCGGCGATCGCGATCAGCGGGATGGTGCCGAGCACCACGAACAGCGCGCTCATCGCGATCATGCTGATCATCTTCGGCAGCGGCCCGCCGGGCAGCGTGCGCACGTAGCCGCCCCACGGCTTCATCCTGGCGTCGGCGATGCCGAGGCCGTACTGCGCCGAGCAGATGATCAACACGGTGAACAGGCACATCGACCCGGTGCTCAGCGCGGCCGCGGTCGGGTCGTCGCCGAGCGCGGGCACCACGAACAGCAGCATGCCGACGGTCGGCAGGAACAGCAGGGCGACGAAGACCATCGGGATCCGGATGGCCCCGAGGATCTCGAACTTGGTGTAGGCGGCGATGGTGTTCACGACGGATCTCCTAGGCGCTGGCTGGTGTGGCGGTCGGGGCCTTGGTGGTGTAGGCGAGGAACGCGTCCTCCAGCGAGCCCGTGCTGACCTCGAGGTCGGCGAACGGCGCCCCGGAGGCCACCAGGTCGCGGACCAGTTGGTCGGCGTCGTGGGTCAGCAGGCTGACCACGTCACCGGACTGCTCGACCCCGACCACCCCGGGCAGGGTCGGCACCTCGGGGGTGCGGATGGTGACCTTGCGCAGGCCGCTGACCTGGCGCAACGCGGCCACGCTGTCGTCGGCCACGCAGCGGCCGCCGTCCAGGATGATGACCCGCTCGGCCAGCTCCTCGATCTCCTCCAGGTAGTGGCTGGTGATCACCGCGGTGCCACCCGCGGCGTTGTAGGCCTTCACCCCGTCCCACAGCGCGCGCCGCACCTCGACGTCCAGCCCGGTGGTCGGCTCGTCGAGGAACACCAGGTCGGGGCGGCCGACGAAGGCCAGCGCGATCGCCAGCCTGCGCCGCTCACCGCCGGAGAGGCCACCGGTCTGCCGCTGCTCCACGTCCTCCAGGTGGAACTGGGCCAGCAGCTCCTTGCGCGGCAGCGGGTCCGGGTAGTGCGCGGCGACGAACTCGATCACCTCGCCCGCGCGCAGGGTCTCCGGCATGCCGGTCTCCTGCGGGGTCATCCCCATCCGGCGCCTGGCCCGCACGTCGCGCGGGTCGTGGCCGAACAGCTCGACCGTGCCCGAGCTGGGCTTGCGCAGCCCCACGAACATGTTGATCAGCGTGGACTTGCCCGCGCCGTTCGGGCCGAGCAGGCCGAGTAGCTGCCCGGCCGGGATCTCCACGGTGAGGTTGTCCACGGCGACCACGTCTCCGTAGCGCCGGGTGACACCGCTCGCGCGGGCCAGGACATCGGTCATGGCTGGGTATTCCTTTCGGTGGGCTGTTCGCCGAGGAGGTCGGCGATCCAGTGGTGGACCGCCGCGGCGGTCGGCCCGGCGTGCTCGGACATCATGGTGAAGTGGTTGCCCGCGACATCGACGGTCGTGTGCGCGGGCCAGGCGCTGCGCCACTCGCCGGTGGCCGCGCCCAGCGGCTCGGTGGCGCGCACCAGCAGGGTGGGGATCTCGGGGGCGGGGACCGGGGTCTGCCAGAACAGCCGCCCGTACCAGGCCATCGCGGTCAACCGGGTGTCGTCCATGGGGACGTACTGCTCGCGCCGCTCGAACACGCCTTCGGAGAGTTCACCGGCCCACTCGGTCATCATCGGGTGGTCGAGCGGGTAGATGTCGACCAGGACCAGCCCTGCCGGAGGTCGCCCGAGGTCGGCGAGCCTGGTCGCCAGCCGGTGCGCGAGGGTGGCGCCGCCGGAGTGTCCCAAGAGGACTACCTGGGTGCTCTCCGGGATCGCGGTGGCCATCCAGTCCAAGG
Source organism: Actinokineospora inagensis DSM 44258 (assembly GCF_000482865.1). Taxonomy (GTDB): domain Bacteria; phylum Actinomycetota; class Actinomycetes; order Mycobacteriales; family Pseudonocardiaceae; genus Actinokineospora; species Actinokineospora inagensis. Next base: position 27,367 of record NZ_AXWW01000022.1, on the reverse strand, counting down.
CGACCTCGTCTGTCGCGGGAAGGAACTCGTCGCGGTTGTAGCCGAGCACCGGCACTGCCGCGACATCACGCTTGCCGCGTAGGGCTGCCGCAAGCCGCGCGAACTCATGGGGACCACCGCCTGCGGTAAGACCGCTGGAGCAGACAAGAAGCCCAGGAGCGTCTCCCGTGGCCAGAGCGATTCGCCTGGCTGTGCTACCGACCTCGGTAAGGCTGTCGGCAAACGGGCGGAACTTGGCCGCGTCACCGAGGAACTCGAGGAAGTCAGCGACCCGACCAGTCCGCATGGCCTCGCGATACAGCCCCTCCAGCAGACCAGTGGACACAGGCGCCGTGGGTTCGCCTTCAAGGTGTCGTGCCAGGGCGACCGGCGTGGGATGGTCGAAAATGACGCTCGCGGGCAGGTCGACGCCGGTCTCTTCCTTGAGCACAGCCCGCAGGTCAAGCGCGGTCAAGGAGTCCATACCGAGTTCAAGGAACTCCCGCTCCACCTCGATGACAGCCGGGTCGTTGTGACCGAGTACCCGCGCGGTGACGGCCTGGACGAGTTCCAAGGTCGAGACAGGTTCGGCGGTCGGCGTCTTGACCTCTTCCTTCACCAGTTCCTTCGCATCAGGTGCGCCGACCGCGTCCACCCAGTACCGCTTGCGTTGGAACGCGTAGGTGGGCAACTCGACCCGCTTACCGCCCCACTCCCGCATCACCTGACCCCAGTCGACCCGCTGTCCCACCACATGCAGGCCGGCGAGAGCCGCCATCAACCAGGCAGGCTCGTCTCTACCGGCCCGCTGCGCGCCCAGGACCACGCTGGGTGTCGGGGAGTCGAGCGACTTCAGGAGGCCCGGGTGACTCAGGGTCTGGTCGGCGACGGCGGTGAGCACGCTGTCGGGACCGACTTCGAGGTAGCGGGTCATGCCCCGTTCCCGCAACGACCGGACGGCGTCGGCGAACCGGACTGTGGAGCGGATCTGGCGCACCCAGTAGTCGGGGGTCGACATCTGGCCGTCGTCGATCTGGCCGGTCACGGTCGACGCGATCGGTAGCCGCGCGGGCCGATAGGTCACTCCCCTCGCCACCGCTTCGAATGGCTCCAGGATGGGATCCACCAAGTGGGAGTGGAACGCTCGGGCTGTCTGTAGCTGTTTCACCTGTCGACCGGTAGACCGCGCAAGCGCCTCAAGCTCTGCGACAGCATCGATGTCACCAGACACCACTACCGAGTCACGCGCGTTGATCGCGGCAATGTCGACTGCGTAGCCCTCGATCGCCTGAGTGACCTCGGACTCCGTCATCCGCACGGCGAGCATGGCACCGCCCTCGGGCAACTCCTGCATCAGCCTGGCGCGTGCACCGACAAGCGCACACGCGTCCGGTAGGGACAAGATGCCCGCCACGTGTGCTGCGGCGAACTCGCCGAAGGAGTGTCCGGCCAAGGCGTCCGGCTGGAGCCCCCAGGTCTCCAACAACCGGAACAGGGCTACTTCGACCGCGAAGAGGCCAGTTTGGGTATAGAGGGCCTGATGTACGTCGTCGGTGTCGATGACATCGTGCAGCGGTAGATCGAGGTGAGCACACACGGCGTCGAACGCGTCGGCGTACGCGGGGAAGGCGGCGTAGAGTCTCTTCCCCATGCCGGTTCGCTGCGCGCCCTGACCGGAGAACAGGTAGGCCAACCCGCCCCGACCGGTGACACCGCGAATGACCGTAGCGTCCGTGCGCCCTTCCGCCAACGCGGTCAACCCGCTTCGCAGGCCCACGGCGTCGTCAGCGAGTACGACCGCTCGATGCGTTAGGCAAGCCCGCTCAGATGCCAACCCCCGAGCAACACCGACGACATCACTATCCACAACGGACAAGAGTTGGTGTGCTTGAGCGCGTAGGGCGGTCTCCGTGCGGCCCGACAGAACCCACGGTACGACCGTGGGAGCCAACCCCTCGGCGGTAGCGTCAACAGGCTCGGGCACGCCCTCGATCACCACGTGCGCGTTGGTACCGCTCATGCCGAACGACGAGATACCCGCACGCCGGGGTCGCGAGACGGCAGGCCAGGCGCGGGCAGATGTCAGCAGCGACACCGCGCCCGCGTCCCAGTCCACGTGGCTGGACGGTTGGTCAACGTGCAGGGTCCGCGGCAGCTCACCACGCCGCATGGCCTCAACCATCTTGATGATCCCGGCCGCACCCGCCGCCGCCTGCGTGTGGCCGATGTTGGACTTGATCGACCCGAGCCACAGCGGCTCCGCCCGGTCGCGCCCGAAAACCGAGAACAGCGCCTGCGCCTCGACAGGGTCACCCAGTGTCGTCCCCGTGCCGTGCGCCTCAACAGCGTCCACATCGGATGGTTGCAGTCCGGCGCTCGCCAGCGCGGCCCTGATCACCCGCTGCTGCGAGGGGCCGTTAGGTGCGGTGAGGCCGTTGGACGCGCCGTCGGAGTTCACCGCTGAGCCACGGACCAGCGCCAAGACCTGGTGCCCATTGCGCCGCGCATCAGACAGCCGCTCCACAAGCAGCAGCCCGACACCCTCACCCCATCCAGTGCCATCCGCGCCTTCCGCAAACGATCGACAGCGTCCAGACGCAGCGAGTCCACCTTGACGGGCAAACTCAGCGAACACGGTGGGCGTCGGCATAACCGCCACACCACCGGCTACCGCGAGCGAACACTCCCCCGCGCGTAGAGCCTGCGCGGCCAGATGCAACGCAACCAGGCTGCTCGAACATGCGGTGTCAACGGTGACGGCGGGTCCCTCAAGACCGAACGAGTATGCGACTCTTCCCGACAAGACACTGTTCGACGTGCCTGTCATCGCGTGCCCCTCAGAGCCCGATGGCAACACGCCGCCCACGCCATAGCCCGAGGACGACGCACCCACGAACACGCCGGTAGTGCTACCGCGCAGGGAGTCGGGGGCGATGCCCGCGCGTTCCAGCAGCTCCCAGGTCGACTCCAACAAGAGCCGTTGCTGCGGGTCCATCGCGGCGGCCTCGCGCGGGGAGATGCCGAACAGGTCCGCGTCGAAGTCGGTCGCGTCGTGGACGAACCCGCCCTCGGCGGTGATGTCACCGGCGGCCGACAGGTCCCAACCCCGGTCGTCGGGGAAGGGCGACATGGCGTCGACCTCGGCGGCGACGAGCTCCCACAACCGCTCGGGAGTGGTCGCGCCGCCGGGGTAGCGGCAGCTCATCGCAACGATGGCGATCAGGTCGTCGGCAAGTGGGGCCTGGACGGGAGTGGCCGTGTCATGGTCACCGCCGATCCTCGCGACTAGTTCGTCGGCCACCGCGTCGGGCGTGGGGTAGTCGAAGACCAGGGTGGACGGGAGCCGTACCCCGGTCGCGGCGGCGACGCGGTCGCGGACCTGCACGGCGGTCAACGAGTCCACGCCGAGGTCGCTGAAGGGCACGTCCCCGGCTACCGGCTCCGTGTACCCCAATACTCCCGCGACCTCGCGGCACACCAGTTCGCGTACACCCGCCGCGCTCGTCAGGACCGGCGCGTCCACCGTCGTCGGTGCCAACTCAGCCAGCAGTGGGCTCGGCCGCGCTGTCGTGAACGACGGCTCAAACCTGGCCCAGTCGATGTCGGCGATGGTCACCGACGGTTCGTTCGCGGCAAGAGCGGTGACAGCCAGCTCCGGACGCAACGGAGTGATACCGCGTTTGCGCAGGTAGTCGTGGGCGTGCTCGGCCATACCGGCACCCGCCCACGGTCCCCACGCGATCGCGGACGCGGGCTTGCCCTGAGCGCGGCGGCGTTCGGCGAGTGCGTCGAGGTAGGCGTTCGCGGCCGAGTACGCGGCCTGGCCACCGCTCCCCCACACACCGGCGATCGACGAGAACAGCACGAAGAAGTCGACATCGCCCACGAGTTCATCGAGGTGGTGGGCGCCGAGGACCTTCGCGCCAAGGGCGTCGTCGAACTCTTCGGCAGCGGTGAACTCCAACGGCACCGTTGTTGCCACACCTGCGGCGTGGACGACGCCGTTCACCGGATGTTCAGCCAGTAGCGCGGCCACAGCATCGCGGTCAGCGACGTCGCAGGCCACCACAGTGGCGATGGCTCCGCGCTCGGCGAGCTCGTCGATCAAGCCAGCGGCAGCCTTGCCGGACCTGTTCACGAGCAGCAACTCGGTCACGCCCTGGTCAGCCAGCCATCGCGCGGTAGCCGCTCCGAGCGCGCCGGTACCACCGGTGATGAGAACCCGACCCCGATAGGCCTGTCGCGACCGGGTGGCGGAGATACGCGTGAGTCGACGCACGAACACACCAGACGCGCGGACTGCAACCTGGTCTTCGCGAGACAGACTCCCGGCGAGGATGGCACCGAGGCGGGCGAGTGCTCGTGCGTCCAAGGCGGCCGGAAGGTCGATCAGGCCACCCCAGCGGGTGGGGTGCTCAAGCGCGGCCACTCGACCCAAACCCCAGAGCAGGGCTTGATCCGGGTCCGGTGGCGCGTCGGCCTGACCAGTACTCACCGCGCCCCGGGTCAACGCCCAGACCGGCGCGTCAACCTGCTGGAGCAAGGTGACCACATCGCGCGCGGGGAGCAACGAGACGACACCGACCCACTCACCTTGCGGCAGGCCGTCCGCGAGTCGTGCCACTGTGCTCTGCGGGAAGAGGCCCGTCAGTTCCGGCGGGCATTCATCGTTCGTCACTACGAGCCAGTGGCCAGTTGGCCGGGCCGGTTCGATGTGGGTTGGCTGCCAGGCGATCTGGTAGCGCCATGTGTCAACGACCGACTCATCGCGTCGGGCACGGCGCCAAGCAGACAGGACCGGTAGCAGATCGGCAAGAGTGTCCGCGTCGACCCGCAGCGTGTCGGCCACGGCAGTGGCATCTTGTTGTTCGACAGCCGCCCAGAACTCGTGCTCGCCAGGGTCACCTGTGACGACAGGCTTAACTGTGTCGGGCCAGTAGCGCGTGTGGTGGAAGGCGTAGGTCGGCAGGTCGACAAACCGACCGCCCCACGCCTTGGCAATCTCGGGCCAGTCGATGACAACACCCGCGACATGCGCGCGTGCGAACGAGGTCATCCGATCGCCGTTGACCTCGACTTCCGCTTCGACCGCCGTTCGCACGACCCCGTGGAACAGGTACGGGGACTCCTCGCCCGCCACCAACGCGGCAAGACCAGCCGCGTGGTCCCCCATGACCATGGCGCGGTGGTCGAGCACAGCACGGGAGGTCGCCAGCGTGGTAGCGACGTCGACCGGGTCCTCGGTGACCCTGCTCAGCCGAACAGCCAACTCGCGAAGGGCCTCGGCGCTGCGGGCCGAGAGCAGCCACGGAACGCCTGTCACGCGAGCCTTTTCAGGAGCCGCAGACTCCGGGTATTCCTCGACGATCGTGTGCGCGTTGGTCCCGCTGAGCCCGAACGACGATACGGCCGCGCGACGCGGGCCTTCCGATTCCCACGACCTGGTGTCGGTGAGAAGCGCGATCTGCCCGGCCGACCAGTCGACGTGCGTCGAGGGGCGGTCGGCGTACAGGGTCTTGGGCAGCTCACGATGGCGCAGCGCCATAACCATCTTGATGACACCCGCGACGCCCGCAGCAGCTTGGGTGTGACCGATGTTCGACTTGACCGACCCTAGCCACAACGGGTTCTCACGGCCCTGGCCGTAGGTGGCCAGCAACGCCTCAGCCTCGATGGGGTCGCCGAGCGCGGTACCCGTACCGTGCGCCTCGACCACATCGACATCCGAGGCTCTTAGCCGTGCATCCGCCAATGCCGCACGGATCACCCTTTGCTGGGCAGGACCATTGGGCGCGGTGAGACCGTTGGAGGCACCATCCTGGTTGACGGCGCTACCGCGCACGACAGCAAGTACGCGGTGGCCCTTGGCGATCGCGTCCGACAACCGGGTGAGCAGCAGGACGCCGACACCCTCACCCCACCCCGTGCCATCCGCGCCTTCCGCGAACGCCTTGCACCTGCCGTCGAAAGACAGACCGCCCTGGATGCTGAACTCAAGGAAGGTACTTGGCTGCGGCATGACGGTAACGCCACCGGCGATGGCCATCGAACACTCACCATCGCGCAAGGCCTTGGCCGCGAGATGCAGAGCAACCAGGCTGCTAGAGCACGCGGTGTCAACGGTGATGGCAGGGCCACGCAGGCCGAAGGCATATGACACCCGACCCGACAGCACACTCGCCGTGTTCCCGGTGCCGAGATGTCCTTCCCCGGCCGCGTCAGATCCCAGCAGCAGCGTGGCGTAGTCCTGACCGTTGGTACCCGCGTAGACACCGATGTCGCTGTCCCGCACGGACAACGGATCGATGCCCGCGCGCTCGAACACCTCCCAGGACGCCTCCAGCAACAACCGCTGCTGCGGGTCCATCGCGATGGCCTCCCGGGGCGAGATCCCGAACAGGCCCGCGTCGAACCCGGCGATGTCGTCGAGGAACCCGCCGACCCGGGCCGCGGACCCACGCAGACCATCCAGGTCCCAGCCCCGGTCTCGGGGGAACTCGACCATCGCGTCCACACCATCCCGCACCAGCGCCCACAGGGCCTCGGGACTGTCGACGCCGCCGGGGAACCGGCAGCTCATGCCAATGATCGCCATGGGATCATCGTCAAGCGGCCTCGGCGCCGTGGGGAAGTGGGCAACGCCAACCTGTGGATAACTCCGGCCAATGAGGACAGCCAGGTGCTTGCCGAGCGCGGTCGGCGTGGGGTGGTCGAACACCAACCCGGCGGGCAACGCCACACCGGTCTCGGTCGCGAGCAGATTGCGCAATTCCAGCCCGGTCAACGAATCAAAGCCCAGGTCGCGGAAGGGGCGGCCGGGTTCGATCGCCGTCGTGTCCGAGTGCCCGAGCACCCGCGCGGCCAACTCCCGGACAACGGCGACAAGATCGCGGTCGGCCGGGCGCGCGAGTTCCGCCAGCCGCTGAGCCTGTGGATGATGTGCGGGGATGTGGACAACCTCGGTCAGCAACGGACTCGGTCGAGCCGCGGTGAAGGCGGGGCTGAGGACATCCCAGTCAACATCGGCGATGACGTATGACGAATCACCGCTAAGGGCATCCGTGAAAGCCTTGAGCGCGCGGGGCACAGACATCGGTCTAAGACCGGACTGGGCAAGATGGTCTGCGACTGCGGCGGCCATTCCCGCGCCAGCCCAAGCACCCCAGGCCAACGACACAGCACGCCCACCACGTAACCGTCGCCGCTCCACGACAGCGTCAACTTGCGCGTTGGCAGCGGCGTAGGCGCCCTGGCCTGGATTGCCCAGTACCCCAGCCAGTGAGGTGAAAGCGACGAACGAGACCTCGTCAGGTAAAAGCTCGTCAAGGATCTCGGCAGACCCGGCCTTAGCCGCGATCACGACCGCCAACCGGTCTGGGGTCAGACCGGCCACGAGCCCGTCGTCGAGCACACCTGCAGCGTGAATGACGGTCGAAATCGCTTGCCTGGCAAGTAGTTCGGCCACCGCGACCCGGTCGGTGAGATCACAGGCCACGACCTCGGCGCCGGTCTCCGCGGCCAACTCGTCCGCTCCTGGCGCGGCGGAACCCCTGCGACTGGCCAGGATCAGCCTGGTCACGCCACGAGATCGCAGCAAGCGAGCCACATGCCCGCCCAGCGCGCCGGTACCGCCGGTGATCAACACCGCACCCGACTGTTCACTCGATGGGAGGCAATCGCCCCCGGCGGCGCCGATTTTCGGTTCAATGGAAGGGAAAGGAGACGAACCAATGTCCGCAGTCTTGAGCTCAGCATTGAGCCCAGTCCTCACTCCAGCCTTCGCCCGAGGCCGCTCGACTCGACGCAGCCGCCTGCCGAACACCCCACTCGCCCGGATCGCGACCTGGTCCTCGCGTGCGCTCAGTGTCCACACGAGACTCTTCGCGGTCGTGGCGTCGATCGTGTCGATGTCGATCAAACCGCCCCAGTGGTCCGGGTGCTCCAACGCGACCACCCGACCAAGACCCCACCCCCCGGCCGCCGTCGGCGCCAACCCCTCCCCGGCCACCGAGACCGCGCCCCGGGTCACACACCACACCGGCGCGTCGAACCGCAGCAGTCCGGGGACATCGGCCGCAGAGTCGACCACGGCCACAACCCCCGCGAGGTCGGTCGTGTCGTCCTCACCGGGCTTATCAGCCACGGTGTCCACCTCGGCGCCTGCCTGAGCGAGCGCGGCCGCGATCTCCGGTGCGCCGAGCACCAGCCACCGACCGGACATCCTGGCCGGCGCTGCGGCCAGTGGCTGCCACTCGACCCGGTAGAACCACGGCTCCGGTGTGGGGTCCGGCCAGTAACGCTGACGCTCGAAGGGATAGGTCGGCAGGGCAACCCGGCGCCCACCCCACGGCCTGAGGTACGTCCGCCAGTCAACGGGAACGCCCCGGGTGTGCAACCGAGCCACCGCGGCGACGAGAGCAACCGCCTCAGCCCGGTTCGGGCGAAGCGTCGGCACGGCCACCAGGTCCGGGGTGATCTGTTGGGCCAAGGCGGAGAGCACCCCGTCCGGACCTAGCTCAAGAGCCGTTGTCACCCCGGGCAAAGCGGCGACCGCGTCCGCGAACCGAACCGTCTCGCGAACCTGGCGGACCCAATAGTCAGGACTGTCAACGGCACCGGAGGAGGTGGTGAGAATCGGGATCTTCGGCGGGTGGTAGTTCAGCGTCTCGGCAACCCGGGCGAAGTCCGCAAGCATCGGCTCCATGCGCCGCGAGTGGAACGCGTGCGACACGGTCAGCCGCTTGACCCGACGCCCTTCATCCCGCCACCTGGCCGCCTGCTCCCCCACCGCGGCCGCGTCGCCGGACACCACCACCGCTCGCGGACCGTTGACGGCCGCGAGATCAACACCAGCCCTCAACACGACATCCGCCTCGATGGCCTCCACGGCCACCATCGCGCCACCACCCGGCAGCGCTTGCATCAACTTCCCCCGCGCCGCCACCAACACACACGCGTCATCAAGCGAAAGGACCCCGGAGACATGAGCAGCCGCCAACTCGCCGATGGAGTGGCCCACCAGCACATCGGGTACGACTCCCCAGGACTCCAGCAGTCGGAACAACGCGACCTGCAGCGCGAACAACCCCGCCTGCGTATAGACCGTCTGGTGAACATCCTCGTCACCAATGGCCTCCCGCAACGGCCGGTCGAGCTCCACCCGCGCACAGACCGCGTCAAACGCCTCCGCAAAGACCGGGAAAGAGTCGTAGAGCTCGGCGCCCATACCCACCCGCTGCGCGCCCTGCCCCGTGAACAGAAACGCCAGGCCCCCATGCGCAACCACGTCCTGCACACGCTGGTCCCCGACCAACACGGCTCGATGACTCAACGCCGCCCTGGTCGTGACCAATGACCACGCCACATCAGCAGCACCGGCACCGCCCAGCAGCACGCCGGACACGGCCGCCACCTGCCGATCCAACGCCGCCCCCGTGTTCCCGGAGAACACCAGCGGCAACGGCACCCCTCGCCCCCCGAAAGGAGACGCCACTGACCCGACGACCGCACCGAGCAGCGCCGACACCGGTTCACCAGACTTGCCGTCCAGGTTGCTTCGCCCAGCAGCCCGGAGTTCGTCAACCTCCACTGGCTCGTCTCGGCCACCCGCTCTGCGCGGTTCTCCACCCTTGACAAGCGTTCCGGAGTCACCGAGCCCGACTGCTCCGAGCACCCTCGGCCCGCCGAGGTTCCCAAGACCGTCGCGACCACCAAGTCGATCAGAACCACTAGACCCCTCGGATCCACCAAGTCCCTCGGGGCGACCAACCCCCTCAGGGCCACCAAGCTTCGCTGGATTGCCAAGTACGCCGCGATTGCCGAGTGCGGCAAGGCCGGATTCTCCGAGCTCGGCAAGGTCTTCAAGGCTGTCGGGTCCTGGAGAGCCGCCTTGCCCAGCAGAGCTGCCCTGCCCTCCAGGCTTGCCTTGCCCTCCGGGACTGCGTCGCTCATCGGGCTGGGTGGGGGCGGGACCGGTGGGTGTCGGGAGGTGGGTGGGTGGGGCCTGTTCGAGGATGGTGTGGGCGTTGGTGCCGCTGATACCGAACGAGGACACGCCGATGCGGCGGGGGTGGTTGGTGGCCGGCCACGGGCGGGGGGAGGTCAGCAGGGCGACCGAGCCGGTGGACCAGTCGACGTGGGGGGTGGGGGTGTCGATGTGCAGGCTGGCGGGGAGGGTGGCGTGCTGGAGGGCCAGCACGGCCTTGATCACGCCAGCGACCCCGGCGGCGGCCTGGGTGTGGCCGATGTTGGACTTCACCGAGCCCAGCCACAGCGGTTCCGGGCGGTCCTGGCCGTAGACCGACAGCAGCGCCTGGGCCTCGATCGGGTCGCCGAGGGCGGTACCAGTGCCGTGGGCCTCTACGGCGTCCACGTCGAGGGGGGTGAGGGCGGCGGAGTCGAGGGCGGCGCGGATCACCCGTTGTTGGGCGGGGCCGTTGGGGGCGGTGAGGCCGTTGGAGGCACCGTCGGAGTTGATGGCGGAGCCGCGGACGACGGCGAGGACGTCGTGGTTGTTGCGGCGGGCGTCGGAGAGGCGTTCGACCAGCAGCACACCGACACCCTCGCCCCAGCCGGCGCCGTCGGCGGAGGCGGCGAAGGAGCGGCAGCGGCTGGTGGTGGACATGCCGCGCTGGCGGCTGAACTCGGTGAAGATGCCGGGGCCGGACAGCACCGTCACCCCGCCGACCAGGGCCAGGTCGCATTCGCCCGCGCGGAGGGCGTGCGCGGCGAGGTGCAGGGCGACCAGGCTGCTGGAGCAGGCGGTGTCGACGGTGAGGGCCGGTCCCTCCAAGCCGAACGCGTAGGCGACCCGGCCGGAGACAACGCTGGGTGAGCCGCCGGTGGCCAGGTAGCCCTCACTGCCGGACGCGGTCAGGAAGCTCATGTAGTCCTGGCCGCCGGTACCGGCGTACACGGCGGTCCGGGAACCGCGCAGCGACAACGGGTCGATGCCCGCGCGCTCGAACAGTTCCCACGACGCCTCCAACAGCAGCCGCTGCTGGGGGTCCATCGCGAAAGCCTCACGAGGGGAGATGCCGAACAGGCCGGCGTCGAAATCAGTCGCGTCGGCGACGAAACCGCCTTCGCGCGCGTAGGTGGTGCCGGGGTTGTCCGGGTCCGGGTGGTACAGCGCCGCCAAGTCCCAACCGCGATCGTCGGGGAACGGGGTCATCGCGTCGACACCGTTGACAACCAGCTCCCACAGGTCCTCGGGAGACCGGACGCCACCCGGGAAACGGCAGCTCATGCCGACGATGACAATCGGGTCGTCGTCGACCGCGGCCACCAGCGCGGGCTGCATGGACTGAGCAGGCTGGGTGGTCTCGGGAACCTGGCGGGCCTCAGCGGCGATCTCGGCGCCGAGGAAGCGGGCGAGCGCGGTCGGGGTGGGGTGGTCGAACACGACGGTCGCGGGGATGCGCAGGCCGGTGGCAAGGGTGAGCCGGTTGCGCAGCTCGACGGCGCCCGCCGAGGCGAGGCCGAGGTCACCGAACGCGCGGCCGGGGTCGACAGCGGTGCCCGACTCGTAGCCGAGGACGAGGGACACCTGGTCGCGAACCAGGTCGAGCAACACCCGGTGCCGTTCGGCGGTCGAAGTGCCCGCAAGCTGTCGCGCGAGGGGGACGTCTTCGTCCTCGGGGGCGGCCGGGCCGGTGAGGTCGTCGAGCAGGTGGCTGGGGCGGGTGGCGGTGAAGAACCAGCCGAAGGTGTCCCAGCGGATGTCGGCGATGGCGACGGCCGTGTCGTCGTTGTCGATGGCTGCCCGCAGGGCCCGCAGCGCCAGGGCGGGGTCCATCCGTGGGACGCCGTGGCGGGCCATGGCGTCGCCGATGTCGCCATCGGCCATGCCCGCGCCAGCCCACGAACCCCAAGCGATCGACGTCGCCGGGAGGCCCTGGGCGCGGCGGAACTGGGCGAACGCGTCGAGGAACGCGTTGCCGGGGCCGTAGTTGCCCTCGCCCGCCGCGCCAAACACGCCGGCGAGGGACGAGAACAAGACGAAGGCGTCGAGGTCGCCGGTCAGTTCGTGCAGGTTGAGCGCGGCGGTGACCTTGGCGCGCAGCGCGGGTTCGACCCGGTCGAGGGTGAGGGAGTCGAGGATGCTGGAGTCGACGACACCGGCGGCGTGGAAAACCGAGGTGGGCGGGTGTTCCGCGAGCACAGCCGCCAGCGCGGCGCGGTCGGCCGGGTCGCAGGCGACGATGGTGACCCGGGCGCCCAGGTCGGTCAGTTCGGCGGCGAACGCCTGCGCACCGGGCGCCGACGGGCCACGGCGGCTGAGCAGCAGCAGGTGCTCGGCACCCGCGCGGGCCAGCATGCGGGCGACGTGGGTGCCGATCGCCCCGGTGCCGCCGGTGATCAACACGGTGCCGGACGGGTTCCACTGCCGGTTGGCGACCGGAGCCGGTGCCGGGCGGAGCCGCGCGGCGAACACGCCGTCCAGTCGGACCCGCACCTGGTCCTCGTCCCGCTGGCCCAGCACGGCCGCAAGGCGATCCAGGGTTTGGCCGTCGAGCTGGGCTGGTAGGTCGAGAAGCCCGCCCCACCAGGGGTATTCGTGCGCAGCGACCCGGCCAAGCCCGGCGACCAGCGCCTGCACCGGGTGCGCGATCAGGTCGACGGTCGCGCACCACAGTGGGACCTGAAGGCGAGTCGCGTGCAGAGCGTGCACCAGTTCGATGGTGTCCGCGAAACCTTGCGGCACCGCCGGGAAGCCCGTCGTCCCGCCCTCGGCCAAGGCCAGTAGCGACAACACGCCGGCAGGGGCGGTCTCGGCGAGCCGCGCCTTGAGGTCAGTGGTCTCGTCCAGGTCGAGAACCGCGGCGTCAAGGTGCGCCGCGACCGTGGCGGCGAGTGGGTGAGCGCCCCGGGTGACAACCAACCAAGGATCGGCAAGCACAGCGCTGGGAAGGGTGACAGGGCGCCAAGTCATCTCGTAGCGCCACGTGTCGGTGACAGGGAGGGCGGTGGTGCGCAGCGGCTGCAGCCAATAGCGCCTGCGCTGGAACGCGTAGGTGGGCAGGTCGACGCGGGTCCCGCCCCAAGGTTCGAACAGGGCGCGCCAGTCGACGGTGACGCCGTGCACGTGGGCCTCGGCGAGCGCGGTCAGCCAACGACGGGAGTCACCCGCGTCGCGGCGCAGGGTGGCCAGGACGGCGGCGGTGAGACCGGTCGCGGCGACTGTCTCACCCAGGCCGTAGGTGAGGACCGGGTGCGGGCTGACCTCGACGAACAACGACCGGCCGGAGCTGAGCAGGTGCTCGATGGCGGCGGCGAACCGGACGGGTTCGCGCAGGTTGGTGAACCAGTAGGCCGCGTCGAGATCGGCGGTGTCGAACCGGGCGGCGGTGACGGCCGAGTGGAACGGGATGTCGCTGGTGCGTGGGCGGATCGGGGCGAGATCGGTCAGCAGTCGGTCGCGGAGCGCGTCAACGTGCGCGGAGTGGGAGGCGTAGTCGACGGGGACCCGGCGTGCGCGGATCTCGGCGGCCGCGCAGTGCGCGACCAGTTCGTCCAACGCGGTGGCGTCTCCCGAGACCACCGTCGACGTGGGACCGTTGATCGCGGCGACGGACACACCGGGCCAGCGCCGCGCCAGCTCGGTCGCGTCCGCCTCGCTGAGCGCGAGGGACACCATGCCGCCCGCGGTCAGCACCTCGGCGATCGCACGGCTGCGGAGTGCGACGACTCGGGCACCGTCCTCAAGCGACAGTGCGCCCGCCACGACGGCGGCCGCGATCTCGCCCTGCGAGTGCCCGACGACGGCGGCAGGCACCACCCCCGCCGACTGCCACAGCGCGGCGATGCCGACCATGACCGCCCACAGCACCGGCTGGATGACGTCCACTCGGTCGAGTTCGTCGCCGCTGCGCAGCACGTCCAGCAGCGACCAGTCCACGAACGGGGCGAGCGCGACGGCGCACTCCTGGACGCGGGACGCGAACACCGGCTCGGTCTCCAGCAGTGACACGACCATGCCCGGCCACTGCGCGCCCTGGCCGGGGAAGACGAACACGACCCCACCCTGACCGACATCCCCGGTCCGGACGACAACACCGGGAACCTCGCGGCCTTCGGCGAGTCCGTCGAGACCGCGTGCGAAGTCCTCCGGGGTGGAGCCGAGGACCACAGCGCGGTGGTCGAGCGCCGCCCGAGAGGTGATCAGCGAACGGCCGATGTCGAGAGGATCACCGTCGTGTGCACGCAACCGGGCGGCCTGACCACGCAGCGCCTCGGCCGTCTTGCCGGAAACCACCCACGGCAGCACTTCGGGCGCGGCCCGGTCGGCGGGTTCGGCGGGTTCGCCCCGGTACTCCTCGATGATCACGTGCGCGTTGGTGCCGCTGACCCCGAACGACGACACCCCGGCCCGACGAGGTTCGGCACGACGTGGCCAAGGCCGGGCGGAGGTCAGCAGTTCGACGGCGCCCGCGGTCCAGTCGACGTGCGGGCTCGGTTCGTCGACGTGCAGGGTGCGGGGCAGCGTCTCGTGCCGCAGCGCCTGCACCATCTTGATCACACCGGCGACACCGGCCGCCGACTGGGCGTGGCCGATGTTGGACTTCAGCGACCCCAGCCACAGCGGTTCGGCGCGGTCCTGCCCGTAGGTGGCCAAGACGGCCTGCGCCTCGATGGGGTCACCGAGAGAGGTGCCTGTGCCGTGCGCTTCAACGACATCGACATCGGACGGGTTGAGTCTTGCGTTGGCCAGTGCCGCGCGGATCACACGCTGCTGTGAGGGGCCGTTGGGGACGGTAAGACCGCTGGAAGCCCCATCTGAGTTGACGGCGCTACCGCGTAAGACGGCGTGTACGGGAAGCCCGTCGCGTTCGGCGTCGGATAACCGTGCTACAAGCAGCATGCCGACGCCCTCGGCCCAACCGGCACCGTCAGCGTCAGCGGAGAACGACTTGCACCGCCCGTCGGAGGCGAGACCGCCAGACATACCGAAGTCGACGAAAGTGTTCGGGGTGACCATCACCGATACCCCGCCGGCCAAGGCGAGGTCACATTCGCCGTGCCGCAACGCTTGAGCCGCGAGGTGTAGCGCGACGAGGCTGCTGGAGCAGGCGGTGTCCACGCTGACGGCAGGCCCCTCAAGTCCGAGCGCGTACGCGACCCGACCGGACACCACACTGCCCGCGCTCCCCGTGCCCAGGAACCCTTCTACTCCTTCGGGGATGTCCAGCGCGCGGGCCGCGTATTCGTGGTACATGACGCCGGTGAACACACCTGTCTTGCTGCCGCGCAACGAGAGAGGGTCAATGCCCGCGCGCTCAATGGCTTCCCAAGAGGTCTCCAGCACGAGCCGCTGCTGCGGGTCCATGCCAAGCGCCTCGTTCGGAGAGATCCCGAACAGCGACGGGTCGAAGTCCGCGACACCGTCGAGGAAGCCACCCTCCCGGGTGAACTCGACCGTCGACTGCTCGAACAGCGTCAGGTCCCACCCACGGTCGGTCGGGAACCCGCCGATCGCGTCAACGCCCTGATCCACCAGGCGCCACAACGACTCCGGGCCGTCCACTCCGCCCGGGTACCGGCACGCCATACCGATGATCGCGATGGGTTCCCGCTCCACCTGCCGGAGCCGCTGCCGCGCCTGGGTCAGGTCGGTGGTGACCCGGCGCAGGTAGTCGCGGAGCTTGTCCTCGGTGGAAGTCATCGCGCACCCACTCCGGAGGGCTGTGGAAGACAGTTGGCATTGTGGACAAGTTGTCCACAAGTCGGTCGGATACCCACAGCCACAACATGTTTCGCCGAAGTGTCTTGTGGGAGGGGCAGACTGGTCGCCAGGCGCAGCTCCACGGCAAACGAAGGGAGAGGGACGAACGAAGCGGAGAGCCGCTCGGGTGGGGTGCTGGGCAGGCGGTGCGCCGAGTGGGGTGCGGGTGTCATGACGAACCCAGTTCGTTGTCGATGAAGGCGAACATCTCGGCGTCGCTGGCCTCGGCGAGGGGGGCGGTCGGGGTGGCGCCGGTTGTGGCGGTGTTGTCGTGCCGGGCGAGCAGGGCCTGGAGGCGGGCGACGGCGCGGGCCCGGAGGTCCGGGTCGGCGGTGGCGAGATCGGATTCGAGGTGGTCAAGATGGGTGATCAGGGCGGGGACCTGGTCCGCGGTGAGGCGGGTGTGCAGATGAGCGGCGAGTTGGCTCGGGGTCGGGTAGTCGAAGACGAGGGTCGTGGGGAGCCGGAGGTCAGTCGCGGCGGCGAGCTGGTTGCGCAGCTCGATCGCGGTGAGCGAACTGATCCCCAGCTCGGTGAATCCGCGGTCCGCGGTGACGGCGTCCGGGCCGGGGTAACCGAGCACGGCGGCGGCGTGGTCACGCACCAAGGCGAGCAGCATGTCCTGTTGCTCGGCATGAGTTCGGCCGGTGAGCCGGGTGCCCAGGTCCACCTCGACCTGGCGCGGCGCGACCGGGACCAGCGACCGGAGCAGCGGCGGTACCGCGCCGCGAGCACGCAGGCCGGGCAGGTCGAGGCGGGCGGCGACGATGTGTGGGCGGTCGGCACCGATCGCGGTGTCGAACAGGGCCAAGCCCTCCGCGTCGGAGAGCGCGGGGCCGGTGCGGTCGGCTGCGGCGGTCATGCCGGTCTCGCGTGCCCACAGCCCCCACGCGATCGACACGGTGCGCAGGCCACGGGCAGCGCGATCGGCGGCGAGCCCGTCCAGGTGGGCGTTCGCGGCGGCGTAGTTGGCCTGGCCGGGGGTGCCGAAGGTGGCGGCGCCGGAGGAGAACAGGATGAGGTCGGCGTCGCCCGCCAACTCGGCGAGGTGGGTGGCGGCGAGCTTGGGGCGCAACACGGTGGACAACCGGTCCGGGGTCAACGCCTCCAGCACGCCGTCGGCCAACACCGCGGCGGCATGGATGACGGTGTCGACGTGGTGGTCGGCGAAGACGGCGGCCGAGGCGTCGCGGTCGGCGACGTCGCAGGTCAGGACCTCAACGGGAACACCAAGGTCCGGCACGGTGTCCAGGCCGCGGCGGCTGAGCAGCAGCAGGCGGCTGACGCGGTGCCGGGTGGCGAGGTGTTCGGCCAACAGCAGGCCGAGACCGCCCGTACCGCCGGTGATGAGCACGGTGCCTTCGAGAACGCGGGGTGTGCCGGTGGCCCGGACCAGGCGCGGCACGTGGGGGACGCCGGAGCGGAGCGAGACCTCCGGCTCGTCGGGGAGCGCGGCGAGGCCCTCGACCCCGTCGACCAGGGTGAAGCGGCCGGGGTGCTCGGCGATCGCGGAACGGACCAGGCCGCGGTCGGCGGGGCAGTCGGTGAGGACGATGGCGCGGCCGAAGCGCTGGTCGGCGAGGAACGCCTGGAGGGTCACCAGCAGACCGTTGACCCGGGTCTCGACGTCGTCGCCCGCGAGGGTGAGCACGACAGCCTCCGGGTTCGGCATGCCCGCGTCCACCGCCTCGACGAGCGCGGCGAAGTCGGGATGCCAGTCGACGGGGACGATCGGGGCGAGGTGTTCGGCCGCGCCACGCGGATCCGGGCCGATGACCGCCCACGATCCCGGGACCGGACCTGGGGTGGCGGGCACCCAGTCGACCGCGTACAGCGAGTCGGACGGGCGGGTGGCGAGCTGGTCGGCGGACACCGGTCGCAGCACCAGACCGTCCACAGTGGCCACCGGCGCACCGGTGCCGTCGGCGATGTCGAGACGCACCGAGTCGGTGCCGGTGAGGCGGACCCGCAGAGTCGACGCGCCAGCGGCATGCAGGGTGACCCCGGTCCAGGCGAACGGGAGCAGCACACCGGACTGGTCCGGGCGCAGTGCGCCGAGGGCGTGCAGGGCGGAGTCCAGGAGGGCCGGGTGCAGGCCGTAGCTGTCGCCGTCGGGGCCGGAGACCTCGGCGTAGACCTCGCCGTCGCCTTGCCAGAGCGCCCGGAGTCCCCGGAACGCGGGACCGTAGCCGTAGCCCGCTTTGGCGGCGGCCGGGTAGAAGTCGCCGATGGCGACCCGCGTGGCGGGCGGCGGCCACTCGGTCAGCGGTTCGCCCGGCCGAGTGTGGTCGGACAGGGTGCCTGCGGCATTGCGGATCCAGGTCTCGTCCGGCCGCGAGTAGATGCCCACCTCGGTGCCCGACACCACGACTTGGACGGCCACGTCACCCAGGACCAGCGGGGCCTCGATGGTCAGCTCGGTCAAGGTGGTCAGGCCGACTCGGGCGCCCGCGTGCAGCGCCAGTTCGACGAACGCGGCCCCGGGGAGCAACACGGTCCCCAACACGGCGTGATCGGCCAACCAGGGCTGGACGAGGGTCGAGAGCCTGCCGGTCAACACGAGGCTGTCGGTACCGGCGACCGGGACCGCCGCCCCGAGCAGCGGGTGCTCGGCCACCCCCAGGCCAACGGCGGTGACGTCACCGGGGAGTCGCACGGGGTCCGGCCAGAACCGGGTGCGTTGGAACGGGTAGGTCGGCAGGTCGACGAACCGGCCGCGGGGCAGCACCCTCGACCAGTCGACCGGGACACCGGTCACCCAGGCCTCGGCAAGAGCGGTGTGCCACCGGTCCAGGCCGCCCTCGTCGCGCCGCAGCGTCCCGAGCACGGCGCCGGTGCCACCGTCCAGCGTCTCCTGCAGGCCGGTGGCGAGCACGGGGTGGGCGCTGACCTCGACGAACAGCGTGTTCCCCGCTCGCAGCAGTGCCCGGGTGGCTTCCTCGAACCGGACGGTGTCGCGCAGGTTGTCGTACCAGTAGCGGGCGTCGAGCCGGTCGGTGGCGATCTGGTCGCCGGTGACGGCCGAGTAGAACGGCAGCTCGCCGATCCGGGGCGTCACCGGGGCGAGGTCTCGCAGCAGGCGGTCCTCGATGCGTTCGACGTGGGCGGAGTGCGAGGCGTAGTCGACCGGGACCTGCCGCGCCCGCAGCGACTTCTCCGCGCAGACGGCCAGCAACTCGGCCAAGGCCCCGGCGTCTCCGGAGACCACTGTGGACAGTGGGCCGTTGACGGCGGCGACCGAGAGCGGCAGTCCGGCGATGAGGTCGGCTGCGTCGGCCATCGACACCGCGAGCGACACCATCCCGCCGCCGCGCAGTTCCTCGGCGATGGCCCGGCTGCGCAGGGCGACGATCCGCGCCCCGTCGGCCAGGCTCAGGCCGCCCGCGACCACGGCGGCGGCGATCTCGCCCTGGGAGTGCCCGACGACGGCGGACGGCTCGACCCCGGCCGACCGCCACAGCGCGGCCAGCGACACCATCACCGCCCACAGCGTGGGCTGCACGACGTCGACCCGGTCCAGGTCGTCCCCGGTGAGGGCATCGCGCAGCGACCAGTCGACGAAGGGCGCCAGCGCCTCGGCGCAGGCGTCGATGGCGGCGGCGAACGCGGGCTGTTCGAGCAGGCCGACCGCCATGCCCGCCCACTGGGAACCCTGCCCGGGGAAGACGAACACAACCCCGCCGCGCCCGGCCGTGCCGGTGACCGCCCCGGCTGCGCCGTCGGCCACGGCCGCCAACCCGGCCTGGTCGAACACGACCGCCCGGTGGTCGAGGTGGGCTCGGCCGGTCGCCAGGGTCCAGGCCACGTCGCCGGACGAGCCTTCCACAGTGGACAGTGTGCGGGCGGTGGCCCGCAGCGCGGCCGAGGAGGTCGCGGACAGCACCCAGGGCGCGGGCTTCGCGGCGCGGCCGAGTTCGGCCGAGTCGAACTCCTCGATGACCAGATGCGCGTTGGTGCCGCTGACGCCGAAGGACGAGACCGCGGCCCGGCGGGGGTGACCGTTGCGCTCCCACGGCACCGGCGAGGTCAACAACTCGACCGAGCCGGAGGACCAGTCGATGTGCGGGGACGGTTCATCGACGTGGAGCGTCTTGGGGAGGACGCCGTACCGCATGGCCTGCACCATCTTGATGACGCCACCGACCCCGGCGGCGGCCTGGGCGTGGCCGATGTTGGACTTCAGCGACCCCAGCCACAGCGGCCGGTCCCGGTCCTGCCCGTAGGTCGCCAGCAACGCCTGGGCCTCGATCGGGTCACCGAGCGTGGTCCCGGTGCCGTGCGCCTCCACCGCGTCCACATCGGACAGATCGATCCCGGCGTTCGCGACGGCCTGGCGGATCACACGTTCCTGCGCGGGCCCGTTGGGCGCGGTCAGGCCGTTGGAGGCGCCGTCCTGGTTGACGGCCGAGCCCTTGACCAGGGCGAGCACGGGGTGGTGGTGCTTGACGGCGTCCGAGAGCCGCTCCACCAGCAGCAGGCCGATCCCCTCCGACCAGCCGGTGCCGTCCGCGGCCGCGGCGAACGACTTGCACCGGCCGTCGAAGGCCAGCCCGCGCTGGCGGCTGAAGTCGACGAACACGGCGGGCGTGGACAACACCGTCA
The DNA here is from genome assembly GCF_000482865.1 of Actinokineospora inagensis DSM 44258. Classification (GTDB taxonomy): domain Bacteria; phylum Actinomycetota; class Actinomycetes; order Mycobacteriales; family Pseudonocardiaceae; genus Actinokineospora; species Actinokineospora inagensis. Next base: position 7,062 of record NZ_AXWW01000022.1, on the reverse strand, counting down.
CCCCGCCGGCGAGCGCCAGGTCGCACTCACCGGACCGGAGTGCCTGCGCGGCCAGGTGCAGGGCCACCAGGCTGCTCGAACACGCGGTGTCGATCGTCATCGCCGGGCCTTCCAACCCGAACGTGTAGGACACCCGACCGGCCAGCACGCTGCCGGAGGTGCCGGTGCCGAGGTAGCCCTCGACGCCATCGGGCAACACCGGCATGGTGGCCGCGTAGTCGTGGTACATCAGGCCCGCGAACACGCCGGTCCGGGTGCCGCGCACCGAGGTCGGGTCGATGCCCGCGCGCTCGAAGACCTCCCAGGAGGCCTCCAGCATCAGCCGCTGCTGCGGGTCCATCGCCAGCGCCTCGCGCGGCGAGATCCCGAACAGCGACGGGTCGAAGGTATCGGCGTCGTGGACGAAACCACCTTCGAGCACGTAGGACTTGCCCGCCGACTCTGGATCAGGGTCGTACAGGCCCTCGGTGTCCCAGCCGCGGTTGGTCGGAAATGGCGTGATCGCGTCGCCGCCCGTCGACACGAGTCGCCACAGGTCGTCCGGGCTGTCGACCCCGCCGGGGTAGCGGCAGCTCATGGCCACGATCGCGATCGGCTCGTCGGCGACCCGGGTGGCGGTGACCGCCACGGTCGGCCCCGAGGCGCCGAGCAGCCGGGGAAGCAGGTGGTCGGCGAGGACGCGCGGGGAGGGGTGGTCGAAGACCAGGGTGGCCGGGAGCCGCAACCCGGTCACGGCGCCGAGTTGGTTGCGGAGTTCGACGGCGGTCAGCGAGTCGAATCCGAGGTCCTTGAACGAGCTGTTCGGCTCGACCAGGTCGACCGACCCGTGGCCCAGCACGGCGGCGACTTCGGCGCGCACGACCCCCAGCAGCGTCTGGCGCCGATCAACCTCACCGAGGCCAGCCAGGCGGGCGCCCAACCCGGCGGTCGGAGCAGCCTCGGCACGACGGGCGCGACCGCGGACCAGGCCGCGCAGCAAGGGCGGCACCACCCCGTCAACCTGGGCGGGCAGGTCGAGTCGCAGTGCGATGACGTGCGAGTCCGTCCCGGCGAGGGCGGCGTCGAAGAGGGCCAAGCCTTCCGCGGTGGTGAGAGCGGCACCCGCGCGGGTGATGCGAGCGCGTTCGATGCCGTCGAGTCGGCCGGTGATGGCGCTGGCCTGCTCCCACAGGCCCCACGCGACCGAGACAGCGGTGCGGCGGCGGTGCGCGATCGCGTCCAGGACGGCGTTGGCGGCGGCGTAGTTCGCCTGGCCCGCGGCACCGAAGGTGGCCGAGGCGGAGGAGAACAGGACGAACGGCACGTCGTCGTCGACCAGGTCGTCCAGGTGCTGGGCGGCGATCGCCTTGGCCAGCACGGAGTCGATCCGGTCGGGGGTGAGGCTGTCGACCATGCCGTCGTCGGTGATTCCGGCGGCGTGCACGACGAGGGCGATGGTGCGGCCTTCGAGTGCGGCGCGCAGGGATTCGCGGTCGGCGACATCGCAGGCGACGACCGTGCAGGACGCGGTCTCGACACCCAGGTCGGTGCCCGCGAGTGGGCCGCGCCTGCTGAGCAGCAGCAGGTCCCGGGCACCGTGCTTCTCGACCAAGTGGCGGGCGACCAGGCCGCCGAGGGTGCCGGTGCCACCGGTGATCACGACCGTGCCGCCGGGCAGCGGCGTCGGGTCCGGTCGGGTGGTGATGCGAGCGAGCCGGGGCACGAAGGTCTTACCGTCGCGGACGGTGAACTGGGTCTCGTCGGTGTCCAGACCGGCGAAGGGTTTCTCGGCGTTGGCGAGGACGAATCGGCCGGGATGTTCGGTCTGGGCGGCGCGCACGAGTCCCCAGACGGCTGCAGCGGCGGGATCGGTCGGGTCGTTGGTGCGGACGACCAGGCGGGACTCGGCGAACCGGTCGTCGAGCCATGTCTGCACCAGAGTGAGCGCTCGCTTGGTCGCGGCGGCGACGTCGTTCTCGTCGATCCGCACCGCCACCAGCGGTGGGACGTCGACCAGGTCGGCGGGGTCGTCGACCAGGGTCCACGGGACGACCTCGCCGGTCAGCGGCACCCAGTCGATCCGGAACAAGGTGTCGCGGGGCAGGGTGTCGGCGGCCGCGACGGCGGCAGGGCGCAGCACCAGCGCGTCCACGGTGAGCACCGGGGCGCCGGTGGTGTCGGCGGCGGCCAGCGACACCGAGTCGGGGCCGGTGGCGGCCAGCCGGACGCGGAGCGCGGTGGCGCCGACGGCGTGCAGGGCGACACCCGACCAACTGAACGGGAGCCGGACCGCGCCGCCGTCGAGCAGCGAGCCGACCGCGATGGCGTGCAGGGCGGCGTCCAGCAGCGCGGGGTGCAGGCCGAAGCGATCACCGTCGCCGTCCAGGGTGATCTCGGCGAACACCTCGCCGTCTCGCCGCCATGCCGCGGTCAAGCCCTGGAACAGCGGGCCGTAGCCCAGTCCGGCGGTCGCCGCGACCGCGTAGAAGTCCGACACGTCAACGGGTTCGGCCTGGGGCGGCCATTCGTCGAAGGTGGTGCCGCCCGCGCGCGGCGGGGCAAGCACGCCGGTGGCGTGGTGGATCCAGTCGCCGCCGTCGGGGCGGGAGTGGACGGCCACCGAACGGAGTCCACCGGTCTCAGGGCCGACCTCGATCTGCAGTTGGACGGCGCCTCGGTCGGGGACGATCAGCGGGGTGCTCAGGGTCAACTCGTCGATGACCGGGCACCCGACCTGGTCGCCCGCGCGGAGGACCAGGTCGACGAACGCGGTGCCGGGGAGCAGCGCGGTGCCGTGTACGCGGTGCTGCGCGAGCCAGTCCTGGGTCGACGAGGAGAGCCTGCCGGTGAGGACCAGCCCGTCGCTCCCGGCCAGGGAGACCATCGCGCCGAGCAGGGGATGATCCGCGGCGGCGAGACCGGCGGCGGTCACATCACCGGCCGTGTTGAGCGCGGGCCAGTACCGCCGGCGTTGGAAGGCGTAGGTGGGCAACGGGACGACTCGGGCGTCCCACGGGGCGTAGATGCCGGTCCAGTCCAGGTCGACCCCGGCGACGTGGAGTCGCGCGACGGCTCGCAGCAGGGTTTCCACGCCTGGGCGACCCCCGCGCTGCAGGGCCACGGCCCCAGCACCGATCAGGGCGCTGAGCACGCCGTCGGGGCCGAGTTCGATGAAGCTGGTCGCGCCCCGCTCGCGGGCCCGCGTGGCGGCGGCGTGGAAGCGGACGGTGGAGCGGACCTGGCGCACCCAGTACTCCGGGCTCGTCATATCGCCGTCCACTGTGGACATGATCGGGACGGCGGGCTGGTGGTAGGTCAAAGTCGCGGCGACGGCGGCGAAGTCGGCCAGCATGGGGTCCATCTGGCGGGAGTGGAAGGCGTGCGAGACGGTCAACCGCTTGACCCGTCGACCTTCCGCGCGCCAGCGGTCTTCCAGGCGTTGGATGTCCGGCCCGTCGCCGGACACGACGAGGGATCGTTCGCCGTTGACCGCGGCGAGATCGACACCGTCGAGGTCAAGTTCGTCCTCGGCGGCTTCGACCGCCAGCATCGCGCCGCCTGCGGGCAGGGCCGCCATGAGCTTGCCGCGCGCGGCGACCAAGGTGCAGGCGTCGTCCAGGGAGAGCACCCCGGCGACGTGGGCGGCGGCAAGCTCACCGACGCTGTGGCCGAGCAGCATGTCCGGGCGCAGGCCCCAGGATTCGAGCAGGCGGAACAGTGCGACCTCGACCGCGAACAAGCCTGCCTGCGCGTGATCGGTGCGGTCGCTGGCGAGGATCACGTCGGCGGGCAGACCGATCCGCTCGACCACGGCGTCAAACGCTTGCGCGAACACCGGGTAGGTCGCGTGCAGGTCCTGCCCCATGCCGGGGACCTGCGCCCCTTGGCCGGTGAACAGCAGCGCGGTCAGGCCGGGTTCGACCACCCCGCGCACGACGTCGGCATGGCTGTCGTTGGCCTCGATCGCGACCAGACCGGCGGTGAACGTGTCCCGGTCAGCGGCGAGGACCACGGCTCGGTGTTCGAAGGACTGCCTGGTTGTCGCCAGGGAGAAGCCGATGTCGAGGAGATCCCCGTCGACGTCGGTCAGGTTGACGGCCTGGGCGACGAGCGCGGCAGCGGTGCGACCGGAGACGGGGAGCGGAACGACGGGTGGTGTGGTGCCTGCTCGGGGGGTGGTCTCGACGGCGGGGGCTTCCTCGACGATCACGTGGGCGTTGGTGCCGCTGATGCCGAAGGAGGAGACGCCGATCCGTCGGATCTGGTCGCCCGCAGGCCAGGGGTGGGCGTCGATCAGCAGCTCGATCGCGCCGGACGTCCAGTCGACGTGCGGGGTCGGCTCGTCGATGTGCAGGGTGCGCGGCAGCAGTTCGTGCCGCAACGCGAGCACCGTCTTGATGATGCCCGCGACGCCCGCGGCGGCCTGGGTGTGGCCGATGTTGGACTTGAGCGAACCCAGCCACAGCGGCCGGTCGCGGTTCTGCCCGTAGGTGGCAAGGAGGGCCTGCGCCTCGATCGGGTCACCGAGCGCGGTGCCGGTGCCGTGCGCCTCGATGGCGTCGATGTCTTCCGGGGAGAGCCGGGCGTTGGCCAGGGCAGCGCGGATGACCCGCTGCTGCGAGGGGCCGTTGGGCGCGGTCAGGCCGTTCGACGCACCGTCCTGGTTGACGGCCGAGCCGCGGACGACAGCGAGCACGGGGTGTCCGTTGCGGACCGCGTCGGACAGCTTCTCGACGAGGACCATCGCCGCGCCCTCGGCCATGCCCATGCCGTCGGCGCGGGCGGAGAACGCCTTGCACCGGCCGTCGGAGGACAGGCCGCGCTGCCGGTTGAACTCGTGGAAGCCGGTGGGGTGCGGCATGATCGTGACCCCGCCGACGAGCGCCAACGAGCAGTCGTCGGACCGCAGGGCCTGGCAGGCCAGGTGCAACGCGGTCAACGACGACGAGCACGCCGTGTCGACCGTGACCGCGGGGCCCTCCAACCCCAGCGTGTAAGCGATCCGCCCGGACACGACGGAGGTCGCGCCGCCGGTCAGCAGGTAGCCCTCGGAGCCGGCCATGCCCGCCTGCATGCCCGCGCCGTAGCCCTGCCCGTTGGTGCCGACGAACACCCCGGTGCGGCTGCCCTTCAACGCGGCGGGGTGGATGCCCGCGCGTTCGACGACCTCCCACGTGCCTTCCAGCACGAGTCGCTGCTGTGGGTCCATGGCCAGCGCTTCACGGGGGTTGATCCCAAAGAAACCGGGGTCGAACATGCCCGCGTCGTGCAGGAAACCGCCCTGCGCCGAGTCCACCGAGGTGTGGCCGTCCGGGTGGGTCAGCGCTTCGGCGACCCAGCCGCGGTCCGCGGGGAAGTCGGTGATGCCGTCCCTGCCGGCAATCAGGAGATCCCACAGGTCTTCCGGCGACGACACCCCGCCGGGCAGGTGGCAACTCATCGCGACGATCGCGACCGGCTCACGTTCGGCGGACTCGGCGGACCGCAACCGACCCCGGGTGTCGTGCAACTCCGCGATCACTCGGCCCAGGTAGTCCCGCAGCTTGCGCTCGGTGGCCGTGGCGTTGTCGGTCATCCCAGCCCTCCCCGGTCGTTGGCACTGGTTGGCAACCGGCTGTCGGTGTCAGCGGCTCTGGTGTTCGTCGAGCCAGACGTCCACAGTGGACTAGGGATGGGCGCGGACGGGTGGCGCGCGGTGGGCAGGGGCCCGCCGCGCGGCGGGGTGGGCTGCCGGGTCATGTCAGGCCCAGGTCTTTCTCGACCAGGTCGAAGAGTTCGTCCGTGGTGGCGGATTCGAGGCGGTCGAGCAGGTCCGTGGTCGGGGTGGCCGGGCGGTGCGCGGCGAGCAGGGACTCCAGGCGCATCAGCAGTCGGACGCGGGTGATGTCGTCCGGCGGGCGCGTGGTGAGGATCAGCTCGACCTGGTCGAGGTCGGTGGGGGTCGGGTCCTCGTCGGCGGTGGGGAAGGTGCGGGTGTTCAGGTGGGTCGCGAGGGCGACCGGAGTGGGGTGGTCGAAGACGAGGGTGGCGGGGAGCGCGTGACCGGTCTCGGTGGCGAGGCGGTTGCGCAACTCGACCGCGGTGAGGGAGTCGAACCCGAACTCGCGGAAGGCCCGGTCGGGGTCGATGGCGTCCGGGGTGGAGTGGCCGAGGACGACGGCGGCGTGCGCGCGGACCAGGTCGAGGAAGGCGCGGTCGCGTTCCACCGGGGGCAGCGGGGCCAGCCGGGCGCGGAAGCCGGTGGTGGTGATCTCGGGGGCGGCCGGGGCCGCCGCGGGGAGGGCGGCGCGGGCCTCGGGGAGTTCGGTGAGCAGCGGGCTGGGACGCAGGGAGGTGAAAGCTGGGACGAACCGGGACCAGTCGACCTCGGCGGCGGCGACGAAGCTGTCGGCGTGGTCGAGGGCCTGGCGCAGGGCGACCATGGCCGGGCCTGGTGTGATGAGCGGGACACCGCGGCGCAGCATGGGTTCGACGGCGGTCATGGTGACCATGCCACCGCCGTCCCACGGGCCCCAGGCGATGGACAGCACCGGCGCGCCCTCGCTGCGCCGGTGCTCGGCCAAGGCGTCCAGGTAGGCGTTGCCCGCGGCGTAACCACCGTGACGGCCAACCCCCCAGACGGCGGCGATGGACGAGAAGTGGACGACGGTGTCCACCTGGTCGGGGTCGAGGAGTTCGTCGAGGTGGCGGGCACCGGCGACCTTGGCGGTGATGAGGTGGGCGAGGTCAGAGACGCTGGTGTACTCCAGCGGCGCGAGCGTGCCCATGCCCGCGGTGTGCATGACAGCGGTGACCGGGGTATCCAGCTCGGCCAACATGCGGGCAACGTCGGCCCGATCCGACAGGTCGCAGGCGACGACGTCGACCCGGATGCCGCTGGCGCCGCGACCGTCGCGGGTGTCGCTGGCGCCGCGGCTGTCGCGGGTCTCGCGACCGTCGCGGGTCTCGCGGGCATCGCTGGCGGCGCGGGTATCGCGACCGTCGTGGCTGTCGCGACCGTCGCGGGTGTCGCGACCGTCGCGGGTGTCGCGACCGTCGCGGGTGTCGCGACCGTCGCGGGTGTCGCGACCGTCGCGGGTGTCG
>NZ_AXWW01000021.1 GCF_000482865.1 Actinokineospora inagensis DSM 44258 | reverse complement strand
GAACCCGCCGAACATCCGCCCGGCGAAGTCCTCGATCACCGGCCGAACCAGGCCCATCTCCTCCGGAGTCACCCCTCAAGAAGATCACACCGGCAACACATCCCACCTTTCAACCTAACAAAGCCCTACTAGCGGTGGCCTGGGTAAGGCTAAAAGGCGGGGCCACTGGAAAGCGTGGCCTTACCCGCCCGCCGGCTTAGGCCACCGCTCCCCCCAAACAAAACAACTCCACCACAACGGGCAGTTGGCATCGGCGGGTCCCGAGGCGCGCGGCGCCAGTGTGGGACTCGCAGATCAGGGGTGGAGTTCTTATTTTTTTGCGGGGGCGCAGTGCCGGTGTGGTACCTCGTCGATTCGGGCGGGTTTTGGGGGCTCGGCGTGGGGGTGGGGCTTCGTTGATAATGGGGAATGAGGCCAGCGGTCTCGGTGGCCTCATTCCCTTCTGGATTGCTTATGCGGCAACCAGTTCCTTCTCCTCCGCCGCCTTCACCGGTAGGTGCCGCAGCAGGCGGTACGCGACCACGGCGAGGACCGCGGCAACAGCAGCCGTCACCGTGACCGTCGCGGTGAAACCATCCGTAAAGGCGACCCGGGCGACGGCGATCAGGTCAGGGTCGCCGGTGGCGGTCGCTGCGCCGAGGGTCGCCGAGCCGGGGACTTGGGCGTGGTAAATCGCGGCGCCGATGGAGCCGAGGATGGCCATGCCGAGGGCGCCGCCGAGTTCGCTGCCGGTTTCGGAGATGGCGGAGGCGGCGCCTGCGTGTTCGGTGGGGGCGGCGGTGAGCATCAGGTCGGAGGTGAGTGATGTGGTCATCAGGACACCGGTGGCCACGCCGCCCGCGCCGAGGAGGACGAGCCACAGTGGGGAGGTGGCGGTGAGTTGGGCGAGGACCACGAACGACACCGAGAGGACGACCAGGCCGGTGGCGACCAGGGTGGCGACTCGGACTCGGGTGGCGAGGATGCCGGACACGGTCATGCCGACCACGACCAGTGGCATCGCGGCCAGGGACCACAGGGCGGCGCTCAGCGGGCTGAGGCCCTTGACCAACTGGAGGTACTGGGTGGTGAAGAAGGTCGACCCGACGAAGCAGAACATCGACCCGACGTTGATCACCACGGCGCCGGAGAAGGCGCGGACTCGGAACAGGGCCACGTCGACCAGTGGTGAGCGGCCGGTGCGCTGGCCGTGCACGAAGGCCCAGCCCAGCAGCAGGCCGACGACCACGGCGGCGGCGGGGACCGGCTGGAACCCGTCGACCGCGAGTTGCTTGATGCCGTAGACCACGGCGAGGACGGCGGCCAGGGACAGCAGGGCGCCGCGCAGGTCGAACCGGCCCGCGTTCGGGTTGCGGTACTCCGGCAGCAGGAAGGGGCCGAGGACGAGCAGCAGGGCCATGGCGGGCACGTTGATCAGGAACGCCGAGCCCCACCAGAAGTGGCCGAGCAGGAAGCCGCCGACGATCGGGCCGACGGTGGCGCCCAGGGTCAGGCCGCCGGTCCAGATGGCGATCGCGGTCTTGCGCTGGGCCGCGTCCTGGAACATCGTCCGGATGAGCGACAGCGTGGACGGCATCAGCGTCGCACCGGCCAGGCCGAGCAGTGCTCGGGTGCAGATCAGCACCTCGGCCGAGCCGGAGTAGGCGGCGACCACCGACGCCACGCCGAAGGCGGCGGCGCCGATCAGCAGGAGTTTGCGGCGGCCGATCCGGTCGCCGATGGCGCCCATGGTGATCAGCATCCCGGCCAGCGCGAAGCCGTAGCCGTCCATGATCCACAGCTGTTGCGTCCCGCTCGGCTGCAGGTCGGCGCTGATGAAGGGCAGCGCGAAGAACAGCACGCTGAGGTCCATCGAGATCAACAGGCAGGGCAGGACGAGCACGGCGAGGCCGACCCACTCCCCGCGTCCGGCACGTCGCTCGGCCATCTCCGGTCACTCCCTCTCGAAACTGCGTATCTCCTACGCACTACTGCGTATGTTATACGCAGAGATAGGCTGGGGCGTCAACCCCCGAGATCGGAAGAAGCCATGACCGACACCGGACTGCCCGCCAGCATCGAAGCCGCCTGGGGCCTGCGCGAGCAGCCGACCCGGGGCCCCAAACGGGCCCTCAGCCTCGCCCGCATCGTCACCGCCGCCGTGGCGGTTGCCGACGCGGAGGGCCTCGACGCCCTCTCCATGAGCCGGGTCGCCGCCGAGCTGGGCACCAGCGCGATGTCGCTCTACCGGTACATCTCGGCGAAGGACGAGCTGCTGACCCTGATGGTCGACGCCATCTTCGAGGGGATCGTGCCCGCGCCCGCCGCGGACTGGCGGACCGGAGTGCGCGACCTGGCGTGGGCCTGCCAGCGGGCGCTGCACGCGCACCCGTGGGCGGTGCGGATCCCGATCAGCGGGCCGCCGCTGACCCCGCACCAACTCAGGTGGCTGGAGGCGGGCCTCGCCGCGCTCCGGGAGACCCCGCTGTCCGCGGCGGAGAAGATGAGCTCGCTGCTGATGGTCAGCGGCCTCGCCCGCAACGACGCGACCCTGGCGTCGGAGATCGGCGACGACAAGGAACTGATGGTCCGCTACGCCACCAACCTGGCCCGGGTGCTGACCGCCGACGCGTTCCCCGAGCTGATCGGGGTGATGCACAGCGGGATGATGGAACAGGACGACGAGTGGGACGAGGAGTTCGCCTGGTCCCTGGAGCGGGTCCTGGACGGACTCGCGACCCTGATCGCCACCAAGAACAACTAGCGGATCACGTTGGCTACCAGCGGACGCGCGGCGGGTGCGGTGTCGGCGATGGTGAACGCGCCGTCGAGTCGGGCGAGGGCGATGGGGATCGTGGTCTCGTCGTCGGTGTGCAGTTCGAGCAGCGGGGCGCCCGCCGCGACCCGGTCGCCGGGCTTGGCGTGGCAGAGGATTCCGGCGGCGGGGTTGACCGGGTCTTCCTTGCGCGCGCGGCCCGCGCCGAGGTGCCAGGCGGCGACCCCCACCGGATAGGCGTCCAAAGTGGACAGAAAGCCGTCGGCGGGGGCGGTGACGGTGTGCACGTGGCCGGGTCGGGGCAGCGGCGCGGTCGGGTCGCCGCCCTGGGCGCTGATCATCCGGCACCACACCTCGTACGCCTCACCGGAAGCGAGGACCACAGCCGGGTCGACCGAGATGCCCGCCAGCGACAACATCTCGCGCGCCAAGGCCAGGGTCAGGTCGACGACGTCGGCGGGTCCGCCGCCTTGGAGCACCTCGACGGACTCCGCCACCTCCACCGCGTTGCCCACCGCGCGGCCGAGTGGCACGGACATGTCGGTGAGCAGGGCGCTGGCGCGAACCCCGTGGGCGGACCCGATCGACACGAGCGCGTTGGCCAGAGCGGTGGCGTCGTCCAGGGTCTTCATGAACGCGCCGGAGCCGAACTTGACGTCCAGCACCAGCGCGGCGGCGCCCTCGGCGATCTTCTTGCTCATGATCGAGCTCGCGATGAGCGGGATCGACTCGACCGTCGCGGTCACGTCGCGCAGCGCGTAGAGCTTCTTGTCGGCCGGGGCCAGCCCCTCGGTCGCGGCGCAGATGACGGCGCCGACCGAAGCGAGCTGGGCCTGGATCTCGGGTTCGGTCAGCGCGGCCCGCCAGCCGGGGATGGACTCCAGCTTGTCCAGGGTGCCGCCGGTGTGCCCGAGACCGCGGCCGGACAACTGGGGCACGGCGGCGCCGCAGGCGGCCACCAGCGGGGCCAGCGGCAGGGTGATCTTGTCGCCGACGCCGCCGGTGGAGTGCTTGTCCACGGTGGGGCGGTCGACGGTCAGCGCGAGCCGGGTGCCGGAGTCGATCATCGCCGAGGTCCACCGGGCGGTCTCGGCCGGGGTCATGCCGTTGAGGAACACCGCCATCGCGAGCGCGGACATCTGCTCGTCGGCGACCACCCCGCGCGTGTAGGCGTCGATCACCCAGTCGATCTGGGCGTCGGCGAGGGCGTTGCCGTCCCGCTTGGCGCGGATGATGTCAACGGCGGTGAACATCGGGACTCCTCAGGGCAGGTCGCCGGGACCGAAGGCGTGCGGGAGGACGGCGGTCATCGGGAGCGGGCCGTCGGGGGTGTCGACGAGGCAGTCGGGGCCGCCGAGTTCGTAGATGACCTGGCGGCAGCGGCCGCAGGGCATGAGCAGGTCACCGGCGCCGCTGCGGCAGGCCAGGGCGACCAGCCTGCCACCGCCGGTCAACCGGAGTTGCCCGGCCAGCGTGCACTCCGCGCACAGGCCGAGGCCGTACGAGGCGTTCTCGACGTTGCACCCGGTGATGATCCGGCCGTCGTCGACCACGGCGGCGGCGCCCACTTGCAGGCCGGAGTAAGGGCAGTACGCGGCGGCCGCGGCCGTGACAGCGGCCGCGCGCAGCGCTTCCCAGTCGACCGTCATATCGCTTGCCCCCTCCGGTATGGCTCACCGACGAACCTGGGCGGTCGCAGCCGCTGCGACGCCAGGCCCAACACCAGGAGCGTGACGACATACGGCGCCGCGCCGACGAGTTCGGCAGGGACCTGGTCGCTGGAGAAGTACCACCAGCCGAACAGGACGCCGATCGCCGCGGCCACGCCGGACAACACGATCTGGCCCGACCGGTACTGCAAGACGGCGACCACGATCAGGGCGATGCCGAGCAGCAGCAACAGGGCGTGTACGGCGTTGGACCCGCGCAGCGCCATGGCGTCGGTGTACCCGAACAGCCCCGCGCCGGTGGCGAGACCGCCCGGCCGCCAGTTGCCGAAGATCATCGCGGCCAGGCCGATGAAGCCGCGGCCGCCGGTCTGCCCGTCGCGGAACTGCCCGGAGCTGACGGCGAGCATCGCGCCGCCGAGCCCGGCGAACCCGCCGGACGCGATCACCGCGTAATACTTGTACTTGTAAACGTTGACGCCCAAGGATTCCGCCGCCGCGGGCGATTCACCGCACGACCGCAGGCGCAGTCCGAACGGGGTCCGCCACAGCACCCACCCGGTCGCCGCGATGAGCACGACCGCGAGCAACGTCAGCAGCGAGATCTCGGTCGTGATGCCGCGCAGCACGCCCGCGAGGTCGGAGACGAAGAACCAGTGCTTGTTCTCGATCGTGCCCAGCCAACTGGAGAACCCGGGCAGCGTGACCTTCTGCGCGTCCTCGATCCGCGGCGACTGCTTCTGACCGCCGCCGGGCGCGTTCGAGAAGAACTGCTTCGACAGGAACAGCGCGGCGCCGGGGGCCAGCAGGTTGATCGCGACGCCGGAAATGATGTGGTCGACGCCGAAGGTGACGGTGGCGACCGCGTGCAGCAGACCGCCGATGACACCGAACAGCAGTCCGCCGACGATGCCCGCCCACGGTCCCCACTGGTAGCCCGCGTACCCGGCGCCGAACGTGCCGAGGACCATCATGCCTTCGAGGCCGATGTTGACCACGCCCGCGCGTTCGGCCCACAGACCCGCGAGTGATGCCATCGCGAGCGGTACCGCGGCCGTCAATGCGGCTTGCACGGTGCCAGAGGACGTGAGGTCAGTCGCGTCGCTGAGTGTGCGCACGGCCGACACCACCACAAGCGCGCCAACGGCGATGATGAGGTACACCATCGGCGAGAGCCTCTTACCGCGTCGCGTCGGGGTCGACTTCAACCCAACGGCCAGTCCGCCGACGGTCATGCCGACACCTCCTCAAGGGGCTTGGTGCGGCCCAGCGCGCTACCCACGGCCTGTTGTTCAGCCCGCACGCGGTAGCGGCGGACGAGTTCGTACGCGACGACGACCGACAGCACGATCACGCCCTGCATGATGAGGACGATCTCGCGCGGTACTCCGGAGATGTCGAGCGAGTTCGCCGCGTTGTCCAAGAAGCCCCACAGCAGCGACGCCACCATCATGCCGATGGGGTGGTTGCGGCCAAGCAGCGCGACAGCGATACCGACGAACCCCAGCCCCGGCGGGAAGTCGAGCGAATAGGTGTAAGAGGACCCGAGTAGCTGCGGCATGCCCACGAGCCCGGCGACCGCGCCGGAGAGCAGCATCGAGATGACGACCATCTTCTTGACGCTGACCCCGCTGGCCACCGCCGCCGACTCCGACAACCCGGTCGCCTTCAGCTCGAACCCGAACCTGGTGCGCGACAGGACGAACCAGTAGAGGAACCCGACCACGACCGCCAGCAGCACCAGCCCGAACACCTTGGTGCTCGACCCGGACACCTCGAACCCGGCCACCTGGCCGCCCTCGGTGATCTTCCTGGTGCCGATGTTGTTGCTGCCCGCCGTGGTCACCGCCAGCCGGGCCGGGTTGAGCAGGTACGACACGAGGTAGGTGGCGATCGAGTTGAGCATGATCGTCGAGATGACCTCGGACACGCCGCGGGTGACCTTGAGCAGCGCCGCCAGCCCGGCCCAGGCCGCGCCGACCAGCATGGCCGCGACGACCGTCATGGCGATCCGGAGCACCGACGGGACGCTGTCCATGAACGCGGCACCGGCGAGCGCGGCCGACAGCATGGCCGCCAGCCGGTACTGCCCGTCGACGCCGATGTTGAACAGCTTCATCCGGAAGCCGATGGCCACCGCCACCGCGGCCAGGTAGTAGACGGTGGCGCTGTTGACCGAGTTGACCAGGGTCCGCGGCCGCTGCGCCGCGGTGGACATGGCGTCGACGACATCGCCGACCGAGTGCCCGGTGACGGCCAGGATCAGCGCGCACACCAGCGCGGCGAACACGAGGGCGCCGACCGGGGCGGCCACGCCGAGCAGGATGGAGCGGGCGGTGCGGTTGCGCATCAGTCTTCCCTCCCCGCGCCGGTCATCGCGGAGCCGAGCTGCTCCGGGGTCACCGTCGCCGGGTCGTGGTCGGCGACGAGCCTGCCGCGCAGGATCACCGACAGCGTGTCGGACATGCCGATCAGCTCGTCGAGGTCGGCGGAGATCAGCAGGACCGCCAGGTGGTCGGCGCGGGCCCGCCGGATGTGCTCCCAGATCGCGGCCTGGGCGCCGACGTCGACGCCGCGGGTGGGGTGCGAGGCGATGAGCAGGATCGGGGCGCCGCTCATCTCCCGGCCGACGATGAGCTTCTGCTGGTTGCCGCCGGAGAGGGCGGCGGCGTTGACGTCGATGCCGGGAGTGCGCACGTCGTACTCGACGACGATCCGCTCGGTGTCGGCCTTGGCGCCGCGCCGGTCGAGCAGCGGTCCGCGCACGTTGGGTTTGCGGGTCTGGTGCCCGAGGATCCGGTTCTCCCACAGGGTGGCTTCGAGCAGCACACCCTGCCGGTGGCGGTCCTCGGGGATGTAGCCCACGCCCGCTTCCCGGCGGTGCCGGGTGGACTCGTTCGTGATGTCCTTACCGGACAAGGTGATCGTGCCCGACGTCGGCGACCGGATGCCCATAAGAGTCTCGACGAGCTCAGCCTGCCCGTTGCCCTCTACGCCCGCGATACCGAGCACTTCACCGGCGTGGATGGTGAAGGAGATGTCGTTGAGCACGGTACGGCCATCAGCGCCGACGAGGGTAAGACCCTCGACCGACAGGACAGCCTCATCGGTGACGGTTGACTCGCGCAGCTCGGGAACCGGTAGGGCGCTACCGACCATCAACTCGGCCAGCTTGCGCGCGGTGACGTCCTCAGGGGACACACTCGCGACCGTCGTCCCGCGCCGCATGACGGTGATGTCGTCCGCGACCGACAGCACCTCGTCCAGCTTGTGCGAGATGAACAGGATGGTCAGGCCCTCGGCCTTGAGGTCGCGGAGGTTGCCGAACAGTTCGTCGACCTCCTGCGGGACCAGAACCGCGGTGGGCTCGTCGAGGATGAGCGTGCGCGCGCCGCGATAGAGGACCTTCAGGATCTCCACGCGTTGCCGCTCACCGACGCCGAGGTCGTCCACGAGACGATCCGGGTCGACGCCGAGGCCGTAAGAGTCGGAAATCTCCTTGATGCGGGCGTGCGCGGCGGCGAAGTCGAGCCCTACGCCTTTGCGCGGCTCACTGCCCAACACCACGTTCTCCAGAACGGTGAGGTTGTCCGCGAGCATGAAGTGCTGGTGCACCATGCCGATACCGGCGCGGATGGCGTCTGCCGGCGACCCGAAGCTGACGGGCTTACCGTTGACGGCGATGGTCCCCTCATCCGGCTGCTGCATGCCATAGAGGATCTTCATCAAGGTGGACTTACCGGCGCCGTTCTCCCCCACCAGCGCGTGCACGGTGCCCGCCCGGACGCTGATGTTGACGTCGGAGTTCGCCACGACGCCGGGGAAGCGCTTGGTGATCGCGGTGAGGTGG
Organism: Actinokineospora inagensis DSM 44258; assembly: GCF_000482865.1. Lineage (GTDB taxonomy): Bacteria > Actinomycetota > Actinomycetes > Mycobacteriales > Pseudonocardiaceae > Actinokineospora > Actinokineospora inagensis. Next base: position 121,346 of record NZ_AXWW01000021.1, on the reverse strand, counting down.
ACGGCGGGCGCGGCGCCCGCTGGTGGCTCCGTTGACACGGCCGCATCCTTTGTCGCTGGGGGCTGGGGACCGTTGGACAGGGGTGGCTGGGTGGGGATAGCCGGACGGGCCCGGGTCCGCGTGTGGCGTGCCCGGACCCGTCCGCGTCGCGCTTACTTGGTCGACGGCACCTTGATCTCACCGGAGATGATCTTGGCCTTGTAGTCGTCGATCTTGGCCTTGATGTCGTCGAGCTTGCCCCCGCTGGTGGCGTAGTCGATGCCGCCCGCCTTCAGGTCGTAGACCTTGTTGCCCTTGGCGAACTTGTTGTCCTTCACCGAGGTGATGAAGTCGTACACCGCCACGTCCACCTCCTTGATCATGGAGGTCAGGATGACGTCCTTGACGTCGGCCAGCGAGGGCAGGTTGTACTGGTCGGAGTCGACGCCGATGCCCAGCTTGCCGTTCGCCTTGGCGGTCTTGAACACGCCGGCGCCGGAACCACCCGCCGCGGCGTAGACGATGTCCGCGCCCGCGTCGAACATGCCCTTCGCGGCGGTCTCGCCCTTGGCCGGGTCGTTGAAGCCGGTGAAGTCCGGCGGCTGGGTCAGGTACTTGGCCTGCACGGTGGCGTCCGGCTTGACCGCCTTGACCCCGGCGGTGAAGCCGACCTCGAACTTCTGGATCAGCGGCACGTTGACGCCGCCGATGAAGCCGACGTTGTTCGTCTTGGTCTTCAGCGCCGCCGCCACACCGACCAGGTACGAGCCCTCCTGCTCGGCGAAGGTCAGGTTGGCCACGTTGTCCGCGGCCGGGTCGACGCTGTCGATGATGGCGAACTTGATGTCCGGGTAGTCCTTGGCCGTCTTCTCCAACGCGGTCGCGTAGGCGAAGCCGACGGCGACGATCGGGTTGTAGCCGCCCTCGGCGAGCTGGCGCAGCCGGTCTTCCTTCTGCGCGTCGGTCTCCCCGGCGGTGGCCTCCAACTCCTTGATGGAGAAGCCCAGCTCGGACTTCGCCTTGTCCAAACCGCGGGCGGCGGAGTCGTTGAAGGACTGGTCGCCGCGGCCGCCGATGTCGTAGGCGAGCCCGATCTTCAGGTTCGACGTCGGGGCCTGGCTGCCGCTGGCACCGGTGGACGTGCCACCCGAGCCGCTGTCGTTCTTGGAGCCGCAGGCGGTGAGCACGAGCCCCACCGCCATCAGGCCCGCCACGAGACGAAGTCCCCGCGTTCGGCGCAAGGCTGATCTCCTTCCGGGTCTCCCCGCGCCCGCCCCACCGGGGTGGGCGCTGTTGTTCCGCAGGACCGTACTCCCCGGTACGGACCTTTCCCGGACGTCGCCCAGGGTGTGACCCAATTGTTGGTTGACGCCACCCGGGGGGCCACTCGACGACCCGTCCGGGTGGCGTCGGCGCCGGTCAGCGCCCGGATCAGCGGTCCCGGTGGTCCAGTGTGGACACATAGGGGTCACGGGTAGGGGGTTTCCCGGCTGGGACAGGGGTCTGCCGAATCGATTCAGCACGCCGGACGGCCCCCGCCGGGGAGACCTCGACGACCCGGGTGACGCTGCGTCACCGGAATCCGGAGAGGCCCCCGGTGAACTCGCCCCACCAGCGGGGGACGGGTGTGGACCGCGTGTCTCGTCCGTCACAGAGGGGATCGGCGGGTTGGGTGCGTTCCGCTTGTCAGGTCTAGCATCCGTTGGGTCAAGGCCCGTTTCGTGTGGAGTCCCCGCATGGGCGGGACGCCCATCAGCAAGTCCATCAGCGACGTTGGAGGCCTGCTACCGATGTCCGACTCGGCCGTCGCCACCGAGCAGGTGCCGCCGCGCGGATCCCGACGCACCGGGACGCTCTACCGCGGCGACCCGGGCATGTGGTCCTGGGTGGCGCACCGGATCACCGGGGTGCTCACCTTCTTCTTCCTCTTCGCGCACGTGCTGGACACCGCGCTGGTGCGGGTCTCGCCGAACGCCTACGACGAGATCATCGGCACCTACAAGACCCCGGTCGTGAACCTCCTCGAGGTCGGCCTGGTCGGCGCGGTGCTCTACCACGCGCTCAACGGGCTGCGGGTCATGCTGGTCGACTTCTGGTCGCGCGGGCCCAAGTTCCAGAAGCCCATGCTGTGGACGATCATCGGCATCTGGGTCGTCGTCATGGTCCCCGGCGCGTACTTCATGCTGGAGCGCACCGCGCGCGACCTGTTCGGGGGTAACTGATGACCCTGGCACTGGACAAGCCGCGCGCCCCGCGCCGCCCCTCGGCCCGGCGCAGCAACTTCGAACTGGCCAGTTGGCTGTTCATGCGGATCTCCGGGCTGGCGCTGATCGTGCTGGTGCTCGGCCACCTGCTGATCATGAACATCCTGGACGGCGGCGTGCACCGGATCAACTTCGCCTTCGTGGCGGGCCGCTGGTCCAGCCCGTTCTGGCAGTTCTGGGACCTGTCCATGCTGTGGCTGGCCGAGATCCACGGCGGCAACGGCCTGCGCACCGTCATCAACGACTACGCGCGCAAGGACGCCACCCGGTTCTGGCTGAAGATCATGCTTTACGTGTCGATGGTGCTGATCCTGGCGCTGGGCAGCTACGTGATCTTCACCTTCGACGCCACCATTCCCACCACCAACTAAAGGCCCCAGGGCCCGCGGGGCCCGGCCCAAGTCGGAAGAAGCGGTTGACCCATGCAGTTCCACAAGTACGACGTGGTGATCGTCGGGGCCGGTGGCGCGGGGATGCGCGCGGCCCTGGCGGCCGCCACCGAGGCCGGGCACGCGCCGCGCACCGCGGTGCTCACCAAGCTGTACCCGACCCGGTCGCACACCGGCGCGGCCCAGGGCGGCATGTGCGCCGCGCTGGCCAACGTCGAGGAGGACAACTGGGAGTGGCACACCTTCGACACGATCAAGGGCGGTGACTACCTGGTCGACCAGGACGCCGCCGAGATCATGGCGAAGGAGGCCATCGACGCCGTCCTCGACCTGGAGAAGATGGGCCTGCCGTTCAACCGGACGCCGGAGGGCCGGATCGACCAGCGCCGCTTCGGCGGGCACACCCGCAACCACGGCGAGGCCGCCGTGCGCCGGGCCTGCTACGCGGCCGACCGCACCGGGCACATGATCCTGCAGACGCTGTACCAGAACTGCGTCAAGCACGGCATCGAGTTCTTCAACGAGTACTACGTGCTCGACATCTGCCTCACCGAGACCGAGAACGGCCCGGTGTGCACCGGCGCGGTCGCCTACGAGCTGGCCACCGGTGAGCTGCACGTGTTCCAGGCCAAGGCCGTGGTGTTCGCCACCGGCGGCTTCGGCAAGGTCTTCAAGACGACGTCCAACGCGCACACCCTCACCGGTGACGGCATGGGCATCATCTTCCGCAAGGGCCTGCCGCTGGAGGACATGGAGTTCTACCAGTTCCACCCGACCGGCCTGGCGGGCCTGGGCATCCTGCTCACCGAGGGCGCCCGCGGCGAGGGCGCGATCCTGCGCAACGCCTCCGGCGAGCGGTTCATGGAGCGCTACGCCCCGACCATCAAGGACCTCGCGCCCCGCGACATCGTCGCCCGCTCTATGGCGCTGGAGGTCCTAGAGGGCCGCGGCGCGGGTCCGAACAAGGACTACGTGCTGCTCGACTGCACCCACCTGGGCGCGGAAGTACTGGAAACAAAGCTGCCCGACATCACCGAGTTCGCGCGGACCTACCTCGCGGTCGACCCGGTGAAGGAGCCCGTCCCGGTTTACCCCACCGCGCACTACGCGATGGGCGGCATCCCCACGAACATCCACGGCGAAGTGCTGCGCGACAACGACAACGTGGTCCCCGGGCTGTACGCGGCCGGGGAATGCGCGTGCGTATCGGTGCACGGCGCGAACCGGCTGGGCACCAACTCGCTGCTGGACATCAACGTGTTCGGCCGCCGCGCGGGCCTCGCCGCCGCGGCCTACGCCGCCAACCACGAACTGCTCGACCTGCCGGAGGAGCCGACCACCAAGGTCGCCGACCAGGTCGCGCTGCTGCTGTCGGACCACGGCAAGGAACGCGTCGCCGACATCCGCACCGAGTTGCAGGCCACGATGGACGCCAACGCCTCGGTGTACCGCACGGAGGAGACGCTCAAGCAGGCCCTGCACGACGTGCAGGCGTTGAAGGACCGCTACGCGCACATCTCCGTGCAGGACAAGGGGAAGCGGTTCAACACCGACCTGCTGGAGGCCGTCGAGCTCGGCTTCCTGCTGGAGCTGGCCGAGGTCTTGGTGACTGGCGCGCTGGAGCGCAAGGAGTCACGCGGCGGCCACGCCCGCGAGGACTACCCCAGCCGCGACGACACGAACTACATGCGGCACAGCATGTTCTACAAGCAGGGCGACGGTCTCAAGAGCGAGATCCGGCTGGACTACAAGCCGGTGACCTTCACCCGGTACAAGCCCATGGAGCGGAAGTACTGATGACTGCGGCTACTGTGACCCAGGCCTCCGCCGGTTCCCGGGGCGACCAGCCGCCGGTACCCGACGGCGCGATCACCGTCACCGTCAAGATCATGCGGTTCAACCCGGAGCTGGACTCCGAGCCGCGCTGGGAGTCCTTCGGCGTCCCCGCGCTGCCCACCGACCGGGTGCTGAACCTGCTGCACTACGTCAAGTGGTACCTCGACGGCACGCTGACCTTCCGCCGCTCTTGCGCGCACGGCATCTGCGGCTCCGACGCCATGCAGATCAACGGCGTCAACCGACTCGCCTGCAAGGTCCTGGTCAAGGACCTGATGGCGGGCGGCGGCAAGCACACCACGATCACCGTGGCGCCGATCAAGGGCCTCCCGGTGAACAAGGACCTCTTGGTCGACATGGAACCCTTCATGGAGGCGTTCCGCGCCGTGAAGCCGTTCCTCATCACCTACGGCAACGAGCCCACTCGTGAGCGGATCCAGTCCGCCACCGACCGCGAACGCTTCGACGACACCACGAAGTGCATCCTCTGCGCCTGCTGCACCACGTCGTGCCCGGTGTTCTGGAACGAGGGCAGCTACTTCGGCCCCGCCGCCATCGTCAACGCCCACCGCTTCATCTTCGACTCCCGCGACGAAGGCTCCCAGGAACGCCTGGACATCCTCAACGACGCCGAAGGCGTCTGGCGCTGCCGCACCACCTTCAACTGCACCGACGCGTGCCCACGCGGCATCCAGGTGACCAAGGCAATCCAAGAGGTCAAGCGCGCCCTGCTGTTCCGCCGCTGAGTTCTTGCCACCCCGAGGCCGTGCGCTCCTGCTTGGACCGCACGGCCTCGGCGCGTGTACGAGGTCCCAGGTTCCCTGCCGCAGGCGGGTGAACCACTGACGTCTCGCCGGATTCCGCCAAGTTCCGTTGTCGCCCCGGCATTCCCCACCCGAGGAGCCACGCGATCTGACACCCTCCCCTCGACCCGGAGGGGGTAGCGGTGAGCCAGCCGAGGGACAGCAAAGGACGTTGGACCAAGGTCAGGACCGGGGCCGGAGTAGCCGCTGCGGGCACGGTGGCGGCGCTGGTCATGGCGGGTGTCGATGGTGGCGCGGCGGGAGTCGCGGCGGAGTCGGCGTCCGCGGCGGAAGACGCGGCGGCGCAGCAGGTCAAGTCCGACCGGGCTGGGCGGAAAGCCAAGTCCGACCAGAACTGGCGGAAGGTGAAGGTCCGCCAAGTCCGGGAGGCCGCCGAGCACGCCCTCGACTGCGCCATCAACTCCTACGGCCAGGTGCGCGACTTCTTCCTGCGCAACCCGTGCGCCGACCTGGATCGGACGTTGTTCACCCTGGTCGACCCGGCCGGGAACCAGTTCGTTGTGTCGGTGTCCTGGGTGCGGATGCGGCGCACCGGCGACGTGCGCGACCTCAAGCGGCTGATCGACCAGTACGGCACGGGCAGTGTGAAGTCGATCGGGTTTGACCTGCTCAAGAGCCAGGGTATCCGGTACCCCGGCGACCCGTTCCGGTCACGGGCCGCCAAGGATGTGCTCGTGGTCGCCGAGGGGGCGGTGGTCTCGGGGCATCCTGACCCGGCGCTCTACCGGACGGCGGTTGACCTTGCGGCGGAGTTGCCGGTGTAGAGGAGGGCCGCTCCCGGGGCATGGGAGCGGCCCTGGCCTCAGTTCACCTCGTCCAGGACCCACAGTTCGGTGTTGCCGGTGTGGTACTCCGCCCCCACGCTCCCGTCAGTGTGGGCGGAGAGGTGGCGGAGGTCGGACGTGGTGACCAACGTGTACGGGCCGGCGTGTTTGAAGGACCAGTCCTGGCCGTCGGCGCCGGTAGGGCTAACGGTCACTGTGCCGTCGGCGTTGTCGGTTAGGGAGAAGCCGTTGGCGTTGATGCGGTAGGCGCCGTTAGAGCCGTCGGACAGGGTCCAGCGGGTGCTGGAGGTGTTGCAGGTGCCGGTCGTCGCGGGCCCGTTGTCGTTGAGTAGGCAGCCGCCTGTTCTGTTGCGGAACTGGTAGTGCGTGGTGTCAGCCGACGCCGGTATGGCGGTCAACAGGGTTAGGGCGACGGCGAATGCGAGTGTCTTCATGGGACTCAAGGATTGTCGTCAACCGGCGGGAAAGCCCTGACCGTCACCCCATCGGGCTGGACACGAGTTCCCACACCTGGTCGTCGCCACCGCTGGGTGTGGTGACGCTGAGGGAGCCGTCGCCCATGTTGGTGAGTTGGTCGCCGTTCGCGTCGGTCAGGGTGTAGCGGTCCGGGCCGAACGGGGCCTTGGTCCACGCCTGCGCGTCGGTGCCGTCTTGGGGGACGGTGGCGACCGCTCCGTCGCCGACGCTGGTGAGGGCGTTGCCGTTCGCGGTGACGGTGATCAAGCCCTGCCTGCTCTGGACCGTCCAGAGCGACGTGTCCGCCGTGCAGTCCCCGAGCATCGCCGTGTCGGAGTCCACGCAGCCACCGGCCGGGCTCACGAGCCGGTAGGTGCCCGGGTCGGCCGACGCGGGCGTGACGACGAACAGGGTCATGGCGGTCGCCGCGGTGATCATCGCTGTCTTCTTCATGGACAAGGCGTAACCCACCAACCCGGTCCGCAACCGCACCCGCCACCCCATCCAGCGGACTACACCCGGCCGATCGACCCCGGTTACACCGTCTGTCCGTCCACAGGCGACAAAACGCGGAACTCGATGCCCGCGGCCACCAATCGGTGGATCAGCTTGTCCCCCATGGCCACCGCTGTGGTGAGTTGGCCTGCCACGGCGGGCAGTTCGTCGAACGCCAGGCACAGCGCGGACTCCGCGAGCATCTTCGACGTCTCGTCGTAGCCGGGGTCACCGCCCGCGATCTCGGTGACGACCCGCTCGCCGCCGCCGGTGCCGATCAGGGTGACCTTGAACCACGACCGGGCGCGCTGGGCCGCGTCCGGGCCGTCGCCGGACTTCTTGCGGTCGAGCAACCACCTGCGGACCGGCGGGACCTGCGCGAGGCCCATCAGGCCCAGACCGGCACCGGCGAATCCCAGCGCCGAGGGCAAGCGCTTGACCGCCAGGTGGTGGCCGTAGCTGAAGTCCGGGCCGTAGCGGTCCAGCGCGCGAGCGGACCGCAGGACGATCTGCGGGTCGATCGTCGGCAACGGCACCGCCCAGCGGCCGATCTCGGCGACCCGCCCCGGTCGCCCCCGACCGCGCACCCGGCGTTGCGGGCGCGGCTCCACCTTCTTGCGCTCCGCCGCGGCCTTCTGCATCTCGCGCAGCCGCGAGAACGCGGTGATGGTGGACTGGAACGTGCCGCCCGAGAAGCTTGCGGACACGGCGAAGTAGCAGTCGACTGTCAGCGGTACCCCGACCGGTAGCTGCTGCACGGTGTAGAGCACGCCGAGGTCATAGGGGATGGAGTCAAAACCGCACGCGTGCACCAACCGTGCCCCGGTCTCTACCGCCCGTGAGTGGTACCGCAAGTAGGTGCGGTCGACGAACTCGGGCTCCCCGGTCAGGTCCACGTAGTCGGTGCCCGCTTCCGCGCACGCGCCTACCAGCACGTCGCCGTACTCCAGGTAAGGGCCGACGGTAGTGATGACGACCCGGGTGGCCTCCGCGACGGCGGCAATCGACGCCGGGTCCGTGACGTCCGCTGTGAGCGTCTCCACGTCGACGCCGAGCCGGTCCCGCACCGCCGCCAGCTTCGCCGGGTTCCGACCCGCCAGCGCCCACCTCAGCCCCTCGGGCGCGTGCCGGGCGAGGTATTCGGCGGTGAGCTGACCGGTGAAGCCGGTGGCGCCGAACAGCACGATGTCGAACCTGCGACCGGTGGGCATGGCCACACCCTACCCGCCGGTAACCGGGTCGGGCTCGTTCACCTCTTCAGCGGCACGGGGCCGCGCCCGCCAGCCGATGACCCCGATCACGGTCCCGAACAGCAGCGACACGGCCGTGAGCACGGCGTGCACCACGAAGAACGCCGTCGGTCCCGGCGCGAACGAGCGCGGGTCGACCCAGACGTTGCGCAGGAAGACCGGCCAGATCACCCAGGACCAGACGCCGAACAACAGCAGGAACAGCGCCGACCGACGACTCAGGCTCATCCGGGCAGTATCCAGTCGCCGACCCCGGTGCCCACGTGTGGGTGATAGGCCGGATCGTGGCCGGATCGTGACGGGTTCTATCGTGCAGGGGTGCGCTTCGCAGCCCGCAGGACCGTGACCGCTCTCCTCGTCTCGTTGTGCGCCCTGCTCCTCGGCGCCCTCCCGGCGGGCGCGCAGCCTGCCCAGCGCAAGGCCCAGCAGCAGACCGACGCCGCCAAGACGCCGACCACCCCCCAGTGCCAGAACCACGACCGCCCGCCGCCGCCGGTGGACACCTCGGAGGAGCCCAAGCCGGGCAGCACGACCCCCGAGGCGCTGCCGGTGCCGAACGAGCCCGTCGGCGGCACCCGGATGGGCGAGTGCGGCGTGGTCACCCCGACCGGCGCCAAGGCCGCCATCGCCGGTGACGTCACCTCGGCGTCCTGGGTCATCGCCGACCTGGACACCGGCGACGTGCTGGCCGCCAAGGACCCGCACGCCAGGGAGCGGCCCGCCTCGCTGATCAAGACCCTGCTGGCCGTGGTGGTCATCCGCGAGCTGCGGATGGACGAGGTCGTCGTCGGCACCCAGGACGACGCCGCCCAGGAGGGCACCAAGGTCGGCGTCGGCCCCGGCGGCCAGTACACCGTCCGCCAACTGCTGTTCGCCCTGCTCATGCGCTCCGGCAACGACGCGGCGCACGCGCTGGCCGTGAAGCTCGGCGGCATGGACGTCGCGGTGAAGAAGATGAACGACCTGGCCAAGGAGCTCGGCGCGCTGGACACCCGGGCCGCCACCCCGTCCGGCCTGGACGGGCCCGGCATGAGCACCTCGGCCTACGACCTGAGCCTGGTCTTCCGCGCCGCGATGAAGCACAAGGAGTTCGCCGAGGCGGTCGCCACCAAGTCGCTGGACTTCCCCGGGTACGGCACCAAGCCCGGCTACAAGGTCATCAACGACAACAAGCTGCTCGGCAAGTACGCGGGCTTCCTCGGCGGCAAAACCGGCTTCACCGACGACGCCCGGCACACCTACGTCGGCGCCGCCGAACGCGGCGGCAAGCGCCTCGTGGTGGTCCTCATGCGCGGCGAGCTGAACCCCAACCCCCTCGCCGACCAGGGTTCCCGCCTCCTCGACTACGGCTTCGCGCTGACCGCCGAAGGCACCAAACCAGTCGGCGTCCTGGTCGACCACGCCCCCGAGGCCCAGCCCAAGCAGGACACCGGCCTCGGCACCTCCAGCGCGGCCCCCCAACAGCAACAGCAGCCACCCGCCGGCCAGTCACCCACCGAAGCCCTCCCCCCAGACGCCCAACGCTCCGCCTTCGGCAACTACGGCGCTCCCCTGGTCGGCTTGGCAGGACTCGGCATCCTGATCTCGTTCGCGATGTGGGTCCGCCGCAAACGCGCCCGCGCGGCCCGCACCGCCCGAGCCAAGGCGGCGGGCTAGCAACCCGCCGGTTCACGCCTTTTCCCAGGTCAACGCCCTACCGACACACCCGGGATTCATCCTTCTCGGCGACGGAAGTTATCCACAGGAGAACCCCTCCGTCAGCCTTGTCAAGATCCACTGTCGGTGCCCACCGGTAGACTGGCATCGAGGGCTGCCCCCGGGAGGGTGGGGGCCGCCCTGTGGGGTGGCGGGGTGGCGGTGTCAAGTGGTTGTGGTGGGGATCAGGCGGAAGTGTGAGGCGGGGGTGCGCGGCCGGCGGCGGGGGGCGGAAGGCGGCGCGCAGGGCTACTTGCGGCGGCGCCAGGCCAGGCCGAGGAGGGCGCCGAAGCCGACGAGGCCGAGGACTTCCTTCGCGCGGGGGGTGCGGGTCACCTCGATGGTCGGCCGGATGATGGCGGGGGCGGGGGCCGGTGGGGGCACGACGGCGATGTTCTCCTTCGCCGTCGCGGCCCAGGCGGTGATGAACAGGAGGAAGCGGGACACCAGGTTGGCGAACACCAGCAGACCCACGATCGGACCAACGAGCGACCCCAACGGACCCTTGATCACGACGCTCAGGTAGATCGACCCGACGAGCTTCAGGATCTCGAAACCGATCGCCGCGGAAAGGGCGCCGCGGACCGCGCTCTTGGCGCTTACCCGTTTGCGCGGCAATCGCGCGATAACCCACAGGAACACGAGCCAGTTCGCCGAGATCGACAGCAGTGTGGCGATCACGAACAGGACAACTTTGGCCCAGCCGTAACCGCCGAGTCCGATCGCGTCGAGCAATGTGTCGGCCAATCCGCCGCCGATCGCGCTGAGGCCGAAAGACACCGCCATCGCGGCGCCCAAACCGAGTAGCGCCAACAGGTCGAGGACCATTCCGCGCAGGAACGGCGGCGGTTCGAGCTTGTGCCCCCACTGCGCGGTGAGCGCGTCGCGCAGGTTGCTCATCCAGCCGAGACCGGTGTACGCGGCGGTCAGCAGGCCGATGATCCCGACCTTGCCGCGTTCCAGGATGGCGGCGTTGACGAGGTCGTCGAGGATGCTGCGGATACTGCTCGGCGCGGCGCTGATCAGGCTGGCCCGCAGGTCGTTGAGGGTGTCCGGTTGACCGGCCAACACGAAACCGAGGATCGACACGCCTATCAGGGTCAACGGGAACAATGACAGCACGCTGAAGTACGTGATCGATGCGGCGAAGTGGTTGCCGTAGCGTTCGGTGAACGCGTCGTAAGCCCGGATGAGGTGGTCGATCCCCGGCCGCCGGGCGCGGAGGCGGGTCAGCCAGGACTCGTTCTCGGTCACCACGGAAACTCTAGCCGCCCACGGCGGCGCCGCAACGCGAAAGATCGACAGTCGGGCGCGGGATTCCGCCCGGCCAATCGCCCGGACGGGGGGTGTTTGGCCGGTGTTCGGGTGATGATCGTTCTCCCCCGGGGCCATCCGGCCCTAGCGTCGGCGGAATCCGTCTTCCGCACCGACCCCGTTTCCGGAAAGGACCCCGATGACCCACACCCTCCAGGGCGTCGACGTCGCCGACCTGGTCCCGTCGCTGGGCGCCCAGCACACCGTGTCCGTGACCAACAACTCCACTGTGGACGGTCGGAACGCCGTGCTGTTCCAGGGTTCGCCAGGGCTGCTGGACAGCGCCGTCCCGATCGCCTGGCTGGCCCGGCTGTCCCGACCCGGCACCACCGTCACGCTCGACTGGACCCTGAGCTACTGCTTCGTCATGGGCAGGCAGGGCAACCTGCACGACGGCGTCGACTACGGCGCCGCGGGTGTGCTCGACGCCCGGCTCTCCCGGTACAACGTGGCGGGGTTGTCCTACCGCGCCGGGAACTTCGCGTTCCGCCGCGAGTCGGGCAGCCACCCCGACGGCGTGCTCGCCGTGTTCGAGGACGACACCGTGCCCGGATCGGGCGCCTACCGGCGGGGCTGCGTCGGCATCGGGATGGACGGGCGGGCCACCTTCGTCGCGCCGACCGAACCGGGGCGGGACCTGACCTTCGACCCGCACCCGGAGTACTGGCTCACCCTGGCCCGCTACGCCGCGGGCGCCGTCGTCGACCCGGCCGCCACCCGCGCGGTGCGGCTGAGCTTCCCCGGCGGCAAGACCAGGGCGCACGCCGAGTACAACGGCACCACCTGGACCATCGGCTACAGCTGACCCGGCCGCGGTGGCGTGGAGTCGGGGACCGGCCGCCGGGCCCGCTGGACCAACCGGCGGATTGCCCGGACCGTCCCAAGGTGACAGGTTCCGTGTGCGCCTGACCGGCGCGGACCCGACTCCCCACGCCTGCTGGAGGTTGCTGTGCACAGACCTTCCCGACTCCGCTTACTCGGCGCCGCGGTGGTGATCGCCACGGCAACCGGCCTGGCGACCGTCGCGGGCCAGGCGTCGGCGGCCCCCGCCCCCGCGCCTGCCGCCGCCGAGGGTGGGGCGCACTTCGTGGTGCTCGGTGACGAGGGCCACAACCTGTCCCAGGTCGAGCGGGCCGTCCGCGACGCCGGTGGCGCCGTGCTGCAGAGCTGGCCGCAGATCGGTGTCGTCGTCGCGACCTCGCCGAACGCCGACTTCGCCGCCACCGTCCGCGGCAAGCGCGGCGTCCGCGGCGCCGGTGCCACCCGCAACCTGGTCGAGCTGGCCGCGACCCCGCCCGCCGCGCGGATCTCCGCCGCCGAGGCGAACAACGTGCGCACGCTGGAAGCCACCCAGGCCGTCATCACCAACGGCGGCAAGGGCACCCCGTCCGACGCGGGCGACCCGCTCAGCGTCAACCAGTGGGACCTGAAGGCGATCAAGGCCGACCAGGCGCACAGCAAGTCCCTCGGCAGCCGCGACGTGGTCGTCGGCGTGCTCGACTCGGGCATCGAGGCCACCCACCCCGACCTGGCGCCGAACATCGACGCGTCCCGCTCGGTCGGCTGCACCAACCAGGGCGTGCCGGACACCAGCCCGGCCGCGTGGGCGCCCACCACCAGCGACCACGGCACGCACGTCGCGGGCACCATCGCCGCCGCCAAGAACGGTGTCGGCGTGGTCGGCATCGCGCCGAACGTGCGGCTCGCCTCGGTGAAGGTCGTCGACGACGGCGGCTTCATCTACCCCGAGTACGCCATCTGCGGGTTCGTCTGGGCCGCCGAGCACGGCATCAAGGTCACCAACAACTCGTACTTCATCGACCCGTGGTACCTCTGGTGCCGCACCGACGCCGACCAGCGCGCCGTGCTCACCGCGGTCACCCGCGCGGTCGACTACTCCGCGCACCGCGGCGTGGTCAACGTGGCCGCCCTGGGCAACAGCAACTGGGACCTGTCGCACGACATCACCGACTCCGGCAGCCCCGACAACGGCACCCCGGTGCCCCGCGAGACCGGTCGCGAGTGCCTGAGCATCCCGGCCGAGATCGACGGCGTCGTCGGCGTGTCGGCGACCGGCGCGACCAACCAGAAGTCGTACTACTCGAACTACGGCCGCACCGAGACCGACGTGGCCGCCCCCGGCGGTGACGCCAAGGTCATCCCGAACACCCCCGACGCGAACGGGCGCATCCTGTCCACCGTCGTCGGCGGCGGCTGGGGCTACAAGCAGGGCACCTCGATGGCGTCCCCGCACGCTGTCGGTGTCGTCGCGCTCATCCGCTCGACGCACAAGAACTGGTCCGCCGACCGCGTGATCGACGAACTGCGCGACGACGCGGACCGCCTCCCCTGCCCGCCCGGCGGCACGTACGACCCGGACGGCACCGGCGTGTGGAAGGCCACCTGCGAGGGCGGCAACTCCGGCCGGGGCTTCTACGGCAGCGGCCTGATCGACGCGCTCGACGCGGTGCGGTAACTGTCTTTCCGAGGCCGGGCCCCTCCTTTTGTTCGGGGGGCTCGGCCTTTCTTAAACCTCGGCCTGAGACCGACGCGGCGCGGGCACCTTCAACGGCCCGACCACCTGCGCCACCTTGGCCGCGGCCTGCTCAGCGGCCAGCGCGATCCGCGCCTCGGCCTTCGCCACCTTCCGCCGCCGCACCAAACCCACGGCGAACCCGCCAACCCCGACCACGACCGCCGCGATCCCCACGGGACCGGCCACCGAGAACGGGACACTGCTCTCCACAGCTCCGCTGTCCGCCACCGCGACCTGCGCGGACCCCGCGACCAACACCGCGGAAACGGACGCGGCCGCCGCTATTCGCGGCCCCAACCCACGCGCGTTCACGAATCGACACCACTCGACACAGCTGTACCGTCCCTCGACTGGACTAGCACCATCGGCCAGGTCCCCGGAACCCGCGACCGATCGTGGCGGCATGACCGCACGTTCGGCTGACAAGCCCCGAGACTAGCCCCCACCCCGGCAGGTCGCGGCACGGGGTTACCGATCATCAGGAACCCAACTGGCAACGGGATTCCGCGCCTGCGTCCGAAAACCGCCGCCCGACCAGCAGAACAGCGCGTATCCAACCAACCGCGCCCGGTAGCCCTCACGCACCCCACGCTCCACCCACACGGGTGACTAGGGGCGCTGTGCGATGAACGGATCACCGTGGTCGAACCGCACACCGCGGAAGTCGGCGGCACGCCCGAAATCCGCCCCCTCGACCACCACCGGCCCCGCGAAGCGCGCGTCGCTGACGTCGACCGCGTCGAACACGGCACCGGCGAAACTCACCGGGCCGGAGAACTCCGCGTCGGACAGCTCGGTCTCCCCCCGGAACGACGTACGGGCGAAGCTGACCGGCCCCGCGGCCTTGGCCTCGTTGAACCACGAGCCACCCGCGAACACGACATCGTCGAAGGTCGCGGACGAGCCGAAACCCGCCTCGGAGAAATCGGCGTGGCCACCGACCTCGCTACCGGTGAAATCGGCCCGCGCCGCGAAAGCGGCATCAGCGAAGTCGAAAGCGTCCTTGACGGTCACCCGCTCGAACCGCGCCTCGCCCTCGAAGACAGCACCGTCGAAGTACGCGCAGTGGTCGAAAACCGCGTCGTCACAACGGAAATAGCCGTGGACGACCGTGCGGTCGGCCAACAGGTAGTCCACGTGGCAACCACTGAGATCGACATCGACGAGATCGGTGAACTGCAAGTGGAGGCTGAGCCCCGGCCAGAACCGGGCCGGGTCCCGAGGCCGCACGTGCCGGGTCAGCACCCCCTGCGCCGCGGCCCTGACCTCGTAGTCCAGCCGCAACTCGACCGGGTCGAACCGCTCCGCGACCGACAGATCGATGAGCTTGTTCGACATCTCCCGCACCCCCGGCCCCGACGAACGCAAGTAGTCGGCCAACACATCCACGACGTGCTGCCGAAACCGCGGATCCCCCTGCCCGAGGTCCTCCAAAGCCGAGACAGCCCCCCGCCGCTCCCCGACGTCCGACGCCCCCAACCCCTTCGCCGCGGCCTTGAACAACTTCCGCCCCGCCCACCCAAACTCCATGGCCGAGGACGCTAACAGCGCACCCACACCACCGGAGCCAAAACGATCTCCAACGTCCTCGGCCGAACAGGTCCCCGGACATTCCGCTCGACGACGAGGACATCCACCCGGCCGGTCGCGGGAGTGAACTCCACACCAAGCGCCAGCCCGGACAGATCCAGTCCCGGCGACCTCCCCAGCTTGTCCATCCATCTCAGCCCAGGCAAAGTGGCCAGCCGCACCAGATCCAGATCCAGAACCAGCCCGCCCTCCGCACCCCGAGTTATCCACATCCCCCGACGTTGTCCACAGCGGGCGAGCGCGCCTGTTTTCGCAGCTCAACACCGGTAGGCTGGCATCGAGGGCCGCCCCCGGGAGGGTGGGGGTCGCCCGTAGGGCGGGGGTGGGGTGGGTGGCAAGCGGTGGGGGGTGGGTTCGCTCGATCGGGTGGCGGAAGCGTCGGGCGCTGAGCTGCTTGAGCAGCGCGAAAGCCGCGGCGGCGTTCCACAGGGCAGGCGCGGGGGTCAGGCTGCGTAGAGCGTTTCTTGGTGGCCAGGACTCGCGCGCTGAACCGGTGGCGGAGGTTGGTGATCTCCCTGGACGAGTTCGTGCACGGGCGCTACGACTCGGTGGGGGTGCGGGGCCAGTCGAAGGACACTGTGACGGGGGCGTGGTCGGACCAGCGGTCGGCGTAGGTGGGGGCGCGGTCGACGGTGGCGGTGGTGGCGTGGTTGGCGATGCCGGGGGTGGTGACGACGTAGTCGATGCGCCAGCCGGAGTCGTTGTCGAAGGCTTTGCCGCGGTAGGACCACCACGTGTACGGGCCGGGGCCTTCCGGGTTGAGTTGGCGGAAGACGTCGCGGTAGTCGGCTTCGGTGAAGACTCTGGTCATCCAGGCGCGTTCGCCTGGGGTGAAGCCCGCGTTCTTGCGGTTCGCTTTCCAGGCTTTCAGGTCGATTTCCTGGTGCGCGATGTTCCAGTCGCCGCAGACGAGGACTTCTCGGCCGTCGGTGGCGGCTTTGGCGCGCAGCTCGACCAGGTACGGCAGGAACGTGTCCATGAAGCGTTCCTTCTGGTCCTGCCGCAGGGTGCCGACCTCGCCGCTGGGCAGGTAGACGCTGGCGACGACCAGGCCGGGCAGCCACGCCTCGACGTAGCGGCCGCTGGCCTCGAACTCGGGGACACCGAAGCCGACCTGGGTGGCCTCGAACGGGCGGCGGGAGTAGACGGCGACGCCGTTGCGGCCGCGCAAGAGGGTCGACTCGGCGTGCACGACATGCCACCCGTCGGACAGTTCAGCCGGCAGTTCGGTGGCAGCGGCGCGGACTTCCTGCAGGCACACGACATCGGCCTCGGTGGCGGCGAGCCACTCCACGAAGCCCTTTTTCGCCGCGGCGCGCAGGCCGTTGACGTTGACGGTGGCGACGGTCAGCACCGCACCACCATAGATCTATCCGCAGTCGCGGCCTGCGAGTGGCTTCAGGAACTCGTTCGACGCCCAGCGGTTGTCGCCGAGTTTGCGGAAACCGTTCTGCACGACCTTGTCCGCGTCGGCCTCGGCGCCGTTCTTGTACTTGCCGACGATGCCCGCTTTGGCGTCCGGTGCCGCCCGCACGTTGAGGACGTCGGCGGTGACCGTCATCCGGCAGTTGCTGACGTTGCCCGCGGGCGTGGTCGCGGACTGGCCGTTCGGCGGATCGACCCCCATCGAGTAGATGATGGCGACGGCGACGAGGCCGCCCCCGATCAGCAGGGTGCCCTTCGGCAGGATCACGGCTCACCCTCCACGGCGCGCGGACAGCACTCCACCACCGTCTCGCACCTGTCCCCCCGCCCGCCAGTACCCGTGGCCCGAACCACCCACTGGAGCCAACCGCGGCAACCCAGCGTCACGGGTGCGCGATCATGACCCCCTCGGCGCTGCCGTACCGGTCGTGGACCATCCCCCCGGTCACCCACGGCCACGTCCTGCGGACCCTCCCGGCCACCGGTGACCTCGTCCTGTCCGGTCTCGGCGGCGTCGCGATCGATGGCTGCTGGTCCTCGATGACGTCAACGACCCGAAGGACCTGACGGGCCTGTGGCCGCTGACAGGCACAACGGGCAGGCTCCTCGTCACCACCCGCCGCAACGAGCCCGTCCTCCGCGCCCAGGGCCGCCAACTCGTCCCCCCTTCGACGTCTTCACCGTGCCCGAGTCCCGCTCCTACCTACGTGACGACCCGGATCTGCCGAACCTCGCCGACCTGCTCGGACACCTACCGCTCGCGGTGGGCCAGGCAGCCGCGCACATCTCCCTGCGCCCAGGCATGACCGCCGGTGACTACCACCCGGAGGTCACGGTCACCGAGTTCAACCTGTTGTATTGGCAGAAGCGGGCCGAAACGTGAAGCGGCCCCGCACCTGGGGTGCGGGGCCGCTCACACGAAGACGGACTCAGCCTGCCATCTTCTTCTGCAGGTTCTCGTCCAGGGTGCCGAGGAAGTCCTCGGTGGTCTGCCACTCCTGGTCCTTGCCGACCAGCAGGGCGAGGTCCTTGGTCATCCGGCCGCTTTCCACGGTCTCGATGACGACCTTCTCCAGGGTGTCCGCGAAGCCGGTGACCTCGGGGGTGCTGTCCAGCTTGCCCCGGTGGGCCAGGCCGCGGGTCCAGGCGTAGATGGAGGCGATCGGGTTGGTGGAGGTCGGCTTGCCCGCCTGGTGCTGGCGGTAGTGCCGGGTCACCGTGCCGTGCGCGGCCTCGGCCTCGACGGTGCGGCCGTCCGGGGTGGAGAGCACGGAGGTCATCAGGCCGAGGGAGCCGAAGCCCTGGGCGACCGTGTCGGACTGGACGTCGCCGTCGTAGTTCTTGCAGGCCCAGACGTAGCCGCCTTCCCACTTGAGGGCGGCGGCGACCATGTCGTCGATGAGGCGGTGCTCGTAGGTGAGGCCCTTGGCCTCGAAGTCGGCCTTGAACTCGGCCTCGAACACGGCCTGGAAGATGTCCTTGAAGGCGCCGTCGTAGGCCTTCAGGATGGTGTTCTTGGTGGACATGTACACCGGGTAGTCGCGCTGCAGGCCGTAAGCGAAGGACGCGCGCGCGAAGTCCTCGATGGACTTGTTGTAGTTGTACATGCCCATCGCCACGCCGCCGTCGGGGCCGTAGTTGGTGACGACGTGCTTGATCGGCTCGGAGCCGTCCGCGGGGGTGAAGGTGATGGTGAGCTCACCGGCGCCGGGGACCTTGAAGTTGGTGGCCTTGTACTGGTCGCCGTGCGCGTGGCGGCCGATGATGATCGGCTTGGTCCAGCCGGGCACCAGCCGCGGGATGTTGGAGATGATGATCGGCTCGCGGAACACCACGCCGCCGAGGATGTTGCGGATCGTGCCGTTCGGCGAGACCCACATCTTCTTCAGGCCGAACTCCTCGACCCTGGCCTCGTCCGGGGTGATGGTGGCGCACTTGACGCCGACCCCGTGCTCCTTGATGGCGTTGGCCGCGTCGATGGTCACCTGGTCGTCGGTGGCGTCCCGGTGCTCGATGCCCAGGTCGTAGTACTCCAGGTCCACGTCCAGGTAAGGGTGGATCAGCTTGTCCTTGATGAACTGCCAGATGATCCGGGTCATCTCGTCGCCGTCGAGTTCGACGACCTTCCCCTGGACCTTGATCTTGGCCATGAGCCGCGGTGCTCCTCTCGCCTTCGACACCCGCTAAACGGTACAAGCGTACTGCTACCTGGGTGGGCCGCGCCTGTGGGCACGGTCACCCGGATCGTAGGCCGTCAAGGTATCCTGACACCCATGTACGACATGGACCTCCCGGGGCACCGCGGCGCCGTCGTCGACCTGCGCCCGCACTGCGACTGCGGCTGGGTCGCCGACCGGCACTTCCCGAGCGCCGACGAGGCCACCGCGCACTGGTTCCGGGAGCACGCGCTGCCGTTGGTGGAGGCCGAGCCGCCGTCCTGGCTGCTGGTCAAGTCGGACGTGCTGCGCGAGCAGGTGGAGGAGCTGATCCGGACCCGACCCGAGGTGGCGCTCAAGCTGCTCACCGAGATCGAGTCCTGGCACCGCCCGCTCACCGAACGCGCCGTCGCCGCCGCCCGCACCAGCGGGGCCTCCTGGAACGACGTGGGCCAGGCGTTAGGCGTCACCCGGCAGGCCGCCCACGAACGGTTCCGCCACCTGAGCTGACCGCCACTCGTCGGCGAGCAGCGCGTAGACGAGTTCGTCGGTCCACCGACCCCGCACGTACTCGTTGCGCACGAAGTGAGCCTCCCTGCGCATCCCGAGCCGCTCCGCCACCCCGGCGGACGCGGTGTTGGCACCGTCCAGGCGCGCGATGACGCGGTGCATGCCCAGGTCTTCGAACGCGACGCGCAGCATCTCCCGGGCGGACTCGGTGGCGTAGCCGCGGCCCGCGTGATCCGGGTGGAAGATGTACCCGAGTTCCACTGTCCGGTGCTCTTGGCTCACCAGATGCAACCCCACATCACCGAGCAGTTCCCCAGTCGCCGCAAGGGTTACCGCCAGCACGAGCCGGTGGTGTTCGAGGTCCACTGCGGTCCACGACAGCCGGTCGGCGAGCGCCTCTTCCACCTCTTGCCGCGTGCGCGGACCCCAGTACAGGTAGCGGGTGACGTCCTCGCGCGACTGGATCCGCCACAGCGCGTCGAGGTCGTCGGCGGTGAAGAGGCGGAGAACCAGTCGGCGGGTCGTGATCGGAAACGTGGGTGGTGGCATCGTGCTGATCCTAAGGTGGTCGACGTTTGCCGTCGTTCGAGTTTCCTTGGGGGTGGCCGGTGTCGACCGGTCCAACGCACGCGATGAGCGGGTTGGCGGCGTGGGCGGCGGTGACCGCTCTCGCCGATGGCAGCGCCATTGGGAGCCTGTCCGCGAAGGGGTGGCTGGTCGGGGCGGTCCTGTCCGCCGGTGCGGCCCTCTTACCCGACCTGGACCACCCCGAATCGACCGTGTCGTCGACGTTTGGTCCTATCACGCAAGCGGCTTCGCAACTGCTGAACGGGATTAGCCACGGCATCTACCGGTTCACCCGCACCAAGCACGACGCCAACCGCGACGGCGGTCACCGGGGCCTCACGCACACCCTGGTGTTCGCGGTCATCGCGACCGTGGTGACGACGGCGATCATCCAGACCAGCCGCTCGTGGGCGCTACCGCTGCTGATGTTCTTCTTCTGCGGGTTGGCCGTGCGCGGCATCATGCACAAGTGGTCGCCCCGGCATGACGCGCTCTGGATCACCGGCACGTCCCTGGTCCTCACCTACGCCTGTCTGCGCTGGACGGACCAGACGACCGCCGACGCCGCCGCCTGCGGTGTGGCCGTTGGCATCGGGTGCGTCGCGCACTACATCGGCGACGCGATCACCGAGCAGGGCTGCCCGATCCTGTGGCCGGTGCCGATCGGCTGGAAGACGTGGTACCCGGTCGCGCCGCCGAAGATCTTCCGGATCCGCACCGGCGGCCGGGTGGAGATGAGCCTGGTCGGGCCGCTGCTCACGCTGATCGCGCTGTGGATGTCCGCGATCGCCCTGCACCACGCCGGTGTGCTGCCGGTGCTCGACCACATCCCACTGGAGCCCTGGGCGAAGTCGTGAAGGAGGCCCGACCCCACCACCCCGCGCGGTCGGGGCCGGGCCGGTCCCTCAGCCGGGGTGCGCCCCCACGGCGTCCCGGATCCGCTCGCCCAACCGCTCGTCCGCGGTGCGGGCGCAGTGCGCGCAGCAGTAGAACCGCCCCTCCACCTCGACCCCGTGGCCGAGGATGCGGCAGGCGCACTGCTCGCACACCGGCGCCAGCTTCGTGATCGCGCACTCGAAGCAGTCGAAGGTGTGCACCTGCCCGCTGACCGTCCGGACCTCGAAAGCCAGCCAGTAGTCGTTGCCGCAGGTGTCGCAGATCGCCATGGGGGCACTCCTTCCGTCCCCCCGCACCCTGCGCCCAGCCCGGCGGGTCGGCAACCCGGGACGGCGTTCCCCCGGCCAACCCGCACGATCGAGTGGATCTCAGCCGCCGTTGGGCGCCTTGGCGAAGTTGTCGATCATCAGGGTGCCGTTCTGCTGCACGAACACGTAGACGTACGGCTCCTGGGTGACCCGGTTCTTCTTGGTGGTGAACCGGATCTGGGCGGCGACCTTGTTGCCTTGGCCCTGCGCGGTGACGACCTCGACGGCGGTTAGATCCTGGTAGAAGTTCGCGAACTCGTCGTACCCGTGCGACTTGGCGCGGGCGCGGTCGGTCAGCAGCGCCCACGCGGCCTGCGGGTTGCCCGGCAGGAGCGAGTAGTAGTTGCGCAGCGCGGCTTCGAGGTCCGCGGCGGACGGACCGGTCGTTGTCGGCGTGGCGCTCGTGGTGGTCGGTGTCGACGTGGTCGTGCTCGTCGTCGACGTGGTGGTGGTGCGTGACGCGGCCGTTGTCGCCATCGGCTCCAGAGTCGTCGTCTCTGAGGTCGTGGAGCTGGCGGCGTTCGCGTTGTGCTTGCTGCCGACCAGGCTCGCGACCAGGATGCCGATCAACGCGGCGGCCACGATCGCCAGGATCGTCAACAACACCGACCGCACATCGCGCTTCTTGTTGTCCGGCGCGGGAGCGGGCGCGCGCTGCACGCCACCGGCGGGCGTCCGCGGGCCGTAGTTGCGCGGCGGACCGACGGGACCGCCGAGCCCGTTCTGCATAGGAGGCTGCTGCTGCCGCATCGGACCGGACGGGGTGGGCTCCGCGAACGGGTTCACGTCCAACCTGGTGCCACCGGCGGGAACCGCGGGGCGCTGCGGCATCGGCGCGGGCACCGTCCGCTGGTTCAGCATCGCCACCGACGGCAGCGGCTTGCCCGCCGCGACCGCGGCCAGCGCGTCCTTCGCCGCCGTCATGGTCGGCCGCTCGGTCGGGTCGGCGCGCAGCAACTGCATCAACAGCGCGGTGAGCGGGCCGGCCTGCCGCGGCGGGGTGACCTTCCCGGCCGCCACCGCGTACAGCAGCGCCAGCGTGTTCTCGGACAGGCCGAATGGCGAGTGCCCCTCGACGGCCGTGTACAGCGTCGACCCGAGGGAGAACACGTCCGCCGCCGGCGTCGGCGCCTCACCCTTGGCGACCTCGGGCGCCAGGTAGGCCGGGGTGCCCGCCAGCATCCCGGTGGCGGTGACGGTGATGTCGCCGGTGGCCCGGGAGATGCCGAAGTCGGTGATCTTGACCGTGCCGTCCTCGCCGAGCAGCACGTTGGCGGGCTTGACGTCGCGGTGCACGATGCCCGCCGCGTGCGCCGCCACCAGGGCCGCCGCCACCTGGGTGCCGATCCTGGCCGACTCGACCGGGGGCAGCACCTCGCGCTCGTTGAGCACCGTCGCCAGGCTCTTGGACGGCAGGTACTCCATGATCAGCCACGGTTCGCCGTCGTGCTCGGCCACGTCGTAGACCGTGATCGCGTTCGGGTGCGCCAGCCGGGCCGCGATCCGGCCCTCGCGCATCGCCCGCAGCCGCGCCTCCTCGGCCTGCTCCTCGGTCAGCCCCGGCTGGGAGAGCAACTGCTTCACCGCGACGGTGCGGTGCAGCCGCTCGTCCCTGGCCTGCCAGACCACACCCATGGCGCCGCTGCCGATGCGCGCGCCGAGCCGGTAGCGGCCGGCCACCAAGGTCTGCTCGCTGGTCATGTGCTGCGACTCCTGGCTCAGGGGGAGGGTGTCGGGCTCGAGGTCGTGTTGTTGCCCTGGGTGGTCGTCGTGGTGGTCGGGGTGGCGGTGGTCGTGGTCGTCACCGTCGTCTTCGTCGGGGTCGTGGTGGTGGGCTCGACCGTGGTGGTCGTCGGTGGCGGGGTGGTCGTCTGGCGCGGCTGGGCCGAGGTGGGCACGACCGGCTTGGTGGTGTGCTCGACCTCGGAGGGCTCGGCGCTGGTGGTCGGCATGACCACGGTGCTCTGCGGGGTGTTGATCGAGCCCGGGTTGTCCACCTTGTCGGTGCCGCTCTTGCCGTTGAGGATGAAGAAGGTACCGACCGCCAGGATGGCGGCGAGGCCGACCCCGGCGACCACCAGCGGCATCCGCGAGCGCGGCGGCAGCGGCGGCGGGGCGACCGGGGACTGCCTGCCGGAGACCGGCCTGCTGGTCCCGGTGCGGGCGGTGCGGCCGACCAGGGCGGTCGGGTCGGCGGCCGGGTTGGCCACCAGCCGGGTGCGCGCGTCGGCGATGACCGGGGTCACCGCGGGCACGTCCGGGTCCTCACCGCGGGCGACGGCGGCGAGCATGTCGCGGGCCTTGGCGGCGCTGGGCCGCTCGGTGACGTCGGAGGCCAGCAGCGCGACCAGCACGTCGGTCAGCGGGCCGGACTGCACCGGTGGGTTGATCTTGCCGGAGGCGACCGAGTGCAGCAGGCCGAGCGTGTTCTCCGACAGCCCGAACGGCGGCTCGCCCTCGGTCGCGGCGTAGAGGGTGGACCCGAGCGAGAACACGTCGGAGGCGGCGGACGGGTCGCGGCCGACGGCGACCTCGGGTGCCAGGTAGGCCGGGGTGCCCGCGATCAGACCGGTCTTGGTGACGGTCACGTCGTCGGTGGCCCGGGAGATGCCGAAGTCGGTGATCTTCACCGAGCCGTCGTCGCCGAGCAGGATGTTGCCCGGCTTGATGTCGCGGTGCACGATCCCGACCGCGTGCGCGGCGGCCAGCGCGGCCGCCACCTGGGTGCCGATCCTGGCGACCTCCTCCGGCTGCAGCGGGCCGCGCTCGGACAGCGCGACCGCCAGGCTCACCGACGGCAGGTACTCCATGATCAGGCAGGGCACGCCGTCCTCGTCGACGACGTCGAAGACCGCGATCGCGTTCGGGTGGTGCAGCCGGGCGGCGATGCGGCCCTCGCGCTTGCAGCGGGCCACCGCCTCCTCGGCCTCGTCCTCGGGCAGGCCCGGCGGCAGCAACAGCTTCTTCACCGCGACCGTGCGGCTCAGCCGCTCGTCGACGCCCTGCCAGACCACGCCCATGGCACCGCTGCCGATGCGCCGCTCCAGCCGGTAGCGCCCGGCGACCAGCCGGTCCTCGTCGCTCATCCCGACCGGAACCTCCCTTGCCCGCGATGGCCGCGCGGGCTGTTCGTCATCGGCGCGGTCGCGCGCCACCGGGCACCCCGGCACCGGCTCGGACCCGGGGTTGGCCGACCACCTCAGGCTAGGCGTTCACGCAGC
This sequence comes from Actinokineospora inagensis DSM 44258, assembly GCF_000482865.1. Classification (GTDB taxonomy): domain Bacteria; phylum Actinomycetota; class Actinomycetes; order Mycobacteriales; family Pseudonocardiaceae; genus Actinokineospora; species Actinokineospora inagensis. Next base: position 96,849 of record NZ_AXWW01000021.1, on the reverse strand, counting down.
GCGCACGAACGCAGTCCCACCACCACGCGGACGACCCCGAGAACGGCTACATACTGTCACAATCGTACCCCCTATCGGGGGAGATCCAGACCTTCAGTCCAGTTGCACGGACACGAGCTTGGCTCCGACGATCTGCTGCGGCGCGGTGTTTGTGACCGTCAGTAGCTGCTGCACCCGCAGGTGGACCCCATCGGACAGGTGAATCCGGATCACCGCGAGCACCCCGTCCCGCCGCTCGGTCACGTCCAGCACGTCGATGTGCGTCACATCGGCCCACGAGCCGAGGAACTCGGCCAGCGAGGTGCCCAGGTCGTCGCCCGCGATCAGCTCGAACGCCGAGCGCGGGTTCACCTCGACCAACTGGTAGTAGTCCAGCACCAGCTCTCGACTGGAGGTGACCGTCCGCCTGCCGACCTGGTCGGACCGGGCGGGGCTCGTGTCGTCGTACCGGCCGCGCCGCCAACCCGGGTCGGCGGCGGTCGTGGTGGTCGGCGGGCTGAAGCTGGCCGAGGCGGCGCCGGTGACCGGCGGCAACATGCGGGCGGCGACGTCGTCCTTGCCGGTGACGACCTGACCCAGCCGGTGCGGCAGCAGCGCCTGCTCGCCGGTGATCTGGCTGCCGACGTGCGCGCCGGTCTTCGCCGAGTCCCGGTCGCGGGCGATGACGGTGGCCGCGGCGACCGCACCGCACAGGGTGATGACAGCCACACCCATCCCGGTGAGCTTGGCCAACCGGGCGGCCCGCGAGGCCGGGTGCCCGACCTCCGCGCCGTCGCCCGCCACGGTGTGCGCCGGTTCGACGACCGGCACGATCTCGGTGGTCTCTGCGGTCTTCGTGGTCTCTGCGGTCTTCGTGGTCTCTGCGGTCTCGGCGACCTCGACGGCCTTGGTGGTCTCGATGGCCTTGGTCGGGTCGACCGGCTCGACGGCATCGACGGCGGGCGCTGGATCACCCACCTGGTCGAGTGACACGCGGGGCATCGTCGCGGTGTCGACAACGGACGGCGCGGGCTGGCGCTCCATCAGTTCGGCCACCCGAACCGACCCGGAGCGCACCCGCCGCCTACCGGTCGCCGGACGATCCACTGCCGCTGTCCTCCGCCTGAGTCGCTCGTCGGGGCCACTCGTACCCTGTTGCCGGGTGCTCACACCACTCTTTCTCGGCGCATCACCCGATCGAGGCGATACCCAGTGCCGATATTCACTCGAATAGCGCAGTCATGACCCACGGCTCCGACCGAATCCCGCTGAGTCGGGTGCGATCGGCGCAACGATCACGACCAGGCGGCCCATCATGGGGCCCCACCGGATCCATCATGCCGGACCACGGTCCACCGGAAAACCACTGGACGAGGCCGTCTAGTCCTTGATCGGTTCTTGCCGGGGCAACGGCGTGCGGGTACGCGCTAACCGGTGGACTTCTCGGCGGTGATGCGCGGGTCGGTGCCGTAGGAGAAAGTCAGTTCACGTTGCTCGGTAGTGACGCTGCCGTCCTTGCGGGTGACCTTGACCACCGACCGGGTGCGCGCGCGGGTCGGGTCGATCACGATCTGCTCTACATCCACCCGGCGCACGTCGGCGTAGCGGCGCTGGATCTGCTCTTGGCCCTGCCTGCGCAGTTGCCCCGAGGTCAACGCGTACGCGGCGGTCGGGTCGGCGACCACGTCCCGGTAGTACGCCTCGGTGCGGTCGCCCATGGTGCCGGGGTCGTTGGCGGGGACGACCAGCATCGGGGTGAGCACCGTGCTGCGGACGGCCGCGCTCGGCGCGGGCACCCCGGTGTCCGGTTCGAAGAACGCGCCCGGCCGCGAGTCGGTGGTGACCGGGCCGATCGCCGCCGACCCCGGCTGCGCGGCACCCGACCGCGGGGACTGCTCGGCGGGCGGGGCAGGCGCGGCGCTGCCCGGGGCCGGGTCGGCGGTCGTCGTGGTGGCGGGCCGGGACGGGACCTCGGGCGCGGGCAGTGCGAAGTCGGTCGGCGGGCCGGTCATCGGGCGCGGCGGGACCTGGCTGGGCACCGGCAACGCCTCGATCACGTCCGGCCTGCGCGGGCTGGTCATCAGGGTCGCCGCCGCGTACACGAGGCCGATCACCACCAGCATCGCCGAGGTCACCGCGAACCACGCCGCCCGCCGCCACGACCGGGGCGGGGTCACCGACGCCGGGATGCTGCCCAGGTCGAACTTCGCCAACCCGGTCGCGGGCCGGTCCACCCGCACCATCGCGCCGATCACCGGCAGCACATCGGTGTCGGCGGTGTCGGCGGTGTCGTTGCCCGCGCGCGCGGGCCCGCTGCGCGAGCGCGCGCCCGGCAGCCGGGCTCCCCGCGCGCGGCGGTGGACCCGGTGCTTGCCCTCGTCGGTGTCGCCGGCCATGTCTGCTGCGAACTCCTCTCTGCCCAGCGCTCAGCCGGTGGCGACGACCTGGAACTCCTCGGCCAGCCGACCCCGGGGCAGCCCGTAGCGGGCCGCGGTGTCGGCGAAGTGGCCGCGCAACCGGTCCACCAGGTCCGGCTTGTCGCCGACCTGGGACACGTGGCAGCGCAACGCGGCCATCCGCAGGTCGAAGAACTCGGTGGTGTCGACCGCGTGGTTGCGCAGCAGCGACGGGCCGTCGGCCAGCCACAGCTCGGCCACCGTCCACGGGGCCAGGTGCTCGTCGGCGAGCAGCTCCGGGAAGGCGTTGGGGTTGCGCGCGTCCGGGTAGACCGCGGCGAAGGTGGCCGTCCCGACCGCGCGGTGGTCCGGGTGCGCGGTGGGCACGTGGTCCCAGTTGATCTCCGGTGACCAGGTGAGCACCCGGTCCGGGCGGACCCGGCGGATCACCCTGGCCAGGTCGCGGCGCAGCGCCAGGCTCGGCTCGACCGCGCCGTCCGGGTGGTCCAGGAAGACGACCTCGCCGACCCCGAGGGTGTCGGCGGCATGCAACTGCTCGCCCTGGCGGATCGCGCCCACCTCGGCGCGCGGGCGGCTGCCGTCGCCGCTGGCCTCGCCCCGGGTCGCCAGGCAGTAGGTGACCTCGATCCCGGCGGCGGTCCAGCTCGCGACCGTGCCCGCCGCCCCGAAGTCGACGTCGTCGGGGTGCGCGCAGACCACCAGGGCCCGGCGCACGTCCTCGCGTGGAGTGGCTCCCATCACGCGCAGAAGACTAAGCGGTCGCTAGGCGTGACATCGGTCAGCCGAGATCGCCCGAACCGCGCCACTCCTTCGAGCGAAACAGCGGGAAGCGACTCCCCGCTCGGTTCATGTTCGACCTAGCGGTCGGAGCGGTACCGGGTCATCGTGGTGGACAGCGACTGGCCAGCGACCGTGCCGGAGCCCGCCGCGATCAGGATGGCCAGCACGTCGGCGAACCCGCCGCCGCTGGTGAGCAGGAAGGCGAGCGCGGCACCGGCCGTGGTGACACCCGCGACCGGCCACCGGCTCCGCACGTACTGGGCGACCGGACTGCCGCTCACCCCGCGTTTGCGCGCCGCCGAGTTCAGCAGCGCCAGATATCCGACGTGGCCGAGAGCGGCCACCAGGGCGACGATGGCGACGAGGACCGCGATGAGATCGAGCATGGTCCCCAGTCTGCCCCAGTTCGGCCCGCCACAAATGGGGGATTCCCCCTAGATGTCCCTGCCTATTCCTCCCGCCACCCGCCCCCTCTTCCCCACCCGGCACCGTTCCCGACCTGGCGAGCAGGCCGCCGCCACCAGGGGTGAAGAGTTCGCACACGGGCTTGGGCACTTGGCCCCGTGGCGGCTACCGGCCCAGTTTTCCCCGGCCGAGGTCGAGCAGGGCCATGGCCAGGGTGCGGCCCGCCGGTCCCAGTTCGCGGTAGCGGGCGAGCACGTCCATCTCGCGGTTCACCACGATCCGCGGTCCGCCCGCGGCCATCCTGGACGCGCCGATCGCCCTGGACACCTCGGCCCGCCGCTTGACCAGGCGGAGGATCTCCTGGTCCAGGGTGTCGATCTCCTTGCGCAGCTCGGCTACTTCTTCGGGCGCGGGCAGTTCCACACCCGGCTTGTCGGACTCGACCTTGTTCTCCGTTATCGGGCTCATCATCATCCTCGGTGGTCTCGCACCAGGTTCACGTCCCCGAACAGCGAAAGCCCCGGGTCCGTGGACTCGGGGCTTCGTTGTGGTCTGCTGTGCGCCTTACACCACGACGGGAGCCGGAGTCCGGTTCCCGTAGAAAAACTCGTAGCAGGTCAGCACTCGTCGAGTCTCGCACACGGTCGCGGCGGCGGTCGAGCGGTTCGCGGAATTACCGGGGTACCGCGATGCGCGACACAGGGGTGTCGGTGCCTGGCGGTACCGTTGACGGCACGATGGAAGCTCTCTTCGACCTCCCCGCCCAGCCCGGCAGCAGTCCCGGTCAAACCCGAACCCGACCCCACCGCGTGGCCGCCCTGCTCGACGACCTGAACGACCCGCAACGCCGGGCCGTCGAGCACGCCGGGACGCCGCTGCTGGTGGTCGCGGGCGCGGGCTCCGGCAAGACCCGGGTGTTGACCAGGCGGATCGCCTACCTGCTCGCCGAGCGGCAGGTGCACCCCGGCCAGGTCATGGCGATCACCTTCACCAACAAGGCCGCCGCCGAGATGAAGGAGCGGGTCGCCGACCTGGTCGGCCGCCGGGCCAACGCCATGTGGGTGTCCACCTTCCACTCGATGTGCGTGCGGGTGCTCCGCCGGGACGCCAAGACGCTCGGCCTGACCTCGGGGTTCTCCATCTACGACGCCGACGACTCGCGGCGGCTGCTCACCCTGGTCGCCCGCGACCTCGACCTGGACCCGAAGCGGTACCCGGCGCGGACGCTGTCGGTGCACATCTCGAACCTGAAGAACGAACTGGTCGACGCGGAGACGGCGGCGCGGAACGCGGCCAACGACCTGGAGCGCCGGGTCGCCGAGGTGTACGGCGAGTACCAGCGCCGGTTGGCGCAGGCCAACGCGATGGACTTCGACGACCTGATCATGAAGACGGTCGGGCTGCTGCAGGCCTTCCCGGACGTCGCCGAGTACTACCACCGCCGGTTCCGGCACGTACTGGTCGACGAGTACCAGGACACCAACCACGCGCAGTACACCCTGGTGCGCGAGCTGGTCGGCAAGGGCGACGACGGGTTGCCACCCGCCGAGCTGTGCGTGGTCGGCGACGCGGACCAGTCGATCTACGCGTTCCGCGGCGCCACGATCCGCAACATCGTCGAGTTCGAACGGGACTACCCGGACGCCACGACCGTCTTGCTCGAACAGAACTACCGGTCGACGCAGAACATCCTGACCGCCGCCAACGCCGTCATCGCGCGGAACCCGAACCGCAGGGACAAGCGGCTGTGGACCGCCATGGGCGACGGCGAGAAGATCGTCGCCTACGTCGGCGACAACGAGCACGACGAGGCCGGGTTCGTCGCCCGCGAGATCGACCGGCTGGTCGACTCGGGCGTGGCCAACAACAGCGACGTCGCCGTGTTCTACCGGACCAACAACCAGTCCCGGGTGTTCGAGGAGATCTTCATCCGGCTCGGCCTGCCGTACCGGGTGGTCGGCGGCGTCCGGTTCTACGAGCGCCGGGAGATCCGCGACGCCCTGGCGTACCTGCGGGTGCTGGCCAACCCGGACGACACGGTCAGCCTGCGCCGGATCTTGAACGTGCCCAAGCGCGGCATCGGCGAGCGGGCCGAGGCGTGCGTGTCCGCCTACGCCGACCGCGAGCGGGTCTCGTTCGCCGCGGCGCTGCGCGCGGCCACCGAGGGCAAGGTCCCGATGCTGAACCCGCGCTCGCAGCGGGCCGTCTCCGGGTTCGTCGAACTGGTCGACGGGCTGCGCCGGTTCGTCGACGACGGGCAGGACGTGGCCGAGGTGCTCGACGCGGTGCTCGACCAGACCGGCTACCGCGCCGAGTTGGAGGCCAGCGACGACCCGCAGGACGCGTCCCGGCTGGAGAACCTGAACGAGCTGGTCACGGTGGCCCGCGAGTTCACCGAGGCCCCCGAGATCGCGCTGCCGGACGACGTGCCGGAGGGGATCGCCCCGGTCGAGCAGACCGGCCCGGCCGCCGGGACGCTGGCCGCGTTCCTGGAGCGGGTGTCCCTGGTCGCCGACGCCGACTCGGTGCCCGACGCGGACGAGTCCGGTGGTCTGGTCACCCTGATGACGCTGCACACCGCGAAGGGCCTGGAGTACCCGGTCGTGTTCGCCACCGGCTGGGAGGACGGGATCTTCCCGCACATGCGCGCGCTGAGCGACCCGGTCGAACTGGCCGAGGAACGCAGGCTCGCTTACGTGGGCATCACCCGCGCGCGGGAGCGGCTGTACCTGTCCCGCGCGTTGGTCCGGTCGGCCTGGGGTCAGCCGATGACCAACCCGGCGTCCCGGTTCTTCGACGAGATCCCGCCCGACCTGCTGGACTGGCGGCGGGTCGGCCCGGAGCGGTCGGCACCCGCGCGGGCGACCACGTGGGGCGGTCGGTCCAGCGAGTCCGTGCAGGCGAGCCGGTTGCGCGGCGCGCCGGGCAAGGGCTGGCAGGACACGCCCTCGTTGTCGCTGTCGGTCGGCGACAGGGTCAACCACGACAAGTACGGGCTGGGCACGGTGGTCGCCGCCGACGGGCAGGGCCCACGGGCGACGGCCACCATCGACTTCGGCTCGTCCGGCACGATCCGGCTGATGCTGATCGGCAGCGTGCCGATGGTGAAGCTCTAGCGGTTGACCAGGTAGGCCGAGGTCAGGAAGTCGGAGTAGACCTTCGGTCCGGCCGGGGACGACCACGCCTGCTGGGTGAACAGCAGCGTGATCATGTCCTCGGCCTGGCTGATCTGCGCGGACGTGCCGAGGCCGCCCTCCCAGCCGAACCGACCGGGCACCTTGTGCGCGTGGTCCTGCCTGGTGACGACGCTCCCGCCGAAGCCCCAGCCGAAGGTGTCGAAGAAGCCGTCGACCAGACCACCGCCCGCCTTCTGCCGCGGGGTGAGCTGGTCGGTCGTCATGGTGCGGACGGACAGCCGGGTGAGGACCCCCTGCCCGCCGTCACGCAGCATGCGCGCGAAAGCGAGGTAGTCGGCCGCCGTCGACACCAACCCACCCGCGCCGGACTGGAACGCGGGCGGCGTGCTCCACTGCCCGTCCCGCGGGTCGTAGACAGCCCGTTCGCCACTCTCCGTGTTCGAATAGGCGACGGCCAGCCGGTCGAGTTGATCAGCCGGAACGTGGAACCCGGTGTCCACCATGCCGAGCGGCCCGAAGACCCGCTCACCGAGAAAGTCGTCAAGCCGCTGCCCCGACGCCCGCTCGACGAGCACCCCCAGCACGTCGTAAGCCGTGTTGTACCACCACCTTTCGCCCGGCTGGGACAGCAGCGGAAGGGTGCCGAGCGCCCGCATCACCTCATCGCCCCCCGGCGTGGCCGCGGGCTGCGGCGGCCCAGGCGGAAACCCGGCATCGGCGAGGGCAGCCTGAACCGGGTAGGTCCCCGGCGCCGCCATGATCATGCCGTGGCCGAAGGTGGAGTTCATGAGGTGACGCACCGTGATCGCCCGCTCGGCAGGCACCGTGTCATCCAGTTCGCTGCCGAGTTCACGCAAAACCCGCCGCCCCGCCAACTCCGGCAACAGATCGTCGACCGGGTCGTCCAGCCGCAACACACAGTCCTCAACGAGCACCATCGCCCCAGCCGCCACCACCGGCTTGCTCATGGACGAAACCCGAAAAATCGTATCCGGCGCACACTCCCCCAACACCGTCATCGCCGTATCACCCCCGTGCTCGACAACCGTGATCAGCCCCGGCACCGCACCACTCTCAACGTGCCTGGCCATAACCGCCCGATGCCGCGCCACCCCTGCCTGATCCATGCCCGCCAACCTAGTTGCTCCGCCCAACGCGGTAGGAACAAAGCTCATTCGCAGTCGCCCAGCGACCGCCAGAAGCCGAGATCCGCAGCAGTTCTTCGTGCATGTCACACGGCCAATAGAGGCGCCACCTCTCGCGCAAGCCGCACCCACCGCCCCCAACCCAGCCCCCACCCTTCCCGGGGGGCGTCCCCGAGGCCAGTCTACCGGCCACCCGTGATCAACAGGGTCGGGCGCTGTGGGCTGTGGGCGGCTGCAGGGGATGTGGACAACTCGACCGAGTGGCACCGGATGGCGGGGCACCGGGCACGGTCGGATGGCGGCGGTTCAGGCGGACCGGGCCTTGGGAAATCGGCCACCGGGCGAAGGATCAGCGACCGGGCGAAGGCTCGACGGCCGGATGAAGGCTCAACAGCCGGTGAAGGCTCAACAGTCGGGCGCATGCTCAGCGATCGGATGAAGGCTCAGCGACCGGGCGAAAGCTCGACGGCCGGGTGAAGGCTCAACAGCCAGGCGCATGCTCAGCGATCGGATGAAGGCTCAGCGACCGGGCGAGGGCTCGATGGTCGGGTGAAGGCTAAGCGGCCGGTGAAGGATCAACAGTCGGGCGCATGTTCAACAGCCGGATGAAGGTTCAACGGCCAGGAGGCAGCTTGGCCGAAGCGGTCGGGATTGGGGATCGCGACACGGCGGGCACGACATCCTTGAGGATTACGGGCTCAACAACCACGTGATCAACGAGAGGCCGTGCCTGCCGCACAACCCTCCACCCGCAACCCAGCCCCCACCCTTCCCGGGGGGCGTCCCCGAGGCCAGTCTACCGGTTGTCCATGATCGACAGGACCGGGCGTGGTGGGCTGTGGGTGGCCGGATGGGATGTGGACAACTCGACCAAGGTGGCGCGGGGCGGTGCGGCACTGCACGCGGACCAAGGTGGCGCGGGGGGCGGTAAGGCACTGCGACAAACAAGGTAGCGCGAACGCTGGGCGCTGCGTGCAAACAAAGGGGCGCAGACGGTGGGCGCCGTGCGCAAACAAAGGGGCGCAGACGGTGGGCGCTGTGCGCAAACAAGGGGCGCGGAGGGCACTGTGCGCAAATTAAGGCGGTGGGCACTATGCGCGGGCACGATGGCGCGGACGGTGGACACCGCGCGCGAACTTAAGGGGGCGCGGAGCCGGTGGGGGCGCTGTGCGCGGGCACGGTCGGGTGACGAGTGGTTTAGGCGGATCGGGCCTCGGGAAACCCGGGGCCGGTGCTTGGTATCGCACAGGAAGGGGATCACCGCGGCATCGGGAACGCCCGCTTCGGATGGCGACGGACACCCAGCCGAGACCGAATCGGGCGACCGGGGAGCAAACCGCCGCCGTGGCACAACTGAACACGAGCGTGAGTCCGAGCGGTGCGCCCAACCAGGGCTGGCGGGTTCACGCCAGGACTGCCGAAGCGACGGAAAGCGGTGGTTACAGGACGATGCCGCGGTCGGCGAGCCAGGGCTGTGGGTTCATCTTGCGGCCGCCGGCGTCCCAGATTTCGAAGTGCAGGTGGGGGCCGGTGGACTGGCCGCGGTTGCCGATGTGGGCGATGAGCTGGCCCGCTTTGACCTGCTGGCCTTCGTGGACGACGAAGTCGTTCATGTGGCCGTAGACGGAGATGGTGCCGTCGGGGTGCTGGATGCGGACCCAGAGGCCGAAGCCGCTGGCCGGTCCGGCTTCGATGACCACGCCGTCGGCGACGGCGACGATGGGGGTGCCGATGCTGTTGGCGATGTCGACGCCGTAGTGGGTGACGCCCCAGCGGGCGCCGAAGCCGGAGGTGAAGGTGCCCATCGCGGGCTTCACGTACTTGGGTCGGGCCGCTTCGTCCTGCTGTGCCTTGAGGTCGGCGGCGCGCTTGTCGAGGGCCTGGCTGAGGCGTTCGGTCGTGGCCATCTTCTGGGCCTCGACGGTGCCGTCGTCCTCGCTGTCCATCGCCAGCGGCTCGGGGGTGGCCTGCGAGTCGCCACCGACGCCGATCGCGGCGGAGGCCTGGCGGGCGCCGGAGAGCGGGACGATCTCGTCCGCCGCGGCCGAACCACCGGATGCCGCCTGGATCGTCTGACCGGCGGCGGCCGCGGCGAACGCGCCGACGGCGACAGCGGCGACGACCACCCGTCCGCGCAGCGCGGATGACGGTGGGGCGATCCGGTGAGCGCCCTTCGCGCGGCGGGCGCCGCGTTCCAAAGCCTCGTCGAGCCCGGCGAACTGTTGTTCGCCGGTGGTGCGATATCGGGACAAGACCCAGCCTTCCGCCTTCGGGGAGCCCGGTCGCGATGGACACCGGCTCGCGGGGGACGAGCCTTGCGGTGTGGAGCACCGGGCGGGGGACCCGGCTGGGGCGGCTTCCACGGTGGATGCCATCCCTGCCCTATTCGTGACCGGACCGTGACAACGGACCCGGGGACAGTAACGGCGCGGCAGCTTCGCGGGCAACATCACTCACCCGGTTCATGTCGGACGGCATACGCCGTCACCGCCGCAGCCAGCGCCTACTACACAAAGTTAGCGCGACATCACGCCCATAGTGTGAGCTGGGTCTCCCAGCAATCAACCATCCGAGTGGCAACCCATTTTGTTGTCGCGCGTCTTCATCTCTTCCGCAGGTCACGCCGCCGGTAACACATAGCGTTACCTTCACCTTCACCCACACGCGTGACACGCACCCCAAACCCGAGCCACCCTCGACCTGAGCGCCGGGGGAGCAGTGGGCTCGGGCACCGTGGGCCTGCCGGCCCGCGCGGCGGGGCCGGGGTTGCTAGCGTTGCCCGCGATGACTTCGCGGACCACCACCCCGCCCCCCGCCGACGTGGCTGTCGCACACAGCTTGGCGCGGGTTGGTTGGCGGGAGAGCCCGGTGCGGGTGCGGCTGGCGTTCGGCCTGGCCGCGGCAGGGGCTGTTGCCGGGATCACCGGCATCGCGGCCGGTGTCGTGGCAGGCCAGCCCACGGCCGGTTTCGGGGCGCTGCCGTTGCTGGTGGCGCTGACCCTCCTGCCGGTCACCGTCGCCGTGGCGTTCGCGGCGGCGGGGCGGGCGGCGTTGGGCGCGAACGTCCTGGCCGGTGCCGCGCTCATCGAGCCCGGCCGGTTGTTGGCGGACCTGCAGATCCTGGTCGACCCGCTGGTCGTGTCCCGGCCGGAGCTCATGGTGCCGACGAGCCTCGCACCGCTCAGGGCGGGCCTCGGCCTGTGGCTACTGCTCGCGGGCCACGTCCTGCTCATCGCGGCGGGCGTGTTGGCGAAGAACCGGGCGGGCGCACCGCACGGGACGCCCTACGCGGCCGAGTTCGACGAGGACGAGCGGCCCCGGACCCGGATGGCCCTGCTCGGGATCACCGCCGGTGTCGTCGCCGCGTTCGGCCTGCAGCTTTCCCCTTTTACTTCCGGCAACGCGTTCGTGCTCGCCGATGACGTGATCGACAGTCCCGGGTTGTTGCGGCTGGCGTTCCTGGCCACCGGCCTCGGCGCGGTGGTGGCGATGGTGGCGGCCGGGTCGCCGAGGCCGTCGGTGGCGCGCGGGGTGGTCCTCGGCGGGGCGCTGGGGGTCGCCGCGGTCGCGGTTCCGCAGATCGTGGCGGGGCTGGGCGTCGACCTGCTCGGCGCGGCACCCGGGCCGTACATCGCGGTGGCGAGCGTGGTCGGGTTGGCGGCCGTGGTGTGGCTGTCGGCGAAAGCGGTCCAGGTTGATCCGACCGTCAAGGCGCACCGGGTGGCCGGGGTGCTCGGCGCCCTGACCGGGCTGGCGGGCGTCGCGGCGGCGTCGAGCACGTTGTTGGTCGTGGACGGGATCGACCAGCCGGAGACGTACTCCAGTCGGCTGTTCTACCCGGCGGGGATCTTGGTGGTCCTCGTCGCCGTCCCGCTGGTGATCACCCGCTCCGCGGCGGCGGTCCGACCCGCGTTGGCGGCGGCACTGGTCGCGATCCCGCTGGCCGGTCTATCCACTTTGGACGCCGTGGTCACCGCGACCGGGATCCAGTCGGTGGTGCACCCCGGGGTCGGGGTGTGGTTCACCGCCGCCGCCGGGGTGTTCGCGTTGGCGGCGACCGGGGCCGTCCTGCTCGCGGGCAACGCGGAGCGGACCGAGCCGGAGGACGAACGGCCGCTGGACGTCGTGCTGGTCGCGCCGCTCACCGCCGCCGGGCTGCTCTCGATCGGGGCGTTCGGGCTGCCGACGGTGAAAGCGGCCGGGTTGGTGGCGCCGGGGATCTGGTCGGACTTCCGGCTGGCCTCGCTCGGGTTGCTGCTGGCCCTGATCACCGTGCTCGCCTCGGTCGCGATGACGCCGGTCGCGCGGCCGAACCGGGCGGGCGCGCTGCTGCTCGGCTGCGCCGGGCTGGTCGCCGTGCACGCGCTGGAGTACCCGCTGACGGCCGCCAGGGCCGCCGGTTCGGCCCCGGGACCGGGGTTGTGGCTCTCGATCGCCTGCGCCGCCGCGCTCGTCGTGTCCGGCCTGATGGTGTTGAGCCGGAAGTGAGGCAGCCGGAAATACGGCGAGCAGTGCGGGTGGTCCTCGGTGTCGCAGAGCCCGCAATCGCCCGGGAACTGCGTGACCTTGGCGCCGAGGTGGTCGTCGTGGACGGCACCGACCCGGCCGCGCTCGTGTCCGCCGCGGTCCAGGAGGACGCGGACGTGATCGGCGCGACCGGCCCCGCCGAGGCGATCACCGGGCTGTTGGCCGACAATGGCGCCGCGGAGGTGGCCGTAGTCGACGTGCTGCGGATCGCCGCCTGGGTCGTCGACACGGCCGGTGAGCGAGCTCACCACCGGTCGTGACGGACCTCACCGGGTGCGAAGTGTCAAGCCCCATCCCACGTCGCTAGGGTTCCGTGTCGTCCGACCGCGCGGACGTCCCACAGCAGCACGTCGACACCGTAAGTCAGGAGACTGTCGAGTGGACCTGTACGAGTACCAGGCGAAGGACCTCTTCGCCGCCCACGGGGTCCCGGTCCTGCCGGGTCACGTGGCCCAGACCGCCGAGGAAGCCCGCGACCACGCGGCGGCCCTCGGTCAGACCGTCGTGATCAAGGCCCAGGTCAAGACCGGTGGCCGGGGCAAGGCGGGCGGCGTCAAGCTCGCCGAGACCCCGGACGAGGCCAAGGACAAGGCCGAGGCGATCCTCGGCCTGGACATCAAGGGCCACATCACCCGCAGGGTGCTGGTAACCGTCGCGTCCGACATCGCCGAGGAGTACTACTTCTCGTTCCTGCTCGACCGGGCCAACCGGACCTTCCTGGCGATGGCCTCCGCCGAGGGCGGCATGGAGATCGAGCAGCTCGCCGTCGAGCGCCCGGACGCGCTGGCGAAGATCCCGGTCGACGCCATCAAGGGCGTGGACCTGGCCACCGCCAAGGAGATCGCGGCCGCGGCGAAGATCCCGGCGCCGGTCGCGGACCAGGCCGCCGAGGTCATCGTCAAGCTGTGGGAGACCTTCGTCGCCGAGGACGCGACCCTGGTCGAGGTGAACCCGCTGGTCCGCGACCCGCAGGACCGGATCATCGCGCTGGACGGCAAGGTCACCCTGGACGAGAACGCCGGGTTCCGCCAGCCCGCGCACGCGGACCTGGTCGACCAGGAGGCCGAGGACCCGCTGGAGGCGGCGGCCAAGGCCAAGGACCTCAACTACGTCAAGCTCGACGGCCAGGTCGGCATCATCGGCAACGGCGCGGGCCTGGTCATGTCCACCCTGGACGTGGTGGCCTACGCGGGCGAGAAGCACAAGGGCGTCAAGCCCGCGAACTTCCTGGACATCGGCGGCGGCGCCTCGGCCGAGGTGATGGCCAACGGGCTGCACATCATCCTGGGCGACCCGGACGTGAAGTCGGTGTTCGTCAACGTCTTCGGCGGCATCACCGCCTGCGACGCGGTCGCCAACGGCATCGTGTCCGCGCTGGGCATCCTGGGCGACGAGGCCACCAAGCCGCTGGTCGTCCGGCTGGACGGCAACAACGTCGACGAGGGTCGGCGCATCCTCGCCGAGGCCAACCACCCGTTGGTGACGGTCGTCGACACTATGGACAACGCGGCCGACAAGGCCGCCGAGCTGGCTGCGGCGGGTATCTGATCATGGCGATCTTCCTCAACGAGAACTCCAAGGTCATCGTCCAGGGCATCACCGGGTCCGAGGGCAGCAAGCACACCGCGCGGATGCTCAAGTCCGGCACGACCATCGTCGGCGGGGTGAACCCGCGCAAGGCGGGCACCAAGGTCGAGATCGAGGGCCAGTCGCTGCCGGTGTTCGCCACCGTGGCCGAGGCCATCGCCGAGACCGGCGCGGACGTGACGGTCATCTTCGTGCCGCCGAAGTTCGCCAAGGACGCCGTGCTGGAGGCGATCGACGCGGGCATCGGCCTGGCCGTGGTGATCACCGAGGGCATCCCGGTGCACGACAGCGCGTACTTCTGGGCGCACGCGGTCGCGACCGGCAACAAGACCAGGATCATCGGCCCGAACTGCCCCGGCCTGATCTCCCCCGGGAAGTCGAACGCGGGCATCATCCCGGCCGACATCACCGGCCCCGGCAAGATCGGCCTGGTGTCCAAGTCGGGCACGCTGACCTACCAGATGATGTACGAGCTGCGCGACATCGGCTTCTCGTCCGCGGTCGGCATCGGCGGCGACCCGATCATCGGCACCACCCACATCGACGCGCTGGCCGCGTTCGAGGCGGACCCGGAGACCGAGCTGATCGTGATGATCGGCGAGATCGGTGGCGACGCCGAGGAGCGGGCCGCGGCGTTCATCCAGGAGAACGTGACCAAGCCGGTCGTCGGCTACGTCGCGGGCTTCACCGCCCCCGAGGGCAAGACGATGGGCCACGCGGGCGCCATCGTGTCCGGCTCGGCGGGCACCGCGCAGGCGAAGAAGGAGGCCCTGGAGGCCGCTGGGGTGAAGGTCGGCAAGACGCCGTCCGAAACCGCCGCGCTGGCCAGGGAGCTGTTCGCCGCCCGCGGGTAGCGGGAGTGGTTGTTCGGGCGTGGGGCCGGGCGCTGGTGTAGCGTCCGGCCCCACGCCCGTTTTCACCCGTTCGGGAACCGGTGCGGACCGGCGGACGTCGAACGGTCAAGGGATGGGCTAGCGTTTTCGTTGGCTCTGAAGTTTCTTCGTCGCTGAGGAGAGCACGCGATGACCTACCCAGGTGCGCCGGGCGGATACCCGGGGCCGGGACAACCGCAGCCACAGCCGCCGCAGGGGTTCGGACCGCCGCCGGGACCGGTTGGCAGCAAGTTCACCCTGGCGCAGACCCTGCACCTCGTGGTCATCGGGCTCGGCGCGTTGAACCTGTTCCTGGGCTTCGCCCCGATCAGCGCGGGCTACAGCTTCTACGAGAGCGGCTTCGGCTGGGTGACCGCGCTGCTGTTCGCCGGTGGTCTGCTGGCGCTGCCCGCCGTGCTCGCCGGGGACAAGAAGGTCGGGTTGCCGTCGGTCGCGGTGGTGCTCAGCGCGACGCTGGCGTTCCTGTTCACCGTGTTCACCTTCCCCGGCGACCTCAAGGCCGGCGGCATCATGGTGCTGATCTTCGGCCTGCTCCAGGCGATCGCCGCCGTGGTGGCGTACCTGTTCGAGGCCGGGGTGCTCAAGCCCCCGGCGCCGCAGCAGCACCACGGCCACTTCGGTCAGCCCGGTGGCTACAACCCGCCGTCCGGCCAGTTCCAGCAGCCGGGCTACGGCCAGCCGCAGCCGCCGGTCCAGCCGGGCTCGCAGACCACGTTCGCCCCCCAGCAGGGCCAGTTCGGCCAGCCGCAGCAGAACCCGGGCACGCCGCCCGGCGGGTACCCGCAGTGAACTGACCACAGACCGCCGATCGGGCGGGACGGCCACCCGGCCGTCCCGCCCGATCGCGTTCCCGGGGGTTTTTCACCGGATCGGTGGATGGCGGCGTGCCTGCCCCGTCCGGTGCGGGTCGGCTGTCAGAGTGGGGGCCATGCCGCGCACCGACCTGTTGGAGGCCGTCGAGGAAGACCCGGTGTTCGTGCCCCGGTCGATCCGGGCGCGGGTGCTGGTGGTCGCCGCGCTGGGGCCGCTGCTGACCGGGTACGCGGCCGTGGCGGCGGTGTTGGCGCTGGTCACGGCCATCGCCGCGCGCGCGTTGTTCACCACGCACGGCGTGCTGGCGGCCGCGGTGCCTGGCTGGCTGGCCGCTTACCAGGTGCCGGTGCGGATCGAGGGCCACGAACTGGGCGCGTTGCCGCTGCTGCCGACGCTGCTGGTGCTGGTGCTGGTCTGGCGCACCGCCGTGGCCGCGGCCGACCGATTGGACGTGGTGACGCCGCGCGAGGGCGGTCAGGTCGTGCTGGCCATCGCCGGGACGCACGCGGCGGTGGGACTGGCCGTCGCGTTGTTGGGGTCCGGCGGGAAGATCTCGGTGGATCCGATGGCGGGCCTGTACTACCCGGCTTTGTTGTCCGGTCTGGCTTCCGCGGTCGGTGTGCTGCCCCGAGCCGGTTTGTCCCACCTGCTTTCGGAGCGGATGGACGCCGTGGCGTTGCGCGGTTTGCGCGCGGGCGTGCTCGCGGTGGTGGCGTTGGTGGCCACCGGCGCGTTCGTGCTGACGGTGTCGTTGTTGTTGTCTTTCTCGACGGTGAAGAACCTCTTCGCGGTCGAAGGCCTCGGCGGCGGAATCGGGATGTTGTTGCTGTCGCTGGGATACCTGCCGAACGCGGTGGTGGCGGCGACGGGGTTCGCGGCCGGACCGGGGTTCTCGCTCGGCTCGGTCGTGGTGTCCCCTGTGGACTTCGCGGGTGGACCGGTGCCGCCGCTGCCGCTGCTGGGCGCGCTGCCTGAGCACTCCGCGCCGTGGTGGTTCCTGCTGTTCGCGCTGCCCGCCGCCGTCGGCGCGCTGGTCGGGTGGGTGCTGCGGGACGTCAGCGAGTCGCCGCGGTTTCGGCTGCGGGCGGTGGCGGTGGCGTCGGTCGTGGTGGCGCTGGCGTTCGCGGTGCTCGGCGGCTCGGCGGGCGGGGCACTGGGCGGCGGCCCGTTCCACCCGCTGGACATGCGCGCGGCGTGGCTGTCGCTGGCGCTGGTGGTCTGGGTCTCGGTGCCGGGCGGGCTGGTCGCGTGGCTGACCGGGCCGCGACCCGAGTTCCCGGTCGAGCCCGATGTCGAACCCGATGTCGAGCCCGAGGCGGCGGACGACGAGGACTACGACATCGAAGACGTCGAAGACACCGAAGACGAATCGGACGAGGACCCGGACACCCCGGACGAGCGGGCGGATTCCCCGGTGGATTCCCCCGCCGACTCCGCCGAGGACCCCGGGGCTGACCAGGCGGAGGACGCCGGAGAGCCACCCGCGGGGCGCTGAGCAAGATCGACTACGCACGGCCTACGCTGGGCGCACACCGTCCCCGCCGTCGCAGGAGACAACGCTGAGCACCCAGTACCCACCGACCGCAGCGGCCAGGGTCGTCGTCCTGGTCTCCGGATCGGGCACCCTGCTGCAAGCCCTGCTCGACGCGGGCACCGACCCGGCGTACCCGGCCCGCGTGGTCGCCGTCGGCGCCGACCGCGGCAAGATCGAGGGGCTGGCCAGGGCCGAGCGCGCGGACGTGCCGACGTTCACCGTCCGCACCCGCGACCACGCCGACCGGGCCGCCTGGGACGTGGCGCTGACCGAGGCCGTCGCCGCGCACGAACCGGACCTGGTCGTGTCGGCGGGCTTCATGAAGATCACCGGCCCGGCGTTCCTGGACCGCTTCGGCGGGCGGCTGATCAACACGCACCCGGCGCTGCTGCCGTCGTTCCCCGGCGCGCACCCGGTCCGCGACGCCATCGCCCACGGGGTGCGGGTCACCGGCGCCACCGTGCACCTGATCGACGGCGGCGTGGACACCGGACCGATCATCGCCCAGGAACCCGTCCCGGTCGAACCCGGTGACGACGAGCCGGGCCTGCACGAACGCATCAAGGCGGTGGAGCGGCGGCTGCTGGTCGACGTGGTCGGCGGGCTGGCCGCGCAGGGCTACACCGTGGACGGACGAAAGGTGAGCATCCCGTGACCGAATCCGCTGGGGCCGAGCAGCGGCGGCCGATCCGCCGCGCGCTGATCGGCGTGTCGGACAAGACCGGCCTGCTTGAGCTGGCCACCGGTCTGCACGCGGCCGGGGTGGAGATCGTCTCCACCGGCGGGACCGCCAAGACCATCGCCGACGCCGGGGTGCCGGTGACGCCGGTCGAGGAGGTCACCGGGTTCCCCGAGTCGCTCGGCGGCCGGGTCAAGACGCTGCACCCGCGGGTGCACGCCGGGCTGCTGGCCGACCTGCGCGACCCGGCGCACGTGGCGCAGCTCGACCAGTTGGAGATCGCCCCGTTCGACCTGCTCGTGGTCAACCTGTACCCGTTCGTCAAGACGGTCGCCTCCGGCGCGTCGCCGGACGAGTGCGTGGAGCAGATCGACATCGGCGGGCCCGCCATGGTCCGCGCGGCGGCGAAGAACCACGCGAACGTCGCCGTCGTCGTCGACCCGTCGCGGTACAAGTGGTTGCTGGAGCAGGTCGGCGCGGGCGGGTTCACCCTGGCCGACAGGCAGTCGCTGGCCGCGGCCGCGTACCGCCACACCGCCTCTTATGACGTCGCGGTCGCGTCTTGGATCGGCAACGTGCTCGCCCCCGACGACGAGGGCTCCGGTTTCCCCGGCTGGGTCGGCGCCACCTGGCAGCGCGGCGCCGTGCTGCGGTACGGCGAGAACCCGCACCAGAGCGCGGCCCTGTACATCCAGGGCGACGGCTCCACCGGTCTCGCCACCGCGACCAAGTTGCACGGCAAGGACATGTCGTACAACAACTACGTCGACGCCGACGCCGCCTGGCGCGCGGCCCACGACCACACCGCCGCCTGCGTCGCGATCATCAAGCACGCCAACCCGTGCGGCATCGCGGTATCCGATGTGGACATCGCGGAGGCGCACCGCAACGCGCACGCCTGCGACCCGACCAGCGCGTTCGGCGGGGTCATCGCCGCCAACCGCGAGGTCAGCGTCGCCATGGCCGAGCAGGTCGCGGAGATCTTCACCGAGGTCGTCATCGCCCCCGGCTACGCCGACGGCGCGGTGGAAGTGCTGGCCCGCAAGAAGAACCTGCGCATCCTGGTCGCCGAGCCGCCCCGCCGCGCGGGCGCCGAACTGCGCCCCATCACCGGCGGCGTGCTCATCCAGACCATCGACACGATCGACGCCGACGGCGACAACCCCGACAACTGGACCCTCGCCACGGGCGAACCGGTCGACGAGGCCACCCGCGCCGACCTGGTCTTCGCCTGGCGGGCCTGCCGCGCCGTCAAGTCCAACGCCATCCTCCTCGCCCGCGACGGCGCCACCGTCGGCGCGGGCATGGGCCAGGTCAACCGCGTCGACGCCGCCCGCCTCGCGGTAGCCCGCGCGGGCGACCGCGTGAAGGGCTCGGTCGCCGCCTCGGACGCCTTCTTCCCGTTCCCGGACGGGCTGGAAGTGCTGACGGACGCGGGAGTCCGCGCCATCGTCCAACCGGGCGGCTCGGTCCGCGACCCGGAGGTCCTGGCCGCGGCGGAGGCGGCCGGGGTGACGGTGTACCTGACCGGGACCCGGCACTTCGCGCACTAGTTACCGTTCCAGGAGGGGGTCGCTTCGGCGGCCCCCTCCTGGCGTTTGGGGCTTGTCCACAAGTCCTGTGTGTACTGGTTTGACATGGGGCGCGGCTGGGGTATTCTTCAGACATCGAACAGATGTTCGAGGTGATGGCCGGAGTCGAGGCCGACCGTCACGACCGCCGTCTCCCCCACGGCTCGCATCGCGCGCGAAATGAGCGGCGCGCGTGCTGCGACCGTGGGGGTGGCGCGGTGTGGTCGCCGCCTGCTCCCCGCGCGGGGAAGTACGCGGGAGCAGGCGGCGACCGCTCACCAACCGCGACGGCACCGGGCAGCAACGCCGACCGGCTTTTGTTGGCCGGCCAGCGTTGGCCGGCAAGTGTTGGCCAACAGTGTCGGCCAACAACACAGCGTCCAACACACAAGTGGCCCACGAGGCCCGAGATCCCCGTACGTCCCAACGCGTCCGCGGCGCGCTTGCCTGATCCTGCGGCGGCTGAACAATGTCGGCGCATTCGAGCCCACAGACCTTCCACGGCATTCCCAGCGTTCCCGGCGGCCTCAGCGGCCCCGAGGTCCTGCCGGTCCACCCCGACCTGGCGGCCCTGTTCCCCTGGGGCGGTCTACGCCGCGGTGGGACGGTGGCCGTGCGCGGGTCGTCCGGGTTGTTGCTCGCGCTGCTCGCTCGGGCCAGCGCGGAGGGGTCGTGGGTGGCCGTGGTCGGCCTGCCGGACCTGGGGTTGCCCGCCGCGGCGGAGGCGGGGGTGGCGCTGGAGCGGACCGCGGTGGTGCCCCGGCCGGGTGGCGAGCTGACGGCGGTCGTGACGGCCCTGCTGGACGGGTTCGACGTGGTCGTCGTCGGCGCGCGGGTGGTGGATTCGTTGGCGCGCAGGCTTTCGGCGCGGGCGCGGAGCCGGGGGGCCGTGCTCGTGTCGTTCGGGGCGTGGTCGGGGGCCGAGGTGGAGTTGTCCGTCGCGGGCAGCACCTGGTCCGGCCTGGGCGAAGGGCACGGCCACCTGACCGGGCGCGTGGTCGACGTGCACGCCCGCGGCCGTGGCGCGGCGGCCCGACCGCGCCGGGCGAGGCTCACCTTGACGCCGCCCGAGTTCGAACATATGTTCGAGCCGCACGGCGCTACCTGGTGAAACCCCCGCTACCTGGAGAACCCCATGACCCGTCTGCTCGTCCTCTGGTGCCCCGACTGGCCGGTCGTCGCCGCGGGGATGGCGGCGGGGCTGCCGGTCGACGCGCCCGCCGTGGTGGTCGCCGCGAACCGGGTGGCGACCGCGAACGCCCAGGCCCGGCGGGACGGGGTGACGCCGGGGATGCGCCGCCGGGAGGCGCAGGGCCGCTGCCCGGACATCGCCGTGCTGCCCGCCGACGTCGACCGGGACGCCCGGCTGTTCGAACCGGTCGCCGCCGCCGTGGAGGAACTCGCGGTGGGGGTGGAGGTGGTCACCCCCGGCCTGGTCGCGGTGCCCGCGCGCGGGCCCGCGGGCTACTTCGGGTCGGTGGAGGCCGCGGCCGAGCGGATCATCGACCAGGTGTCGGCCCGCACCGGCGCCGAATCCCTGGTCGGCGTGGCCGACGGCCTGTTCGCCGCCACCTTGGCCGCCCGCCGCGGCCGCGTCGTCCCGCCGGACCGCAGCCCGGAGTTCCTGGCCCCGCTCGGCGTGCACGAGTTACCGGACCGTGAGGAACTGGTAGACCTGTTGCGGCGCCTGGGAATCCGCACCCTGGGCGCGTTCGCCGCGCTGTCCGCCGCCGACGTCAACACCCGCTTCGGTGCCGACGCCGGTTACGCCCACCGGTTGGCGCGGGGCTTGGAGCAGCGGCCACCGTCACGCAGGCGCCCACCGGTCGACCTGTTCGTCACGCACACCCCGGACCCACCGATCGACCGGGTCGACGCGGCCGCGTTCGCCGCCCGCACCCTCGGTGAGCGCCTGCACGACACCCTCGCCGCACACGGCCTCGCCTGCACCCGGCTCGCCATCCACGCCGCCACCGCCACCGGCGAAACCCTGACCCGGGTCTGGCGCTGCGCCGACCCGCTCACCCCGTCCGGCATCGCCGACCGAGTCCGCTGGCAACTCGACGGTTGGCTACGAGGTCCGCACCGCCCCACATCCGGCATCACCCTGCTCCGCCTGGACCCCGAGGAAACCGTTGACGGCCACGCCATGCAACCGGCCCTGTGGCAGGGCGGCGCCGACGAGCAGCGCGCGGCCCGCGCCATGGTCCACGTCCAGGGCCTCCTCGGCCCCAACGCCGTCCTCACCCCCACCCACACCGGCGGCCGTTCCCCCGCCGACCAAATCACCCTCACCCCCTGGGGTGACGAACCCCCCACCCCCACCACAAATCCCCCCTGGCCCGGCAGCGTCCCCCCCCCCCCCCCCCCCCCCCCCCCCCCCCCCCCCCCCCCCCCCCCCCCCCCCCCCCCCCCCCCCCCCCCCCCCCCCCCCCCCCCCCCCCCCCCCCCCCCCCCCCCCCCCCCGTCCCCGCCACCGTCCTCGACACCAACGGCACCGACGTCGGCGTCACCGGCCGCTTCACCCTCACCGCCCACCCCGACGAGGTCTCCGTCAACGGCACCCCCCGCCGCGTCCTCGCCTGGGCAGGCCCCTGGCCCGCCGACGAACGCTGGTGGGAACAACCCAACGCCCGCCGCCGCGCCCGCCTCCAGGTCCTCCTGGCCAACCCCCCCACTCAGAACGCTCAAGACACCCAAGACGCACTACTACTGGTCCGCGAAAACGAACAATGGTCCGTGGAAGGAATATACGACTGATGTCCCCAACCGACCCCACCCTCGACGAGTGGCTGGACCTGTTCGACCTCACCACCCTCATCCCCGAACAACGCCACTCCCCCGAAAACCCCCCCCCCCCCCCCTAGCCCCCACCGCACCGCCACCCCACCGGAACCACGGGCGGGGTGGCGGCCCCTCCTCAACCACCACACTCACACCACCAACCAAGACAACCACCACACCCACCAAGCCCCACCACCAACCGGCACCCACGCGCCCCGCAACCCCCAGCCCCATCAACGAAGCCCACCAACCAGCACCGCGCACCTCGAAACCCCCAGCCCCATCGACGAAGCCCACCGACCGGCACCGCGCGCCTCGAAACCCGCCGATCCCAACCGCCCGTTGTGGTGAAGTTGTTTTGTTTGGGGGAAGCGGTGGCCTAAGCCGGCAGGCGGGTAAGGCCACGCTTTCCAGTGGCCCCGCCTTTTAGCCTTACCCAGGCTACCGCTAGGGGCCCCAAACAAAACAACTTCACCACAACGGGCACCCCAGCTTTAATCTGGCGCCCAAGCGCCGGCGTCGCCGAAGGCGACCAGGCCGAAACCCGAGCGCAGCGAGGCCCAGAGACCCCTCACACCAAGATCAACCAGCCGAAAAGCCCCCAAATACACAGCCTAACCGACCCCACCGACAAGATGGGCTACCCGCGCCCCGAGCATGATCAACCCGCTCCAAAGCCCCCGAATACACACCCTAGCCGCAACCACCGACAAGATCAGCCGCCCACAAACCATGATCAACCCAAACTTGAGCCCCCAAATACACACCCTAACCAGCACCACCGACAAAACCACCCACCAACAAGCACACCACCAAACACACCCACCGAAAGGCCCCCATGGGCTGGAACAACCCCCCAGTCCGCTGGTCCGAACTGGAACGCATCCTCTCCGGCCGTCCCCCCACCACCGGCGACGGTGGTGACAGCCCCGCCTGGACCCACCACCGCGATCGCTACCACACCCCTTTCCCCCTCCAACCCTCCGATGACACCGACACCCCCCGCCACCCCTACGCCGAACTGCACTGCCACAGCAACTTCAGCTTCCTCGACGGCGCCAGTCACCCCGAGGAGCTCGTCGAAGCAGCAGCCCTCCTCGGCCTGGACGCCATCGCCATCACTGACCACAATGGAATGTACGGCGTCGTCAGGTTCGCCGAAGCGGCGAGGGAAGTCGGGATCCGCACGGTTTTCGGCACCGAGTTCAGCCTCGGCCTGACCAAACCCCAGAACGGCGAGGCCGACCCGGAAGGCGAGCACCTTCTCCTCCTGGCCGACGGCCAAGAGGGCTATCACCGGCTCTGCCGCGTCCTCACCACCGGCCACCTCAACGGCAACGAGAAGGGCAACCCCAGCTTCAACCGCCGAGACATCACCGAGGAAACCCGCGATCACTGCGTCGTCCTCACCGGCTGCCGCAAGGGCGCTGTCCGCAAGGCGCTCGCAGAAAACGGCCCCGCGGCGGCGTTCGAGCAGTTGCGGCTGATCACGAACGACTACGGCAAAGACCGGGTGTTCGTGGAACTGATCGACCACGGCTACCCGGACGACTCCAAACGCAACGACCTCCTGGCGGGAATGGCCCGAGACCTGGGTCTCCCAACAGTCGCCACCAATGCCGTGCACTACGCGCATCCCGCCAGAGGCAGACTCGCGGCCGCGATGGCGGCCGTGCGGGCCAGGCGGAGCCTCGACGACCTGGAAGGCTGGCTGCCACCCGCGCCAACGGCGCACCTGCGGACCGGCAAGGAAATGCACGACCGATTCCACAGGTACCCAGGCGCGGTGCAGCGGGCGGCGGTGCTCGGGGTCGCGTTGTCGTTCGACCTCGACGTGGTCGCGCCGAAGCTGCCGCCGTTCACAGTGCCGGGAGACCACACCGAGATCACCTACCTCCGAGAGCTCGTTTACCTTGGTGCGGCGAAGAAGTACGGGTCGGCGGCGGAAGCGCCGCGGGCGCACGCGCAGATCGCGCACGAGTTGGCGGTGATCGAGGAGCTGAACTTCCCCGGCTACTTCCTGGTCGTCTGGGACATCGTGCGGTTCTGCCGGGACAACGGGATCTTCTGCCAGGGGCGCGGGTCGGCGGCGAACTCGGCGGTGTGCTTCGCGCTGGGCATCACCAATGTGGACGCGGTGCGGTGGGAGCTGTTGTTCGAGCGGTTCCTCGCGCCGGAACGGGACGGGCCGCCGGACATCGACCTGGACATCGAGTCGGACCGGCGGGAGGAGGCGATCCAGTACGTCTACCGGGAACACGGCAGGCGGCACGCGGCGCAGGTCGCCAACGTGATCACCTACCGGGCCAAGTCGAGCGTGCGGGACATGGCGCGGGCGCTGGGGTACTCGCCGGGGCAGCAGGACGCGTGGAGCAAGCAGATCGACCGGTGGGGGCCGCTGACCAGCACCGTCGGTGACAACCACCTCGACGTGCCGGACACGGTGCTGGAACTGGCCGGGCAACTGGAGGACTTCCCCCGGCACCTGGGCATCCACTCCGGCGGCATGGTCATCTGCGACCGGCCGGTCAGCGAGGTGTGCCCGGTGGAGCCCGCCCGGATGGCCAACCGGACCGTGCTGCAGTGGGACAAGGACGACTGCGCCGCCGTCGGGCTGGTGAAGTTCGACCTGCTCGGCCTCGGCATGCTTTCCGCCCTGCGCTACATGGTGGAACTCGTGCACGAACACCAGGGCGAGCAGGTCGAGCTCGGCGAGCTCGACCTGGACGACCCGAAGATCTACGACATGTTGTGCCGCGCCGATTCGGTCGGGGTTTTCCAGGTGGAGAGCCGCGCGCAGATGGCCACCCTGCCGCGCCTCAAACCGAGGGAGTTCTACGACCTCGTGGTCGAGGTGGCGCTGATCCGCCCCGGCCCGATCCAGGGCGGTTCGGTGCACCCGTACATCCGCCGCAAGAACGGCGAAGAGGACATCACCTACGACCACGACCTGCTGCGCAACGCCTTGGAGAAGACCAAAGGTGTCCCGCTGTTCCAGGAGCAGTTGATGCAAATGGCCGTCGACGTCGCCGATTTCACCCCGGCGGAGGCGGACGAACTGCGCCGGGCGATGGGGTCGAAGCGGTCCACCAAACGGATGGAGCGGCTGCGGGAACGGTTCTACGAAGGCGCCGCCGCGCACGGGATCAACGAGGACCTGGCGGGCCGGATCTACGCGAAGCTGTTGGCGTTCGCCAACTTCGGCTTCCCGGAGAGCCACGCGCTCAGCTTCGCGTACCTGGTTTTCGCCAGCGCGTGGTTCAAGTTCTACCACCCGGCCGCGTTCTGCGCCGCTCTCCTGCGCGCCCAGCCGATGGGGTTCTACTCGCCGCAGTCGCTGGTCGCCGATGCCCGGCGGCACGGGGTGGTGGTTCTCGGGCCGGACATCAACGCCAGCACCACTCACCCGACATTGGAGTCCGGCGCGATCCGGATGGGGCTCGGCACGGTTCGCGGTATCGGCGAAAGCCTGGCCGATCGAATCACGGAAGCCCGCGGTGAAAGCCCGTTCGAGGACATGGTGGACCTGGCGCGTCGAGTCACCCTCACCCGCGCGCACATCGAGGCTCTTGCGACGGCGGGCGCTTTCGGCTGTTTCACCTCGGAACGCCGGGAAGCGTTGTGGGCGGCGGGTGCGGTCGCCGGTGAGGGCAAGGGATATCTGCCCGGAACCAGCGTCGGCGTCGAGGCGCCGACCCTGCCGGGAATGGACGATGTGGAGCTGGCCGTCGCCGACGTGTGGGCGACCGGGTTGTCCCCCGGCAGTTTCCCCACCCAGTTCGCCCGCGAACAACTGAACCGGCTCGGCGCGGTCCCGGTCGCCGGTCTATCCGAAATGGACGGTGGAACACGCGTCCTGGTCGGTGGCGCCGTCACGCACCGGCAGCGGCCGCAGACCGCGGGCGGGGTGACGTTCCTGAACATCGAGGACGAGACCGGCATGCTGAACGTCGTGTGCTCGCCGGGCCTCTGGGTGCGCTACCGCCGAATCGCCCGCACCAGCGCGGCGCTGCTGGTCCGGGGCACGCTGGAGAAGTCCGGCGGCGTGATCAGCCTCTACGCCGACCACCTGCGGACGCTGCACCTGCGGATCGCCGGGAAGTCCCGGGACTTCCGCTGAACCGGTCACCCCGACCCGGTGCGGCGACCGAGGCGGGATGACCGGTTCGGACGGTCACAGCTCGATGCCCGAGAGCACCATGACCTGCTCCTCGGTGAAGTCGTCCATCGCCGACCGGAGGCCCTCGCGGCCGGTGCCGGAGCCCTTGACGCCGCCGTAGGGCATCTGGTCGGCCCGGTACGACGGCACGTCGCCGATCACCACGCCGCCGACCTCGAGCTCGGCCGACGCGCGGAACGCGGTCTGCAGGTCGCGGGTGAACACGCCCGCCTGCAGCCCGTAGTCGGTGCCGTTGGCGATCTCGAACGCCTCGTCGACGCTGTCCACCACGGAGACCACGAGCACCGGCCCGAAGACCTCCTCGCAGGACACCTTCTCCGCGAACGGCACGTCCTTGAGCACGGTCGGCGCGACGGTCGCGCCGTCCCGGGTGCCGCCGGTGAGCAGGGTCGCGCCCGCGGCGACGGCCTCACGGACCCAGGTCTCGACCCGCTCGGCGTTCTTCTCGTCGATCAGCGGACCCACGTCGACGCTCGGGTCGTGCGGGTCGCCGGTGCGCAGGGCCTCGACCGCGGCGACCAGCTTGGGCAGGAACTCGTCGGCCAGCGACCGGTGCACCACGACGCGCTGCACCGCGATGCACGACTGCCCGGCCTGGTAGTTGCCGAAGGTCGCGATCCGGGTGGCGGCGAAGTCCAGGTCGGTCCAGTCCGGGCACAGGATGGCGGCGCTGTTGCTGCCCAGCTCCATCACCACGTGCTTGCGCGGCGCGGCCTGGGTGATGCCGTGGCCGACGCCGGTGGACCCGGTGAACGAGATGACCGGCAGCCGCGGGTCCTCGATCAGCGTCGACATCGCCGAGCCGCGCACCGGCAGCACCGAGAACGAGCCCGGCGGCAGGTCGGTCTCGGCCAGGATCTCGCCGAGCAGCAGCGCCGACAGCGGGGTGGCCGACGCGGGCTTGACGATCACCGGGGCGCCGACCGCCAGCGCCGGGGCGACCTTGTGCGCGACCAGGTTCAGCGGGAAGTTGAACGGCGCGACCGCGAGCACCGGGCCGCGCGGCCTGCGGCGGATCAGGCCGAGGCGGCGTTCGCCGTTGCCGTCGGTGTCCAGCCGCTGCAGCTCGCCGATGTGCCTGCGGGCCTCTTCCGCGGCGAACTTGAACACCGACACCGCCCGGCCGACCTCGGCGGTGGACCACTTGAGCGGCTTGCCGTTCTCCGCCGTGATCGTCTCGGCGATCTCCTCGGTGCGCTCGGCCAGCGTGCGCGAGACGTGCTCCAGGGCGGCCGCCCGCAGGTGCGCGGGGGCGGACCGCAGCGGCTTGGCGGCGGCCGCCGCGGCGGCGATCGCGGCCTCCACGTGCTCCGGGGTGGGCACGGACACGGTCGCCACGTCGGTGCCGTCGTACGGGTGGCGGACGTCGAGGGTGTCTTCGCTGCTCTGCGGCCTGCCCGCCACCCAGAACGGGCGCGGCTTGGCCACCACGACGTCTTGGGCGTCTTGTTCGTCGGTCATGGCTCAACGGTAGGCCGCGGCGGGGCGCGCGGCTTGGCCGAGAAGGCCCCGGGTTAGGATGGCGGTGGCTGACCGACGGTGGTGACTAGGGTTCCGCCGCGCCGAACGCGGGCGCGGGTCTGGTTCGAGCGTCACGGAAAGCCCGCGCGACCTGCGGGCAGGCATCTCCGGGAGAGAAACCCAGGGAGGGACCGGTCGGCGCACAGACATGTCTCGACATGGACGCTGCGCCGATGGGGACCGCTCCCCGCGTGCTCGCGGCTTCCGTGCCAACGGAAGGGTGAGGCCAGATGACGGAGAGTCAACGCCCGGTCCTGGTGGTCGACTACGGCGCGCAGTACGCCCAGTTGATCGCCCGCCGGGTCCGCGAGGCGCAGGTGTACTCCGAGGTGGTCCCGCACACCGCGTCGGTCGCCGAACTGCTCGAGAAGGACCCGGTCGCGATCATCCTGTCGGGTGGACCGTCGAGCGTCTACACCGACGGCGCCCCCACCGTCGACCCGGCCCTGTTCGACGCGGGCGTGCCGGTGTTCGGCATCTGCTACGGCTTCCAGGCGATGGCCCGCGCGCTCGGCGGCACCGTCGAGCACACCGGGACCCGCGAGTACGGCCGCACCGACGTGGGCGGCACCGGCGGCGTGCTGCACGACGGGTTGCCCGCGCGGCACCCGGTGTGGATGAGCCACGGCGACTGCGTGACCAAGGCCCCGGACGGCTTCACCGTCACCGCGAGCAGCGCGGGCGCCCCGGTGGCCGCGTTCGAGGACACCGCGCGCCGGTTCGCCGGGGTGCAGTACCACCCCGAGGTGCACCACTCGCCGCACGGCCAGGAGGTGCTGCGCCGGTTCCTGCACGACATCGCCGGTATTCGTCCACAGTGGACGACGGCGTCCATCGTGGACGAGCAGGTGGAGCGGATCCGCGCCCAGGTCGGCTCCGGCAAGGCGATCTGCGGCCTGTCCGGCGGGGTCGACTCGGCGGTGGCCGCCGCCCTGGTGCAGCGGGCCATCGGCGACCGGCTGACCTGCGTGTTCGTCGACCACGGCCTGCTCCGCGCCGGTGAACGCGCCCAGGTCGAGCGCGACTACGTCACCGCCACCGGCATCCGCCTGGTCACCGTCGACGCCCGCGACCGGTTCCTGACCGCGCTGGCTGGTGTGACCGACCCCGAGCAGAAGCGGAAGATCATCGGCCGCGAGTTCATCCGGGTCTTCGAGGCCGCCGAACTCGACCTGCAGGCCGAGGCGGGCGGCGACAAGTACCGCTACCTCGTCCAGGGCACCCTCTACCCCGACGTCGTCGAATCCGGCGGCGGCACCGGCGCCGCCAACATCAAGAGCCACCACAACGTCGGCGGCCTCCCCGACGACCTCGACTTCGACCTCGTCGAGCCGCTGCGCGCCCTGTTCAAGGACGAGGTCCGCCGCGTCGGTCTGGAACTCGGCCTCCCGGAAACCATCGTCCACCGCCAACCCTTCCCCGGCCCCGGCCTCGCCATCCGCATCATCGGCGCCGTCACCGCCGACCGCCTGGAAACCCTCCGCGCCGCTGACGCCATCGCGCGCGAGGAACTCACCGCCGCCAACCTCGACCGCACCATCTGGCAGTGCCCGGTCGTCCTCCTCGCCGACGTCCGCAGCGTCGGCGTCCAAGGCGACGGCCGCACCTACGGCCACCCCATTGTGCTGCGCCCCGTCTCCAGCGAAGACGCCATGACCGCCGACTGGACCCGCCTCCCCTACGACACCCTCGAACGAATCTCCACCCGCATCACCAACGAGGTCGCCGAAGTCAACCGAGTCGTGCTCGACGTAACCAGCAAGCCCCCCGGCACCATCGAGTGGGAATAAGCACCACCCCCACCCCACCCCACCCAACCCCAATCACCAAGCCCCACCCACATCGACGAAGCCCCACTCCCGCACCGGGCGCCTCAAAACCCCACCCCAATCAACGAAGGCCGCCAGCCCGCCCCGCGCGCCTCGAAACCCGCCGATCCCAACCGCCCGTTGGGGTGGAGTTGTTTTGTTTGGGGGGAGCGGTGGCCTAAGCCGGCAGGCGGGTAAGGCCACGCTTTCCAGTGGCCCCGCCTTTTAGCCTTACCCAGGCCACCGCACAGGGGCCCCAAACAAAACAACTTCACCCCAGCGGGCACCGCCCGCGAAAATCTGGCGCAATCCAGCGGCGTCGCCGCCAGGCGACAAGCAGTCACCACCCCGCCGCCCGCCGCAACGCACCCCCCAACTCCCCCAAATCCGAAAGCACCGCCGCAATAAACCCATCCGGTCGAACCAGCACGCCCGCGGACACATCCACCACCGACTGCTCCGGCACCACCACCACCGTCAACCCATACCCAGGATCAGCAGGATCAGCAACCACCGGAACACCAACCTCCACCGAGGTCAACAACGTGAACCGAGCCCCAAACCGATCCCGTAACCGACTCCCATCCGGAAACGCGAAATCAGGGCACAACACCCCCGCCACCACCGGCCGAACCACCCCCGGCTCCGTCGGAAAGCCCGCAATCACCTCTGGCGCCGCCCGCGTCGTCAACGGCGACTCCAAGTACCAATACGGCTCCGACAACTTCCCCGAGTCGATCTCCGCACTCGCCGCCGGATCAGTCACGCTGCGTTCCAGGACCTCCCGCCGCCGCCCCCACTCGTCATCATCCGCCGGGCAGAGGAACCGCATCGTCGCCTTCGTCACCCGCAGGTTCTCGTCAGTGGCTGGCCCCCGCTCCAGGTCATAGCTGTCCAACAACCCCGGCCCACCCCACCCTCCGCGCACAGCCGCGATCTTCCAAGCGATGTTCTCCACATCAGCCAACCCGGAGTTCATCCCCCGCGCGCCGAACGGGCTCATGATGTGCGCCGAGTCGCCCGCCAGGAACACCCGGTCGACCTGCATCGTCGGCACCCGCCGCTGGTGGAACCGGTACAGCGACGCCCACACCAACTCGAAGTCGATGTCGCCGATCACCGTGCGGATCCGCTTGTCCAGCGCGCCGGTGGCCTGCTCGTCCGCCAGGTCGTACTCGTCGCCGACCTGCCAGTCGATCCGCCACACCGAGTCCGGCTGCGGGTGCAGCAGGGCTTGGCGGCCCGGGTTCCAGTCCGGGTCGAAGTAGAACCGCCGCTCCGGGACCGGGAAGTCGAACTCGGCCCGGATGTCGGTGATCAGGAACTTGTCCCCGAACGAGTGGCCCTCGAACGGCAGCCCGACCAGCTTGCGGATGGTCGACCGGTTGCCGTCCGCCGCGACGCAGTGCGACCCGCGCAGCGACTCCGGACCGTCCGGACCCTCGACCAGCAGGGTGACCCCGGTGTCGTCCTGGCTGATGTCGACGGCCTTCGTGCGGTACCGCAGGTCGATCAGCGGCTCGGCCAGGACCCGCCGCTCCAGCACGCCCTCGATGCTGTTCTGCGGCGTGTTCACGAACGGCGGGAAGTGCCCCGGCGCGGGCACCGGCAGCGTCATGGTGAACACCTCGTGCTCGCGGTAGAAGATCCGCCCCGAGTACCAGGTGACGCCCAGGTCGACGATGTCGTGGCCCGCGCCGACCCGCTCCAGCACGTCGAGCACGTCGCGCTGCACGCAGATGGCCCGGCTGCCCTCCAGCATCCGGCCGGGCAGCGCGTCGACGACCACGGTCGGCACACCGTGCCGGGCCAGGACGAGGGCGCCGGTCATGCCGACCGGGCCCGCCCCGACCACCAGTACCGGCTCGCTCACCGGTCCTCCTGCAGGGCGGCCCACACCTCGCGGTCGCGCTCGGCGGTCCAGATCAGCGGCCAGTCGTTGCCGTCCAGCTCGTCCCAGTAGCGCTGCACGTCGAACGGCAGGCAGTGCTCGAAGATCGGCCAGCGGCCGTACTCGGGCGCCAGCGCGGTGTGCGTGGCCCGGAACGCCTCACCCACCGTGCCGCCGCGGCGGTGCACCTCGCCGACCAGGCGGCGCAGCTCGTCGAGGAAGTGGCGGCTCTGCGCGATGGCGGCCTCGACCGCGGGACGGCCGTGCGCGACCGCGCCGCGCCCGCCGACCAGGACCTCCGCCGGGTAGGCGCCAACCGCGTCCAAAGTGGAGGTGGCCCAGTCGTCGTGGAAGGCGTCGCCGGTGTACAGCGCGGCCTGCGCCTCGACCAGGTCGCCCGCGAACAGGATCTGCTGCTTGGGCAGCCAGGCCACGATGTCACCCGCCGTGTGCCCGCGACCGCAGTAGGCCAGGATCAACTCGCCCCGGTTGCCGCCGAGCGGGATCACCATCCGTTCGGTGAACGTCAAGGTGGGCCAGGTCAGGCCGGGGACGCTGTCCGGCTCCTCGAACAACCGGGGCATCCGGCCGAGCTCGCTGGCCCAGTCCGCCTCACCGCGCTCGGCGATCAGCGTGCGGGTGGTCTCGTGCGTGATGATCTCCTGCGCGCCGAACTCGCTCGCGCCCAACACCCGCACCGCGTGGTAGTGGCTGAGCACCAGGTAGCGCACCGGTTTGTCGGTGCGCTCGCGCAACTGGGCCAGCCAGCGGCGGGCGGCGACCGGGGTGGCCCTGGCCTCGAAGCAGACCAGGAAGTCCTCGCCCTCGATGGCGCCCACGTTCGGGTCACCCTCGGCGGTCAGCGCGTAGACGCCGTCGGCGAGCTCGGTGAACGTCTCGACTTTCTGTTCCAGGTCGGCGCTGGATGCGAATGACTTTGTCACGCCGCAAACCCTGCCACCGGTTGGCGCTCGGGTACAGGGGCGCGCGAGAGCCTGTGGACAACTCACCGGGGTCTGGACCACCGCGCGTCACAATCCGCAGCGCCAGGGCTGTGTTTAGGCTCCGGCCAGTGTCTACTGGAACCGCGTCTACTGGAACCACGGCACGACCAGCGGTGCACGATGGCGGCGGCGGGAGGATTGGCACGATGCTGAACCGGAGGTCGTTCCTGCGGGCGGCGGGCGTCGGCGCCGTGGGGGTCGGCGCGGCGGTCACCGCCGCGTCGTGTTCGGTGAGCGGACAATCCGGGGAACCCGCCCCGACCGGTGGTACTCCCTCCGCCGTGCCCGAGCCATCCAGCACCCGACCGCCGCAGGTCCCCCCGGACTGGGACGGCCTGCGCCAACGACTCGGCGGCGCTCTCCTGCAGCCCGGCGAGAACGGCTACGACGCCGCGCGGAAGTCGTTCAACCCGCTGTACGACCAGCGCAGCCCGGCAGCGGTGGCGTTGTGCAAGACCAGTGACCACGTCCAAGCCTGCGTGGCCCTGGCCAGGAACTCTTACCTGCCGATCGCCGCCCGCTCCGGTGGGCACAGCTACGCCGGTTACTCCGTGCCCGACGCGGGCCTCGTCGTGGACGTGCGGTCAATGTCCGGTGTGGACGTCCACCCCGATGGCACCGCGGTCGTTGGCGCCGGTGCGCGCCTCATCGACGTCTACGCCGCCCTCGCGGCGGCGGGCCGGTGCCTACCCGCGGGAAGTTGCCCCACCGTGGGCATCGCCGGGTTGACCCTGGGCGGCGGTCTTGGCGTCCTCGCGCGCAAGTACGGCCTCACCTGCGATCACCTCTTGTCGGCGCAGATCATCACGGCCGACAGCGTTGTCCGCACCGCGACACCGAGCAACGAAGCCGACCTGTTCTGGGCACTGCGCGGCGGCGGAGGCGGGAACTTCGGCATCGTCACCTCGTTCACCTTCTCCACCGAGCCCGCGCCCACCGTCACCGTCTTCCACCTCGACTACCCCGACGGCTCGGCACCGCAGGTCCTCGGCGCCTGGCAGGACTGGACGGCGGCCGCGCCGGACGAGCTGTGGTCGACCATCGTGATCAGCGGCGGCGGCAAGCCCCGCGCCAAGATCAGCGGCAGCTTCGTCGGTCCGCCGTCCGGGGTGAACCCGCTGCTGGACCGGCTGGTCACCGCGTCCGGCAAGCCGACCAGCCGGTTCGTCCAGCAGAAGTCGTACCTCGACGCGATGCGCTACTACGCCGGGTGCGCCCAGGTGCCGGTCGCCCAGTGCACCCCGGACAAGCTGCCGCGCAGCACCTTCGTCGCCTCGTCGCGGGTGCTGCCCGAGCGGCTCGCCAACCCGGCCGCCCTGGTCGACCTGGTCAAGGACCGGGTCGACATGGACCTGCAGTTGGACTCGCTGGGCGGCGCGGTGTCCAGAGTGGACCCCACGGCCACCGCGTTCCCGCACCGCGCGGCGCTGGCCACCGTGCAGATCTACCAGAAGACCACAGTGGACCAGGGGCCCGCCGCGGCCCGCGCGGTCGCCGAGGTCCGCGACGCACTGGGCCGCGTCGGCGCCAAGGGCGGCTACGTCAACTACATAGAGGCCGCCATGCCCGCCTGGGGCATCGCCTACTACGGCCCCAACCTGAGCAAGCTCGACACCGTCGCCCGGCACTACGACCCGGACATGGTGTTCGCCTTCGCCCAGTCCATCCAGCGCTCTTGATCGCCGAACACAGGCCGGGCCAACACGCCGCGGCCTACGATCTGGAGTCGTGAAGGACGGGCTCGCGGTCATCGTTGTCGGCGTGGACGGCACGCAGCCGTCGCTGAACGCGTTCGCCTGGGCCGCCGGTCTGGCCCGCCGCGAACACGCCCGACTGCTGCTCGTTTACGTCGAGCAGCTCAACAACCCCGCGTACTGGTCCGGGGTAAGCGTCTCCGGTGTTCGCGAGGCCGCCGAGGCCTACGCCGACGAACTGCGGTTGGACGCCACCCGCTACCTGGACCCGATCGGCGTGCCGTGGGAGGTCGTGCACATGACCGGCGACGCCGCCCGCGGCCTGGAAGCCGCCGCTGAACAGGCGGGCGCCGACTGCATAGTGGTCGGGCGGTCCCGCCACGGGAAGGTCCCGAGAGCCCTGATCACCGACGCCGCGCGACCGGTCGTCGTCGTCCCCTAGCGGTTGTGTCGCCGGACCGTGACAGGCTGGCCGGGTGGAAACCACCGGTGAGGACTTCAGCGAGACCGACCTGCACGAACAGCACTGGGAGCAGCGCGAGTTCGTCGAGTGCGACTTCAGCGGCGCGGACCTGCGCGGCGTGACGACCGACCGGTGCGTCTTCGTCGACTGCACGTTCACCCGAGCCGACCTCGGCGAGTCCGCGCACCGGCTCACCGCGTTCCGGACCTGCGTGTTCGACCGCACCACGCTGACCGACAGCGAGTTCACCGGCTGCACGCTGATCGGCTCCACCTTCACCGACGTCCGGTTCCGCCCGATCAAGATCAGCGACACCGACCTCACCCTGGTCAGCCTGGCCCGCGCCGCGCTCACCAAGACCACCCTGCGCGGGCTGCGGCTGCGCGAGGCGAACCTGCTGGAGGCCGACCTGCGCGAGGTCGACCTGCGCGACAGCGACCTCACCGGGGCCCGGCTGCGCGGCGCCCGACTCGACGGCGCCGACCTGCGCGGCGCGCGACTCGACGCCGACGGGCTGGTCGGGGCCAACCTGCGCGGCGCCAGGGTGGACCTGGACACCGCCGTGTCGTTCGCCGCCGCGCACGGCCTCGTGGTTGGTTGACTCAGGGCCTGCTCGGCGCGTCCCGGTCGTCCACCTCGATCAGGTGACCCCGGTCCAGCAGTTCGGCGACCGAGGTCTGCAGCAGGTAGGCCACCCCGCCGCCGGGCTGCTCGAACCACGGGATCGCCACCCCG
Organism: Actinokineospora inagensis DSM 44258; assembly: GCF_000482865.1. Classification (GTDB taxonomy): domain Bacteria; phylum Actinomycetota; class Actinomycetes; order Mycobacteriales; family Pseudonocardiaceae; genus Actinokineospora; species Actinokineospora inagensis. The sequence continues at coordinate 61,302 of NZ_AXWW01000021.1, read as the reverse complement.
GTCAGCACCTCGGTCGGCTTCACCACCCGGTACGCGCGGTACGGGCGATTCACCCACTCGGGGACCAATGAGCGTCGCTCGAACGGGGTGCCCGCGGCGTAGGTGAGGTTGCCGCCCGGCTCCCCGTAGCGGTCGATCTCCATCCCGGGGGACAGCTCCATCAACTGCTTGCCGCGGAACAGGGTCAGCGGCGGCTCACCCGGGCGCGGCTGGATCGGCCAGTCCTGCGGCTTGCGCGACGTCGGCTCGGTCCGGTGCAGCACCGGGTCCGGCCTGCGCACCGGCGGCTGCGGCTCCGGCTTGCGCGGCACCGGCCGGGGCTGCGGCGGCCTGCGCACCCCGAAGTCGTCGTCATCGTCGTCGAACACCGGGGCCGGGGCGGGCGGCTCCGGCTTCGCAGGCGGCGGGGTGAACAGGCTCTCCGCCTGCTTGGGCTGGTCGAGCATGATCTTGCCGATCAGGAACGCCGACGCGTCCGCGACGTCCTCGAACACGGCGGGCGCGACGAAGTGCTCGTCGAACCAGCCGACCCGCCACCCCTCGCCGGTCTGCTCCATCGTCCACCCGGCGCCCGACGGCGACCCGATGTGGTACCGGGTGGGGGCGATACCGAGGTCACCGAGCCGGGTGCGCAGGTGCTCGACCACCTCAGCCGCCGGACCCGACGACGGCAGCGCGGCAGCGGGCGGCGTCCGCACCACCGGCTCCTGCGGCGGCGCGAAGTCCGGCTGGATGTGCCCCGGCACGTCACCGTCGGTGGACCGCGCCACCGGCGCGTCGGCGTGCCACGCGACCTGCTCCGGCTGCCACTGCGGCGCAGCCTGCTCGGGCTGCCACGGCGGTACCGGGTCGGGCTCCTGACGCGCGGCGGGAACCTGCTCGGGCTGCCACGGGACCTCGGGCTCCTGGCGGGCAGCGGGCACGGGTTCGGCCTGCCACTGCTGGGGCTGGTCGGTGTCCTGCCGAGCGGCCGGGACCTGCTCCGACTGCCAGGACTGCGGAGCGGACTGCTCGCCGGCGTTCACCGCCTGCTCAGCCTGCCACGGCGGCTGCGCGGGTCCATCCGCCGCACTCACCGGCTGCTCCGGCTGCCACGACTGCTCGACGGGCTGGTCGGCCACGGTCGCAGGCTGTTCGGGCTGCCACGGCAACTGGGCAGGCCGCTCAGCCGCACTCACGGGCTGCTCGGGCAACCACGGCTGCTGGACGGGCTGGTCGGCCGCGTGGGCCTGCTCAGGCTGCCAGGTCTGCTGAGCAGGCTGGTCAGCCGTATTTCCCGGCTGCCACGGCTGGACGGGCTGGTCGGCACCATTCACCGGCTGCTCAGGCTGCCAGGCGGGCTGCTCAACGGGGTTCTCCGGCTGCCACGGCAACTGGGCGGCCTGATCAACCGAGTTCCCCGGCTGCTCGGGCTGCCACGGCAGTTGAGCGGGCTGGTCAGCCGCATTCGCGGGCTGCTCCGGCTGCCACGGCAACTGCTCGGGCCGGTCCGCAGCGTTCACCGGCTGCTCAGGCTGCCAAGCGGGCCGCTCAGCCGAGTTCCCCGGCTGCCACGACAACTGCTCGGGCTGGTCGGCGGCGCTCGCGGGCTGCTCCGGCTGCCAAGGCTGCTGGGCAGGCTGGTCGGCCACATCCGCGGGCTGCCACGGCGACTGCGCGGGCTGGTCGGCGACGTTCGCGGGTTGCCAAGGCTGCTGAGCAGGCTGCTCAGCAGCGTTCACGGGCTGCTCGGGCTGCCATGGCGACTGCGGAGGCTGGTCGGCGGGCGGCTCGGGCTGCCAGGACAACTGCGCGGGCTGGTCGGCCACCGGCTGCTGGGGCGGGTCCGGCTGCCACGTCGGCTGCTCTTGGTGCTGCGGCGCCTGGTCGGCCTGCCACGCGGTCGGGGGCTCCTGCGGCTGCCACGGCTCGCTCTCGTGGCGGGCGGGCGCGGCCTGCTCGGGCTGCCACGTGCCGTTCGGCTGGTCTTGGGGCGCGGGTTCGCCGTGCTGGGGCTGTCGCTCGTGGTGGGTCTGCTCCGGCTGCCACACGGGCTGGTCCGGCGCGACGGGGAGGCCTGGCTGGTCGCCACCGACGGGCTGCCACGGGGCCTGGTCCACCGGCTGCTGCCACGACTGGTCGACGGGCGGCTCGGGGGCGTTCCAGGGCTGCCCCTGGTCGGCCTGCCAGGTGCCGCTCTCGGCGACCGGCTGCCACGGGGCGGTGCTCTCCTCCTCCGGCTGCCACGGCTCGGTCTGGCGCTGCCAGGGGGCCGTGGGCTCGGCGGCGGGGGTGCCGACGTCGAGGGGGTGTTCTGGCGCGCGTTCCCAGGGGGCGGGCTCGGCGGCGTTGACGGCGCTGACAGCGTCGTGCGGGTCGCCGTGGGAGTGGCCGTTGCGGGGTTCGGTGTAGGTCGGGCCCGCGGCCGACTCGGGGGCTTGGCCGACCGCCGGTTCCGGGGCCTCGGGCGTCCACGGGGTCTCGGCGGGCTCGACCTCGGCGGGAGCCCAGGCCTGCTCCTGCGCGGGGGTCCGCGACCACGGGGGCGGGTTCTCCACGTTCACCGGCGCGGGGCTGAACGCGTCGAAGGCCGTGCCGAACTGCCCGGACTCGGTGGGCTCGTTGGGCGGGTTGGGCACAGTGGGGTTCTTGGAAGGGGCGACCGAGCCCCGCTCACCGGCGTTGACGAAGGCGCTGGCGATGTCGGCCGTACCCGCGCGGTCCTCGACGGGCTCGGCGTCGGGCAGCCACGGGGCCTCCGGCGCACGCGCCGCCGACTCCGGTAGCGCTACCTCAGCCGGTAGCTCGGGCAGCACGGGCAGCTCAGTCGGGGCGCCCGCGGTCACCTTCGGCTGGACCGAGCGCGGGTCGGGCAGGCGGGGCTGGTTGGGCTCGGGCGGGACCGACACGCCGTTGGTGCCATTGGTGCCGTTGACCGGCAGCGGTCGCGGCGGCCTACCCCGGTTCAGGAACGCGGCCGCGTTGGCCCGAACGTGCTCCTCGACCTGCGGGAGGGTGAACTCCGACCGGCGGATGTGGTCGACCAGCTCCGGCTCCGGCGCGACCCCGTGCACGCGCAGGTAGTAGTTCACCGCGGCGGGCCAGATCCACACGCCGTCGGTGTGGAAGGCGACCGGCACGCCCTGGCGGCCGTCGGGGTCCATGTGGTCGGTGTCCACGCCCCGGTGCGGCAGCGCGAGCGGCGCGTCGTCCAGGTAGCGCAGGACGGCGTCGCGCTCACCGTCCTCGACCGGCGGGCGGTTGACCAGCGGACCGGTCGGTCCCTTGCCGTCGAAGATCCGGGCCACCCGGAACGGCGGCTTCAGCGCGGCCATCCGGCGGGTCAGCCACTCCGGGACGTTCTCCTCCTCGCGGGGGAACATCCGCAGGTCGTCGGCGTAGGCGGGCGGGGGCGGCGGCGCGGCCCACGGCGGCTCGTCCCGGTCGTACTCCAGGTTGTACGCCGACGGCTGGTCGAGCTGGTAGCGGGCGTTGAACCAGGTGCCCCGGCCCTCCCGGTACATGCCCGCCCGCAGCCGGGTGAACAGCATCGCGATGTCGGGGGAGACCGGCAGCTCGGCCGCGGTCTCGTCCTGCAGGGTGACCTTGCCCGTGGTCTCCAGGTAGCGGCCGAGGGCGCGGTACTCGACGACGATGGACGCCCACCGCTGCGGGGCGCCGCGCAGCAGCGCCAGACCGATCTGCTTGACCAGGGCGTCCTGTTCGGTCGGGTTCAGCTGCGTCGGTAGTGCCACGGTGACATCTTCTCCTGAGGGCATGCCTTCGGCATACGGTGGATCGGTCGGTACCGGTCTGCCAGCGCTGACGACGTCGACAATGACATATCGGTGTCGGTCCGCCGGTGGTGTGGGGCACAGTGGCCGGGTGCTGGGGCCATACCGTCAACTCCTCACCGTCCGCGGCCTGCCGAGCGTGCTGGCCTGGTCACTGCTGGGCAGGCTGCACCTGCCGGGTACCCCGCTCGCCACCACGTTCCTCGTCGCCGGGTGGACCGGGTCGTACGTGGCGTCCGGGGTGGTGAGCGGTCTGTACACGGTGGGTGTCGCCGTTGGTGGCCCATTGCGTGGTAGATCTGCCGACCAGGGTGACCCGGCGAGGCTCTTGATCGCCATTTCACTCCTTTACGCGATCGGGATGACCGCGCTCGCGTTCGCTCCCTCCCTGGTCGGCCCGGGGTGGTGGCCGATAGCCGCCGCCGTGGCCTGCGGGTCCGGACTGGCCCAACCGCCCGTCACCCAAATAGCGCGCGCGGCGTACCCGAGACTGGCCCCGGACGCCGCCGCGCGCCACTCGTTGTTCACCGTCGAGGCCACCCTGCAGGAGCTGCTGTGGGTGGTCGGGCCGGTCCTGATCGCCGTGGTCGTGGCGGTGGCGGGCGGTCGCGCGGGCGTGCTGACCTGCGCGGGACTGGCGTTGGCCGGGTCGGCGGGGTTCGCGGCGGCGCTGCACCGGACCGGGCTGCGCACCCCCGTCCCACGGGCCGGGAGCCCGGACGGGTCGGTGCTGCGGACGCCGGGGATCGCGTGGGCGCTCGCGATGAGCATGTGCGTGGTCGCGCCGCTGACCGTACTGGACATGACCGTGGTGGCCTGGGCGCGGGACGCGGGCAGTTCGGCGGTGGCGGGGGCGCTGGTGGCGGTGTGGTCGATCGGGTCGGCGGTGGGCGGCCTGGTCGTCGGGTCCCGGTCGGCGCCGCCGCGGTTGTCCCGGCGGATCCTGCTGATGGCGGTGGGGATCGCGGCGCTGGTGCCGGTGCTGCCGCCGGTGGCGACCGGGTCGGCGCGGCTGATCGGGCTGGTGCTGGCCGTCGGCGGGGTCGCGATCGCGCCCGCGCTGGCCGCGGCGAACTCCCGGATCGGCGAGTTGGCCCCGCCGGGTCGGGCGGCGGAGGTGTTCGGCTGGGTGATGACGGCGGCGACGGTGGGCTCGGCGATCACCCTCCCGGTCAGCGGGTGGCTGCTCGACCACGTCGGCCCCGCGGCGGCGGCCGCGGGTGCGGCGGCGCTGGTCCTGGTGGCCGCCGTCGTGTCGGTCAGGGTGCCGGTCGGAGCGCCGGAGTCGAGCGGGCGGAACGCGTCGGTGTGAGGTTTGGTGTCAACGTCACATCTGTGCCAACCTGCTGCTCCGCGCGAACCCGCGCGGCCATCTGTGAGGAGCACCATGTCCGACGGCGACCTCGCGCCGCACCTGGGCAGGCTTGGCTTGCCCGGGGCCGAGATCCGCGCCTACCTGTACCTGCTGCGTACCGGTCCCACCACGGTCGACCAGGTCGCGAGCGATCTGGTCGAGCCGCCCGCCGAGGTGGCCGCCGCCGTGGGGGCCCTGATCGACGCGGGGCTGGTCGGCGCGGGTGGCGCGGACGGGCGGACGGTGACGCCGGTGCCGCCCGCGTCCGGGTTGCAGATCCTGAGCCGCCGCCGGGAGTCGGAGTTGGAGCAGGCCAGGGTGGCCACGCTCAACGCGTACGACACGTTCCGGCGGGCCGTGTCGCCGCAGCGCACGGACGACCTGATCGAGGTGGTCACCGGGACCGCGATCGCGCAGCGGATCCAGCAGATGGAGCTGAGCGCGCGGTCGGAGATCCGTAGGCTGGACTCGCCGCCGTACTTCACCGAGGGGCACGTGAACAACGCCGAGCTGGAGCAGTTGGCGCGCGGCGAGGTGACCTACAAGGTCGTCTACGCGCGCGCCGCGATCGAGGACCCCGGCAGGTACACGCAGAACATCCAGCCGTGTGTGGCGGCGGGCGAGCAGGCAAGAGTGTTGCCGGAGGTGCCGGTGAAGCTGACGATCGTGGACCAGCAGTTCGCGACGGTGTCGCTGCCGGTCGCGGAGGCGGACGTGAACCGGTCGCTGCTGGTGGTGCGCCCGAGCAGCCTGCTGTCGGCGCTGATAGGGCTGTTCGAGGCGTCGTGGCGGTTAGCCGTGCCGCTGCACGCCGGGGCGCGCGCGCCGTCGCCCGTGCAGCCCATCGAGCAGCGGTTGCTGGGGCTGCTCGCGGCGGGGGCGAACGACGACTCGATCGCCCGGCAGCTCGGGGTGAGCCGCCGCACGGTGTTCCGGCACCTGCAGCGCCTGATGGATCACGCGGGCGCGACCTCCCGGTTCCAGTTGGCCGTCCACGCGGTGCGGCACCGATGGCTGTGACGGACAAGACGCCGCTGGTCAAGGTGGCCGCGGTGCTGGTGACCGTGCTGGGCGGCGTGGCGCTGGCGACGCAGAGCCGGGTGAACGGGCAGTTGGGCGCGCGGATCGGCGACGGCCTGTTCGCCGCCGTGATCTCCTTCAGCATCGGCCTGGTGATCCTGTTCGCGGGGGTGCTGGTCCTACCGACCGCGCGGGCCGCCGCGCCGAAGTTCGTCCAGGCGCTCAGGACGCACCGGCTGCGACCGTGGCAGTGCCTCGGCGGGGCAGGCGGCGCGTTCTTCGTCACCTCGCAGGGGCTGACGGTGGCGCTGCTCGGTGTGGCGATGTTCACCGTGGCCGGGGTGTCCGGTCAGGTGCTGAGTGGACTGTTGACCGACCGCGCGGGCTTCGGTCCGGGAGAACCACGGCCGATCACGCCGACAAGGGCCACGGGCGCGGTCATGGCCGTCGTGGCCGTCGCCGTCGCCGTGTCCGACAAGTTCGACTCGCCGTCTCGGTTGTGGCTGTCGTTGGTGCCTGCCCTGGCGGGTTTGGCCATTGGGTGGGCTCAGGCGGCGAACGGGTTGGTGCGTATCGCCTGCGGTAGCGTCGCCTTCGCCTCTTTCGTCAATTTCGTCGTGGGCACCGTGCTGCTCGTAGTGGCGTGCGCGATCGATGCCCTCGTGCGAGGTCTACCGGGGCACCTCCCACCGGACTTCTTGCTCTACACGGGTGGGGCTCTCGGGGTGGTCGGTATCTCCACCGGTGTGTTCGCGGTCCGGCACATCGGCGTGCTGATGGTCGGCCTGTGCCTGATCACCGGGCAGGTCGCCGCCGCCGTCCTGTTCGACGTGACCACCGCCGGGATCGAGCCGACGACCGTGGTCGGCGTGGCGGTCACCCTGCTCGCGGCGGGGGTGGCGGCGGTGCCCAGTGGGCGCGCGGCGCGGAATCGGCCAGTGAGAGGATGACGACCGTGACCGCGACGATCCTTGACGGCAAGGCAACCCGGAACGCCATCCTGGACGAGCTCCGCGTCCGGGTCGCGGCGCTCGCCGAGCGCGGCGTCGTCCCCGGGCTGGGCACGGTGCTGGTCGGCGACGACCCCGGCTCGCACGCGTACGTGCGCAGCAAGCACAACTTCTGCAAGAAGATCGGCCTCAACTCGATCCGCCGCGACCTCCCGGCGGAGACCACGCAGGCCGAACTCGAAGCGGTCGTCGAGGAACTGAACGCGAACGCCGACTGCACGGGCTACCTGGTGCAGTTGCCGCTACCGGGCCACCTCGACGCGGGCCGTGTCCTGGAGCGGATCGATCCGGCCAAGGACTCCGACGGTCTGCACCCGGTCAGCCTCGGCAAGCTCGTCTTGGGCGACTCGGGTCCGCTGCCATGCACGCCGGTTGGCATCGTCGAGTTGCTGCGCCGCTACGAGGTACCGCTGGCGGGCGCGCGCGTCACCGTCGTCGGTCGTGGGGTGACGGTGGGCAGGCCGCTGGGTCTGCTGCTGACCCGCCGCAGCGAGAACGCGACCGTGACCCTCTGCCACACCGGCACCAAGGACCTGGCCGCCGAAGTGCGCCGCGCGGACATCGTGGTGGCCGCGGCGGGCAACGCGGGCCTGATCACCGCGGACATGGTCAAGCCGGGCGCCGCGGTGCTCGACGTCGGTGTCACCCGCACCGACGCGGGCCTGGTCGGTGACGTGCACGCGGACGTGCGGGAGGTCGCGGGCTGGCTGGCCCCGATGCCCGGCGGCGTCGGCCCGATGACCATCGCGATGCTGCTGAGCAACACCGTCGAGGCGGCCGAGCGGAACCTGCGGGCGTGAGCGACGGCCCGCGGCGCGGCAGGCACCCCGCGCTGGTCCACCTGCCGTTCGCCATGGTGTTGGCGGTCGTCGCCCTCGGCCTGGTGCGGATCCTCCAGTTCTACTGGCGCGAGGGGTCCATCTGGATCGGACTGGCGCTGCTGCTGGCCGCGGGCCTGCGGATCGTGCTGCGCGACGAGCAGGCCGGTCTGGTCGCCATCCGCAGCCGGGCGGTGGACGTGCTGCTCTACGGCCTGTTCGGCGTCGTGGTGATCGCGGTCGCGCTGACCATCGAGGGCGGCTGGCTCACCCGCTGAAGCCGCCGACCTCGGCGATCAACCGGGCCGACGCCGCCTCGTCCAGCGCGACGCTGAGCAGTTCGACGACCACCTGGTCGTACCGCTTGACCTCGACGGAGTCCTCGACGAACAGGCTGGACGTGCGGTTCTCCAGCAGCACCAGCGCGCCCCGGTTGGGGAACTGCATGCGCCGGAACGACCCGCGCAGCCCGGGGTGCCCGTGCCCGAGCCGCGGCACGACCCGGATCGTCACGTCCGGTTTCTCGCCCGCCTCCATCAGGTACCTGAGCTGCCCGCGCATGACGTCGTGGCCGCCGACGGGCGTGCGCAGCGCCGCCTCGGTCAGGATCGCGTAGTAGCGCGGCGGGCGCGGTCGGCGCAGCACGGCCTGTCTGCGGATGCGGTCGGCGGTGCGGTCCTCGACCGAGGGCTCCTCGGCCATGTCGACCTCGCGCAGCACCGCCTGCGCGTACGGGACGGTCTGCAGCAGGGCGGGCACCAGCGTCGCCTGGTAGTCGACCAGCATGTCGGCCTTCGACTCCAGCACCCGCAGCGTGGCCGACGGCCGCTGCTCCGGCCACGCCGTCGGCTCGGTGGCGTCGCGGGCCAGCGCGACCAGGTCGTCCCGGCGGGACTCGCCCACCCCGTAGATGGCCAGCAGCGCCTCGACGTCGTCGAGTTTGTGCGGTCTGCGACCGTTCTCCAGCCTGCTCAGCTTGGAGGTGCTGATCCCGGTCTTGGCGGTCACCTCGGCCAGGCTCATGCCCGCCGTCTCGCGGTGGCGGCGCAGTTCCTCCCCGAGCAGTTCGAGCCGGACGGTGGTCTCGGCGGCGTGCAACGTCACGGGCCTCATGATTAGACCGCGCGCGGTCGCATACCCACTGGTAGCGGCCTTTGTCGGGGCAAGTCCACCCGAAGGGGTCGAGACCCTGGTAACACCGGCCGTTGCCGCGGACCCCGGCTTGGTAGCCTCCGGGGGCCGGGCGACGCCGCCGACAGGGCACCTACTTGACTGCCGCGTGACCTCCCTGTGCTGACACATTCCGTCTGTCTCGGGAGGATCTGCCAAGTGGCACCCGTCAACGTCACCGTCACCGGCGCGGCAGGCCAGATCGGCTACGCCCTGCTCTTCCGCATCGCCTCGGGCGCCCTGCTCGGCCCGGACACCAAGGTGAACCTGCGGCTGCTGGAGATCCCGCAGGCGGTCAAGGCCGCCGAGGGCACCGCGATGGAGCTGGACGACTGCGCGTTCCCGCTGCTGTCGGGCATCGAGGTCACCGACGACGCGAAGAAGGCGTTCGACGGGGCGAACGTGGCGCTGCTGGTCGGCGCCCGGCCGCGGACCAAGGGCATGGAGCGCGGTGACCTGCTGGCGGCCAACGGCGGCATCTTCAAGCCGCAGGGCGAGGCCATCAACGCCGGTGCCGCGTCGGACATCAAGGTCTTGGTGGTCGGCAACCCGGCCAACACCAACGCGCTGATCGCCCAGCAGCACGCCCCGGACGTCCCGGCCGCGCGGTTCACCGCGATGACCCGGCTGGACCACAACCGGGCCATCTCGCAGCTCTCGGCGAAGCTGGGCGTGCCGGTGGACGAGATCAAGAAGCTGACCATCTGGGGCAACCACTCGGCGACCCAGTACCCGGACGTCTTCCACACCGACGTCAACGGCACGTCGGCGGCCGACCTGGTCGACGAGGCGTGGCTGGCCGACACCTTCATCCCGACCGTGGCCAAGCGCGGCGCGGCGATCATCGAGGCGCGCGGCGCGTCCTCGGCGGCGTCTGCGGCCAACGCGGCCATCGACCACGTGCACGACTGGGTGCTGGGCACCGCGGCGGGCGACTGGACCTCGATGGCGATCCCGTCGGACGGCTCGTACGGCGTGCCCGAGGGCATCATCTCGTCGTTCCCGGTGACCTGCGCGGACGGCGAGTACCAGATCGTGCAGGGTCTTGAGGTCAACGAGTTCTCCCGGGCCCGGATCGACGCCTCGGTGGCCGAGTTGGTCGAGGAGCGCGACGCGGTCAAGGGCCTCGGTCTCATCTGATCTGTGCATCACCGCCACGGCGGCCCGCGCTGTTTCGGCAGTGCGGGCCGTCGTTGTGTTTTACGGTGCGAAGGTGACCTTCATCCCGTGGCCGGTACCGGAGCCGGTTTTACCCGCAGGCGTTAACCCCGTCCTGCACGACGCCGCCACGTCGGCCGTGGCGGCGTACAGGTCGGCGCGGAAGATGCATACCCGGCAGGCGCTCTCGGAAGAGGTGGCGATGGGCGCCGACGGGACGCCCAGCATGCAGGTCGACCTGCTGGTCGAGGACGCGATCGCCGAGTCGGCGCAGGCCAACCGGGTGAACCTGCTGTCCGAGGAGGCCGGGTTCGTCGACAACGGTTCCGCCACGACGCTGGTCGTCGACCCGTTGGACGGTTCCGCCAACGCCGCCGCGGGCATCCCGCTGTCGTGCTTCTCGGCGGTGTTGACCCGCGACTCGATCGCGGTCGAGGCGCTCACGGTCTGGCTGGACACCGGCCGGTCGTGGTGGGCCCGGGTTGGACAGTCCACTCCATACCGGACGACCGGCCGGAAGTCGCTGGACGGCGCGTCGGTGTCGCTGCTGCGGCCCAAGCGGACGAGCGCGGCGGCGTGGCAGCGGGTGTCCGGCCGGGCCGGGCGGGTGCGAGTCCTGGGGACGACCTGCCTGGAGACGGCGCTGGTCGCCGAGGGCACGGTGGACGCGTTCGTCGACCCCGGCTCGGACACGCTGCGCATCGTCGACCTGGCGGCGGCGCTGGTCCTGGTCCCGGCCGCGGGCGGGGCGGTGGTCGACGCGCACGGCAGGCCGTTGGACTTCGACCCGGACCTGACCCGCCGGTGGTCCGGCATCGCCGCGGCCAGTGGGGAACTGGCCGACCAGATCGCGGAGACCGTGCTCGGCTGAACCCGGGCCGACGGGTCCGTCATCGGTGCCGGGCGGCGCCGTCTCACCGGCGCGGCGGGAGCGCCCAGGTGGACAGTCCACTCGGGTCTTCGGGCGGTTGGTGAGTTGGCCACCGGTTCCGGCTCCACCAATGGGTTGCGGGATCCCCCGGATATACCGAGCGGGGGTCCGAATGCGGGTTGAATCGTGCCTCGAACGAGCCTGTATGCCCCGATAGCGTGAACGTATCGCCATTGGCATCACGGGCTGCCGCCACATGCGTTTCCCTGCTGACAGTTCGCCAACCCGACGCGCGAACACCAGGACAGGAGGCAACGAGATGACCACCGACGCCGAGCACTCCGAGCAGATCATCTCGCACTACGGCGGCAGCACTCCTGTCCGCTCGCGCTGGACCTACCGCGCCAGCGAGCCCTACACCGTGGTCGCCGCGTTCCAGGCCGACACCGACCGCTGGGTCGAGTGGATCTTCGGCCGCGACCTGCTGGCCGAGGGCCTCGTCCGCGCCACCGGCGACGGCGACGTCCGGCTCGCCCCGGTCACCAGCGGCGGCCGCCCGGTGCTGGCCCTGGAGATCGAGTCCCCGGACGGGCACGCCGTGCTGGAGCTCGACCACGCCGCCGTGCAGTCGTTCCTCGCCGCCACCACCGACATCGTGCCGCTGGGCAGCGAGAGCGACTACTTCGACATCGACGCGCTGATCGAGGAGATCACCAACGTCTGACCCGACCACCCCGACCTTGTTCGACACTCGATCACGAGGGGTGGGCCGGTGAACCCGATACCGAACGACGGCCGCCTCCAGCAGGCGGCCGTCGCTCATTCGCTCACGCGCAGGCCTGCACCAGGGTGTTGAACGCGTTGACCTTCTTCTTCGCCCAGTCGGTGACCGAAGCCGGGTTCAGGTTCGGCGCGTTGAGCGACTTGACCTGGTCGGCCATGCCGTTGATGGCGTCCCGCAGGGTCGCGTCCCCCGCCTTGTCGGCCAGTTTGCCCAGGTCGTCCGCGGTTTTCTTGGCGTCTTCCGCGGTCTTCTCCAGGTTCTGCGCGCTCGGCGTGAAGTTCGCCAGCCGCAGCGCGTCCAGGCAGACGCTCGCCTTGTCGGTGCTGTTGCTCACCGAGTTCGACGCGTCGCGGACGGTCTCGCAGGCGGTCAGCGCCAACGCCGCCGCGGTCACGGCCATCGCCAGCCGGTAACGCATGACTCCCCCGGTGGGTGTGTCGGTTTGCCTCAGCCGGTGACGAACACGCTGCCGTCCGGCTCGCCCCCCTTGGGCTTGGCCAAACAGTACAGGTACGACCGGTCCGGACTGCCCGTTTTGCTCGGCAAGATCTCGATCTCCCAGCCGTCGGTGCTCTGACCCGGCACGGTGCGCGCGGTCATCACCGCCGCCGTGCAGACCCGGCTGACCTCGGGCAGCTTCGCGATCGCGGTGCCGGTCATGTCCTCGGCGCCCTTGGGCAGCCAGGTGCCGGTGAACGCCTGCCAACTGTGCTCGGCACCGCAGTCCGTCGGCCGCGCCTTGATGTCGACGTCGGCGATGTTGACCAAGCCCCCGAAGCACTTGTCCTGCACGCAGAAGCCGTTGATGTCGCTACCCGCGCACGCGGTCATGCCCGGCGGGGCCGCAGCAGGCGCGGCGGCTGCCGCAGTCGGTTGGGATGCCTGCGTAGTGGTCCCGGCAGTGCCGGTAAGGCCTCTTAGCAAGAATCCACCGGCTACCAGAGCGGGAACCACTACTACGGCGGCCGCAGCCTTGAGGACCTTGACGCGGTTGGTGGAGACCGTTGGCAGCGGACGGATTGGCCGTAGTCCGTCGAGTTCGTCTCTTAGCTGCGCGGCATTCGTAGTGCGCCTGGACGAGTCGGCCGCAAGAGCGTTGAGCAGGGCGGCATTGAGCGCGGGAGGTGCGTCCTCGATGGGAGATACCGGCGCGCGTAAGGCGGCGATCAAACCGTCCAACGATTGCGCGGGCCACGGGATGTCACGCGGGCGCGCACCGGAAGCGAGCATGTAGAGGGTCGCGGCGAGCGAGTAGATGTCGCCTTGCGGGCTGGGAGCGGCATGCGCGAAGACTTCGGGAGCAGCGTAGTACGGGCTCAGCGCCCCTACGGTGACGGTGCTCTCGGCGTGCGCGTCCAGGATCGCCGCGAGCCCGAAGTCGGCCAGCTTCACCGTGCCGAACCCGTTGACCAGGATGTTCGCCGGTTTGATGTCGCGGTGCAGAATCCCCAAGTTGTGCACGCGAGCCAGGGCGTCGGCGAGCCGCGCGCCCATCTCGATAACCTCGTGCGCAGGTAGCCGTCCTCGCCGGGCCAAGACGTCGGCGAGGGAACCGCCGGTGCACAGTTCCATGACGATGTAGGGCCTACCGTCAACGGTTACACCCGCGTCGTACACGTTCACCACGTGCGGGTGCCCGGATAGTCGCGCTGCGGCACGGGCTTCGCGGAGGAACCGCTCACGGTCGCGGTCGGTTTGCAGCACGCGGTTGTCGACCTTCACGGCGACGTCGCGCTGCAGCCGGTCTTGGCGGGCGAGGAACACGGTCCCGAAACCGCCTTGGCCCAAGGGAGCGCCGAGGGTCAACCCGGGGATCACCGGCGGGCGGGGTGTCACATGCACCGGAGGAATGTACTTCTATGGTTGAACCGATGTACTCACCCACGATCGTCGACCGCGTCACCGGCCACTGCGGCGAACTCGTCCTACGCCGCGCGGACCCCCACTACGAGATCATCGCCAACGGCATGTTCCTCATGGACACCCGCGCGGGCGACTCGGAACGGTTGCTGGTCCGCACCGCCGTCGCGCACATGCCCGGCCCACGCCTGCTGATCGGCGGCCTCGGCGTCGGCTTCTCCCTCCGCGAGGCCCTGGCCCTGGGCGTCGAGTCGGTGGTGGTCGTCGAACGCGAACCCGCCGTCATCCGCTGGAACGCGGAGTTCTTCGGAAACCCCACCGCGGACTGCGTCCAAGCCGACCTCGTCTCCTGGCTGCACACCACCCCGACCCGTTTCGACGCCATCTGCCTCGACATCGACAACGGCCCCGACTGGACCCTGTCGGAGGACAACGCCACCCTGTACTCCGACGCGGGCCTCGCCCTCCTCCACTCCCACCTCACCCCCGGCGGGATGCTGACCGTCTGGAGCGCATCAGCCAGCCGCACCTTCGAATCCGCCCTCCGCACACGTTTCCCGTCAGTGAAAACGCTGTCAGTGGACGTCCCCCGCGGCGAACCCGACGTGGTTTTCATCGCCTGTTAGGCCTTCGCTTTGGCCTTGGCTTCCTTCTTGAAGGCACGCACCTCGGCCAGACTCTCCGCATCGGTCACATCCGCGACCGACCTCCGCGACCCATCCAACCCATAATCCCCGGCAGCCTCCCGCCACCCCCTCGGCCGCACCCCGCGCTGCTTACCCAACAACGCCAAGAAAATCTTCGCCTTCTGCTCCCCAAACCCCGGCAACCCCTTGAGCCGCTTCAACACCTCGGCCGCACTGAGCCCCTTCTCCCAAATCCTCGTCACATCCCCGTCATACTCGGACACGATAAACTGACAAAGCACCCGCACCCGCCGCCCCATCGACCCCCCATACCGATGAATAGCAGGCGGCGTCACCGCCAACTCCACAAACGCCTCTTCGTCATACTCGGCGATCTCACGCACATCCAGCCTGTTCCCCAACCGCGTGTAAAGCTTGAACGGCCCCTTGAACGCGATCTCCATCTGGATCTGCTGATCAAGCAACATACCGAGCAACAACGCCAGCGGACTCTCCTCCAGGAGCGCGTCCGCCTCAGGATCTTGGGCGATGCAAAGTTTAGGTGCCATGGCACCCATGGTGACACGCAGACGCGCCCGACGCGTCATCCCCGCCGCCTACGCCAGGTAGGTGGCGCAGGTCGCTATGATGAGCCGGTTCGCGCTGGTCATGAGGTCGGTGCAGGCGGGGTCGGGTGGAGGTGCGTGGGCGTGGTTGACAAGTTCCGCGACCCGATGCTGACCCCGCGGGACGTCGTCCGCCATCTTGAGATTCCCGCCTCGACTGTGCGGCGTTGGCTGGGCGAGAAAGCCAACGGGACACCGCTGGTCCACCAGGTCACCCCGGAGAAGCGCGGGCGGGCGTCAGTCCCGTTCGTCGCGGTGGTCGAGGCGTACGTGTTGCGGTCGCTGCGCGACCTCGGTCTGAGCATGGCGAAGATCAGGCAGGCTGCCGCGGAGATCCGCAAGACGTTCGACACGCCATTCGCCCTCGCGACGAAGAAGATAACCACGGACGGAGTGGACATCTTCGTGCACTACGCCGGTGACGAATTGGCAAGGATCGGGGACAACCAACAGCCGATCCGCCAGATCATCGACGAGTACCTGCACTACATCGAATGGGACCAGGCGGACGATTTCGCGGGCAGCCTGCGACTCCGGCAGTACCCGGACGCCGCGCCGGTGATCCTGGACCCCAGGTTCGGCCATGGTGTCCCGGTGCTCAAGTCGAGCAAGGTCCCGGTCGACTCCATCGTCGACCTGTGGCTCGCCGGGGAGTCGTTCTCCGCCGTGGCCTACGAATACGATTTGGCCGACGACCAGGTCGAAGCGATTTGTCGAGTTCATGCCAGCCACGCCGCATGAGTTTTTCCTGGACCGCGGGTTGGGCCGCAGGGTCGCCGAACGCCTGACCGAACTCGGCTGGGTGGTGCACCGGGCAGCCGAGCACTTCCCGGACGACGCGCAGCACGTCGCGGATGAGGATTGGCTCACCTACGGGCTGGAGCGAGGCTGGTCCCCACTGTGCAAGGACGGTCGCATCAGAGGCCGACAGGCTGAGCGCGCCCCGATCGAACGTATGGGCGCGACCCTGTTCTACCTCGACAACCAGCGACTCATCGTGGACGCCATGGTCGACCGGTTCGAGAGATCACGCACAGAGATCCTCCGCGCCGTAGCGCGCGGCGGCCCGGCAGCGTACGCCGTTCGCGAGCACGACATCCGGCGGACCTGGCCGTAGACCGGTCACCGTGATCACGGGTACGTCACGTACTTGACGTACCTGAGCGCTCGGCTCACCATGTTCACAGATAGGGAGGTGGGTGTGAACGCTGTGCATCTGGACAGCTACACGGCGGCGCGGGCGCACTTGAAGGAGTTGCTGGACGCGGCGCAGCGGGGGCATGTGGCGACGGTGACCAGGGACGGGGTGCGGATCGCGCTGGTTGACGTGGGGCGGATGCGGGACTTGCTGGCCTCGATCATCGGGTCGGGGGCGGAGGTGGTAGCCGAGGGGGGCGGCTGGTCGGTGTTCATCCCGGGGTTGCCGGTGGCCGCTGACGGGGCGACGTTCGAGGAGGCGGTGGGCGAGATGGTGGTCGCGCTGCGGGAGTACGCCGAGGACTGGCAGGCTCGGCTTTCGCAGGCGCCCAACCACCGGGATCACTGGGGGTTGGTGCAACTGGTCAGCCTGAGCGACGACCACCAGTTGCGTGATTGGCTGGTGGGGGACTCCCGGTGACCTGGCCCCGGCCGAGCAGGCGGGATCACGAGGCGTTCTGCCGGGTCGAGGGCTGGGAGCGGGTACGCGTCGCGCGAGGGCGTACCGGAACCCACCACGTCACCTACGAACTGCACCTGCCGGACGGGCGGATTCTGCGGACGCGGGTGTCGCACCCCGTTGACCGCACGGACTACGGCCGGAGCATCGGGGCGCACATCCTGCGCGACCAGTTGGCGGTGTCCGAAGAGGAGTTCTGGGCGTGCACGCGCGATGGCACTAAACCGCGTCGTGGTGTGCCGAGAGCGCCTGCCGAGACGTTGCCTGCGAAGCTGGTTTTCGTGTTGCTTAGCAAAGTCGGCCTTGCCGAAGACGACGTCGCCCGCATGTCGCGGGATGAGGCGATCGCCCGGGTGAACCGCTTCTGGGCTGAAGGGGGGTGACTACCTCTTGGCCTCGGCCGCGGTGCGGAGGGCGGTGATGAGGGTCGTCAAGGTTGGCTGGTCGTGGGCGGATTCGCGGGTGGCGGCGTGGATTTGGCGGAGGGGTTCGGGGTGGCGCAGGCGCCGGACGACGGTGCCGGGGTGGGGGTTGGAGAGGGCCATGACGGGGATGAGGCAGACGCCGAGGCCCGCGGCGACGAAACCCTGGGCGTTGGTGTAGTCCTCGCTCTCGACCATGACGTTCGGGGTGAAACCGGCGGCGGCGCAGGCGTCGAGGACGATTTGCCAGCAGGGGCCGCCCGCGGGCCATTCGCCGACCCAGGGGTCGTTGGCGAGGTCGGCGAGGTTGATGACGCGTTTGCCCGCGAGGCGGTGGCCGCGGGGGAGGACCACCCGGTACGGGTCGTCGAGCAGGTGGATCAGCCGGACGCCGCGGGGGGCGTGCCGGGGGTGGACGACGATGGCGAGGTCGGCGTCGCCGCGGGCCACCTCGGGGAGCGGGTCGCCGGGGTCGACCAGTTTCAGGTCGACCTGGATGCCGGGGTGGGCGCGGCGGAGTTCGGCGAGGGCGGGTGGGACGAGGGCGGAGCCCGCGGTGGCGAAGTAGCGGACGGCGAGCCTGCCGGTGTGGCCCGCGCGGAGGTCGGCGAGCGCGGTCTCGGCCTCGGCGACCTGGCGGGAGATGATCGCGGCGTGTTCGGTGAGGAGCCGACCGGCCGCGGTGGGTTGGACGCCGCGGCCGACGCGTTCGAGGAGGGCGACGCCGGTGGCCTTCTCCAGTGCGGCGATCTGCTGGCTGATCGCGGACGGGGTGTAGCCGAGGTTGGTGGCGGCGGCGGTCACCGAGCCGCTGGTGACCACGGCGCGGAGGACCTGGAGCCTGCGCACGTCGAGCATGTAGCTCAGCTTAACGGTCCATGCACGACATTTCACTTGTTCTGGAAGGACCGCTGAGTCATCGTGACCGTGGAACAGCCGGTCAGGAGGACGAAACGCATGGTCAGCAGTAGGGGGACGCTCCTCAGGATGGGGGCGCTGGCGCTGGTGTGGGGTTCCAGCTTCTTGTGGATCAAGTTGGCGCTGCGCGGGTTGGACCCGGTGCAGATCACCGCCACCCGGTGCACCCTGGGGGCGCTCGTGGTGCTCGGTCTCTGCCTCTCGGCGCGGTACCGGTTACCGCGCTCGCCCGGACTGTGGGCCCGGATGGTCGTCGTGGCGTTCTTCGGCAGCGCGTTGCCGTTCACGTTGTTCGGCATCGGCGAGCGCACTGTCGACTCCGGAGTCGCGGGTGTGCTGAACGCGACCACCCCGCTGTGGGCGTTGCTGATCGGGATCGTCCTCCGGTCCGAACGCGACCTGCGGCCGGTGCGGCTGGGCGGTCTGCTGCTCGGCTTCGCGGGCACCACACTGATCTTCGCGCCGTGGCAGCAGGCGGGCCTGGCCAGTTGGGGGTCGCTGATCATCCTGGCGGGCGCGGCGAGCTACGCGGTCAGCTACGCCTACGTCGGCCGGTTGATGACCGGCAGCGGCACCGCCCCGCTCGCGCTGTCGGCCACCCAGTTGGTCATCTCGACCACGATGGCCGCCCTGGTCCTGCCGGTCGGCGGCCTGGACGCCGTCCACCTGAGCCCGGCCGTGCTGATCTCCGTCGGCATCCTGGGGGTGTTCGGCACCGGGGTCGCGTTCGCCATCAACTACCGGTTGATCGCCGACGAGGGCCCGACCAACGCGACCACCGTCGGCTACCTGCTGCCGGTCGTGTCGGTGCTGCTCGGCGCCGCGTTCCTGGGTGAGGGCCTGAACCTGCGGGTCATCGCGGGCATGGTCGTGGTGCTGGTCGGGGTCGGGATGACGCGGTGGCGGAAGAAGGCGCCGTCACCGGTGCTCGCCGAGGACACCACCGGCGCGCTCGCGGGCACCCGCTAGACCAGGCGGCGGTCCGAGGCCCAGCGGGACAGCTCGTAGCGGTTGGACAACTGGGTCTTGCGCAGGACGCTGGACACGTGCGTCTCGACCGTCTTGACCGAGATGAACAGCTCCGACGCGATCTCCTTGTAGGCGTAGCCGCGGGCCAGTAAACGCAGCACGTCGCGCTCGCGGGGCGTCAGCAGGTCCAGCTCGGGGTCGCTGATCGGGGCGGCCCCGGGCCGGTCGGCGAAGGCGTCCAGCACGAAGCCCGCCAGTCGGGGGGAGAACACCGCGTCGCCCTCGGCCACCCGGAGCACCGCGGTCACCAGTTCCTGGCTGGAGATCGTCTTGGTGACGTAGCCGCGGGCGCCCGCCCGGATCACCGCGATGACGTCCTCGGCCGCGTCGGACACCGACAGGGCCAGGAACACGACCTCCGGGTACGCCTTGCGGGCCTGCCGGAGCACCTCGGCGCCGCCGCCGTCGGGCATGTGCACGTCGAGCAGCACCACATCCGGGCGCAGGTGCCCGATCCCGGCCACCGCCTCGCCGACGGTGCCCGCCTCGCCGATGACCTCGATGTCGTCGGTCAGCGTGTCCAACTCGGCGCGCACCCCGGCGCGGAACATGCTGTGGTCGTCGACCAGGTAGACGCGGACCAAGCGCTTCTCACTCATGTGGACACCTTCGCACGCGGCATGTGCAACTGAACCTCTGTCCCGTCGCCGGGGGCGGTGCGCAGGCGGATCTCACCGCCGTTGCGCTCCATCCTGCCCCGGATCGAGTCGGCGAGGCCATGCCGGTCGTCGGGGACCTCCTCCGGGGTGAAGCCCTTGCCGCGGTCGCGCACGAAGACGGTGACCTTCTCGGCCTCGACCTCGGCGTACACCGAGACCTCGGCGACCCCGGCGTGCTTGGCGGCGTTGACCATCGCCTCGCGCGCGGCCATGACCACCGCCATCAGCCGTTCGTCGATCTCGCAGTCACCGACCACCACGTGCCCGACCTTGATGGCGAAGGTGTCCTCCACCTCGCCGGACGCGCGGGTCAGGGCGTCGGCCAGCGAGCCGCCCGCGAGTCCCTCCGCCGCGCTGGCGCGGCCGTAGCCGGACGGCCCGTAGAGCCAACTGCGCAGTTGCCGCTCCTGGCCGCGGGCGAGCCGGAGCACCTCGCGCGGCGCGTCGACCTGCTTCTGGATGAGCGCAAGCGTTTGCAGGACGGAGTCGTGCAGGTGCGCGGCGATCTCGGCGCGCTCCTCGGTGCGGATGCGGGCCCGCCGCTCCTCGCCGAGGTCGCGGACCAGCCGCAACCACCACGGCACGGTGATCACCGCGACCCCGACCAGCGCGGCCACCACCGCCAGCAGCGCGAACTGCACCTGGTCCAGGCCGATGCTGCTGATCAGGAAGATCGCGATGCCGGTGGCGACCAGCGCGGCACCGGAGAGCACCCTGATCATCGCCGCCCGGCCGCCGCCGCCGAGCACCGCGCCGCGCACCCGCCGCCGCTGCGACTGGTCGGCCTCCCGCCAGACCAGCGCCGCGCCGACCAGGGCCACCCCGGTCGCGCCCGCCACCCAGCCGTTGACCGTGCCGGACAGCGTCCCGGCGCCGATGGTCAGGCCCGCGCCCAGGGCGACCAGGCCGAACGCCTGCTGCCGCTCCCGACCGGTGACCTCCGGCGCGGGCGCGTCCGCGGGCACCTGCGGGACGAAGATCCAGAGCAGCCCGTAGGCCACCACCCCGGCCCCGCCCAGCGCCGCGAGCAGCGCGAACGCCACCCGCACGTAGAGCACCGGCACCCCGAGGTGGTCGGCGACGCCCCCGGCGACACCAGCGACGGCGCGACCGGTCCGGCGGCGGTGCACCCGGGTCTCCCCCGGCACCGCCACCCCGGTCCTGGACCGCTCGATGTCCGTCTCCACCGCTCCGTGCTCCCGCAGCGCCGCTGTCACGTCCAGAATGCTCACACGCGCGGGCGCGCGCCACATCGGGGTTCGACCCTGACCGCGAAGTCAGGGTCAGCCCCCGATGCGAAACCCCCTGGTCGGGCGCGATGCTGGTCATCGTGAGTGGAACAGCGAACCAGGCGCGGCACACCGCGTCGAGCGTGGAGGACACGCTCAAGGACTTCTGGGCCTCGCGCCCGCGGCGGCCACGCCAGGGCCGCAAGCTCGCGGGCGTGGCGGCCGGGATCGGCAGCCGGTACGGGGTCGACCCGATCATCATCCGGGTGGCGTTCGCCGTCGCGACGTTCTACGGCGGCGCGGGCATCGCCGCCTACCTGATCGGCTGGCTGCTGTTCGCCGAGGTCGACGACGAGGTGTCGCCGGTCGAGGCGCTGCTGCAGCGCGGCCGCAGCGCGACCTCGCCGCAGTTCGCGGTGGCGCTGGTCGTCGGCGTGATCGCGACGGTCAGCATCGGGTTCGACTTCGAGGGCTACGTCGGGTTCGCCGTCGTGCTCGGGCTGCTTTTCCTGCTGCACCGCTACCGGGGGCAGCAGAACCGACCGGTACCGGAGCAGGCCGCGCAGGCCGCCCCGGTGATGACCATGCCGTTCCCGGTGGACGAGACGACCGAGGTGCCGACGCCGATGACCGTGAACCAGCCCCCGGCCTACCAGCCGGTCGGCTACCCGACCGAGCCGCCCGCGTGGGACCCGCTGGGTGCGGCCCCGTTCGCGTGGGACCTGCCCGAGCCCGCCGCGCCGATGTCCGACCCGGAGCCGCCCACGCCGCGGCGCCGGTCCAAGGTCGGGCCGGTCACGCTGGCGGTGGTGTTCCTCGCGGTCGGTGTCTCGGTGCTGTTTGGCCTGCGCGCCGACGGCTGGTTCAGCGTCCGCCACCTGATCGGCGGGGTGCTCGCCATCCTCGGCCTCGGCCTGGTGGTCGGCGGGTTCACCCGGGGCGGGCGCGGTCTGATCGGGTTGGCGATGCCGCTGGCGGCACTGGGGATCGCGATGACCGTGGTGTGGCCCAACGGGTTCCGCGCCAACGCGGTCGGCGACGTCCACGTGACCCCGCAGACCCTGGCGGACGTGCGGAGCGACTACAGCCGCGACATCGGCTCGGTGGCCGTCGACCTCAGCGCGCTGCCCAAGTCGGGCTCGGTCGACGTGACCGCGGAGGCGGGGGTGGGCGAGGTCGACGTGATCGTCCCGGCCACCGCGGACGTCACGGTGTACTGCGAGGCGGGCATCGGCGACGTCGACTGCCTCGGTGAGTCCCGCAGCGGGACCGACACCGCCGTCCGCAAGACCGACCTCGGCACCGACGGCGAGGGCGGCCTCAAGATCGAACTGCGTGCCGAGGTCCACGGACCCGGGAATGTGAGGGTGACCCGTGGCTGACAACCAGAAGTCCCGCCGGTTCGACCCGCTGGCCCTGATCGCGGGCCTGGCCACGCTGGCGGCCTCGTCCTACGTGCTGACCGACGGGCGGATCTGGGTGCCGTCGCTGGACCCGCGGTGGATGATCGCGGGGGCGGCGGTGCTGGTCGGCGTGTCGCTGCTGGGGTGCTCGCTGCGGGGCAAGCGCAAGTAGTCGACCACACCACTCACGCGGAAGGCCCGGCCACCTCGGCCGGGCCTTCGTCGCGTCCAGGGGTGAGCTACCGGCGCAGCGCCGCCGGGGCTGTGGCCGGGACAGCGGGGTTTACCGGGGCGACCGGCGGCACCGGCCGGTACCCGTCCCCCTGGGCGGGCCGCTGGTCCGCCTCACCCTTGTTGGGCCACAACGAGAACGCGCGCTCGGCCTGGGCGGTGATGGTGAGCGACGGGTTGACGCCGAGGTTGGCGGTGATCGCGGACCCGTCGACCACGGAGACACCAGGGTAGTTGTGCAGCCGGTGGTACGGGTCGATCACGCCGTCCGCGGGGGTCTCGCCGATCGGGCAACCGCCGATGAAGTGGGCGGTGAGCGGGATGTCGAAGAGTTCGCCCCAGGTGCCGCCGGGCATGCCGTCGATGTGTTTGGCGGTGAGCTGGTTCGCCGCGTAGCCCGCGGGGATGAAGGTGGGGTTGGGCGTGCCGTGGCCTTGACGGGAGGTGTACTTGCGGCGGCCGAAGCGGCCCCGGCGGGTGTAGGTGGTGATGGAGTTGTCGAGGCTCTGCATCACCAGGAGGATCACGGTGCGCTCACTCCAGCGGTAACCCTGGAGGAGTCGGGCGGTCTGGATGGGGTGGCGGAGGGCGAACCGCAGGGCTTGGCGGTACCTCGGGGTGGGCAGCGACCCGTCGGTGGCGAGGGTCTGCAGCAGGCTCATCGCGTTGCTGCCCTTGCCGTAGCGGACCGGTTCGATGTGGGTGTTGTCGTCGGGGTGGAACGACGAGGTGATGGCGACGCCCCGGCTGAAGTCGCGGTCTGGGTCCACTGTGGTGCGACCCGCGCCGATGATGGACTCGGAGTTGGTGCGGGTGAGCTCACCGAGGCGTTCGGACAGGTTGGGCAGGGTTCCGTTGTCCCGCATGGCGTGGAGCAGGTTTTGCGTCCCCCAGGTTCCCGCGGCCAGCACGACGTTTCGAGCCGTTATGGTGGTGCGGAAGGATTTTGAGCTGGTCCCGGTCTTGCGGAGGTCGACTTCGTACCCGTCGCCCCGGGGTCGGACGGCGGTGACCGTGGTCAAGGGGATGACCTGGGCGCCGTTTTTCTCCGCCAGGTACAGGTAATTCTTCACCAGGGTGTTCTTGGCGCCGACGCGGCAGCCGGTCATGCACGAACCGCATTCGGTGCAGCCGACGCGGGAAGGACCCGCACCGCCGAAAAACGGGTCGCCCACCGGCTTCCCTGGCTGTCCGAAGTAGACACCCACGGGCGTGGGCCGGTAGGTGTGCGCGACACCCATGTCGGTGGCGACCTTCTGCATGATCTCGTCGGAGGGGGTCACCGTGGGGTTGGTGACGACGCCGAGCATGCGGGCGGCCTGGTCGTAGTGCGGCGCCAGTTCCGTTTCCCAGTCGGTGATGTGGGCCCACTGGCGGTCTTGGTAGAACGGCTTGAGCGGCCGGTACAGGGTGTTCGCGTACACCAGGGAACCGCCGCCGACACCCGCGCCCGCGAGGACCAGGACGTCCTTGAGCAGGTGGATGCGTTGGATGCCGTAACAGCCCAGTCGCGGGGCCCACAGGTAGTTGCGCACGTCCCACGAGGTCTTGGCGAACTCGTCGTCGGCGAACCGGCGGCCCGCCTCGACGACGGCGACCCGGTAGCCCTTCTCGGTGAGCCGGAGCGCCGCGACGCTGCCGCCGAACCCGGAACCCACCACCACGACGTCGTAGTCCGGCTTGTTACCGGCGAGTTGCGCACCCATGCAGGCAGGCTAGGCGCACCCCGCCGGGCCGGGCTAGGGGGCGAGCGGGTTTTTCTGTGACCGGCGGTAACACCGGTCAGCGCGGGTCGGTCCGGAGCAGGCCGAACTGGACCATGTCGTGCCGGGTGCCGCCGCGCAGTTGGGCGCCCCGGAGCACGCCCTCCTCCAGCAGCCCCGCCGCCGCGAGCGCCCGGCGGGCGGGGAGGTTCTCGACATCGGTCGACGCCTCGACCCGATCAAGGTCGGTACTGGCGAACAGGTACTCGACCAGCAGCCGGATCGCGGCCGACCCGGCGCCCCGACCGCGCGCGGACGGCAGCAGGCCGATACCCATGTTCCACGCCGCGCAGCCCAGGCTCGGACCGTACTGGACCTGGTGCCAACTGACGTCGCCGAGCAACTCGCCCGCCGAGTCGACCACCACCGCCCGGCCGAGGTTGACCGGCAGGCTGATCGGGCGGTCGTCCCGGTCGACGTCGAACGCGCCGTCCGAGCCGGACCGCACCGCCTCGACGTCGCCGTCGGCGGGTTCGACCAGCGCGAACCCGCCCGCCGAGACCAGGACGCGCCTCATCCGCGGACCGTCAGGCCGACCTTCTGGAACTCCTTGAGGTCGGAGTACCCGGTCTTGGCCATCGCCCGGCGCAGCGCGCCGAACAGGTTCACCAGGCCGTCGGCGTCGGTGGACGGGCCGAACAGCAGCGTCTTCAGGTCGACCTCGATGTCCTCGGCGACCGGCAACACCCGGCTGCGCGGCAGCGACGGGTGCGCGGCGGCGGACGTCCAGTACAGCCCCTGCCCCGGTGCCTCCGCGGCCAGCGCGAGCGGCGCGCCCAGCATGACCGCGTCTGCGCCGCAGGCGATGGACTTGGCGATGTCGCCGCTGGCGTGCACGTCGCCGTCGGCGATGACGTGCACATACCGGCCGCCGGTCTCGTCGAGGTAGTCCCGCCGGGCGGCGGCCGCGTCGACGATCGCGGTGGCCATCGGGGTCCCGATGCCCAGCGCGGCGTCGGTGGTGGTGATGCCCTCGCAGTGCCCGTAGCCGACGAGGACGCCCGCCGCGCCAGTACGCATCAGGTGCATCGCGGTGCGGTAGTCGTGCACGCCACCCGCGATGACCGGGACGTCCAGGTCGGCGATGAACCGCTTCAGGTTCAGCGGCTCGTCACCGCCGGAGTCGCGAGCCACGTGCTCGGCGGACACGATCGTGCCCTGCACCACCAGGATCTCCACCCCGGCAGCCAGCAGGTGCGGGGTCAGCTCGGCCGCCCGCTGCGGGCTGACCCGCGCCGCGACCGTCACCCCCGACTCGCGGACCGCGCGGATCGCCTCGGACACCAGCTCCACCTGGATCGGCGCCGCGTGCAGCCGCTGCAACTCGGCGACCAGCAGCGCCGGGTCGTCGCCCTTCTCGGCCGCGGTGACCAGGCGGGCCAGCACCTCGTCGACGTTGGCGTGCCGTGCCCACAGGCCCTCGGCGTTGAGCACCCCGAGCCCGCCGAGCTCACCCACGGCCACCGCGGTGCCCGGCGAGACGATCGCGTCCGTCGGGTGCGTGATCAGCGGGATGTCGAACCGGTAGGCGTCGATCTGCCAGGTGGTGGCCACGTCCTTGGACGAACGCGTGCGCCGCGACGGCACGATCTCCACCTCGTCGAGCCCGAAGGCGCGCCGGGCGGTCCGGCCCATGCCGATGTCGACAAGATCCCGCACGGGTGCTGTCCTTTCCGAACGCCGACGAACGTCAACGCGTCGTGTAGTTGGGGGCTTCTACCGTCATGGTGATGTCGTGCGGGTGGCTTTCCTTGAGGCCTGCCGCGGTGATGCGGATCAGTTGCGCCTGCTTCAACTCGGGGATGGTCCGCGCGCCGGTGAAGCCCATGCCCGCGCGCAGACCGCCGACCAACTGGTACACGACCTGGGACAGCGGGCCGCGGAACGGCACCCGGCCCTCGATGCCCTCGGGCACCAACTTGTCGTCGGAGAGCACGTCGTCCTGGGCGTAGCGGTCCTTGGAGTAGGACTTCGCCTCGCCGCGCGAGCGCATCGCGCCCAGCGACCCCATGCCCCGGTAGCTCTTGAACTGCTTGCCGTTGACCAGGATCAGCTCGCCCGGCGCCTCCGCGGTGCCCGCCAGCAGGCTGCCCAGCATGACCGCGTCCGCGCCCGCCGCGATGGCCTTGGCGATGTCGCCGGAGTACTGGATGCCGCCGTCGCCGATGACCGGGATGCCCGCCGGGCCCGCCGCCAGCGACGCCTCGTAGACCGCGGTGATCTGCGGCACGCCCACCCCGGCCACCACCCGGGTGGTGCAGATCGAGCCGGGGCCGACACCGACCTTCACACCGTCCGCGCCCGCGTCCACCATGGCCTGCGCGCCCGCGCGGGTGGCCACGTTGCCGCCGACCACGTCGACCGCGTCGCCGAGTTCCTTCTTCAGCCGGGTGACGATGTCGAGCACGGCCCGCGAGTGGCCGTGCGCCGTGTCCACCATGATCACGTCGACCCCGGCGTCGAACAGGGTCATCCCCCGCTTGTAGCCGTCCTCGCCGACGCCGACCGCGGCACCGCAGATGAGCCTGCCGTCCGGGTCCTTGGTGGCGTTCGGGTACTGCTCGGTCTTGACGAAGTCCTTCACCGTGATCAGGCCGCGCAGCTTGCCGTCGCCGTCGATGATCGGCAGCTTCTCCACCTTGTGCCTGCGCAGCAGCCCCAGCGCGGCCTCGGCGGACACCCCGACCTGGGCGGTGACCAGCGGCCCCTTGGTCATGACCTCGCTGACCAGCCTCGTGTGGTCCACCTCGAACCGCATGTCCCGGTTGGTGATGATCCCCACCAGCTTGCCCTCGCCGTCGGTCACCGGCAGCCCGGAGATCCGGTAGCGCGCACACATCGCGTCGACCTCGGCGAGCGTGTCCCCCGGGGAGCAGGTGACCGGGTCGGTCACCATGCCCGCCTCGGACCGCTTCACCGTCTCGGCCTGCCGCGCCTGCTCCTCGATGGACAGGTTGCGCTGCAGGATGCCGATACCGCCCTGCCGGGCCATCGCGATGGCCATCCTGGCCTCGGTCACGGTGTCCATCGCCGCCGAGGCGACCGGGATGCGCAGCGTGACGTTGCGCGAGATCCTGGTGGACGTGTCGACCGTGCTCGGGATCACATCCGATTGAGCGGGCTGCAGCAACACATCGTCGAAGGTGAGCCCGAGGGTGGCGAACTTGGTCGGGACCCCGTCAGCGTTCAGCTCGCTGGTCATGGTGGGTGGCGGACCTTCCTGCAGGGCTGGCGGTCCCGGTGGCCGTACCGGGGGTGGAGGGGGTGGCCTGCTGGCGTGCCCTGGCCCGCGTGGGTGTGCGGTGGGCGCGTTCCCCCATGGTATCCGGGCGCGAGCGGCCGCCCGCCCGGTACCGTGCGTGGTCGTGCCGCATGACGCAGTTCCACCCAGCCCGTTCCCCGGTGGACCGTGGGAGCAGGACGGCCCCGAGGGAGCCGACCGGCCCGCCCGCGACCACCGCGGCGCGCTGCCGCCGGACCCGTTCGCCGACGACCCGGACGACCCCGCCCTGGCGTTCGACGACGACGAGCCGGACGAGGCCGGGCCGCCGATGAGCGCCCAGGAGCGCGAGGAACTGGTCGCGGACCTGTCCGACCTGGCGGTCTACCAGGCGCTGCTGGAGCCGCGCGGGGTGCGCGGCATCGTCGTCGACTGCGGCGAGTGCGAGGAGCCGCACTACCACGACTGGGCGCTGCTGGCGGCGAGCCTGGAGCAACTGCTGCAGGACGGCAACATGCGGCCGCACGAGCCCGCCTTCGACCCGGACCCGTCCGCGTACGTCACCTGGGAGTACTGCCGCGGCTACGCCGACGGCGTCACCGCCAGCGAGAACGCCCTCTAAAGGCGGACAGCCCAACACAGCCGGAAGGCCCCCGCGGGATGTTCTGCGGGGGCCTTCCGGCTGTTGCTTGCTGGGCCTGACCCGCTACTGGCTCGGGCTGGTCGAGCCGCTGACCGCGTCCGGCTGGGTCGAGCCGTCGTTGGTCGGCAGGATCAGCCGGGGCGCCTCAGTCTGCGGCTGCGTCGTGTCCGACGTGGGCGGCGGCGGGGTCGTCGTGCTCGGCGGCGGGGGTGGCGTCGTCGTCGTCACCGGCGGCGTGCTCGGCGGCGTGGTGACCTGCGGCGGGACCGAGTTCACCGACGTGCTGGGGACGCTCGACACGGTGGTCACCACCGGCGGGTTGGTGCTGGGGGTCGCCGACGGGGGCGGGAGCGCGCCGTTGGCCGGAGCGGTCGGCAGCAGTTGGGAGAGCAGGTCGGCGTGGGTGGCCGCCAACTCCGCCTGGCCGTCTTCGCTGGCGATGGCGGGCAGGCCCTTCTGGGCGTCCTCGAGCTTGGACTTCGCCTCGGCGAGTTTGCCCTGGGCCAACGCGGTCTGGGCGATGTCGAGGTCTTGGCGGACCGAGGCCGCCGCCTCGACGGACCGGGCGTGGTCGGCGTAGAGGACCTTGGTCAGGCTCCACAGGGTGTCGCCCGGCTGGGCGTCGCGGGCGGCCAGGCCCGCGCCGGTGAAGGCGATGGCCAGCACAGCGGCGGCGGCGGCGAACGGCACCAGGAGCCGAGGTCTGCGCCGTCTGCGGGCCTTCGCGGCCGCCACCGTGGCCACGGCGAGCTTGCCGTCGACCAGTTCGCCGATGGGGGTGGAGTCGACCTCGTCGCGCCAGGAGCTGAGCAGGGCGGCGAGCTCGTCGTCGCGGAAGTCGGGCAGGTCACCGAGGTCACCGGCGAAGCCGTGGTCGTCGAGGCCGAGGTCGAGGCCACCGCGGACGGCGGCGCCGAGGGCGTCGAGGAAGGCGTCGTCGGCGTGCACGCGGGAGATGTCGACCGCGTCGTCGGAGTCGGCCAGATCGGCCAAGCCCAGGTCGTCGGCGGGGACCGCGCCGTCGAGGCGCAGACCGGACCCGAACGAGACCGGGGTCACGTTCGAGTGCTCCGGCCGCGCGGTCGACGCGTCGTCCGCGCCGCGCTCGTCGCGATCGCTCTGGTCGGGCACCTCAGGCCACCTCCTCGGCCGACAAAGTCTTGCGCAACCGGGCAAGTGCCCGGTGTTGGGCCACTCGAACCGCACCAGGGGTGGATCCCACAGCTTCCGCCGTCTCCTCCGCGGACAACCCGACCACGACCCGCAGCACCACGATCTCCCGCTGCTTGTCGGGCAGGACGCTGAGCAGCTCGCTCATCCGGCGGGAGAGCTCCCCCTGCATGGCGCGCTGCTCCGGTCCGGCCTCGGTCACCGGTTCGTCGGGTACGTCGGCCACCGGCTCGGAACGGTTACGGGCGGCCGCGCGGTGCGCGTCGGCGACCTTGTGCGCGGCGATGCCGTAGACGAAGGCCAGGAACGGGCGGCCTTGGTCGCGGTAGCCGGGCAACGCCGTCAACACCGCGAGACACACCTCCTGGGCCACGTCGTCCGCGGACGCGAACGAGCGTTCCTGCCTGCCGACACGTGCGCGGCAGTACCGCACGACCAGGGGTCGGACCGAGGCCAGGACCGTCTCCACCGCTCGAGGATCACCCTCGACGGCAGCGGTCACCGACGCGTCCAGTCCGTCCCCCAATGTGGTCATCGCAGAATGCAGCCCTGGTGTTACGAGTGCGGTCATCTGAAGGACACCGAACCGAGGCCGTTCCCCGACTCGACGCCCACCGTACCGCCCTGGTCGGCACGTCCCGACGGGTAGGAGCGGTCGTGATCCCGAGCAGGCGGCTCGGGCGGGTCGACCAGGGGTTGAGTGGTACGCGACACAGTAGCGGTCCTCCCGCCGGGGACGGGCCACCGACCGGGCCCGCGAAGCCGGGCGCGCAGCACGACCAGCCGTGCGTGCCCGGTGCGCCTCGGGCACGCACGGCTGGTCGCCGACGCTGTATGGACTAGGAAACGAGGCCGCGCCGGAACCCGTGGGCGACCGCCTGCGCCCGGTCACGCACGCCGAGCTTGCGGAACAAGCGGCGCGCGTGGGTCTTGACGGTGTCCTCGGACAGGTACAGCTCACGGCCGATCTGCCCATTGCTCTTCCCCTGACTCATCCCGCGCAGCACCTGGAGTTCGCGGTCGGTGAGCTGGACCCCGGGGTCCGATGGCTGGCGCGGCGCGGGCACCGAGGTGCTGGCCAGCGTGTGCGCGAGCGCGGCGACCAGTTCCGGGCGCGAGGCGTCCCACCGCAGGTAGCCGCGCGCGCCACCGGCGATGGCGGCGGCGATGCTGCCCGCGTCGTCCGGGGCGCCGAACACGATGACGTTCGCCTGCGGGTTGGCCGAGACCAACCGCCGGGTCGCCTCGACCCCGGTCGGCACCGCGCGCTGGGTACCGACGAGCACGACATCGACCGGCTGCCGGGAGAAGCGGGCGAGCAGCTCGTCACCGTGCGCTACGCAGTCGATGCGACTGACCCCCGGCACGGCAGACATGACACGGGTCAGCCCCTCCCGCACACTGCGTCGGTCGTCGCAAATCAAGACCGTCGTCACGGGCACTCCTTCCTGCAGCCGAGTGACGTTCCATTTCCCCTATCGGACGCCGGGGCCCGAACCTTGACACGATTCGGTGGTAAATCTGTCAACCAATCCACCGGATGACCGGACTGCCGATGTCACCTGTTCGGACCAAGGCCAAAAGCCGAGGTCGGGACCCATGGCGAGGCGCGGGCCAGCGCCCGGCCCACCGGATCGGCGTGTCGTAACACACAGTCAAGGGCGACGGCCGCAGCGCGACGGTGCTCGTCGGCCCGCTCGGGTTCCAGGTCGGCCAGCACGAGCGCGCACGGCCAGCGCAGCGGGACCAGCCCGTGGGTGACCGCGTCGGCCCGGCTCGCCAAGACCATGTCGAGACCGCCCGCCCGGTCCCCCGATGCGGCGAGCGCGACGCCGAGCACGAGCCGGGACTTGGCCACCAGCCGCACCGACCCCGACCGCACCGAGGCCGCCTCGGCCACCCGGGCGGGTGGCACCGCGGCCACCGGATCGGCCGCGGCCAACGCCACCTCCGCCGTCACCCACCCGCGTTTGACCTCGGCCCGCCACCCCCCGTCCACCGAGGCGGACTCGATTCCGATCAGCCGCCGCGCCTCGTCGAGCCGCCCGCCCCCGAGCGCGTCCGCCGCGAGCCCGAGCAACACGTCCGACCGCGCCGCCCCCGCGTCCTCCCCAGCACCCGCCGATCCCGGTTCGCGATCTCGCGGAGACCGCTGCCCCGGCAGCACCCCACCCTCCGCGAGCCGACGAAGCCCGAACCCGTCCAACACCCGCGCCGCCGCGTGCCCCCCGAGCTGCCGCCGGTGCGCCGCCAACGTCGCCGCCCCCAACGCGGCGAGCACCGGATCGATCCCGTTGATCACCGGCCCGAGCAACCCAGCCGCCGCCGCGTACCGCCCCTGACCACCGAGCGTGACCGCCGCCAACCAGTGATCCCGCCCAGCACAACGCACTCTCAGTGGGCGTTCACCCGCATCCGGGCCAAACGCCGCCCCCCACAACCCCCCTCGATCGGGTTCACCCATCAGCCTGACCCTCCCGCACACCGCTCCCCGCCTCACCACCCACTCCGCTCGCCCGCACGACGCGCCGGCCGAGAAGCCCCCGCCAGTTTTCGTTACGCCCCCACCCCCCGTTGGGCCGCGTCCGCCCGCCCACCGACCACGCTCAGTGCGACCCTCTGGCCGACCGCCCCACCATCCGCCCACCACCGGCCCATCCTCGGGTGACAACAAACCCCGGGCAACCGGCGCCGTCGGCCACGCTGCGTCGACCGGGTGAATCCGATCGGCTGAATCGAGTATCCGATGAGTCGATCACCCTTGAACAAGGGTTGGCTCGCTTCTAGCGTGTAAGCCGCTGCACCGAATGGAGTAATGGCTCCATCCGCTCACTCGTCAGGAGGGCTGCCACCATGGCGGACACCCGCAGGCTTCCCGGTCCGAACGCCGACGTGTGGGACTGGCAGCTCGACGGTTCGTGCCGGGGAATGGACAGCGCGTTCTTCTTCCACCCCGACGGCGAACGCGGCCCCGCCCGAGCCCGCCGCGAGGCCAAGGCCAAGGCCATCTGCCAGGCCTGCCCGGTGCTCTCCCTGTGCCGCACCCACGCCCTAGCCGTCCACGAGCCCTACGGCATCTGGGGCGGCCTCTCCGAATCCGAACGCGAAGCCATCATCAAAACCGAAAAACGCACCCTCGCCGTCGCCAAGTAGCCCCCCACACGCACGGCACACACGCACCCACCCCACACGCAAGGGCCCGGTCACCACACCCCACCGGGCCCTTCGCCATCCCCACTCCCACCCCACGCGCCCCAAGAAAGCCAGCCCAGATCGACGAAGCACCACCCCCACACCGCACGCCTCAAAAAAAGCCGCCCAACATCGACGAAGGCCGCCAACCCACCCCACGCGCCTCGGGACCCGCCGATCCCAACCGCCCGTTGTGGTGGAGTTGTTTTGTTTGGGGGAGGCGGTGGCCTAAGCCGGCAGGCGGGTAAGGCCACGCTTTCCAGTGGCCCCGCCTTTTAGCCTTACCCAGGCCACCGCACAGGGGCCCCAAACAAAACAACTTCACCACAACGGGCACCCCCGCTTTATCTGGCGCCCGAGCGCCGGCGTCGCCGAAGGCGACCAGGCCGACCCCCGAGGCGAAGCCGAGGCCCAGCGCCCCCTCACACCAAGATCAACCAGCCGAAAAGCCCCCGAATACACAGCCTAAACGGACCCACCGACAAGATCCACCAGCCGTCCACAAGCAAGATCAACCGAGAACAAAGCCCCCAAATACACAGCCTACCCAGCACCACCGACAAGATCAGCTACCCCGAATCCCCACAAAGACAAAGGACCCGGTCACCGACCGGGTCCTCGTCAACGTTCAAGAATCAGTGCCCGTGACCATGCCCGTGGCCATGGCCTGCAGCAGGCTCATCTTCCTTCTTCTCGACAACCGCGCTTTCCGTCGTCAGCACCATCCGCGCGATCGACGCCGCGTTCGCCACCGCTGATCGGGTCACCTTCACCGGGTCGACAACCCCCGCGGCGACCAGATCGCCGTAAACCAGCTTGGCGGCGTTGAACCCCTGTCCCCAAGGCAGCTCACGAACCTTGTTGACCACGACCGCGCCTTCCTGGCCACCGTTCGCGGCGATCCAGAACAGCGGGGCGGACAGGGCTTCCCGGACGATCGCGACGCCGGTCGCCTCGTCGCCGGTCAGGCCCAGGTTGCCTTCGAGCTCCTTGGCGACCTGCACCAGGGCGGAGCCGCCGCCGGGGACGACGCCTTCTTCGACCGCGGCCTTGGTCGCGGCGACGGCGTCCTCGATGCGGTGCTTGCGCTCGGACAGCTCGGTCTCGGTCGCGGCGCCGACCTTGATCACCGCGATGCCGCCGGAGAGCTTGGCGAGCCGCTCCTGCAGCTTTTCCCGGTCCCAGTCGGAGTCGGTGGCCTCGATCTCCTTGCGCAACTGCTCCGCGCGGCCCGCGATGTCGGCCTTGGCGCCGCCGCCGTCGACCAGGGTCGTGTCGTCCTTGGTGATGACGACCCGGCGGGCGGTGCCGAGGTCTTCCAGGGTCAGCTCGGACAGCTTGACGCCGATCTCGGCGGAGACGACCTGGCCGCCGGTGACGACCGCGAGGTCGTCGAGGAACGCCTTGCGCCGGTCGCCGAAGTACGGCGCCTTGACCGCGACGGCCTTGATGGTCTTGCGCAGGGCGTTGACGACCAGGGTGGAGAGCGCCTCGCCGTCGACGTCCTCGGCGACGATCAGCAGCGGCCGACCGGCCTGGACGACCTTCTCCAGCACCGGCAGCAGGTCGGCCAGCGCGGAAATCTTCTCGCGGTGCAGCAGGACGTAGGCGTCCTCCAGCACGGCTTCCTGGGCTTCCAGGTCGGTCGCGAAGTGCGCCGACACGTAGCCCTTGTCGAACTGGACGCCCTCGGTGACGACCAGCTCGGTGGCCAGGGTGGAGGACTCCTCGACGGTGATCACACCGTCCTCGCCGACCTTCTCGATCGCCTCGCCGAGCAGCGCCCCGATCGAGGCGTCCCGGGAGGCGACGGTGCCGACCTGGGCGATGTTGTCGCGGCCCTTGACCGGGGTGGCCTTGGCCTTGAGCGACTCGACGACGGCGTCGGACGCGGCCTGGATGCCGCGGCCGATGGCGGTCGGGTTGGCGCCCGCGGCGACGTTGCGCAGGCCGACCCGGACCAGGGCCTGGGCCAGCACGGTCGCGGTGGTGGTGCCGTCCCCGGCCACGTCGTTGGTCTTGGTGGCGACGTTCTTGGCGAGCTGGGCGCCGAGGTTCTCGAACGCGTCCTCCAGCTCGATCTCGCGGGCGATCGTCACACCGTCGTTGGTGACGGTCGGTCCGCCGAACTTCTTGGCGAGCACGACGTGCCGCCCGCGGGGGCCGAGGGTGACCTTGACCGCGTCCGCGAGCTTGTTGACGCCACGCTCGAGCGCCCGACGAGCGTCCTCGTCGAAGCTGATCTGCTTGGGCATTGCCTACCTCTCGTTGCGCAAAACGCCCCGGGTGCCCCGAACGGGGCCCGGGGCGCTCAGCTTGGTCAGCCGGGGTGTCAGTTGATGACAGCCAGCACGTCGCGGGCGGAGAGGATCAGGTACTCCTCGCCGTTGTACTTGACCTCGGTGCCGCCGTACTTGGAGTAGATGACGACGTCGCCGACCGCGACGTCCACCGGGACGCGGTTGCCCTTGTCGTCGATCCGGCCCGGCCCCACAGCCAGGACCTTGCCCTCCTGGGGCTTCTCCTTGGCGGTGTCCGGGATGACCAGGCCGGAGGCGGTCGTCGCCTCGGCCTCGCTCGCCTGGACGACGATCTTGTCCTCGAGCGGCTTGATGTTCACGCTCACCGCTGTGACCTCCACGGGTCGTCGAAAGCGTTGGCAGGTACAGAGCGCGACCCCGGGTTTCCGTTGTCGCGCCTACGGCTCCTGCCACCCCGCCGTCGCGGGTGCCGGGGCGGTACTGGCGCCGTGCAACTAGCACTCTACCGATGCGACTGCTAAGCCCGCAACGACCCCCGGCTATGACCTGCCGGGGTGGCCTGACCAGCACCGATCGTGATAACGGCGTGCGGACCCCGCGGTACCGGCGCTACCGTCGCCCGGTGATCAGGGTGGCGGTGGCGGCGGACTTCGACCGGATGCGGGAGATCGAGGACCTCTCCGGGGAGGCGTTCCGCGACGTGGGCATGCCGGAGATCGCCAACGACCCGGCACCTTCCGCGGCCGAACTCGCCGGTTTCGCGGCTGCCGGTCGGGCCTGGGTCGGCGAGTACGACGGCGGGGTCGTCGGATACCTGGTGGCCGAGGTGGTCGGCGGCTGCGCGCACATCGCCCAGGTCAGCGTGGACCCGGTGGTGCGCGGCCGTGGCCTCGGCCGGGCGCTGATCGACCACCTGGAGGCGTGGGCCCGCGACCACGACCTGGCGGCGTTGACGCTGACCACCTTCCGGGACGTGCCGTGGAACGCGCCGTACTACGAGCGGATCGGGTTCCGCGTGATCGAGCCGACACCGGCCCTCCAGGTCGTGGTGGACCGCGAGGCGTGGCTCGGCCCCGAGCGTCGGGTGTGCATGCGTCGGGAGCTCTAGCCGAGTGCGGATAGCGCCGCCTCGCGGCCGAAGCGGACGGCACGTCGGAGGAGGAGGGTGTCGCGGGTGAGCCTCGGGACCTCGGGGGCGTTGTCCGACGGCCGGATCTGCAGGATCGACGGGTGCGTCGACAGGTCGGCGTCATCGTCGAGTTGCCGGGTGTGCCGACTCAACCACGGTGTGATGGCACCCGGCGCCACTTGGCGGAGGTAACGGGAGACGACAGCCGATTCCACGCGGGACGGCGGCGAGGACGCCCAACCCGCGGGTCGGGTGCGCAGAACGAGAACGTCGGTGGCCCCATCGGCAATGGCCGTGCGGAACGGGATCGCCTCCGCCAGGCCCGCGTCGATCCACTGCCTACCGGCCAAGGTAACCGGTCGTCCTGAGAGGACAGGCAGCCCTGTCGACGCTCTTAGCGCCAATTGCAAGGACTTCTGGTCGGTTAAGAACGGGTGTAGATCGACGGCCTCACCGGTGGCGGCGTCGGTCGCGAGCGGGTGGAACGTGGTGGGGTTGGCCAGGATGGCGGCGAAGTTCATCGGCACGGCCTCGTAGACCGTCTGCACCAGGTGCTCGGTGTCGACGACCCGGCGCAACCGCCACGGGTTGGTCACCCGCCGCATGATCGACGGATCGGACCAGCCGAACGTGCCGGTCTGCGCCTGCCCGCCGAGCAGCCACGCCCCCGCCAGCGCCCCGGCCGACGCCCCGTAGACCGCGTCGAAACACCCGGTCAGCCCCAGGTCGTCCAGCCCGGCGATCATGCCGCTGGAGTAGGCGCCCCGGCTGCCGCCGCCCTCCACGGCCAACGCCAGCCTGCGACCGTCGGCCCGGCTTCCGGCGGACAGGCGAGCACGCAACAACTCGATCACGGGATGCACGACGACGACGGTAGCGGAGGGCGCGGCGCGGTCAGACGGAGATGGTGGCGACGGGCAGCGCCGGGTTGGCCGATAGGTCCAAAGAGGACGGTTTGACCCCGGCGGCGACCAGGTGGGCGCCGAGGGCGGAGATCATGGCGCCGTTGTCGGTGCACAGCCGGGGCCGGGGGACCCGCAGCGCGATGCCCGCCGCGGCGCACCGCTCGGCGGCGAGCGCCTTGAGCCGGGAGTTGGCGGCCACCCCACCCGAGATGACCATGGTGCCGATGCCCAGGTCGACGGCGGCGCGGACGGCCTTGGCGGTCAGCACGTCGGCGACGGCTTCCTGGAAGGAGGCGGCCACGTCGTCCACCGGGACGTCGGCGCCGTCGCGTTCGCGGGTCTCGACCCAGCGGGCGACGGCCGTCTTCAACCCGGAGAAGGAGAAGTCGTACTTGGCGTCGCGGGGGCCGGTGAGACCGCGGGGGAAGGCGATGGCGCAGGGGTTCCCGCGTTGGGCGGCCTTGTCGATCGGCGGGCCACCGGGGTACGGGAGACCGATGACGCGGGCGACCTTGTCGTACGCCTCGCCCGCGGCGTCGTCGATGGTGGAGCCGATCTCGGTGATGCCGTCGGCGAGGTTGTCCACCCGCAGGAGCTGGCTGTGGCCACCGGAGACCAGCAGGGCCAGCGTGGGAGCGGGCAGCCCGCCGTGGTCGAGGGTGTCGGCGGCGACGTGGCCGGCGAGGTGGTTGACCCCGTAGAGCGGCACGTCCAGCGTCAGCGCGTACGCCTTCGCGGCGGAGACACCGACCAGCAGGGCGCCCGCGAGACCGGGGCCGCAGGTGACCGCGACGGCGTCCACATCGGACAGCGACAGGCCGGACACCTCGAAGGCGCGGCGCATGGTGGGGACCATGGCCTCCAGGTGGGCACGGCTGGCGACCTCGGGGACGACACCGCCGAAGCGGGCGTGCAGCTCGACGCTGGAGGCGACCTCGTCGGCCAGCAGCTCGATGCTCCCGTCCGCGTTGAGCCGGGTCAGGCCGACACCGGTCTCGTCGCACGAGCTCTCGATGCCCAGGATGATCGTCACGTGGTCTCCTCCACCCGCGCGGGCCGGGACATGGTGTACGCGTCGGCTCCGGAGGGCTGGTAGTAGCGGCGGCGCAGGCCGATGGTGGCGAAGCCGTGCGCCGCGTAGAGCCCGATGGCGGCCGCGTTGTCGGTGCGCACCTCCAGGAACACCTGCGCGCGGGCCTGGTCGGCGCGGTCGAGCAGGGCCCGCAGCAGCGCCCGGCCGACGCCGCGGCCCTGCCAGACCGGGTCGACGCCGAGGGTGTGCACGCTGGCCTCCATGTCACCGGGGGCGCCCGCCATGGACAGGCCCGCGTAGCCGATCAGCAGCTCGCCGGTGTGGGCACCCAGGTAATAGTGACCCCAGTCCAGCTCGCCCGCGAAGGCGGACTCGCTCCACGGGTCGTCGCCCGCGAACAGGACGCGTTCCAGTTCGGCGCAGCGGCGCAGGTCGGTGCGGCGCAGCGGCTCGACCCGGAAGTCGAGGGTCATCCCGGGCTCACCCGCTTGCGCGCGCCCGGTTCGACCGCGTCGGGCCTGCGCAGGTACAGCGGGGTGAGCGGACCGGGTTCGGCGGTGAGGTCGGCGGCGGCGACCAGGCCGACCGGGCCGGGGTGCTCGGGTCCGGTGAACGGCAGCCCGAGGTCGACAATCCGGGCACCGGCGACCCGGTTCACGCGATCAAGGGGGATGGCGGTGGGGACGCTCACGCTCGGTTCGGAGGTCCGCCGGCCGTCGGCGTCGTAGGTCGCCCAGTAGAGCTCCTTGCGGCGCGCGTCGGTGACGACCAGCAACGGCTCGCCGGGGACGGCGGCGGCGATCGCGTCCAGCGAGCACACCGGGAACACCGGCCGGTCCAGGGCGTGCCCGAGGGCGGCGGCGGTGACCATGCCAGCGCGCAGCCCGGTGAACGGGCCCGGACCGACCCCGCAGACCACGGCGTCGACGTCCGAGAGGGCGCGACCGGCCGCGGCGAGCGCGTCGCG
This sequence comes from Actinokineospora inagensis DSM 44258, assembly GCF_000482865.1. Lineage (GTDB taxonomy): Bacteria > Actinomycetota > Actinomycetes > Mycobacteriales > Pseudonocardiaceae > Actinokineospora > Actinokineospora inagensis. The sequence continues at coordinate 22,401 of NZ_AXWW01000021.1, read as the reverse complement.
CACGTGCGGGGTGAGCAGTTCGCCGTGCGCGCGGGCGTCGACGGTGACCCGCACGGCGAGCAGCGTTGGCGTCCCGCCGCTGAGTTCGACGACTCCGGCGGTGACCGCGGGGGTGGCGGTGTCGACCGCGAGGACCAGCACGGTCGACAAGGGTACGAGGGCGGCCGGGGCGCCCGTCAGGTGACCGCCTTCTTCTTGCGCCGGTTCTCCGCGACGCTCTCCACCGCGCAGGTGGTGATCAGGGTCAGCATGAGCCCGGCGCCGAACACGCCGCCGCCCTTGGAGACCTTGCCCTTGGGCAGCTTCTCCGGGTCCTGCGGCGCGGCGACCACGCCGACGGTGACCCAGGTGCTCGGCGGGGCGCCGAGGGCGCCCTGCTCGTCGTTGAGCGACTTCTCGATCAGGTCGAACGCCTGCTTGCCCAACTCCTTGGCCCGGGTGGTGGTGGCACCCTCGACCTTGACGGTCATGAACGGCCCCTCGCGGCTGATCGCCACCGCGTCCTTGGGCTGGGTGACCAGCTTGCCCGCGGACACCGCGGTCTGCTCGATCAGCATGATCGTGATGGTGGACAGCGTCGGCGCGAACGCCAACAGCGAGTTGGTCTGCTCCAACTGGCTGGGCGGCCGGACGATGCGGCCGTCCTTGGGGGCGAGCATGACGACGGTGCCGGTCCACTGGTAGGCCAGCGGCGTCGAGATGTACATGTAGCCCGCACCGACGACGGTGACCAGCAGCATGGGGACCACCAGCAGCCAGCGCCGCCGCAGCAACGCGTAGAACTTCGTGAAGTACACCCCGGCGCTCCCGATGACATCAACCCACCCGAGTCGGTATCGCTCGGCCGGACCTGTGCGTAACAGCAGCTCACCGCGTGCGACGAAGTTCACCGCCACGGTGACCGGGCCGCCACTAGGGTTGGCCCGTGCTGCTGCCTGCTCTGGCCGATCCGCCCGCCCGCGTCGCGCTGCGCTTCAGGACGACGGCGGTGACCTACGACGAGCTTGCCAGGTCCGCGCGGGCCACGTCGGCCGCGCTCGCGGGCGCCCGCCGGGTCGCGGTGTGGGCGACCCCGACCGTCGACACGTGCCTGGCCGTCGTGGGGGCGTTGGCGGCGGGGGTGGCCGTGGTGCCGGTCAACCCGAAGACCGGGGAACGCGAGCTGGCGCACATCGTCGCCGACAGCGCGCCCGACCTGGTGTTGGCGGCACCGGACGTCGACCTCCCGCCCGCGCTGGCGTCGTTGCCGCGCCCCCCGGTCGGCCCCGGTGCAGGCCCGCTGCCGCCGGAGCCGGACGCCGAGGAGCCCGCGTTCATCATCTACACGTCCGGCACGACCGGCCCACCCAAGGGCGTCCTCCTCCCGCGCCGAGCGATCGCGTCGAACCTCGACGCGGTGGCGGACGCGTGGGAGTGGACGTCGTCGGACACGGTCGTGCACGCGCTGCCGCTGTTCCACGTGCACGGTTTGATCCTCGGCGTGCTCGGCCCCCTGCGCCGCGGCGGCACCGTCTGGCACCTGGGCCGGTTCGACTCCGCCGCCATCGGCGCGGCCCTGGCGGGCGACGCCACGGTGATGTTCGGTGTGCCGACCATGTACCACCGGCTCGCCGCGGACTGCGCGGCCGACCCGACCCTGGCGGCCGCCGTCGGCCGGGCCCGCCTGCTGGTCTCGGGCTCCGCCGCCCTCCCCGCCGCCGACCACGCCCGCCTAGCCGAAACCACCGGCCAACACGTCGTCGAGCGCTACGGCATGACCGAGACCCTGATGAACTGCGCGATCCGCGCCAGCGGCGACCGCCGCCCCGGCACCGTCGGCCCCCCGGTCGACGGCGTGGACGTCCGCCTGGTCGACGACACCGGCACCCCCGTGACCGGCGAGGAGATCGGTGAGATCGAGGTCCGCGGCCCCAACCTGTTCCTCGGCTACCTCAACCGCCCCGACGCCACCGCAGCCGCCTTCCGCGCCACCTGGTTCCGCACCGGCGACATGGCCACCCGCGACCCCGACGGCTACCTCCGCATCGTCGGCCGCCGCGCCACCGACCTCATCAAAAGCGGCGGCTACAAAATCGGCGCGGGCGAAATCGAAAACGCCCTCCTGGAACACCCAGCCGTCCTCGAAGCCGCCGTCACCGCCGAACCCGACGACGACCTCGGCGAACGGATCGTGGCCTGGGTGGTCACCACAACGCCCCACCCCCCACCCGAAGACCTCTCCAACCACGTAGCACGACTACTGGCCCCCCACAAACGCCCCCGAGTTGTCCACTACCTGGACGCGTTGCCCCGCAACGAACTCGGCAAAGTCACCAAACGCGCCCTCACCCGCCCCTGACACACCCCTCCCGCGAACCGCCCCAGCCCGAGCACCGACTTTCACCGCCCTCACCCGTTCGCACACTTGACAGCTCCAGCCGCCGTGGTCCAGACGGGAGCCCGCCCACCCGGGGCGCCGGGGCCCATTCCTGACAATAACGCGAAACACGACCTGTCAAGAGCCCAGCGGCCGGGCTGTGGATGGCTGTGTCGGTTGTGGACAACACGGCAAGCTGTGGTCACACGCGCCAACAGCGGCTTCGAGGCAACACGAAACGCACGTGCGAACAGCGCACGCACGAGCCAAGAGCGGGTACACGAAACAACAGACAAAACGGCCACGCGAACCATCGCCGAGCACGTGCACCAGCGCCGGACACCATGCGGCGGCCAGCACGGAAGCGCGGAGCGGAGACCAGCACGACGCGGCGGCAGCCGGCGCCTAGGAGCGGCGGACACGCGAGGCAGCGGCCAGCACGCGAAGCAATGGCGGACGACCGCGTGGTAGGCGACAGCAAGCCCAACGTTCATCCGATTGTGCGGCTTGACGATTCCAGCCACCGGAGCCCAGACAGGAGCCCGCCCACCCGGGGGCCGGGGGCCCATTCCTGAACATAGCGCGGGTCGCGGGTTGTCAAGAGGGGATGGCCTGGAGCTGTGGACAGCTCGACAACCTGTGCACAACCAACCCGCTCAACCTCAACCGATCGGGACCCACCACACGCTTGACTGAAACGCCGCCGTGGTCCAGACAGGAGCCCGCCCACCCGGGGCACCGGGGCCCATTCCTGACAATAACGCGAAACACGACCTGTCAAGAGCCCAGCGGCCGGGCTGTGGATGGCTGTGTCGGTTGTGGACAGCCGGGTCAGGGGAGCCAGCGGTCGAGGATGGTGGGGAGGTCGGAGAGGCGGTGGAGGGTGGCGTCGGGGGTGGCGGTGGTGGGGACCTGTTGGGACGGCGGGATGTCGCTGTGTGGGATGAGGATGGCGCGCATGCCGACCGCTTTCGCGCCGGTGATGTCGTCGTAGGGGCGGTCGCCGATGTAGACGCAGTCGGTGGGGGTGGTGATGTCGAGGGCGGCCATCGCGGCTTTGAAGGCGGCGGGGTGGGGTTTGGTGTGGGGGAGGTCGCTGCTCCAGATCCGGGCGTCGAAGAGGTGGAGGACGCCGTCGCGGGCCAGGACCTCGTCGTGCCAGGTGGCGGGCCAGGCGGTGGAGGAGAGGATGCCGGTGCGGAGGCCGCGTTCGCGGAGGGCGGTCAGCAGCGGGGCGACCTCGGGGTCGGTGTGGGTGGCCCGGTCCCAGTAGGCGCGGAACGCGAGCAGGGCCGCTTCGGTGACGGGGGCGTGGGCCGTGTCGAGCACCTGGGCGAGGGTGAACGCGGTGTGGTGGTCGCGAACGCGCAGCCAGGCGGCTTGTTCTGCGGCGTGGACAGCGGCGGCCAGGGCGACGGCGGCGGTGACGTCCTCGGGGTGGATGACGTCGGCGTACGCCCGCCATGCGGCCAGGTGGTCCATGGTCACCCACGGGGTCAGCGTGCCGCCCCAGTCGAAGATCACCGCGCGCATGCCGGTCACCCTAGTGGCGCGGTCCAGGGAGTTGGCCTGCCAACGGCGTTCTGGCAGGGCGCTGGAACGGCCCCGTACTGGGCGGCAACGCGGCCAAGGACATCGCAGGCCGATCGACACCCGACCAGCGGAGCCACCAGAAGTCGACCCACACAACGTCGCCCGGCAAGGCACCGGAACGGCGGCCACGCGGTCAGGGACGTCGTGGGCCGATCGAGGCGCGGGCGGTTGTCATGGTGCCAGTGCGCGGTTCGACCAGGTGCCGTGGCGTTCGATGGTGGCGAGGCGGGTGTCGTCGGGGCGGGGGGTGAGGTGGATGAGGAGGTGGTCGGCCGTGAGGCGGGTGGCGGTGTCCTCGCCCCATTCGACGACCAGGGCGGAGTCGACGAGGGTGGTGTCGAGGTCGAGGTCGTCGAGTTCGTCGAGGGAGCCGCCGAGGCGGTAGGCGTCGACGTGGACCATGGGGATGCCGCGGGGGCCGGGGCGGTGTTCGCGGGCGATGATGAAGGTGGGGCTGCTGACCCGGCCTTGCACGCCCAGACCGGCGCCGATGCCTTGGGCGAGGGCGGTTTTACCGGCGCCGAGGGGGCCTGCGAGCAGGACGAGGTCGCCCGCGCGGAGGACGGCGCCGAGGGCGCGGCCGAACTCGTGGGTGTCCGCTGCGGTGGTCAGTTCGACGGTCTCAGCCACGGTGTCCTCCCTGGTAGCTGTCGCGCAGCAGCGTAGTCAGGTGGTGGTTGACGAGTTCGGCCCGCTCCAGCATGACGACGTGCCCGGCGTCGGGGACGCGGACGAGTACGGCGTCGGGGAGGGCGGCGGCGATGCGTTCGGCGTGGCTGAACGGGGTCATCCAGTCGTGGTCGCCGCTGAGGACGAGCACGCGGCAGTGTTTGAGGCCGGCGAGGGCGGCGTACCGGTTGTGGCTGCCGAGGGTGTCGGCGAAGTCGGCCAGGACCTGGACGGGGGTGACGTCGAGCATCGTGACCAGGAAGTCGACCAGCCGGGGGCTGGTGTCGCCGGGGCCGAAGCCGATGGCGCGGGCCGCGCGCCGGGTGATGCCGCCGCCCGCCGAGCGGATCACCTCGACGACGCGGGGCTGCCATTCGGCGAGCGCGCCGAGCACGCGGGTCGTCGGGTTGTACTTCGACAGCAGCGGCCGGGGCAGTCCGCTGCGCCCGACCTCGCCCGCCGAGGTCCCGATCAGCGCGACGCCGCGCACCCGGTGTTCGAACAGCGCCGGTTCGCGCTCGGCCAACGCCATGATCACCATGCCGCCCATCGAGTGTCCGATGAGGACCAGTGGCCCCTCGGGCGCGGTGGCAGGCAGGACGTCCGCCAGGTCGGCGGCGAGCTGGTCGATCGTGCTGGACGCCGCGGTCCCCCGACCGGACTTCCCGTGGCCGCGGTGGTCGTAGAGCACCTGCCGCACCCGGGGTTCGACCAGTTCGGCCAAGTCGCGCCGCTGGAAGTGCCACCCGAGCCTGCTCATCGCGAACCCGTGGACGAGCACCACGGTCAGGTCCGGCGGGCCGCCGTCGGCCGGGTCGACCTCCTCGTACGACAACGTGATCCCGTCGTCGGTGACCACGCTGCCCTCGCGGGTCGGTACCAGCTCACCGAGCGGCTCGTCGATGTACGGGTCTTCGTCCGGTACCCGTCGGCGCGCGAGGCCGACCCCGAGGGCGACCGCGGCGGCGACCACTCCGGCGCCGGTCGCAACCAGGCCGGTGCGGTTCATCCCACGTACCGGCGGCGGACCCGGGGCCGGTACATCCCGGTGACGATCTCGTAGTCGATGGTGCCGATGGTCTCCGCCCACTCGGTCGCGGTCGGTTCACCACGCGCGCCGGACCCGAACAACACCACCTCATCGCCCACGGACACCTCGGCATCACCGCAGTCGACGATGACCTGGTCCATGCACACCCGACCTCGGATGGGCCTGCGCGCGCCTGCCAGCCACACGTCCATCCGGTTCGACAACAACCGCGGTACGCCGTCAGCGTAACCCGCCGTCACCAACGCCAACGTCGTGTCCCGGGTAGCGGTCCACGTGTGTCCATAGGAGACAGACGATCCCGCACTGACCCGCTTCACCAAGGCGACCTCGGACCGGAAGGACATCACCGGCCGCAGGTCTTCCTTCTGCCGCAACGGGTTCAGCCCGTACATGGCGATACCGAGCCGCACCATGTCGTAGTGCAGGTCGGGGCGGTTCAGGGTCGCCGCCGAGTTCGCGAGGTGCCGCTTGGGGGTCAGCCCGGCTTCCCGCGCGATGTCGTACGCTTCGTCGAACGCCTTGGCCTGCAGGTCGACCGACGGGTGACCGGGCTCGTCCGCGCACGCCAGGTGCGACCACACCGCGTAGACCTCGTTGTCCGAAGCCGCCGCGGCGCGCACGAGTTCCGCCCACCGCGCCGGCGGGCAACCGTTGCGGCTCAACCCGGTGTCGACCTTCAGGTGCACCCGGGCCCCGGACAGCGCCCGCAACTGCTCGACCGACGACACCCCGACGTCCACGCCCGCCGCGACAGCCGCCGAGAAGTCCTCCGCCGGACCATCCAACCAGGACAGTATCGGCGCGTCGATCCCCGCTTCCCGCAAGGTGAGCGCTTCATCCAGCGAGCACGACCCCAGCCAGGTCACTCCCGCCTGCAACGCCGCCTGAGCCACTGGTACGGCCCCGTGGCCGTACCCGTCGGCCTTCACGACCGCCATGCTCTCCGCGCCGGAAGCCCGCTCGACGAGGAGAGAAACGTTGTGCCGCAACGCTTCCAGATCGATGACGACCTCGGCCCTGGTCATGCCAGCACCGACCGGATCGCGTCCGGCAACGCCCGCACGATGGCCGACGCCGGAGCGGGTGCACCCAGGGCGGCCAGCTCCCCAGCCCGGACGTGCACGAACGCCGCGCAACCACCGGCCAACAACGGGTCCATCCCTGAAGCCAGCAACGCCCCCAGAATCCCGGACAGCACATCCCCCGAGCCTGCCGTCGCCAACCACGGCGACTGGGCCGAGTTGACCAACACCTGACCGTCCGGCGCCGCGATCACCGTCGCATGTCCCTTCAACAGCACGTGGACCCGAAGCGCGCGGGCCAATGCCGACGCGGCGGAAACCCGGTCCGCGCCAAGTGAAATCCCGTGCGACTCGGCGACGCGGGCGAATTCCCGGTCATGCGGGGTGAGCAACACCGGCACATCCGGGTCTCGCGCGTCCCACAGTTCGGGGTGCGCGCCCAACAACGTGATCCCGTCCGCGTCAACGCACACCGGCACACCGGCGCCCAGGATGTGCGCCAGCGCGTCCCGGGAAGCCTTACCCGTCCCCATTCCCGGCCCGGCGACCCAGGCTTGCACGCGACCGGCGTCGCCAACCGACCCGGTCGCGATCACCTCGGGCCAGCGCCGCCGCACCTCGTCCGCCGCCGACCCCGCGTACCGGGTCAGCCCCGAGGTCGCCTGGACCGCCGCGCCCACCGCCAACACCGCGGCACCGGGGTAGGTCGACGAGCCCGCGGCGATTCCGACAACTCCTTGGGTGTACTTGTCGTCGCGTGGTTCCGGCAACGGCCAGGCGTCGGCGACGTCGTCCGGGTCGAGCACGGAGAACAGCGGTTCGCCCAGGTCCAAACCGAGGTCGACGAACCGCACCTCGCCGCAGCGGTCTCCGGCCAGGAAGTGCACCGGCTTGTACCCGCCGAACGTCACCGTCACATCGGCTGTGACCGCCGGTCCGGCAACGGCCCCGGTGTCCGGGTCGACCCCGCTCGGCAGGTCGACCGCCACGACCGGTGCCTGGACCCGGTCGACGACAGCCGCCGCGTCCGGCCGCAGTGGACCGCGGGCCGACAGCCCCACGATCCCGTCGATCACCAGGTCGGCACGGTCAACGTCCACAATGGACCCGATCCGGCCGCCCGCGCGCCGCAGGGCGGCCAGGCCCTCGGCGTGCGCGCGGTCCGGCGCCAGCAGCACCGCCGTGACCCCGACCCCGCGCCGACGCAGGAACGCGCCCGCCCACAGGGCGTCGCCGCCGTTGTCGCCCGCGCCGACCAGCAGCACGACCCGGCGGCCGGACACCCCGCCGACGTGCTGGGCGAGCACCCGGGAGGCGTGCCGCGCGACCCCGTGCGCCGCGCGGCGCATCAACGCGCCCGGGGCGGTCGCGGCCAGGACGGGTTCCTCGGCCTCCCGGACGGCGGCGGTGGTCCAGACGCCCCGCATGCGGCTCCCCTACTCGACGGTGACGGACTTGGCGAGGTTGCGCGGCTTGTCCACGTCGTAGCCCCGGGTGCGGGCGATCTCGGCGGCCAGCACCTGCAGCGGGACGGTGGACACGAGCGGCTGCAGCAGGGTCGGCACGGCCGGGATCTCGATGAGCTCGTCGGCGAACGGCCGGACCGTCTCGTCGCCCTCCTCGGCGATGACGATGGTGCGCGCGCCGCGGGCCTGGATCTCGCTGATGTTGGACACCAGCTTCGAGTGCAGCACCGCCCGCCCCTTCGGCGACGGCATCACGACCACGACGGGCAGTCCCGGCTCGATCAGCGCGATCGGTCCGTGCTTCAGCTCGCCTGCCGCGAAGCCCTCGGCGTGCATGTACGCGAGCTCCTTGAGCTTGAGCGCGCCTTCGAGCGCCACCGGGTAGCCGACGTGCCGACCGAGGAACAACACCGCCTTGGCGTCGGCGAGCTCGCGCCCCAGCGCCTGGACCCGCGGTGTGGTGCCGAGGACCTGCTGGACGGCGGCGGGCATCGCGGCGAGCTCGTGGAACTCGCGGGCGACCTCGTCCGGGTACTTGGTGCCGCGGGCCTGCGCCAGGGCCAGGCCGACCAGGTAGTTCGCCGCGATCTGGGCCAGGAACGCCTTGGTGGAGGCGACCCCGATCTCCGGGCCCGCGTGGGTGTAGAGGACCGCGTCGGACTCGCGCGGGATCTGCGCGCCGTTGGTGTTGCACACCGCCAGCACGCGGGCCTTCTGCTCGCGCGCGTGTCGCACGGCTTCCAGTGTGTCCGCGGTCTCGCCGGACTGCGACACGGCGACGACCAGGGTGTCCCGGTCGAGCACCGGGTCGCGGTAGCGGAACTCCGAGGCCAGCTCGACCTCGACCGGCAGCCGGGTCCAGTGCTCGATGGCGTACTTGGCGACCAGGCCGGAGTGGTAGGCCGAGCCGCAGGCGACGACGAAGACCTTGTCGACGTCGCGCAGGTCCTGGTCGGACAGCCGCTGCTCGTCGAGCACGATCCGGCCGCCCGCGAAGTGCCCGCGCAGGGTGTCGGCGAGGGCGGTGGGCTGCTCGTCGATCTCCTTGAGCATGAAGTAGTCGTGGCCGCCCTTCTCGGCGGCGGACAGGTCCCAGTCGACGGTGAACGGCTTCACCGGGGCGGGCTCGCCGTGGAAGTCGACGACCTCGTAGCCGTCGCGGCTGATCACCACGAGCTGGTCTTGGCCGAGCTCGACGGCCTGGCGGGTGTGCTCGATGAACGCGGCCACGTCGGAGGCGACGAACGTCTCACCCTCGCCGAGGCCCACCACCAGCGGGGAGCTGCGCCGGGCGGCGACGATCAGGTCCGGCTGGTCGGCGTGCGTCACGACCAGGGTGAACGCGCCCTCCAGCCGCCTGCACACGGCGCGGACGCTGGCGGGCAGGTCGCCGGCGGTCGCGCCGTCGGCGTACGCGCGGGCGACCAGGTGGGCCGCGGTCTCGGAGTCGGTGTCGCTGGCCAGCTCGACCCCGGCCGCCTCCAGCTCGCCGCGCAGCGCGGCGAAGTTCTCGATGATGCCGTTGTGCACGACGGCGACCCGGCCGGTGGTGTCCCGGTGCGGGTGCGAGTTCCGGTCGACCGGGGCGCCGTGGGTGGCCCACCGGGTGTGGCCCATGCCCGCGGTGCCTGCGAACCCGTCCCGGCCGACCTCGTCCAGCCTGGCCTCCAGGTTGGCCAGCCGACCGGCCTTGCGCTCGACCGCGAGGCCGCCGCCGACCAGCACGGCGACGCCCGCCGAGTCGTACCCCCGGTACTCGAGCCTGCGCAGCCCGTCGAGTACCACGTCCAGAGCAGGCCGGTGCCCCACATATCCCACGATTCCGCACACGGGGACCAGGGTAGCCGGCGGATAGTTCGACCACCGATAGGCTGGTCCCCATGGCACGCACGGCCAAGCACCTGCTCAACGAGCTGGCCCTCCCGGGACCGCACGAGGTGATGCGCGGTGACCTGGCCCTGGTCGGGGTGCCGGGCGTGGTCATCACCCCCGCCACCGGCCTCGGGTTGCCCGCGATCGCGTTCGGCCACGGCTGGCTGCAGCCGCCCGGCCGCTACCACGCCCTGTTCCGGCACCTGGCCTCGTGGGGCATCGTGGTCGCCGCGCCGGGGACGCACGCGGGGCCGCTCGGGTCGCACCGGCTGCTGGCCGCCGACCTGCGCACCGCGCTCGACGTTTGCGTCGGTGTTCGGCTGGGCGACGGGGCGATCAGCGTCGACGAGCACAGGCTGGGCCTCGCCGGTCACTCCACCGGTGGCGGCAGCGCGGTGCTGGCCGCGGCGCAGGACGAGCGGGTGCGGGCGGTCGCGACGCTGGCGGCGGCCGAGACCAGGCCGTTCGCCTCCGAGGCGGCGACCCGCTGTCACATGCCGTCACTGCACGTGGTCGGCGGCCGGGACGTCGTCGCGCCCCAGCAGGGCCACGGCGAGCTGATCGCGAAGGCCTGGGCCGGTCCGACCCAGGTGCGGGTGCTGCCGAAGGCGTCGCACCTGGGCTTCACCGAGGGCTGGCACTGGAGCGGGCTGCTGGTCCAGGGCAAGGCCGAGCACGGCACGCACCGGCTCAGCCGGGCCCTGCTGACCGCGTTCTTCCTGGTCGAACTGGCGGGCCGCACCGAGTACCGGCCGCTGTTGGACGAGGAACTGAAGGGCACCGAGACCGTGCTGCAGACCCTGGCCGGTCAGCCCGCCTAACGGCCCGGGTACTGGTTCGTCATCCAACTCACCGTGAAGACGCCCGTGTCGGAGGGCTCCTCGGGGTCGACGCGGCGGCGGCGGGGTTTGCGCTCGTCCGGGCGGGCCAGGTCCTGCTCGTAGGCGGCTCGGGAGCGGGCCAACTCGTCCGCGAGGGCCGCGCCGACCTGCTGGAAGCGGGCGCGGACTGCTTGGACGGCGGGGTCGGCGGGGCCTGCGGAGTCGATGCGGTCGGGCATCAGCGCCTGGTCCGGTTCGCCGGGTCCTCACCGACGATGCCGTCGAAGCCCGCGGCGGGGTCCTCGGCGTCGAAGAGGCTGCCGACCAGCCGCCACTGGCTGGGCTTGCGCTCGGTGTCGCCGCCGCGACCGCCGCCGCCACCCATCCCGCCCATGCCCATGCCGCCGCCCGTCCCGGACTGCGGTGGCTGCTGGGTGGCAGCAGCCGGGGCGGTCGCCGGGGGTTGCCGCTCGACCGGGGGTGGCGCCTCGGCGCCCGTGGCGGCACCCGGGCCGGGGCTCTGCGCCGCACCGCTGTCCGCACCGACACCGGCGGCACCGCCGTGCCCGACCGGACCGCCCCGACCCGCGCCACCGTGGCTCGCCGGAACACCCGAGGGTGCGCCTTGAGCAGCGGGTTGACCAGTGGACTGGGTGGGGGCGGGGTGTACACCGTCGATGACGTACCGCTCGCCGTCGGCGTTGACCGTGACCGAGGTCGGACTCGCCGACACGGCGACGTTGCGCGCGGCGGCCGGGGCGGTGGCGGAGTCCACAGTGGAGGGTGTGCGGAGCACCTGGAGGAACAGCTCCCATGTGTCCGCGGTCGCCTTGTGCACGGCCGTCACGTCACGCCGGAACCGGGCGACCGCGGCCTCGTAGTGGGTGCAGTACCCGTCCAGGTACTCGATCACGTCCGCCGTCGGCCAGGCCGTTTCCCCTGGCACGTTGAGGAAGTGCGCGCCGGGCGTGCGCAGCAGCCCTACCGGGTTCGCGCGGACGGCGATGTCGAGCCGGTCGAGTTGGGTCAGCCGGGTCGACAGGTCGTCGACGGTGATGCCGCGCACCGTGTCCGCCTGCCCGGCCCACTCGGCCAGACCGGACTTGATCGTGTCCCGGGCCGCGTCGACGGCGGCGGCCAAGCGCACCAACGTGTCCTGCCAGCCGCGGGCCCGGCGGGCGAAGTCGTCGAACCGTCCGGCGGCAAGATCAGCACCCCGGCCGCCCCACGTGTCGGCGAGCCGGGCGCGCAGCCCGTCGGCGCCGTCGTGGAGTTCGTCGGCGGCGGATGCCAAGGCGGACAGGCGGTCCACGGCGGTCGACAGCGCGCCGAAGTCGATGGACCGGAGGTCGTCGACCAGCCGCTCGTCGCGCTCGCCCCAGACCTCCTGGCGCCAGCCGCCCCGGGCGGCCGGGTGGTCCCGCCAGCGGGCGAAGACCGACCCACCGTCCTTTGTGGACAACAGACGGCGAACGGCGAGCGGACCGTCGAGGACCTGGTCGGAGGTCTCGTCGGGGTGATCGCCCGGCTGGACCAGGACCGCCCGCACGCCTGCCTCGGTCACCGCTCACCAGCGCGGGTGATCCGCTGGGCGGCGTCGTGGTCGGTCTCGGTGATCCGCTCGACGGCGGTGCGCAGCCCGGCCACCGTGTTCGCCAGGTCCGCACCCGACTTCTCGATGGCGGCGACGATCTCGGTGTGCACGTCCGCGAACGCCTTGCCCGCCCGCGCGCCGAGCACGCCGAACCGACTGGGCGCCAAGGTGTCCGCGCGGGCGTAACCGACCACATCGGACACCGCGGTGCGCAGGTCGGCGACCTCGGTGGCCAACGCGGCGACGGCCTCGTGGTCGATCCGCAGCGTCACGGCTACCGCACCCAGCTTCGACCGGACCAGTCGTCGTCCTGGTCGTCATCGGTGGGCCAGGCGGCCGGGCGGGTCTCGCGGGTCCGCGTGCGGGGCTGCTCGGCGCCCTGCTCCTCCTCGGCCACGACAGGCGGGACCGGACGGGGCGCCGGGGGCGGGGCAGGGCGGTCTTCGTCGTCGCCGAAGCTCATCAGCGTGGGGCGGTTCTCCCGCGTCCACGTGGTCGGCTTCTCCTCGACCTGCCTGCTCGCCGCCTCCTGCTTCGCGGCCTCGTGGGCGGCGTCGATGGCGGGCAGCCGCTCGGCCGCCGCCCGGTCCCGCTCGGCGGCGGCCGCGTCGTACCGGGCCAACTCGGCGGCGAACTCCTCACCGACCTGGTCGACCCGCGCGGTGTACTGGGCGGTGATGTCCTCGTAGCGGGCCAGCACCAGGCGCGATTCCGGGGTCACCGGCCCCCCTCGATCGAACTGGCGATCCGGGCCTCGGCGGCGGCGTAGTCGTCGTCGAACAGTTGACCGGAGGTGCGCCACTGCGACCCAGCGCGCTCGGCATCCCCGCCACCGCCGCCACCGCCGTGGCCTCCGCCGCCCATGGCGCCCATCGGCATGCCGCCGAGACCGGACCCGGCCTGGCCGCCCGCGTCCTGCGCGCCGTGGTGGGCGGTCGCCAGCCCGGCCTCACCGGAACCGGCGGACTGCGTGTCACCGGTGGCGCCGGACATGTCGCCGTGATCGCCGGGAATGCTGTGGTGGGCGCCGATCTGGTCGCCCGGCTGGGCGCCGTCCAAGACGCTGCCCGCCGAACCCCAGGCCGCCGAGTGGTCACTCGCCGCGTAGGTCGCTTGTGGACTGTCGGTGGACACCTGGTCCGCCGTCGCATAGTCGGTGTAGTCGGCGGAACCGGTGACAGCGTGGACCTGGCCGCCGTCGACGTGGTTGGTCGAGGTGTGGCCGGTGGGCACGTCCGGGTGGGCCGCCGGACCGCCCGGCCGGCTGGTATCGGGGTCGAGGGTTCCGGTGAAGGCGTTCGCGGGGTGCGCGGGGCCGACCGTGGGGGAACCCGGGTCCTGGTAGTCGACGGTGTAGGTGACCGGCTTGCCGGACCCGTCGTCCACGGTGATCTTGACCGTGTCCGGGTGGTCGGCGGGCCGCTCGGCGGTGATGGTCAGCGCGCCGTCGTGGATGACGGCCCTGCCGTCCGGACCGGCCTGGACGTGCTGCGCCGCGTCGGGGGTGGCGGGGACCTGGGTGGCCGGGTGACCGGTGGGGTCGGTACTCGGGTGATCGTGGCCGGTGGGACCGGTGTGATCGGTACCGCCGCCGGGTAACCCGGTGCCGCTGGTGTCCGTTGTGGACGATCCGAAGTCCAGGTCGTAGTGCTTGGGCTTGCCGGACCCGTCGTCGACCGACACCCCGACGCTGCCCTGCCCGGTCGGGCTCTGCACGCTGATCGACCGGCCACCGTCGGTGATCGTCACCGTCTCCGGGGCGTGCGCGGGCGTCGCCGGGTGCGCGACCGCGCCCGGGTTGGTCGGGTCGGTCGAGTGGATCGGACCGATCGCGGACGCCGGGTCGGTCGAGCCGGGCACCGCAACCGGCTGCGAGGTGACCGGCTGCTGGGCAATCGGCTGAGCGGGGATCGGCGGAACCGACCGCGGCCCACCGGTTCCGCCGGGCCCACCGCTGCTGCTGGTCGGCGGACCGTCGCCGGGGTGGTCGTCCCCGGTCGTCGGTTGGCCTTCCTTCTTCTCCGGCGGGTGCTCTTCCTCCTGCGGCGGCGGGTTGGCCGCGGCCAGGCTGAGCTTGCCGAACGGGTCGGGGGACAGCGTGATGGTGGCCGACTGCAGTTCGTTCCAGGTCTGCACGACCGCCTTGATCGTCTCCTCGATCCGGCGGCGCAGGTTGCCCACGGTGAGGAAGTAGCACTCGCAGAAGTCGTCGAGTTCGTGGCAGACCTGGTCGGACCAGCGGTTGTCGCCGTCGGTCAGCTTGACCGTGCCGGGCTGGTGCAGCGACTCGGCGGTCTGCGGCTGGGCACCCGCGAAGGTGACCCACGTCGGCTGCGTCAGGCTGGACATGGTGGTCGCCTCTTCCTTGGCGTTCCACCCCGTCTTCCAGGTGCCGTGGTCGAGGATGCGGCCCATCTCGTCGATGTAGGTGTGGTAGACCTCGCGCGGGGCCAGGCCGAACATGCCGCCGTAGGCCAGCACCTTGTACCGGTCCGTGATGGTCTTGCCGCCCACGTCCGACTGGTCGGCGAAGCCGGAGAGCTTCTGCACCACGTCCCGGCTGCTCTGCCACGCGCCGGTCACGTGATCGCGCAGTTGGGTCAGCACCGACTGGTAGTCGGTCGAGGCGCCGCGCAGGTCGTTGACCTTGGTGACGGCGGCCTCACCGGCCTTGCTGCTCCACGCCCCCTGCAGCTTGCCCGCCACGGCGGCCGCCGACCCGTCGACCGCCCCGGCGGCCTTGGCCAGGTTGTCCAACCGGCCGCGAGCGCCCCACAGGTAACCCCAGTTGATGTTCTTGAGCTTCCACAGCCCGCCGGACTGGTCGCCCTTCTCCTGCCAGCCGTCGCCGCAGACCGGCTGGGACGCCCAGCGGTCGCGGTTCGCGGGTAAGCACGCCGGGTGGTTGCGCCACTTCTCGTAGAGGTTGCCCAGCGCGTCCTTGCCCATCAACGCGATGAACTCGTCGAGCTTGGCCAGCATCGTGGCCGACTGGTCCTCGGTGTGCACGTCCGAGGGGGTCTGCAGGGCGTCTTGGACCTCGTGGCTGAACTGTTCGGGCATCGGCTACTTCTTCTCCCCGGACCGCGCCAACCCCCAGGCGTTGTCCACATCGGTGTTCTGGGTGGCGGCCGCGGAATCGGTGACCCGCTTCGCCGCGTCCACGCAGAACTGCTGGGCCTTGCCCACCGAGGCCGCCAACTGCTGCACGACGCCGTTGACCGCGGTGAACGCGGCCGCGCCCTCCGGGGTGCCGCCGAAGTGCTCGGCCTTGAGCCCGTCCCCCGTCGCGTACCGCTGCACCTCCTGCAGCGAGACCGACAGGTCGGCCAGGTCCTGCCCGGCCGAGCGGACCACCTGGTGGTCCATCTTCATCGTCTCGTCCAGCGCCACCGTTCCCCCTGCTTCACTGCCCCTCGATGTGTCGTCGAGGGCTTGGACGCAACCCGCTGACCTGCGGTGCCGTCACTTACGCAAAGAAGAACCTACCCACCGGACCTGTGCGCGACGGGCGCTTTCCGCGCATTCGCGCCCGCTTTGCCCGCGCTTCTCGATCCACATGGGCGGTGACCTGGGGAATGGATTTCGCGAGCCGCTGGGGCGCGGTGCGGGCGGTAACCGGAATTAGCGGGGTGTCAACTCGGTCCCTCGCCGTCGAGGTACCTGCGGGCGTCGCGGAGCGCGCGTTCCCGCCGCTGCTTCTCCGCCGTCCGCGCGACCACGACAACGGTCAGCAGCAGCAACCCCACAACCACGAGGATCAGGAACTCGACCAGACCGATGCTCACCCGTGCCCCCTCGTCCGCGCGACGTTCTCCGCAGCACAGGCTAGGCCACAGCCGCCAAGTCGGGAACCGTGCCGGGCGGGGACGAGGGGGCGGGTGGCGGGAGGGAATGTCTCAGTGTCAATGCGCGTCGGCGACTACGGCCGCGAGGCGGTCGGCGGCGACCTGGGCCAGCTCGTGGCTGGGTGCCTCGACCATGACCCGGACCAACTGCTCGGTGCCGGACGGGCGCAGCAGCACCCGGCCCGTGTCGCCCAGCTCGGTCTCCACGGCCAGCACGGCCTGGTTGACCAGCGGCGACGCCGCCACGGTCGCCTTGTCCTCGACCCGCACGTTCACCAGGACCTGCGGCATCCGGGTCATCACCCCGGCCAGCTCGGCCAGCGACCTGCCGGTCGCGGCCACCCTGGCCATCAGCCGCAGCGCGGTGAGCAGGCCGTCGCCGGTGGTGGCGTGGCCGGGGATGAGCACGTGGCCGGACTGCTCGCCGCCCAGGGCGAGGCCGTGCGCGCGCAGCTCCTCCAGCACGTAACGGTCGCCGACGGCGGTGGTGCGCAGCTTCACACCGGCCTCGCGCATGGCCACGTGCAGGCCCAGGTTGCTCATCACGGTGACCACGAGGCTGTCGTCGGTCAGCTCGCCCGCCTCGCGCATCGCCAACGCCAGCACGGCCATGATCTGGTCGCCGTCGACCACGTCGCCGTTGCCGTCCACGGCCAGGCAGCGGTCGGCGTCGCCGTCGTGCGCGATGCCCAGGTCGGCGCCCTCGGCGAGGACGGCGGCGCGCAGCACGTCCAGGTGGGTGGAGCCGCAGCCGTCGTTGATGTTCTCGCCATCCGGCAGCGCGTGGATGGCGATGACCTCGGCCCCGGCCTCCCGGTAGGCCTGCGGCGCGGCCGCCCAGGCGGCCCCGTTCGCGCAGTCCACCACGACCTTGAGCCCGTCCAGCCGGTTCGGCGTGGCGGCCAGCAGGTGCGCGACGTACCGGTCGTGCGCGTCGGCGACGTCGTAGATCCGGCCGACCCCGGCCCCGGTCGGCCGCGGCGCCGGGCTGCGCAGGCCCGCCTCGATCTCGTCCTCGATGGCGTCGGGCAGCTTGTGCCCGCCCGCGGCGAACAGCTTCACGCCGTTGTCCGGCATCGGGTTGTGCGACGCGGAGATCATCACGCCCAGGTCGGCGCCCAGCTCACCGACCAGGAACGCGACCCCCGGGGTGGGCAGCACACCCACCTGGAGCACGTCGGCGCCCGCCGAGGCCAGCCCGGCGCACACCGCGGCCTGCAGCATCTCGCCGCTGGCCCGGGGGTCGCGGCCGACCACGGCCACCGGCCGGTGCGAGGTGTCGTGCGCGGCCAGCACCCGCGCCGCCGCGGCCGCGACGGACATCGCCAGTTCCGGGGTCAGGTCGGCGTTGGCGAGGCCGCGCACGCCGTCGGTGCCGAACAGTCGAGCCATGGACGGGGATCCTCCACGTGTGGGGACGGTCGGTGGGAGGCAGGGAGGGATGAGCGTAGGCGGGATTCGCCGGGAATGGGACGGCCCCGGCGGGGTCAAGATGGGGAAAGCCGCGAAAAACACAGCGGGAGCAGCTTGTTCGATGGGTCGAACGGTGCTGCTCCCGCTGGTCGTACCTGGGCGCCTGGGTCAGCGCTTGCTGTACTGCGGAGCCTTGCGGGCCTTCTTCAGGCCGTACTTCTTGCGTTCCTTCGCCCGCGGGTCGCGGGTCAGGAAGCCCGCCTTCTTGAGCACCGGGCGGTCCTCGCTGTCCAGCTCGATCAGCGCGCGGGCGATCGCCAGCCGCAGCGCACCGGCCTGGCCGGTGATGCCGCCGCCGTGCAGGTTGGCGCGGATGTCGAAGGACTCGGGCTTCTCGACCACCACCAGCGGCTCGCGGATGAGCTGCTGGTGGACCTTGTTCGGGAAGTACTCCTCGAGCGACTTGCCGTTGAGCAGGAACTTGCCGCTGCCGGGCAGGATGCGCACGCGCACCACGGCCTCCTTGCGGCGGCCGACGGTCTGCGCGGTCTCCGACGTGAGGTGCGGCAGCGCCGGGGTGGCGGGCTCGTCGGCCTCGTCGGTGTCCAGGGCGTCGAACTCGGCGACGGCGGCGGCCTCGGCCGACTCACCGGCCTCGTCCTCGCCCGCCTCGGCCTCGGGGGCCGCGGGGGCCTCGGCCTCGGCGACCTCAGCGGTCTCCGCCTCGACGACCTCGGGGGTCTCGGTCTCGACGGCCTCGACCTCGGGGGTCACGACGTCCTCGCTCACTTGGTGACCTTCGCAATCTGGAACGGCTGGGGCTGCTGGGCGGCGTGCGGGTGCTCCGGGCCTGCGTAGACCTTGAGCTTCTTGCCCTGCGCGCGGCCGAGCTTGTTCTTGGGCAGCATGCCCTTCACGACCTTCTCCAGCAGCTTGTCCGGACGGGTGTCCAGCAGCTCGCCGAAAGACCGCTTGCGCAGACCACCCGGGTAGCCGGAGTGCCGGTAAGCGAACGCCTGGTCCCGCTTCTTGCCGGTCAGGGCGACCTTCTCGGCGTTGACGATGACGACGAAGTCGCCGGTGTCCACGTGGGGGGCGTAGGTGGGCTTGTGCTTGCCGCGCAAAAGCGTCGCGACATGCGTGGCGAGACGGCCGAGCACCACGTCCTCGGCGTCGATCACGTGCCAGGCTCGGTCGACCTCGCCGGGCTTAGGGCTGTACGTGGGCACGGGTCTACCTCATCGTCAACATGCGTCATGGGTGCCTGTGCGGGCCTCACCCCTGGGCGAACGGGTCGTCCAGGGGCGCGCAACGCGGCTCGACTCGCGTTCGACCAGCCGAGCTATACGCCCCGCGCCGCACAACAACGTAAGAAGATACCGGGTGCCTCCGAGGGGGTCAAAACCGCCCTCCCTCACCCGCTCGGGTGTGGCCTGGGCCACAGGGGCGCCGGACGCGGAACAGGACCCGGGAATGCTCCCGGGTCCTGTCGGCGCGACCTGGCGGCGTACGACCGCGGCTCAGCCCCAGCGGTTGGCGTTGGCGCGCTCGGTCGCCTCGTAGTTCTCGCCGGACTGCTGCACCGCGACCGCGATCGAGCTGAGGACCTGCTTCAGCTCGTCGTAGGCCTTGTCCCACTCGGCCTGCTTGGCGTTCCACGCCTCGGCGGCGGCACCGGTGTAGCCCGCCGCCAGCGGGGCCAGCCGCTGCTTGAGGTCGCCGAGCAGACCGTCGAGCTGGCCGGAGGTGGACGAGAGCGACTGCGAGGCGTTGGCCACCTCGGCGAAATTGACCTTGATCATGTCGCCGGACATTTGGGTTCTCCCTGAGAAGTGTGAAGAAAGTCTTGGGGGTGGGCCGGAAAGCGGAGCTGGGTCAGCCGCCGAGGACGTTGCTGATGTTCGACAGCGAGGAGGACGACTCCTCCTCCTGGCGGACGTAGGCCGTGTTGCTCTGCTTGAGCTGGTCCGAGATGGCGGCGAGGGCGTTGTGCAGCTTGTTCGCGTCGTCGTTGTAGCGCTGCATCAGCGTGGCGAAGGCGCGCGCGGCGCTACCCGACCAGTTGTCGTGCAGCGGCTGCAGGGCGCTACCCAGGCTCTTGAGGGCGTTCTGGCTCTCCTCGTTGACGTTGTCAACGTCGGTGGCGGCCTTGGCCATCTCTTCGGGCGTGATTCCGTAACCGGACATTGGGAGAAACCCCCTGGCTTGTGGTTGGGTCGTACGCCTTCTTCGTTCGTACGCCGCTTACGACGATGACCCTGCCAGGTTTGGTTCCACCTCGGCGCGAGTTGTCCGCAGGTCGTTGCTCCCGTTAACGCTGTTCGCGGGAACCCGCAGGTCAGCGCGGCGCACGCGGTCGAACACCGGCCGGGCGCGGTTCACAGGTGTGAACGATCGCCGCAGGTCAGCCCCCGTGCAGCAGGATCTGGTCCTGGGAGAAGTCCTCGTCGTCCGGCGGTCGCGGCGCGCGGTCGGGGGTGTCGACCGGTGCCGCCGCGCCCGCGCGGGCGATCAACCGCTGGGTGTCCCGGCGGAACGCGGCACTCGTCTCCCGCGCCTCGGCCGACGCCCGCCGGGCCCGGGTGATCGCGGCGGCCGCCTCGGCCCGGAACCTGGCCACGGACTCGGCGAAACCCTCGTTCACTGCCCACCTCCGACCTCGACCGACCGCACCACGGTGGTGCAGGCCGCCTGCACGGCGTCCCGACCGTCCGGGGTGTACTGGCACCCCACGCTCACCTGGAAGGTGCCGCCGAGGAGCACGTACCAGTCGACGGTAGCGCCCTGGTCGGGCACCTGCTCGCGGTAGTAGACGACATCCCGCCCGGCGAAACTGGCGTGGTCGCGGAAATCGGAGAGCCCGGAGCCGCCCTTGGTGAAGTCCTCCCGCAGCCGCGCGACCGCCCGCTCCCGGTCGGTCCCGCTGTCGAAGGACAGCTTGCGCTCCTGGATGATCACCAGGTCGTTGCCCTGCTCGGCCCCGGTCGGTTTGACGTCGGTCCGCGCGATGTTCGGGTTGCCCCCGGTCTGCGTCCACCCGTCGGGGAGCGAGAACCGGTAGTCGTAACGCGCGACCTTCGGCGCGTCCGCGCCACTGCCGTTCACCAGGACCAGAACAGTCGCGGCCGCCGCGATCAGTGCGAAAAGGACACCGATCCCGACGAACAGCTTCGTCGTGGGTTTCCGCGGCTCCGGTCGGGCGGTGCCACCCGGGGCACCGAGGTGAACGGTTTCCCGCTGCGGTGCCCCGGGGAGAGCACGCGGCGCCGAGAGCACCCCCGTCTGCTCGACCTCGGCCGCCACCGCCCGCAGCGCGCCCCGCGCGACCACGGTCTCCGGTTGGTCGAGCGTCACCGGCACGATCCCGGTCCGCTCCGCCACCAACCGCGCCACCAGCGGAATCCGACTCGACCCACCGACGAGGAACACCGCGTCGGCCCCACCCGCCTCCGCGATCGCCGCCGCCGTCAACTCGACCGCGGCGGTGATCGCGGGCCTGATCAACCGCTCCAGGTCGTCCCTGGTGACGTGCGCGTCGGGAAACGGGGACGGCAGCGGCACATCGGTGTAGGTGTGCCGGGACAGGGACTCCTTGGCGCCCCGGACATCCTGGTGCAGCAGCCGCCTGCGCCGCCGGTCGAGCAGGTCCCGCCCGGCCATGAGCTCAGCCCACGCGGCCTGGTCGGACACCGTGCGCCCCAGGTGGTCGAGCAGCAACTGGTCGACATCAGCGCCCCCGAACGCCGGATTCCCCTTGGTGGCCAACACGACGTTGGGTTTGGTCCGCACCACACTGACATCGGTCGTCCCCCCACCCAGGTCCAACACCGCGATCACCCGCCCAGCCCCGGGAACACTCGCCGCGTGGAACACCGCCGCCGCCACCGGCTCCGGCACCAACCGCACCTGCCGGGCCAGGTTGACCGCCGCCTGCCGGAGAACCCCGGTCCGCACACTCCCCCAGTCCGCCGGGTGGGTCAGCACCAGTTGGTCAACCAGCCCCCCACCCGCCACTCGCCGCGCCTCCGCCACCGCCCGCCCGATCACAGCCCTGAACACCGTGGCGACCGGGACGACGACATCCCCGAGCAGCAACTCCCCATCATCAACCCGCCGCTTCGGATGCGCCTCAAACCTCGACGGCTCCACCGCCGCCCGCCGCTCCGCCTCCTGCCCCACGAACAACGTCCCATCAACCCCGACACACACCGCCGAAGCCAACAAGGGCTGCCCATCAACCACAACAACCTGCGGCTCCCGCCCACCCACCGCCAAAGCCACACAAGTACTCGAACACCCAAAGTCCACAGCGACCCGCAACACGCGCACCACCCCCAGTCCCCGGGTATGTCCCAGATCACCCTACGACCCACCCCACCCCCAGCCACCAGCACCACGACAACCGCGAACCGCGCCCCTCGAACCCACCCACATCGACAAGGCGCCACTCTTGCACCGCACGCCCAAACCCCACACCTCATCGAGGAAGCGCTACCCCCACACCGCACCCCTCGACCCGCGCCAAATCGATAAAACGCCACTCCCGCACCGCGCTCCTCGAAACCCCCACGCAAATCGACGAAGCCCCACACCCGCACCGCCCCCCCAAAAAAAGAAATAGAAACTCCACCCCGTATCGACGAAGCCCCACACCTGCGCCGCGCGCCTAAAAACCCAGCCCTGATCGACGAAGCCC
>NZ_KI519520.1:27022-129795 GCF_000482865.1 Actinokineospora inagensis DSM 44258 | reverse complement strand
GTTTTGGGGGGTGGGGGAGGAATGAGTCACTGGGCCTCGGCTGCGCCTCGGGGGTCGGCCTGGTCGCCTGGCGGCGACGCCGGCGCTTGGGCGCCAGATGAAAGCGGTGGTGCCCGTTGTGGTGAAGTTGTTTTGTTTGGGGCCCCTAGCGGTGGCCTGGGTAAGGCTAAAAGGCGGGGCCACTGGAAAGCGTGGCCTTACCCGCCAGCCGGCTTAGGCCACCGCTCCCCCCCAAACAAAACAACTTCACCACAACGGGCGGTTGGGATCGGCGGGTTTCGAGGCGCGTGGGGTGGGCTGGCGGCCTTTGTCGATGAGGAGTGGGTTTCGAGGCGCGCGGGGTGGGCTGGCG
Organism: Actinokineospora inagensis DSM 44258; assembly: GCF_000482865.1. Classification (GTDB taxonomy): domain Bacteria; phylum Actinomycetota; class Actinomycetes; order Mycobacteriales; family Pseudonocardiaceae; genus Actinokineospora; species Actinokineospora inagensis. Next base: position 129,443 of record NZ_KI519520.1, on the reverse strand, counting down.
ACCCTCGTCGATGTGAGGCGGGATTCGCGGCGCGCGAGGAGGGCAGGCGACCCTCGTCGATGTGAGGCGGGATTGGTTTGAGGTGTGCGGGGCGGGGGTGGGGCTTCGTCGATGGGGGTGGCTAGCTTTCCAGTTCGTTGTCGATGAGGGTGAAGATGGTGTCGGGGGTTGCGGCGTCCAGGTCGTCGTTGGCGGTGGCGGGGGTGGTGGGGGTTGTTTTGGCGAGGAGGGCGGTGAGGCGGGCTCGGATGCGGGTGGCGTCGGCAGGGGGGAGGGACGGTAGGTCGGCGTCGATGCGGTCCAGGTCGGCTAGGGCGGCGGTGGTGGGGGTGGGGGGTGCTGGGGTCAGGTCGGCGAGGAGGCGGTGGGCCAGCAGGGTGGGGGTGGGGTGGTCGAACACCAGGGTGGCGGGGAGGCGGGTGTTGGTGGCGGTGGTGACGCGGTTGCGGAGTTCGACGGCGGTCAGCGAGTCGAAGCCCAGGTCGGAGAAGGCTCGGGTGGGGTCGATGGACTCCGCTGAGGGAAAGCCGAGGACGGTGGCGGCGTGGGTGCGTACCAAGTCGACCAAGACCCGGGTTCGTTCGGCGGGGGGCAAGGGCAGCAGGCGGGCGCCGAGGTCGAGGGGGGCGGCTGTCTCGGCGACTCGGCGGGAGGGGCGGGCCAGGGCGCGCAGGATGGGGGGTGGGGTGTCGAGGGCTGCCGGGTTTACCAGGGCGGCGACGACAGTGGGGGTTGGTTCTTGTAGGGCGCGGTCCAAGAGGGCGAGGCCGATGTCGGGGGGTAGGGCGGGGAAACCGGTGCGGGATAGGTGGTCTCGGGTGGTGTCGGTGAGTGGGCCGAGCATTCCGCCGTCGAGGTCCCAGGGGCCCCAGGCCAGGGTGCGGGCGGGGAGGCCGCGAGCGTGGCGGTGGTGGGCGAGGGCGTCGAGGACGGCGTTGGCGGCGGCGTAGGAGGCTTGGCCCGGGGTGCCGAGGGTGGCGGCGATGGAGGAGAAGAGGACGAACTCAGCGGCGTCTGGGACTGCCGCGTGGAGGGCTAGGGCGGAGATGGCCTTGGCGTGGAGTACCGGCTCGACTCGGGAGCGGTCCAGCGAACCCAACACGCCGTCGTCGAGCACGCCTGCCGCGTGGAAGACCGATCGTGCGCCGAGGGTGGTGAGGAGGTCGGTGTCGGCGGCGTCTCCGGCGACGACTGTGACTGAGGCTCCGTGTGCTGCCACGGCCTCGATCAGGTCGTCGGGGGCCTTGCCGGTTCGGCTGAGGAGGATGAGGTTTCGGCGGCCGGAGGCGGCCAGGTGGCGGGCGAGTAGGCCGCCGAGGGCGCCGGTGCCGCCGGTGATCAGGACGGGAGCGGCGGGGTCGACGGGGATGGGGATGGTGAGGACGACCTTGCCGATGTGGCGGGCCTGGCTCATGTGGCGGAAGGCGTTCCGGGCCTGGCGGACGTCCCAGGCGCGGTGGGGTGGGAGGGTGAGGGTGTTGCTTTCGAAGAGGGCCATGACCCGGGTGAGGATTTCGCCGATGCGGTCTGGGCCTGCCTCGGCCAGGTCGTAGGGTCGATAGTCCACTGTGGATTCTTCGCGGATGTCGGTCTTGCCCATTTCGAGGAAGCGGCCGCCGGGTTTGAGGAGGCGGAGCGAGGCGTCGACGAACTCGCCTGCGAGGGCGTTGAGGACGACGTCGACCTGGGGGAACTTGTCGGCGAAGGCGAGGTCTCGGGAGGAGGACAGGTGGTCGTCGGCCAGGGTGGTGGCGGGCCACTTGGCGGGGCCGGCGGTGCCGTAGACCTCGGCGCCGAGGTGGCGGGCGAGTTGGACGGCCGCCATGCCGACGCCACCCGCCGCGGCGTGGATCAGGACGGACTCGCCTGCTTTGAGGCCCGCGAGGTCGACCAGGCCGTAGTAGGCGGTGGCGTAGACGATGGGGACGCAAGCGCCGTCCACAAAGGACCAGGTGTCGGGGAGTGGGACGAGCAGGCGTTCGTCGGCCACGGCGGAGGTCGCGAAAGCGGCGGAGAACAGGCCGAGGACGCGGTCGCCGGGGACGAACCGGTGCGCGCCGGGGCCGACCTCGGTGATGACCCCGGCCGCTTCGCCGCCGATGGCGACCTCGCCGGGGTACATGCCCAGCGCGTTGAGGACGTCGCGGAAGTTCAGGCCCGCCGCTCGGACCGCGACCCGCACCTCGCCCGGTCCCAACTCGACCGGCGGAGCGGGGGTCAGGACCAGGTTCTCCAGGGTGCCACGGCCGGTCGTGTCCAGTCGCCAGTCGCCGGACGGGGGGACGAGGTCGGTGCCGGGGTCGGGCACCACGCGGGGCACCAGGGTTGTGCCTGCGCGGATCGCGAGTTGGGGTTCGTCGGGGCAGCGGACGAGTGCGGCCCAGGGGTCGGCGTCGACGTCGACGAGTTGGATTCGGTCGGGTTCCTCGTTCTGGGCGACCCGCAGCAGGCCCCACACGGCGGATCCGGCGAGGTCGGGGACGTCGTCGCCCGGTTCGGCGGCGACGGAGCCCCGGGTCAGGACGACCAGTGTGACCGGTCTGGCCAGCAGTGTCCGCACGTCGTCGATGGCGTTGACCACCCGGTCGACGATGTCCCCGTGCCAGGTCAGCAATACCTTGTCGGCGTCGGCAAGCGGGACGATCTCGGCGCCCGCGGCGGCTAGGCCCGCGGCGGCTTCGTCGTTGTCGAGGACGGCCCATCGGCCGGACGGGTCGCCGAGTGAGACCGGTTGCCAGGCGACCCGGTGCAGCGGCGGCGCGCTCACCTCGGCAGTCGCGGCGCGCAGGACGACCCGGTCGACCGAGATCACCGGCGTCCCGGCCGGGTCGACCGCGACCAAGCTGACGCCGTCGTTGTCCCTGGTCAGCCGCACGCGAAGGGTGGTGGCCCCGGTCGCGGACAGCCGAACCCCGGACCAGGCGAACGGCACACCGGGGCCGCCGGACCCGCGCGCGTCCACCGCGAGGGCGTGCAGCGCGGAGTCCAGCAGGGCGGGGTGCAGGCCGAACCTGGCATCCGACTCCGGGACCGTGACCTCGGCGAACACCGCTCCCGGTCCACTCCAGACCGCGCGCAGGCCCTGGAAAGCGGGGCCGTACGACAGGCCGGCGGACGCCAGGTCCGCGTACAACCCGCTGATGTCAACGGCCTCGCCCGGCGGTGGCCAATCAAAGTCCACAATGGATCCAAAATCGGCGACCAGGGTGCCGGTCGCGTGCAGGGTCCACGGCCGCTCCGACCAACCGGTCTCGTCCGCCGCCCGTCCGTGCACGGTGATCGCACCGGCCTCAACGGCAACCTGGACCTGCACCGCTCCGCGGTCCGGCAGCACGAGCGGCGCGTGCAGGACCAGCTCCTCCAGCGTGCCCAGTCCACATGCGTCACCGGCCCGCACGGCCATCTCGACGAACCCGGTGCCCGGCAACACAATCCGGCCCTGAACGCGGTGATCGGCCAGCCACGGGTGGGTGCGGGTCGACAACTGGGCGGTGAACAACACCCCGTCACCGCCCGCGACCCCGACACCGGCGCCCAGCAGCGGGTGGTCCGTCGCGCCCATGCCCGCCGCGACCACATCGGCGAGGACGGCCGGGGTCGGCCAGTAGCGCTCGCGGGCGAAGGCGTAAGTGGGCAGGTCGACTCGACGACCACCCCAGTCCGCGGTGATCGCCCCCCAGTCGGCGGCACCGCCGTGGACGTGGATCTCGGCGACCGCGCGCAGCAGGGTCTCCACCTCGTCCCGGCCCGCGCGCAGGGTCGGCGCGGACGGCCGGTCGACGGCGGCGCTCAGCACCCCGTCCGGCCCCAGTTCCAGGAACCGGGTGACGCCGGTGGCCCGCTCGACGGCGGCGGAGAACCGCACCGGCTCCCGGACCTGCCGCACCCAGTACTCCGGGGTCGCCGGGTCACCGTCCACAGTGGTCAACAGGGTGATCCGGGGGCGGTGGTAGGTCAGCGACCGGGCGATGGCGGCGAACTCGTCCAGCATGGGGTCCATGAGCCGGGAGTGGAACGCGTGCGAGACGACGAGCTGCTTGGTCCGGTGCCCGGCCATCCGCGCTTTGACCTGCTCGATCAGTGCGCCGGCACCGGAAACCACGACCGAGCGCTCGCCGTTCACGGCGGCCAGGTCAACGCCGTCGGGCAGGTCGAGCTCGTCCGGTGTGGCCTCGATCGCGAGCATGGCGCCACCGGGTGGGAGCTGCTGCATCAGGCGGCCCCGGGCGGCGACCAGGGCGCAGGCGTCGTCCAGGGACAGGACGCCTGCGGCGTGGGCGGCGGCGAGTTCGCCGATGGAGTGACCGATGAGCACGTCCGGCCGCAGCCCCCAGGACTCGACCAGCCGGAACAGCGCGACCTGCAGGGCGAACAGCGCGGGCTGGGTGTAGGCGGTCTGGTCCAGTTCGACCCCGCCGCCGAACACAACATCCCTGATCGGCAGCTCGACCCGGGCGCAGACATCGTCGAACGCGGCCGCGAAAACCGGGAAGGCGGCGTACAGGCCCGCGCCCATCCCGGGCCGCTGGGAGCCCTGACCGGTGAACAGGAACCCGGTGCGGCCCTCGTCGGCCTGCCCGATGACCGCGCCGTCCAGGCTCACGTCGCCGAACAGGACCGCCCGGTGGTCCAGCACGGACCGGGTCGTGGCGAGCGAGTGCGCGAGGTCGACCAGGTCGTGGCCGCACCCCCGCAGCGCCTCGACCTGGGCGACCAGGCCGTGTTCGGTGCGGGCCGACACGGGCAGCACGATCAGGGCGGGTGGCGCGCCGACCGGATCCGGGTCGACCTGGTCCGGCGCCGACTCGATGATCACGTGCGCGTTGGTGCCACTCATCCCGAACGACGACACCCCGGCCCGGCGGGGCAACCCGGGTGGCCCCGGCCACGGCCGGGCCGAGGTCAGCAGCTCGACCGAGCCCGCCGCCCACTCGACGCGCGGGGTGGGTTCGTCCACGTGCAGGGTGCGGGGCAGCACGCCTGCCCGCAGCGCCTGCACCACCTTGATCACCCCGGCGACCCCGGCCGCGGCCTGGGTGTGCCCGATGTTCGACTTCACCGACCCCAACCACAGCGGGGTGTCCCGGTCCCGCCCGTAGGTGGCGAGCAGGGCTTCCGCCTCGATCGGGTCGCCGAGCCGGGTACCGGTGCCGTGCGCCTCCACGACGTCCACATCGGACGGTTCAAGCCGGGCGTCGGCCAGTGCCTGGTGGATGACCCGCTGCTGGGCCGGACCGTTGGGTGCGGTCAGCCCGTTGGACGCCCCGTCCGAGTTGACGGCGGAGCCCCGGACGACGGCGAGCACCCGGTGCCCGTGCCGTCGCGCGTCGGAGAGCCGCTCGACCAGCAATACGCCGACGCCTTCGCCCCATCCGGTCCCGTCAGCGGCCGCCGCGAACGACTTGCACCGCCCATCGGCCGCGAGGCCCAACTGCCTGCTGAACTCCACGAACGCCGACGGCGTCGACATGACGGTCACGCCACCGGCCAACGCCAAGTCGCACTCACCGTGCCTGAGCGCCTTGACCGCGAGGTGCAAGGCCACCAGACTGCTGGAGCAGGCAGTGTCAACGGTGAGCGTGGGTCCTTCCAACCCAAACGTGTAGGCGACCCGACCGGACAAGACAGCAGCGGCATTACCGGTGCCCTGATGCCCTTCACTGACATCACGCGCACCGGCTAAGAGCACCGGGTAGTCCTGTCCGCTCGTGCCCGCGAACACCCCGGTACGACTACCGCGCATCGACTCCGGGTCGATCCCCGCACGCTCGAACGCCTCCCAGCACGACTGGAGCAAGAGGCGCTGCTGCGGGTCCATGGCCAACGCTTCACGCGGGGAGATACCGAAGAACACCGGGTCGAACTCGGCTACCCCGTCCAGGAACGCGCCCTCGCGGACGTAAGAGGTGCCGTTACCGCCATCGGGGTCGTAGACACGGCTGAGGTCCCAGCCACGGTCGGTCGGGAAGTCCCCAATGCCGTCCCGCCCCTCGGACACCAACTCCCAAAGATCCTCGGGCGAGCGGACCCCGCCCGGGTACCGGCAGGCCATACCGATGATCGCGATCGGCTCACCGTCGACGGCCGTGTGCGTGGTCGTGGTGACCTTGGCGGTGGGCCGAGCCAAGCTGACCAGGTGATCGGCGAGGGCGGCCGGGCTGGGGTGGTCGAAGACGATCGTGGTGGCCAACTTGAGTCCCGTGACCGCCGCCAGCCGGTCCCGGAGTTCGACGGCGGTGAGCGAGTCGAATCCCAGGTCGCTGAACGCCTGGTGGGACTTCACGGCGGTCGGATCGGCATGACCGAGGACGGCCGCCGCGTTGGTGCGCACCAGATCCAGCAGCGTGCGACGATAGTCTCCTTCGGACAAACCGGAGAAATCTTCGACAGCGGTTTCCACCTCGGGCGCGACGGTCTCGACGAAGTCGGCAAAGAAGTGCTGGGGCCGGGCGGTGGTGAAGGCCGGGACAAACCGGGCCCAGTCGACATCCGCGACCGTGACACAGGTGTCACGCTGGTCCACGGCCTGCCCGAGCGCGGCGATCGCGACGGTCGGGTCAAGCGGGTTGAGACCGCGTTTGCGCAGGTAGTCGACGGTGCTGTCGGCGCCTGCCATGCCCGCACCCGCCCACGGCCCCCACGCGATGGAAGTGGCCCCCACCGACTCGGCCAATGCGTCCAACGCCGCATTGGCGACGGAGTACGCCGATTGTGCGCCACTCCCCCAGGTCGCGGACACCGAGGAGAACAGCACAAACCGGTCCAGGTCGGGCAAGGCGGCGGCAATTGTCCGAGCCCCGCTCACCTTGGCGTCAAGCACCGCTGCGAAGTGCGCGAGATCAGTATCGGCGATCGCCCCGTACTCCCCGCTCCCCGCCGCGTGGAACACAGCGGTCGGCACGTACTCGGCCAACAACGCCGTCAACGCGACAGAATCGGTGACATCACAGGCAACCACCGTCACCCGAGGATCGGGTTCTCCAGCAGCCTCCGCCCCACGCCGACTGGCAAGCACAACCTTTTCCGCCCCACGGCCCAACAACCACCGCGTGACATGCCCACCAAGCGCCCCGGTACCACCCGTGACCAGGACAGTCCCTTGTGGACGCCAGTTGTCCGCCACCCCGGCGGGCGCGGCCTCCAGGCGACGGCAGAACAACCTGCCCGCCCTGATGGCGAGCTGGTCCTCCACCCCCACGAGCGCCGCAGCAAGCCGGTCCGCCGCCTGTTCGTCCAGCTCGGGCGGCAAGTCAACCAGCCCACCCCACCGATGTGGGTGTTCCAGTGCCGCCACCCGCCCCAATGCCCACAACGGCGCCGCGTCCGGGTCGGCCAACGGCTCATCCACCGCGACCGCGCCCCGCGTGGCAAGCCAGATCGGCGGACCCTCCACCTTCACCAGATCAAGCGTGTCCGCGATGCCTTGGGGGACAACGGGGAACTCCGGGTGTGGAGCGGTACTGGTGAGCAACGACAACACACCATCGGCCTGCACCGGCTCAGACCCGACCACCACGGTCGCCCCGTGGTCACCCAGAGCCTTGGCACACCAGCGAGCAAGGTCCGAGTCCGGCTTCCGAGTGAGCACCTGCCAGGTACCCGTGAGCCCCTTCGCAGCGGTGTGCGCTGGCTTCCAGGTCACCCGGTAGCGGTGGTTGGTCGTGGAGACCGGCCAGAAGTGCGAGCGCTGGAACGCGTAGGTGGGCAGGTCGACCCGCCGCCCCGGCTCCGGCCAGGTGATCGGCACCCCCGCGACGAACACCCCGGCCAGGCCGCGCCACCAGGTATCAACCGCATCCCGATTGGCCCGCTGCAACGGAATCGCGACAACCCCGTCCGCACAATCCCGAACAGCGGCCGACAACACCCCATCCGGCCCGATCTCGACGAACTTGGTCACCCCCTTCCCCACCAGGGTGTCAACAGCAGCCGCGAACTGGACTGTCGCCCGAACCTGCCCCACCCAGTACTCAGCCGAGTCCGGCTGACCTCCCGCCGTGGTGACAATCGGAACACCCGGCCGCTGGTACGTCAGCTTCGCGGCAACGCGACCGAACTCGGCCAACATCCCATCCATGTGCCGCGAGTGAAACGCATGCGACACCACCAGCCGCTTAACCCGCTTCCCCTCCGCCCGCCACCGCGCCGCAAGCTCGTCGACAGCGGCAACATCGCCGGACACCACCCGCGCCCGAGGCCCATTGACCGCCGCGAGATCCACCCCATCGGGCAACTCCAGCTCGTCGGCCTCCACCGCCAACATGGCCCCACCGGGAAGCGCCCCCATCAGCCGGGCCCGCGCCTCAACCAGCGTGCAGGCGTCCTCCAGGCTCAACACCCCCGCCACATGCGCCGCCGCGACTTCCCCAATCGAATGCCCAACCAGATAATCCGCCTTGATCCCCCAGTGCTCCACCAACCGGTACAACGCCACCTGAAACGCGAACAACACCGGTTGCGTCACCTCAGTCCGATCCAGCTCACCCGCCGGATCAACCCCAAACCGAGCACACAACCGGTCAAAGACCTCAGCGAACACCGGGAACCGCCGCAGCCCAACCCCCATCCCCGACCACTGCGACCCCTGCCCGCTGAACAGGAACCCGACCTTCCCCGCCACCACCTCACCCACCACAGTGGACCGACTTCCTGGCAGCACCACCGCCCGCTGCTCCAGCGCAGCCCGCCCGGTGGCCAGCGAGAACGCCACATCCCCCCGCGCCGCCGTCACCCCACCAAGCCGGGAAACCTGCTCCCGCAAAGCCTCCGCAGTCTGCCCCGACACGAACCACGGCAGGTCGGCCGCACTGCTCTCCCGCTCGACCTCCGCCCTCTCCTCAATGATCGTGTGCGCGTTTGTCCCACTCACCCCGAACGACGACACCGCCGCTCGCCGCACCCCATCCACGACGGACCATTCGCGGCTTTCGACCAGCAGCTCCACCGCCCCAGCCGCCCACTCCACATGCCGCGACGGCACCTCAGCGTGCCGCGTCGCAGGCAAGATCCGGTTGCGCATTGCCTGCACAACCTTGATCACCCCCGCAATCCCCGCCGCCGCCTGCGTGTGCCCGATGTTGGACTTCACCGACCCCAGGAAAACCGGGTACCCCCGCCCCTGCCCATACGTCGCCACCACCGCCGACGCCTCAATCGGATCCCCCAACACGGTCCCCGTCCCGTGCCCCTCCACCAGTTGAACGTCGCGAGCCTCCACCCCCGCATCCGCCAACGCATCCCGAATCACCCGCCGCTGCGCCAACCCATTGGGCGCCGTCAACCCATTCGAAGCCCCATCCGAGTTGACGGCGGACCCCCGCACCACCGCCAACACCCGATGCCCCTTGGCCACCGCATCCGACAACCGCTCCACCAACAGGACGGCCGCCCCCTCCGCCCCCCCCGTCCCGTCCGCCCCCGCCCCAAACGACTTACACCGCCCATCCCCCGCCAACCCCCCCTGCCGCGAAAACTCAACAAAGGCAGAAGGCCGCACCATCACCGTCACCCCACCCGCAACGGCCGCTTCACACTCCCCCGCCCGCAACGCCCGCACAGCCAGGTGCAACGCCACCAGCCCACTGGAACAAGCCGTGTCAACCGTAACCGTCGGCCCCTCGAACCCGAAGAAATAGGAAACCCGTCCACTCAACACACTGGTAGCCGCCCCCGTCAACCCATATCCCTCATCAACTACCTCATACCCATACCCCGAGGTAGCCGCCCCCACAAAAACCCCAGTCCTACTCCCCCGCAACAAAGTAGGATCAATCCCCGCATGCTCAAACACCTCCCACGAGGTCTCCAACAACAACCTCTGCTGCGGATCCATCGCCGCCGCCTCACGCGGAGAAATCCCAAAGAACCCGTGATCAAACCACCCCGCCGAATGAACAAACCCCCCTTCCCGCGAATACGACGTCCCCTCCCGCTCCCCACGAGGGTCGTACAACCTCCCCAGATCCCACCCCCGATCAACAGGAAACCCCGAAATCCCATCCCCACCCCGCGCCACCAGATCCCACAGGTCATCCGCAGACCCCACCCCACCCGGCAACCGACAAGCCATCCCCACAATGGCCACCGGCTCCCGCCCGGCCCCCACCAATTCCCGATTCCGCGCCTTCAGCCGCTCATTCTCCTTGAGAGAGCTGCGCAGAGCCTCCACATACTGCTCAACAGACCCAGCCACAACCACTCCCCGCTCCCGGAAACCCCATCAACCCACCACAACAAGCGCGCACCGCGCGCCTCAAACCCCACCCCACACCGACGAAACACCACGACCAACCAGCACCGCGTGCCTCGAAACCCACCGATCCCAACCGCCAACCAGGCGAAGAAGCACCGCGACCAACCTGCACCGCACACCCCAAACCAAACCCAACCCAACCCAACCCAACCCACATCGACGAAGGCTGCCAGCCCACCCCCCGCGCCTCGAAACCCGCCGGACCCAACCGCCCGTTGTGGTGAAGTTGTTTTGTTTGGGGGGAGCGGTGGCCTAAGCCGGCAGGCGGGTAAGGCCACGCTTTCCAGTGGCCCCGCCTTTTAGCCTTACCCAGGCTACCGCTAGGGGCCCCAAACAAAACAACTTCACCACAACGGGCACCGCCCGTAAAATCTGGCGCATCCAGCGGCGTCGCCGCCAGGCGACAAGCAGTCCCCCGAGGCGCAGCCGAGGCCCAGTGCCCCCTCACACCATTCCCCCACCAGACGCCAACCGCAACAACTCATCCCCACTCAACGCGTCCAGATCAGAAACCTCCGAGGAGTCCGCCAACCCAGCCAACCGCAGAAGCGGCTGCAACAACCCAGCCTCCTCCAACCGCTCCACCGATATCCCCGCAAACACCTCATGAAGAGAAACCTCAGGATCGAGCTCCCCCAACAAATACCCCGCCAACGCAGCAGGCGTCGGATAGTCGAACACCACCGTCGCAGCCAACGAGAGACCAGTAGCCGAAGCAATCCGATCCCGCATCTCCACCGCCGTCAACGAATCAAACCCCAACTCCCGAAACGCCCGCCCAGCTTCAATCCCCCCAAGATCCGCATGCCCCAACACAGTCGCCGCCTCAACAAGAACCAACTGCGCCACCGCACCCGCCCGCTCATCGCCAGGCATCTCAGCGAGCCGCGCCCGAAACCACCCTTCATCCACATCCGCAACAGGCACCAACTCCGACAGCAACGGACTGTCCCGAGCAGCCGTGAACACCGGCACAAACCGAGCCCAATCCACCCCCGCCACCGTCACCACCCGATCAGACGCCACCGCCTCCCCCAGCGCCCGCAACCCCTGCTCCACCGACAACCCCACCAACCCCCGCCGGGCAAGATCACTCCCCGCCGCCATCCCCTCCCCCGCCCAAGGCCCCCAAGCAATCGAGGTAGTCCGAGCCCGCCCAGCAGCCAACCCATCCAAATACGCATTCGCCGCAGCGTAAGCAGCCTGTCCCGCCCCACCCCACGTCGCCGCCGCAGACGAGAACAGCACCAACTCGGCATCCGGACACAACTCCGCAAAATGCCGAGCCCCCTCCACCTTCCCCGCAAACACCGACTCCACCAGGGAAGCACTCAACGAGGAAACCCGCCCCAACCCCCCAACCCCCGCTGCATGCAGCACAACATCCGGCCGATACTCCGCCACCAACGCAGCCACCGCATCCCGATCAGACACATCACAAGCCACAACCACCGCATCAAAATCAACCGAAGGCGCCCGCCGACTCACCAACACGACCCGATCCGCCGTCCGAGCAGCCCACCGCCCCACATGCTGCCCCAAGGCCCCTGTCCCCCCAGTGACCAGCACCGTCCCCTGAGGACTCCACACCCCCACCGCCTCCGGCGCACGACGCAACCGCCGCCCCTCCACCACCGACGACACCCGAACCTGGTCTTCCCGCCCCACCAACACCCCAGGAATCAACGATTCGTCAAACCCCGGCTCAAGCTGGATCAACCCACCCCACCCGTCCGGGTACTCCAGCGCCACCGACCGCCCAAACCCCCACACCGCCGACGAGTCCGGCGACTCGCCAACCGTCACCGCCCACACCCGAGTCCGCCCCACAAACGCTTGCACAACCCTTAAAGTCTCGACCAGCGGAAGACCAGTAATCACACCGGCCAACGGCCCCCCGTTGTCCGTGTCAACCACGGTCGCCCCATATCGCGCGATAGCCCGCCCAACCTCCGGCGCCCCCAACACCAACCAGGTCCCCGTCAGCACCGGCACCGGCCCCGCTGGCACCTGCTGCCACTCCGCCCGATACCGCCACAACGCCGTGTCAACCTCCCGAACCGGCCAATACCGCCGCACATCAAAGGCATACGTAGGCAGATCAACCACCCGCCCGCCCTCGAACACAGCCCGCCAGTCCACCGGAACACCCAAGACGTGCGCCGACGCGACAGCCCGCAGCAACGTCCCCACGTCATCGCGCCCGGCCCGCTGGGTCGCGATCCCCTCAACCTGAGCCGCCAACACCCCATCCGGCCCAATCTCGACAAACCGCCGAACCCCCTGCGCCCGCGCCTCCGCCACCGCGTCCGCGAACCGCACCGTCGACCGCACCTGCCGCACCCAGTACTCCGGCGTGGCCACATCCCCATCGGCCGTGGGCAACACCGGAATTTCCGGCCGCCGATAGGCCAACCCCTTGGCCACCACAGCGAACTCGTCCAGCATCGGCTCCATGTGGTGCGAGTGGAAGGCATGGGACACGGCCAATTCTTTGACCCGCTTCCCCTCTGCGACCCACCGCGCCTTCAACCGCTCCACAACCGCGCTGTCCCCGGAGACCACAAGCGAAGAAGACCCATTGACCGCAGCCAGCTCCACCCCCTCCGGCAACTCAACCGAAGCCGCCTCAACAGCCAGCATCGCCCCACCCCCAGGCAACGCGCCCATCAACCGCGCCCGCGCCGACACCAACACACACGCGTCCGCCAGCGACAACACCCCAGCCACATGCGCCGCAGCCAACTCCCCGATCGAATGCCCGATCACAAAGTCCGGCCGCATCCCCCACGACTCCAACAACCGGAACAACGCCACCTCAAAAGCGAACAACGCGGGCTGAGCAATCGACGTATGGTCAAGTCCTCCCTCGAACACGCCAACCTCTAGCCCCAGCCCGGCACACACCTCGTCAAACGCCCGTGCGAAGGCAGGAAACACCCGCAGCGCCAACCCCATGCCGGTCCGCTGCGAGCCCTGCCCGGTGAACAGAAACGCCACCGGCCCACTCACAGCGGTTCCCCGCACCACCTCCGGCGACTCCACCCCGTCCGCCAAGGCCCGTAGACCAGCGGTCGGATCTTCGGCGAGCACCACCGCGCGGTGCTCCAATGCCGCCCGCGTCTCCACCAACGACCGCGCCAGATCCCCCGGCGACACGGCCAGGCCAGCCAACCGCCGAGCCTGCCCCTGAAGCGCCACCCCAGACCGGGCCGAAACCAGGAACGGCAACAGTCCACTCGGAACAGCCTCGTCCCGAACGTCAGCCGCAGGCGCCTGTTCCAAGATGACATGCGCGTTGGTCCCGCTGACCCCGAACGACGACACCGCCGCCCGGCGCGGCCGAGCCACCTCCGGCCAGGCCCGCGCGGACGTCACCAGCCGTACCGCACCCCACTCCACGTGCGGCGACGGCTCGTCCACGTGCAGCGTCGCGGGCAGCACACCTTCCCGCAGCGCCCACACCATCTTGATCACCCCGGCGACCCCCGCCGCCGCCTGCGTGTGCCCGATGTTGGACTTCACCGACCCGAGCCACAGCGGTGCCACCCGCCCGGCCCCATAGGTCGCCGCCAGCGCCGACGCCTCGATCGGGTCGCCGAGCACGGTCCCGGTCCCGTGCCCCTCGACCACGTCCACATCGGATGGTGTCAACCGCGCGGCGGTGAGTGCCTGGTCGATCACCCGCTGCTGTGCGGGGCCGTTCGGTGCCGTCAGCCCACTCGACGCCCCATCGGAGTTGACCGCAGACCCCCGAACCACCGCCAACACAGGGTGCCCATGAGCCACCGCGTCCGACAGCTTCTCCAGCAACAGAACGCCGACGCCCTCACCCCACCCGGTGCCATCGGCGGCGGCCGCGAACGACTTGCAGCGACCGTCAGCGGCCGTGCCCTCGTCGAACCCGAACCCGGCGAACATCATCGGCCCGGCCATCACCGTGACCCCGCCCGCCAACGCCAGCGTGCACTCCCCCGACCGCAACGCCTGAGCGGCCAAGTGCAACGCGACCAGCGACGACGAGCACGCGGTGTCGACGGTCACCGCAGGCCCCTGGAGTCCGAGGCTGTACGCGACCCGCCCGGAGAGCACGCTGTTCGCGTTGCTGGTCCCCAGGAATCCGTCCAACGCCTCCGGGGGCACCGAGGTCGCGTAGTCGTTGTACATGACGCCCGCGTAGACCCCGGTCCGGCTCCCACGCAGCGACAACGGATCGATCCGGGCGCGCTCGACCGCCTCCCAGCACACGTGCAGCAACAGCCGCTGCTGCGGGTCCATCGCCAGCGCCTCGCGCGGGGAGATCCCGAACATGCCCGCGTCGAACCCGCCCGCGTCCGCCAGGAACCCGCCCTCGGCGGACCCGGGCAGCGCGGCCAGGTCCCAGCCCCGGTCGGTCGGCAGCGGCCCAAGTGCGTCCACCCCGTCGGACACCAGCCGCCACAGGTCTTCCGGGGTCTCGACACCACCCGGGTACCGGCAGGCCACACCGATGACGGCGATCGGCTCGGCGGCCCGGTCCTCCAGCGCGCGCACCCGGTCCCGGGCCGCGCGCAACTCGGTCGTGGCCCGCTTGAGGTAGGCGAGCAGCTTCTCCTCGTCGGCCATGACCGTCCTCTCAGGACTTCTCGAACTCGCTGTCGAGCAGGTCGAAGATCTCCTCGGCCGACGCGCCCGCGAGGTCGGCACCGGCGGCTGGGGCGTCCCAGCGGGCCGCCAGCGCGCGCAGCCGGGCGGCGACCCGCTCCCGATCGCCGTCCTGGACCCCGCCCAAGGACAACTCCAGCCGGGTCAGCTCGGCGAGGACCGCTTCACCCGCCGAACGTGGACCCAACTCGCCGCGCAGGAAGTCGGCGACCGCACCGGCGGACGGGTGGTCGAACACCAGCGTCGCGGGTAGGCGCAGGGCAGTGGCGGCGGCGAGCCGGTTGCGCAGTTCGACGCCGGTCAGCGAGTCGAGGCCGAGGTCGAGGAATCCCCGGTCGGGGGCGACCGCGGCGGCGTCCGGGTAGCCGAGGACGGCGGCGACCTGGCCACGGACCAGGTCGAGCAGAATCCGGCCGCGATCGGCCTCGGGGGCAGCGTCGATCCTGGCCCGCACGTCGGCCACGGCCCGGGTGTCGACCCGGACCAGCGACCGCAGCACCGGCGGCACCGCGCCACGACCGCGCAGCGCGCCCGGGTTGAACGCCATCGGCACCAGCGCGGCGGCGCCGGCCCCGCTCGCCGCGGAGAACAGCGCCATACCGTCCTCCGTGGACAGTTGGCCGAGGCCGGACCGCATGACCCGCCGCACGTCGGCGTCGGTGAGCTCACCGGTCATCCCGGTGCGTTCCGCCCACGGTCCCCAGGCCAGCGACACGCCCGGAAGCCCTTGGGCGCGGCGGTGTTGGGCGAGGGCGTCGAGGAAGACGTTGGCAGCGGCGTAGTTCGCCTGACCCGCGCCGCCGAACACGCCCGCCGCCGAGGAGAACAGGATGAACGCGGACAGGTCGGACGTGAGTTCGTGCAGGTTGAGCGCGCCCCGCACCTTCGGAGCCAGCACCTTGGCGACCCGGTCGGGGGTGAGCGCGGTGAGCACACCGTCGTCGAGCACGGCCGCCGTGTGGACTACCGCGTCGACCCGGTTGGCGGCCAGCAGTTCGACGACGGCGTCCCGGTCGGCGACATCGCACGCGACCAGTCGCACTCGCGCGCCGAGGTCGGTGAGGTCGGCGACCAACTCGTCCGCGCCGGCCGCCTGCGGCCCAGAACGACTGGTGAGCAACAGGTCCTGGACACCGTGGGCGGTGACGAGGTGCCGGGCCAAAGCCGCGCCCAGGGTCCCGGTCGCGCCGGTGACCAGCACGGTCCCGGTCAGGCCGGGGTCGCCGTCGGTGATCGGGTGCCGGACCAGCCGGGGGGCGAACGCCCGCGCGCCACGGACCGCGATCTGCGGCTCCCCGGCGGAGACGGCCGCCGCGACCAACCCGGGTTGGTCGACGTCCACCAGCCAGAACCGGTCCGGGTGCTCGGATTGGGCCGACCGCAGCAACCCCCATACCGGTGCCGCGATCAGATCCGGTGATTCCCCATCGGTGACGGCGACCGCGCCGCGGGTGACAATGATCAGCGGTACCGCCGCCACCCGCTCGTCGGAGAGCCACGCCCGCACCAGGTCCAGTGCTCTCGTCGTGGCCCGTTCCGGTGACTCGTCGGCCTCGTCGGCGATGAACTGGGCAACAGTGGCATCACCAACCTCATTTTCGAGCAGTTGGTCCAGGTCAGCGTGGGTGATCACCTGATTGCCACCCAGGGCGAGCGCCGAACCGAGGCCGAGCGGGTCCGGGCCGAGCAGAGTCCACCGGGACGTGCCGGGGTCGCCGAGGGTGATCGGAGTGGACCAGTCGAGCCGGAAGAGGGCGTCGGCGATGCCCCGGCGCGCGGTCGACAGCTCGGCGCCGATCGGCCGGGCCACCAACGCCTCGACGTGCGCGACCGGATTGCCGCTTTCGTCGGTGACCTGGAGTTCGACACCAGCGTCGGACTCGGTGATGCGAGCGCGCAGGACTTTGGCATTGGTGGGAATCACGGTCACGCCGTTCCAGGAGAACGGCAGTTCGGCCGGGCGGTCGGTGCCTTCGCGGAGCAGGCCGATGCCGTGCAGGGCGGCGTCGAGCAGCGCGGGGTGCACCGCGAACCCGGTCGACGGCAGGTCCTCCGGCAACCGGACTTCGGCGAACACCACACCGTCCGCGCGCCAAGCGGCCGTGAGCCCCTGGAAGGCCGGACCGTAGCCGTAGCCGAGATCGGCGATGCCGCCGTAGAACCCGCTCAGGTCAACGGGTTCGCCGCTCACGGTCCAGTCGAGACCAAGTGGCGCGGCGGGGGCGAGGGTGCCGGTGGCGTGCTTGGTCCAGGTGGTGCCGTCGGCGCTGGAGTGGATCGAGATCTCGCGTCGACCGGCGCCGTCCGGCCCACCGACCTTGACCTGCAACGATACCGCGTCCTGCTCGCCGAGAACCAGCGGTGTGCCCAGGGTCAACTCAGCGACGCGCGAGGTGTCGACCTGGGCGCCCGCGTGCGCGGCGAGTTCGACGAATGCCGTGCCGGGCAACAGGATCGTGCCGAGAACCGAGTGGTCGGCCAACCACGGGTGGGTGCGCGGCGAGATCCGACCGGTGAGCACCAGCCCGTCGCCTGCGGCCAGCGGCACGGCGGCCCCGAGCAGCGGGTGGTCGGCGGCGGTCAGGCCGGCGGCGGCGACATCGCCCAGCCCGGCGGAAACCAGCTCCAGCCAGTACCGCTGCCGTTGGAACGCGTAGGTGGGCAACTCGATGGCCCGCACCGGGAGCCCGTCGAACGCCGCCCGCAGGTCGACCGGTCCACCGTGGACGTGCAGCTCGGCGGCGGACTCCAGGAAACGCGGCAGACCGCCCTCGTCCCGGCGCAGGGTGCCGACCGCGACGGCGTCCACCGTCTCGCTGATGGCCGGGATCAGCACCGGGTGTGGGCTGACCTCGACGAAGAACCGGTAGCCCTGATCGGCCAACGCGCGGGTTGCGGACTCGAACTCGACGGTCTGCCGCAGGTTCCGGTACCAGTACTCGCCGTCCAATGTGGTCGTGTCCAGCCAATCGCCGGTGACCGTGGAACGGAACGGGACCCGGGAGGCACGCGGGTTGATATCAGCGAGCAGGCGCCGCAGGTCGTTGGCGATCCGCTCGACTTGCGGCGAGTGGGAGGCGTAGTCCACTGGGATTCGCTTGGCCCGCAAACCTTCCGCTTCGCAGTCGGCCAAGAAGACGTCGACCTCACCGGCGACCACCACGGTTGCGGGCCCGTTGACGGCCGCGACGGAGATCCCCGCATAGCGGCTCAGCCGATCCCGCACCTGCTCGACCGGCAAGGACACCGACACCATGCCGCCGTGTCCGGCCAGCGCCGTGATCGCCTTCGCCCGTAGCGCCACGACCTTGGCCGCGTCGTCCAATGTGAGCGCGCCCGCGACGTACGCGGCGGCGATCTCACCCTGCGAGTGGCCGACCACCGCGTCCGGCTCGACCCCGTGTGACCGCCACAGCGCTGCCAGCGACACCATGACCGCGAACAGCACCGGTTGCACGACATCGACCCGGTCCAGACCATCGCCGCTGGTCAGGACGTCCAGCGGGTTCCAGTCGACGTGCGGGGCGATGGCCTCGGCGCAGGCGTGCAGCTCGGCGGCGAACACCTCGCTGGTCGCCAGCAGCTCGACCGCCATCCCCACCCACTGCGAACCCTGCCCGGGGAACACGAACGCGGTCTTCCCGGTCCGCGCGACCCCCCGAACGGCCACATCATCCAAAGCGGACACAGCGGAATCCAGGTCGGCGGCGATGAAGGCTGCGCGGTGGTCGAACCGGGCGCGAGTGGTGGCCAGCGAGTACGCCACGTCGGCCGGTGCGGGTTTGCGTTCGACCAGGTAGTCACGCAGTTTCGCCGCTTGGTCGCGCAGAGCGTCGTCGGTCCGGCCGGAGATCACCCACGGCACCGGCGAGGAAGTCTCCGCAGGTTCGGGCATCTGGGCGGTGTACTGCTCCAGCACGAGGTGCGCGTTCGTCCCGCTGCCGCCGAATGACGACACGCCCGCGCGTCGCACCCGGTCCACCGCAGGCCAGGGGGCCGTCTCCGAGACCAGCTCGACTGAGCCCTCGGCCCAGTCGACATGCGGGGTGGGTTCGTCGACGTGCAGGGTCTTCGGCACGATCCCGTGCCGCAACGCCAGCACGGTCTTGATCACCCCGGCGACACCGGAGGCCGACTGGGTGTGCCCGATGTTCGACTTGACCGAGCCGAGCAGCAGCGGGTGTTCCCGTTCCTGCCCATAGGTGGCGATGACCGCTTGGGCCTCGATCGGGTCGCCCAACGTCGTCCCGGTTCCGTGCGCCTCCACGATGTCCACATCAGACGGTCGCAGCCCGGCATCGGCCAAGGCCGCCCGGATGACCCGCTGCTGCGACGGCCCGTTGGGCGCGGTCAGGCCGTTCGAGGCGCCGTCCTGGTTGATCGCGCTGCCCTTCACGACCGCCAGCACCGGATGCCCGTCGCGCACCGCGTCCGACAGCCGCTGGACGAGCAGCACACCGACGCCCTCACCCCAGCCGGTCCCGTCGGCGGCCGCCGCGAACGGCTTGCACCGGCCGTCGGCCGCGAGCCCGCGCTGACGGCTGAACTCGGTGAACGAGGTCGGCGACGGCAACACCGCCACGCCACCCGCCACCGCGAGATCACATTCCCCACGCCGCAACGCCTGCACGGCAAGGTGAATCGCCACCAGCGATGACGAGCACGCGGTGTCCACAGTGACCGCCGGCCCCTCAAGCCCGAAGGTGTAAGACACCCGCCCGGACGCCGCCGCCGTGCCCGTCCCGGAGAGGAAGAAGCCTTCCGCGTCGCTGCCGGGGGCGAGCGCGCCGATGCCATAGCCCACAAAGGACGTACCGACGAACACGCCCGCCCGGCTTCCCCGCCGGGTACCAGGGTCGATCCCGGCCCGCTCGAACGCCTCCCAGGTCGCTTCGAGCAGCATCCGCTGCTGCGGGTCGGTCGCGGTCGCCTCGCGCGGGCTGATCCCGAAGAACTCCGCGTCAAAATGCCCGGCGTCCAGGACGAAACCGCCCTCGCGGACGTACGAGGTGCCGGGGTTGTCCGGGTCTGGGTGGTAGAGGGCGTCGAGGTCCCAGCCACGGTCGTCGGGGAACGGCGTGACCGCGTCGGTCCCGGCCAGCACCAGTCGCCACAGGTCTTCCGGCGAGTTGACACCGCCGGGGTAGCGGCAGCTCATACCGATGATCGCGATCGGCTCGTCGGACGCGCTCGCGGTGACCTGGCTGACTGGGCCGGTCAGGCCGAGGACGTCGGCGAGCAGGTGACCGGCGAGGGCGCGCGGAGTCGGGTAGTCGAACACCATCGTCGCGGACAGGCGGCGACCGGTGGCAGCGCTGAGCCGGTTGCGCACATCAACGGCGGTCAGCGAGTCGAACCCGAGGTCGCGGAAGGCCCGGTCGGGTTCGACGGCGGTGGTGTCGGTGTACCCGAGCGCGGCGGCGGCCTGGGTGCGGACGAGGTCGAGCAGGTGGTCCGCGCGGTCGCCGTCGGGCAACGCGAGCACCCGGTCGCGCAGCTCGTCGCTCTCGACAGCGGCTTCCTCGACCTGTGCCTCGGGGATCTCGCCGATCAGCGGCCGGGGGCGGGCGGCGGTGTAGCCGGGGGCGAACCGGGGCCAGTCGATGTCGGCGACGGTCAGGCAGGTGACGTCCGCGTCCACCGCCCGACCCAGCGCGACCAGGGCGAGGTCGGGGTCCATCGGGCGCAGACCACGGCGGCCCAGCGCGGCGACGGCGGCCGCGTCGGCCATCCCGCCGTCAGCCCAACCACCCCACGCGACGGAAGTCGCCGGTCGGCCCCGCGCGCGGCGGTACTGGGCGAGCGCGTCGAGGTAGGCGTTCCCTGCGGCGTAGGCGGCCTGGCCCGCGCCGCCCCAGGTCGCGGCGCCCGAGGAGAACAGGATGAACGCGTCGACATCGCCCGCGAGCTCGTCGAGGTGCGCGGCCCCGGCGACCTTGGCGGCGGTGATCTCGGCCAGTTCCTCGGCGGTGGTCTCGGTGACCGGCGTCGACTGGGCGACCCCCGCCGCGTGCACGACGGCGTTGACCGGGTGCTCGGCCAGCAACGCGGCCACCGCGTCCCGGTCGGCCACGTCACAGGCGACGACCAGGACATCCAGTTCGTCGACCAGGTCCCGCGCGCCCGGCGCGTCGAGCCCGCGCCTGCTGGTCAGGATGACCTTCTCGGCGCCACGGTCGACCAGCCACCGGGCGACCCTGGCACCCAGCGCGCCGGTGCCGCCGGTGACCAGAACTGTCCCTTGTGGACGCCAGTCGCGCTGGGCGGGCAACTCGCCCGCGCGCACCATCCGGCGCCCGAACACACCCCAGGAGCGGACGGCGACCTGGTCCTCGCCGCCGCCCAACACCGCGAGTGCCCGCGCGATGGCCCGGTCGTCGAAGTTGACGGGCAGATCGACGAGACCGGCGACCTGGGTGGGTCGCTCCAGGGTCGCGACCAAGCCGAGACCCCAGACCTGCGCCCGGTCGGGATCACCCAACGGATCAGTGCGGCCGACCGACACGGCGCCGCTGGTGAGCAGCCACAGTGGACCGTCCATCTTGAGCAGGTCCAACGTCGCGGCGTGGTCCGGCGTGCTGTCCAGGCCCAGCAGGGAAACCGTACCCGCGAACGACATCTCCGAGGCGCCATCGGCCCGGAGGATGTGCGGCTCGCCGCCTGCGGCGGTGATCTGGGCCGCAACCCGGGCGGCCAGCTCAGCCTGGTGGCCAAACGCGACAACCGCCCACGCCCCGGTCAGCTCCGCGGTTTTCGGCGCACTCAACTGCCGCCAGACCACCCGGTAGGACCAATCGGCCACAGTGGACTCTTCGCGTGTCTTCGCCCGCCACGCGGCCAATGCGGGGAGTGCGGCCGGATCGATGCCGAGGGTGTCGGCGTCACCACGGTCGACGGCGGCCCAGAACTTGGCGTCCTCGGCGGTGGAGCCCGCCTCGGTCGGCTCCAGCCAGTAGCGGGAGCGCTGGAACGGGTACGTGGGCAGGTCGACCAGGGCCCCGGCGAACTCCCAGGTCGGACTGATCCCCCGCACGTGTGCCTCAGCGGCGGACAGCGCGAACCGCGCCAGACCGCCCTCGTCCCGGCGTAATGTGGCCAGTACCACCGGGTCGACGCCGAAGTCGTCCGCCGTTTCGTTGATGCCGCCCGCCAGAACAGGATGCGGGGAGCACTCGATGAACGTGGCGTGGCCGTCTTCGAGCAGGGCCCGGGTCGCGCTCTCGAACCGGACCGGGCGACGCATGTTGCCGAACCAGTAGTGCGCGTCCAGCTCGGTGGTGTCGAGGCGGGCGCCGGTGACGGTCGAGTAGAACGGGACCGTCGACTCGCGCGGGACCACCGGGGCGAGGATTCGCAGGGCCTCGGCGCGGACGGCGTCGACGACCGGCGAGTGCCCGGCCCCGTTGATCCGCACCCGGCGGACCCGGATCTCGGCGGCCTCCAGCTCGGCGATCAGCTCGTCGACCGCCTCGTGGTCCCCGGCGACGGCGGTGGACCGGGCCCCGTTGACGGCGGCGATGGTGAGCCTGCCGTCGAACCGCTCGATCCGGGCCAGGGCCTCGTCGTGCGAGAGCGACACCGCCGCCATCGCGCCCAGGCCCGCGAACCGCAGCAGCAGCTTGCTCCGCTCGGCGATGATCAGCGCCGCGTCGGCCAGGGTCAGCGCTCCGGCGATGTGGGCGGCCGCGATCTCGCCCTGCGAGTGGCCGACCACCGCGTCCGGCTCGATCCCCCGGTCCCGCCACAGTTCCGCCAGCGCCACCATGACGGCGAACAACACCGGCTGCACCACGTCCAGCCGGTCGAAGTCGGCGTTGAGCAGGGCCGTCTCCACCGAGAAGGCGACATGCCGCCCCAGCGCGGCGGCGCACTCGCGGAACTTGTCCCGGAACACCGGCGACTCGCGCAGCAACGCGTCCGCCATGCCCGCCCATTGGGTGCCCTGCCCCGGGAAGACGAACACGGTCCGGCCAGGCCGGGTCACAACCCCGCGAACCAACCCGGCTGCCGGGAGGTCATCAGCGAGGGCCGCGAGCTGGGCCGCGTGGTCAGGTCCTAAGAGGACAGCTCGGTGTTCGAACTGCGTCCGGCGAGCCAGGGAGAACGCGACGCCGCTCGGGTCGATGCCGTGGAGCTGAGCCGCCTGAGCACGAAGGGCTTGCGCGGAGCGGGCAGAGAGCAGCCACGGACCGTCGCCGGACTGCTCGGCAGCAGCGGTTTCCGGTGCTTGTTCAAGGATGGTGTGCGCGTTGGTGCCGCTCATACCGAACGACGACACGGCGGCGCGGCGCGGGCGACCGGTGGCGGGCCAGTCGACCCGCTCGGTCAGCAGCCGGACGCCCCGGTCCCACGGCACGTGCGGGGTGGGTTCGTCGATGTGCAGTGACCGGGGCAGCACCCCGTGCCGCAGGGCCAGCACCATCTTGATCACTCCGGCGACCCCGGCGGCGGACTGCGTGTGCCCGATGTTGGTCTTCACCGAGCCCAGCAGCAGCGGGTTCGCCCGGTCCGCGCCATAGGTGGCGATGACGGCCTGCGCCTCGATCGGGTCACCGAGCTCGGTGCCGGTTCCGTGCGCTTCCAAGGCATCCACTTCGGACGGTCGCAGTCCGGCCGAGGCCAGTGCTTGGCGGATCACCCGTTCCTGCGCGGGACCGTTCGGCGCGGTGAGACCGTTGGACGCGCCGTCCGAGTTGACCGCCGAACCCTTGACCAGTGCCAACACCGGGTGGTTGCGCCTGACCGCGTCCGAGAGCCGCTCGACCAGCAGCATACCGACGCCTTCGCCCCAACCCGTGCCGTCGGCGCTCTTGGCGAAGACCTTGCACCGGCCGTCCCCGGCGAGCGCCCCGCCCTGGGCCGCGTCGATGAACATGCTCGGCGAGGTCATCACCGTGGCGCCACCGGCCAACGCAAGGTCGCACTCGCCGTTGCGCATCGCCTGGATAGCCAGGTGCAGGGCGACGAGGCTACTCGAACAGGCGGTGTCGACGGTGACGGCGGGGCCTTCCAGGCCGAGGGCGTAGGCGAGCCTGCCGGAGATCACGCTGGTCGCGGTGCCGGTGAGCACGTGCGGGCGAGACCCTTCGGGGATGTCGAAGTGGCCGATGCCGTACCCGGAGGTGGCGGTGCCGATGAACACACCGGTCCGGCTGCCCTTGAGCGTCGTCGGGTCGATGCCCGCGCGTTCGGCGGCCTCCCAGGCGGTTTCCAGCAGTAGGCGTTGCTGCGGGTCCATCGCCAGGGCCTCGCGCGGGGAGATCGAGAAGAACGCGGCGTCGAAGTCGGCGGCGTCAGCCAGGAACCCGCCGACGAAGGCCTGCTCGGTCCAGCCACGGTCGCCGGGCACGGCCCCGATGGTGTCGACCTCGTCGAGCACCAACTGCCACAGCGCCTCGGGGGTGTTGGCACCGCCGGGGAACCGGCAGGCCATGCCGACGATCGCGATCGGGTCGTCCACCCCGACGGTGGTCTCGACCTTCTGCCGGGGTTTGGCGGGAGCGGCGTCGAGCAACCGTCGCAGGTGGTCGGCGACGGCGGTCGGGGTCGGGTGGTCGAAGACCAGGCTCGCCGGGAGCGGCTTGCCGATCTTGAGGGCGAGCGAGTTGCGGAGTTCGACGGCGGTCAGCGAGTCGAACCCGAGGTCCTTGAACGGCCGGTCCGGGTCGATCGACGCGGCCGACGGGAACCCGAGAACGGCGGCGGTCTGCGCGCACACCAGGTCGACCAGGCGGGTCGGGTCGACGGCAGGCCCGGTCTTGGGGCGGATCAACGCGGTCAACAGCGGCGGGACCGGCTTGCCCGCCAGCACCGGGCGGTCCAGGGTGACCGGGACGACCACCGGGCCGGGCAGGGCGAGCGCCGAGTCCAGAAGCGACAGTCCGTGTCGGACGGACAGCGGCGGGTAGCCGGACCGGGCAATCCGGTCGACCTCGGCGGCACCGAGCGAACCGAGCATGCCGCCCTCGGTGCGCCAAGCGCCCCAGGCCAGCGCCAGCGCGGGCAGCCCGGCGGTGTACCGGGCGGTGGCGAGGGCGTCGAGGTAGGCGTTGGCCGCCGCGTAGTTGGCCTGGCCGGGGCTGCCGAAGGTGCCGGAGATCGACGAGTACAGGACGAAGACGTCCGGGTCGGTCAGCTCGTGCAGGTACTGGGCCGCAAGCGCTTTCGGGCCGAACACCGCGCGTACCCGGTCCGGGGTCAGCGACTCGACCAGACCGTCGTCGAGCACGCCCGCCAGGTGGAACACGCCGGTGAGGTTCGGGATTCCGCCGACCAGCGCGGCGAGGGCGTCCCGATCGGTGATGTCGCAGGCCGCGACCCGCGCACCCGGGACGTCACCGTGGCCGGAGCGGTTGACCAGGATGACGTCGCCGATGCCGTGGTTGTCGACGAGGTGCCGGGCGAGGGCGGTCCCGAGCGCCCCGGTGCCGCCGGTGATCAGGACGGTGCCGTCGGGGTCCAGGGCGCGGGGCAGGGTGAGCACGACCTTGCCGATGTGGCCGCCCTGCCCGACGAACCGGAACGCCTCCGCCGCGCGCCGCACGTCCCACGCGCGGACCGGCAGCGGGGTCAGGGTGCCTGCGGCGAAGAGGCCCATGAGGACATTCAGAATCTCGCCGATGCGGTCGGGCCCCGCCTCGCCGAGGTCGAACGCGCGGTAGCCGGGAACCCCGGTGCGGACGTCGGTCTTGCCCATCTCGACGAACCGGCCGCCAGGCTTGAGCAACCCCAGCGAGGCGTCCACGAACTCGCCCGCGAGTGCGTTGAGAACCACGTCCACCTGCGGGAACTTGTCCGCGAAGTCAAGATCACGCGACGAGGACAGGTGCTCGTCGGCCAGGCCGGTCGCGGGCCACTTGGCCGGGCTCGCGGTGCCGTAGACCTCGGCACCCAGGTGCCGCGCCAACTGCACGGCCGCCATGCCGACTCCACCGGCGGCGGCGTGGACCAGCACGGATTCGCCCGCCTTGAGGTCAGCGAGGTCGACCAGTCCGTAGTAGGCGGTGGCGAAAACGACCGGGACGGTGGCCGCGGTGACGAACGACCAGGTGGCGGGCATGGCGACAAGCAGGCGTTCGTCGGTGACCGCTTCCGGGCCGATCGCGCCGGTGACCAGGCCGAGAACGCGGTCGCCCGGCTGGAACCGGGTCACGGCCGGGCCGACTTCGGTGACGACACCGGCGGTCTCACCGCCCAGGTCGACCTCGCCCGGGTACATGCCGAGCGCGTTGAGCACGTCCCGGAAGTTCAGCCCAGCGGCCTTGACCGCGATCCGGACCTCGCGGTCGGCCAGCTCGCGGTGCTCGACCGGCGCCAAGACAAGGTTGTCCACCGTGCCGCGCTCGATAATATCCAGCCGCCACGGGCCTTCGGGAACACGCAAGCCCTGGTCCACAGCGGACAGTCGTGGTACCAGCAGCGTGTCGCCGCGCACGGCCACCTGGGAGTCGCCGGTCGCCTTGGCCGGGTCGCCATCCACCAGGATGACGCGGCCGGGGTGCTCGGACTGCGCGGATCGGCCCAGGCCCCAGATCGCGGCCTTGACCGGGTCGACGTCATCACCGGGGAGCGCGCGGACGGCGTTGTCGGTGCGGATGACCACCACGTCGTCCCCCGCGAGCAACGCCTGGAGTCGCGGCAGCAGGTCGTCCACATCAGACGGCTCGATGACCGTGTGCGGCGGGAGCGGGGTGTCGGCGGCCGGGACCCAGTCGACGGTGTAGAGGTCGCGGGTGTCGACGCCGGTGCGCTGAGCCGGTCGGGTGATCACCCGGTCGACCGAGACGACGACCGCACCCGCCGGATCGACCGCGACCACGCTGATGCCGCCGTCCACCGGGGACACCTTGGCCCGCAACTCGACCGCGCCAGTGGTCTGGACCGTCACACCGGTCCAGGTGAAGGGAACGCCTGCTTCAGCCGTACCTGCTTGGGCGGCAACGGATTGGAGGGCACCGTCAAGCAAGGCAGGGTGGACAAGGTAGCCGCGATCCTCGGTGACGAGGTCGACGAACACGTCCGCGCCGCGTACCCACACCGATCGAATGGCCCGGAACGCTTCACCGTAGACAAGCCCCGCAGCGGCCAAGCGGTCGTATACCGCCTCCGGGTCCACCGACTCCGCGCCGACCGGCGGCCACTGGGCGAAGTCCGCTTCGACCGGGTCGGCCTCGGCGAGCCGTCCGGTGGCGTTCTGGACCCAGTCGTCGTCGAGTCGCGTGTGGACGGTGAACGTGCCTTCATCGTCCACGTTCAGCCGGAGGTCAAGCGGTCCTTCCAGGACGATCGGGTTCTCCAGGACCAGCTCGGCCAGCCCCGGGATGCCGATCGTGCGACCCGCGAACAGGGCCATCTCGACATATGCGGTCCCGGGCAGCACAACCTGGCCGTGCACGACATGGTCCGCCAACCAGGGGCGCGCGGTCAGGTCCAGGCGCGCGGTGAACAGGCGACCGCCCGGGACCTCGACGGACCCGGTGAGCAACGGGTGTCCGGTGGTACCGAGACCGGCGGAAACACCGGGGCGCGGCCAGTAGCGCTCGCGCGCGAACGGATACGTGGGCAGGTCGACGAGCCGTCCACCGCCGAGAACCGCCCGCCAGTCAACTCCGATGCCGTTGACGTGCAACGCGGCGAGGGCGCGCAAGAGCGTGTTGGGCTCGTCGCGGCCTGCCCGGAGTGCGGGCGTGCCGTCGACCAGGGCGGACAGCACACCGTCCGGTCCCAACTCCAGGTAGTGGGTCGCGTCGGCGCGCTCGACGGCCGCGGCGAATCGGACGGTGTCGCGGACCTGCCGGACCCAGTAGTCCGGTGTGGTCACATCGCCAGCGGCCTCGATGGGGATCCGCGGCGGCTGGAAGGTCAGCCCGCTCGCGACCCGACCGAACTCGTCGAGCATCGGTTCCATCAGTCGCGAGTGGAATGCGTGCGAGACGGTCAACCGCTTGACCCGCTTGCCTTCCGCGCGCCACCGCTGTTCCCACTCGTCGACCAGGTCGCCAACCCCGGAGACGACGAGCGACCGTGGTCCGTTGACAGCGGCCAGGTCCAGGGCCGCCGGGATCTCGTTCTCATCCGCCTCGACAGCCAGCATCGCGCCGCCGGTCGGCAGGGCCTGCATCAACCGGGCGCGGGCCGCGACCAGCACGCAGGCGTCGTCGAGGGAGAGGACGCCCGCGACGTGCGCAGCCGCCAGCTCGCCGATCGAGTGTCCAATGAGGACGCCCGGCCGCACACCCCAGGATTCCAACAGCCGGAACAGCGCCACTTCCAGGGCGAACAGGCCGACCTGCGCGTTGGCGGTCTGGTCGATCGCCTCGGTGCGCAGGTCAAACCCGGTGAGCCGGGCCATGACCTCGTCGTGTGCGGCGGCGAACACCGGGAAGACCCGCAGCCCGTCGCCCATCCCGACCCGCTGGGCGCCCTGGCCGGTGAACAGGAACGCCAGCTCGCCCGGCTGCTGCCCATGGAGTACTGACGAACCGTCGGCCAAAGCGCGGAGGTCGTCGGGCCCGAACGCGACGGCCCGATGTTCCATGCAGGCGCGGCCGCTCAACGTCCAGGCGATGTCAGTGGCCGAGCCGTCAACCACCAGCAGCTCACCCGCCAGCTCGCGCAGCGCGGCCTGGGAGCGGGCGGACAAGACCAGGGGCGCCTCCGCCGGGAACACCGGGCCCGGCTCGTCCTCGACCGCCGGTGCCTCTTCGATGATCAGGTGCGCGTTGGTGCCGCTCACCCCGAACGACGACACGCCCGCCCGGCGCACCCGCCCGCCCCGGGGCCACGGCCGGGCCCCGGTCAGCAACGACACCGCCCCACCGGCCCAGTCGACCTCGCGCGACGGCTCGTCCACGTGCAGCGTCGGCGGCAACACCCCGGCCAGCAGCGCCTGCACCACCTTGATGACCCCGGCGACCCCGGCGGCGGACTGGGTGTGCCCGATGTTGGATTTGACCGATCCCAGCCACAGCGGCTCAGTGCGCCCCTGGCCGTAGGTGGCGAGCAGGGCTTGTGCCTCGATCGGGTCGCCCAACACGGTGCCGGTGCCGTGCCCCTCGACGGCGTCCACATCGGACGGTCCGAGCCCGGCCGACGCGAGCGCCGACAGGATCACCCGCTGCTGCGACGGCCCGTTCGGCGCCGTCAACCCGTTCGACGCGCCGTCGGAGTTGACGGCGGAACCCTTCAGCAGGGCCAAAACCCGGTGACCGTTGCGCCTGGCGTCGGCCAACCGTTCCAACACGACCACGCCGACGCCCTCGGCCCACCCCGTGCCGTCGGCGGCGTCCGCGAACGACTTGCAGCGGCCGTCGGCGGCCAACCCGCGCTGCCTGCTGAACTCGGTGAACACCCCCGCCGTGGCCATCACCGTCACACCACCGGCGAGGGCCAGGGTGCTCTCACCCGAGCGCAGCGACTGGGCGGCCAGGTGCATGGCGACCAGCGACGACGAGCACGCCGTGTCGATGGTGACCGCGGGCCCCTCCAGGCCCAGCACGTACGCGACCCGGCCGGACGCCACCGCGGTCGCGCCGCCGGTCAGCAGGTAGCCCTCGGTGCCCTGCGGGTCGCCGACCAGCAGGGACAGGTAGCTCTGGTCGTTGGTGCCGGTGAACACGCCGGTCCGGCTGCCGCGCAACGCCTCCGGGTCGATCCCGGCCCGCTCCAACGCCTCCCACGACGCCCGCAGCAACAACCGCTGCTGCGGGTCCATCGCCAGCGCCTCACGCGGGGAGATCCCGAAGAACGCCGGGTCGAACTCGGCGGCGTCGGCGACGAACCCGCCGTGCCGCACGTAGCTGGTGCCGGGCACGTCCGGGTCGTCGGAGAACCGGACGTCCCAGCCGCGGTCGGCGGGGAACTCGGTGACGCCGTCGCGGCCCTCGGCCACCAGCCGCCACAGGTCGTCCGGGGAGCGGACGTCACCGGGGTAGTGGCACGCCATCCCGACGATGGCGATCGGCTCCCGCGCGCCCTCCTCGACCTCGCGCAGCCGGGCCTTGGTCTGCCGGAGGTCGGCGGTGACGAGTTTGAGGTAGTCCCGCAAGGTCTCTTTGTCTGCCATCTACCCCAGACCTCTCGGACGGCGCACGACCGGCTCGCGGAACCCGCGCGGAACCGCCGTCGCGCGCATTCCCACCTCTCCGCGCGCCAACGATAAGGACGACAGTCCGGACCGGACAACCCCTAGCAGGCCCCTACTGCCGCACCGCGACCGGGAACTGCAGCATCCCCCGGATGATAAAGGAATCGCGGCGGCGGACCTGGCCGACCGGGCGCAGGTCGGGCAGCCGCTCGGCCACCGCGGCCAGCGCGATCTCGGCCTCGATCCTGGCCAGCGCCGCACCGAGGCAGAAATGGATTCCAGCGGAAAAGGACAATGTCTCGGGTCCTGCTTCCCGGCCGATGTCGAAACGCTCCGGACGCGGGTACACCTCGGGATCGCGGTTCGCCGCCCCCGCGCAGATCGCCAATTCCGCGCCCGCGGGCACAATCGCGTCGCCGAGTTCGACGTCGACGTGCGCGATCCGCCGGTACTGCTGCACGGGCGTGTCGTAGCGCAGGGTCTCCTGCACCACGGCCGGGGCGAGCGCCGGATCGGCCTTGAACGCCGTCCACTGCTCGGGGTGCAGCAGCAGCGCACGGACCGCGTTGCCGATCAGGTTGACCGTGGTTTCCGTGCCCGCCAACGGGAGGAACACGCACAGCGGCACCAGTTCGGCCATCGCCAACCGACCGTCGTCGACCGCGGGCAGCAGGTCGCTGATCAGGTCGTCGCGCGGCTCAACCCTGCGCTCGGCGACGATGTCGGTGAACAGCACCGTCATCTCCGCGATCGCCGCCCGCACGTCGGCCGCGACCGCCACCGAGGCGACCCCGTCCAGCAGGTACGCCATCCGCCTGCTCAACTGGAAGAACGCGCGTCGGTGCCGCTCCGGGATGCCGACCAGGTCGCCGATCACCCGCAGCGGCAACCGCTGGGCGAAGGCGCTCATGAAGTTGACCTCGGCGCGGCCGGACAGCATCCCGTCGATCAGCTCGTGGCACACCCGTTCGGCGACCGGCCGCCACCGGGCGAGCCTGCGCGGGTTGAGCGACGGCACGGTCAGCTTGCGCAACCGGGTGTGGTCCGGCGGGTCGAGACCCAGCATCGAGTTGTCGAACGGCATGAACTCGGGTGCTTTCGTGCCGTCCGCGCGGCGCACCCCGAACCGGCGGTCCCGCAACACCTTGTTGGCCAACCGGTGATCAGCCGTCACCCACACACCCAGCCCGCTCAGGTGCAGCGGGCCGCGAGCGCGGATCTGCTCGTAGAGCGGGTACGGGTCCTCGGGCGCGCGCAGCAGTTTCGCATACGGGTCACCACGTTCGCTGACGGCGCGCACGTGCTCTTGCCACAAGGACATCTGCGCATGTGCCTGCCGGTCCGCCAGATCGGTCATGGTCCCTCCGCGGCCACGCTAGACCGGACCGTCCCCCTAGCCTCAACCCCTAGCCCTCCTGGGCCGATCCGGTTGCCGGACATCCGATGGCGGGACCGCTAGGGGTTGCCCGGCCGCCCGGCGGACTGGCACGTTGACCGGCAGGCGCCGGAAAGTTCCCAACGCCCGCGCGCGGAGAGGAACCGGGAGGCCATGAGCACCACCGGCGACTCCTGGATCCGCAGGCTGCGGCCCGCGTCCGAGCCGCGCTCGCGGCTGGTCTGCTTCCCGCCGGAAGGCGCGTCGGCCACCTTCTTCCTGCAGTTGGCCCAGTCCATCGCCCGCCCGGTCGAGGTGCTCGGCGTGCAGTACCCGGGTCGGCGCGACCGCAGGCACGAGCCGTCGATCACCTCGGTCACCGGCCTCGCCGACGGTGTGGCCACCGCGCTGCGGTCGCGGGTCGACCTGCCACTGGCGTTGCTGGGCAACGGCTTGGGCTCCGCGGTAGCGTTCGAGACGGCTGTCCGCGCTGAACGCGCCGGGCACCAGCCGCTGGCGCTGTTCGTCTCCGGGGCGCCCGCCCCGCCCCGGCTCGGCGCGCCCGCGGTCGACACCGACGAGTTCACCCAGCCCGCGCGGTCCCCGGCGCCCACCCCGCTGGAGACCCTGCGCGACGACCGGACCGCCGCCGAGACCTACCGCTGGCAACGGGACAACCGGGTCTCCTGCCACGTCCTGGCCATGGTCGAGGACACCGACCCGGCCGCCGAGCGCGCCGCCGCCTGGGGTGAGGTGACCTCTGGGCAGTTCGAGCTGCAGGTCTTCTCCGGCGGCCACGACTACCTGACCTCGTTCGTGTCCACTGTGGCCAACATGGTCTCGGAGCGGATCACCGCGCTGTCCGACCGCTGAGCGCCGCTACCCGACCATCCCTCCACTGTGGACAGCCAGTCCGGCGGGCAGGTCGGACCGCCTGCTGACGCCGAGCTTGCGGTAGATCTTGGTCAGGTGCTGCTCCACCGTGCTGATCGTGATGTAGAGCTTGTGCGCGATCTCGCGGTTGGTGTGGCCGAGGGCGGCCAGGGTGGCGACCCGGTGCTCGGCGTCGCTCAACGTCGGCGGCGACTGGCCCGCCGCCGGGCCGGACCGCACCGGAACCCGGTCGAGCAGTCCGGACACCCCGCACGCGGCGGCCTCGTCGGACGCGGTCTTGGCGACCCGGCGGGCCCGGGTCCCCTCACCCCGGTTCGCCAGCACCGCGGCGAGCTCGGCCAACGTGACGGCGGCGGAGAAGCGGTCCCCGGTGGCGCGGAACGATTCCGCGACCTCCTGGAGCAGCCGGACCGGTTGGTGGCCCGCCAACGCGAGCACGCGCACCGACCGGGCGCGGGTGTGCCGGGCGGACCCGGCTGGCAACTCGGACTGGGCGCGCGCCAACTGCACCGCCGCCCGAACACGGCCCAACCGCAGGTGCGCCTCGGCCAGGTCGGTGCGCCACGGGACGAGACCGGGCAGGTCGACGCCGACCTGGGTCAGGAACCGCCCGCAAGCCTGGAAGTCGGCGATGGCGGCGAGTACCCGGTCCGAGCCAAGGTAGTGGTGGCCGCGGGCGCGCAGGTACCGCGCGCCGACCACGGTCTCGGCCATCTCGTCCGGCACGACCTCACGCAGCGCCGGGCTGTCGACGACACCGGCCGCCGTGTCGGCGGTGATCATCGTCGCCAGCGGCAGCCCGATGAGCACGCCCCAGGACCGGGCGGGCAGCAGCCGGAGGCTGTGCTCCGCGGTGGCCCGCGCCGCGCCGATCGCACCCTGGCGGAGTTCGACGTCGGCGGACACCGCGCCGAGCAGCGCCTGCCAGGTGGTCGCCCGGCGCGCCTCGGCCTCCCGGAGCAGTTCCCGACACCAACGCTCGGCCAGGTCGACCCGGTCGACCAGCAGCAGCGCGGTGATCGCGGCGGCCAGCACCTCCAGCGTCCGGTCGGCCAGCGGGCAGCCGTGCAGCACCCGTTCCGCGTCGACGACCACCTCACTCGCGGCACCCCGGGTCAGCCCGGCGGTCAACGCGGCCGCCGCGTGCTCCCAGGACCGGCTCGCCCGCACCGGCGAGCGCCCACCCCGGATCCACTCGTCGGCCAACCCCAGCCCGAAGTCCACGGCGGACGGTTCGGGGGCCTGCTGCCACAGGGTGAACCGGGTCGCCGTCACAGCGTCCACATCGGACAGATAGCCGAACTCGGCAGGCTGGTACCGCCACACCGCGCCCGCCAGGTCGGCGGCGGTGTCCGCGCGGACCCGACCGGACGTGCCGGGCAGCGCCAACTCCAGGCACCGCACCGCGAACTCCCCCCGGTCGGTGGCAATCGCGTCCAACGCGGCCGACCGCAACGCCGTGATCCCCCAGTCACCCCCGACTCGCCCGGCGGCCACCAGCTCACGGGCCACCTCAACCGGTCGCGCGCGGCGGCGGTGCAGGACGTCCGCCGCGCGCAGGTGTAATCGCCCGGATTCGTTGGGGGACAACCCGTCGAGCACCGCGGCGCGCACGGCGGCGTGTCGGAACCGCCAGCCCGCGAGCACTCCGGCCGAGCACAGCACCCCGGTCAGCCGGGCGGCCACCGCCTCCGACGAGCCGATCATCTCGGCCAGCGCGCCAGGCGCGGACGAGTTGCCGAGCACCGCCAGCGCGCGGGCCAGGTCGAGCAGGCGCGGGTCCCACCGGTGCAGGCAGGCGAGCACGGCCTGCCGGAACGCGAACCCCGGCCGCACAGCGCCGCCACCCCGGTTGTCGGCGATGAGGGCGTGCAGCAGCAACGGGTTCCCACCGGTGACCCGGTGGTACTCGGCGGCATCGGCGGTGTCCGGGTTCGAGCCGGTCTCGGCGCGCAGCAGGTCGGCGACACCGCGCTCGGTCAGCAGGCCCAGGCGCAGCCGGTGGTCGGCGGTGGTGGTCAGCTCGGTCGACAGCGGCTCCCAGTCGGTGACCACGACCAGCAGCGGCACGGCGGCCGCCCGCTCGCGCAGCTCGGTCAACCGGTCCAGGGACGCGGTGTCCACGTGCTGGATGTCGTCGATGGCCACCACCACGGACCGCTCCCGGGCCGCGGCGAGCACCAGGTCGACGAAGTCGCCGCCTAGTGGCTCGACCCAGGGGGTTGGTTGGGTATCGGCCTGTCCACGGCGTTCCTGGCAAGGCGCCGCAACGGCCTCGTACTGGACGTACTTGGCCGTTTCGGCAACGCAGCCAGGGACGTCGTGGGCAGGTCGAGACCCGGCCAACCCCCTGGGTCGAGCCACTAGGTCGTCCGGCAGTCCGGAGGCGAGTTGGCGGACCGCGCCCAACGGGATGCGCCGCTCGCCGCGCGCCCCGGTGGCCGACAGCAGCAGCGCCCCGGACCCGGCGGCGCGGTCGGCGAACAGGTCGAGCAGGCTGGACTTGCCGGTCGCGGGCCCACCGACGACGGCGACCACCCGACAGCCGCCCAACGCGCACTCGGCGAGCCAGCCAACCAACGCGTCGACCGCGGTCCGGCGTTCGACCAGTGTCATCCGGCCTTCCCTCCACACCCCGCGAGCGGCGTTCGGCCTGGGCAATCTACTCCCGCCGGATGGTGTCCGAGAAGTGAAGCCGATTGCCGGGAAGATATTTTCCCGTTAACTCGACGCCAAGCAGGCAACCTGGCGGAGAAGGTGCCGAATAGGGGTGTCCAGGGGTGGACACGGGGTGCACCCGCCGCAGGTCAGCACCTCTGTTCGGGGAGTGGGGAAATAGGGGTGGCCGCCCCGGGGAATCGTCGGAATCGGTGGTTCGCTCCCGGCGCCGAACCCGGTGATCCGCCTCATAGCGGTCGCCGTGGGGTTGTCGGATGCGGTTGACTCGCCCGCGGGCGAGGTGACCGCGGCACCGGCACGATCGCCGCTGGGGAGTGTGTCGGAGTGTGGCGAGGGGAAGGGATCCACGATGAGCACGGACCTGTGGCTGCGCCGGTTCCACCCGGCTCCCGACGCGGCGACCCGGCTGCTGTGCCTGCCGCACGCGGGCGGGTCGGCCAGCTACTTCTTCCCGGTGTCGCGCGCGCTGGCGCCCGCGATCGAGGTCATCAGCGTGCAGTACCCGGGCAGGCAGGACCGCCGCCAGGAGCCGTGCGTGGAGACGGTGACCGAGTTGGCCACCCGGGTCGCCGACGAACTGCCGCCGCTGCTGGACAAGCCGCTGACCCTGTTCGGGCACAGCATGGGCGCCTCCGTGGCCTACGAGCTCGCCCTGGTCCTCGAGGAGCGCGGCACCGAGGTGCACGGCGTGATCGCCTCCGGCCGCCGCGCCCCGTCCGCGCTGCGCGACGAGCGGTTCCACCTGCTCGACGACGACGGCCTGATCGCCGAGATCAAGCGGCTCAACGGCACCGAGTCCGAACTGCTCGACGACGACGAGATCCTGCGCATGGTGCTGCCCTCGATCCGCAGCGACTACAAGGCCGCCGAGACCTACCGCCGCACCGACGGCAGGCGCACCCGGACCCCGATCCTCGCCCTCACCGGCGACGCCGACCCGAAGGCGACCCTGGCCGAGGTGGACCAGTGGGCCGACCACACCTCCGGCGGGTACCAGCGCGAGGTCTACCCGGGCGGGCACTTCTACCTCAACAACCACGTCCCGGCCGTACTCGACCGCATCCGCGCCCAGGTGCGTTCACTCTCCACTGTGGACTGACCCACGGCGGGCGTGCGGCAGACCACACTGAACGCCCCCGGTCACGGCACACGCGGCGGGGCATGCGACTCTCACCCGGTTCACGCGAGGCCGGGAGCGGGCAATGGTCACTGGACTGTCACAGGCGCTGATCTGGGTGTCTGTCGTGGCTGCACTGTGGGCCGTCGTGCTTGTGGTCGCCAATCGCCCGCTGCGCCCGGACCGCACGTCCGGCCTCGCCTACCTGGGCCTCTTGGCGCTGATCGAGGTGGGCCTGCTGGTCCAGGCGGTGCTGGGGTTCGTCAAGCTCGCGGGCGCCGACCACCCCGTGCCCGGCGTGACCTACGGCGGCTACCTGCTCGGCGCGCTGCTGATCCTGCCGATCGCGGTGTTCTGGTCGCTGGCCGAGCGGACCCGGTGGGGCACCGCCGTGCTGGTCGTCGGCGCACTGGTGGTCCCGGTGCTGATCGTGCGCCTGGGGCAGGTGTGGACCCGTGGCTGACGACCTGCGCACCGCGACCCGGTCCGGCCCGGGGCGGCTGCTGATCGCGGTCTACGCGCTGTTCGCGCTGGCCGCCTGCGCCCGCTCCGCGACCCAGATCGCCACCCACTTCGACCGGGCGCCGCTGGCCTACCTGCTGTCCGCGCTGGCCGCCGTGGTGTACGTGGTGGCCACCGCCTGCCTGGCGAAGGGGAGTACCGCGTCGCGGCGGCTGGCGGTTGTTTCCTGCGCGCTCGAACTCTTCGGCGTGATCGCCGTCGGAACCGCGAGCGTGGTCGTCCCGAGCGCTTTTCCGGACGCCACCGTCTGGTCGGTATTCGGTATGGGATACGGATTCGTCCCCCTGGTGCTGCCCGTTCTCGGATTGCTCTGGATCCGACACACCGGGCGGTAACGCCTTTCCGGCCGAACGGCCGACCCCGAGCATCGGACTAGGCCATTCGGGAACGGATTTGGTGACTACCGGTAGCTGACGCGGTAGAGTCGGCCGGTGTCCGGTTCCGCCCGTCCGGGCGGTTCACCCCCTGCGCCCGGGTGAGCGCAACCCCCGAACACCCCTAACCTGCGGCAACTTAAGGCGCTCTTGAGGTCTTCAGTGGGGTATTCGCCAACCGGTTCGACATCGCTCACCATTTTCCCCGTGACCGCCGGTCACAGGACTGTCCCCGGATAAAGTCGTTGAACCAGCACCCATCCAATCGGGCCGAAGTACGTCCTGCGCCCTAGTCGGATGCTCCGATCGGTCCACCGAAAAAGCGAAAAGGCATCAACATCACGCACTGTTCATCCAGTCAATTGGCAAACCTTCCACAACGGCGGTGATTGCCGTTAGATTCACGTCGGAACGTGGGCCGCGGAATTCAGCGATCACCGGGTGTGACTTCGGACAGGGTGGGCCGGGGAACCGCCACCGGGGCCAGGAGGGGAAAGGGGCGGGGCATGGCGCTGGTCGAACGGGGAGAGGAATTGGCCGCCCTGGGGCGGCTCTACGCCGAGAGCGGCCGCGGCCGCGGGCAGGTCGCGCTGATCAGCGGCGGCGTCGCCAGCGGCAAGACCGAACTGCTGGACACCTTCGCCGAACGGGTGGCCGCCGACGGGGCGGTCCTGCTCGCGGCGACCGGCTCCCGGGCCGAGCGCACGCTGCCGTTCGGGGTGCTGCGGCAGTTGTTCGCCGCGCCGTCGTTACCCGTGGCCGTGGCCGCCCGGCTCACCGGTCCGCTGCGCGCGGCGGGCACCCCGGACGAGCGGTCAGGCCACGGCCCGGACCAGGTGGACCCCCTCGACTCGGTGACCGACCCGACCGCCATCGGTCGCACCGGCGCCCGGGTCCTCGACGACGTCTGCGCCTGCCTGCTCGACCTGGCCCGCGACCGCACCGTCGTGCTCACCGTCGACGACGTCCAGTTCGCCGACGCCCCCTCGCTGCAGGCCCTGCTGTACCTGCAGCGGCGGATGCGGTTCGCCAGGGTGCTGGTGCTGCTCACCGAGTGGGCGCTGCCCCGACCCACCCAGGCCGTGTTCCGCGCCGAGGTCACCCGCCAACCCAACACGGCGCACCTGCGGCTGGCGCCGCTGAGCCGCGCCGGGGTCGGCGAACTGCTCGCCACCCGGCTGGACCCGGCCACCGCGCAGGCACTCGCCCCGGTGCACCACGCCATCAGCGGCGGCAACCCGCTGCTGGTCACCGCGCTGATCGCCGACCACGTCGACCACCGGGCGCGCGCCCGGCTGCGGCCCGCCGACGGGGGCAGCGGTGGTAGCGGTGGCATCGCCGTCGGCCCCGAGTTCGGCACCGCCGTGCTGGCCTGCCTGCACCGCTGGGAACCGGCCATGTTGCTGGTCGCCCGCGGCCTCGCCCTGCTCGGCGACGCCGGGTCGCCGGTGCTGCTGGGCATCCTGCTGGACATCACCTCCGACTCCGCCGCCCAGGTGCTCGACGTGCTGGAGATGGCCGGGCTGCTCGACGGCGGCCGGTTCCGCCACCCGGTCGCCAAGGCGGCCGTGCTGGACAGCCTCGCCCCCGCCGAGCGCCGCGGCCTGCACGCCCGCGCCGCCCGCCTGCTCTACCGCGACGGCGCGCCCGCCGACGAGGTCGCCCACCACCTCACCGCCGCCGAGGGCACCGGCGAGGACACCGAGGCCGCGTGGGCGGTCGAGGTGCTCCGGCACGCCGCGCAGGAGGACCTGGTCGCCGACCGGTTCGACCTGGCCGTCGGCAGGCTCGACCTGGCCGCCCGGATCAGCCGGGACGCCGACGAGCGCGCCGACATCACCACCCAGTTGCTGCGGGTGGA
Organism: Actinokineospora inagensis DSM 44258; assembly: GCF_000482865.1. GTDB lineage: Bacteria > Actinomycetota > Actinomycetes > Mycobacteriales > Pseudonocardiaceae > Actinokineospora > Actinokineospora inagensis. The sequence goes on along the minus strand of NZ_KI519520.1, from coordinate 90,640 downwards.
GTGGCGGCGCAACCCATCGGCCGCCGCCCGGCACCTGCCGTCGCTGCGCGCCGCCCGCGCCGAGGGCAGGCTCTCCGAGCGCAACTCCGTGCACCTGGCCAAGTTCCTGCTCTGGTACGGCCACACCGACGACCTGTCCGGCACCCTCACCGGGCTGGCGTCGGCCGCCGCGCACCGGGACGCGCCCAAGGCCGGTCAACTGAGCCTGGTGTTCCACTGGCTGGCGTTCCTGTTCCCGCCGGTGGTGGCCGGGGTGCCGGTGCCGGAGCAGACCGGCCAGTCGGCCGCGACGCTGGCCAACCCGTGGGCGCGCGCGTCGGCCATGCTCGACCGGGTCCGCTTCGGTGGCCCACGCGAGGAGATCGTCGTCGCCGCCGAACACATCCTGCAGAGCTGCAGGCTCGGCGAGCAGACCCTCGGCTCACAACTGTCCGCGCTGGCCGCCCTAGTGCACGCCGACCGCAACGACCGCGCCGCGCACTGGTGCGAGTCGCTGCTCACCGACGCCGCCGCCCGCGGCGCCGTCACCTGGCAGGCCGTGTTCGGCGCCATGCGCGCCGAGATCGCGATGCGCCAAGGCGACCTGCCCGCCGCCGCCGAACACGCCGCCACCGCGTTCGCCAAGCTCTCCCCGCAGGGCTGGGGCGTGGCCATCGGCGTCCCGCTGTCCACCAGGGTGGCCGCCGCGACCGCCATGGGCAAGCACGACGAAGCCGCCGCGCTGCTGCGCGTCCCGGTGCCGGAAGCCATGTACCAGACCCAGTTCGGCCTGCAGTACCTCTACGCCCGCGGCTGCCACTACCTGGCCACCGACCGTCCACACGCGGCACTCGGCGACTTCCAGCGCTGCGGCGAGATGATGTCCGGGTGGGACGTCGACCTGCCCGCCCTGGTCCCGTGGCGGGCCGGTGCCGCCCAGGCCCAGGTCGCCCTCGGCAACCGGGAAAGCGCCCGCGCGCTGATCGCCGACCAACTCACCCGCCCCGGCAGCGAAGGCGCCCGCACCCGCGGCGCGACCCTGCGCGTCCTGGCCACCGCGTCGACCGCCGACCGCCGCATCACCCTGCTGACCGAGGCCGTCGACCTGCTGCACACCGGCGGCGACCGCTTCGAACTGGCCAGGGCCCTGCTCGACCTGAGCCACGCCCACAACGCCTCCGGCGACTGCGAAAAAGCCCGAACGGTCGCCCGCCGCGCCCTGCAGATGGCCAAGAGTTGCCACGCCGAACCCCTCAGCCGCGAACTCCTCCCCGGCCGCGACCCCGAGGTCCCCGAACAGTCCCACCGCGAACCCACCGGCATGGACGCCCTCAGCGAAGCCGAACGCCGAGTCGCCGTCCTCGCCGCCCTCGGCCACACCAACCGCGAAATCGGCGGCAAGCTCTACATCACGGTGAGCACGGTCGAACAACACCTCACCAGGGTCTACCGCAAACTCAATGTCAGCCGCCGCACCGACCTCCCCGCTGGCCTCCCCCACCAACTCCTCGCCACCGCCGAGGACCGCTGACGCACTGTTCGACCACTCAATCAATCGCGAGTTCGCCACTCCCCTCGACCACAGGCTCGCCCCTGCCCGAGTGCCCCTCCACTCAACCCACTCGGTCGCGAGCCCGCCCCGCACTCCACCACGGGCTCACCCCACTTGACCGCGAGTGCCCCCACTCAAGTCACCCGATCACGAGCCCGCCCCGCATTCGACCACGGAGTGCCCCCACTCGAACGCGAACGCCCTCCACTCAACCCACTCGACCACTAGCCCACTTCACGCGCGACCACTCGACCACGGGTTGCCCCACTCCATCGCGAGTCCGCCCCTTCCAGTCGGTCGCGAGCCCGCCTCGCGCGCGACCACGGGTTCGCCCCCACTCGGCCACGAGTGCCCCACTCAACCCACCCGACGGCTTAGCCCACCTCGCACTCGGCCACTCGACCCACGGGCTTACCGCCACTCCATCGCGAGTCCACCCTTCCACCCGGTCACGGGCCTCCCGCACACGACCACTCGATCACGGACTTGTCCCCTCGGTCACAAGTCCGCCCGCACTCGACCACGGGTGTGCCCGCACTCGATCACGAGCCCGCCCCTCCACTCGACCCGCTCCGATCACGAGTCCGCGCCCACTTGACCCATCGGTCGCGAGCCCGCCCATCCACTCGACCGCCAGCCACCCCTCCACTCGGTCACGAGCCCGCCCCTCGCCCGCCCACTCACCCCCGCTCGATCACAAGCCCGCCCTCCACGTGCCCACGTGCCCCCAAGTTCGCCCCCACCTGACCGCGAGTTGTCCACAACCCACCCCCCTGTCCACAGCCCACCCCGCACCCCCCTTGACACCGCGCCCACCGCGATACGCTTTGAAGTGGGACCCAGTGACCCAGGGGAGGGCGGGCCCCTGGGGGGCCGTGGTCTTGGTCTGTCGGCGGTGTCGGCCTTTGGCCGAGCGGTGGTCGTATTCGCTGGCGGTGTGGCAGGGCCGTGGCGAAGCAGACCGTGGCGTGGCGGGCCGTGGCGTGGCGGGCCGTGGCGTGGCGGGCCGTGGCGTGGCGGGCCGTGGCGTGGCGGGCCGGGGCGTGGCGGGCCGGGGCGAAGGAGACCGTGGCGCGAAGCCGGCGGTGGTCTGGGCCCGCGGCGGTCTGGGGTCGTAGGGGCCGGGGGTGGCCCACGTCGAGGGCGGTGCCGCGAGCGGGCTGGCGCACTGTGGCAAACAACGGAGCGGCGAGCAACGGAGCGGCGAGCAACGGGGCGCAGGGCGAGGGCAGCCCGCAGGGGTGGGGGAAGGCCCAAGCGGCTAGCGGGGGAGGCGGCGCCAGAGGGGGCGGGGGAGTAGGCGCAGGGTGGCGAAGAGGGGGCGGAGGACGGCGGGGACCCAGACCTCGCCCCGACCGCTCCGCAGCGCGCGTACGGTCGCCTCCGCGACTCGCGCGGGGGTGCTGGCGAACGGCGCGGGGGACATGCCCTCGGTCATCCGTCCGATCACGAATCCCGGGCGGACCAGGAGCAATCGGACTCCGGATCCGGCGAGGGCGTCGGCGAGCCCGGACGCGAATCCGTCCAAACCGGCCTTCGCGGACCCGTAGACGTAGTTCGCCCGCCGGACCCGGACCCCGGCGACCGAGGAGAACACCACGATCGTCCCGGTTCCCCGGCGCCGCAACATGTTCGCCAGGATTGTCAAGACGTGCACGTGGGCGACGTAGTCGGTGTGGACGATCGACACCGCGTGGGTGGGGTCGGTTTCGGCGACCTCTTGGTCACCGAGAATTCCGAACGCGACGATGACCGTGTCGATGGGACCGATCCCGGCCAGGACGGACTCGTGCGTGGCCAGGTCGTCGGCGTCGAACTCCGCGGTGGTGACCGATCGGGCGCCGTCGGCGAGCAGCAGCGCCCGTTCGTGATCAAGGTCACCGGCTCGGCGGGCGGCGAGCACGACGCGCCTGCCGGGCGCCACCCGGCGGGCCACCTCGAGTCCGATCTCGCTGCGTCCACCGAGGACCAGGATCGCGCCTTCGCTCATGCGGGCAAGTCTGCCCGGTCACCGTGCGTCCATCTGGGGTACCCCTGTGTCACGCCTGGACCAATCGGGGACAAGATCGGGTGACGCAGGGGGCAAATGACTACTCCCGGTCTGCATGATCACCAATTCCGGTCGGTTCACCCGGGCCAGTACCAGCCGATTCGGGGACTGTACCGTCACAAATTCCCGGTGCTAGCTTCGTGCCCGTCGACAATCCGAGGTGAGCACCGGGGTCTCCACCAGGCACAACGTGAAGGTGAGACGCTTTTCAGGGTTTTTCCGGCGGGCCAGGGAAACCCGGTCTTCGGCATTGTCCCACGGCCTTTTCCTCCATTCACGCCTGGACAACCGATTGGCGGTAGCACCGTGACCGAGACCCTGCGCCCCGTCGGCGACACGTCGCCGCAGCAGAGCCTGACCACCGAGGCGGCGCGGAACCTCGCCACCACCACCAAGTCCGTGCCGCAGATGCAGGAGATCACCTCCCGCTGGCTGCTGCGGGTCCTGCCGTGGACCCACGTCGGCGGCGGCACCTACCGGGTGAACCAGCGGCGCAGCTACGTGGTCGGCGACGGGCGGATCGCCATCGACTACGTGGTCGGCGACGGCCGGATCACCGTGGACCGGGCGGACGCCCAGCCCAGGGTGGTCTCCGGCGACCTGCGCGAGCTGGCCTTCCTGCGCGACTTCGACGACGAGGAGGCGCTCTCCGCGCTCGGCGGCCTGTTCCAGCAGGAGGAGTACGCGGCGGGCGACACCATCGTCGAGTGGGGGCACGCCGCCGACCGGTTCCTGGTGATCGCGCACGGCCGGGTCGAGCAGCGCGCGGCGGGCCAGTACGGCGACGAGACCGTGGTCGGCGTGGTCACCGACGGCGAGTACTTCGACCAGTGGGGCCTGCTGGAGGAGAAGATCTGGGACTTCACCGCCAAGGCCGCCACCGCGGTGACCGTGCTGTCGCTGCGCCGGGCCGACTTCCAGGGCCTGCTGGAGCGCTCCGCGTCGATCCGGGCGCACATCGAGGAGTTCATCGCCAGCGGCGCGCACGAGCAGGGCGACGGCGAGGTGCCGATCAACCTGGCGGCGGGCCACTCCGGTGAGGTGGAGCTGCCGGAGACCTTCGTCGACTACGAGGTCTCCCCGCGCGAGTACGAGCTGTCCGTCGCGCAGACCGTGCTGAAGGTGCACACCCGGGTCGCCGACCTCTACAACCAGCCGATGGACCAGGTCGAGCAGCAGTTGCGGCTGACCATCGAGGCGCTGCGCGAGCGCCAGGAGCACGAGCTGGTCAACAACCGCGAGTTCGGCCTGCTGCACAACGCCGACCCGCGGCAGCGGGTGCACGCCCGCACCGGCGCCCCGACCCCGGACGACCTGGACGAGCTGCTGGCCAAGGTGTGGAAGGAGCCGTCGGTCATCCTGGCGCACCCGAAGGCGATCGCCGCGTTCGGCCGGGAGTGCAGCAAGCGCGGGATCTACCCGGCGTCGGTGGAGCTGGGCGGGCACCACGTGCCGTCCTGGCGCGGCGTGCCGATCCTGCCGTGCAGCAAGATCCCGATCAGCGACACCCGCACCACCTCGATCATCCTGATGCGCACCGGCGAGGCCAACCAGGGTGTGATCGGCCTGCACCAGACCGGCCTGCCGGACGAGTACGAGCCGGGCCTGTCCGTGCGGTTCATGGGGATCAACGAGAAGGCGATCATCTCCTACCTGGTCACCGCCTACTACTCGGCGGCCGTGCTGGTGCCGGACGCGCTGGCCGTGCTCGACGACGTGCAGATCGGTCTGTGACCCACCCGAACCCTGATTGGCGGTATCCGGCGTGACCGGTCTACTTGAGACGGATCAGCAACACCAGCAGAGCCTGAGCACCCGCGCGGCGCGGAACCTGGCCACCACCACCAAGTCCGTGCCGCAGATGCAGGAGATCAGCACCCGCTGGCTGCTGCGGCTGCTGCCCTGGGTGGAGGCCAAGGGCGCGGTGTACCGGGTGAACCGGCGGCTGAGCTACACCCTGGGCGACGGTCGGGTGACCTTCACCAACACCGGCGCCGACGTGGACATCGTGCCGACCGAGCTGCGTGAGCTGGCGCTGCTGCGCGACCTCACCGACGACGCGGCGCTGGCCGAGCTGGCGAGCCGGTTCGAGCAGCGCGAGTTCTCGGCGGGCGACACGATCGTCGAGGCGGGTCGACCCGCGGACGCGGTGCACCTGATCGCGCACGGCAAGGTCACCACGTACACCGAGGGCCACTTCGGCGACGAGGCGGCGCTCACCGTGCTGGCCGACGGCGAGTTCTTCGGCGACCGCGGCCTGATCGACCCGGACGCCACCTGGCAGTTCACCGCGAAGGCGAGCACCGCCTGCATCGTGATGACGCTGTCGCGGTCGGAGTTCCTGTCGCTGCAGGAGCGTTCGGCGGCGCTGCGCAGGCACGTCGACGCGTTCCGGGCCAGCCCGCCGCCCGCGGCGAACAAGCACGGCGAGGCCGAGATCGCCATGTCGTCCGGGCACAGCGGCGAGCACGAATTGCCCGGCACGTTCGTGGACTACGATTCGGCGCCGCGCGAGTACGAGCTGTCCGTGGCGCAGACCGTGCTGAAGATCCACACCCGGGTCGCGGACCTCTACAACGAGCCGATGAACCAGGTCGAGCAGCAGTTGCGGCTGACCATCGAGGCGCTGCGCGAGCGCCAGGAGCACGAGCTCGTCAACAACCGCGACTTCGGGTTCCTGCACAACGCCGACCTGCGGCAGCGGGTGCACACCCGGGACGGCGCGCCCACCCCGGACGACCTGGACGACCTGCTGGCCCGCCGCCGCCGGTCGAACTTCTTCCTGGCCCACCCGCGGGCGATCGCCGCGTTCGGCCGGGAGTGCACCAAGCGCGGGATCTACCCGCCGACCGTGGAGCTGCAGGGCAGGCAGGTGCAGTCGTGGCGCGGGGTGCCGCTGCTGCCCTGCGACAAGATCCCGATCACCGACACGAACGTCACGTCGATCCTGGTCATGCGCACCGGCGAGTCCGACCAGGGCGTGATCGGCCTGCACCAGACCGGCATCCCGGACGAGTACCAGCCCGGCCTGTCCGTGCGGTTCACCGGCATCAACGACAAGGCCGTGCTGTCCTACCTGGTCAGCACGTACTACAGCGCCGCGGTGCTGGTCCCGGACGCGCTCGGCGTCTTGGAGAACGTCCAGATCGGGCTCTAGCGGTTCGGTCCACCAAGGGCATCTCCCCCACCCGCCCGCTCACCGCGAACCGGTGGGCGGGCGGGGCTCCCCCGGGCCCGCCGTCCGCCGCACCGCACGAATCGAGGACCGGCCCGTGCACATCAACCCCACAGTCCACGTTCCCGACGCCCGGCGTCCCGAGGAACGCCACGCCCGCGAAGGGAACCACCCCGTGACCGTCGTCCCCGCCACCGGTCACCGCTCCGCCAGGGAGGTGCTGGCGCACAGCCGCGCCGTACTCGCCCCCGCCCTGCGCGCCGCGGTCGACACCCTGCCCGACTCGATGCGGCACATCGCGGGCTACCACTTCGGCTGGTGGGACGAGCACGGCAGGCTCACCGACGCCGACGCGGGCAAGGCGATCCGGCCCGCGCTGGTGCTGACCGCGGCCGAGGCCGTCGGCGGGTCGCCCGCCGACGCGCTGCCCGCCGCCGTCGCGGTGGAACTGGTGCACAACTTCACCCTGCTGCACGACGACGTGATGGACGGCGATCGCACCCGCAGGCATCGGCCGACCGCGTGGAGCGTGTTCGGCTTGGGCCCGGCGATCCTCGCGGGCGACGCCCTGCTGACCCTCGCCTTCGACGTCCTGGCGGGCACGCGGCACCCGCGATCGCAGCCCGCCGCCCGGGTGCTCTCCGCGGCCGTGCTGGCCGTGCAGGAGGGTCAGGCGATGGACCTGGCGTTCGAGCAGCGCGCCGACGTCGGCCTGGCCGAGTGCCTGCGGATGGCCGAGGGCAAGACCGGCGCCCTGCTCGGCTGCGCCACGGCGCTCGGCGCCCTGTTCGGCGGCGCGGGCCCGGACCGGGTGGACCACCTGCGGTCCTTCGGCGAGCGGGTGGGCCTGGCGTTCCAGGTGGTCGACGACCTGCTGGGCATCTGGGGCGACCCGACCGCCACCGGCAAACCGGTGTACTCCGACCTGGAGAACCGCAAGAAGTCGCTGCCCGTGGTGGCCGCGCTGACCTCCGAGACCGCCGCGGCCCGCGACCTGGCCGTGCTCTACCACCGCACCGACGCCCTGTCGGCCGCCGACCTGGTGCGCGCCGCCGACCTGGTCGAGTCGGCCGGTGGCCGGGCCTGGGCGCGGGAGCGGGCCGACGACCTGCTCGCCGACGCGGCCGACCACCTCGCCGCCGCCGGTTCGGACCCGCGGGCCGCCGCCGAGTTGACCGCGTTGGCCGACCTGGTCATCCGCCGCGACCACTGACGAGGAGCACCGTGGTCTCCCTGCCGCACGGCACCGTCCTGGTCGCCGACGAGCTGCACTGCCCGCCTGCGGTCGCCACCTGCCCGGCCGCCCCGCTGCTGGAGGGCGAACTCCGCAGGCGCGGCACCCCCGTGGTGCGCGACGTGCTCAAGCCCGCCCAGGACGCCAGTTGGGTCACCTTCGGCGACCACGGTCTGGGGGTGCAGTGGTCCGGCGACCGCGACCTCGGCCAAGCCGCCCGGTCCGCGCTGCGGTCGTGGCTGGCCGTCGCCCGGTCGCGGTCGGTGCTGCTGGCCTCGCCGCGCTCGTTCTGCGCCGGGGTCGAGCGGGCGGTGCAGGCGGTGGAACGCACACTGGACCAGTCGGACGGGCCGGTGTACGTGCGCAAGCAGATCGTCCACAACAGACACGTGGTGGCCGATCTCGAGGCCAGGGGCGCGGTGTTCGTCGACGAGCTGGACGCCGTGCCGGATTCGTCCACCGTGGTCTTCTCCGCGCACGGTGTGTCGCCCGCCGTCCGCACCGACGCCTCGGCGCGGGACCTGCGGGTGATCGACGCGACCTGCCCACTGGTCACCAAGGTGCACGCGGAGGCCCGCCGGTTCGACATCCGGGGCGACACGGTGATCCTGGTCGGCCACGCGGGTCACGAGGAGGTGGAGGGAACACTCGGCGAGGTCGACGGGATGCTGCTGGTCCAGTCGGTCGAGGAGGCCGCCACCGTCGAGGTCCCCGACCCGACCCGGGTCTCCTACCTGACCCAGACAACGCTCGCGGTCGACGAGACAACGGAGATCGTGGCCGCGCTGCAGGCCCGCTTCCCCGCCCTGCGCGGCCCCGGCTCCGACGACATCTGTTACGCCACAACGAATCGCCAAGCGTCCATGCTGGCCGTGGCGAAGCGGTCCGACCTGGTCCTGGTGGTCGGCTCCACCAACTCGTCGAACTCACAGCGGCTCGTGGAGTTGTCCCGCCGCCACGACACCCCAGCCCACCTGATCGACGACGTCCGCGACATCAAACCGGAATGGCTGCGCACCGCCCACACCATCGGCCTCACCGCAGGCGCCTCCGCCCCACCACACCTGGTGGACGAAGTGGTCACGACCCTATCCGGCCTGGGCGAGGTCACCGTGTCCGAACACGAGACGACCCGCGAAACCATCGAGTTCACCCTGCCCGCCCCACTGCGCAAGTAGCCGCCAGCCGCCGCTGCAAGTCGAGGTGCCGGAACTGGTAGGTCGCCCCGTCTTGCCGCAACACACCGTGGACTTCATGGGCGTCGGCGAGGAAGTCGATGAGCCGCCACGGCAGTTCGCGGCGCAGCTTCGCCCGAGCGACCGCGTACTGGAACCACCGTGTCCTGCTCGCCCCGACCACAACGCCCGCAGGCAAGCCATAAAGGACACCGCCGACGATTCCGATGGTGAGGTCGGTGACCGCGAGCCCGATCGCGGCCGCCACCACCACCGCGACAACGACCACGCAGGCACGGAAGACCGCCCGATCCCGCTTGAACACCTCTCGCGGCGAACGGACGGCGGTGATGAGTCGGGGCGCGTCCACCCCGTACACGAACGCCACCGCCACGGCGGCGATCATCGCGGCCGCGATCGACGAGTACGCGTCGGCCAGTCGCGGCAGCAACATGAACGTCAAGATCCCGAATACGCCCGCGCCAAGCGGGAACGCCCGGTAGGCGAACCGGATCCGTTGCGCCGGACCGGCATCCGGGCGCCTGCGGGCCACCAGCTCAACCGCCAGCCCGACGAACAACCCCGCTGTCAACGCGTACTGCACGGGGTAGTAGGCGTTGCACAGCACACCCGCACCGAGGCCGACCAGTACGGGTCTACGCGCCCACGGTTGGACCTCTGTGGACTCCAGGACGTGACCGCGGCCGAGTGCCACCGCCGCCGCGAACGACATCCCGGCGACCAGAACGGCATCCATCGACGTGAAACCGCCCGGCACGAGAAACGCGTTCACGACCAACGTGGCCAGCGGCAACAGCACGATCCCGATCCCCCGCCGCGATCGGCCGAGCAGCACCAGACAGCAGGCGACGGCGATCAACCCGATCCCGAGCCGCACCGCCAGAGCGGGCTCCTCTTCAAGGGGTTCCGGTGACGACAACGCCAATCGGGTCGCCGCGACGACCACGGCATACGCGCACCACGCGGGGAAACCGGGAGACCGCCCGGCGAGCGACATCGCGACCATGGCGAGCGTCCCCATGGCGAGGCTGCCGTCGGCCACGAAGTAGGCCACGACGGAAACCGGGAGGTTCTGCACATATGGCAAGCCGTAGACCAGGAACGCGACCACGGTGACCACCACCACGACCACCAGCGCGTTCGGCAGGTTCTCCCGGAGCGGCCGGATCAACCCGACCGCCAACCCGACCACGATCAGCAGCGACGGCGGCAGCCACATACCCCGGATGTCCGAGAAGTCACTCAGGTTCGCGATCAACCCACCCGCGACGGCGACCACGACGACCACATCGACGAACCGCCCGGTCAACCACCACGCCGACGCGGCGGTGAGCACCACCGTGCAGGCCACGGGAAACGCCACCCCCATGAGGAAGGGCGTCTTGTTCGCCATCGAGAACAGCAACGCCGCCGCACACCCAGCGACAACAGCCATCACGACGACGAGAACCGCCGCCTGCCACCACGGGACCCGCGCGGGAGCACGCAGCCGCCACCAGGCGAGGTTGGGAGAACCGGAGCGGTCGGTCTCCAAGTAGTGCGCGAGGAAGCCGAGCCAACGTTGGGCATCGTCGGATGTCCAACGGGAACGGCGGCTGGGGTGGTCCCGGTAGGCGGCCGGGAGGTACCCGTCGAACAGGTGCTGCTCAACGGACTGGCGGTCCGGCAAGGCGACGAGCTCCGCCGGGTCGGCGGGGCCGGTGTTGTAGATGACGCGGGCCAGCGTGGTCATCAGGGGTGTCACCAGGACCTCGGACAGCACACCCCCGGCCCACAGGGCTTCTTCCACCGGGAGCCACCGGAGCTCACTCGCGGGCCCACCCGCGCTGCTGCGCAGGTAGCCGATCACATCCTTGACGTCCAACGGTCGCAATTGGACACCGGCGGCACCGGTGAGGGTGACCCCGGCGCCGCCGTCCGGCCGGGCGGCCGCCCGGTAGTCGGCCGTCCGGCAACTGAGGATGAGCGGCTGGTCGCCGTCCAACATCTCGTTGACCCCGGCCAACGCCAATGCCCGCAACGGCTCCGGGACCTCGTCCAACCCGTCCAACACCACGATGATCGACCCGTTGTCCACCAACGCCTCGAACAACGGCCGCTCCCCGGTCGCCAACGCCGGGTGGTCCACCGCCAACCGCTCGGTCAACCACCGCCGCAGGTCCCGCCCGCGCGGATCCCAAGACGCGACCGACACGAGAACCGGCACCGGATCACCACTCGCCCGCGCCCCCAACAGGTCGACCACGAACCGCGCCAACAACATCGTCTTGCCCGCCCCCGGCTCCCCGAGCACCACCAGCCGCCCGGTCGGGACCTTGCGCCACACGTCGACCAGGCCACCATCGGAACCCGCCAGCTCATCAGGCCCAGCCGCCCAGCCGTCCTTGGGCCTGAGCCACCCCGCCCCGTGCTCGGCGAGCCGAGCAATGGCACCCCACTCCGCGACCAGGTCAGCGGGCGCGGGCCCCCAACTCACCGGCAACGGATACGGATCATTCAACGACCGCCGCGCCACCTCGTCCCGCCACTGCTTGCGCACCGCCCCCGCCAACCGATCAACCGCCTCGGTCAGATCCACCCGCCCACGCCGCCACCCCACCCCGGCCCTCCGTCCACTCGACCCCGACCACCCCCGGTGCGCCCGCTCACCCGCGCCCCGGCTCACCCACACCTACCCGCCCGACCACGACTCACCGCACCCGGCCCAGCACCGACCCCCGCCCAGCCAACCCATCGACGCATCTGGCCACCCCCACCGAACCCCACCTGACCAGCCCGCCGACCCCATATCCGGCCACCCCACCGAATCCCGCCCAACCAACCCGCCGAAACCGCATCCGGCCAACCCATCAAACCCGCCCAGTCAACCCGTCAAACTCACATCCGGCCATCTCACCGAGCCCCGCCCAACCAACCCGTCGAGCCCGCATCCGGCCAATCCGCAGGCGCGAGCTCTTGACATTAACCCCACCCGGGTCCACGCAGCGCCCACCCACCCGGGGTTCGGGGGCCCATTCCTGACCGTAGCGCGAATCGCGGGTTGTCAAGAGGGGGACGGGGGCTGCTGTGGACAACCCGGTGGAGTGTGGACAACCGGCCGGAGCCACCAGCGCGGCCGTGTCCGGACTGGCCAGGCGAACGCGCGAAGGGCGGTAGTCGGGGTGCGGCCCACTGCCGACCAACAGGCGTCACCGGAGGCGCGGCCCAGTGCGCGCCAACGGAGGGGTCATCGAAGCGCTTGGCGCAAGCCAACAGCCGCCATCGAGGCGCGGCTCAACGCGAACCGCCAAGGGTCGTCGAAGCGGCTCGGTGCGGGCCAACGGGTCAGGTCCAGCGGCCGGTGCCGAAGGTGTCTTGGCCGGTGCGGATGACGGCGCGGAGTTCCATGCGGCGGACTTTGCCGGTGGCGGTGCGCGGGATCTGCTCCCAGGGGAGGACCACCGGGTCGGCGAGGGCGGGGAGGTCGTGCAGGGCTTGGCGCCAGGTGGTCGGGTCGAGGTTGCCGTCTTCGGTGACGATGACCGGTTGGGGGAGTCTGCCGGGGGTGCCGAGCACCACGCACTCGACGACGTTGGGGACGCGGTCTTCGAGGACGTCTTCCAGTTCGACGCAGCTCTGGCCGGGGAGGACGTCGACCTCGCGGTCCAGCAGCAGGAATGAGCCGAGGCGGGTGCGGACGCCGATGTCGCCGGTGTTCCACCAGCCGTCGGGGGTGAGTTTGTCGGTCCAGCGGTCGGGTTCGCCGAGGTAGTCGAGGCCGAGGGTGGGGGTGCGGGCGAGGACGATGCCGGGGGTGCCGCGCGGGACGGGGGCGAGGGTGCGCGGGTCGACCACGCGCAGGCGGGCGCGGCCGGGGACCGGGCGGCCGAGGTTGCGGGTGGTGGGGTGTCTGCGGTCGCGGCGGGCGATGGAGCGGCGGGTGAGGAACCGGAAGGTCAGCGGGCCGGTCTCGGTCTGGCCCCACACCTGCACCCACAGCGGTCTGCGCCGGGTCGCGCCGAGGAACGCCCGGACGACCGGGGGGTGGATGGCGTCGAAGGTGCTGACGAACAGCCGGACGTCGCGGAACGGGTGGTCGTCGCGCTCTACCAGCGGCCGCCACCGCACGTAGGTGGACGGCAGCGCCTCGATGGTGGTCGGGGGGTGTTCGCGCAGCAGCGGTTCGGCGGTGTCCGCCGAGTCGACGATGACGATTTCCCTGGGGGCCAACCAGAACGCGCTCGCCGTCCACGGCACCGCGCGGCCGTGCGCGAACGAGATGGCCGAGCACACCGTGTCCCGCCGCCGGGCCGACACGATCGGCAGCCGGGTGGATTCGGCGCCTGCCAACCCGATGAGCAGGGTGCGGTTGGTGTGCGCGACCAGCTTCGGGACGCCGGTTGTCCCGGAGGTGTGCGTGATGACCAGTGGGTCGTCGTCGTCCCGGGTGACCGGGGCTGGTGGTTCGTGCCCGCGCAGCCGGTCCAGGTTGATCGTGTCCGGGTGACGGCCGTCCAGGGTGATCGTGTGGGCGGCCTTGGCGATCAGCGTGATGCCGTGCGACTTGGCGGTGTCCAGCACGGTGCGGGTGGTCACCAGCAGCGCCGGGTCCAGTCGCTCCAGCATGACCTCCAGCGTGTGCGGGGCCACCTGGTCGGACAGCAGCGCGGGCACGGCGCCCACCCTGGCGGCGGCGCAGGCGAGCAGCACGTAGTCCCAGTGGTTCGGCTTGACCACGGCGATCCGGTCGCCCGGCCGCACACCGGCCGCGGCGAACCACCCGGCGACGTTGCGCACCAGCCCGGCCAGCGCGGCGATGTCGTAGCGGGTGCCGAACTCCGGCGCGATGTCCAGCGGTCGCGCCAGCCGCACGACGGTCTTGACCCGGCGGGCCAGCAGGTCGTCGAACAGGGTGCCCAGCTCGGTCGGCCCGGCCATCACCGGCCTCCCGGCTCACGCGGCGAGCACATCGGCTGCCTTCCGACCGATGACGGTGATCATGACCTGGGACAGCCAGCGCAGGTCCGGGTCGCCGAGCTCGGCCACCGCGGCGTCGATGTCCACACTGGACACCTGACCGGCCGCGACCATGGCGGGTCGGAGGTGTTCGAGCCACAGCACGAACCAGCGCCCGGCCGGGGTCCCACCGCCGACGACCTCGGCCCGGCCCTCGGCGTGCACGTCGACCAACCCGGCGCGCAGCGCCAGGTCCACGTCCAGCAGGCCGCAGCGCGGGTGGTAGCCGGACTCGGCCATCACGGCGTAGGCGGCGGCCCGCACGTCCGGCCGGAGCACACCCTGCACCGTGCCCAGCGTCGTGGCCGTGTCGGTGTCTTCCAGCACCAGGTGCCCGCCCGGCCGCAGCACCGCGCACAGCCTGCGGACCACCTCGGCGCGGTCCCGCACGTGCTGCAGCACCAGCCGGGCGTGCACGACGTCGTAGCGCCTGCCCGGCAACGCGTCGACGGTGATGTCGCACTCGTGCACGCTCACCCCACGCGCGCGCAGCCAGTCCAGCCGGGAGGCGTCCAGGTCGACGGCGGTGACGTCGGCGCCGCGGGCGGCCATCCAGCCCGCGATCGAGCCGCGCCCGGCGCCCACCTCCAGGCAGCGGGTGCCCGGCCCGACCAGGTCGGCGAGCCTGCTGGTGGTGCCCGGGTCCCAGAGCAGTTCACCCAGCGACAGCCGCTCGCCCTCCCGGGAGAACGGGGTCGCGAACACGTACCCGATGGTCATCTCAGCCGCCCGCCGTCACCGGCTGGACGGCGGTGGCCAGCCGGTCGACCACGATCTCGGCGGAGCGGGCGGCGGACTCGCTGCTCGGCCGCAGCGTGTACCAGTCGCCCGCGTACTCGACCGGCACGACCGGGCGGACGGCGAACCGGCCGCGGATGGCGATGGCCTCGGCGGTCGGCATCGGCAGGCCGTACTGGTGCCGGACGACGACAGTGCTGCGCAGGGCGTGCGCGACCCCCGGCACATAGCGCTCGGCCTCGGCGATCAGCACCCGGCTGATCTCGTCGTCGCCCTGGTCGAGCAGGCCCGCGACCGAGCCGGGCGAGGCGACCAGGGTGACCATGCCCGCGCCCTCGGGCACCCGGTCCGGGTTCTTGCGGTCGTCGAACACGACCCCGGCCAGCAGCGGGTTCTCCACGGCCGGGACGGCGAGCGCGAACGCCCGACCCGCGCCGGTCAGCGGCCGGTCCAGCAGGCAGATGAGCTTGATCATCGGCTGGTAGCGGCACAGGTGGACGTACTCGGGGGCCTCGGGGTGCAGTTCGGCGGCGACCGGGGCGGGCACGGCCAGCACCACGGTGCGCGCGGTGAGCGGGGTCTTGTCGGCGACCAGGCGGGCGCCGGTGCTGGTGGTGACCACCTCGCGGACCGCGACCCCGGTGCTGACCTCGACCTGCTCGGCCAGCAGCCGGGTGAGGAAGTCCATGCCGCCGTCGTAGCTGCGCAGCGTCTTGGTGGGGCCGACCGCGAGCATGTGGCTGACCAGCGGGCCCGCGCAGGCGACCGAGGTGTCCCAGCCGAAGAAGCCGCCGGAGAGCGGCTGCAGCAGGTAGTCGTGCAGGTCGCCGCGGGCCACCTCGGCGATGGTCTGGGTGCCCAACGGGGTCCGCTCCGGCCGGTCCACGCTGTACGAGCGGCGGCGCAGGGTGGCGTTGCTGAGCATGCCGACCAGGTTGAGCCGGGCCGCGGTGGACAGGCCCGCGCCGGAGAACAGGCCGCGCAGGTCGCCGACGTGCTTGCGCGGCTTGCCCTCGCGCCAGACGGCGATGCCGCGGCCGATCAGCGGCACGTGCTCCTCCTCGATGCCGAGGTCGGCCAGCAGCCGCCAAGTGGCCTGGTAGCCGCTGCTGCTGAGCATCTCGGCGCCCGTGTCGACGGTGTAGCCGTCTTGGCGGAGGGTGCGCATCCGGCCGCCGACCTGGTCGGCGGACTCGAACACGTGCACCGAGCGGCCCTGGGCACGCAGCCGGTGGGCGGTGGCGAGCCCGGCGAGCCCGGCTCCGACAACGGCGACATCGAGGTCAGGGCTCACGAGCCGACTCCAACCACACTGATCAGGTTCACCGCGACGAGCGTCGCGGCGGTGAGGCGATGGGCGTAGAGCCCGAGACGGCGGGCGGCGAGCAGGTCGCCGAGCCCGACGCCGAGGCGCAGTTGGTGGACCCGGACCCCCATCGCGGGCAGCATCAGCAGGGCGAACCACCACGGCGCCGGGCCGAGCCCGGTGACGGTGATCACCAGCAGCAGTTCGGCGACGGTGAGCGCCGCGATGAACACCAGGTTCGCCCGCGCCGAGACCAGGGCGGCCACGGTGGGCCTGCCGACGGCGGCGTCCGCGTCGGCGTCCTGGGTGTTCGAGTAGACGCCGAACATCAGCGGTCCGAGTCCGAACAGGACGGCCTGCACGACGCCGAACCCGGTGGCGTGACCGGTGCACAGCCCCTGGCCGACCAGGACCAGCCCGGCGCCGAAACCGGCGAGGAACACCTCCTGCCAGCCGCGGTAGCTGATCTTCAACCCCCAGGAGTACTGGGCGGCCGACCCGAAGCACAGCGCGGCCAGCCCGAGTGTCCACAGTGGAGCGCTCGGGGCCACCGCCGCGGCCAGCAGCCACAGCGCGCCGCCCGTGCCGACCGCGAGCCAGCCGAACCGGATCGCGTCCGCCTCGGTCAGCTCGCCGGTGAGCAGCGGTTTGCGGGCCAGGCCCCGGCTGGGCGCGTCCTGGCCGTAGTTGGCGGCGTCGCTGCCGTCGCGGTAGCCGGTGACGTCGTCGAACGCGACCGAGCCCGCGACCAGGCACACCGTGCCCAACCCGAACACGAGCAGCACCGCGAACGCGCCGGGGGTGAACCCGGCCAGCGACCAGGCGAGCGGCAGCGCCAGGTAGTAGTCCCAGACGTCGAGTTTCGCCAACCGGGCGTAGGCACCGATTCTGCTGACGCCGATCGGCGACAACGGCATCGTCATCGCGGGCCTCCTGGGAAGTCGCAGACCGCGTCGGCGATGTGCTCGACCTGGGCGTCGGTCAGGTGCGGGTAGATGGGCAGGGCGAGGGTGCGCGCGGACGCCAGTTCCGCGTGCGGCCAGTACTGGCCGGGCTTGGCGTACCGGGCGAACGCGGGCTGCGCGGGCAGCGGCGCCGGGTAGTAGACGTGGCTGCCGACGCCCCGGGTGGTCAGGTGCCGCTTCAGGTCGTCGCGGCGGTCGGCCAGCAGCGAGTACACGTAGAAGCAGCGGCCGTCGCGGCCCGGCGGCGGGGGCTGCACGCCGCGCTCGACCAGCGGCGCGAACCGCTCGGTGTAGTAGTCGGCGATCTCGGCGCGCCTGCGCAGCCTGCCCGCCAACCCCGGCAGCCGGTGCAGTTGGAAGTCGGCCAGCACCTCGTCGAACCGGCTGTTGTGCCCGATGACGTGGTGCACGAACCGGTCGCGGCCGTCCTGGCCGTGGTTGCGCAGCATCCGCACCAGCCGACCGAGCTCCGGGTCGTCGGTGACCACGGCACCGCCCTCACCGGCGGTGCCGAACGTCTTGACCTGGACGAACGAGAACACCCCCGCGTCGCCCCAGCGGCCCGCGGGCACCCCGGCCAGCGTGCCGCCCTGGGCGACCGCGGAGTCCTCGACCAGCCGGACGCAGTGCCGGTCGGCCAGCGCCCGCATGGTGGGCATGTCGGCCATCACCGAGAACATGTGCGCGGGCATGATCGCGGCGGTGCGGGCCGAGATCGCCGCCTCCACCTCGTACGGCTCGACCACCATGGTCCACGGGTGCACGTCGGCGAACACCGGCGTCGCCCCCACCGACACGACCGACGACGCGAGCGGCGCGCACCCGAACGCGGGCACCACCACCTCGTCGCCCGGCCCGACACCCATGGCCCCCAGCACCAGGGTGAGCGCGGCGGTCCCGCTCCCGCAGGCCATCACGTCCGCGGCGCCCAACTGCAGCCGCAGCGCCTGCTCGAACGCGGCCGTGCGCTCGCCGAGGATGAACCGCTGCGCCGGGGCGGTGCCGATGCGGAACACCGTCTCCAGCAACACGTCCCGCTCGTCGTCGAAGAGGTCCGGCGGGAAGAACGGCAGCGTCATGCCCCACCCCCGCCGTAGAACCCGCGGACCACCGCGCACACCCGGTCGACCTGGGCCTCGGTGAGGTCCGGGTAGAGCGGCAGCGCGATGGCGGTGGCGGACGCGGCCTCGGCGCGGGGGAACTGGCCGCGGCGGTAGCCCAGGTGCGCGAAGCAGGGTTGCAGGTGCAGCGGCACCGGGTAGTACGTCTCGGTGCCGACCGCGTGCGCGGCGAGGTAGGCGGCCAGCGCGTCGCGGTGCTCGACCTCGACGAGGTACACGTAGAACACCGGGTTCGTGTCGACGTCGCGGTCGACCACCACCGGGAGCCGCCGCACACCGGGGCAGCCGCGCAGGCCGTCCGAGTACAGCGCGGCGAGGCGGTTGCGGCGGGCGATGTCGGCGTCCAACCGGTCCAGTTTGGCCAGCAGGACGGCGGCCTGGATGTCGTCCATCTTGCTGTTGAGTCCGGGCAGGACGGTCTCGTTCGAGATGCCGGGGAAGTTGTCCAGGGTGTGCCCGTGCCTGCCGTGGTGGCGCAGCGCGGCGGCGGTCTCGGCGATCCGGTCGTCGTTGGTGATGACCGCGCCCGCGTCGCCGAGGGCGCCGAGGGTCTTGGTGGGGAAGAACGACAGCACCCCGCCCGCGCCGTGCAGGCCCGCGTGCACGCCGTCCCAGCGCATGCCGATGGCCTCGGCGCTGTCCTCGACCACGGTGAGCGCGTGCCGCTGGGCGAACTCGGCGACGGCGGTGAGGTCGGCCAGTTGGCAGAACAGGTGCACCGGCATGACCATCCGGGTGGCGCCGGTGGTCGCGGCCGTGTCGACATCGATGCCGTAGCTGAGCGGGTCGACGTCGGCGAACACCGGCAGGCCGCCCGCGAGCACCACCGAGGACGCCGACGCCACGAAGCTGTACGCGGGCACCACGACCTCGTCACCCGGCTCCAGGCCCGCCGCGCGCAGCAGCAGCACCAGCGCGTCGGTGCCGGAGTTGACGCCGACCACGTGCGCGGCGCCGATGTGCTCGGCCAGCGCCCGCTCGAACCGGCCGACCAGCGGGCCGTGCGAGTACTTGCCGCGGTCGACCACCGCGTCCAGGTTGGCCCGGACCGACGGCCAGAGCGCGGTGAACGACGCCGCCTGGGTGAAGAAGGGCACCGCGGGCGCGGCGGCGGTCCCCCGGTCCGCGACTACCGCGGCGTGCTCCATGATCGTCCTCTGCGTGTCCCCGACCGACCGCTCACTCCCGGTCGACCTGCGTCCCGACCGGTCCGCGTACCCGACCGACCCCTGTGCCCAACCGGCCCGCGCGATCGGTCCCGAGCCGGTCCACCACACCGACGGCACCGACCCGGACCCACCCGTTCCGGCGCGTGTCCCGGACACTCCCCGCGCCAGGACACGCGCCGTCCAAACTAGGCGGTCGGCATCCGTTGCGCCGCAAGGAAATCAAAAGATCACACGGTCGTGTGGCGGTCCGGGGTCCGCGTTGACACGCCCACCGGGTGCCCACCAGGGTTGGCCCGTCCCGCGGTCGGCCAGAGGAGGCACGCCACCCATGCTGGGCACCCTGGTGGTCGGGCTCGGTAGGGCAGGCGCGGGCCTGCACCTGCCGGTGCTGCGCAAGCTCGGGCACGGCGGCGGCAGGCCGTACGGGCAGCCGCCGATCACGGTCTACGACCCGCAGCGCGGGCCGGACGAGCCCGCCGAGCCGTCGGGACCGTCCGATGTGGCCGTCGCGCACTCGTTGGCGCACGCGGCCACCATGATCGATCCACGGCGGACGGTGGTGCACCTGTGCACCGGCCCGTCGGCGCGGCTGCGGCCGCTGACCGAGCTGGCCGACCTGGGGTTCCGCCGGTTCCTGGTGGAGAAGCCGCTGGCGGTCGACGAGGTGGAGCTGCGCGAGGTGCTGCGGTTGCGTGAGCAGGCCGGGCTGGACCTGGTCCCGGTGGCGCAGTGGCGGTGCAGCGAGCTGACCGCGCGGGTGCTGGGTGTGCTGCGCGGTGGCCGGTTGGGGCGGCTGAAGTCGGTGGAGTTCGTGCAGTCGAAGCCGCGGTTCGCGCGAACCCTGGCCGGTGACGACCACCCGAGCGCGTTCGACGTCGAGCTACCGCACTCGTTGACGGTCGCGCTGATGCTGGCCGGCGGGGCCGAGGTGCTGGGTGCCGGGTGCGCCGACATGCTGCTGGGCGACGCGGTGTTCCCGGCGATGGGCAGCGCGTGGCTGCGGTTGCGGCACGCGGACGGTGTGCACACCGAGATCCGCGCGGATCTGACGTCACCGGTCCGGGAGCGCCGGATGACGGTCGAGCTCGAGGGCGGCACCCTGGTCGGTCATTACCCGATCAGTGCGGCCGACGAGTACGCGCAACTGTCGGTGCGCACGCGCGGCGGCAAGGTCGACTCGGTGTTCCGGGACGACTCGCTGGCCGCGTTCTTCACCCGCGTGTACCGGCATTTCGAGGGCGAGGAGCCGATCGTGGACGAGCCCGCGACCGGGGTCGCGGTGGCGGTGCTGGTGGCGGAGGCGAAGCGGCGGGCCGGGTTGCGGGTGCCGGTGGGGGTCGAGCGGTGACGGTGCTGGCCGGGATCGGGGACGAGGCCGGTCCGGGGTTGGCCGCGCAGGTCGCCGCGATCGCGGCGCTGGGCTGGTCGGCGATCGAGCTGCGCACGGTGGACGGGGTGCCGCTGGCCGGGTTGACCGAGGCGGCGTTCGACCGGGTCGCGGGCACGCTGGCCGAGTTGGGGCTGCGCACGGTCTGCGTCGACTCGCGGATCGGCGACTGGTCCTCGGTGATCACCGGTGACTTCGGGCGTGACCTGGCGGAGCTGCGGGTGTTGGCGGACCGCTGCGGCCGGTTGGGCACCCGGTACGTGCGGGTCATGTCGTACCCGAACGACGGCCTGCACGCCGACGAGTGGGAGCACCGGGCGCTGCGCCGGATGCGCGAGTTGGCGTTGCGCGCGGAGCAGGCGGACTTGGTGTTGCTGCACGAGAACTGCGCCGGGTGGGCCGGTAGCGAGTCCGAGCGGGCGTTGCGGATGCTGGAAGAGGCCGACAGCCCCGGTTTGCGGCTGCTGTTCGACACCGGTAACGGCATCGCTTATGGCTATTCGGCGGTGGAGCAGTTGCGGCCTCTTGTCGAGTACGTCGCCCACGTCCACGTGAAGGACGGGGTCACCGACGCGAACGGTCCCCGGTGGACGCTGCCGGGCCAGGGAACCGCCGACGTCGCCGAGTGCCTGGATGTGTTGACCGAGAGCGGTTACCAGGGCGCGCTGTCGATCGAACCGCACCTCGGTCTGCTGCCGCACGAAGAGGAGAGCGGGTCCGGGTCGGCCGAGGGGTTCATCGCGGCCGGGCGCGCGTTGGAGACCCTGCTCGCCACCACGGGCCGGTGACGTGGCCGAGTTCACCGATGCCGACGCGGCGTTGCTGCTCCGGCTGATCAACCTGCCCACGGCGGGCCCGATGGAGGGCGTCGAGCCCGCGCTGCTGTGGGAGTGCCAGTACCTCTACGCGGACGCGGCGACGGGGTTCACCGTCGTGCACCACGGTCCCGCTGATCCCTCGGTGCTGCGGCTGCCAGGTGTACCGGCGGCGGTACGCGCGGCGGCGGAGAACCCGTCTTTCCTCGCGGGGCAACCGAACCTCGTGTTGCGCATGGGACCGGCGGACGCGCCGACCGTCATGTTCAACGTCCACCTTGACACCGTCGCCGGGCATGAACCCGGGCACTACGACGGCGCCGTGGTAAGAGGTCGCGGCGCCGTCGACGCCAAGGGGCCCGCTGTGGCGTTGTTGGCGGGTATCCGTGACGCCGCGAAACGAGACCGCCGTATCGGCCGTGAGATCTCCGTTCTGGTGCAAGCGGTCTCCGGTGAGGAGGGCGGCGCGATGGGCACCTTCGGGACGCGCCCGCTCATCGAACTCGGCTACTACGGCGCCCTGAACGTCTTCTGCGAACCAACCGGTTTGCGCTACCTGCCACGAGCCACCGCGTCGGCTACCGCGCGAGTCAGGGTTACCGGCTCCGGCTCCATCGACGACCGCCCCGGCGACGGCCACAACGCGACCGTGTTGCTCGGTTACCTCGCCCAGCACCTGGCGGGTCAACTCGCCGGTGGCCAGGCGTGCATCGCCGGGCTGCACACCGGTACCCGGCACAACCGCGTGTACGGCAGTGGCGACCTCTTGGTGAACCTCGCCTACGCGGACGACGGCGAACAACTCACCGCGGCACTGGATCGTGCTGTCGCCGACGGTCTTACCCGCTTCGGTGAGACCTTCGCGTCGGTACCGGAACTGGCCCGCACGGCCGCGGACGCCGCACGGGTAACCACGGTCGACTGGCTCAAACGCGGCCTACCGGCACTGTCGGGCAAGCATCCTTGGCTGGACGCGGTGATGACCGGCGCCGGTATCCCCGCCTGGCCCGAGACCGAGCCCGCGTTCACGTGCGACGCGATCTGGATGTCCGGCGTCCCCGGTACCGCCACCGCGGTCCTCGGCCCGGGGGACCTCGCCGCCAACAACGCCCACGCCGACGGCGAGTTCGTCGCCGTCGGCGACCTCTCCGCGTTCGCCGACCAGGTGTCGCGGATCTTGCGCACCTTTCCACTCAATCCCCCGGCCCCACCCGATCCCCCGGCCACAACCAGAACGGCAGCACCATGACGGACCTCGACCAGGCCCTGCCCGTGACCACCGTGCGGGTCCCGCACGACGACCTGCTCCGCTTCACCTCGGCGGTGTTCAGCGCGCACGGCATCCCGCCCGAGCGGGCCAAGGCGGCCGCGACGGCGTTGTGCCACGGCGACATCGTCGGCATGACCTCGCACGGCCTCACCAACCTGAGCCGGATCTACCTGCCGCTGTTGGCATCGGGACGGGCTCGGGCGGACGCGGAGCCGCGCGTACTGTCCGACCGGGGCGCCGCCGTGCTGCTCGACGGTCAGGGCGCGCTGGGGCTGTGGCTGGCGGGCGAGGCGATGGACCTGGCCACCAAGCGGGCGGGGGAGTTCGGGATCGGGCTCGTGTCGGTGCGCGGCGGCACGCACTTCGGCTGCGCAGGCCCGCACGCGATGCGGGCGGTGGCGCACGGGATGATCGGCGTGGTCGCGGCCAATTGCGGGCACCAGCGGATCACGCGGCCGCCGGGTGGCCGGGTGCCGATGCTGGGCACGAACCCGCTCAGCGTCGCCGCGCCCGCCGGTCAGCACCCGCCGTTCCTGCTGGACATGAGCACGACCACGGTGCCGACCGGCAAGGTCAGGGCGGCGGCCCGCGCCGGGGTCGACGTCCCGGCGGGCTGGCTGGTCGACGACGCGGGCGAGCCGGTCACCGACCCGACCCGGTTCGACGACGGCACCGCGCACCTGACCTGGCTCGGCGACCAGCACAAGGGGTTCGGCCTCGGCCTGATGGTGGAGGTGCTGGCCGCGCTGGTGCCGGGTGCCGGGCTCGGCCCGTCCCAGGCGGCGCTGTCGGTCGACCGCGCGCCGGACGACGACATCGGCTACTTCGTGCTCGCCGTCGCCCCCGCCGCGCTGCGGCAGCCGGGCACCTACCAGCGGGAGGCGGGGTCGCTGTTCGGGGCGCTGCTGGCCTGCCCGCCGGTCCAGCCGGACGGGCAGGTGTCCTACCCGGGGGTACCGGAGGCCCGCCGGGCGGAGCGGTCCCGCCGTGAGGGGGTCCCGCTCAGCGGCGAGTTGTACGCGGAGCTGGTGGAGCTGGGTGACCGGTTGGGTGTCGCGCTGCCGGAGGTGGGCTGATGCGGATCGGCGTGATCGGGCTCGGCGTGATCTCCCGGTACTACCTGGCGGCGCTGGGCGAGGGCGGCCCGCTGCGGCTGGGCGCGGTGTGCGACGTGCGGCCGGAGGCGCTGGCCCCGTACCGGGACGAGGTGCCGTGCTGGCGCGACCACCGGGACATGATCGCCGCGGGCGGCCTGGACGGCGTGGTGGTGACCGTGCCCAACGACCAGCACGCCGGGGTGTGCCTCGACCTGTTGGACGCCGGGCTGCCGGTGTGCGTGGAGAAGCCGCTGGCCACCCGGCTGCGGGACGGGCTGGCGCTGGCCGAGCTGGCGGCGACCCGGGGCGCGGTGCTGTTCACCTCGTTCCACCGCCGGTACAACGCCCGGGTCGGCGCCCTGCTGGAGAGCCTGCCGCGCGGGGTGCCGATCGAGTCGGTGCGGGTGCGGTACCTGGAGCGGATCGAGGACCACGTCGGCGCCGACCGCTGGTACCTCGACCCGGCCCGCTGCGGCGGCGGCTGCGTCGCCGACAACGGTCCCAACGCGTTCGACCTGGTCCGGCTGCTGCTGGGCACCCTGCAGGTGGGCGGGGTGGACATCCGGCGGGACGCGCACGGCGTCGACCGGCGGGCCGTGGTGGAGCTGGCCGCCGAGAGCGGGGCGCGGGCGGTGGTCGAGCTGGACTGGGACCACCGCGGCGAGACCAAGGACCTGGAGGTCCGGCTGGCCGACGGGGCCGTGCACCGCGCGGACATGCTGGCCGGGTTCGCCGGGTTCAAGCAGTCGCTGTGGCACGAGTACGCCGGGGTGTTGCGCGCGTTCACCGTGGCCATCCACACCGGCGGGGTCGACCGCGATGGCCTCGCCGCCCTGGCGCTGGTCGACGCCGCCTACCGGGCCGAGCAGTGGTCGCGGCCCGCGCTGATCGGGGAGAAGTCGTGATCGAGGACGGCAGCAAGCGCACGGTGTCCGGGGTCCTGGTGAAGGTCCTGGTGCACAGCCGCGACGACCGGGGCATGCGCCTGGAGGACTTCGCCAGCCGGTGCGTGCGGCGGGGCGAGGTGCACGAGCTGGTCACCACCGACCACACCGTCGGCGACCCCAGCATCGACCGGGTCGGTTTCCTCGGGTTCGCCGAGATCCACCACGGCGGGGTGATCGACCGGGGCGACGAGGTCCGCATCGGCGACCAGGTCGTCGGCCGGGTCCTCGGCTTCGACTCGTGCCACTTCCCGAACCACTACAACATCCTGATCCGCGCGGAACAGCCGGTCACCGGCGCGCAGATCGCGCTGTCGCCGGAGTCCCCCGTCCAGTTCGTCCAGTCGTCGTGAGGGCCGTCGTCGCGGGCGGCAGCGTCGCGGGCCTGCTCGCCGCCCGGGTCCTGCGCGACTGGGTGGACGAGGTGGTGGTCGTCGAGCCGGACGCCCTGCCCGCGTCACCGGTCAACCGCCCGGGGGCCGCGCACGGCGACCAGTTCCACATGCTGCTCGGCCAGGCCCAGGACCTGCTGACCCACTGGTTCCCCGACCTGCAGGCCGCGCTGGCCCGCGACGGCGCCGTGGTCTGCGACCCGCTGTCCGACGGCCGGATGCTGGTCGACGGCCGGGATCGCCCGCCGGTCCCGGGTGATCGCCTGATGCCGATCCACCGCCCGCTGCTGGAGTGGCACATCCGCCGCGCCGTGCTGCCGTCCGTGCGGCTCGTGTCCGACCGGGTCGTCGGTTTCACCGGCACCACCGAGATCACCGGCGTCCGCCTGGCGTCCGGCGCGGAGATGGCGTGCGCGTTCGTCGTCGACGCGACCGGCCGCGGCAGCAGGCTCGGCTCCTGGCTGGCGGCCCTGGACCACCCCGGCCCGCCGCGCCGCCGCGTCAACCTCGACCTGGGTTACGCGACAGCCCTGTTCCACCGCGCACCCGGTCAACGCCTCGACGACCTCCTGTGTGTCCACTCGGTACGGTCGCCGTCCTCCCCGTCCCCCGGGGTCAGTTGCGTCGCCCCCCTCGGCCCGGACCGCTGGATCTGCACCGTTTCCGGCTACGGCCCGGACCGCCCCACCCGCGACCGCGCCGAGTTCACGTCCCGCTGCCACGCCGAACCCGCCCCCGCCTTCACCACCCTCGTGGACTCGTGCGCCCCCGCGGGTCCCGTCATCCCCTACCGCTTCCCGCACAGCCTCCGCCGCGACTTCCACCTGCTCCCCCGTTTCCCCCGCAACCTCCTCCCCGTCGGCGACGCCGTGGCCTCCTTCAACCCCATCTACGGCCAGGGCATCACCGCCGCCACCCTGCACGCCTCAGCCCTCTCCTCCTGGCTGACCACGGGCGACCCCATCACCACCTACCTCCGCCACCTCAAAGTCATCACCGACGCGGGCTGGACGACAAGCACCACCGAAGACCTCCGCCTCCCGCACGTCACCGCCCCCCGCCCCCGCACCTTCCCCCTCCAACGAGCCCTGTCCGCCGCCATCGACCACGCCGCCATGACCGACCCCGTCGTCGCCCGACGTTTCGTGGAGGTCATCAACATGCGAATCCGCCCCGCGGACATGCTCACCCCCACCATCCTCGGCCGCACCCTCCTGGCCTCATTCCGCCGCTGACCGGTAGACCCACCCCGTACCGGTCCCCTGGTACTCCGACCACCCAGTCCACTGTAGACGCGGCATCGCCCCGAGAGCCGGTGGGCGCTCGGGGCGATGGGGCGACTGGGTTTACTTGCCCAGCAGCGAGATGTCGTGCTTGCCCTGGTGGTAGTCGCGCACGGCGTCGACGAGTTCTTCCACGGACAGGGAGCCGTTGTGGTTGCTGTCGAGCTGGCTGAAGGCCTGCTCGGCCTGGCGCTCGTCCACGCCTGCGGCGCGCATCCAGCGCTTGAACTCGGCGGGGCTGACCTCGCCGTCGCCGTCGGTGTCGCAGATGTCGACGATGGCCTCGATGGTGGGGCGCAGGTTGCGGTCGAAGCCGGAGTCGCCGCCGTGGGCGATCTCGGAGTCGGTGATCTGGATGAACTGGTCCAGGGTGACCTGGCCGCCCGAGTTCACCCCGGCCTTGCTCGCGAGGGTGTCCCACATGCCGGTGTACGCGGAGAGCAGCGCCCGACCCTTGGGGGAGTTCTCCTGCTCGCCGAAGCCCTGCAGGATTCGGCGTGCCTCGGTCTCGTAGTCCGAGCGGTCGATCGACCCGTCCCCGTTGGTGTCCCAGAGTTCGAATCGGCGCTTCAACCGGCTGTCCTGGACGCTAGCGGTCACGACCTTGCTCCTTCGTGTGCTTGGCTGTGCGCGGAACCGAACGAAGTGGCCCGCAATGGGGACACTAGCAACGCATGCCCATGCCGGCCCGGTACGCGTATCACCTATTCGGATGTATTTCCATTAGCCCTACCGGATTCCCGGTAGTCAGGCGCGGGCGAGTTCGGCGTCCATCGCGGCGACAACGCCGTCCCAGAGCCGGATCCTGGCCCGCAGCACGCCGACGACGGTGGCCACGCACTCGGCCCACTTGACCTCGTCGGGTCCGCACAGGTCGGCCACGATCCGGGTGGCCAGGTCGGCGTCGACCTCAAGGTGGCGTTCCAAGTAGACGCGCAGCAGCGACAGCGGCCCGCCGGTCCCGCGCGGCGGCAGGACCCGGTCGAACATCAGCGGCAGCAGTTCGTCGCGCCCGAACGCGAACGCGGCCGCCTGGCAGTGCACCGGCGCGCGGCTCACCAGTTCCCACGTGGACCGCACGAAACCGGCCGCGGGCGCGGGAACCACGGCGTCGAGCAGCGCGTCCGGCACCGACGATCCCGCGCGCAGCAGGTCGAGGAACGCGTCGATGGCCATGGTGTCCGCGCCCGCCTCGGTCATCGCGTGCCGGTACAGCTCGTAGTGGCTGACGTAACCCTCGCCGAACTCGTCGCTCTCCTCGATGAGGACGATGTCGTTGACCAGCCTGCGGCAGATGGGCGCCCCGGTCGGCACCCACGGCACGCGCACGCAGGTGAGCTCGTTCTGCAGGATCTTCAGCAGGGACATGAAGTCCCACACGGCGAAGACGTGCTGCGACATGAACACCGCGACCTCGGCGCGGCCGCCGATCCGCCGGTAGATGGGGTGCGCGCCGACCTCGGCGAGCACGGGTTCGATGCCCGCCCGGACGCTCTCGACGCCGGGGTGGGACAGCGCCGGTAGTGACAGCGGCCAGTCGTAGCGGGTCATCTTCACCATGCCTCTCGCTCATGCGCCTGATCTAGCGGACGCTAGGGATACCGGCGGTCACGCGCCACTTATCAATGAGGTGAAAACCCGTACCCGACTCAGCGACTGCGGGTAACACCGGAAATGACCAGCATGGACCGTGCGCGCCCGATCACCGCCGATCACGTGGAAAGGAACTCCGTCATGCGGTTCGCCCGCCCGGTTCTCCTCGCGCTGTGCGCCACCGTCACCAGCCTCGCCGCCGCCCTGCCCGCGGCCGCGGCCGAGCCGCCCGCGGACACCACCGTCGACCAGGTCGTGGTGTTCCAGATGGAGTTCACCCCGGTCACCGTCTACAAGCACCCGACCGGCTGCCACACCCTGCCGCCGCTGTCACACGTGCTGATCAACCAGACGGACCGGGTGGTCACCATCTACTTCGACCCGCTGTGCGTGTTCCCGATCTTCCCGGTGCACAACCTGGTCCCCGGCGACGGCACCCACGTCAGCCCGGTCGGCAGTTTCAGCGTCTGAGCCCCCGCCCCGGAGGAAGGAACAAGCACCCGTGTCTGCTGACCTCGTGGTGGTCGGACTCGGCTATGTCGGACTGCCCCTGGCCAGACGGGCCTGCGGCGCGGGGCTGCGGGTGGTCGGCGTCGACACCGACCCCGCCGTGGTCGCCTGCCTGATGGCGGGCCGCTCGCACGTGCAGGACACCGGTTCGGACGCGCTCGCGGGCATGCTCGCGAGCGGGTTCACCGCCACCACTTCGTTCGCCGAGGTGTCCACAGCGGACACGGTGGTGATCTGCGTGCCCACCGGTCTCGTCGACGGCGAGCCGGACCTGCGCTCGGTGCTGGCCGCCGGGCGCGCGGTCGCCGAGCACCTGCGGCCGGGCAGCCTGGTGGTGCTGGAGTCCACCAGCTTCCCCGGTACCACCGAGGAAGTGCTGCTGCCGGTGCTGGAGTCCAGCGGGCTCGTCGCCGGGGCCGACTTCAACCTGGGCTACTCACCGGAGCGGATCGACCCCGGCAACGGCGAGTACGCCCTGGAGAACACGCCGAAGGTGGTCAGCGGCCTGACCCCGATGTGCGCCAAGCGGTGCGCCGCGTTCTACGAGGTGCTCGTCGATTCCGTCGTGGTCGCCGCCGGTCTGCGCGAGGCCGAGACGGCGAAGCTGCTGGAGAACAGCTACCGGCTGGTCAACATCGCGCTGGTCAACGAGCTCGCCGTGTTCTGCGACCGACTCGGCATCGACGTGTGGGATGTGCTGCGCTGCTCGGCCACCAAACCCTTCGGCTTCCAGCCGTTCTCCCCCGGCCCGGGTGTCGGCGGCCACTGCATCCCGGTCGACCCGCGCTACCTCGCCAACCGCGCCCGCGCCGAGGGCCTGCCCTGCTCCCTGGTCACCGCCGCGCAGGAGGTGAACGCGGGCATGCCCGGCTACGTCGTCCGCCGCGCCCGCGACCTGCTCACCCGCGACGGCCGCCGCGTGTACGGCTCCCGCGTCCTCCTCCTCGGCGTCACCTACAAGGCCGACGTCGCCGACCTCCGCCAGTCCCCCGCCATCGGCGTCGTCCGCCAACTCCGCGCCCTCGGCGCCACCGTCACCTACCACGACCCGTACGCCGCCAGGTTCGCGGTGGACGGGGTCGAGGTGCCCCATTCGTCTACAGTGGACAGTGCGGACCTGGTGATCCTGCTCCAGGCCCACCGCTGCTTCGACCTCCCCACCATCGCCGACACAGCCCACGCCATCCTCGACACCCGAGGCCGCATGGACGGCGACAACGTCGACCGCCTCTAACCCACCGTCCCCCGCAAAACGATCTCCGTACCGAGCAGCCCCCACATCAAGCCTAGGCGACCACCCCGACAAAACCGACCGACCGCGGCCAACCTGTGAACGCCCGCCAGTGATGTGGATAAGTGGCCCACAGCGCAACCGACATCGCGACAGCCCCGCGCCCATCCGGCAGCGATGTGCACCAACGACCCACACAACACCCGACATCGCGACAGACTTGTAGATATCCGCTGGCAATGTGGACAAGTGGCCCACACAACATGCGAGATCGCAGCAGACCTGTGGACGTCCAGCAGCGATGTGCACAGACGGCCCACAAGGCAGCCGAGGTCGTGGCAGACCTATGGATATCCGGCGACGACATGGACCGATGCCCCACACAACAGCCGAGACGCGGCAGACCTGTGGACCTCCAGCGGCGATGTGGACAAGTGGCCCACAGGACAATCGAGATCGCGGCAGGCCCGTGGATATCCGGCGGCCATGTGAACAGGTGACCCACAAGACAGCCGACATCGCGACAGACCCGCGGACATCCGACAGCGACGTGGATCGGTGACCCACAGAACAGCCGAGACGCGGTGGAGCCGCGGACATCCAACGGCGATGCGAACAGATGACCCACACGACAGCCGACATCGCGACGGACCCATGGATATCTGGCGGCAACGTGGACAAGTAGCCCGCAGAACAGCCGGGTCATGGCGAGCCTGTGGACATCCGACGGCGATGTGAACCGATCGCCCACAGGCCGGCCGAGGTCGCGCCTGCCGCGGATACTTGCCTGCCCGGCCGGCCTCCCGCCACAGCTTGCCCAGTTGTCCACAGGCAGCCAGCTACCGCGTCGGGATTGTCAGTCCCCCACGCTAGGTTGGAATTCGGGGGATCCATCGGACGAAGATCACCGGTGACCGCGCCGACGGGCGGCGCGGTCACCGGTGGGGAACGTGCGGTTCGGGGTGCGCGCCGAACCGTCCGAGATGGTTGTCCAGTGTGGACGATCAGACGCGTTGTTCGCCGAGTGCCCAGAGGTACTGGACGGCATACGCGCGCCACGGTCGCCACACGGCGGCGTGCGCCGTCAGCGCCGTCGGTGTGTGTGGCAGCCCGAGGGTTCGGGCGGCCGCGCGGACAGTCAGGTCGCCCGGGAGGAAGGCGTCCGGGTCGCCGAGGGCGCGCATGGCGATGGTTTCCACCGTCCACGGGCCGAACCCCGGCAGGGTACCGAGGCGGGCGCGGGCCCGTTCGCGGTCCGCCCCGACGCCCAGGTCGAGCGCTCCGGTGGCGAGGGTCGCGACGAGGGCGGTGAGGGTGTCGCGCCGGGCCCGGGGCAGGGCGACCCGGTCCGGGGAGATGTCGGAGAGGGACGCGGGGGTGGGGAACAGGTGGGTCAGGCCGCCGGTGGGGTCGTGGACGGGGTCACCGTGGTCCAGGACGAGGCGGGCCAGGTTGGCGCGGGCGGCGGCGATGGACACCTGTTGCCCGAGTACGGCCCGGATGGCGAGTTCGGCCCCGTCGACCGTGCGCGGCACCCGGCGGCCGGGGTCCCGGCGGACCAGGGGGGCCAGTACGGGGTCGGCGGCCAACTGGTCGTCGACGGCGATCGGGTCGGCGTCGAGGTCGAGCAGGCGGCGGCAGCGGCTTATCGCGCGGGCCAGGTCGCGCAGGTCGGTCAGCGCGAGTTGGCAGGCGATGTGGTCCGCGGTGGGCCGCAGGGTCGCGATGCCGGTGCCGTGCGGGAGCCGCAGGGTGCGCCGGTACGCGCCGTCGCGCCACTCCTCCACGCCGGGGATGGCGGTGCGGGCCAGGTGTCCGAACAGGTTGTCCGGACACAGTGGCTGGCGGAACGGCAGCCGCAGCGAGATCACCCCCGGGCTGGCGACCTGCCTGCCCGCGCGCAGCCGCAGCTCCGTCGGGGGTAACGCGAACACCTCGCGCACCGTGTCGTTGAACGTCCGGATGCTGCCGAACCCGGCGGCGGCGGCGACCTCGCTCATCGGCAGCGCGGTGGTCTCGATCAGCAGCCGGGCGGTCTGCGCGCGCTGGGCTCGGGCCAGCGCGAGCGGTCCGGCGCCGAACTCGGCGAGCAGTTGGCGCTCCACCTGCCGGACGCTGTAGCCGAGCCGGGCGGCCAGTCCGGGCACCCCGGCCCGGTCCACCACCCCGTCGGCGATCAGCCGCATGGCGCGGGCGGCCAGATCGGCCCGCTCGTTCCACTGCGGCGACCCGGGGCTGGCGTCCGGGCGGCAGCGTTTGCACGCCCGGTACCCGGCCTGTTGGGCGGCGGCGGCACTGGGGAAGAAGGTCATGTTCTCTGCTTTGGGCGGCATCCCTGGACAGCTTGGCCTGCAGTAGATCCGGGTGGTCCGTACGGCGGTGAAGAACCAGCCGTCGAAGCGCGCGTCCTTGGAGCGCACCGCGCGCACGCAGCGGTCGAAATCCTCATGCACCCGGACAGGATGATGGTCGGCCGTACAGCGTCATTGGCGGTAAAACGACTTGACAGTCCAGAAAGCAGCACCGTCGCTTTTCGGCCGGCCCGGAACTGTCGGTCCCCCGTGGTTCGCTGTGGGCATGACAACTTCCCAACAGGACCGAGCCGCCGCCTTCGCCGCCCTGCACACCGGGGGCGGGGTGCTGGCCCTCCCGAACGCGTGGGACGTGGCCAGCGCGGCGGTCTCGGTGGCGGCCGGGGCCAAGGCGGTCGCGACCACGAGCGCCGGTGTGGCCTGGGGTCTTGGTGCGCCGGACGGTGACAAGCTGGACCGCGCGCTCGCGCTGGAACTGATCGCGCGGGTGGTGTCCGCGGTGGACGTGCCGGTGACCGCGGACATCGAGTCGGGTTTCGGTGCCACGGCCGAGGGTGTCGCCGAGACGGTCCGCGGTGTGCTCGCCGCGGGCGCGGTGGGGGTGAACATCGAGGACAGCCACCCTGGCGGCCTGCGCGCCATCCCCGAGCAGGCAGAGCGGTTGGCGGCGGCGCGCGCCGCCGCCGAAGAGGCTGGAGTCGCGCTCTACCTGAACGCCCGGTTGGACACCTACCTGCGCCAGGTCGGCGCGGACGAGGGGGAACGCTTCACCGAGACGGTCGAACGGGCAACGGCGTACCTGGCCGCGGGCGCGTCCGGGATCTTCGTTCCGGGGCTGACCGACCTGGATGCGTTGGGCCGGTTGGTGCGCGAGATCCCGGCCCCGGTCAACGCGATGGTCCACCCGGGGGCGCCGTCGGTGGCGGAACTGGCGGCGGTCGGCGTGGCCAGGGCCAGCCTCGGATCCGCCATCCCGCAAGCCGCTTACGCACTCGTGCAACGTGCGACCCGGGAACTGCTGGAGCGGGGGACTTACGAGTCGGTCGCCGAGTCGCTGGGGTGGGGTGAGCTGAACGGACTGCTGACCCGCTGAGTGTCCGGTTGGGACGCCACGCCACCGACGCCGTCGAGGAGCCGGGCCAGGCCGTAGCGGTACAGGTCCGGCCCGGGTAGCGCGGCGCGGTCGCGGTCGTCCTCGGTGGCGATGCTCTGCAGGGCGTGCGTGACCAGGACGGTGTAGACCGGGCCGGCCTGGGGTCCGAACCCGGCGCGGGTGAGCACGTCCACCCCGCGGTCGACGATGTCGTGCATGGCGGGGACTCGCTCGCCGTGCACGGCCAGCCGCCGCGCGACGCCGGGGTAGCGGCGCAGCACCGGCCGCGCGTCGGTGAGGAACCGCTCGAACCAGGTCCGCCACGGCAGGCTGTCCGGTGGCAGTGGGAGTTCGCGCGCCACCCGGTCCAACACGGCCGCGACGACGGCCTCCCGGTCGCCGACGTGGTGGTAGATGACGGCCGGGTACGCCTGGACGGCCGCCGCGAGCTGCCGCAACGTCCACGTCTCCACCCCGTGCGACCGGGTCAGCGCCAACGCCTCGGCCACCACCCGCGCCGGGGTCACCGCGGCCTGCCGCCGCCCCCGCACCGATGCATACGTGGCCATACGTGCACAGTAATGCGTTCGCGGGTGCGCGTGACCAGGAACCAATCGGGGTACCTCAACCGTTGACGGGAGACACGGGAAGGAGCCCACCATGCCGAAGCTGAAGAAGCTCACCGCCCTGGCAGGCGCCGCCGCGGCCGCCACCCAGTACGTGCGCAAGCACCCGGACAAGGTGAACCGCATGGCCACCAAGGCGGGCGAGTTCGTCAACCAGAAAACCAAGGGCAAATACAGTCGCCACATCGACAACGCCCTCCGCAAGGTGCACACGGCCACCGCGCCGCACTAACTCCCCGCATCTTGCAATTCGCAATCCCATCCGGCGCCCGCCTTCCCTTGGCGGGCGCCGTTTGCCTTTCCGCCCCGATTGCGCGGCCACCTCTCCCCACGACCACATTCACCCCACGCTTGCGGCCCACCCCCGCGTGAGCCCCCTCCGGCCCCCTCGATCAAGACCTGATCCCGCCGATCCACCGCTCACGCCCACGCGACCCGGACCACCGCCAACCGAGCTCCTCCTTGCCGACCGCAATTCATCCACAACCCAGCGGCCCATCCACAGCCCACCAACCCCCCTACCCCCGCGCCGCTACCCCCGATAGACTGGACCAGGGACGCCCCCCGGGAGGGTGGGGGCCGCCCGGAGGGTGCGTCGTCTCGCCCCACGGCACAACCACAATCCAGTCACATCGTCCGCCGAGCCTGTCCCACGCTTGCTGCGGCTCAAAGGCGCTTCTACCTCGACGAACCCGCAGATCGACAAAGGGCGCCGCCGAACAGGGCGGGCATACTCGGAGACTTCACGGCCTCGCGGCACGGGCAACTCCACGGCCCAGCCATGCCGCCCACGGAGCTCGCCCACCCCGCACCCACCGGCCGCAAACCATCCACAACCCACCGGCTTGTCCACAGCCCGCCAGCGTCCCTACCTCCGCGCTGCCACCCCCGGTAGACTGGACCCGGGACGCCCCCCGGGAGGGTGGGGGCCGCCCGGAGGGTGCCTGGTCTTGGTCCCACGCGCAACCGAGCGGCGCCGTTTGTCGAGCCTGTCCACACCACACCACCGCAACCATCCACATCTGAGTGGCTTGTCCACAGCCCGCCAGCGTCCCCACCTCGGCGCCGCCACCCCCGGTAGACTGGACCAGGGACGCCCCCCGGGAGGGTGGGGCCGCCCGGAGGGTGGTGGGGAGGCGGCGGCGAGGCAAGGGGAAGGGGGTCAGGATTCGGTGATGTGGCCGTTGGTGAGGGTGAGGGCGCGGGTGGTGGTGACGGCGTCGAGCATGTGGCGGTCGTGGGTGACCAGGAGGAGGGTGCCGGGGTAGGTGGCGAGGGCGGATTCCAGTTGTTCGATGGCGGGCAGGTCGAGGTGGTTGGTGGGCTCGTCCAGGACCAGCAGGTTGACGCCGCGGGCTTGGAGGAGGGCTAGGGCGGCTCGGGTTCGTTCGCCGGGGGAGAGGGTGGCGGCGGGGCGGAGGACGTGATCGGCGCGGAGGCCGAATTTGGCCAGGAGGGTTCTGACGTCGGCGGTGGGCCAGGTGGGGAGTTGGCGGGAGAAGGCGTCGAACAGTTCTTCCGCGCCCAAGAAGAGGGCGCGGGCTTGGTCGACTTCGCCGACGACGACGCCGGGGCCGAGGTAGCTGGTGCCGGAGGTCAGGGGGGTGCGGCCGAGCAGGGCGGCGAGCAGGGTGGACTTGCCCGCGCCGTTGGCGCCGGTGATGGCGACCCTGTCGGCCCAGCCGATTTCCAGGGTGACCGGGCCGAGGGTGAACGGGCCGCGGCGGACCACGGCCTCGGTGAGGGCGGCGACGACGGCGCCGGTGCGGGGGGCGGTGGCGATCTCCATCCGCAGTTCCCACTCCTTGCGCGGCTCGTCGACCACGTCCAGCCGTTCGATGAGGCGTTCGGTTTGGCGGGCTTTGGCGGCCTGCTTCTCCGTTGACTCGGCGCGGGTTTTGCGGGCGATCTTGTCGTTGTCGGTGGCTTTGCGGCGGGCGTTGCGGACGCCCTTCTCCATCCAGTTGCGCTGGGTGCGGGCGCGTTGCTCCAGGGACGACCTGGTGTCCGCGTACTCCTCGTAGGCCTCGCGGGCGTGGCGGCGGGCGAGTTCGCGTTCCTCGAGGTACGCCGTGTAGCCGCCGCCGTATTCGTGGATCTGCTGTTGGTGCAGGTCGAGTTCCAGGACGCTGGTCACCGCGCGGGTCAGGAACTCGCGGTCGTGGCTGACGACGACGGTGCCCGCGCGCAGGCCGGACACGAAGTCCTCCAGCCGGGCCAGGCCGTCGAGGTCGAGGTCGTTGGTGGGCTCGTCGAGCAGGAACACGTCGTACCGGCTCAGCAGCAGCGACGCGAGACCGGCCCGCGCGGCCTGGCCGCCGGACAGCGACACCATCTCCTGGTCGAGCCGCACCCCCAGGCCGAGATCGGCGACGGCGGCGACGGCGCGGTCGTCGAAGTCAGCGCCGCCCAGGGCGAGCCAGCGTTCCAGCGCGACGGTGTAGTCGTCGCCGTCCGCGCCGGACGCGAGGGCCTCGGCGGCGGTGTCCATCGCGGTCTGCGCGTCGGCGACCCCGGTGCGGCGGGCCAGGAACGCGAGCACGGTCTCCCCGGGGCGCCGGTCCGGTTCCTGCGGCAGGTACCCGACGGTGGCGGCGGGCGGGTTCAGCCGGACGGCGCCCTCCTCCGCCGGGAGCAGACCGGCCAGGGTGCGCAGCAGCGTCGACTTGCCCGCGCCGTTCACCCCGACCAGCCCGATGACGTCACCGGGGGCGACCACCAGGTCCAGGCCGGTGAACAGCGCCCGGTCGCCGTGCCCGGCGGCCAGCCCCTTGGCGACGAGGGTGGCGCTCACGACAACTCGGCCCGCAGGTTCGCCGCGACCTGGGCGACGGCCTGGCGGGCCGCGTCGAACCGGGCCAACCTGCGGAAGAAGCCGTGGATCATGCCCTGGTAGCGGACGGCGACGGTCGGCACACCGGCCTCGGCCAGCCGCATCGCGTACGCCTCCCCGGGGCCGCACAGCACGTCGTGCTCGGCGGTGATCACCAGCGCGGGCGGCAGCCCGGTCAGGTCCGCCTTGCCCGGCGCCAGGTCCGGTTGGTCGCGGTCGACCCCGGCCGGGGCGTAGGCGTCCCAGCAGAACTCCAGACCCTGCGGCCGCAGCCCCGGACTCTCCACATCGGACAGTTCGGCGTCGTGGTCGGTGACCGGGCAGACCAGCACCTGGCAGGCGAACGGCTTGCCCCGGTCGCGCCAGTGCCTGGCGGCCACGGTGGCGATGTGCGCGCCCGCCGAGTCACCGGCGATGGCGACCCGGCCGGTGTCCAGCCCGTACCGCTCCCCCTCCCGGTGCAGCCAGGCGACGGCCGTGTCGACGTCGTCGTGCGCTGCGGGGAACGCGTGCTCGGGCGCCAGCCGGTAGTCGACGGCGATGACGGCGGCACCGGAGAGCGCGGCGAGGTAGCGGCACAGCGGGTCGTGCGTCTCCAGGTTGCCCATCGCCCAGCCGCCGCCGTGCAGGTAGAACACCACCGGTAACGGGTTCGCGGGACTGGGCAGGTACAGCCGGATCGGCACACCGTCGGCGTCGCCGTCGGACACGGCGGTCAGCGGGGTGCCCGGTCCGGCCTCGGCGAGGGTCGAGGCTTCCAGGCCGATCCGCGCCGCGGTCAGCGTCTCCGTGGTCAGCGGCGGCGGGACGCCACCGGCCTGGGCCACCGCGCGCACCTGCGGGTGCAGCGACACGACACACCTCCGCCTGGTCGGTCGGTCACCACCCCGGCGGTGGGACCGCGTCAATGATGTCCGACCACGTGACCCACTCGGGGACTGGCCTGTCGTCCGGGTCGAGCGGCCGGACCGGCAGCCGGTTGAGGCCGAGGTGCGGGTGCCGTTCCGGTGGGCCCGCGACCACGCCGATGCCGATGAACCGGGGGTGGCCGTCGGCGAAGTCGACCATGTCGAAAGTGATGATCCAGCCGGGCGGCGGCCACCGCGTGTGTGTCTCGCCCACCGCGCGCTCCTGGTTTTCGGTATCGCTACAAAACCCGCATCGCGGCTCACTCTAATGTCGTAACGAAACCCGACTTCCGAGGGGCATATCGTCGCCTACGGTTGGTAACCGAATTGCCGCTCAATGGGTGAACGATTCACTCAACCGACTTTCGTAGGGTGTCCGACCTGCGCCGGAGCGCTCTAGCGTCAGCCGAACCACCCGGCCGACCCCGTCGACCAGCGGTCACCGATTCGGGGGACGACCGAGTGGGCCACCCGGGGGGACACCAGGCTCCCCGGCCACCCTGCGAGCAAGGAAGAAGGACCATCCCCATGCGCAGCAGCTCCACCCGGAGAAGAATCGCCGTCTCGTTAGCCGCCATCGGCATCGCCGCGGGTACGGCCGTCGCGCTCACGCCGAGCGCCACCGCCGCCCCGGAGGCGCTCGTCCCCGCCCTCCAGCGCGATCTCGGCCTCACCGCCGACCAGGTCCGGCAGCGGTTGGCGGCGGAGACCTCGGCGAACGCCCTGCTCGGCACCGCGCGGACCGCGGCGGGCGAGGCGTTCGGCGGCTCGTGGCTCGACCGGGGCGCCCTCGTGGTCGGCGTGACCGACGCCGCCAAGTCGGCCGCGGTCAGCGCCACCGGCGCCCGCCCGGCCGTGGTCGCGCACACCGCGTCCGCGCTCGACGCCGCGAAGGCCGCCATCGACGAGCAGTCCCGCTCCGGCGCACCCAAGGCGGTCACCAGTTGGTACGTCGACCAGCGGAGCAACACCGTCGTCCTAGAGGTCCGGCGCGGGGCGGGCGGCGCGGACGTGGAGTCTTTTGTGGATAAAGCAAGGGCGGCAGGCCCGGTCCGGGTGGACGAGACAACCACCGCGCCGCGCACCTTCGCGGGCCAGGTCGTCGGCGGCGACGCCTACTACATCGACAACGCCGCCCGCTGCTCGGTGGGTTTCTCGGTGCAGGGCGGGTTCGTCAGCGCGGGCCACTGTGGACAACCGGGGTCCAGCGTGGCCGGGGCCGACCGCAGCGCGATGGGCACCTTCCAGGGCTCGACCTTCCCCGGCAACGACTACTCGTGGGTCGAGACCAACTCGTCGTGGGAGCCCTCGCCGCTGGTCAACGGCTACGGCAACGGCGATGTGACGGTCGGCGGTTCGCAGGAGGCCGGGGTCGGCCAGAGCGTGTGCCGCTCCGGCTCCACCTCGGGCTGGCACTGCGGCACGATCGAGTCCAAGAACGCCACGGTGAACTACCAGGAGGGCACCGTCTACGGGCTCACCGAGACCAACGCCTGCGCCGAGCCGGGTGACTCGGGCGGCTCGTGGGTCAGCGGCGACCAGGCCCAGGGTGTGACCTCCGGCGGCTCGGGCGACTGCAGTTCCGGTGGCACCACGTACTTCCAGCCGGTCAACCCGATCCTGTCGGCCTACGGCCTGCAGTTGGTCACCGGCTGACCGACCCCGGCGTGCGGGGCCCTGCCCGGGGTGCGTCGGGCAGGGCCCCGCCGTCAGGCGGTGATCTCGGCCATCCCGGTCAGCAGTCGGTCCACATCGGACTCGTCGGTGTACGGCGCGATCCCGGCGCGGACCGCCCCGGTGTCCTGGATGCCCAGGCTGCGCGCGGCCTCGATCGCGTAGAACGACCCGGCGGAGGCGTTGACCCCGGCCAGTGCCAGCCGCTCGTACACCACTCCGGGCGGGATACCGTCCACAGTGAACAGAGCGGTCGGCGTGCGGTCGCGCGCCGGGTCGCCGTAGACGTGGACCCGGGGCAGGGCACGCAGCCCCGTGTCCAACCGGTCACGCAGGACGGTCTCGTGCTCGTGCAGCGCGGTGATCGACCGGACCAGCCGTTCCCGCCGGGTCCCCTCCCCCGGCACGAGACCCGCCAGGAACCCGACCGCCGCCGTGCTGCCCGCCAGGACCTCGTACGGCAGGGTGCCGAACTCGAACCGCTCGGGCACCGCGTTCATCGACGGTTCCAGCTTGGTCGGCCGCAGGGTCTCCAGCAGGGCCGGGTCGGCGGCGAGCGCGCCCAGGTGCGGGCCGAGGAACTTGTACTGCGAGCAGACGAAGAAGTCGGCGCCGAGCGCGCGCACGTTCACCACGGCGTGCGGGGTCAGGTGAACCCCGTCGACGTAGGCGAGCGCGCCCACCTCGTGCGCGGCGGCGGTGATGGCGGCGATGTCCGGTTTTGTCCCGAGCAGGTTCGACGCGCCGGTGACCGCGACCAGCCGGGTCCGCGGCGACAGCACGTCGGTGACGGCGGACACGGGAAGTACCGCCGTCTCCCGGTCGAACTCGGCCCACCGCACGGTCGCGCCCGCCGCCTCGGCCGCCTGCACCCAGGGCCGGACGTTGCCGTCGTGGTCCAACCGGGTGACGACGACCTCGTCGCCCGGTCCCCAGTCCCCGGCCAGCGTGCGGGCGAAGTCGTAGGTCAACTGGGTCATGCTGCGCCCGAGCACGATCCCGCCCGGGTCCGCGCCGAGCAGGTCGCCCAACGCCAGCCGGGCCTCGGCGACGACGGCGTCCGCCCGTCGCTCGGCCGCCGTCACCCGCCCCCGGTTGGACGTGGCGGCCACCATCGCCGCCGCCACCGCCTCCGCCACGTCGACCGGGACCTGGGATCCGCCGGGCCCGTCGAAGTGCGCCGCTCCCTCGGCCAGGGCGGGGAACCTGCCCCGCACCGCCGCCACGTCATAAGTCACCCCCCTGACACTAGGGCGACACAACCCGTCTCGCGGAGCGGACAATCGGCCGGACTTTTTGACGCGCCCGGCCGTCGGTGCCACTTTGGCTGGTGTCACCCGTTGGCGGGACCACCCGGACCTCCGGCGAGCCCGCCGCACCAACCCGACACACCGCCAGTCACACCGCACCAAGGAGCCCCGTCAGTGACCACTGTCGATCAGATCCCCGCGCAGCAGATCCCCGGCTACGTCACCGGGACCTGGGACATCGACCCCATCCACTCGGACGTGTCGTTCGTGGTGCGCCACCTGGGCCTGACCCGGTACCGGCGCAGCTTCGAGCGGTTCTCCGGCGAGATCGTGACGGCGGCGAACCCGCTGGAGTCGACCTTCACCGCGGAGATCGACACGACCTCGTTCGACACCGGCCTCGAGTCGTTCAACCGGCACCTGCTCGGCCCGGACTTCTTCGACGCGGAGAACCACCCGACCGCCGTCTTGCGCTCGACCGGCATCCGCCCCAACGGCGCGGACTTCCTGCTCGACGCCGACCTGACGCTGCTCGGCGTCACCAAGCCGGTCACCCTGGAGCCGGAGCTGCTCGGCTTCGGCGTCGGCATCGACGGCTCGACGAAAGCGGCGTTCTCGGCGAACACGACGATCAGCCGCGCCGAGTTCGGGCTGACCTACCAGTCGACCCTCGCGAACGGCAACTTCGTGATCGGCGACGCGGTACGCGTACTGGTGGAAATCGAGGCCAAGCTGCGCTCCGAAGGCTGACCCCGGCGTAAAGTGGCCCGCATGGGGACGGGTCGGGAGGCCAACATCAGGGTCGGCACGTCCGAGCGCGAGCAGGCGCTCGCCGCGCTGGCCGAGCACCTCTCCGGCGGCCGGTTGGACATCGCCGAGTACGAGCAGCGGGTCGCCATGGCCACGGCGGCCCGCACCCGCGCCGACCTGCGGGAGCTGTTCGACGACCTGCCCGACCCGCACCCCGACTTCGAGCCGACCCGGCCGAACAACCACGTCGTGGCACCGGTGCGGGAGCGGGACGACGACAACTCGCTCTGGGAGAAGCCGACGGCGCGGCGCAACAACCGCGGGCTGTTCGTCTTCCTCGGCGTGGCGGCGGTGTCCACGGTCGCCGTGGTGGCCATCACGGCGACCTGGTGGGCGCTGGCGCCGCTGGCCGTCGTCGCACTGGTGCTGATCATGACCTCGTGACGCCGCGGCCCCGCGCGGTCCACTAAGGACTGACCGGGACCTTGGCGGTGACCAGGTCACGCAGTTGGGCCAGCAGGTCGCCGCGGCTGGTCGCGCCGAGCCGGGACCGCATCCGGGCCATGTGGTGCTCCACCGTCTTGGCCGAGATGAACAGCCGGTCGCCCACCTGCTTGTAGGTCATGCCCGCCAGCACCAGTTCGGCAACCTGCAGTTCACGTCCGCTCAACCGGGCCATGCCGCTGTGGTCGGCGGCCCCGTCGTCGCGGACGGCGCCGCCCCGCAGCACCCGCGCGCAGTCGAGCAGGGCCAGCATCCGCTTCCGGTCGTTGGTGCGCACCGCCGCCTGACCGGCCAGCCGCGCGCCGTCCCAGCACAGGCCCGCCGCGTGCAGGCCGCGGGCGGCCGCCTCGACCCGGGCGGCGTCCACGTCACCGGCCAGCACCCGCAACCAGCAGTGCGCCGCTTCGGCGACCGCGGCCGGGAACGGGCCCCGGTCGGCCCGCTCGGCCAGCGCCTCGGCGTGCTCGGCCGCCTCCGGCCGGTCGGCGACGATCTCGGCGTGCAGGCAGTACCAGTGCGGCAGGGTCGTCCAGGCGACCGGGTAGCCGAGCGAGTCCAGCAGGTCCCAGGCGCGGCGCAGGTGCGGGGCGAACCGGTCGCGGTCGCCGAGCCGGGCGGCGGCGACCGCGAACTCCCCCAGCGGCAGCAGGGTGAACAGGTCGACCTCGTGCCGGACGACGGCTTCGTGCGCCTGGTCCCACACCCGGCGCAGCGCGGCCAGGTCACCGGCGCGCCGGGCCGAGCCGACGGCGAGACCGACCGCGAACAGCCAGTCCCGGGGGGTGCGGACGCCGTCGACCGGGTCGACGGTCTCGCCCCTGAGCATGGCGGTCCAGGCGGCGAGCAGGGAATGCCTGGCGCGCAACAGGTCCCCGCCGAT
The DNA here is from genome assembly GCF_000482865.1 of Actinokineospora inagensis DSM 44258. GTDB lineage: Bacteria > Actinomycetota > Actinomycetes > Mycobacteriales > Pseudonocardiaceae > Actinokineospora > Actinokineospora inagensis. The sequence continues at coordinate 47,808 of NZ_KI519520.1, read as the reverse complement.
CTTGGCGGCGTTCGCCCTCGTCAGCAGGGGTTCGGCGATGCCGGTGGCGCCGGTGTGCACGGCGAGGACGGCGCCGATCGCGGCCGGGCTGTCCGGCAGCAGCACGTCCCGGCCGACCGGTTCCAGCACCTCGGCCGCTCTGACCACAGTGGACAGCGCGTCGCCGTCGCCCGTGATGGAGTCGAGCACTCCCTTGGCGGCGAGGGCGGTCGCGGTGGCGAACAGGGTCGGCGGTTCGCCGGTGTTCGGGCCGGGCAGGGCGGCCTGGGCGTCGGACAACCGGCCGGTGGCGGCCAGCCCGATGGCGGCGAAAGCGCCCGACCCGGCCCACCGGTACAACTCGGCGCTGCGCGTGGGTTGACCGCGGTGCGCGAGCGCGGCGGCGGCGACGGTGGCGGCCCGGGGATCACCGGTGGCGAGCAGCACGTCGGCGCGGCGGAGCGCGGAGTCCAGATCACCGGACCTCGCCTCGGCTTCCGCCCGGCCGACCTCGTCGACCGGGTGGCCCGCGTTCTCGGCGGCCCGGTGCAGTTCGACGGCCAAGCCCGGTTCCGCCTCGGCGGCCGCGGCGGCGTAGACGGCACCCGCGGCGGGGCCGGACGCCTCAGCGGCGAGCAGCGCGGCGGCGAACTCGCGGGTGGGACCGGTGCGGGTGAGCCGGAGTTCGGCGAGGGTGCCGAGCACCGCCGCGCGCTGGTCGCCGGGGATCAACGCGCGCAGCACCGCGGCCACCAGCGGGAGCAGGGAACCGTCCTGGGCCAGGAAACCGGTGGCGCGGGCCTCGTCGACCAGGGCGGCGGCGCGGGTCGGCGGGCAGCCGAGCAGACCGGCCAGCAGCGTCGTGTCGGCGTTGACCTCGGCGGCCAGCAGCGCGTGGACCTGGTCGACGGGGAGGCGGTCCAGGTCGAGCCGGAACTCCTCGACGACGGCGGGCGGAATGGTTTCGTCGGTCTTGTCGGCTTCGTCGGCCAGGTGTGGGGCCAGTCGGTGCACCAGTCCGGGGACGCCGCCGGTCTGGGCGAGGACGAAAGCGGCGTGGTCCGGGTTGGCGCCGAGGGCGGTCAGGCAGGTCCGGGAGCGGTCGAGGTCGAAGGGGCGTAGGACGATCTGGCCGCGCAGGCGGGTGAGCAACGCGGTCAGCCGGGCGGGGCGCGGACGTGGCCGGGCGGCGACGACCAAGCCCTTGGTGTCGTTGGAGAGACAGTCGTCGAGCGCGTCGAAGTCCTTGTCTGTCAACAGGTGCGCGTCGTCGACCAGTAGCAGGTCGGCGGTCGGGTCGCGGCGGTGTGCGCCCGGGGTGGTGGCGAGCAGGTCGAGCAGCGCGCTCTTGCCGTAGCCGCCGGGGGCGACGACGGCCAGCCGGACCGGGGCGAGGCCGCCCGCGGTGATCGCCGCGCACAGCCTGCGGGTCGGGTCGTCGAGGACCAGTTCGTCCGGGCTCGCGTGCCCGGGGATCACCGCGTGCTCCGACGCGGCCGGAACCGCGACGGCGGCGGCTCCAGCGGCTCCACTTCGACCGGCGGCCGGGGCGGCGGCTCGTCCATGAGGTCCACAGTGGAGCGACGGGCCGGGGTCAGCCGGGGGTCGCTCGGCGCACCGTCCACAGTGGATCGGGCGATCTGCCTGGGTAGCACCGGGATCGGGGCCAGCGCCAGCGCGGCACCACGGGCGGCCGCGGTGGCCGGGTCGTCGAGCACGGGGGCGACCTCGGCGACGAACGGAATTCTGGCCGTGCCACCGGCGATGACCCCGACCGAGGCCTGGGCGAGGAAGGCGCGGGTCGTACTGAGCGCGGGGAGCAGCACCGGAGCAGCCAGCTCGGTGAAGTCGTGGCGGGTCACCGTGAGGTCGGCGCGCAGGTGCGGAACGGGGATGCGCACCTCGGTCGCCACCGAGAGCCGCTCCTTGGCCGACGCGCAGGCCAGCCGGAAAGCGCTCAACAGCCCCGGCGCGGGCATGTTCGGCCGGGACACCGGGCCGTGCGGGCCGTCGATGATCACGGCCGTGTCGTCCGGGGGACCGAGCTTGTCGATGACGTGGCGGTGCAGGGCGTCGTCGAGGGCCGCGCCCGCCTGGGAGGTCACGTGGTGTGCAACGACCTCGAACGCCGATTGGTTACGCCGGAGTAGGGCGTGCTCGGCGCGGTGCCCGCCGAGCAGGGTGACCGCCAGCGCGGACCCGGGCCGCAGCGGGTTGTCGGCCTGGTGGGCCTCGGCGGCGGCGGTGACGGTGGGCAGCAGGGTGACGCCGGGCAGACCGGCCGCGGCCAGCGCCTCGTGCAGCAGCCCACGGCGGTACGCCCCCCACTCGGGTGGGTGGGTGACGGCGATCCGCTCCGGGGCCTCCCCCTCGGCGTCACCGGCCACGTCGACCACCCAGCCGACGACGGCGGCGACCAGGTTCTCCGCCGGGTACAGCTCACCGCCGAGCAGCACCGGGACGTCGTCGCCGACCCGGTCGAGCACGCCGCGGGCGAGCCGGTCGGGGTGCTGGCCGCCCGCGCGCTCCGCGGCCGTCCCCACCAGCACTTCCCCGCTCTCGCCGAGGAAGAGGGCCGTCGGCAGCCAGCGCGCGGGTCCGTCCAGCGCGACGACGTCGACCGGGTGGTGGCCGTCCGCGTCCCGGCGGCGCACGGCGGCGGCGCACCGGGTGCGGCCGATGTCGACGCCGAGCACGTAAGACATGTCCGGCCGGTCCTCCTCGAGTCGTGGGCGTCCCTGTTCGTACCAGGCGACCAACCCCCAACGGCAACCCGGAGTGGTGAGTCCAACACTCCCTAACCCCCTAATAAGTGAATGTCCGTCACCCTTTCCGTGGGGGATTTAGACGGGGAGTGATCCCCGATGGCAGCCCGGCCGCGCCGCCCTAGCGTTGTCGACCAAGCGCCCCGCTCGATGCCCCGGCTCGGCGCGCCGTCCCCACCCCGTTCGAGGAGAAGCAGTTGTCCAGCACCGGTTCCGGCCTCCCGATGGACTCGATCCCGACCACCGACCTCGGTGACTTCGCCGCGCAGGGGCAGACCCTGCACCAGTTCGTGCTCGGCCTGCTCGGCGACGACGCGGCCCGCACCGCGTTCGCCGCCGATCCCACCGGGGTCCTCGCCAACGCGGGCCTGGGCGCGGTCGACGTGCACGACGTGCGGGACGCGATCCCGTTCGTCGCCGACTACGCCCCGTCCGCCGACGCGGTCACCGACCTGCGTGCGATCGCCACCCAGCTCACCTCCGGCACCGACCTGACCGGCGGTGTGAACCCGGCCGCCGGCTCCGGCCACCTGGACACGACGGCCGAATGGTTCACCGGCACCAACTCCGCCGACGTCGACACCAGTGGCCTGCACGCGACCGCCGCAGGCGCCACTGACGACCTCGGCTACGCCACCGACCTGACCACCGACGGCCAGTCGCTGACCGCCGCCGCGCTGCTGCAGTCCGACGAGGTCAACGGCGCCGGTTACATCGACGTCGCCGCGCACCGCGTGGCGACCGCGTTCGACTCCGACTTCGGCTCGTTCGCCTCGGCGACCACCGCGGACGGGACCACCGCCGCGGGCTCGGTCGCCGGGTTCGACACCGCGGTCTCGGTCGAGCACGACGTGTCGTTCCTGTCCACTGGGGCCACCGATCCGACCGCGCTGCTCGACGCGCACGCGGTGCCGGAGGTCGACATCGCCGTCGCGGGCGCCGGGACGTTGTCCACCGCGGGCCTGGTCAGCCACGCGGGCCTGCCGCACCTGGACCCGACCGGTGTCCTGGACGCCGACGCGCTGCGCGGCGCGGACCTGACCGCGGGCACCGTCGCCGACTACGTCCACTCCGGTGGCGAACTGCTCGGCACCTCCACCGCGGGCCTGGGCGGTTTCCTGACCGGCGGCTCCCCGGTGCACCAGGTCGAGGAGGTCGGCGAGCACCTGCGCGGCACGCTGCCGCAGCCGCTCCCGTCGCCCGAGCACCACGCGCCGGTCGGCCACGGCGACCTGCCGCACCTGCCCGCGCAGCTCCCGGTCGACCTGCCGCACCTGCCCGGGGGCCTGCCGCAGTTGCCCACGGACTTGCCCGACCACCTGCCGGTGCACCTGCCCACCCAGCTACCGCACCTGCCCGAGCTGTCGCACCTCCCGGTGCAGTTGCCGGAGGTGCCGCACCTCCCGGTCGCGAACCCGCTGCCCGGGGTGGCTGACCACGTCAGCGACACCCTGGGTGGCCTCACGCACGACACCCCGCTCGGCGGTGAGCACGCCGCCCTGCCCGACGTGGGTGGTCTGGTGGGTGACCTGGACCTCGGCCACTGAGCCGACCCGCGATGGAGGCGGGGTCCAGTCCTCGGTGACGGACCCCGCCTTCTTCACCTATCCGGGGGAACACGGCATTCTCATCCGGGTGATGACCGCACCGCCCTGGCTGGACCTGCTCGACGAGACCATCCGCGCCTGCGCCGCCCAAGACCGGGAAGACCTGGTCGACATGCTGGTCGGCAGGCGCGCTGACCTGCTCGAACCTGGCCGCCGGGTGGTGGTGGCCGGCTATCCCGGCAAGGGCAAGTCATACCTGGTGAACGCCCTGGTCGGTGCGGACGTATGCGCGATCGGTGACGACCTCACCACCATGGAACCCACGATCGTGCGGCACGCCGACCGTCCCGTGCTGATCGGTGACTCACCGGCGCCGGGCACCGAGATCGGCCTGCCGCGCGCCCTGCTCGGCGCGGGGCTGGTCCTGGTCGACTCCCCCGGCCTCGGCGCGCCGGGGTGCCCGCGCACCGCCCGCGCGCTGGCCGTCCTCGCCAACGCGGACGCCGTCCTGGTGGTGACCGACGCGACCAGCGAGCTGACCGCGCTCGAAGTGGAGCTGCTGACCCACGTCCACCGGCTGTGCCCGACCGTGCTCGTCGCGCTCACCAAGATCGACCTGGTTCCCGGGTGGCGCCGGATCGCCGAAGCGGACCGGAAACGACTGGCCGAGGTCGGGGTGCCCGCACCGCTCGTGCCGGTCTCATCGGTGTTGCGGGCGACCGCCGTGCGCACCGAAGACCAGGAGCTCAACAAGGAATCCGGGTTCGCGGAGCTGATCGGCTGCCTGCGCCGCGACGTCCTCGCCGACCCCGCCCGCGTCGCCGCCAGAGCGGCCGCGGCCACCAGCGGACTCGCGCTGGACCAGTTGATCGCGCCGCTGCGCGCCGAGTTCGACGCCGCGCCCGCGGGTGGCTCGTCCACCGCCATCGCCGAATGGCACGCCGCCGGGCGCCGCGTCGAACAGCTCCACCGGGACAGCACCCGGTGGCAGACCCAACTCGCCGACGACATCGGCGACCTGCTCGCCGACCTCGACTACGACCTGCGCGAACGCACCCGCCGCGTGCTCCGCGAGATCGACGACTACTTCGACGCCGCCGACCCGGGAAAGGTGTGGGACGAGTTCAGCGACTGGCTGCGCGACGCCCTCACCGACGTCGCCGGGGTCAACTCGGACTGGCTGGTCGAGCGGTTCGAGTGGATCGCGGCCCGGGTCGCCCGGGAAGCGATGCCGGATGCCGACATCGCTCCCGCCCAGTTGCTGTCCGATCTCGGCGCCGCCTGGGACGAACACCTCCGGCTGCCCAACATCGAACGGTTCAGCCCAGCCCAGAAAATCTTCGTCGGCCTGCGCGGCTCGTACAGCGGCCTGCTGATGTCCGGCCTGGCCACCACCCTGGCCGGGCTGCCGCTGATCAACCCGATCTCCCTCGGCGCAGGCGCCGCCTTCGGCGCCCGCAGCGTCTTCGAGGAACGCGGCGCCCGCCTGAAACGCCGACAGGCCATCGCCAAAACCGCCGCCCAACGCCACGTCGACGACTTCTTCCTGCGATACGGAAAAGAAGCAAAAGACGCCACCCGAATCGTCCACCGGGCCCTCCGCGACCAAGTAACCGAAGTCACCCATTCCCTCCGCGAATCCGCCACCGAATCCGCCCGAGAAATAAAATCCACCCTCGACGCCGAATCCGCCCACCTCACCCAATCCCGCCACACCCTCGAACGCCTCCTCACCCTCCGCACCCACATCGACTCCGTCCGCCGATAACCCGCCGTCGCAAGGTCAGTGTGTTTGATGCCGAGTGGTCGGAATGGCCGTCGCCGGTCTCGCGCGGCGTGTCACGGTTCTACGGCGAGGTCACGCAGACCGGCCAAAGCGCAGCGTGCACATCCGGCGCTGTAGCCAAACGACCAAGGACGACGACACGCCATCCTCAACCGATCATGGGCACCGACAACCACACAGAACCCGCGCCCGCCCAACCCAACCCACCGACATCACCAAGCCCCCGACGGGTCCAGGCGGCCCCCACCCAGTCCCGGGGGGCGTCCCCGAGGCCAGTCTACCGGGCATCCATGATCGACAGGGTTGGGCATGGTGGGCTGTGGACAGGTCAGCGGAGTGTGGACAACTCAACCGGCTGGAACAAGAGCCGTACCCGAGCCGCCCTGAGCTGCTGAAACAGCTTTGTGGCGGGGCTACCACCGCGATGACGGTCCGCCGACTCAACCGACATCGATGGTTGAGAGCGACCACGAGGGCACGGCTGCCATCGTGATCAGGCGGCCACAGCGGCAGGCGAGGAGGCCACATGCGGGGGAACGCGTCGGCGCTGGCGGCCGGGCGACGTCACTCGGCCGGCCGTCGTTGGGACGGAACGGTTATCGCCGTCGGGAACAATGCTGCGGGCGAGTGCCGGGTCGAGCGGTGGAAAGACGTCGTCGCTGTGGCGGCGGGCAATGTCCACAGCGCGTCCAACACCGGAAAGTCGCACACGGTCGGACTTCGATCGGACGGCACCCTGCTGGCAACGGGATGGAACGCCGACGGCCAATGCGATATCGCCGCGTGGAGCGACGTCACGGCCGTGGCCGCGGGCTGGCGCCGCACGCTCGGGCTTCTCGCGGACGGCACCGTGCTGGCAGCGGGCCGACGCGCAGAAGGCCAATGCGAGGTGCGGTCCTGGCGGGAAATCGTGGCCCTGTCTTGTGGCGACTGGCATTCAGTCGGACTCCGGGCGGACGGCTCGGCAGTGGCCGTGGGAAACGATCGCCGAGGACAATGTTCTGCCGTCCACGGTTGGCGCGACCTCACCGCCATCTCAGCCGGTTATCTGCACACGATCGCACTCAGATGCAACGGTCGTGTTCTCGCGGCAGGGGACCAATCGACCGGAGCCTGCGACGTCGAACGTTGGGAAGACGTGGTCGCGGTCTCCGCAGGCAGCTACCACTCCGTCGGAGTCACAGCAGACGGACGAGTCCTCGCGGCAGGCGACAACAGCCACGGGCAGTGCGACGTCGACGACTGGCGGGACATCGTCACGGTGGCCGCGGGCTCCATCCACACCCTCGGCGCGCGCGCCGACGGCACGGTCGTCAGTACCGGGAACAACACCCACCATCAATGCGATGTCGAGTCCTGGTCGGGAATCCAACCCGGCACCTGAACACCGCGCCACACATCCTCCACTGTCTACATCGGAAGCGCGCCTACGGAGACCAGCCTGACGGCAAGGAAATGCGTAGCAGCTTAATGTCGGCGAGAACCGCGTCCACGTCGCCGCGTACTGACCGTCACCGGCCGCCCCCGCCACGACGGCAAAACCAGCGTCACGGTCAACCTCGCAATCGCGATGGCCAAGCCTGGCCGGTCGGTTACTGCGGCGACGAGCTACCCCACGGGACCGCGAACACCGTGAGCCAACCCAGCACACCATGTCCATCCGGCCCTGTTTGCCCGGCCTTGCTAGTCGACCACCCCCACTGCCACCAATGCCTCGCAACTGCGGGCGACCGTGGCGGCGGCTTGCCGTTCCCTGTGCGACAGGTGCGGGGCTTCGGTGAGCGCTTGCCAGCGGCGGTGGGCTTGGAAGGGATCACCGGTGGCGGACAGGCGGGTGGCGGGGGCGGTGCCGTAGGCGCCGAGGAGGCAGCGGGCTTCTTCGGTGAGGTCGGTGAAGGTGACTCGGGCCGTGTCGAGGTCGGCGAGCAGACGGAGTTCCCTCGGCTCGTGGGCACTCGCCAGTGCGCGTTCGGCTTCGGGGTGGTGGGCGATGGCGCGGAGGGCGGCGCGGGCCTGGAGCATTTCGGCGCGGGGGAGGAAGTACGTGTCGATGGCTTGGCGCAGGTCGGGGATGCCGCTCAGGGCGAGCAGGGTGGCGGGGACGGGGTCGCCGCGGTGGATTGCGGCGACGGCGGCGCGGGTGCCGAAGAGGCCGAGTTTGTGCAGGAGGTCCGGGCCGAGGTGGTGGGTGAGGCGGTCGGCGGAGAGCAGGAGGTCTTCTCGACTGGCCAATGTGGACAGTGCGGTGGCGTCGGCGCGGGTGAGTTGTCGGCTTCCCACGGCGGGTAACGCGGCGGTGGCGACCACGAGTTGGCACTGTTCGCCCAATGCCAGGCGGGTGTGTTCGGCGGCGATCAGGCGGGCCGAGTCGAGGGCGTCGAGGCGGCCGCCGCCGAGTTCGTCGGCGCGGGCGAGGACGACGATGGTGGCGACCGGGTCGGCGTCCACCGGGTCGTCGGGGCGGCGGACGAGGTGGAGGCGGACGTCGGCGGGGCCGTCGACCACTTCGAACGGGCCGCCGGTCAGGGCGGCGACGACGGTCGAGCGGCCGGAGCCGGGGGCGCCGGTCACCCCGACGCGGAGCGGGCCGCCGAGGCGTTCGCGCAGGCCGGGTACGCCCTGATCAGCCAGCGCCCAGGCGGCGTCGACGAGGTTCACCGAGAACAAACTCCCCCTGTGCGGCGGGCAAGGATCCACCCACCCAACGAGTCCGGGGGCCGCCGGGGTGCGCGAGGATTGCCGGACCGGGTGCGGGGGAACTCGAATAGCGAGGCGATGGGCACCGGGATACCGTCTGCCCAGTTCGCGGGTGGGAGGTCGGCATGGGTGCCGAGTGGGAACCGGGGCATGATCGTCTGCTGGCGTTCGTGTACCGGTGCGTTGGCGGGTGCGTGCCGGACCGGACGGTCGTAGCCGAGTTGACCGTGGACCTGGTCGCCGAGGTGCTCGACTCGCCCAACCTGGACGACGACCGGGTTCGGTCACGGGTTGTTGCGCTGGTCGAGCTGGTGCTGGGCCAGTACGCCGAACCCACCCTGATCGAGGCGGCGGTGCGGTACGCCGCCTGGCGCGACCGGGTGGGCGTGCTGCGCGACCCGCACGCCGCCGTCGCCGCGGTCCACGGGTTCACCCGACACCTGCGCGTCCCCGCGTGATCGCGGTAGCGGGGGCCAGCGGCTACGTCGGCCGCAAGCTGGTCGCGGCGCTCGCCGGGCAACCGGTGCTGGCGATCGGTCGGCGGATCGAGGCATTGCCGACCGGGGACGACGTGACCCGGGAATCGGTGGACGTCACGGACACCGACGCCGTGACGAAAACGCTTGCGGGGGTACACACGGCGTACTACCTGGTGCACGCGATGGCGGGTGGCGGCGACTTCGCCGACCGGGACCGGCAGATGGCGAGCTCATTCGCCAGAGCGGCCGAGGCAGCCGGGGTGCGGCGGATTGTGTACCTCGGCGGGCTGGGCTGCGGGACGCTGTCGGAGCACCTGGAGAGCAGGCAGGAAGTCGGCGAACTGCTGGCGTCGACCAGCGTCCCGGTGGTCGAACTGCGCGCGGCGGTGATCATCGGGGCGGGCAGCATCTCGTTCGAGATGCTGCGGTACCTGACCGAGCGGCTGCCGGTCATGGTGTGCCCGCGCTGGGTCGCCACCCGGGTCCAGCCGATCGGCGAGGACGACCTCGTCGAGCACCTGCTGCGCGCGGCCGACGCCGACGTGCCCGCCGGGGTGCACGAGGTCGGCGGCCCGGATGTGTTGACCTACCAGGAACTCATGCAGTGCTACGCCGAGGTGCGCGGCCTGCGCAGGCGCCGGATCGCCCGGGTTCCCCTGCTGACACCGGGCTTGTCCGCACACTGGGTCAACCTGGTCACCCCGGTCGACCGGGCGGTGAGCCGGTCGCTGATCGGCAGCCTGACCACCGATGTCACCGTCACCAATCCCAGCGGCGCGTTCGGCACCGCCCCAACCCCGGTGCGGGCCGCCATCAAGTCCACATTGGACAATCAGCGCGACGGCATGGCCCGCCGGGCATTCGAGTTCGCCAACGGCCTGCGCGACGGCGTGCACACCCTGACCACCGTGGTCGACCTACCGCCGTCGGTCACCCCCGCCGCCCGGCTCGACCTGCGGCGCTGCGGTGGTTCGCTGCGCTGGTACGGGTGGGCGTGGGCGTGGTGGCTGCGCATCGTGTTGGGCAAGCTGTTCGGCGAGAAGCTGAGCCTGCACCGCCCGCCCGAGGTCACCGAGGGCGCCACAGTGGACTGGTGGACGGTCGCGGACTTCGGTGACCGGCACATCGTCCTGATGACCGAGAAGTGGTTCTGCGGCGAGGCGTGGCTGGGTTACCGCATCAGCGGCACGAAACTGGAGCAGGTGGGGGCGTTGCGCGCCAAGGGCATGCTGGGCTGGGTGTACTGGCGCGCGGTGTACCCGATCCACCTGGTCGTTTTCCGGGTCATGGCGAAGAAGCAGGTCAGCCGAGCACACCGGTTGGCGAACGGTCACTGAGGTTTTTCCAGCCACCGCACCAGTTCGAACCCGCGGACGGCGGCGGGCACGGTCGCCGAGCAGGTCAGCGGGGTGTCGCTGCGGCGGAAAACCGCCCGGATCTCGACGCTCGCGCCGACCAGTTCGACGACCCACTGCTCGTGTCCGGTGTGCCGCACGGCCAGCGGCGCGAAGGAGTCGACCAGGTGGTCCCCCGAGTGCGCCCGCACCAAGTCCTGCGCGGCCTGCACCGGGGCGGCGAATCCCGACCGACCACGGAAGTACGCCGGTTCGATCACCCCGGTCTCGTACTTCTCGGCGACATCGACCCCTTGTGCCGCCGGGACCTGGCCGAAGTAGAGCCCGTGCGGTAACGCGATCATGTTGCCCGCGAACCGATCCCCGCCGACGTGGGTGCATTCCCAGGTCTCTTCGGGCCGCTCCCGGGCCAACGCGGCCGCCAACGGGCGTCCCCGTACCGCGCAACACGGGTCGTGCCTTCCATGCGCGCAGACGAGGTATACCGGCGAAAGCGACAACTCGCCCTGGGGCGAGGCCAATCCGAGGTCGGTGAGCTCCGCTGGATCGCGGAACCGCGTCCACCACACCCGTTCCAGTCCCGGCCGCGAATCCACGAACGCCCACCGGCGTTCCGCGGACACCGTCCGACCTGGCCTGCGGATGAGCAGAACCCTGGCTCGGGCGGCGGAAGCCTGCGCCGCCACGGCCGACACCACCGAGTCAGGCAACGCCGAGTCCCGCCACGGGTCCGGACCCCACGGGCCGGGCTGCTCGATCAGCAACCAGTGCCGCACCGGGGGTGCGGTGGCCACCATCGGATCACCCCGGCGCAGGCATCCCTCGGCGCAGCGTTCAACGGTCACAGGGCACGAGGATTCCTTCTCGGAGCAACCTCCGCACGAGGACCTCCTGGTCGTCGACCGACAATTCCGGCAGGTCCCCGACCACGCGCGGCGCACCGGAGAGCACGTCGGCCAACGCGACGCCGGTGAACGCGGGCAACGAGAGCTCGTCCCCGGGCACCTCCAATACGACCCGATCGCCGGATTCCGTTATCCGATAACGCAATCCGGCCCGCAGCCGAACCACGGAACCGACCCCGACCGACCGCGCGGCGGCGGCTTGGGCCAAGGGGGACAACGGTTCCGGCCTCGTCCCCTGCCACACCTTGTTCCGCACCCGCCGGGCGACCTCGTCCGGTGGGATGGTCCGCAGCACCCGGGCCAGCGCCTCGACCGTCGAGGGGAGGTGCGGGGCCAGTTGGTCCGGATCGGCGGCGTCGATGCCCAGCGGCAGCGTGGCGCGGAGATCGGCGTTCTGTCCCGCCAACGCGAGCAACGCCTCGACGAGGGTGTACCGGGTCAGCACGTGCACGCCGACGGTCAGGTGTGCGGACACCTCACCGAGCGCGGTGGCCGAATGCAGGTAGCCGCGCGGCAGGTAGAGCGCGTCACCCGGGTTGAGCGTCTCCTCGATGACCGGGGTTTCCAGCGCACGGGCGGCCACCGCGTCCGCGTGCTGGTCCCACGGCTGGTCACGCAGCGGATCGGGGTGTACCGGCGCGTGCACCCGCCACCGCTTCTGACCCGCCACCTGGAGCACGAACACGTCGTGCACGTCGTAGTGCGCGGCGAACCCCTGCGACGACGGCGGCGTGATGTAGGCGTTGATCTGCACCGGGTGCCCGAGGTCCACCCCGAGCTGACCGGCGAAGTCGACCAGCGGCGGCCAGAGCCGGTGCAGGCCCTGCAGCACCACCGTCGCGCCGCCGTCGAACAGCCGAGCCACCTTGTCGTCGGCGACCTGGTCGCCGATCTCCGCGCCGACCCCGCCGCCCCTGGTGAACTGGGCCGACGAGAGCACGGCGCCGTCCTTGGCGACCCGCACGAACGGGGTGCGCAGGCCGCGCCGGGACAGCAGCTCGTCGATGTCGTCGAGGGTGAGCAGGTCGTCGAACGCCTTGGGCAGGCCGCCCGCCGGGGTGAGCAGCGGGCGCTTGCCCCAGTGGGTCGCGGCGAACTCGTCCGGCTCGACCCCGACGCACCGGCGGACGGCCGGGCGGTCCGGCGTGGACCACCCGGCCGGGCTGGAGGTGGCCATCACGCGCTGCCGTCGGCCCCGCCGTCCGCGCCACCGTCGCCGCCGCCGTCGGCCGCGCCGTGGTCCGACCCGGCGCCCGAGTCGGCACCGCCGTCCGCGCCACCGTCGGCACCGCCATCAGCACCGCCGTCCGCGCCCCCGTCGTGGCCACCGGGCACGCCGGAGGCGCCGTGATCCGCGACACCGGCGCCGCCGTCAGCACCGCCGTCCGCACCTCCGTCACCGCCGCCGTCGGCCGCGCCGTGGTCCGATCCGGCGCCCGAGTCGGCGCCGCCCACTCCCGCGATGTGACCGCTGCGGATGTCGTCGTCTTCCAGGGACATGCCTGCCTCCTCGTGGTGGGATTGCGAGTCCCCCGCTTGGTACCCCCGAACGGGTCAAGTCATGCGTGGCCGTTACCGGTTTCCCACCTCCAGGATTCACGTTTGTGCGCGCTCCCGCTCGGGTAAATCGCGGCCAAGGCGTAAGCAGGGGAGATGGCATGGAGACCGAGACGCTGCTCGACGGGCGTTACCGGCTCGGCGAGCTGATCGGCTCGGGCGGCATGGCCGACGTGCACCGCGCGCTGGACACGCGGTTGGGTCGCCACGTCGCGGTCAAGCTTTTCCACCCGAAGGCCGACGGGGCCACCCTGGCGCGGTTGGACAGCGAGGCCCGGTTGCTGGCGGGCCTGTCGCACCAGGGGGTAGTCCGCGTGTTCGACGTCGCCGCGGACAACGAGCGTCCGTACCTGGTGATGCAACTCATCGAGGGTGGCACCCTGCGCGACAGGCTCAACCGCGGCGTTATGCCCGCGCGTGACGTCGCCAGGACCGGTATGCGGTTGGCCGACATCCTCGGGTACGTGCACTCGCGCGGGATCGTGCACCGCGACGTGAAGCCCTCCAACGTGCTGTTCGACGACGACGACGCCTGCTACCTCGTCGACTTCGGTATCGCCCGTGCGATGGGCGGTGCCCGTCTTACGTCCACCGGCCACTGCGTAGGTACCGCCGCGTACCTCGCGCCCGAGCAAATCCGCAGCGAGCAGACCGGCCCCGCCGGGGACATCTACTCGCTCGGTTTAATGCTCCTGGAATGCCTTACCGGACAAACCGCCTACGAGGGCTCCGACATAGAGGCCGCGATCGCGCGACTCACTCGCGACCCCGTCATCCCCCAGTGGCTGCCTGCCAAGTGGGCCGACACGCTCACCGCGATGACCCAGCGCGACGCCGCCGACCGCCCCGACGCCGCCGAGACCGCCCGCCTGCTCGCCGGGTCCGCCCTGCTCGACCCGGTCGCCCGCCCGACCCCGCGGCACACCCCACGGCACGCGAGACAGGAGCGGGCCACCAAGGAGAGCCCCGTCCGGGCCCGCCCGTCGAAGCTGGTGCACGCGAGCCTGATGGCCGGGGCGCTCCTGGTCGGCGGCTCGGCCGCGGTGCTGTCCACGGCCGCGTCCCGCGCGGACACCCCGCAGCCGACCCCCGCCGCCGTCATCACCACCACGAGTCCGTCGGCCACCACCACGACCCTCGCCATGGCGCCGCAGCCGATGCAGGCCGCCACGGGGGTCATCGCGGTGCCCACCGTGCAGACCAAGGTCGTCACGGTCACCCGGCAACCCCGCGCCCCGCGCTTCCCGATCCCCGGTTGGGGCGACTGGGGTGACTGGGGCGGCAACTGACCGTCCCGGGTGACCCCGCCCACAGGTCGTCGCCTACCCGCCGGATCGTCACCGCCCCGCCATTCCCAGTTCTGCGGCACCCCCACGTGTCGCCATAGGCTGGGACGCGCGCGACTTGCCCCGACGACAAGACCGCCCTCGCGCCGTACCCCGGGGCCGGGCATGACCGAGGAGAACGTGTGCGGCCCTGGCCAGGAACCCCCTACCCGCTCGGTGCGACCTACGACGGAGCGGGCACCAACTTCGCGGTCTTCTCCGAGGTCGCCAGCCGGGTGGACCTGTGCCTGTTCGACGCGGACGGCACCGAGCACCGGGTCAGGATGCCCGAGGTCGACGGATTCGTCTGGCACTGCTACCTGCCCGGGGTGCTGCCCGGCCAGCACTACGGCTACCGGGTGACCGGCCCGCACGACCCCGGCCACGGCATGCGCTGCAACCCGGCGAAGCTGCTGCTCGACCCGTACGCCAAGGCGGTCGACGGCACCGTCGACTGGGACCAGGCCGTGTTCGGCTACACGTTCGGGGAACCCGACCAGCGCAACGACGACGACTCCGCGTCGCACACGGTGAAGGCCGTGGTGGTCAACCCGTTCTTCGACTGGGCCAACGACCGACCGCCGCGCACCCCGTACAACGAGACGGTCATCTATGAGGCGCACGTGCGCGGGCTCACCATGGAGCACCCCGACATCCCGCAGGAGCTGCGCGGCACCTACGCTGGCCTGTCGCACCCGGCGGTGATCGACCACCTGAAGCGGCTCGGCATCACCGCGATCGAGCTGATGCCGGTGCACCAGTTCCTGCACGACCACGGCCTGCAGGAGCGCGGGCTGCGCAACTACTGGGGCTACAACACGATCGCGTTCTTCGCCCCGCACGCCGACTACGCCTCGCAGACCGCGCAGGGCGCGCAGGTGGCCGAGTTCAAGGCCATGGTGCGCACCATGCACGAGGCGAACATCGAGGTCATCCTGGACGTGGTCTACAACCACACCGCCGAGGGCAACCACCTCGGCCCGACGCTGTCCATGCGCGGCATCGACAACCAGGCGTACTACCGGGTCGTCGACGACGACCACCGCTACTACATGGACTACACCGGCACCGGCAACTCGATGAACGTGCGCAACCCGCACACGCTGCAGTTGATCATGGACTCGCTGCGCTACTGGGTCACCGAGATGCGGGTGGACGGGTTCCGGTTCGACCTCGCCGCCACCCTGGCCCGCGAGTTCTACGACGTCGACCGGCTGTCGGCGTTCTTCGACATCGTGCAGCAGGACCCGGTGATCAGCCAGGTCAAGCTGATCGCCGAGCCGTGGGACGTCGGCCCCGGCGGCTACCAGGTCGGCAACTTCCCTCCCCTGTGGACGGAGTGGAACGGGAAGTTCCGCGACACCGTGCGGGACTTCTGGCGCGGGGAGCCGTCGACCCTGGGCGAGTTCGCCTCCCGCATCACCGGGTCGTCCGACCTGTACCAGGAGGACGGTCGGAAACCGTTCGCCTCCATCAACTTCGTCACCGCGCACGACGGGTTCACCCTCAACGACCTGGTCTCGTACAACGGCAAGCACAACGAGGCCAACGGCGAGGACAACCGCGACGGTGCCGACGACAACCGGTCCTGGAACTGCGGCGCCGAGGGGCCGACCGACGACCCGGCGGTCAACGAACTGCGCGCCAGGCAGCGGCGCAACATGATCGCGACCACCATGCTGTCCCAGGGCGTGCCGATGCTGCTGCACGGCGACGAGATGGGCCGCACCCAGGACGGCAACAACAACGCCTACTGCCAGGACACCGAACTGTCCTGGGTGGACTGGTCGCTGGCCGCAGCGAATGCCGACCTGATCGAGTTCACCGCCGGTGTGGTGGCGCTGCGCGCCCGGCACCCGGTCTTCCGCCGCCGCCGCTTCTTCGCGGGCAGGCCGATCCGGCGCGGTGACGAACTGCGCGACATCGCCTGGTTCACCCCGTCCGGCCAAGAGATGTCGCATGAGGACTGGGAGTCCGGGTTCGGCCGGTGTGTGGTCACCTTCCTCAACGGCGACGGCATCCCGGACCTGGACGCCCGCGGCGAACGGGTCACCGACGACTCGTTCCTGCTCTGCTTCAACGCCCACCACGAGGACATCGAGGCGATCGTCCCCGACGGCGACTACGGCGCCGAGTGGGAAGTGGTGCTCGACACCGCGACCGGCCAGGTGTCGCACACCGAACCGCCCCGGTACTCGGGCAAGACGCGGCTGGTACTGCCATCCAGGTCACTCATCGTGTTGCGACGCACCGGGAGCGAGTGATGCGGTCCACCTACCGCGTGCAGTTGCGGCCGGGCTTCGGGTTCGCCGAGACCGCCGCGATCGCCGACTACCTGTCCGACCTCGGCGTCGGGGCGCTCTACACCTCGCCCATCCTGACCCCGACCCCCGGCTCGACGCACGGGTACGACGTCGTCGACCCGACCCGAGCCAACCCGGAACTGGGTGGCGAGGCCGGTCGGGTGGCGCTGGTCGAGCGGCTGCGCGCGGTGGGGCTGGACATGGTGGTCGACATCGTGCCCAACCACATGGCGGTCGAGGTCCCGTCGGCGAACACGTGGTGGTGGGACGTCCTCGCGCACGGCCCGGCATCGCGGTACGCGAAGTACTTCGACATCGCGTCGTTCCCGGTGCTGCTGCCCGTCTTGGGCTCGGACGACGACGTCGAGAAACTGACCGTCGACGGGGTCCTGCTGCGGTACTACGACCACACGTTCCCGCTCGCGCCGGGCACGGGTGGTGGTTCGGCCGCCGAGGTGCACGACCGGCAGCACTACCGGTTGATCGACTGGCGGCGGGCCGGGCAGGAACTGAACTACCGGCGGTTCTTCGACGTGACAACCCTTGCCGGAGTTCGGGTCGAGGACCTGGAGGTCTTCGACGACACCCACCGCGAGGTGCTGCGCTGGGTCGCCGCCGGAGACGTGCAGGGGCTTCGGGTCGATCATCCGGACGGGCTGGCGGACCCCGGCGGGTACGCGCGCAGGCTGGCGGAGCGGTCCGGGTGCTGGATCGTGGTGGAGAAGATCCTGGAGCCCGGCGAGGAACTGCCGTCGTCGTGGCCGGTGGCGGGGACGACCGGGTACGACGCCTTGCGGGAGTTCTGCGGGGTTTTCATCGACCCGGCGGCCGAGGGCGCGTTCACCGCGCTCGCCGAATCACTTGACGTACCAACGGATTACGACGCGATGCGCGGCGAGGCCCGCCGGTTGATCGCGACGACTTCGCTGGCAGCCGAGGTCAAGCGGATCGCGGGATGTGTGGCCGGAGTCGACGCGGCGGTGGCGCGGGATGCCGTCGCCGAGCTGATGGTGTCGTTCCCGGTGTACCGGTCGTACCTGCCGGAAGGCGAGGACCACTGGTCGACGGCGGTCGACGAGGTCCGCCGGGGGCGACCGGACTTGGCTGCCGCGCTCGACGCGATCGACACGCAGGTGCGCGCGGGTGGCGAACTGGCGACCCGGTTGCAGCAGACGTCCGGGATGGTCGTCGCCAAGGGCACCGAGGACACGACCTTCTACCGGTACACGCGATTCGTCGCGCTCAACGAGGTGGGCGGCGACCCGTCGCGTTTCGGCGTCAGCGTTGCCGACTTCCACACCGCCCAAGCCCGCCGTGAGGCCCAGTATCCGACGGCGATGACTGCACTGTCCACTCACGACACCAAGCGGTCGGAGGACGTGCGGGCCAGGCTGGCCGTGCTGGCCGAGATCCCGGACGAGTTCGCCACGGCGGTGCGGCGGTGGACCGAGCGCCGGGGACTGCCGGAGCCGACGCTGAACCTGCTGGCCTGGCAGACCCTGGTGGGCACCTGGCCGATCACCCCGGACCGGCTTTCGGCGTACCTGGACAAGGCCGCCAAGGAAGCCAAGATCCGCACGTCCTGGACCGAGCACGACGAGGAGTTCGAGGAGGCCGTGCGGGGGTGGCCACGCGCGGTGCTCGGCGATCCCGGCGTGGTGGCCGAGGTCGAGGCGTTCGTCGCCAGGATCACGGCGCACGGGTGGTCGAACTCGTTGGGGCAGAAGCTGTTGCAGCTCGCCGGGCCCGGGGTGCCGGACGTCTACCAGGGCAGTGAGCTGTGGGATCTGTCGCTTGTGGACCCCGACAACCGGCGTCCGGTGGACTACGCGAGCCGGATCGGGTTGCTGGCGAAGCTCGCGACCGGGTGGCCGCCGCCGGTGGACGAGACCGGGGCGGTGAAACTGCACGTGGTCCGGACCGTTCTCCGCCTCCGCCGGGAACGCCCGTCACTGTTCACCGGCTACCGCCCGGTGTACGCGACCGGCCCGTCGGCGGACCACGTCGTGGCGTTCGAGCGGAACGGCCTGGTCGCGGTGGCGACCCGGTTGCCGGTCAGCCTGCCCGGCTGGGCGGACACCGTGGTGGAACTGCCGGAGGGGGTTTGGGTGGACCAGCTCACCAACCGGGTGACCGACGGGTCCGTGCGGGACCTGTTGGCCGACTACCCGGTCGCTCTGCTGGTCCGGGGCGCGTGATGACCGAACCGTTCAGCGTTTGGGCCCCCGCTCGATCCCGCGTCCGCGTGACCGTTGACGACGTCCAGCACGAAATGGCCCGCGACGATCAGGGCTGGTGGCACGCCGAGGTCAGCGGCGGGATCGATTACGCTTTCCTGCTTGACGATGACGAGACTCCGCTGCCCGATCCACGTTCGCTGTGGCAGCCGAACGGCGTGCACGAGGCTTCTCGTCGGTACGAGCACGGGGCGTTTGAGTGGACCGACTCCGGCTGGACCGGGCGGGCTCTGCCGGGCAGCGTTGTTTACGAACTGCACATCGGGACGTTCACGCCGTCGCGGACCTTCGACGGGGCGATCGAGAAGTTGGATCACCTGGTGTCGCTGGGCATCGACCTCGTGGAAGTTTTGCCGGTCAACGCTTTTGACGGGGTCGCGGGGTGGGGGTACGACGGTGTGCTGTGGGGGGCGGTTCATGAGCCCTACGGCGGCCCGGACGGGTTCAAGCGGTTTGTGGATGCCTGCCATGCTCGTGGGCTAGGGGTCATCCTGGATGTTGTGTACAACCATCTGGGGCCTTCTGGAGCTTATCTGGACCGGTTCGGACCGTATTTCGCAGGCCGGAATCTTTGGGGGCCAACGCTGAATCTGGACGGTCCGGATTCGGATGAGGTTCGGCGGTATGTCATCGAGAACGCGCTGGGCTGGCTGCGTGATTTTCACGTCGACGGGCTTCGGTTGGATGCGGTGCACGCTCTGATTGATACTCGGGCCACACATGTGCTGGAGGAGTTGTCGGTTGAGGTCGACGCGTTGTCGGCGGGGCTTGGGCGGCCGTTGTCGCTGATCGCGGAGTCGGATCTCAACGATCCTCGGCATGTGCGGTCCCGGTCTGCCGGTGGCTACGGGTTGACAGCGCAGTGGTGTGACGACATCCACCACGCGCTGCACGTGGCGTTGAGCGGGGAGACTTCGGGGTACTACGGGGACTTCGCCGGGGCGTTGCCCGCGACTCTTCGGTCGGCGTTCTTCCATGCCGGGACGTGGTCGTCGTTTCGGCGGCGGACGCATGGGCGGCCCGTCTCGAGTTTGCCTGGGTATCAGTTTTTGGCTTACCTGCAGAATCATGACCAGATCGGGAACCGTGCCGCTGGGGATCGGCTGACCGCGACGGTGTCCCCGGCTAGGATGTTGTGCGGGGCGGCGATTGTGTTTTGTTCGCCGTACACGCCGATGCTTTTCATGGGTGAGGAGTGGGCGGCGTCGACACCGTGGCAGTTCTTCGCCTCGTTCCCGGATCCCGAGCTGGCTTCGGCTGTCCGCACGGGGCGGCGGCGGGAGTTCGCGGCTCATGGGTGGGGGGAGGCTTCGGTACCCGATCCGATGTCGCCTGCGACTGTTTCCGCGTCTACTTTGGATTGGTCCGAAGTAGACTCTTCGCCGGTGCTGGCGACGTATCGAGCGTTGATCGCGTTGCGGCGGCGGTATCCGGAGCTTGCCGATCCGCGGCTGGATCGGTTTGTGGTTGAGTCGGGGGATGGGTGGCTGGTGCTGCACCGGGGAGCGCTGCGGGTGGCGGTCAACCTTGGGGGTGCGGCGGTGGCGCTGCCGGTGCGGGTGACGGCTGTGTTGTTGGCGGCGGAGGGGGTTGTGGCTGGGGATGAGTTGATGTTGCCTGCTGATACGTTTGCTGTGGTGAGGGTTTGAGGGTCACTGGGCCTCGGCTTCGCCTCGGGGGACTGCTTGTCGCCTGGCGGCGACGCCGCTGGATTGCGCCAGATAAATGCGGGGTGCCCGCTGGGGTGAAGTTGTTTTGTTTGGGGCCCCTGTGCGGTGGCCTGGGTAAGGCTAAAAGGCGGGGCCACTGGAAAGACGTGGCCTTACCCGCCGGCCGGCTTAGGCCACCGCC
>NZ_KI519520.1:0-26667 GCF_000482865.1 Actinokineospora inagensis DSM 44258 | reverse complement strand
CGCACACGGCGATCCGCTGATACGACACGAGTTAGCGACGGAGCTTGCCGAACACGACCGTTACGACGACTGGCGATGCCAGTAGGTCGCGGAGCATCCACACACGACGATTCGTTGATACAGCACCAGTCGACGACGGCGCTAGCTGAACACGACAATTGTGGCGGCTGACAATGCCGGTCGATCTCGTGACGTTCACATACGGCGATTCGTTGGTGCGGCGCGGGTTGGCGGCTTCGTCAGTGGAATTGGCTCTCGCGCTTTCTGGCTCCGCTGGGTTCTCACCTCGTGCTTCCCCTTCCCTGTGCCGAGGAAGGCTGGGGCAAGGACGGGGCGTCGTGGGCGGGTCATCCACAAGGTGGCGAGTTACCCACAGGCCACGGCATGGACCCCCGTCGATCTTGCCTGCCCGGTAGACTGGCCTCGGGGACGCCCCCCGGGAAGGGTGGGGGCCGGGCTGCGCCCGGGTGGGGTGTTGGCGGTTGGGGCGGTAAGAGGTGGTGGTAGGGCTACCGGGATCTTGGGGTCGGAGACTGGCGGCAACCCGAGAGGAACAGATCATCCTGGAGGAGGGTCAGGCCGGGGTCACCCTGCTCGACGCATCCGAGTGCAACCTCACCGCCCGGCGCGGCCTGCGCCTGGTGGTCGAGGCCGACCGGCTCGGCGCCCGCAGCGCCTCCGGAGTGGAGTGGTTCGCCGCGCCGGACACGCTCACCGTCGCCGAGGCGGAGGCGTTGGCGCGCAAGCTGTCCCCGTACCGGCTCAGCGCCACCGCCGCCGGAACCGGCGCTGCTGGTGGGGTTGTCCACAGTCTGCCTGGTTGTCCACAGGCAGATCCGCGGCCCTCTTGACAGGGTGCTGGTCGCGGTAGGTTCAGGAATGGGCGGCCGGACCCCGGGTGGGTGGGCTCTGCGTAGCGGCCGGTGGTGGAGAAGGCAAGGGAACACAGGTGTGGAAAAGGGTCTTGGCCGTGTCGGTGCGGGACACGGCCAAGACGG
Organism: Actinokineospora inagensis DSM 44258; assembly: GCF_000482865.1. GTDB lineage: Bacteria > Actinomycetota > Actinomycetes > Mycobacteriales > Pseudonocardiaceae > Actinokineospora > Actinokineospora inagensis. The sequence continues at coordinate 25,669 of NZ_KI519520.1, read as the reverse complement.
GCACGGTGTGAGTTACTGCACCGTGCGTCGGTAGCGGACCTCGCGGCGGGGTCCGGGGAGGGCGAACTTGCGGATGAGGTAGGTGAGGGCGGCGCCGATGAGGAGCCAGACGATGGCGGCGGTGCCGTAGTTGAACAGCACGGCGGCCTTGTGCGAGGACGGGGTGAACAGGCCGTCGAAACCCAGGGACACGCCGGAGGAGAAACCGTCCACAAAGGACGCGAACCCGTTGCGGGGGTTGGCGTCCGCGAGGACCAGGATGATCTGCGCGACCAGGACCACGGCGAACAGACCGACCACGAAGGTGATCGCCGAGCACACCATGCGCACGGTGCGCACCCGGCTCGCGTAGCTGTCCTCGACCCGCTCGCTGACCACTTCTTCCTGAGCGGGCCGGACGTACTGGTCGCCGGGGAGGTCACCGGGCCCGCTCTCGGGTAACGCTCTCGTCCGCCGCGGGTCGGGCTCTTGCGGAACTGTCATGCGCTCATGGTCGCACCACCGGGTGACTCCCGCTTGACAACTCAGCCCTGGTACATCCCCTGCAGCCGGTCCAGCGTCGCGCGGATCCCCTTGAGGTTCTTGGCCGGGAACCGCGCCAACTCCAACAGGAACCCGGCCCACGCCGTCGACCAGTCGAAGGTCTCGGTGACCTCGGTGCGGCCGTCGCCGAGGTCGTGGAGTTCCCAGCGCCAGCGGTGGCCGTAGAAGTGGCGCCACGCGATGAGCCTGCCCTCCTCGAACTCCACCACGGTGTTCAGGATCTTGTAGGGCACCCCCATCCGCATGTCCATCCCGAACCGCGCCCCCAACTCCAGCCTGCGCGGGCCGGTGCTGCGCGACGCCAGCACCGTCCCGGAGCCGTCGATCACCGGGTGCTTCGCCGGGTCCGCCAACAACTCGAAGATCTCGGCCGCCCCGGCGTCGACAACCCGCTTATCCGACACCCGTTTCGTTCCCATGCCCGGAGGTTACCCGCCAGTACGGGCTGTCGTCGGGTCAGGTGAGCAACTGGGCCATGCTTTCCCGGACCGTCGGGTCCGGTTCTTCGGCGACCGCCGCGCGAAGAGTCGACTGGACCTCGGGGAGCCAGGATTCCGGACCCCAGCCGGTCAAGGTGCGGACGGCCATCACGCGGTTGCTCAGGACCGGGCTCCGCAAGGACGCGAGCACGAAATCGACCCCCATACCGGGGAAAGCGCGGAGAGCGGTGACGACGGTGTCGAGAATCGTGTAAGCCGTCCACCGCAAAGGGATCGCGGAGATGTCGTGCGGACCGGTGGCCAGGTCGGCGAGCGGGAGCTGCACGGTGGCCAGGGTGAGGATCTCCGGCAACCGGGTGGGGGTGGCCTGGGCGAGCAGGGTGGTCCAGTCGCCGGGGGAGGCGGTGGCGCGGGTGCGGCGGAGGGTCGCCGGGTAGCGGTCGATGTCGAGGACGGCGGCGGCGTGGCAGGCGTCGTGGAAGGTGCGGTCGTCCGGGGAGTCGAGGGCGGCCAGGGTGAGGGTGCGCCAGGTGGGGTTGGCGATCAGGTCGCGGCAGCGGCGGACGAGGGTGTCGTGCCGGGCGAGGTCCCACCCGGCGGCGTAGCGGGCGTCCCAGCCGGGACCGGCGAGGAACTCGCTGATCCGTGCGGTGCCGACGAAGTGGCGGAGGGTGCGGGCCCGCCAGGTCAGGTGGGTGAGCAGCAGGGTCAGCGCGACGGGGGCGTCGGGGTAGTCGTCGATGTCCTCGGCCGGGCCGCCTTCGATCAGGGCGCAGACGATGTCGACGGCCGCGTCGAGCAGCTCGTCGTCGACCTCCTCGGCCGTCAGCGCGGCCGCCATGCCGCCGACGGTGGCGGCGCGCAGGGCGAGGTAGCCGTCCAGCACGGTGTTGCGGAAACCGCCGCGCAGCAACCAGTTCCGCAGCAGGGGGCTGGTGTCGTCGCCGAACCGCTCGACGACGTTGATCCGGCCCCAGCCCGCCACCCCGTCCGCGAGGGCGAGCAGCGCGGGGTCCGGTTCCGGGTCCGCCGCGCGCACCGCGTCGTAGGCGAACGGGGTGAACTCCTCGTGCCTGCCCAACCGCAGCAGCAGCGGGGTGTCCCCGGCATCCACACCCAACCCGAGCAGCGCGATGCCGAACTTCACCGGCGCCCGGTGTTCACCCTCCGTCGCCAGCCTGCGGCCCACCCCGCGCACGGCGTCCGGCATGCCCAGCGCGCGGACGCCGACCAGCACGTCGGCCAACTCGTCGAGCACCGAACGCTCGCACAGCGCCGTGTACAGGTCGCGGTAGCCGTCGCCGGTGATCGCCCCGGCCACCAGGTCGGGCAGCCCGGCCGCGCCCGCCGGGTGGTGGGTCAGCGCCCCGTTCCACGGCACCAGCCCACCGCCCAGCCGGTGATCGATCTGGTCGTCCGGCAACGCCTCACCGCCGGGCAGCAGCCCGGTCCCGCCCGGGGCGAGGTGCGCGGTGATGTGGTCGTGGATGGAGGGCACCGATCCATTGTCGCGTGCGCATCCGACACTCCCCGACCGCCCCGAACGGCGAATCGGATTCGGTTCCGGCCGGTCGCGACCGCATCCGACCGAACCGCGGTCGGCACCGGCCCGCGTTTCACCGGTGGCGTTCCGCGGCCCGTCCACCCGGGCGCCCGCTGCCCCATCCTGCGCGGTGAGCCTGAGGAGGACTGCGATGAACAGAATCGCCACGGTAGCGGTGCACGCGGGCAGGGAAGACCTGGCCGCGTCGGGCGTGCACGTCCCGCCGATCGACCTGTCGACCACGAACCCGATCCCCGACGTCGAGTCCGGCGGCGCGGCCTACGAGGCCCTCGCCACCGGTGGCCTCCCGCCTGCCGAGGGGGGTTTGGTCTACCAACGGCTCTGGAACCCCACGGTGGCCCGGTTCGAGTCGGCCTTGGCCCGTCTGGAAGGCACCGAGCAAGCCGTCGCGTTCGCGTCGGGTATGGCAGCGCTGGCCGCCTGCCTTACCGCGACCGTCGCCGCAGGCAAGCCGCACGTGGTCGCCGTCCGTCCGCTTTACGGCGGCACCGACCACGTCCTGGCCACCAACCTCTTGGGCACAGAAGTCACCTGGGCCGCCCCGGATGGCATCAGGGCGGCGATCCGCCCCAACACCGGTCTGGTCATCGTCGAAACGCCCGCGAACCCCACCCTGGATCTCGTCGACCTGCACGACGTCGTAACCCAGGCTGATGGAGTTCCCGTAGTAGTGGACAACACTTTCGCCACCCCCGTGTTGCAGCGACCCATCGAGTACGGCGCCACGCTGGTGTTGCACTCCGCGACCAAGTACCTGGGCGGACACGGTGACGTCATCGGCGGCGTTGTCGCCACCACGCCCGAATGGGCCACGAAACTCCGTCAGGTTCGAGCGGTCACCGGCGGGTTAATGCACCCGCTCGCCGCGTACCTGCTGCACCGGGGCCTGCAGACCCTGCCGGTCCGGATCGCGGCGCAGCAGGACAGCGCGAAGCGGCTCGCCGAATGGTTGCGGGGACACGAGCTGGTTCGACGCGTGTTCTTCCCGTCCGGCCCGCTCGTCGGCACCCAGATGTCCGGTCCCGGCGCGATGATCGCGTTCGAGGTGGCGGGCCCGGAGGAGGCCGCGCGTACGGTCGAATCCGTCCGGCTCGTCACGCACGCCGTGTCCCTCGGCGGTGTGGACACGCTGATCCAGCACCCCGCCTCGCTCACCCACCGGCCGGTCGTCTCGACCGCCAAACCGGGGGCGGCGGTACTCCGAATGTCTGTCGGGCTAGAGCACCCCGATGACGTCCAGGCCGACCTGGACTACGCGCTCAAAGACGCCCACCGCTGAACCGGAGTCCCCGTCCGCCGCAGAAAGACACGACCACCATGGGCCAGCCAACCGATCTCGACTCGACCGACCTCGCGATCCTGCGCGAGCTGCAACGCGACGCCAGGGTGCAGAACAAGGAGCTGGCCTCGATAGTCGGCGTAGCCCCGTCGACCGCGCTGGAACGGGTGCGGTCGCTGCGACGGCGGGGTGTGCTGACCGGCTTCCACGCGACGGTTGACCTTGCCGCGCTCGGTAGGCCCATCAGCGCGTTGTTGTCGGTACGGGTAAGGCCCCACCGGCAACGGGTCGTGGAGGAGTTCAAGGCTTTCGTACTGGAGCAACCGGAGACGGTGTCGCTGCTGCACGTGGCAGGCCCGGACGACTACCTGATCCAGGTAGCGGTACCGGACACCACGCACCTGCAGCAGTTGCTCATCTCGAGACTGCTCAACCGCAGCGAGGTGGTGTCGGTGAACACCCTCTTGGTGTTCGAGGCCATCACGCAGCCGGTGCAGACGCCCATCTCGTGAGACCGGCCGGGGTCCTCGCACGAGGACCCCGGCCGCTTCACTCAGTTCTCGCTCTTACCGCGCTTCGCCCGACGAGCCGCGAACAGCGCACCGCCGCCACCCAGCAGCAGCACCCCGCCGATGGCGATCGGCAGCCCGACGCTCGCGCCGGTGTCCGGCAGGTCGGTGGAGTTGCTCGCGGGCGCGGCGATGACGGTGCTGGCCGTGGTCGGCGCCTGCGTGGTGGTGACGGCCGGGGTGGTCGACTCGGAGGTCTTGGTCGGCTTCGACTCGGTGGTCGTGGTCACCGGCGGCTTCGACGTGGTGGTCGTCGCCCTGGTGGTGGTCGTGGTCGGCTTGGTCGTGTCGACGACGCAGGCCGCGTAGGTCTCCTGGTGCTCCAGCGTCCAGCCGGGCTGCTGGTTGGCGGCGTTGGTGCCGATCTTGACGTACAGCGTGTGCCGGACGGTGCCGTCCAGGTCCCACGTGGCCAGGTAACTCTCGCCGAACGGCAGGTTGTCGACCACGTGGCCCTGGGCGGAGAGCGGCTGGCCGTTGTCGGTCACGGTGACGGTGTTGGCGTCGTTCTTGTTGTAGTAGCCCGCCTCGACCTTGACGTGCAGCGAGCCGTTCGCGCACTGGGCCGAGAAGCTCGGTGTGTGCGCGCCCGCGGTGCCCGCGAACAGGGACAGGGCACCGGCGACGATGGCGGTGATGGCGGCGGCGCGACCGGCGGAGCGGAGCCAGTCGCGGGAGGGGATCGAGCGCAAGGCGGGAACTCCGTCTCAGCAGGGGGACCGACGGCGGCACATAACACGAAAGAGTTACATTTCGCCACTAACGGTGGACGGCGTGAGACTAGTCACCCCATCGAGTGAGACATTTACCGGGTAGTGCGGTTTTGGGTCTTGGTTACCTGATCGACAGCCGAGGTACATCACCCGCTGGTGGGAGGGTTATCGATATGCGGCGTCTTTGCGCCAGTGGCGCCCCGGCCACCCCGTGCCCCGTTCGGGTGCGGTAGACAGACACTACGAGCACACCGTGTCATCACATGGCGGCCTGCCATGCGGATGTCACCGGCCAATCGGGTGATCACGATGAGCCAGCCTTGCGAACAGTCACAACCGTCCGACCTGAGCGAGATCGACGACCTGCTCCGCGCGGTCGTCGCGGACGGCTTCACCGTCTACCTGTGCGGTGGCAACGACCGGCCTGAGGCCATCGTCGCCACCTACGCGTGGGCGGGCTTCGTCGACTACGTCGTGATCAAGGACGCGCACGACGTCACCGCCGCGAGATCACGGCAGGGCCGGGACTGGGACGTGTTCACCGCCGAGACCGTCGTGTGGTCGTACCAGGGCCACGCCCGTTGGGCCCTACGCGCGATCCTCGACCTGCTGCCGCCCGAGCACCCGAACGCCCCGCACGAGGACTACCCGGCGCCCGCGAGCCTGCGGGTGGGTCAGGAACACCTGGGCTCGGTGTCGGTCCGCACCCCGCGTCCCGGCCTGGTGGCCCGCCGCGCGATGCGGTTGCGGCTCGCCGCCCGAGGCGGCTCGGCGACCCTCTGAGAGCGGTCACAGCCGATCGCGCGGACCATTGGGGTATGAGACGAGCTTTGACCGCGCTCGCCGTGGCTGCCGCCGCGGCCTGGGTCGCGTGGGACATCCCGGTCGCGATGGGCCGCCGCCCGACGGGACCCCGCGTCACCCGATCACCGCGGTACCGCGACGGCGCCTTCCGCAACGAGGCCCCGCCGACCCCCGTTGAGCCCGGCACCATGGGCTCGACCCTGCGGTCGTTCTTCCGCGACCGCGGCGACCGCATCCCCACCGGCTCGATCCCGGTCGTCACCCCCGCCGCCCCCATCGACTCCGGACTGCACATCACCTGGCACGGGCACTCGACGAGCCTGGTCGAGTTGGACGGCGCCCGGGTGCTGCTGGACCCGGTGTGGGGCGAGCGGGTGTCGCCGTCCCGGCTGGTCGGTCCGCGCAGGCTGCACCGGCCGCCGCAGCCGATCGGGGCGCTGCCCCGGCTGGACGCGGTCGTCATCTCGCACGACCACTACGACCACCTCGACCAGGCCGCCATCCGCGAGCTCGCGCGCACCCAGGACGCGCCGTTCGTGGTGCCGCTGGGCGTCGGGGCGCACCTGGAGCGGTGGAAGGTGCCCGCCGACCGGATCATCGAGCTGGACTGGCACGAGTCGCACCAGGCCGGTCCGCTGCGGCTGACCGCGACCCCGGCCCAGCACTTCTCCGGCCGCGGCTTCAAACGCGACGGCACGCTGTGGGCGTCGTGGGTGATCGCCGGTCCTGGCGGGAAGGTGTTCTACACCGGCGACACCGGCTACTTCGCCGGTTACACCGAGATCGGCGCCCAGTACGGGCCGTTCGACGCCGCGCTCGTGCAGGTCGGCGCGTACGCGCCGGGCTGGCCGGACATCCACATGACACCCGAAGAGGGCGTGGCCGCGCACGTCGACGTCCGGGGCGGCCTGCTGATCCCGGTGCACTGGGCGACGTTCTCGCTCGCGCCGCACCCGTGGTCCGACCCGGTGGACCGGTTGTGCGCGGAGGCCAAGGAACGCGGCGTGCCGGTGGCCGTGCCGCGGCCGGGCGAGCGGGTCGACGTGTCCGCCCCGCCCGAGCTGGACAAGTGGTGGAACACGGTTTAACCAGCCTAGATAGACACACCAAGGCGGACCAAGGCCCGCGCGTACGCGTGTTCGCCGCTATAGGACCAAGGCAGTGCGGACGGCCGGTTACCCACCCGGGCCAGGTGCCAACGGGAGCGGTCGAGCTCACCGGACTCCAGCATCGCCCAGCCGAACAGGTTGTGGACCTCTTTGGCCCACACGCCGGAGGCCGACCCCTTGGCGTCGGCCTCCACCAGTTCGGCGCGTAACCCGGTGGTGAAGTAGCGGGCGTTGAGCTTCACGTACGCCCACGCGCTGCCTTCCGCGATGAACCGGTCGCCCTCTTTGAGCAGGTACTCGGCGTGCGCTGTCGGCAACATCGCCGCGAGGGGGCTACCGGGCGCGGACTTGGCCACCGTGTCCCGCGCGAACGAGAACATCTCCTCGTGCGACCCGCCCCACTTCAACGCCAGTGACTGCAGCCGCCCGGCGTGCGCCGGGTACGACGTCGGGCAGCGCTGCATCGCTTCCAGCCACACGAAGTCACGCTGCGGACGTTCCAACCGCATCCCCCGCGCGTACCGCTGCAGCTCCACCCACGGTGTCGCGTCCTCGGGCGCCAACCGGGCCGCGGCCATCAACGGGTCGCGCGCCTCGCGCAGCCGGGAGGAGAACAGCTTCAGCCGCTCCTCGCCGACCGTGGGCGCCCACCCGCCGCGGATCTCCCACGCCTCGGCGATCAACGTGCTCCCCAGCCACAGCAACACGTCCGCCGCGTCCGCCCGGTCCAGCTCGTCCTCGGTCAGCAGCTCGCGGATCTCGGTCGACTGCCCGATCGCCGCGGTGGCCAGCGCGCGCACCCGCAGCGTCCGGGTCTCGTGGTCGTCGCGACACTCGCGCAGCAGCGCCAAAGCGGCCTTGCGGTGCCCGTCGGCGACCGCGTCGACGCCCATGTCGAGGGCGATGTCGTCCCAGCACCGGTCGAGGACCAGGTGCTCGGCGAGCGCGGCGGCCTCCGCCTTGGCCTTCCTGCGGCCGAACAGTCCCATGACGGCAGCGTAGTCACCGTCCGAACCGGGTTAGGCTCGGTTCGTGCTCACCTTCCGCCGCGCCACCCCCGCCGATGTGGACACGCTGGTCGCCCTCGTCGAGTCCGCCTACCGCGGCGAGGCGAGCCGCGCGGGCTGGACCACCGAGGCCGATCTGCTCGACGGTCAGCGCACCGATCCGGACGGTGTCGCCGAGGTGATCACCGCGCCGGGGAGCGCGGTGCTGGTCGCCGAACAGGACGGTGTCGCGGTCGCCTGCTGCCACGTCGCGGCGGAGGACGGCGCGGGCTACTTCGGCATGTTCGCCGTGGACCCGACCCGGCAGGCCGCGGGCATCGGCCGGGAGACCCTCACCGAGGCCGAGCGCGTCGCCGCCGACTGGGGTCTGCCCGAACTGCGGATGAAGGTCCTCACCGCGCGCCCGGACCTGATCGCCTGGTACGTCCGCCGCGGGTACCGCCGCACCGGTGAGCTGTCCCCGTTCCCGTACGGCGACGAGCGGTTCGGGATCCCCCGCCGCGCCGACCTCGCCTTCGAGCTCCTGGTCAAGCCGCTGGCCGGGTGACCGGTCAGCGCGGCTCGTGCGCGGCGACCAGCTCGACGATCATCCGGCGGGTCTGCTCCAGGGTGTCCGGGTGCCCGGTGCCCGCGAGCCGGAACGCGAGTCTGGTGAGGACGTCCCCCAGGGTCACGCACTGCAGCAGGGTCGCCCGCAGCGCCGGGGTGTCCGCGAAGCGGTAGCGGCGGACCAGCATCACCGCGAACGCCGCGGCCAGCGGGTCGCCGGGGTCGCCCGCGCCCGGGGACTCCAGCTCGCCGGTGGCCAGGCCCGCGCCGCTGATCGCGCGGAACCCGTCGTCGCCGCGGCACATGTCCACATAGACCCGGTAGGCGTGTTCGACGGCGCCGCGCCAGCCGACCGCCCGGGGGTGGTTGGCCGCGACCTGGTCCTGGAACCGGCGGGTGTGCCGGTCGACGACGGCGCGCATGACCGCGGTCTTGTCCGGGAAGTAGCGGTAGACCGATCCGATGGAGACGGTGGCGGCCTTGGCGATGTCCGCTGTGGTCGTCCCGGCGTAGCCCTTCTCGGCGACCACCCTGGCCGCGGCGTCGAGGATCCGCTCGATCTGGCGGCTGGCCCGATACTGGGTTGGCGTGCGCCGGACCCGGTAGGGCGTTTCTGGCACGGTCACGTGGGCCATTGTGCCCAGACTGATTCGGACGTTCGGCGAAAGTGGAGGAATCCTTGTCGGAAACATGCGTGTTCTGCCGAATCATCGCGGGCGAGCTGCCCGCGGTCATGGTTTACCAGGACACTGATGCAGTGGCGTTCCTGGACCACCGGCCGTTGTTCCGGGGGCACGTCCTGCTCGTTCCGCGCACCCACCTGACCGTGCTGAGCGACCTCCCGCCGGACCGGGTGGCCCCGTTCTTCGCGCTGGCGCAGCGGCTGGAGCGGGCGGTCGAGGACGGCCTCGGCGCGGACGGCTCGCTGATCATGATCAACAACATCGTCAGCCAGTCGGTGCCGCACCTGCACCTGCACGTCATCCCGCGGCACCACAAGGACGGCCTGCGGTTCTGGCTCGGCCCGCGCCACCCCTACGACGAGGCCAACCCGGCCGAGGCCTACGCCGAGCGGATCCGGGCCGACCTGCGCGGCCAAGGGGTGGACCCCGGCTGAGGCCGGGGGAGAAAATGGGTACGACCGGGCCTTGCTTTCTGCCCCGCCGCCGGACACATTGGTTCAGACCACTTACTGGTTCAGACCACCCAGGGGACGCGATGGCGATGATCAGGCCGACCGAGCTCGCCGCCGGGATGTGCGCCGGGCTGTTCGGGCGCCGGGTGACCGGCCCGCGCTGGGACGGCACCCGACTGTCCTGGGTGGACACCGAACGGCAGCGGGTCCAGTTGGGGCGCATGACAACCCTGGGACCCCGGCACATCGCGACGCTCGTCGTCGAGGGCAGCCCCACCGCGGCCCTGCCCGCCGTCGGCGGCTGGGTCCTCGGCGGCGACCCGGCCTTCCTGCGCCGCGACGGGCGGCTCGTCCCGCTCGACCTGCCGCGCTCCGATGGCCTCTGGTGCGACCCGGCCGGGCGGCTGTGGCTGACCGCCGACGACGCGCTGCACCGGATCGACCTCACCGGCAGGCCGCACCGGGTGCTCGACGGCCCGACCCAGGCGCTGGCGTGGAGCCCGGACACCCGCCGGATGTACCGGGTGTGCGGCGGCGGCCTGCTGGTCCACGAGTTCGACCTCGCCAACGGCACCCCCGGCGCCGCCCGGCCGCTCGTGTCGGCCGCGCGCGGGGTGGCGGTGGACGTCGACGGGTTCGCCTGGGTGGCGGGCGGCAACTCGGTCCGCCGGGTCGACCACACCGGCGTCGCGTACACCATCGTCCGGCTACCGGGCGCCACCGCGGTCGACTGCTGCTTCGCGGGCGCCACGATGCTGATCACCACCGACGACGGCGCCGTGCACGCCTGCGCGACCAGCACGCGCGGGCTGCCGTCGGTGCGCTGGACGGGCCTACCGGCGAGCGGCAGGACGGCCGCACCCGGGTTCCCCTGACCAGAGCAGGGTGCTCACCGAACGCATGCGCGCATTCGTATGTTCGAGCGAATCCGCTTGATCGGTCTACTACTCAACACCCCACACCAGGTACCCACCTAGGTGTGGACACTGCAGCGCGTTGGCGCGCGCCCGCCGGCATCCTCGGTGTGGCCGCCGTAGCCCCCCTCGCGGCGGGCTTCGCGCTCGGCTGGGCGAACTGGGTGACGATCCCGGTCCTGCTGGTCGCGCTCGGCATCGCCGCGTTGGTCGTCAAGCAGGTGCTGTTCCTGCGCGAGCAGCGCGAACTGCGCGCGGAGGCGGCCAGGGAACGGGCGAAACCGGCGCCGGAGCCCGCGGTGCACGCCGAGCACCACGTGCCCGCGATCCCGGTGGACAGCGCCGAGCCCTACTACCGGTTCATCCTCGCCTGCACGGTGTGCTGGAAGCCGCACACGGGGCTGCCGCAGCACGGGAACCTGCGCGGGCTGGCGGTACACTCGATCCTCGACCGGGCCAGGCAGGTGACCGTCACCGGCTCGCCGACCGAGGCCGAGGTGGTCCGGACCAGGTTGGCCGCCGAGCTCGGCGCGATGGCGCCGGACCGGACCGGGCAGATCGTCGCCTGGGCGGAGAACGTCGGGCTGACCGTGCCGGAGGAGGACGCCCGGCGGCTGGAGCGGCTGACCGAGCTGCGCAAGGAGAAGCAGGTCCGCCACCACGAGCAGGAGCTGGAGCAGCGGACCAGGGCGTACCTGGCGGACGAGATCCTGGTCGACCCGGGCACAGCGGTGGTGTGGTGGTTGGCCCGGCACCCGGAACAGGTGCGCGAGGCGGCCGACCTGATCCCCACCTTCGCCCGGATCTCGGCGGCGGTCACCAAGACCGAGATCGCGCCGCAGTACGCCGAGCGGCTCGACGAGCAGCAGCGGCCGACGCTGAGCGCGGTCGGCTGGCCGCGGCTGAACCCGCCGTCCGAAGAGGACCGGCGGGCGCTGGGCGGCCCGGAGGCGGCCGAGCAGCCGCTGTGGCCGAGGGGCAACCGGGACCACGGTGACTTCGGCGACTTCGACGACTCGTCGGCGCGATGAGCTCGTGGCTCGCGGGCCCGGTGAATCGGGGTGGCCTGTCACCAGAGGCGTGACAGGCCCCGGTGTCGGCTCCACCCGACCTCCGGGGCCCGCCGTCCGCATCGCGCGAGGGCGCGGTGCGCGGTGTCCCGGCCGCGGCGACCGCAGTGGCGGTGCGGACGGACGGTGATCCGCCGCCGACCCTGCACGGCGCGGTCCACCGTTCCGACGGCAATGGTCCCCGGTTCTGGCCCGCGCGGCAACGACGTCCATCACTTAGCGGTCATCAAAATTCTTAACTCACTGGCCGCGACCGACCGACTACACTCGTTCGGCCCAGTGGTGACGGCCACTACGCGCGCTCGACCTGGGCATATCTGCCCTAGCGCGACCCGGGGGCGTCCCGACCGGGCATCGAAACGGGTCACCGGTCCGGTCTCCGGCGTCATACATCCCACAAAGAGGCGTTTGTTGCATTAAGCCCCAACTCACCCACCCGGCCCACGGACACCAACATCGAGTCCACTGTGTCCTTCTTACTTCCGCCCGACTGTCGGGTCAATACGCGGTTTACCCGGCAGCCGCGAAGCCGCCGTGCCGGGCCCACCACCGCGGGTAACTCGGATTTCGATCAATGAGGCTCGCGTAGCCGTCGAGGACGGCCGCGCGCAACACGGCCGGATCAATCGGACCGGGTTCCTTCCAGGCCAATTCCAACCGGTTCCGGATCGGGTCGCCGCGCAACGGGCGGATGACCAGACCACGCCCCTCGCTGGAGGTCGCCTGCGCCAGGCTGACGCACTGCCCGCTGACGACGAACTCGCGCGCCGAGGTCGAGTCGCTGATCTCGTGGGTGATCCGCGGCTCGAACCCGGCCGCCCGGCACGCCGCGCGCAGCGGCCCGAGGCCACCGTGGTCCTCCTGCGGGTCGATCATCCAGTTCTCGCCCGCCAGGTCGGCTAAGTCGATCATGGCCCGGTCCGCCAGCGGATGCCGTTCGGCCAGCGCGACGAACTCCGGTTCCACCGGCACCACCAGGTCGCGCCGCACCCCCTCCGCCGGGCCGATCTCGAACCCGATCACGTCGCTGAGCACCGCGGCGTCCAGCCGCCCGGCGCGGACCCGGCCCTGCAGCGCCGCGGCCGACGGGTCGGTGTGCACCTGGACGCTCAGCGGCGGCGCGTCCGGCCCGCGTTCGGCGGCGTGCGCGGCCACCAGCCGCGGCACCACCACCGACAGCAGCGGGCTGGGCCGCCCGCCGATCCGCACCTCCACCGGGCGGCCGTCGGTGGCCGCGTGCGCGCTCGCCTCGCCACGCAGGTCGGCCATCTCGGTGACCACCGACCGGGCCCTGGCGAGCACCGTGCGGCCGAACGAGGTGGGCACCACGCCGGTTCTGGCGCGTTCGAAAAGGGGCGCGCCCATGGTTCGTTCGATCCGCTGAAGTTGAGAAGTCAACGACGGTTGGGACAGCCCGAGCGCCGCCGCCGCCTTCGTGATGCTGCCCTCGTCGGCGACCGCGATGACAATCCGCAGGTGTCGGAACTCCAGTTCCATGCCTGCCATGTTATGGCCCCGGATTATGCGGCCGGTACGGGGAACTGGCCCACCACCGGGCGCCGTACCACCGGTTGGACCGCGACGAACGGCGGCGGGATCGTTCCCACCGGCGGCGGAAGTGCTTCCCCGGTGGGAGCGGCAGGCCCCGGTTTGGGGGAAACCGGGGCCTGCCCAGCCGACCGTCGCGCTGCCCGCGGGCCTGGGGGAGAGCCGCGGGCGCGGCCTACGGCCGGGGTCTCGCGCTCCCGGTGGGGAAATACCCGGGCGGCGGCGCGGTGAAACACCGCCGCCCGCTCACCGGAGCATGTACTGGTCGTGTTTGGCGTAGAAATCATCCCACTCGGCGACCGACAACTCCCGACCGGCCTCGGCGATCTCGGCGAGTTCGACGAAGAAATCCTCGCGCGGGGCGCCGGGGGCGAACAGGATGAGCATCGACGCCGGTTCGTCCGCGTCGTTCGAGAACGCGTGCACCCCGCCGCTCGGAACGTAGAGAAAATCTCCAGACGTAGCCGAAACCCAATTCTCGCCGTCGAACAGCCGGACCGTCCCGTCCAGGATGTAGAACGACTCGGAGAACGTGCGGTGGAAATGCGCGCCCGGCCCGCCCGCGCCGGGCACCATGTCGTAGCGGAACAGCCCGAACTGCCCGCCGGTGACCGATCCGGGCGCGACGAAGTGGGTCGCGGTGGCGGGCCGGTCCAGCACGGTGATCTCGTCGACCGGTCGGAAGCGGGCACCGCCGGTGGTCCCCAGGTACGACAATGGGTCTCCTCTCGCCGTCGGAACGGTACTGTGCCACCCCCCGGTCCGTCCGTTGAGGACACACGCCGGAGCGCGCCGATCCCGTTCGGTCGGTTCAACCCGTTCAGTCGTCGCAGGCGAGGCGGCGGGCGCGCACCGGGCGCGGCACCCTGGTCAGCGCGCGGACCCGACGGGTGCGGCCGTGCTCGGCGAGCAGCGCGAGCAGTTCCCCGTCGACGGTCGCGGCGAGCCTGCGCTGCGCCCAGTCGGACGCGGCGAGCACGGCCCCCGGCGAGACCGGTTTCCCGGCGAACGCGTCGTGCAACAGGCACCATTCGGACAACCGCGACGCGACCGGATCCGCTGGCGCCACAGCGGATCGGACCCGCGCGGCCCACCGGGAGAACCCGGGCCCGCGCTGCGCCCGGTCGTCGATGCGGGCGATCGCGGCCGCCGTCGCCATGGCCTGGTCCGGATCGCGCAGCACGGCGGCCAGGAACGCGGCCTCGTCGGAGGGATCGGCGCCCCGGTACCACTCGAACCGCAGGTGCTCGTCCGCGCTGAGCGCGCGCGGGTCGTGATCGGCGCACTCCGCCAGCGCCGCCACCGCCGCGATGTGCTCCAGCAGGTTCACCGTTGGTCCTCCGCCGAGAAAGATCTACCCGGCAGGATAGTCGGATCACCCCGCGCGGCGATCATCGGCGTTACCCTGTCCCGATGCGGTTCGCCACCGGGATTGCCATCGCCGCACCGGCGGAACGGGTGTGGTCGATCTACGCCGATGTCGAGCGCTGGCCCGAGTGGACAGCCTCGGTGACCTCGGTCACCCTGCTCGACCCCGGCGCGTTGCGGATCGGACACCGCGCCCGCATCCGCCAACCGAAACTCCCCGTCGCCGTCTGGACGGTGACCGAGCTGACCGAAGGCCGGTCCTGGACCTGGGAGGCGCGCGGCCCCGGCGCGCTCACCACCGCGACGCACACGGTCGAGCCGACCGGGTCCGGTTGCCGCGTCCTGGCGACCCTGACGACGACCGGTCCGGTGGGCTGGGTGCTGGCCCGTTTCACCGCCGGACTCACCGACCGCTACCTTGCGCTGGAAGCCGAAGGCATCAAGGCCCGCGCCGAGGGCACGCGCTGAAATCGAGTCGACCCGGTGCGTGCCGCGTGCGAGGCTGAGCAGCACAAGTCGACCCGCGGAGGTTCACCATGTCCGAGCAGCCCGCCCAGCCCGAAACCACCGGTGCCGCGGACCCGGAGGACGTGAAGGCCAGGTTCCGCGAGGCACTGGCCCGCAAACAAGCCCAAGCCAAGTCCGGCGAGGGCCACGCCAGCGGAAACTCCAAGGTCCCCGACGCCCACGGCCGCGCAGGCGGCAAGCGCCAATTCCGCCGCAAGAGCGGCTGAGCCACCGAGCACCCCGACAAGGCTCTCCAACCACCCCCGAAGAGCCGACCGAACCCACCCACACCCGGCCAGCCCCCACCCTTCCCGGGGGGCGTCCCCGAGGCCAGTCTACCGAGAAGTCGAGATCAACAGGGGCGGACGTCGCAAGCTGTGGGCAAGTCGGCGGACTGTGGACAGATCGGCGGAGCGTGGGCAAGTCGGCTGAGCGCGGACCGATCGGCCAAGCATGGACAGGTCGACTGAGCGCGGACCGATCGGCCGAGCGTGGACAAGTCGGCGGACTGTGGGCAGATCGACCGAGCGTGGACAGGTCGGCCAAGCACGGACAGGCCAGCCGAGAGCGGGAAGTGGACAGGTCGGCCGAGCGTGGACAAGCCTGCCGACTACCACCCGGCGGTCGGCTCATCGCGATCTCAGCAGACCGCCCGCTCAAGGTCGGTCAACTCCGCGTTCAGGTGAGTGGCGCGGAGCGGGCACGATCCCTGGTTGATCATGTGGTTGTCGAGGCCCGTGATCTGTTGAGGAAGTCGGGCCCGTCGGGGCGTCGCCCCCGGTCGTCGCTGTCCTGATTCAGTCGGCCCCGTTGTCCGGTGATGCCGTGGTCGATCCGCGTTGTTTTCCGGTCGCGGTGCCTGGCCCGTGTCGACGGTGTGGGAGCGGGCACTCGCTGGGCAGCGTGCCGGTATTGGCGGTCGCTGCGGGAGCGCGGTCGTTGACCGCGATCGCGGAATGGGTCGTGTACCCGGCTCAACCGGCCCTGGCGGAGTCGGGCGTGCGCCGTGATCGCGGTGTCGGCGACCAAGTCCACGGTGCGCCACGTGTTGGCGCAGGTGGACGATAAGCACCTCGACGCGGTGCCCGCCGCGTGGATCCGCAACCAACACAGGGCCCGCCAGCAGCGCAGATCGCGGTAAACGGCAAGACCGTGCGGGGCCACCGTGCCCCGCACGGGCGGCGCCGGGTCCACCTGCTCGCCGCATTCACCCACCACACCGGACCCGTGGTGGCACAGCGACTCGTGCCGATCAGGACCAGCGAGATCGCCCGGTTCCGGACACTGCTCGACCCGCCGCCCCCGACCGGAGCGATCATCACCGCCGACGCCGGACACCACAACATCGCCGCAGGACCACGACACACCGACCCGGCCAGCCCCCACCCTTCCCGGGGGGCGTCCCCGAGGCCAGTCTACCGAGAAGTCGAGATCAACAGGGGCGGACGTCGCAAGCTGTGGACAAGTCGGCGGACTGTGGGCAAATCGGCCGAGCGCGGACAAGCAGGCCGAGCGTGGACAAGCAAGCCGAGCGTGGACAAGCCGACGGAGGTGAGCAGGCCAGCCGAGCACGGACAAGCCGACGGAAGGTGAGGAGGCCGGCCGAGCGCGGGCAGGTCAGCGGAAGGTGGGCAGACAGGCCGGGTGCGGACAAGCCTGCCAACCACTCGACGGTCGGCTTGTCGCATTCCCGTCAGAGTCGTATTCCCAGCAGAGTCGCACGCCAGCAGCGGGGTCAGCGGGGTCTCAGCAGACCGCCCGTTCCAGGTCGGTCAGTTCCGTGTCCAGGTGGGTGAGCAGGCGCTGCAGGTGGGGGGCGGAGCGGCGGCAGCCGGTGAGGCCGAATTCCAGCGAACCGGCGTAGCTGGTGACCGTGATGTTGAGCGCCTGGCCCTCGTACGGCACGGAGACCGGGTAGACGCCGAGCATCCGGGCGCCGTTCCAGTACAGCGGTTCGGTGGGGCCGGGCACGTTGCTGATCATCAGGTTGAACGCGGGTGGCGCCACCCTGACCGCGCCCGGTAGCAGGCCGAGCGCCAGCGGGGCGAACGGGATGGCGCTCAGCGCGGTCACCTGCAACTGGCTCATCCCCTGGTAGACGGCCTTGCCGCGGCGGGTCGACTCGATGATCGCCTCGAGTCGGTCGGCCGGGTCGGGCAGGTCGGTGGCCAGGGTGCACAGGATCATGCCGAGCGCGTTGCCGCCCGCGGACCCGTCGGTGCGCAGCGACATCGGGACGGACGCGACCAGCGGGCGGTCCGGTAGCGCGTCGAGTTCGCCGAGGTACCGGCGCAGCGCACCGGCGCACATGGCGAGCATGACGTCGTTCACCGTGGCGTCCGCGGCGGCGCCGACCGCGCGGACCCGCTCCAGTGGCCACCCCTGCGCGGCGAACCGGCGGGCGCCGGTGATCGGGACGTTGAAGATCGATCGGGGCGCCTCGAACGGCAGCGTCGCCGCCTGCTCGCGGAACGCCTGGCGGGCGTAGCGGGCGAACGCGGGCCCGATGCCCGCGATGTCGCGCAGCACGGCCGACATCCCGGGTCGGTCGCCGCCCGCCCGCCCGGTGTCGATCGGGGTGGCCCACGGCGGCCGGATGTCGCGCGCGGCCGGGTCGGGCGAGAGCGACCGCTGCAGCAGCCGCAACGCGGAGACACCGTCGAGCAGGGCGTGGTGGACCTTGGTGTAGAGCGCGAACCTGTTGTCCCGCAAGCCTTCGACGAGGTGCGCCTCCCACAGCGGGCGGTGCCGGTCGAGCAGCGACCCGTGCAGCCGGGACACCAGTTCGAGCAGTTCGCGGACCCGGCCCGGGTTGGGCAGCGCGGAGAGCCGGACGTGGTATTCCAGGTCGAGCCGGTCGTCATCGGTCCAGATGAACTGGCCGAGGGTGCCGATCGGGCCGCGCGGGCGGCGGCGCAGCAGCGGGTGCACCTCCCCGTCCGCCAGCAGGGCGCGGTGCAGCTCGCCGACGTAGTCGGGACCCTCACCGTCCGGCAGTTCGAACAGTTGCAAGCCGCCCACGTGCAGTGGGTGCTCGCGGGACTCGCCGAGCAGGAACATCGACTCGGTCACCGGCATCAACTGCATACGACCTCCCTCACCCCGCACGGTGCCACCGCCCGTGGGGGAAGCGCAACGACTCAGTCCCAGGTGGACGTCACCGCGAGTCGGAGTCGATGAGGTACCTACCACCGGCGAGGATGACCTTCACATTGCGCTTGGCGGTCTGTTCGCCGCCCGCGGCCGTCTTCACCGTCACGTCGACCGGGACGTTGACCGACCCGTCCGCGTTCGAGGTGACCCCGTTGGCGTTGCGCGAGGCCACGTACTGGTACTGCCCCCAGTACTGCTGGAAGCCGTTCTGGTCGCCGAAGGCGGCCTTGCCGTTGGGGCCGAGCATGTCCCAGCGCTGCGCCGGGTCGCCGTCGCCGTAGTAGGCGATCACCAGCCTGCCCGCCGAGCTGAAGTCGGTGATCTTCTGGGGGGCGGCGACCGGGCTGGGGGTGGTGGTCGGGGCGGCGCTGGGCGGGTCCTGGCTGACCGTGACGACCGTGGTCGAGGTGATCGTGCGCGGCGGCGCCTGCGTGGTGGCGTTCAGCAGTACCAGGGTCACCGCGCCTGCCAGCACGACGACGCCGAGCAGCAGCAGGACCAGCACCCCGCGCTTGGGCCCGGGTGCCGGGTGTTGGGCGGGTCGCTGGGCCGGGTGCTGGAGGGGCTGGTGTGCCGGTGGGACGACCTGGGTGGCGGCGGGGGCCTTGCGGTTGAGCAACGGGAACACCGGCTTGGGTTTCGCCGGGATCGTGGGCGGCTCGACGGCGGGCACGGGTAATGGCGCGGTCGGCAGCGCCAGCACCGACGCGGCCTCCTCCATGGTCGGCCGGTCCACCGGCTCCGTGCGCAGCAACGACATCAGCGTCGGGGTGAGCGCGCCCGCGCCGCGCGGTGGGGTGATCGCCCCCGAGGCGACCGCGTGCAGCAGGGCCAGCGGGTTCGGGTTCATCCCGAACGGCGGCTCGCCCTCGACCGCGTGGTACAGGGTGGCGCCGAGGGAGAACACGTCCGACGCCCGGCTGGGGTCGTGGCCGCGGGCGATCTCCGGGGCCAGGTAGGCGGGGGTGCCCGCGAGCATGCCGGTCTCGGTGACGGTGCCGTCGTCGATGGCCCGGGAGATGCCGAAGTCGGTGATCTTCACCGTGCCGTTCGCGCCGAGCAGGATGTTGCCCGGCTTCACGTCCCGGTGCACGATCCCGGCCGCGTGCGCCGCCGCCAGCGCCGCCGCGACCTGCGACCCGATCGCCGCCACCTGCTCCGGTGGCAGCGTCCCCTCCTCGGCGAGCACCGCGGACAGGCTGCGCGACGGCAGGAACTCCATCACCAGGCACGGGTCGCCGTCGTGCTCGGCGACGTCGAGCATGGCGATGGCGTTGCGGTGCTGCAGCCGGGCCGCGATCCGCGCCTCGCGCATCGCCCGCCTGCGCGCCTCGTCGGTCTGCGCCGGGGTCAGCCCCGGTCGGATGATCAACCGCTTGAGCGCGATGACCCGCTCCAGCCGCTCATCCCGAGCGCGCCAGACCATGCCCATGGCGCCGCTGCCGACGGCCTCCTCCAGCCGATAGCGCCCGGCGACCAACTCACCCTGTTCGATGACCAGGTACTCCTCGCGTGTGTGGACTCGAGCCCCCGACTGAGGAACCGAGACTAGCGAACCACACCGACGGGTCGATCATTCGTCCACACGACTGAGTACCCCGATCCGGTTGGTGACAGGGAGTTCACGCTCCGGGACCGGCCGCGCGGTCACCTCAACCGGTGAGCGAACCCGCGCGGACGGCGCGCACCAGCCGGGCGCGGGCGGCGGCGGGGAAGACGAGCTCCCGGTCCGGCGCGGTGCCGCGCACGTGTAACCGGGAAGTGGTGATGAGCAGTTCCACGCAGGCGCCGGTGGTGCAGCGGCTGCTCCGCCGGAACCGGCCGGACACACGACTGGTGGACACACGATTGGTCGACATGATCGCCCCCTCCCGCACCCGACGTCACCGGAACCCGGCACAGCGGTGGGCGCGGATCGGCTGTTCGCGCACCTCGTTGGCCTGATCACGCGACGTCGAGCGACCTCGACCCCTCACGTTACCGGACCGTTAAGACGCACGCCAGAGATCCGCCCGGCTGACCACCGGGCGGATCTCTGGCGCTCTGGCCGAAAAGGTGACGTCAGTTGGTCAGCAGACCACCGGGCACCAGGTCGAATTCGCCGTTCTTCACACCTGCGGTGAAGGCGACCCATTCCTCGGCCGTGTACGTGTGCGCGGGAATGGTCAGGTTCTTGGAGTCACGCAGTGACACGGTGCCGTTGTCAAGCACGGCGACCTGGACGCAGCCGCCAGTGGAACAGAAGCTGCTCTGCCGGTAGTTCACGTTCATCGGGGTGGTTCATCCTTGCTCGAATAGTGGTCCAGCATCGTTCGGATCAAGTCCCGGCTGGCCTCGGTGGAAAGGCACTTGCGGCTGAGGTCGTCGAATATCCGCGTGTAGCGGACGATGTCGCTCTCCTGCTCGAGCCACCGATCACCAGCGCTGAGTTCGATGTGGACCGAGTTGCGGTCGTACTCGCTCTCGAACGTGAAGACCACGAACGTGCACTGGATGGCGATATCGGGACCTGCGGCGAAGGGGTAGACGCGCAGGGTGACACCTTGACGCTCACTGGCCGCGAGCAGGGCGGCCAACTGCCCGGCCATCACCGCGGGCGACCCGACGACGCGGTGCAGGGTCGCCTCGTCGAGGACGGCGCTGATCCTGGGTTGGTCCTCCCGCTCGGTCAGGATGTCCTGGCGCTTGAGCCGGAGTTGAACCCGCTTCTCCCGTTCGATGTCGTCATCGCGGGGGTAGATCGCGCGGAACAGTTCCCGCGCGTACTCCTCGGTCTGGAACATGCCGGGGAACGTCGACTGGACGTAGTACCGGATGTTCGAGGCCTCGGATTCCAACGAGATGAAGGTGTCCATCGCCGTGGACACCACGTCGGCCAGGTCCTGCCACCACGCCTGCCTGCGGCCGTCCCCGGCCAGCCGCAGCAGTTGGTCGCGCAGTTTCTGGTCGCCCACCCCGTAGAGGTCGAGCAGGTCGCGGACGTCGCGCGCCTTGGGCACGCCCTGTCCGGTCTCCAGCCTGCTGATCTTGGACGGCGAGCACTCCAGGTGGTCGGCCGCGTCCTCGAGGTGGAGCCCGCGCAACTCGCGGAGCCTGCGCAGTTCCTGCCCCAGGCGACGCCGCGGGATGAGCGGCGTTTGCGACGGCATCAACGCCTCCTCGCGCCTTGCAATTGCCGGACGGGATTGCTCGTCCGGTCCGTTGAACGACGGTACCACCCGCTGAACTCCAGCCGACCAGCGGACGGCCTGGGCTCACCTGCCCAGATCGACTTCGCTCCACTGAGGACTCAGGACGCTGTACTTGCCTCATGCAATTGCATACCACCCATCCGGGGGTGACCCGAACGGCGTACATGTCGACGGCGAGTGGCTGAATTTTGCCGCAATTGCCTCCTGCACTTGCATCCAGCACTTGTCCTGTGGGCTTCAACAGCGGAATCTAGGTTCGAGGTTGCGTTGCCGTCCAGGGGGACGGCCCCACACCGAGGGGAGCGCGCGATGACCGGACCACGGGGACCCAGGAGGACCGGCACCCGACGAGGCAGTCGACGGTTGGGTGTACGGCGGAAAACCGCGAAGATGCTGTTCCTGATCATGAGCACCGGCGCGGTCGCGCTCGGCGGCACCGGATGCGGCGGCGCCACCGGGTCGACGGGCACCGCCACCACCCTGGTGATCGCCGCCACCGCGGTGTCCACCGAACAGCGACCGACCCTCACCGCCGCCGCCCGGCAGCGGTTGGCGGCGGCCCTGGCGACCGACAACGCCCGACTGCGGATCGTGATCGGCGGCCCGGACCGGCCCCAGGTGGTCGAGGACAGCGATCTCCGGCTGCTGCGCGGCACCCAGATCGAGCACGACAGCGCCCGCAGAGCCCAGTTGACCAGCGAGGACACCGATCGTGTCGGTTCCGTGCTCGCCGCTGCGGACAGCCGGGCGGACCAGTTGGACCTGGTCGGCCTGCTGGACGCGGTCGCGCGCACTCCGGGCCAGGTCACCGCCGTGGTGATCAGTTCCGGGCTGCAGACCACCGGACCGCTCGCGATCGGCGCGCTGGGCTGGGACCGGGTCGGATCGCCGCAGGTCATCGACCAGGCGAAGCAGGACGGGCTGGTGCCGGACCTGCGTGGGAAGACAGTGGTTCTGTCGGGAATCGGCGAGGTGAACCGCCCGCAGGAGCCGCTGCCGCCGCCGTTGCGCACCAGACTCACCCAACTGTGGCTGCGGTATTGCCAAGCCGGAGGCGGCGATTGCACCGTCGACAACGAACCGGTCGTGGGTGGTGCGCCCACGTCGACGACACCGGTGCCGACCGTGCCGGTCCCCCAGCCACCGGCGATCACAGCGCCCGCAGCAGCAGCGGGACCGGTGGTGCTGCCTAGTGACATCTTGTTCGGGCCGGACTCAGCGGCCCTCTTACCCGAGGCAGACCCCTTACTGGCTCAAGCCGCGGCGGCGCTGCCACCAGGGTCCCGCGTACAGCTAGTGGGGCGAACAGCGTCGATAGGCCCACCAGACACAGCACGAACGCTCAGTCTTCACCGCGCCGAGGCGGTCCGGGACGCATTGGTCGTCCACGGGTTCCCAGCCTCGGCGCTTTCTGTTGTGGGGCTCGGCTACGACCAGCCGCTGGTCGCGGACCGGGACACCGCCGGGAACCTCATCCCGGCCGCCGCACAGCGCAACCGTTCCGTCTCCGTAGTAGTAGGCAAGTGAGGAGGACGACCATGCGTTCCCTACCTCTCTCGATGTGGCTGCGTCACCCGCTGGTGGCCGCCAGCGCCACCTTCCTCGCCCAGGGCGACGAGCACGGCGAACTGGCCCACGAGGTCAACAGCCTCACCAGGGCCGCCAAGCTCGTCGACCGCCGGTCGCGCCGCCTGGGTCGGTGGAGCCGGAAGGCGTGCCGGGCCGCGGGTGCTGCCGCGACCCACTACGCGGCGGCAGCGGCCGCCGACGACAAGGTCCGGGTGATGGGCGGCTCCGGGCACACCACCGCCGCGCGCGGCTGGGCGATCACCGCCCGGGAAGCACGACCGATGCTGGCCGACACCTTGCGCCGCATTGACGAGGAAGTGGCGGCCGGGATCACCGCACACCACCAGTCACGCAGCCGAGTGGTCACCGTGATCGCTTACCTGTTGCTCGCGGTCGACGCGGTCGCGCTGTTCACCGTGTTCGGTCTGCTGCTCAACATCGATTGGACGAATCCAGCCCCCGCGCCATTGATCACCGCCGTCGCGTTTTCCTTGTTCGGCGCGGGAGTTCAAGCGAAACTCGCGATGGAACTCGGCAGGCGGATGTGGACGTGGCGACTCGCGCGCCAAGACGGTCCCATTGTCGGGTGGTCGGTGGTGTTGTTGTTCACCGTCAGCGTGTTCGCCGCCCTGTCCATTCTGCTGCGCGTGCGACACGAAGGGGAATTGGTCGGCGAAGCGGGTGTGGCCACTGTTGTCGGACTGGCCCTAGCAGGCTGCGCGATAGCCGCACCGTGGATCATCGTGCAGCAAGAGGCCTACGACGGGACCCCGCTCACCCGCCGGGCGGCAGCGTTGAGCCGGGTGGTCGACCGGGCCGCCCGGAACCACGACCGGTGCCTGCGCCGGGCCGACCGCAGCATCGCGCGGGCGCTGTCGCTGGAACGCCGCGGCAGCCGAGAGTATGCGCGGGTGGTGACCAGGATCGGCCGCTACTACGTGCCCGCGCACCGCACCATCCTGTTGGCCAGGGACCTGGTGGCTCACCCCACCCACGACAGTCGCGTCGCCGAAACAGCACGAGGCCGTTCCGGCGCCCTGCCCGGAGCGCCGCGAATGGGCCGCGCCCACATCGAGCCACTGGCAGTGGCGGCGGTGCCCGGCCCGCCGCCGGCCCCGGACGCCCCCCGGTCGGCGCTGCCCATCCGGCTCCCGGTCGACCTCGGCGCGCTCACCACCCCGTTGGCGCAGGCCAGGTCCGCGATCGAGGCGGCACACGGGCGGCCCGCCGTCGAGCCGCCCGAGTCCAGGTTGGGCAAGCTCAGCCGGGTCGCCCGCGGCCGTTAGCGATCTCATCCGGCCCGGCTCTGGACCGGGCCGGACCGCGGCGGCATGCTGTGCGCGTGGCTACCCAGAACCCCGCCTTCGACCTCATCGGCAAGCGCTACGACGAGTCCTTCGTGGAACGGGACACGCAGATCGCCGAGGCCGACTGGCTGATCACCCAACTGCCCCCCGGCTCCCGGGTGCTCGACCTCGGCTGCGGCAGCGGCCTGCCGACCGCCAAGCAGTTCGTCGACGCGGGCCTGGCCGTCGTCGGCGTCGACGAGTCCCCCGTGATGCTGGAACTCGCCGCCACCCAAGCCCCCGGCGCCGACTACCGCCTCGGCGACCTCCGCGACCTCTCCACCCTCGGCGAGTTCGACGCCGTGGTCGCGTTCTTCTCACTGCTCATGCTGTCGAAAGCCGACATCGAGGCCACCCTGCGCGCCGCACGCGCCGCACTGCGCGGCCCCAAACTCCTCCTGATCAGCATGGTCCAAGGCGACTTCGACACCTTCCCCGTCAACTTCCTCGGCGCCCCCACCACCGTCTCCGCCTACCCCCCGGACCAGCTCAAGCACATCGTCGCCGAAGCAGGCTTCACCAACGTCACCCTGAACGAGCTGGAAGCCGAAGCCGAACCAGGCCGCATCGAGGTCCAGCTCTACCTCCGCGCCACCGCCACCTGACACCCCCCGCTGGGCCACGTGCCCCCGCCCGTGGCCCAGCACACCCCGTTACCTTTTTCGTGGCTCCCGACCAGGGAGTTGTGGTCGTCAGGCCCGGCATGACTGACGCCCCCGGTCGAACGCATGATCCCGGGGGGTGGTGTCACCGGGTCTGGTGGCATCGACCGACCGCTGATGGGGACACGGCCACCCGACTGGGCAGGTCTCGTCGTAACGTGGGTGCCGGCGCTCGCTGCTCGACCGGTGACCACCCGCGACGACCGAAGGGCATGATGGATGGGCGACGGTTTCGGAGTGTTCCTCGGCCTGGACGTCGGTAAAGACGCCCACCACGCGGTGGGCCTGGGTCCGGCGGGCAAGAGGCTGCATGACGGGCCTCTGCCCAACAGTGGGTCGAAGCCGCGGGCGTTGTTCGACAAGCTCGCCGCGCAGGGCCCGCCGCTGGTCGTGGTCGACCAGCCAGCCACAATCGGCGCCCTGCCGGTCGCGGTCGCCCGCGCCGCCGGTCACCGGGTGGCCTATCTGCCCGGCCTGGCGATGCGCCGCATCGCCGACCTCCACCCGGGCCGGGCGAAAACCGACGCCCGCGACGCCTTCGTCATCGCCGACGCGCCCCGCATGGGCGAGAAACCGGCACCGCGATCATGGCCGCCCTGGACGAACAGACCGTCGTCGTCCCAGGCACC
>NZ_AXWW01000018.1:17745-153409 GCF_000482865.1 Actinokineospora inagensis DSM 44258 | reverse complement strand
GGGGGGCGACCCCGGTGCCAGTCTACCGCTAACGAGGGGCGAGTGGGCAGAGGCGACCTCTCCTGTGGATAAGTCCGGACAGTGGGGACCGAAATGGGGATCAGCCGGAGAACTCGTGGTGGAGCAGGCTCATCATGATCATGTCGTGCCACTGGTCGTCGCGGCGGAAGGAGTCGCGGCGGCGGCCTTCCTCGGTGAAGCCCGCTTTGCGGTAGAGGTGGCGG
Organism: Actinokineospora inagensis DSM 44258; assembly: GCF_000482865.1. Taxonomy (GTDB): domain Bacteria; phylum Actinomycetota; class Actinomycetes; order Mycobacteriales; family Pseudonocardiaceae; genus Actinokineospora; species Actinokineospora inagensis. Next base: position 153,185 of record NZ_AXWW01000018.1, on the reverse strand, counting down.
GCGGGTTCGTTCTCGGCGACGACCTCGAGTTGGATGGCGTGCAGGCGCATGTCGTGGAAGCCCCAGCGGCAGAGCAGGCGGAGGGCCTCGGTGGCGTAGCCCTTGTTCCACGTGTCGGGGTCGCCCAGGTAGAGGTCGAGTTCGGCGCGGCCGGTCTCGGGTCGCGCGTCGCGCAGGCCGATGAAGCCGACGTGCCGGGTGTCGGCGACGGTCTCGATGGCGAAGCGGCAGTTCTCGTACGTGTTGGGTTTCGGGTCGGCGAGGCGGCGGCGCAGGGTGGCCAGCGACTCGGGGTAAGAGGTCACCATCCAGCGCATGGCGTGCGGGTCGTTGTGCCAGCGCCAGAACGCGTCGGCGTCTTCGGGTTCGATCGCGCGCAGGCGCACCAGGTCACCGTTCAGCATGCCGCCCACCATGGCGCGTCCCGTGTCCTCGACGCCACCGCAATACAGGCGTAGCGTGGGTAGCGATGTAATCATGTAATCAAGGAGTGTTTCGCATGTCCGACGACATCGCCGCTTGGTTCTCCGGCCGCCTGCCCGACGAGTGGTTCACCGCCACCCCCGACATCACCGTCGACCGCGAGGAGATCCTCATCGTCGGCACCCTCCCCGCCCTCACCGACGAGTACGCCGACGACGCCGCCCGCGCCGCCGCCGAGTCCGGCCGCATCTCCCGCTGGCGCGAGTCCACCCGCGACGACCGCATCGAGATCGCCCGCCAAGCCGAACACCGCTACCGCCGCAAGGTCGCCTGGGGCGCGCGGCAGGGCGGCACGACGGAGCTGTTCACCACGCTGTCCATCCCGGTCATGACCCGCCTGCGCCAACCGGAACGCCTCATCCTCGACACCCTGGTCGACGCCGGTGTCGCCCGTTCCCGCTCCGACGCCCTCGCCTGGACCGTCCGCCTGGTCGGCAAACACGCCGAAACCTGGCTCGCCGACCTCCGCCAGGCGATGAGCAAGGTGGAGGACCTGCGCAGCCAGGGTCCCGACCTCTGAGCCGACCGTTTCACCACATCGGATGACGGCGGAACGCCCCCAACCCGTTCCGCCCCAACCCTTCCACCGGCGATTCTCCGCCAAACCGGCACAAGAGCCCCCAATACACAGCCTGCCGGCAGACACCGACAGCGAACCCGATCAACAATGCCGGGCGTGAGCCCGGTCTGTGATCAGGTTGTCTCGCCCTTCCCGGCGGAGTCCGACTCGGCCTTCCCAGCCTGGTCCGGCTCGGCGGCACCGACGCAGCCCCCGCTTGCCCGTTCCAGAACTCGATCACTGTCGCGACGGCGGTTGTTCGGCTCACCGCACCGACGCTGACCCGCTTGGCCGCCCGTTCCGAGAGTTGACCACCGTCGCGAGGGCGGTTGTCCGGCTCGCCGCACCGATGCCGAGCCCGCTTGGCCGTCCGTTCCGGAAGTCGACCGCCGTCGCAACGGCAGTTGTCCTGCTCGGCTGAACCGGGTCCGACCCGGTTCAGCCGAGCAGGGAGTCGATCACGGTCGGGCTGGCAGTTGTCCACAATGGCCTGAGTTACCCACAGACTGCTGTTGTGGGCTCTTGACAAGTCGTCGTTCGCGCTACCGTCAGGAATGGGCCCCCGAACCCCGGGTGGGTGGGCCCTGTCTGGACCGCGACGGGGCGTGAGTCAATCGCTGGGTCGGGTGGACTGCTCGGACTCGGGTGGGCCGCTCGAACTTGGGGTGGCTGCTCGGACTTGGGGTGGCTGCTCGGACTTGGGGTGGCTGCTCGGACTTGGGTGGGCTGCTCGGACTTGGGTGGGCCGCTCGGATTCGGGCGGACTGCTCGGACTTGGGCGGGCCGCTTGAATTGGGTGGACCACGCGGCTTGGGGACTGCGACGTTGGGGATCGCAGGTCTTGGTTGGACCGCCGGCCGGCTGGACCCACAGGTGCAGAGGCCGTCCGGCCAAGCGAGGGGTCAGCCAAGCCAAGCCGGCCAGGCGAAGCCAGTCAAGCGAAAGCAGTAGAGCCCAGCCCCGAGGGCGGCGACCGCATCAACCGGTCGCCGCCCTCGGGGTGCTTCACGCGTTGTGGTCCTCCAGCATCTCCGTCACCAGCGCGGCGATCGGGGACCGTTCCGACCGGGTCAGTGTGACGTGGGCGAACAGCGGGTGGCCCTTGAGTTTCTCGATCACCGCCGCCACCCCGTCGTGGCGGCCGACGCGGAGGTTGTCGCGTTGGGCGACGTCGTGGGTGAGGACGACGCGGGAGCCGGAGCCGAGGCGGGACAGGACGGTCAGCAGGACGTTGCGTTCCAGTGACTGGGCTTCGTCGACGATGACGAAGGTGTCGTGCAGGGAGCGGCCGCGGATGTGGGTCAGCGGGAGGACCTCGAGCATGCCGCGGTCGAGGATCTCGTCGATGACCGGTTTGCCGACCAGGGCGCCGAGGGTGTCGAACACGGCTTGCGCCCAGGGTTGCATCTTTTCGCTCTCGGAGCCCGGCAGGTAGCCGAGGTCCTGCCCGCCGACGGCGTACATGGGGCGGAACACGACGACCCGCTTGTGCAGGCCGCGTTCCATCACGGCCTCCAGGCCCGCGCACAGCGCCAGCGCCGACTTGCCGGTGCCCGCGCGGCCGCCCAGCGACACGATGCCGATGTCTGGGTCGAGCAGCAGGTCGAGGGCGATGCGTTGTTCGGCGGAGCGGCCGTGCAGGCCGAACGCCTCGCGGTCGCCGCGCACGACGCGGACCTGCTTGTCCGCGGTGACCCGGCCGAGGGCGTTGCTGGACCCGGCCAATAACCGCAGCCCGGTGTTCGTCGGCAGTTCGGCCGCGTCGGGCACGCCGAACTCGGCGAGGTCGGCGGTGCCGGACTCGAACAGGGCGTCGACGGCCTCGCGGGGGACGTCCAGGTCGGCCATGCCGGTCCAGCCGGACGGGGCGACCTCGCCCGCGCGGTACTCGTCGGCGTCCAGGCCGACCGCGCCCGCCTTGACCCGCAGCGGGATGTCCTTGGTGACCAGGGTGACGGCGTGGCCCTCGGCGGCAAGGTTGAGGGCGCAGGCGAGGATGCGGGAGTCGTTGTTCTCGGTGCGGAACCCGGCGGGCAGCACCGACGGGTCGGTGTGGTTCAGTTCGACGTGCAGGGTCCCGTCGCCAACGGGGGCGGGCTTGTCGAGGCGGCCGTGCCGCGACCGCAGGTCGTCGAGCAGCCGGAGCGTCTCCCGGGCGAACCAGCCCAGTTCGGGGTGGTGTCGCTTGCCCTCCAACTCGCTGATGACCACCAGCGGGATGACCACCGCGTGCTCGGCGAACCGGGTCAACGCCCACGGGTCGGACAGCAGCACGGAGGTGTCGAGGACGTAGGTTCGCCTGGCTGGGTCGGCCTCCTGGGAGGTCTCCTGGCTTGAGGAAAGGCCTGCGGTGCGCCTGGAATTACGCGAAGCGGTCACGGCAACTCCCTTGCGGACGCGGCTCCCGCGCCCGCTCCTCGGTGGGCCGGGCAACCGGCCCTGGCTGGGGTGGCTGAGGGCTGACGCCGTTGGTCTACCGGCGTCCACCTCGCTCCCCAACGGGGCCGGGCGCCGGCCCCCTCGCGATCGTCACGCTCACGACCAGGGCCTCCCGGGTCGGGCCGCAGTGGACACGGTCCGACACTTCGAAAGCTACCTGCGCCCACCGACAATCTGCCAGGCTGCCACCCAGGTGATTTTCCATTTCGTCATCACCGTGACATCGCGGCGCCACGCGACCGCGCAGCGTTATCGACCGGCCCCCGCGCCGCTAGCACAACCCGTGACCGGTGGCAGCGTCCGAACGTGTCGACACGCCCACCTTCGCCGGTAGGGGTGAGCACCCCTAGCAGGCATGACGCAGCGTGTCCGCCCGATCGCGGGATCACCGGACGGGCGCAAAACGCGGTCGCGCCGCGTTAGCACCCGCTACGAACCGAATCGCCGGTGACGTATTCCGTACGCCCGGAGTGCGCGCAGGAAATCGGTGCGCCGGAAATCCGGCCAGTAGGCCTCGCAGAAGTGGAATTCCGAGTGCGCGGACTGCCAGAGCAGGAACCCGGACAGCCGCTGCTCGCCGGAGGTCCGGATCACCAGGTCCGGGTCGGGCTGCCCGGAGGTGTACAGGTGCTCGGCGATGTGGTCGACCGTGAGCACCTCGGCCAGCTCCTCGATGCTGGTGCCCGCCTCGGCGTGCTGCTGCAGCAGCTTGCGCACCGCGTCCGCGATCTCCAGGCGGCCGCCGTAGCCGACCGCGATGTTGACCTCCATGCCCTCCCGACCCGCCGCCCGCGCCGCGGCGGCCTGCAGCCGGGTCGCGGTCGGCTCGGGCAGGATGTCCAGCGCGCCGATGATCCGCAGCCGCCACGGGGCGCCCGGCTCGGCGAGCTCGTCGACCACGTCGCCGATGATCTCCAGCAGCGGGGTGAGTTCCGCCGGGTCCCGGTTGAGGTTGTCGGTGGACAGCAGCCACAGGGTCACCACCTCGACCCCGGTCTCCTCGCACCAGCCCAGCAGGTCGGCGATCCGCCGCGCGCCGACCCGGTGCCCGTCGTTGACGTCGGTGAACCCGGCCTCCCGCGCCCACCGCCGGTTGCCGTCCAGCATCACCCCGACGTGCCGGGGGGTGCGCCCGCCCGCCTGCTGGACGAGCCGCTTCTCGTAGATCCCGTACACGATGTCGGCCACGCGCCGCCGCACACTCACGGCCAACGAGAGTACGCCGAGTGGCCGTGTCCGGGGGCACACCGGGGACATGCGGTGGACCTCGGGTGATCCGCTATGGGTCTGGTGGACGACCAGGTCCGGGCGGTCCGGCGCTGTTGTGCGGATCTGGTGAAGATCCGGTGGCCGGCGGGCGGTTGTGCGCCGGACCACAGACCTCGGGCGGGTGAACCTACGGTCCCGTAACCTCGGTGCGGTGACGGCAGCGATGGAGACCGTGCCGCGGGCCGGTGCCAAGCCGCGGCTGCGCGGCGTCATCCACAAGTGGTCGTTCTTCGCCTCGATCGCCACGGGTGCGGCGCTCGTCGTGCTGGCGGCGACCAGGTCGGGGACGGCGGCGTTGTCCACCGCGGTGTACTCGGCGACGGTGCTTGGCCTGTTCGGGGTCAGCGCGCTCTACCACCGGCGGTGGTGGGTCACCGAGCGCGCCCGCACCACCATGAAGCGGCTCGACCACTCGATGATCTTCCTGTTCATCGCGGGCACGTACACGCCGTTCAGCCTGCTCGCCATGGACAAGCCCACCGGGTACGTCGTGCTCGCGGTCGTGTGGGGTGGAGCCGTCCTCGGTGTGGGCCTCAAGTTGCTGTGGCCGCACGCGCCAAGATGGCTGGGCACTCCCATCTACATCGCGTTGGGGTGGGTGGCCATCTTCGTGCTACCGCAGCTCTTGTCCCACGCGGGTGTGGCCGCCCTGGTGCTCTTGTTGACGGGCGGCCTGTTCTACACCGTCGGCGCCGTCTTCTACGCGACGAAGTGGCCGAACCCGTGGGCCGCTTTCGGACACCACGAGTTCTTCCACGCCGCCACCGTGCTCGCCGCCGTGTGCCACTACATCGCGATCTGGTTGGCCATCTACTAGCTAGTCGAGGGCGCGGCGCAGGAAGCCCCGGATGCCGAGGGTCCCGAAGAGAGCGCAGGACCCGAACAGCACCACCAGGCACACCCACGTCGCGATGTGCGGGACCTCCGGCACCAACTCGCCGCGCATGGCCTCGCTGACGTAGGTGAGCGGGTTGATCGCGCAGACGACCTGGAACCAGCGCAGGTGGGTCAGCCCGGACCAGGGGAACTGGGTGGAGCCGGTGAACATGATGGGCATCAGGATCACCGCGAACAGGATGTTGATCTGCCGCGGCTGCACTGAGGTGCCGATGGTCATCCCGATCGCCGCGCCGACCAGCGACCCCAGCGCCACGATCAGCAGCACCGGCAGCCAGGCCGACGCGGGCCAGCTCACGTGGTCGAGGATGAGGAACCCGATCGGCACCATCACCAGCGCCGCTACCACCCCGCGCAGCGCGCCGAACAGCATCTTCTCCACCGCGACCCAGGCGATCGGGATGGGCGCGAGCAGCCGGTCCTCGATCTCCCTGGTCCAGGAGAAGTCCAGGATGAGCGGCATGGTGGTGTTCTGCAGCGCGCCGAGGAACCCGTTCAGCGCGACGATGCCGGGCAGCAGGATCGCCGCGTAGTTGCCGCCGACGTAGCCGAGGCTGGTCAGCACCTTGCCGAAGATGAACAGCGTGAAGAACGGCTGCACGATGACCTGGGCGAGGAACGGCAGCAGGTCGCGGCCGGTGACGAAGACGTCCCGCCAGAGCACCGAGCCGAACGTGCGCAGCGGCGAGTTCGCCCGTGCCGAATCGACGGGGCTAACGGAGTCGTTGGTCGTGGTCGCGGCGGTCATCGGAGCTCCCGGCCGGTCAGGTGGATGAAGACGTCTTCCAGGCTGGGTGTGCCGATCGACAGGTCGGACACCGCGCACGAGGCTTCCGCGAGCACGCCCAACACGGCCGGTAGCACTACCGCGGCCTCTTGCCCCGTGTAGAGGCGGAACTGTCCGGTTGTGGACGCCGCGGACGCCTCGGCGGCTTTCGCGGCGATGGCGGCAAGAGCCTGCGGTGGCAGGTTCGCCGGTAGTCCTGCCGGGACCGAGGAGCCACTGGAGATGCGCTCGACCCGCTCCACGCCCTCGATACCGCCGAGCGCCTTCTCCACGACCTCGGCCGTGGTGCCTTCGAGGCTCACCGTCACGCTCACGGTGGTACTACCGGGCAGGTTGCGGGTAAGAGCCGACGGAGTGTCCAGCGCGAGCAGCTTGCCGTGGTCGACGATGCCCACCCGGTCGCACAACTTCGCGGCCTCTTCCATGTCGTGCGTCGTCAGCACGACGGTGACGCCCTCGGCGCGCAGGTCCCGCACCCGGTCGTGCACGAACAGCCGCGCCTGCGGGTCCAACCCGGTCGACGGCTCGTCCAGGAACATCACCTTCGGCTGGTGCATCAGCGCGCGGGCGATCATCACCCGCTGCGCCTGGCCGCCGGAGACCATCTCGATCCGGTCCTTGGCCTTCTCGGTGAGCCCCATCCGGTCCAGGATCTCGTCCGCCCGCGCGTTGCGCTCCGACCGCGACACCCCGTGGTAGGCCGCGTGGAACAGCAGGTTCTGCCGGATGTTGAGCGACCGGTCCAGGTTGTTGCGCTGCGGCACCACGGCGAGCAGTTGCCGGGCCCGCCGCGCGTCCTTGAGCACATCCACCCCGTGCACCAGCGCGGCGCCGGACGTCGGCACCACCCGCGTGGTGAGCACCCCCACCGTGGTCGTCTTCCCCGCGCCGTTCGGGCCGAGCAGACCGAACACCTCGCCGGGTTCGACCGCGAAGCTCAGACCGTCCACCGCGGGCTTCGGATTCTTCTTGTACAGCTTGACAAGGTCGCTGACCTCGACTGCTTTCACAGCGCAACCATAGGGGACCGGTCAACCGAATTGCGACCTGTTCGCTGTCAACGCAATCGCGGTGAACCAGCCGCGGCGATGCGAACGGCGATGCGGACGGCGAAACGGACATAGCGCGCGTCGGTCATTCGCGGACCCGGTCACCAGCCTGCCGGGAGTGGCCTGCCCTCGGCGAACCCGGCGGCCGACTGGACACCGACGACCGCGCGTTCGTGGAATTCGGTCAGGTTCCGCGCACCCGCGTACGTGCAGGCCGAGCGGACCCCGGAGCAGATCGAGTCCAGCAGGTCCTCGACCCCGGGCGCGCGTGGGTCCAACCGCATCCGCGACGACGAGATCCCCTCTTCGAACAACGCTTTGCGGGCCCGGTCGAATCCGTTGTCCGCGCGCGTCCGCGCGGTCACGGCGCGTTTGGACGCCATGCCGAACGACTCCTTGTACGGCCGCCCTTGTTCGTCCCGCAGCAAATCGCCGGGCGACTCGTACGTGCCCGCGAACCACGACCCGACCATCACCGACGCCGCGCCCGCGGCCAATGCCAACGCGACATCACGCGGGTGCCGGACGCCGCCGTCGGCCCAGATGTGCTTGCCCATTTCCCGCGCGGCGGCGGCGCATTCCCGGACCGCGGAGAACTGCGGCCTGCCGACGCCGGTCATCATCCGGGTCGTGCACATCGCGCCCGGTCCGACCCCGACCTTGACCACGTCCGCGCCCGCCTCGACCAGGTCGCGCACGCCGTCCGCCGTCACCACGTTCCCGGCGACGACCGGGACGGTCGGGTTCAGCGCCCGCACGGCCTTCAGGGCCGAGATCATCTTCTCCTGGTGGCCGTGCGCGGTGTCCACGACCAGCGTGTCCACCCCGTGCGCCAACACCGCGGCCGCCTTGGCCGCCACGTCGCCGTTGACCCCCACGGCGGCGGCGACGCGAAGCCGCCCAAGGGAATCCACCGCGGGCTGGTAGATGTCCGCGCGCAGCGCGCCGACCTTCGTCAGCACCCCGGCCAGCCGCCCCGACCGGTCCACCGCGAGCGCGACCGGCGTGCCCTGCAGTGCCTCGAACACCGTCCGTGGCGAACTGTCCACCGGAAGCGTGACGATGGCCGGGTCCGCGACCTCCCCGACCCGGGTGAACCGGTCGACCCCGGCGCAGCTCGACTCGCTCACCACCCCCACCGGTCGACCGTCGCCGTCCACCACCACGACCGCGCCATGGGCCCGCTTGGGCAGCAGGTTCAGCGCGTCGGCCACCGAGTCCGCGGCGGTGAGCACCAGCGGGGTGTCCCACACGACGTGCCGGGACTTCACCCAGGCCACGATCTCACCGACCACCGTCGGGTCGACGTCCTGCGGCAGCACGACCAGGCCACCGCGCCGGGCGACCGTCTCGGCCATCCGGCGGCCCGCGACGGCGGTCATGTTGGCCACCACGATCGGGATCGTCGCGCCGGTGCCGTCCCCGGTCGCCAGGTCGACGTCGAACCGGCTGGCCACCGCGGAGCGGCCCGGCACCAGGAAGACATCGTCGTAGGTCAGGTCGTGGGTCGGTTCACCCGTGGAGCCGCTGTGGTGGAAGCGCACACCGTCACGGTACGGGGTTTCCCGCCATCGGCACGTGGTTCTCGGGCCATTCCAACGCGATTCCGGCAATCCCGCGGTCGACCCCGGGGTAGTAGGCGCTCACCACGTACCCCCGGTCGCAGTAGAGGTCCGCCGAGATCGATGGCGGCCGCAGGTCGTTGGTCCGCACCTCTTGCACACACCGCTCCGGCAAGTCGTCCGGGGGGAGTTCCAGTTGCAGTAAGAAGGGGCCGCTGGGTTCGCGGAAGATGCGGAAATACCCCGGGCACTCCAGGCCGGTCTGGTCGTCTACCGAGTAAGACAGCACTACCGTCTCGGTTTCGGCCAACCGCCGGTCGAACATGAGCTCGAACGCGACGCAAATCCCCTTACGCCGCACCCGACCCAGGCGGCATCCATCTCCTGCGGCGACTCTTACCCGCTCGATGTCGCAGCCCGTTTCACCGTGGTACACCGCTACATACCGATCAATACCGGACTCGCGCGCCACACTGACCAACCGCGTGACGATGCGCCCTTGAGTCCTGTCCGCGGTAATGCTCACTCGCTCGTGAGTCATCTGCAGTTCCAACCCCGCGTTGCACCCCTCGGGGTCCACTCCCAACTCCGCCAACAACTCCCGTGTCGTCGGACCGGCAACCACCAACTCCGCGAACGACGCCGATGGCTTGCGGTTGCGGTTACCGCGTTGTCTTGGCCCTATCAGCACCACCAACGAATCGGCCGGTAGGCCTAAGACGTTCTCCAACCCGCGCACCGCTGTCAGGGCGTGCGGCATGTCCGGGTGGCGCAATCCCCGTTGCCAGTAGCTGAGCGTCGACTCGGCCACGGTCACGTCGATCCGCGACAGGTGCGCCCGCAACCGGGCCAGCGACAGGCCCCGGTGCTCGATGGCGGTGCGCAGCGCCACGTGGAACGGGCCGCGGCGGAGGGCGTCGGCGAGCGCGTCAGCGGTCACGGCGGCTCCTCGCGGATGACTCCAACGGTGTTCCTGTTCGGGTGAACGTCGGTGAATGTTCACACTAGCCACGGTCTACCGGCGGGTAAAGGTGCGGCGGCGCGCCGGAACACTCCGCACACCCTTGCCCGGCCCTTGTCGCCCGAAACGCGGTGATCGCACCCTTTCGCAGCACTCCAACCCTGCGTTGAAGGAGGCTCCATGACCCGGCACGCGACCAGATCGGCGCTGGCGGCCACCCTCGTGGCCGTCCTCGCCTGGCTGGTTGGCCACACCCCGGCCCAGGCCCAGCCTGGGTCCACCTTCGCCATGCAGTCCCAGCAGCAGACCAACTGGTGCTGGGCGGCGTCCGGCGCGTCCATCGCGGCGTGGCACGGCTCCAGCGTCACGCAGAACACGTTCTGCGCGTTGGCGAAGAACCGCAGCACCAGCTCCCAGTGCCCCAACGACCAAGCGGACCTGTCCCAGGTCCAGAACGCGTTCTACCGCCTCGGTTTCAGCTACCCGGGTTCCTACGTCTACAACACGATCAGCTACGCGTCGATCAAGTCCCAGCTCGACGCGAACCAGCCGGTCGAGACCCGGATCGGCTGGAAGTCCGGCGGCGGCCACATGCACGTCCTCTACGGCTACGACTCGACCAAGAGCTGGGTCTACTGGGGCGACCCGTGGCCCGACAACTACCGCTACAACTGGGCTACATACACCTACTACGTCAACAACTCCAGCTTCGCGTGGACGCACACGCTGACCGGGATCAAGAGGTGAGCGCGATGCGGAAGACGCTGGTCACGTTAGCCATCGCCATTGTCATCGCCGTGACGGGCGTGTTCGGGTTCGCGGGCTACGCGGGTGCCGACACCGTTCCGGTCGACGGAGCCGTCTCGACCGCCGACACGGCCGCCGCCCAAGCCGTCGCGGCAACCCCGGACGTCTCGGCCACCGTCGGCAAGTTCCTCGGCGCGGCCGGGTTCGCCTCGACCGGACCGGCCCAGGTCGGCGGCTCGTCGGTCCCGGTCTACGAGCTGACCGGGGACTTCGTCGCCGGAAAGTCCACAAAGGTCGGTCGGCTCGCCTACGTCGCGGTCCCGGCCGCCTGCGCGGGCGGCGCCAAGGCATCGGTGTGGACCGTCCGCGACGGCGCCGGACACTGGTCGGTGGCCAACATCGCCGCCGGTGACCTGGAGTTCCGGCACGCGGCCGAGGTCGGCGCGGGCGCGGTCCTGCTCCAGGAGCCGCAGACCAACTCCTGGTACGCGCTGACCGGGAACTCGGTGCGGTCGCTGGCCACCGGCCGGACCGTCACCGTCGCCCAGTACCAGCGCGACGTCGCCGCCCGCTACGGCGACAAGCTGCCCGGCTCGGCCTACGACCGGCAGGGCGTCGCGGGCGGTTTCGCCACCCCGGGCACCGGCGGGGTCGACCCGTCCGGAACGGGCGCGACCGGGGTCCCCGGTACGGCCTGGCCGGTGTTCGGGATCCTGGTGGTCGGCATCGCCGCGGTGGCCACGGGGGCCGTGCTGGCCGCCCGCCCTGCCGCGCGGCGGCGCTGACCCCGGTGGCGGCGGCCCGGTCTTGAGGAGGACCCGGGCCGCCGTCACCCCGGTCGGAGACCCCGGACAGCGTCGATCGTGTCGGCGTCGTCCGGGGTCTTGTCCGGTCGGTAGCGGACCACCCGGGCGAACCGGAGCGCCACCCCGCCCGGGTACCGGGGGCTGGTCTGCACCCCGTCCACGGCGATCTCCACCACCAGCTCCGGTCGCAAGTAGACAGTCCAGTGGTCCCGGTGCGATTCGTGCCGGGGGAACTCCGCGGTCTGCCAGCGCAGCAGCTCGTCGGTCAGGCCCTTGAACGTCTTGCCGACCATCACCGGTGGGCCGCCGTCCGGGTCGCGGGCACCCAGGTGCAGGTTCGACAGGAACCCGGTGCGGCGACCGTGACCCCACTCGGCGCCGAGCACGACGAGGTCGATCGTGTGCACCGGTTTGACCTTCTGCCACGCCTTGCCGCGCCTACCCGCCTGGTAGGTCGAGTCGAGGTCCTTGACCATGACACCCTCGTGCCCATCGGCAAGGGCTTGCGCGGCGAGATCCTCGGCCTGGTCCTCGGTCGGCTCGATGATGCCGGGGATGACGTGCTCACCGACCGCTCGCTTAAGAGCCTCCGCTCTTGTGCGCAGCGGTAGGTCAATCAGGTCCTCTCCGTCGAGGTGCAGGCAGTCGAAGAAGTACGGACGCAGTAAGAGGGCTTTCACCTGTTCCTCGACCGTGCTGCCGAACCGGCTCATCGTCTCTTGGAACGGACGGGGCCTACCGTCGTCGGTCAGCGCCAGCGTCTCACCGTCGAGCACGACGTTGTCACATGGCAGCCCGCGCACCAGTTCGACCAGCTCGGGCACGCTCCCGGTGATCTCCCGCAGCGTCCGGGTGTAGACGGTGACCCGGTCCGGGGACTTGTGGACCTGGATGCGCGCGCCGTCCAGCTTGTACTCGACCACGCACGGCGTCAGGTGCGCCAACGCGTCACCCAGCGCGGCGCCGGGGGAGGCCAGCATCGGGCGGACCGGGCGGTGCAACTCCAGCCCGATCCCGGCGAGCGCCCCGGCCCCGCCGGTGAGCGCCGCGGTGGCCGTCGCGGGCAGCCTGCCGGACAGCATGAACGCCCGCCGGACCTCCGCGATCGGCACCGCGCCTGCCTTGGCGACCGCGTCCAGCATCACCCCTTCGAGCGCACCCTGTCGCAACTCACCGGTGAGCAGGGCGACGAGGAAACGTTGTTCGGGCTCGGTCGCGGCGGAGAAGAGTCCGGCGAGGAGGTCTTGGCGGGCGGCCGTGGAGCCCTTCCCGGAGGTCGCGGCGAGCGCGGTGAGGGCGGCGTCGACCTGGCCGACGGTGAGAGTCGGCCGGTCGGCCGGTGGCTGGTCCAGACTGAACAGGGTCCGCCAGCCCGCGCCGACCCTGCCCTGCACCGCGGCGCCGGTGAGGAACCCGACGACCGGTCCGACCTCGGCGGGCGCGGCGCGGCGGAGCACCGTGGCGAGGGTGTCGACTTTGGCCAGCCGCGACCGGGTGCTCCCGACCTCGGCGGAGGCCGCGACGACATCGGACAGGGTCAGCATGGGGTCATCGTGCCCGGTGGGTCCGACATTCGCCGGTTTCCGAGAAAGATCGGGCCACCGGTGAACCCGGTCCGGGGCCGCGCGTCTTGGTGGGTGAGCCCCTCACACCTTGTGGAGCCCTCCTTGATGCGTGTAGTCCTCACCGCACTCGTCGGTGTCTCGGTCGTGCTGGTCGCCGGGTGCGCCGACCCGACACCGACCACAGCGGAGCACCAGGTCGGCCGGGTCGCGATCCCGGTGGCCCCGCCGGTCCAACACGCCACCGAGCGGGTCGCCGCCCCGGCGGTCTGGTTGGTCAGGGCCCGCTGACCGCCGCGATCTCGTCGACCGCCGCTTTGAGCCGGTCAACCGAGAGCGACGCGTAGCCCACAACGAGCCCGGGGAACGGGCTGGTGGACATCGCGTACCCCGACAACGCGGGCGCGTTGATCCCCCTGCGCGCCAGTTCCAGTTGGAGAGCCTGGTCGTCTGTCCCTTCGGGCAACCTGAGCACGAGGTGCAATCCCGCCGCCACCCCGTGCGGTTGCCATCCGGGCAGGGCTTCGTCGACCGCGGCGAGCAGAGCGTCTCGCCGTTTCCGGTAGAGCTGTCGGCTACGCCTGAGGTGCCTGTCGTACCCGCCGGTCTTGAGCAGGTGCGCCAACGCGGCCTGCGGCATCGGCGAACACCCCAAGTCGGACAGTCGCTTGTGCTCGACGACCCTGTCCCGGAGGGCAGCCGGTACGACCATCCACCCCAACCGGATCGCCGGCGCCAAGACCTTGCTGACGCTACCGAGGTACACCACCCTGTCGCGGTCGAGCACCTGAGTAGTACCAACCGCAGGCCGGTCGTACCGGTGCTCCGCGTCGTAGTCGTCTTCCAGCACGTACCCGTCGCGTTCCTGGGCCCAACTCACCAACGCCCGCCGCCGCTGCGGACTGAGAACAACCCCCAGCGGAAACTGGTGCGCCGAGGTGACCAGTACGGCCCGACACCCTGTGCGCGGCAACAGGTCGACCCGCATCCCGTCTTCGTCCACCGGCACCGGTATCGGCCGCAACCCGTGCGCGCTCAACGCCTCTACCGCCCCGGGATGTGTCGGATCCTCCACCGCGATGGTCCGGTGCCCGTCGCTCTTGAGTACCTGAGCCATCAAGGTCTGACTCTCCGCGACCCCGTGGGTGACCACCACATCAGCCGCTTCCACCGCTCTTACACGCCCGAGATAAGACGCCAACTCGGTCCGCAACGCCGGTAACCCCGCCGGGTCCGGATACCCCAGGTCGTCATCGGACAACGCCGCCAACCCGGCTTTCGTCGCCGCCTGCCACTCCGCCCGCGGGAACGCGCTCAACGCCGGCACACCCGGCCGCAAGTCGAATCGCCACCGCCGCCGCACCTCAACCCGCGGCACCTCCGGCCGAGCCCGACTCGGCACCGCCGCCACCGTTGTTCCCGACCCGTGCTTGGCCCGCAGGTACCCCTCCGCCACCAACTGCGCGTACACCGCACTCACCGTCCCCCGCGAAACCCCCAACTGCACCGCGAGATCCCGAGTCGACGGCAGCCTCGTCCCCTGCGGCAACCGCCCCTCCCGAATCGCCGCCCGAACCGCCCCCTCCAACGCCCGCCCGCGCTGCCCCCGCCCCACCTCAGCCATCCCCGGCACCAACAACTCGCGGAAGCTGGACATACCGCCAGCCTACGTCCCCACCCCACCCGGCCATCCACACACCTGACGGTTGTCCACAGCCGCGCCCGCTCCCGGTTCTCCGCTGCTCCACGGCGGTAGACTGGGCTCGGGGTCGCCCCCCGGAGAGGGTGGGGGCCGGGGTTGGACCTTGCGGCCGGGGCGAGCTGCGGTCAATCGCTGGATCGGATGAATTCGGCTAGACGAGGCGGGCTCGGTGAGCCAACACCCCCGCAACTTGTCCACATCCCCTCCGGTGTTCCACAGCCCACCTCGCCCCACCCCGTCGATCACGGCAAGCCGGTAGACTGGGACCGGGGACGCCCCCCGGAGAGGGTGGGGGCCGGGTTGGATTTTGCGCGGGCTGGGTGGGGTGTCAATAGCTGGATCGGGTGGGGCGTTGGCGGGCGGGTTGTTGGTGCTGGGTGGGGAGAGCGGGCTCGGTGGCCCTGCGACGTGTTGCGAGAACCCAGCCGTGTTCATCTGGTGGGGTCGGTTCTCCCGGTACTGGAGAGGCGTCTAATCGCTGCTGTGGGAGTGGATGCGGAACCCAGCCCGTGCGGATTGGCTGGACGCGAGCATGCGGATCCCGAGGCCGCCGACTCGGGCGCGATTGCCGGATTGGCGACCACGGGTCCGTCGGGCAGGAACCGCCAAAGGGGCATTGGGCAGTGTGCGCCCTGCTCTGAATGACGGCGGAGCCTGAACCGGGCCAAAGTGGTCCACTACGCAGTCGTGAGAGTGGTACTGGTGAATGGGCCACCTGGTCAAGCAAGCTGACCGCATGGTTCCCCGCTACCGCCTGGCTGTCGGGGCGGGCTTGTCGGCCTCGATCATGGTCGGCGGCTCCGTTCCCCTTTCCGGCATGCTTGTGCACTACCCCCTCTTCACCGCCCAAGCCGCTCGCTATGGGGCCGGTGCGATCTTCTTGGTGGTGTGGGCGTTCGCCAGAAGGGTGCCCGTCAACAAGCCGAAGTCGAGGGATCTACCGGCGCTCTTGGCCATTGTCACCACCGGCATGCTCGGCTTCAACGCGGTGATGATTGGCGCCCAGAGGTACGCCGAGCCTGGGCTGGTGGCGGCTGTGCTCGGAGGTAGCCCTCTCGTGCTCGCCGCTCTGGGACCCCTCACAGCAGGCAAGCACCCGGCCGTAAGAACTTTGCTGGGTGCTGCGGTCGTTGTCGCTGGGGTGGTGGTGTTGTCGGGTGGGGGTAGTTGGCACGGGCCGGGGCTGGCTCTCGCCGTTCTGACCATGTTGTGCGAGGCCAGTTTCACCCTCTTCGCCGTTGGTGTCATCAAGCGTCTTGGTGGGTTGTCCGTCGCAATCTGGTGCCACGTAATAGCTGCCGTGGCAGGTGGCATCATCGCCGCTGCCATAGAGCCCTGGCGAGCACCGACGTCCAAGGAGTTGACGGCGCTATGTGCCGTGGCGGTGCTGACAGTGGTGGCGTTCGTTGTCTGGTATCAGGCCGTGGGCGTCCTAGGCGCGGACAGGGCTGGCGTGTTGATCGGTGTGATGCCGGGGGCGGGCTTGGCCGTGTCGATAGCGCTCGGCGTTCAAGGGCTCACCGTGCAGGCCATCGCCGGTGTCGCGTTGGTCGGCGCCGGTTGTGTGATCGGGTTGCTCAACCGCGAGTCATCCGGAGGACGTCGAGTGCTTCGTCCAGTTGTTCCTCCGTCAGTGTCCCCGCCGCCACGTGACCCCGTGCGATGACGACGTCGCGGATGGTGCGGCGCTCGCGCAGGGACTGCTTGGCGATGGACGCGGCCTCTTCGTACCCGAGGTACTTGTTCAGCGGGGTCACGATCGACGGGGAGCTCTCGGCGTATTCGCGCAGCCGCTCGACGTCCGGTGTCATGCCCGCGATCACCTTCGACGCCAGCAGGCGGGCGACGGCGGCCAGCAGCCGGGCGGACTCCAGGATGTTGCGGGCGATCACCGGCAGCATCACGTTGAGCTGGAAGTTGCCCTGGCTGCCCGCGAACGCCACCGCCGCGTCGTTGCCGATGACCTGGGCGACCACCATCATCGTCGCCTCGGGGATGACCGGGTTCACCTTGCCGGGCATGATCGACGAGCCGGGTTGCAGGTCGGGCAGGGCGAGTTCGGCGAGGCCGGTGCGCGGGCCGGAACCCAGCCACCGGAGGTCGTTCGCGACTTTGAACAGGGACACGGCGACCGCGCGTAGCTGACCGGAAGCCTCTACCACGGAGTCCTGGGTCGCCTGCGCCTCGAAGTGGTTGCGGGCCTCCGTCACCGGTAGCCCTGTCACGGATGCCAACTCCGCCGACACCGCCGCGCCGAACCCGTCAGGTGCGTTCAAACCGGTCCCGACAGCCGTACCGCCGATGGGTAGCTCTCCCAACCGCGACAGCACCGACCGCAACCGCTCCACGCCGTACCTGACCTGCGCCGCCCACGCGCCTGCCTCCTGGCCGAGGGTGACCGGGACCGCGTCCATCAGGTGCGTCCGCCCCGACTTGACCACCGAGCCCCACTCGGCCGCGCGCGCCTCGATCGCGCCCGCCAGCTCCTCCAACGCCGGGATGACGTCGGTGACCAGGGCTTCCGTCGCCGCCAGGTGCAGCGTGGTGGGGAACGTGTCGTTGGACGACTGCGACGCGTTGACGTGGTCGTTGGGGTGCACGTCCCGACCCAGCGCGCGCGTCGCCAGGGTCGCGATGACCTCGTTGGCGTTCATGTTCGACGACGTGCCGGAGCCGGTCTGGAACACGTCGATCGGGAAGTGGTCGTCGTGCGCGCCCTCGGCGACCTCGCGGGCCGCGGCGGCGATCGCGTCGGCCAGGTCCCGCGGCAGCACGCCGAGTTGACCGTTGACGGTGGCGGCGGCAGCTTTGAGCAGCCCCAGCGCGCGGATCTGGGCGCGTTCCAGGCCCCGCCCGGAGATCGGGAAGTTCGCCACCGCCCGCTGGGTCTGCGCGCGCCACAGCGCCTCGACCGGGACCCGGACCTCACCCATCGTGTCGTGCTCGACGCGGTACTCAGCCATACCGCCCAGTCTCGTCCCGTTGGCAGACCTGGGCATGGTCAGCTTCCCCACAATAGGGTGACCGCAGACCCGACCCGTCCCACCACCCGTGCGGAAGCAGGTACCCCGATGACCGCTCCCACCGAAGTCGACCTGATCATCATCGGCGCGGGCCCGACCGGCCTGTTCGCCTCCTACTACGCGGGTTTCCGGGAGTTGACCACCGCCGTCGTGGACTCCCTGCCCGAGCCGGGCGGTCAGATCACCGCCATGTACCCGGAGAAGCAGATCTTCGACGTCGCCGGGTTCCCGGCGGTGCGCGGCCGGGACCTGGTCGCCGCGCTGGTCGAACAGGCCGACCAGTGGAAGCCGACCTACCTGCTCGGCCGCCGGGCGCTTGCACTGTCCGAAGTGGACGGACGGTTCCGGGTCGAGCTGGACGGCGGGGCCGTGGTCGACGCGGGCGCCGTGCTGATCACCGCCGGGATCGGCGAGTTCACGCCGCGTCCGCTGCCCGCAGGCGACGGCTGGCTGGGGCGCGGGGTGGTGCACTTCGTGCCCGCCCTCGACGTGCACCGCGGCCAGGACGTGGTCATCGTCGGCGGCGGCGACTCGGCGTTCGACTGGGCACTGGCGCTGCACCCGATCGCCACCTCCGTCACCCTGGTCCACCGCCGCTCGAGGTTCCGCGCGATGCCCGCCACCGTCCGCCAGGTTGAGGCTCTTGGCGTCCGCATCATCACCGATGCGCAGGTAACCGACCTCCGTGGCGACAACGATGGCCTCAAGGAGGTAGAGCTGTCGGTGAGCGGCGAGACGGTAGTGCTACCGGCGCAGGCTGTCGTCGCCGCGCTCGGTTTCACCGCCGACCTTGGCCCCATCGACTCGTGGGGCCTGGAGATCGACCACCGCTCCATCACGGTCGACTCGACGATGCGCACCGCGCGCGAGCGGGTCTACGCGGCCGGTGACGTGGCGTCTTACCCCGGCAAGGTCAAGCTCATCGCGACCGGCTTCGGCGAGGCCGCCACGGCGGTGAACAACATCGCGGTCGCCCTCAACCCCGAGGCACACCTCTTCCCGGGGCATTCCAGTTCTGCCGAGTAAATAAGAGAACGCGGCAGGGGAACCAGTTCTCCTGCCGCGTTCTGGTAAGCGCTGGTTACTGCACGACCTGCACCGTGCCGCCCACGGACAGGCTGTTGAAGTACACCTTCGCCGCCGCGGCCGACAGGTGGATGCAGCCGTGGCTCTGCACGCTCAGGCTGCCCTGGTGGAACGCGATGCCGCTGTTGAAGAACACCGAGTACGGCATCGGGGCGTCGTTGAACTCGTGGCTCTTGTGGTCGATGTCCTTCCACTGCACGTGGAAGGTTCCGGGCGGGGTGAGGTGCCCGGGGCGGCCGCTGGTGATCGGGACAGGCCCGTAGACGACCTTGCCGTCCTTGAGCAGCCACGTCTTCTTAGCCGACAGGTCCACGCACGCGTCCACCGTTGCCGCGCACGGAACACCGGGCACCGCTGCCGGGGGCGCCGTAGTGGTAGTGGTCGTCGGCTTGGGCTTCGGCTTCGTGGTGGTCGTGGTCGGCGCCGTCGTCTTCGAAGTCGTCGTCGTAGTGGGGGCGACCGTGGTCGTGGTCGTCGTCGGTTCGACAGTCGTGGTGGTGGTGGTCGTCAACGAGGTCGTGGTGGTCGTGGCGGACGTCGTGCTCACCGCGGCGGGCGTCGCGGCCTGGCCCGTGCCACAGGCGGCCGCGAGTAACGCCCCAGCCGTGACCACGGTCGCCGCGATCAGCCGGTTGACCTGCATCTTCGCTCCTCGACTACCCCAGCAGGCGTCCCGGTGGACGCCTCGTCGAGAACTACGACGCGCACCCGGGGCATCGGTTGTCCACCGCGACCGATCCGTTACCCACAGGAGCGGCTACGGCAGCGGCGGGATGGGGTCCTCGCCCACCGCGGGCCGGTCGAAGTCCACCGACGAATACTCGCGCAGCTTGGTCAGCCGGTGGAACCCATCGATCATCCGGACCGTGCCGGACTTGGACCGCATCACGATCGACTGGGTGGTGCAGCCACCCGACCGGTAGTGCACGCCGCGCAGCAGGTCACCGTCGGTGACACCAGTCGCGCAGAAGAACACGTTGTCGCCGCGCACCAGGTCGTCGGTCAACAGGACTCGGTCCAGGTCGTGGCCAGCGTCGAGCGCCCTGGCCCGCTCCGCGTCGTCCTTGGGCCACAGCTTGCCCTGGATGGCGCCGCCCATGCACTTGAGCGCGCACGCGGCGATGATGCCCTCGGGGGTGCCGCCGATGCCCAGCAGCAGGTCGACACCGGTGTTCGGCCGGGCGGCGGAGATCGCGCCCGCCACGTCGCCGTCCGAGATGAAGTGGATCCGGGCGCCCGCCTCGCGGACCTCCTTGACCAGGCTCTCGTGCCGCGGTCGGTCCAGGATGCAGACCGTCACGTCGGACACGTCGGTGCTCTTGGCGCGCGCCACCCGGCGGATGTTCTCCGCCACCGGAGCGGTGATGTCAACCACGTCGGCCGCCTCCGGCCCCACCGCCAGCTTCTCCATGTAGAAGACCGCGGACGGGTCGAACATCGCACCGCGCTCGGCCACCGCGAGGACCGCGATCGCGTTCGGCATGCCCTTGGACATCAGCGTGGTCCCGTCGATCGGGTCCACCGCGACGTCGCAGTCCGGGCCGTCGCCGTTGCCGACCTCCTCGCCGTTGTAGAGCATCGGCGCCTCGTCCTTCTCACCCTCGCCGATGACCACCACGCCGCGCATCGACACGGTGCCGACCAGCTTGCGCATCGCGTCGACGGCGGCCTGGTCACCGCCGTTCTTGTCGCCCCGGCCGACCCAGCGCCCCGCGGCCATCGCCGCCGCCTCGGTCACCCGCACCAGCTCCAGGGCGAGGTTGCGGTCGGGGGCCTCCCGGCGACTGGCGGTGGACGGGCTCGGAGTGCTCATACTGCCTCCCGGATTCGGCGGGCGGGCTGCCGCTGTGCAGACCAATCCGCATCCTCCCAGACCAGGGTGTGTACCTGCGTGGGCCGGAGCCGTGCCGCTCGTCACGGCGGGCCGCCTGCGAGTATGTGGCCATGGCCGGGAACCGCCTCCTCCACGGGCCGCGCGACATGCTGCTGTCGCTGCTGGCCCTGCTGATCATCATCGGGCTGCCGCTGTGGCTCACCCGCGCCTGCACGTTCAGCCCTGGTGCCCCGCAGGCGGACCCCGCCGCCGCGCCGCGCGTGGACGTCTCCGCGAACCTCTCGCAGGCGCAGTTGCCGTTCAAGGTCCGCGTACCGGTCGTTCCCGCGCAGTGGCACGGCAACTCCACGAGCGTCGGCAAGGTCGAGCCGGACGACAAAGTCATCCGCGCCGGGTGGCTCACCCCGGACAGGTACATCCAGTTGAGCCAGTCCAACGCGGACATACCGGAGCTGGTGACATCCGAGACCGGTGCCATGTCGCTGGCGCGCGGCACCGAGGACGTCAACGGGACACAGTGGACGGTGTTCCCGGGGCGACGCGACGAGCTCGCCTGGGTCGCCGACGTCAACGGCGTTCGGTTGCTGATTACCGGTACCGGCGACGCGAACGAGTTCCGCGCTCTTGCCGCCGCGTCGACCTCTTAGAACCTCGCCGACCTCTTAGGACTTCTTGAGTTCCTTGCGCAGTTCGGGGGGCAGCGCGAACGCGATCCGCTCGTCGGCGGTGGTGACCTCGTCGACATCGCCGTAACCGCGCTCGGCCAGCCACGCCAACAGGTCCATCACCAGGTTGTCCGGCACGGACGCGCCACTGGTCACCCCGACCGTGCCCACCCCGGCCAGCCACTCCTCCTGGACCTCGTGCGCGAAGTCGACCAGGTGCGACGCCCGCGCCCCGGCCAGCAGCGCGACCTCGACCAGCCGCTTGGAGTTGGACGAGTTCTGCGAGCCCACCACCAGCACCAGGTCGCACGACGGCGCCATCGCCTTCACCGCGACCTGGCGGTTCTGCGTGGCGTAGCAGATGTCGTCGCTCGGCGGATTCTGCAGGTCCGGGAACCGCTGGCGCAGTTGGTCGACCCGCTCCATCGTCTCGTCCACCGACAGCGTCGTCTGCGAGAGCCAGATCACCTTCGACGGGTCGCGGACGACGACCTTGTCCACGTCCTCCGCCTTGTCCACCAGTTGCACGTGCTCCGGCGCCTCACCGGCGGTGCCCTCGACCTCCTCGTGGCCCTCGTGGCCGATCAGGAGGATGTCGTAATCCTCCTTGGCGAACCGCTTGGCCTCGAAGTGCACCTTGGTCACCAGCGGGCACGTCGCGTCGATGGTGCGCAGGTTGCGCGCCGCGGCCTGCTCGTGCACCGCGGGTGACACCCCGTGCGCGGAGAACACCACCAGCGCGCCCTCGGGCACCTCGTCCGCCTCGTCGACGAACACCGCGCCGCGCTCCCGCAACGTCTCCACCACGTGCCGGTTGTGCACGATCTCCTTGCGCACGTAGACCGGCGGCCCGTAGGTCTCCAGGGCCTTCTCCACGGTGATCACCGCCCGGTCGACCCCGGCGCAGTAGCCGCGCGGCTTGGCCAGCAGGACGCGTTTGGTGGGGGCGCTCATGCCATCCAGGGTACGGGCGTCGCGCGGCGGGCCGGTGTCGTGGTGCCCGGTGTGCTCGGCCCCTCGCTGTGCAGAACCCGGGGACTCGGGCAGGCTAGAAGCATGAAGTCACTCCCGCTGCCGTTGCGGGTCGCCGCCGGGCTCGCCGCCACCGCGTTCGAGCAGGCCCGCGACCTGCCCACCCGGATCGCCGGGCTGCCGGTGACCGTGGCCAGCCAGGCGCTGCAGGTGTCCATGCGGGTGCAGCAGCACGTCACCGAGCTGGCCATCAAGGGGGACGAGGCGCTCGCGGCGCTGCGGCCGGTGCCGGACGAGCCGGAGTGGGCGACCTTCGACGAGGACATCGAGGGGGACTTGGCGCACCGGGTGCCCGATGAGGACTGTGTCGCGTTCGACCACGAGGACGCGGCCCCCGCCGGGCTGGCTGACTATTCGGAACTGTCGCTCGCGCAACTGCGATCCCGACTACGGGGATTCGACGCGGATGCGTTGGAGGAGTTGTTGGCGTTCGAACGCGCCAACGCCAACCGTCCCTCTTACATCGGCATGCTCACTCGCCGGTTGGCCACAGTTCGCGATTCGTCCGGTGACGCTGCCTCCGCGGACAAGTCCGCCGGCGACACCGACCCGACAGACCCCACCGACGCGTGACGGGACCGACCGCAGAGGAGCCGTGGCCGGTCCGCACGGTAGCCCGCAAGATCGCCGACTGGGTCAACCGGCTGGGCACGGTGTGGGTCGAAGGACAGCTCACCCAGATCTCCGCGCGCCCAGGCACCGGGACCGCCTTCCTCACCCTGCGCGACCCGGCCGCCGACGTGTCCATGACGGTCACCTGCTCCACCCAGATGTTGCGCGCCCACGAACCGCCGCTCTCGGACGGCACCCGCGTGATCGTCCACGCGAAACCGACGTTCTTCCTCAACCGCGGCACCCTCAGCCTGCGTGCCGACGAGATCCGCGCCGTCGGCGTCGGCGAGTTGCTCGCCCGCATCGAGCGGTTGCGCAGACTGCTCACCGCCGAGGGCCTGTTCGACCCGCGACGCAAGCGCAGGCCGCCGTTCCTGCCCAACACGGTCGGGTTGATCACCGGCCGCGCCTCCGCCGCCGAGCGTGACGTGCTCGCCAACGCGACCGCCCGCTGGCCCGCGGTCCGGTTCCGGGTGGAGAACGTGGCGGTGCAGGGCGCGCTGGCCGTGCCGCAGATCTTGGACGCGCTGCGCGTGCTCGACCGCGACCCGGACGTCGAGGTGATCGTCATCGCCCGCGGTGGCGGCAGCGTCGAGGACCTGCTGCCGTTCTCCGACGAGGCCCTGTGCCGGGCGGTCGCCGACTGCCGCACCCCGGTGGTCAGCGCCATCGGCCACGAACCGGACACCCCGCTGCTCGACCACGTCGCCGACCTGCGCTGCTCCACCCCCACCGACGCGGGCAAACGGGTCGTCCCGGACGTCGCCGAGGAGACCGCCCGGGTCCGGCAGATGCGCGACCGGGCCCGCCGCGCGCTGCACGGATGGGTGGATCGCGAGGTCAGGTTGCTCGCCCAACTCCGCAGCCGACCCGTGATCGCCGACCCGCTCACGCCGCTGCGCAGGCACGCGGAACAGGTGGATGCCCTGGTCGGGCGGGGTCGCCGGGCGCTGCTGGCCCGGCTGGACGCGGAAGCCGTCGCGCTGACCGCCACGCGTGCCCGCTTGACGACCTTGGGGCCAGCCGCCACTCTTTCCCGAGGGTACGCGGTCGTACAGCACACCGATGCCGACGGGACTCCCCGGGTTCTCCGCTCCGTCCAGGACGCCCCCGAGGGCACCGAGGTCCGCATCCGGCTCGCCGACGGCGCCCTGCACGCGGTCGTCACCGGCGACCGGGAGGCCACGGCCGAAGGGAGCTGAGCGGACCGATGCGACCCTGCCGCGAACCCACGTTCCTCCCGCTCACGCTGTCCACCGCGCACGCGGGCCGGAGCCCGGCCGCCCGAGTGGTCCAGGCCACCGCGCACCGCGCCGACTCGGCCGCCGCCGAGTGCTGGGCCGCGCTGCTCGCGGGCTGCGACGCCCCCGGCCGCCACCAACTGCCATCCCGCCTGCGCGAACTGTCCGACGCCACCGCCGCCTACGCGGGCCCGTGCCACACCGCCCGCATCGACCAGGCCCGCGCCCGCGTCGAGGAAGCCGCCGCCGAACGCGACGGCGAGGACTTCGCCGAGGCGTTCGTCGGCTACGACCAGGCGGTCGCCACCGCCATCGCCCGCGCCCACCCCCGACTGGAAAGCCCCACCCGGTGACCGAAACCCCAGGCTACGAACAGGCCCGCGACGAACTCGCCCAGGTTGTCGCCAAACTCGAGGCAGGCGGCCTCTCCCTGGAAGACTCCCTCACCCTCTGGGAACGCGGCGAATCCCTCGCCAAGATCTGCGACCGCCACCTGGCAGGCGCCCGCGAACGCGTCGAAACCGCCCTGGCGGCCGCGGAAGCGGAAGACCGGTAGCCCTTAGGGGCGCCGTCTGCCCGTTGCTCGCGCAGCCGTGCTCGGCCGGCACTGGCCGCACGCGGAACCGGAGTCCGCGCGCACCCCCGCCCTGCCGGGCGGGCGATTGTCCACAATGCGCTGAGCTGTCCACAGCCGACCCGCGCGGCTCTTGACAAGCCGTCGTTCTCGATAGGCTCAGGAATGGGCCCCCGGCCCCCGGGTGGGCGGGCTCGCGTCCGCAGGTGGGTGCGGTCGCGTCAATCGCTCGATCGAGGACGTAGGGGGCGTCGAGCGGTGGGTACGGCGGTTGTGCGCGGGGGCTAGTCGCGCGTGGTGGGACGGGGGCGGCGGGGGCGGGAGTCCGCGGCGGGCTCGCGGGTGGGGCGGGATTTGCTGGGGGCGCCTGCCGAGGCCCGCTCGCGTGCGGGGCGGGACGGGGGCCGGGTGCTGGTGTGCCGGTTGGGGTCGCGCTGGATGAACAGGCGGACGAGCCCGAGGGCGACCGTGATCGCGGTGGTGATGCCCATGGTGGGGAAGTTGCTGGTCAGCGGGATGCCGACGGTGAAGATGAGTTTGCGCAGGCCGCCAACCGCGGAGGCCGGGGCCAAGAGCAGGTTGGCGGCGACGGCGGTGACCGCGAAGATCAGCGGCGGTTGCACCATCGGGCCGAAGAGGTTGGCGCGGCGGACCAGGCAGATGGCGCCGATGCAGCCGATGATGAAGGCGGCCTGGTAGATCTTGCCGAGGGCGTCGTGCAGTTGCATGTCGATGACGGCCGCGGCGGCGGCGAGGCCGAGGGCGAGCAGCACGGCGCCCCACCACGGCAGCCCGCGCGACCTGCCGAGGATCGGGCGTTCGTCCCACGCGGGCGCGGCGTGGGAGACATCGTCAAGATCGCTTCGGCGATCGCGGGTTGCGGTCACACCGGTACACGGTAGTCCGTCTCGGGTACGCCGTGGCGGGCGTCGGCCGTGCGGCGTCCCCGGGTCACCCGTTGTTGTGATCACCCGGACCGATTTGCCGGGTATCCCGGCCCATTTATCGACTCTGCGTCTCACCTCGGATCACTCAAGGTAGCCGAATTCGCCTCGGCGGCCCTGTTCCGGATCTCACCCCGGACAACCTTCGCCGCCCGATCGCCGTATTACGCCGTCATGCCTTCCGCGTCGCCGTTGCCCGCGGCCAGCGCCTCCTCGACTCTGCGCAGCTCAGGGACCTGCGTCGGGTTCGCGGCCGCCTCGCTCAACGGGGTCACCGACGACCGGAACTGCTCCAGCGCGTCGAGTTCCCGGCGGCGGGCGGAAAGAAACCGCTGCAGGTGGGTGCTCGACAGGTTCACCGCGTCGATGGCCGCGGACGCCGTCCGGTGCGCCGCGTCGGCCCCGGACCGGACCGCGGCGACGTCGGCGGCGATGGTGCGCTCGGTGGCCGCGAACAGGGCGGCCGAGGCGAGCACGGCGAACCCGGTCGGCCCGCACAGGAACACCCGCCGGTCGAGCAGCCAGCGCAGCAGGGTCGGATCGGCGTCCATGGCGGCGACCACGGCCGCGTCCGACGGCACGAACATGATCGTCCCGTAGATCGCGTCCGCCCACCGCTGGTAGCCCTTGCCCGCCAACTCCGCCGCCCGGGACCGGAGGTTGCGCACGTGCACCCGCAGCGCGTCCAGCCGTTCCTCGGCGTCGTCGGTCTCCACGGCCTCCGCCCAGGTGGCCATGCTCATCTTCGCGTCGACCGGGACCCGGCGCTCGTCGCCAACCAGCAGCAGCAGGTCGGGTCGGGCCGCGCCGCCGCCCGCGACGTCGGTCTGCACCGTGTAGTGCAGACCCTCGCGTAAGCCCAGGGCGCGCGCGGTCTCCACGAGCACCTGTTCGCCCAGTTCGCCGCGGCCGCTGATGGACGCGAACGCCACCTCGTAGCGGCGCAGCGCGGTCTGCTGGCCGTCCGCCCGGTGGCGTTCGGCGATCACCTCGGCGCGCGCGGCGTCGGCGCGGCGCTGGACGTCGGTGTAGAGCCGCCAGAACAACCCGCCCGCCGCGACCAGCAGCAGGGCGAGCACGGCGACGACGGTGCCGAGCACGGCGGTCACGGTCATGCCTCCTTTCCTCGGGTTCCAGATGTACCGCATTGCCCCGACAGAACCAGCTCGAACGCGCGTTCGAGCGGCGAGCCTCCCCCGATCGGGGGCAAGATCGGCCTAGCCTGGCGCGTCATGCGGGTCCTGCACACCTCCGACTGGCACGTGGGTCGCCCGTTCCACGGCCGGGACCTGTTGGCCGAGCAGGAATCCGTGCTCGGCGGCCTGGCCGACCTGGTGGCCGACGAGCGGGTGGACGTGGTCGTCGTGTCCGGCGACCTCTACGACCGAGCGGTGCCCTCAGCCGAGGCGGTGGACGCGGGCGCCCGGGTGCTGCGCCGGATCGCCGCCGCGGGCGCCAAGATCGTCGTCACCCCGGGCAACCACGACTCCGCGCCGCGGCTGGGCGCGTTCGCCGGTTTCGCGCAGGCTGGCGGGCTGTACCTGCGCACCACGATCGCCGAGCTGCACGAGCCTGTCGTGATCGATGACGTGTACGGCCCCGTGGCCTTCTACGGCATCCCGTACCTGGAACCCGAGCTCGCCCGTCATGCCCTCGGTGACCTTGAGCTGCGCGGCCATGCCGCCGTGCTCGGTGAAGCTATGCGACGCGTGAAGGACGACTTGGCGTCGCGCCAGGCCAGGTCGGTGGTTCTCGCGCACGCGTTCGTCATCGGCGGGGAGACAAGCGACTCGGAGCGCACTATCGCGGTCGGTGGGGTCCCACATGTGCCCGGGTCGATCTTCGCCGGTATCGACTACGCGGCCCTTGGTCACCTGCACGGTCCCCAGACCTTGGCCGACCACCTCCGGTACTCCGGTAGCCCCCTCGCGTACTCGTTCTCGGAGATCCACCACCGCAAGTCGGTGTGGCTGGTCGAGTTGGACGCGGGCGGTCTTGCCGGTGTCGAGCGCCGTGAGCTGCCCGTGCCAAGAGCCCTGGGGAAGCTGCGCGGCGAACTACGGGATCTGCTGACCAACCCCGCCTACGAGCCCGAGGTCGAGAAGTTCCTGTCCATCGAGCTGACCGACAAGGTGCGCCAACTGGACGCCATGCGCAGGCTGCGCGCACGGTTCCCGCACGCGCTGCACCTGGATTGGCAGCCGGAGGGCGGCAGGCCCAAGGCGCTGCGGTACGCCGACACGGTGCGCGGCCGCAGTGACGAGGAAGTCGCCTGCTGTTTCGTTGAGGACACCCGCAACAGTCCGCCGACCACCACCGAGCGCGCGCTCCTACGGGAGGCACTGGCCGCCGTCGCTGGTAAGGAGCCCGAGTGAGGCTGCACCACCTGGAGCTGACCGCGTTCGGGCCGTTCGTGGGCCGCGAGAGCGTCGACTTCGACCAGCTCGGCGCCGAGGGCTTGTTCTTGCTGCACGGTGACACCGGGGCCGGTAAAACCACCTTGCTCGACGCGGTCGCCTTCGCGTTGTTCGGCTCCGTCCCCGGCGCGCGCGCCGAGGCCAAACGCTTGCGGTGCGACTACGCCGATCCGGACGTGGTCACCGAGGTGACGTTGGAGCTGACAGTCCAGGGCCATCGTCTACGGATCGTTCGTAGCCCCGAGTTCGAACGCCCCAAGAGGCGCGGTGGCGGCACCACGAAGCAGAACGCGCGGGCCTCACTTACGTGGGTAGGGCCGTCGCCGTCGGGTCACCGTTCGGAGGGTGTGACCCGGATCGATGAGGTCGCGCGGACCGTCGAGCGGCTGCTGGGGATGACCAAAGAGCAGTTCTTCCAGGTCGTGCTGCTGCCGCAGGGTGAGTTCGCCCGATTCCTGCGGGCCACGACCGAGGAACGCGAGAAGCTGCTGGAGAAACTGTTCGGCACCGAGCACTTCGAGCGGGTCGAGCAGTGGTTCCGCGACCACCGTCGCGACCTCGGCCGCGAGGTGGAGCTGCGCCAAGGGGCCTACCGCGAACTGTTGGCCCGGTTCGCGCAAGCGGCCGACCTGGAACCGCCGGACGAGGTGGACATCGAGTGGGTGGACGGTGTTGTCACCGAGGCCGGTAAGACCGCCGGAGAAGCCGCCGAGGTCTCCGCAGCGGCTGCTAAGCGCCGAGACCGGGCGGACGAGGCCCTGATCGACGGGCGTGAACTGGTCCGCCGAGTCAAGCGCGTGCACCGTGCCGTCAACGGGTTGGCCGAGTTGGCCCACCAAGCCCACGAGCGCGTGGCATGGCGGGAAGAACTGGCAGCAGCGGAACGTGCCATCCCGGTCGTTGCCGCTACCGAGACGCTGATGAACCTGGAACGCCGGGCGGACGAGGCCGACGCGCTGGTCGTCGCCCGAGCCGGTGACGTTGCCGCGCAGGGCTTTGAAGACGCTGAGGCAGCACTACCGACATTGCGTGATGCCGTCGGACAACTGCGGGAGGAAGCAGGCGGTCTTGCCGCATTGGTGGCCGAGGCCGAGCAGCAACGTGCCGATAAGAGGCGATTGACGGCGTTGGGGGAGCGGGAAGAGGTAGTCCGCAACCAGGCTGTCGAGTCCGAGCATCGGTTGGCGGAATTCCCGGACCGGTTGAAGCGGGCGCGTGAAGACCTCGCAGCGGCCACTACGGCTCGCGCCTCGCTCGTAGGACTCCGTGCGCGTCGCGCCGAGGTCGATGCTGCCTTGGTCGACCGCAAAGCTCTGCCCGGCACAGAGAAGGACCTGGTTAAGGCTGAGGACAACAACCGCGTGGTAACCGATAAGCACCAGGCCGCGCGTGAGGAAGTCCTACGGCTGCGGCAGCTTCGCCTTGACGGTATGGCAGCGGAGTTGGCGGCCGGACTCGTTGACGGAGCCGCTTGCCCTGTCTGTGGCGGGTTGGACCACCCGCGCCCGGCGCCCGTACCCGTGGGCGCCGCGACCGCCGCTGATGAGCGTCAGGCGCAGTCGGCAGAGGTGGCCGCGTTGCGTGCCCGCGAACAGGCCGCCGGTGTCGTCTCTCGTGCTCGGGCCGCGCGAGACACCCTCTTGGAACGGTTGATGCGATGGGACGGAGAGGACCTACAAGCCTCTTACGCCGAAGCAGATCGCGCGTACGTTAGCGCGAACGAGTTGGCGTCCCGTTTCGGTGCATTCGAGCGCGCGGTCGCCAGTGTCGAACGTGATCACGAAGCGCTGCGCGACGAGCACGCCAAGCTCAATAACGAATTGGCCCGCTTGACCTCCGAGGCGACCGAACTGCGGTCGGCGGTCGACCTGCGTGAGTCCAAAGTGGACGCGGCTCGCGGTTCATACCGTTCGGTGGCCGCGCGGCGGGAACACGTGCTGGGCGTGGTCGCCGCGATCGACGCTCTGATCGAGGCCCACACGGTTGCGTTCACCGCTCACGACCGGGTGCGGGAGCAGCGTGACGCCTTGGCCGACACGGTGTCCACCGCCGGTTTCGCTGAACTGGGGGAGGCGCTGACGGCCGCCCGCGCCGAACCGATCATGGACAAGCTGCGGTCGCGCATCCAGGAAGCGGTGGAGGCCGAGCAACAGCACCACGCGACCCTCGCCGACCCGGACGTGTTCGGCATCGAGGCCGACCTGGACGTCGACCTGGCCCCGCTGGTCGAGGCCGCGACCGCCGCCCGCGCCGCCGCCGAGGACGCGTTCGCCCGGTCCCGCACCACGTCGACCCGGTTCGACCAGTTGACGGCCATCGGGGAGCGCCTCGGTACCGCGTGGTCGGAACTCGCCCCGCTGCGCGCCGAGTACGCCGAACTCGACGCGCTAACCGACGTGGTGAACGGGCGCGGGCAGAACAGCACGAAGATGTCCCTGCGGTCGTATGTGCTCGCCGCGCGGCTAGAGGAGGTCGCCGCCGCCGCGAGCCTGCGCCTGCGCGACATGACCCAGGGCCGTTACTCGTTCGAGCACACTGACGAGGCAGGTGCGCGGGGCACTCGCGGCGGCCTGGGCCTCGACGTCCTCGACGACTACTCCGGCCAACCCCGCCCCACCAAAACCCTCTCCGGCGGCGAGTCGTTCGTCGCCGCCCTCGCGCTGGCCCTCGGCCTTGCCGACGTCGTCGCCGCCGAATCCGGTGGCGGTGCCCTCCTGGACACCCTGTTCGTGGACGAGGGCTTCGGCACCCTCGACGCCACCACCCTCGACGAGGTCATGTCCACCCTCGACACCCTCCGCGCAGGCGGCCGCGTCATCGGTGTCGTGTCCCATGTGGACGAACTTCGGCAACGAATCCCCACTCGCCTCAACGTCCGCAAATCCCGCAGCGGCTCAACCCTCCACCTCACCGCTTGATCCACTGTGCTGAGCTGCCCCCGAATCCAGCCTACCCACTCACCCCGACATTCCCGCCCCTCCATCACCACCCAGTGGACGCCTTACACGCATGTGGACAACCAGCCCACATCCCCTGGCCCCATGTGAATAACCGCCCCACATCCTTCGCCGGCCAAGGGGGGACAAGCGATTCACAACCCGGCGTGGATCAGTGTGGATAATCGACCCACTCTCGCCCTCGATCAATGTGTGCAACCAGTCCACACCCACCGCTAATGGGTGTGGGTAACTAGCTCGCACCCCGTCGTCGATTGGTGTGGATAACTAGTCCACACCGATCGGCGGCCGGGTGTGGATTGGTTATCCACACGTGTCGGGAGAAGGGTGTGGGGTGGTTGTGCACATGTGTGGGGGTTGTCCACGGGGGAGGGTGGAGATGGGGGGAATGTCGGGGTGGGCGGGTAGGCTGGAATTGGGGGCTGCTCTGAACGGGCGGCGATGTCGGGGTCAGACTGTGGGGCCTGCGGCGCGGACCAGGTGCATGCCCGCGTAGGAGCGCCAGGGGCGCCAGCGGCGGCCGTGTTCGATGAGGGTTTCCATGCTCGCGGGGAGACCGAGGATTCGGGCGCCGTTGCGGAGGGCCAGGTCTTGCGGGAGTAAGACGTCGGGGTCGCCGAGGAGGCGCATGACCACGTAGCCCGCTGTCCACGGGCCGATGCCGGGGTAGGACTGGAGGCGACTTCGCAGCGCCTCTCCGTCCACGCCGACGTGGAGTTCTATGTCGCCGGAAGCGATTGCGGCGCAGATGGTTCGGATTGTTTCCACGCGGCGGGCGGGGCCGGTCAGTATTTCCGAGGCGCGTTCGGCGACGGCGGCGGCGGAGGGGAAGAGGGTGGTGAGGTCGCCTTCGGGGGCGGGGAGTTGTTCGCCGACGGCCTCGGTGAGGCGGCGGGCGGCGGTGCGGGCGGCGGCGACGCTGACCTGTTGTCCCAGCAGGGCCCGCACGATCGTCTCGGTTCCGTCCACACTGCCCGGTACCCGGATTCCCGGTACGGCGGCCACTGATGGCGCGAGCGCCGGGTCGGCGGCCAGCACGCCGTCGATCGCGGCGGGGTCGGCGTCCAGGTCGAACAGTCGGCGCAGGCGGGACACCGCTGTGCCCAGGTCTCTGAGGTCGGCCAGGCGGAGGGTGCATTCGACGTGGGTGCCCGCCGGGCGCAGGTGCGCGGTCGCCGAGCCGTGCGGGAGGCGGAGGGTGCGGGCGTAGCGGCCGGGGCGGGCGGATTCGACGCCGGGGATGGCGCGGGCGGCGAGGAAGGCCAGGATCCCGGCGGCGTCGAACGGGGTGCGGACGGGCAGGCGCAGCCGGATCCGGCCCGCGGTGGTGTGGTGGCGGCCGCGGCCGGAGCGTTGGGCGGCGACGCGCAGTTCGGACGGGGTGGTGGCGAACACCGAGCGGATGGTGTCGTTGAACTGGCGGACGCTGGCGAATCCCGAGGCGATCGCGACGTCCGACACCGACATCGTGGTGGTCTCGATCAGCAGCCGGGCGGTGTGCGCGCGGTGCGCGCGGGCCAACGCGAGCGGACCCGCGCCCAGCTCCGCGGTGAGCACCCTGGTCAGGTGCCGCTCGGAGTAGCCGACCCGGCGGGCCAGGCCGGGGACGCCCTCGCGTTCCACGACCCCGTCGATGATCAGCCGCATCGCCCGGCCCGCGAGGTCGCCGCGGGTGTCCCACTCCGGGGAACCGGCGACGATGTCGGGCAGGCAGCGGCGGCAGGCGCGGTACCCGGCCTGCTGCGCCGCCGCCGCCGTCGGGAAGAACTCGGCGTTGCGGCGCCGGGGCGCGATGGTCGGGCACGACGGCCTGCAATAGAGCCCGGTCGGTCGCACGGCGAGGTAGAACTGGCCGTCGAAGCGCGCGTCGCGGGAGACGACCGCGCGATATCCCAACTCCGGGTCGATCAACACCCGACCATGCTGCCGGCGTGCGTGCTTAAGGGCTGGCAGGAAAGAGACATCTGCATCCGGACGGACCAACAAAAACAAGGGGACCCGCCGCGAACGGCGGGTCCCCCGTGCTTTACCGCAGGGAATCAGTTTCGGTTATGACACCGATTGGACCACAACATCACCCGTGCCGATGAGCACGTCCGCGTCGTTGCGGACCTGGACGTTGCCCAGCAGCACGCGACCCGCGGCGGGTGCCTGGTTCGCGGTGACCGAACCCTGCACCGTCCACTGGGCGCCCGCGGCCCGGCTCGCGTTGGCGTCGGTGACGCTCACCGCGCCGTACGCCGGGTTCTGGAAGACGTCCAGGTAGCTGTAGGTCGTGGTGCCCGCCGGAACCGCGTAGCCGTCGACGAGGGCGATCCACACGCCCGCCGCCGGGTTGGCGATGTTGACCTCTTCCTCGGCCGTGCCGCCCGCGGACTGCCCGGCGAGCACGCAACTGCCGGAGGAACAGTTGTACAGGGACAGGTCGAGGTCGGCGCCCGGGTCGGCGGCGCTGCCGATCTTCGCCCGCAGGGCGGTCGAGCCCGGCGCGACGTTGATCTGGTACTGCTGGCTCGTGCCGTCGGCGATGGTCGGGGTGGCGCGCTTGGCGCTGCCCAGAGCCGTACCGGTGGCCCTGCCGTTGAAGGAGCCGTACAGGTTGCTCAGCGTGTAGCTGCGCGCCACCGGGGAGCCCACGGTCGCCGAGGCGATCGTGTCCGGGTTCGGCGCGACGGTCGCACCGAGCACCGACGCGGTCAGCACGTACGGCGCGAGCGCGACGTCCGAGGTGCGGCGGGACTCGACGACGACCTCCCACACACCCGGGAACGGGTTGGTCAGGGTGCGGCTGTTCGGGTCGCCCCCGTCGCACCCGGCCACCGGCGGGTTGTAGCAGTTGGTCGAGGTGTTGGCCTCGAGGTGGTAGCCGTACGGGTGGAAGCGCAGGAAGCGCAGTTGCCCGGCGCCCGCGGCGGTGCCGCCGCCCTGCAGGTCCAGCTTGAAGGCCGGGGTGTTCGCCGGGACGCGGAAGAAGAACGACTGCGTCTCGTTGCGGCCCACGACACCGGAGTTGCGGATGGTGTAGTTGTTCGCCGCGGTGAAGTCCTGGGCGGCGATGACGGTGTTCAGCGTCTGGCCCTCGATGCCCGAGGTGAGCGGGCTGTCCAGGTTCATGATCGCCGAGTGCACGCCCGCGCCCTTGACGTTCACGTTGACGGTGAACTGCACCGCGCTGTTCTTCGGCAGCGTGACCGTCGACGGCGAGCTGAACGTGCCGTCGTTGCCGACCCACTTGACCTGGTACGTGGTCGGCGCGTCCGGGCCGGTGGTGCGGTTCAGCGTGTAGGTGCGGGTGTAGCGGTCACCGGACTTGACGCCCTCGCGGTCGTTGATGCCGATGCCCACGCCCGGGGTCTTGAGCAGGCTGGACAGCGCGGTGTTGACCGGGACCGATGCCGAGATGTCGGTGATCGACGGGTTGTTCTTCAGCAGGTTCCACGCCTTGCGGGTGTCGATCAGGCCGTTGCCCTGCTCGTACGCGCCCACGTTGGACAGGTACCGCGCGGTCGAGCGGAACGCGAGGCGGATCTGCGCCGCGGTGTGCGACACGTTCTTCGCCTTGGCGGCGCTCACCAGCAACGCGGCGGCACCGGTGGCCTGGGGGGACGCCATAGAGGTGCCGTTGAGCATCGCGTAACCCGGCGGCAGGTCGTAAGTGCCGACGACGGGGCCACCCGGCTGCCAGGTCGGCACGGTGGAGATGGCCGAACCCGGGGCGATGATGTCCGGCTTGAAGCCGCCGTCCTCACGCGGGCCGCGGGAGGAGAACGGGTGCAGGTTGTCGTCGCTGAGCGAGTCGGACCCGTAGTTCGCCTTCCAGGTGTCACGGGCGATGTAGGAGCCGACGGACATGACCTTCGTGGCCACCGACGGGTCGCCCACGGTGTTCTCGCCCGCGCCGTCGTTGCCCGCGGAGATGAACATCTGCACGTTGTAGGTGTCGATAAGGCGGTCGTACAGCTCCGCGCGCGCGTTGTTCGCGTCGTTGAGCTGCGGCAGGCCGCCGATCGACATGTTGATGACGTCCACACCGGCGTCGCGGGCGGCGTAGATCATGCCCTCGAGCAGCGCGTGGTTGGTGCAGCCGGTGATGAACAGGCAGACCCGGACGGACACGAGCTTCGCGCCGGGGGCCGCGCCGGTCATCTGGCCGCCGAAGAGGCGGTTGCCCGCGACGATGCCCGCCACGTGCGTGCCGTGCTCACCGGACACGATGCCGATGTTGACCTCGTTGTCGGCCGGGTCGGTCTGCACGACGTACGGCATGGACTCCTTGATCGCCGTCGCCGGGTTGTCCGTGCCGAAGTAGCCGACGTCGTTGCGGACCTTGTAGTCGGTCATCGGCTTGTCGTCGCCGAAGGTGCCGTTCTGGTTCGCGTCGACCCAGACGGTGCTGGTCGCCGGGTTCCACAGCACGCCGAACAGGCCGGAGCTACCGGCCGGGTTGCCGTCCCGGTTGACGTCGTTGCCCAGCTCGCCGCCGAGGCGCGGGTCGCGCTCGTTGAACACGCCGTAGCGCAGCGTGCCGGTCTCGTTGGGCAGGCCGTTCTCGGCGCCGGTGGTGGTCTTGGTCATCTGGATCCACGTCGGGTCGTCGTCGTTGTTGACGCCGTTGGTGAACGTGGGGTCGGTGTAGGTGACCCAGTCGGTGATCTTGCGCTCGCCCGTGGTGGTGGTCTTCAGCGCGGGGTGGTCCAGGTCGATGCCGGAGTCCACGATCGCGACGCTGGTGCCGCGGCCGTCCCAGGTCGGGTGCTCCTCGACGAACTGCGACGCGCCGGTGTCACCGGTCGGCATGTACGAGTTGTGGTTCGGCGTGGTCGGGCCGGGCGCGGGCTGCGGGGACGGGTCCTTCGCTGCCTCGGGCTTCGGGTCCGACAGCGGGACGTTCTCGTCCAGGTCGAGCGCGGAGACGCCGGGCAGCTTGGCGACCTTGGCGACCTTGTCGACGGGGACCTCGGCGCGCACGTAGCCGATCTGGTCGTCCCGGTACTCGACCTTCGCGCCCGCCTTCGACAGCTCGTCGACGTGGGCGGCGGCGGTGCCTTGCTTCTCGGTGGCGATGAGGACGGTGACCGTCTTCTTGCCCGCCTGCTGCGCCTTGTTCAGCAGCTCTTGGTCGTGCTTGCCGAGACCGTCGCTGTCGGCGGGTGCAGGGGTGTCCGCCGCGGTGTTCGGTGCCGCGACCGCGGTGGGGATAGTGCCGAGCACGGCGCCCGCGACGGCGGTGGTCAGGGCCACCAGTCCGATCGCGACCCGGCCTCTGCGGCGCCTGGGGGGTTGGTTCATCCCACGTTCCTTCTTCCTCAGCGGGTGAGCTGGGTGCGCGCCGTCGGACCCTCCGTGGCCGGCGGGGCGCTCACGGAGTGTTGTTGGCGGGGATGCCGGTGACTAGCGTCCATTTGGGCTAATCCGGTTGGGTTCATCACACTGTATTAGTGCGCAGCGCACACGCATCGTCGCAGAGTGCCCGCGCGTTACCCATCGAATGGGGGATTTCCTGCGTATGTCTGGCGGACGACACACAGCGTTCCGTAGCCACAACTGGGAACGGTGTTGGTAACTATTTCGCACCGGGCGCCGGGCGCGGGCATCCGGGGTGGGGGTCCGTAGACTCAGGCACCGTGAGTTTGACCCTCGGGATCGTCGGCCTGCCCAACGTCGGCAAGTCCACCCTGTTCAACGCCCTGACGAACAACGACGTGCTCGCGGCGAACTACCCGTTCGCCACCATCGAGCCGAACGTCGGGATCGTCCCGCTGCCCGACCCCCGGCTGGACAGGCTCGCCGAGATCTTCGCCTCCGAGCGCGTCGTCCCGGCCACGGTGTCCTTCGTCGACATCGCGGGCATCGTGAAGGGCGCGTCGGAGGGCGCGGGCCTCGGCAACAAGTTCCTCGCCAACATCCGCGAGGCCAACGCCATCTGCCAGGTCATCCGCGTCTTCGACGACCCGGACGTCATCCACGTCGACGGCGTGGTCGACCCGCTCGCCGACATCGAGACGATCAACACGGAGTTGATCCTTGCCGACCTGCAGACCCTGGAGAAGGCGCTGCCCCGGCTGGAGAAGGAGGCGCGCACCCGCAAGGAGGCCCGCCCCACCCTGGAAGCCGCCGTCGCCGCCAGGGACCTGTTGAACAGCGGCCGCACCCTGTTCTCCGCGGGCGTGGACGTCTCCCTGCTGCGCGAACTGAGCCTGCTCACCACCAAGCCGTTCCTGTACGTCTTCAACGCCGACGAAGCCATCCTCAGCGACCCCGCCCGACGCGACGAACTGACCAAACTGGTAGCCCCCGCCGACGCGGTCTTCCTGGACGCGAAGGTCGAGGCGGAACTACTGGAACTGGACGCCGAATCCCGACTGGAACTGCTGGAGTCGGTCGGCCAAACCGAACCCGGCCTCAACGCCCTCGCCCGCGCAGGCTTCCACACCCTCGGCCTGCAGACCTACCTGACCGCGGGCCCCAAGGAATCCCGGGCGTGGACCATTCCACAGGGGGCTACCGCGCCACAGGCCGCAGGTGTCATCCACACCGACTTCGAACGCGGCTTCATCAAGGCGGAGGTCGTTTCCTACGACGACTTGGTTGAGGCCGGAACAATGGCCGCAGCGAAGTCGGCGGGGAAGGTCCGCATTGAGGGCAAGGACTACACCATGTCCGACGGGGATATTGTCGAATTCAGGTTCAACGTGTGATGTGACATAGACACGCCCTGGTCATCGCAGGCGACTGCTTGGCCACCTTGCAGGTAGATGGCGCGGAACCGTTTGCGTCGACCTGTGAATGCCTGCGCCAGCGGGCTGTGCTGCGATCCCGGCGTACTGTCAGACCCACTCGTTAGAGTCCTGGTGTGTGTCCATCGAGAGCGAAGCGAGCCGCCTGCGCGAGTTGGGCGGATCCATCGCGGCGTCGGGGTCAGCGGCTGTTGACCGCTTCACCGGATGGTTGGACGAGACGACCCAAGCTGTCCAGACGGCCCTCGGCCACTCTGCCCGGTCCGAGCAGATCATCGGACTATTGGGGGCCGCGAGGTCCCACCTCGGGGATCTCGACGCGGCACTGACCCAGGCGAGTACGGCGGTCTCCGCCGCAGCCGATCATCACGGACAACCCACTGCCCCTACCGATTCGTCCACGGGCCCTCCGCCTGCCGGTGCGAGCGGTGACCGGCCATCCCCCGGAACGGCTCCACCCCCGGAGCCCCAAGGGGAACCCAACACGCACGGCGACCGGTATCCCGAGGAGGCCATCCCCTATCACGACTTCATGCCGCCCCGAGTGCGGACGGGGCAGCCGAACTCCCCGCCGATGACCGGATGGGTGCTGCTTGACGGAAAGGACTTCGGTGAGGTCACCGCAACGAGGCGCGATCCATGGGCGGAGCAAGCAGCTCAGCGTATTCGGGAACTCCGTGTCCCTAATGCCGATAGGCTCGGAAATCATGTCGAGGTCAAAGTTGCGGTCATGCAGGTTGCGATGCAGCGAAAAGATGGTTGTGTCGTGATAAATAACGCGCCATGCGGGTCTCAGCCCGGCTCCTACCCTCCCGGATGTCACGGCACGCTTCCTCGGATTCTTCCCAAGGGGTATACGCTGACAGTCCTTGGCACTGACACCCAAGGTAACCCATTCAAGCACACATATCACGGGAGGGCTACTCGATGAGTTACTGGGCTCCAGTACTCGAGCGCGGATGGATCGCTGTCGACGATCTTCCGCCCGAGGTGGACCTGCTGGCTGCGGTCAAGCAGCTTAATGAGCATGGGGTGGAAGTCCTGTGGGTATGGGAGTTGGCAAGCCGCTGGGCCGGTGAAGACGATCCGGAAGGTGAGGAGCAGCAGGAGAGTCTGACGATCGGTGTGTTCAATGAGACGGGCGTTCTGACTTGGCGGAAAGGGTTCAGCCTCTGGGCTCCGACGCGCGGCTTGAATACCGAGTGGGAGGATGCCCGCTTGGCAGGATTCTATGAAGTGGGTATACCTCCTCGCAGCATTGTTCCGATCGACGTTGTGTACACAGCGCTCGCGGAGTTTTTGTCCACGGGGAGTCGACCGACCTCGGTTGAATGGGAGCTGGGCGAGCGTATGCCGGGGATTCCGTCCGAGCCGATGTAGCGGTCCGCAAGGGACAGTCACTGGGTCGGGCTCAACGTTGAGGCGAACGAAGCATGGCATCATGCCGACGAAATCGCCTTGTTGGCGGTCGGCGCGGGACCATGAGCGGTGGCTGAGCACCGGCTCAGGAGTGGTAGGGGCGTGCAACGGCCGTGCACGCCCCTACAACAATGCCCGCAGCGCTGGCAGCAGCACCAAATCAGCCGGTAGCCAGTCCACCGCTGTTAGCTCCGTCGAGTTCAACCACCGCAGGGATCTGTGTTCGCGGGCCACCGGCTCACCATCGACGATTCGAGCGGCATAGACCCGTAGGACGTAGTCACCGTGTAGCGGCACGTCCGGGCCTACGCGCTCGCCGACCTTGACCGTCACGCCCAACTCTTCCCAGCACTCCCGGCGGACCGCTTCTTCTTCTGTCTCCCCAGGCTCGACCCGTCCCCCTGGCACTTCCCACTTCCCGGCCGTCTCCGGCGGGAAGGCGCGTTCCTGCGCCAAGAGGCCCCGGTCCCCGACGATCGCTGTTCCCACTACGACTTGCATAACCCCTCACGCGACCGTTGTTGTTCGCCAGCTCACCAGGAACCTTGCGCCGCCCTCCGGGGACTCGCCGACCCGTACGGTCCCGCCTCGCCTGCGGACGACCTCCGCTACGAGCGCCAGGCCGAGTCCGGTGCCACCACTACTACGAGCGCGGTCGTCTTGAACTCGGTAGAACCTGTCGAACACACGAGACCTGTGCTCGACGGGGATACCGCCGCCGTCGTCGTCTACGACCAGCCGAGTGACGGTAGAGCCACCTATAACCGTCACCGTTATCCGTGACCGGGCGTGTCTTGCCGCGTTGCGCAGCAGGTTGTCCAACACCAAGTCGACCTCGTTGTGTGCGGCGAGTACCCAGCACCAGCCCGCTGGGGTGTGCACAACGACCTCGGGGCCGTCATCGGGACAACGGGCGGCGGCGTCGTAGGCCGCCGCGGACAGGTCGACCTGTTCGGCGGGTGGGACCTCGCCCGCGTCCGACCGCGCGAGTGTCAACAGGCCGTCCACCAGCGCGGACAGGCGCTCCGACTCGTGGACCACGTCTGTCAGCACCTCTTGCGCCAACTCCGGGTCGGGATGCCGGACGGCCACCTCGGCCTGGACCCGGATCGACGCGACCGGGGACCTCAGTTCGTGCGCGGCGTCCCCGGTGAACCGGCGCAACCGGTCGGCGGCCTGGTCGCGGCGGGCCAGCAGATCATTCAACGCGCCGGTCAAGGCCCACAGCTCATCCCGCGACGCGGGCAGGGGCAAACGTTTGCCCGCTCCGAGTCGCGCGGCCGCCTGCCGCATGTGCTGCACCGGTCGCAACGCCGACCGCACCGCGAACCACGTCGCCAGGGCGCCCGCCGCAGCCACGATGATCGCGGCCACCAACAACCAGTGCAACGTGCTGATGTGCGCCGTCGTGTAACCGGCCAAACCGGTACCCACTACTACGACACGCTGAGAACCGTCCGGGGCAGACACCACTGTCCCCAACCAGCGCACGGGCGGGTAGTCCGTCAGCCTTAGCACGGGAGTGCCCGCCTTCAGGACACGTACATCAGCGGCGGATAGAACCGGCGCGGGCTTACCGTCAACCGGCTGCCCAGCCGTGTCCAACACGTGCGCGAGGATGCTCGGGGAGCTGGACTCGACGGGCCTACCGTCCATGACCGCCGCTGCCGCCGCGGTTAGCACCGGCGACAACTCGCTGTCGGCGGAGTCAACCAGCAGGGGCTCGATCATCCGGCTCGTGAGGAAGGCAAGCGCAAGAAGCACCGCGAGCGTCACCGCCGTGGCGACCGTAGTGACCCGGAACCGCATCGATCGGCGGAGCCACAGGTCGCGAGGGCCGATCACCTCGGTGGGGTGGCCGGATCGATGACGGCGTCCAGCTCCGAGGTCGACGCCAGGTAACCGTGCCCACGCACCGTGCGCACGATCCCGTCCGCGCCGGCCGCGTCGAGCTTGCGCCGCAAGTAGCCCACATACACCTCGACAGCATTGCGCGTCGCGGCCTGTTCGTCGCCCCAGACCGCGCGCAGCAGTTCGTCCTTCGTGACCACCGACCCCGCCCGACCCGCCAACGTGTCCAGCACGGCGAACTCGCGGGGGCTCAACGCCACCGGGGTCCCACCGAACCGCACCTGCCGAGTGCCCCGGTCGACCTCCAGGCGGCCCAACCTGAGGGTGCGGCCACCGCCGTCCTCCGCGCCGCGCCGCAACACGGCCCGGACCTGGGCGACCAGCACCACGAACGAGAACGGCTTCACCAGGTAGCCGTCCGCGCCCAGGTCGAGGCCGTCGGCCTGGTCGACCTCGCCGTCCTTGGCCGACACCAGCAGTACCGGCGTCCGCACGCCCTCGGCCCGCAACCGCTCCAGCACCCGGTACCCGGAGAGGCCGGGGAGCATGATGTCGAGCAGGATCACGTCGAACGTGCCGGTCAACGCCACCCGCAGGGCGCTGGGCCCGTCGGCGGCGACGACCACGTCCATTCCCTCGGCGGTCAACCCGCGCTGCAGCGCCCGGCGCACGCCGAGTTCGTCGTCGACCACCAGCACCCGAGGCTTCACAGGTGCCATCATGGCCGTAACACCCCCCAGCCGGAGCGGACTCTCAGCCGACTCTCAGCAGGCCGAGCGCTCTCAGCTCCATCTCAGCGACCGGGGAGCAAGGTTCTCGGTGCGGGAACGAAGCAACCCGAACAGGGGAGAGAAACCATGAACAGGAAACGGACGGCCATCGCCGTCGCGGCGGCGGGCACGGTCGCGGGGGTGACCGGGCTGGTCCTCATCGCCAGCCCCGCCGGTGCGAACGAGGCCCCGCCGGTGCTGCCGCCGATCAGCGCGCAGGCCCTGGTCCAGTCGGTCCTCGACACGAAGGTGCCCGCCATGGACGGCGCGGTCGAGCTGCAGAACAACATCGGGCTGCCGGTGCCGGGGCTGCCGCAGAGCTCGGGCAGCGGCGAGATCGCGCACGTCTACTCCGACGGGCAGGGCCGCGGCCGGATCGCCCTCAAGCAGGGCGGCGCCGAACGCACCATCGTCCAGGACGGCACCACCACCTGGCTGTGGAACTCGGCCGACCGGTCCGTCGTCAAGTACCGCAACGGGGACACCGCGGCCAAGCAGCACGACCAGGTCAGCGACCCGACGACCGCGGCGCAGACCATCGTCGGGAAGATCCAGCAGGACAGCGTCATCACGGTTGACGGCACCGCCCGGGTCGCAGGCCGGCCGGTCTACCAGCTCGTGCTCACGCCGAAGCCGACCGAGCGGACCCTGCTGCGCGAGGTCCGGGTCTCCGTCGACGCGGACACCCGGCTGCCGGTGCGGGTCGAGGTGTTGGCCAACGGGCAGTCCGAACCCGCGCTGGAGGTCGGGTTCACCACCTTCAACGCAGGCGCGCCCGACCCGTCGCTGTTCACCTTCACCCCGCCCGCGGGCGCCAAGGTGACCGACGGCACGAGCGCGGTGCGCGACGAGAAGGAGCGCACCGACCTGTTCAACGCCGTCAACGGCAAGTTCGTCGGCGAGGGCTGGGACACGGTGTTCACCGGCAAGGTGCCCGCGTCGCTGCTGTCGACGCAGGCGAGCAAGGACCCGAACCGCGGCCCGGTGGACGTCACCGGTCTGCTGTCGCGGCTGGGCAAGCCGGTCACCGGGCCGTTCGGCTCCGGGTACGTCATCAGCACCAAGGTGGGCACGGCCCTGATCACGACGGACGGCCGGGTGGCGGTAGGCGCGGTGCCGCAGCAGGTACTCGTCGAAGCCCTCGGGGCGAAGTGAGCGGGCTGACCGAGCACGGGGCGGCCGCGGAGACATCCGCGGCCGCCCG
The DNA here is from genome assembly GCF_000482865.1 of Actinokineospora inagensis DSM 44258. GTDB lineage: Bacteria > Actinomycetota > Actinomycetes > Mycobacteriales > Pseudonocardiaceae > Actinokineospora > Actinokineospora inagensis. The sequence goes on along the minus strand of NZ_AXWW01000018.1, from coordinate 109,996 downwards.
CACCAAGGGCCTCCGCAAGGTCTACCGGGGGACGGTCGCCGTGGACAACGTCGACCTGGAGGTCCCGATGGGCGCGGTGCTGGGGATGCTCGGCCCCAACGGATCAGGCAAGACGACGACCATCCGGATGCTGCTCGGTCTGGTGACCCCGACCGCCGGTTCGGTCGAACTGCTCGGGCACGCGATGCCGGACGGGGCGCCACGCGCCCTGCCGCACGTGGGCGCGCTGGTGGAGGGGCCCGGGTTCTACCCGTTCCTCTCCGGCCGGGAGAACCTGCTGCGGTTCGCCGCCGCGGAGCCCCTGCTGTCCTCTTCGGACATTCCGAGGGCGGTGGGGGAGGCGCTGGAACGGGTGGGGCTCTCGGGAGCGGCCGGTCGGCGGTTCCGCGGGTACTCGCTCGGCATGAAGCAGCGGATGGGGCTGGCCTCGGCCCTGCTGGTCCCCCGCCGGTTCGTGGTGCTGGACGAGCCGACCAACGGACTCGACCCGGCGGGCACCCGCGAGGTGCGGACGGTGATCGCCGACCTGCACGCGGCGGGGACCACGGTGCTGGTGTCGTCGCACCTGCTGTCCGAGGTTGAGGCGACTTGTACGCACGTGGCCGTGTTGAACCAGGGGACGGTGGTGGCGCAGGGGGAGCTCGCGCAACTGCTGGAGGCGGGGGGCGCCAACCTGCTGGTGTCCACACCCGAGGTGACCCTGGCCGTGGACACATTGCGGGACAACCGGATTCCGGCGCGGCCGGTGCCGGACGGGGTGCGGGTGGATTTGACGGCGAACACGGCGCCCGCGGTCGTCGAGATGCTGGTGCGGGCGGGGGTGCCGGTGCACGAGGTGCGGCGGCAGCGGACCGGACTGGAAGACCTGTTCGCGCGCCTCACCGAGGACACCGCGGTGGGCGAGATCGACGACCTGGACACCCTGATCACCCAGGAGGCGCGATGAACACCGCGCCTGCGGAACCGGTGACGCCCCCGGTCGACTGGGTGGGCCTGATCCAACCGGCGTCCCTGCGCGAAGTACGCGACAACAACCCGACAACCGAGGAGGCGCGATGACCACGCTGGCCGCACCGTTGCCCGTGCGCCGCGCGCCCATGACGCGGGTGCTGCGGTCCGAACTGCGGATGGTGCTCCGCCGCCCACGCACCCTCATCGGACTCGGGTTGTTGGCGCTGGTGCCGGTCGTGATGGGGATCGGGATCTCGATCGCGGCGTCGGACTCGTCGAGCGGGGCGGAGGGGATGGCGGCGCTGGTGGTGGGGAACGGCATGCTGCTGCCGATCTTCGCGCTGAGCATCGCCGTCGTGATGCTGCTGCCACTCACCGGAGCGATGCTCGCGGCCGACGCGCTGGCGGGGGAGTCGGCGCACGGCACGCTGCGCGGGCTGCTGATGGCGCCGGTGGGGCGCGGTCGGCTGCTGGCGGTCAAGGCGTTCGGGGTGGCGGCGGTGACGCTGCTCGCCGTGGTCATGATGGCGATCACCGGGATCATCACGGGGGTGGCGCTGCTGGGGGGCAGCGGCATGCTCACCGCGTCCGGCACCACGCTGTCCTTTGTGGACGCCCTGGGTCGGGTGGCGGTCACCGTCGTGTTCGTGGCGATCCAGGTCTGGGCGGTCGCGGCGATCGCGATGGCCGTGTCGGCGTACACCGAGCACCCGCTGATCGTGGTGGTGGTGACCCTCGGCGTGATCATCGTGTCCGGGGTGCTCTCGTCCATCCCGGCGCTGGACTGGCTGCGGCCGGTGCTGATCGTGACCAGTTGGGACGCGATCTCCGAGGTGATCGTCGACCCGCTGTCCTGGCGTCCGCTGGTGGAGGGGACCTTGCGGGCGCTGTGCTACCTCGCGATCGGCGGCTCCATCGCGTTCAGCCGCATGCTGACCCGGGACGGCTGACCCGTCCCACCACACTGGGGGGCCGACGGCGACGTCCTATCGCGGACGTCGCCGTTGGCCGACCACCGCCATCCCGTCGGGGTCGAGCCGCAGACCGACCACGGCTCCCGGCTGGACCCCGATCGGCGCCGTCGCCTCGACCTCTCTCGTCGCGGACTTCACCGTGATCCGCACGTGATCCCTCCGGTGGACCGCGGCGGTCACGATTCCCGGGTGTTCGCCACCGGTTTTCAACGCCGCCGGGCGCAGGCCGAGCCGTACCGGGCCGTCTTCCGCGCTGAGCTCGACTTCGCCGAACTCGGTGGTGACCGCGTTTCCACTGACTTCGCCGTCGATGAACGTGCTGCAGCCCAAGAACCGGGCCGTGTCTTCATCAACCGGATAGCGCCACACCTCTTCCGGCGAGCCGGACTGCACGATCTCCCCTTGCCGCATGATGGCCACCCGATCGGCGAGGGTGAACGCCTCGTCGTGGTCGTGCGTGACGACCAGGGCGGTGGAGTTTCCGGCCCTCAACAAACGCGACAGGTCAACGGCCAACTGCTCTCGCAGCGACCGGTCCAGCGCCGAAAGCGGCTCGTCGAGCAGGAGCAGCCTGGGGTTCGGCGCGAGGGCCCGCGCCAACGCGACCCGCTGCTGTTCGCCGCCGGAAAGTTCCGTCACCTTGCGCTTGCCGTAGTCGTTGAGGCCGACGAGGTCGAGCAGTTCGCCGACCCGTGGTTCCTTGGGCAGGCCCGCCATTTTCAGTCCGAACGCGACGTTCCCGGCCACGTCCCGGTGCGGGAACAGTTGGCCGTCTTGGAACACCAATCCGAAACCCCGCCGGTGGACCGGGGTCCCGGCCAGGTCGGTGCCGTCCCAGGCCACGACCCCGTCCGCTTGTTCCAGGCCTGCGATGCCCCTGAGCAGGGTCGATTTCCCGCATCCCGATGGGCCCAACAACGCCAACACCTCGCCGTCCGCGATTTCCAGGTCGACTTCGCGCACCGCCGTCGTCCGGCCGTAGCGGACGGTGAGGCCCTCGATTCGGAGCACTAGAACTCCCCTACCGTGCCGAGGCGGTCGACCGCGATGACGATGGCGGTGGTGACGAGCATGAGCAACGCGCAGGCGGCGTACGCCATTTGGTTGTTGAGTTCGCCAGGGCGGGACACGAGGCGGCCGATGACAACCGGGAGGGTGGCCGAGTCGGGCCGGGCGAGGAAACTGGTGGCGCCGAATTCGCCGAGGGCCACGGCATAGGCGAACGCGGTGGCGGCGATGAAGGAGCGGGACGCGAGCGGGATGTCGACCTCACGCCAGACCCGCCACGGGGAAGCGCCGAGGGTGGCGGCGGCTTGGCGGAGGCGGGAATCGATCGAACGAAGCACCGGAAGCAATGTGCGGATGACCAAAGGGGTGACCACAAGAGCTTGTGCGAGCGGGACCAGCATCGGTGACGTGCGGAGGTCCCCGGGAAGCTTGTCGAGGGTGATGAGGTAGCCGAAACCGACTGTGACGGCGGAAACGCCCAGCGGCAGCATGAGGGCGGTGTCAATGGATTCGACAAGGCTCGGGCGGGCACGGGTTCGGCTCAACGTCACCAGGGCGACACAGGCGACGACACCGAGGGCGAGCGCGAGCAGCGTCGCATAGGTGGCGGCTTTCACGGAATTCAGGGCCGCGTCCCAGCCGGTGATTTGCAGCGAGCCACGGAAACCGGTGCCCGCCAGGGCTTTGAAGCCGTTGAAGCTGGATTTCGCGACGAGGGAAATGATGGGGACGAGCAGGGCGATCACGACCGCGTACGCGGCGGCGACCACGAACCATTCGCCACCGCGCGGCCGCCGGGCGGTGTCCACACGCAGGTTCAACGTCGTGCTCCTGCGGCGCAGGACCGCGCCGATGACCAGGACCGCGATCACCGAGGTCACCTGGAGCAGCGACAGCGCGGCAGCGCCCGGCAGGTCGAAGAGTTGCACCGTGCGCAGGTAGATCTCGGTTTCCAGCGTCGAGTACTCGCCGCCGCCGAGCAGCAGGACCACGCCGAAACTGGTGGCGCAGAACAGGAACACGACGGCGGCGGACGAGAACACCGCGGGCCGCAGCGCCGGGAACGTCACCGAGAAGAACGTTCTCGCCCGACCCGCGCCGAGGGAACGCGCGGCATCCTCGGCTCGTCTGTCCACATGCGACCACAGCGCGGCCACCGTCCTGGCCACCACGGCGACGTTGAAGAACGCGTTGGCCAGGATGATCGGCAGCGCGCCGCCACCGAGCAGGGAACGGAACGCCAAACCGACCACCACGGTCGGCAACACGAACGGCACCATCACCACCGCCCGGACCAGGGTGTGACCTCGCAGAGCGGTGCGCGCAAGCAGGAACGCGACCGGCAGGCCGGTCAGCACCGCGACCGCCGTCGCCGCCGCGGCCTGCCCGACGGTGAACTCGACCACCCGCCAGGTGTCCGAACTGGACAGCACCGCGGCGACCCCGCCGCCACCGCCGAGCCGGATGATCGCCAGCACCGGCCACACGAAGAACACCGCGAGGAACCCCAGCGGCACGGCGGCGGTGACGAGCGCCCCGGTCAGCCCCGGACGGCCGCGCGCCACTGCTCGATCCACCGGTCCCGGTTGCCCTGGATCTGGTCCGCGGGCACCGTCGCCGGGCTCTCCGGCTTCGGCGCCGCCTGCTGCCACTGCTCGGGAAGGGCCACGCCGTCCCGGGTCGGGTAGACGTACATCGCGTCCGGCACCAGCTTCTGGAACTTCTCGGAGATCAGGAAGTCGACGACCTTGCGCGCGTCGTCCGGGTTCTTCGCGCCGTTGAGCACGCCCGCGTACTCGACCTGCCGGAAGCAGGTGTCCAGCAGCGCCTTCGTCCGCGCCTTCCCGTCGTCCCCGATCTCCGCCGACGGCGACGACGCGTACGACACGACCAGCTTGCGCGGCCCCTTGCCCGACGACCCGGCGAAGTCCTGGCTGTACGCCTCCTCCCAGCCGCTGTCGACCTTCACCCCGTTCGCCTTGAGCCGTTGCCAGTAGTTGACCCAGCCCTGGTTCCCGTAGTGCGCGATCGTCGCCAACAGGAACGCCAACCCGGGCGAGCTTGTGGATGGATCCTCCACAACCAACTGGTCCTTGAACCGGGGATCAGCGAGGTCCTCGAACGTCTTCGCGTCGACGTCCTGTGTGGCGTTCACACACACATCGCCGACATCCACCGCCGTCAACCGCTTGTCGATCGCGTAGTTCTGCGGACCCTTGTCGGAGTCCTTCGCCTGGTACTCCGCGAAAACCCCCTCCTGCAACGCTCGCGACGCGAACGTGTTGTCCACACCGAACGCCGCGTCCCCGATCGGCGCCGCCTTGGTCAACACGAGTTGCGTGGTGAGCGCACCCGCGTCACCGGTCTTGCGCACGTCGATCGTGATGCCCGTATCCGCCTTGAACGCGTCGAGCACCCCCTGGTCGACACTGAACGAGTCATGCGTGACCAGCACGACGGTGTGGCTGTTTGTTGGCGTCGAAGAACATCCCGCCACCAAAGCCGTCACCACCAACAGGGGACCGAGACGCCGCATCAGCAAGCCCTTCCTCGTCGCGCGAGCGCGCCACGAGCACCTCCCTGCGCGGGCATGACCCCGATCAGGTGTGGACGGTCGGGGGCCGCGTGCCCCCCTCTCAGCCCGGCGCGACCCGGACTCCCGTGGCGCCCTGAGCGTACGCCTGCCGGAGCGGTCAAGATGGACACCATGGCCGAACTACTCAGCGACACCGACATCGGCAAGGCCCTGGGCACCCTCCCCACCTGGACCCTCGACAACGGCGCCCTCCGCCGCGTGGCCGAACTCACCGACTTCGCCGCCGCCATCGCCGCCGTCAACCGCGTCGCCACCATCGCCGAGGCGCACAACCACCACCCCGACATCGACATCCGCTGGAACAAGGTCACCTTCCGCTGCACCACCCACTCCGCAGGCGGCCTGACCACCGCCGACATCGCCCTGGCCACCGACATCGAAGCCACCCTGGCCTGACCCCTCGCTGGGCGGGTTCCGACCGGGCTGGTCGGAACCCGCCCGCGCCGCGCTGGCCCAAACCTGCCCACCACGCTCGTCCCGGGTTCGCCGGCTTCGCGGCAACAGGTGGAACGACTGGAACCCGAACCCGATCCGCTCCGCCTACTCGTGCGCACTCGCTCCGGCAACGACCCCACGTCAGCCTCGTCGATCAGGTACTGCCGCCACGCCCTGCTCTGGTCCTCACCCCTGTTTGACCACGCCCTGTGCTTGACCCCTGCTGGTCAATCGCCCGAGCACGCCGAGGAGCCATCCCTCAAGCCCCGCGATTACCGCCCCGGATCGTTGGAAGCCTCGTCGAGTTGTCCACAACGCCTCGCCTCATCCCCAGTTTCTCCGCCGCCCGTCCACCGCGGGCGTCAGCCGGTAGACTGGCTCCGGGGACGCCCCCCGGGACGGGTGGGGGCTGGCCGGGACCCGACTGCCCAAGCCCTGCTCCGGCTGGAGCCGTTTACCCACCACTGCGAACGCCTCTTTACCTGGCCCCGGCTGCGCCAACCAACCGCCTGGGCACGCTGAGAGATCGTCCCCGGACTCCCCCGCGCACCGCTCCGGAGCCCAATGCCCGCTCCGGCGAAACCCACTCGCCCGGCAATCACGACCGCTCAGTTCCGACCTGAGCCCATCGGCCCGCCCGAACGGGCCGAGAAGTCGTCCCCCAAAACCCACGATCACCAGGCCTGGATCGCCGCCTGCCTCGTCGAGTTGTCCACAACCCCTCGCCCCATCCCCAGTTCCTGCGCGACCCTTTCATCGCGAGCGTCAACCGGTAGACTGGCCTCGGGGACGCCCCCCGGGACGGGTGGGGGCTGGCCGGAGCCGACTCGGCCGCCCGAGCTTGTGTCCCGCGCAGGCCGGAACTCGCTCAATCGCCGACCATGAACGCCCGAGTCCGATCTGGGTCTTGTCGGCCAGTCGCTCGGGGCGAGAAGTCGTCTCCGAACCCCGCGATCACTGCCGTGGGTCGTCGCCGGCTCCATTGAGTTGTCCACAATGTTCCGACCCATCCCCAGCTTTCTCGACGCCCTTTCGCGCCGGGCGGCAGCCGGTAGACTGGGACCGGGGACGCCCCCCGGGACAGGGTGGGGGCTGGCCGGAGGCCACGTAGCAGGCGGGGCTGGAATTGGATGGCCGGGGATGGGGGAGTTGGAGGGTTGGGGCGGGGGCGGCAGAAGCGGGTGGGTGTGAGGGGGAGCGGGCGGGGTGGGAGGGCGCTAGCGGGAGCGGAGGGCGGCTTCGATGGATTCGGGGGTGGTGCCGTAGTCGGGGGCGTCGGGGAGGGCGAGGAGGCCGAGGAGGAGGTGTTCGGGCCAGATGGTCTCGGTGGCGAGGCGGAGGGCTTCGCGGTGGGCCAGTTCGAAGGTTTTCTTGGCGGTGGCCGAGAACGGGATGTGGCCGTCGAGGCGGGTGGGGCCGGTGCCGAGGGCTTCGCGGGTGGTGGTGCGGAGGGTGTCGGCGGTGGGGATCAGGGTGGTGATGGCGGGGTCGTCGAGGAGGGCCAGCAGGATGTGGCCGGGTTCGATCTCGGGGAGGGACGCGGCGCGGGCTTGTTCCTGGGAGTTGACCACCACTTTGCGGGCGCTGTCGTGGTAGCGGGCGAAGGTGCGGAGGTCCTCGGCGGCGGTGGCGGGCTCGGTGGGGACGAAACGCTTCTGGGCGGCCTGTTTGGTGACGCCGAGGCTGTCGCCGATGGTGGTCCAGGAGGCGCCGGAGCGGCGGGCGCGGTCGACGAAGTGGCCGATCAGGTGGTCGGCGAGTTCGTCGAGGTGGCGGCCGAGGACGACGGCCTCGGTGAGGCGGGTGAGCGGGTCGTCGGAGCGGGTTTCGATGGCGGCGATCAGGTCGTCGAGCCGGGGTGCGTTCATGGCGTCAACTCTAGGTTGACGACCGGCTAGACGTCAACCGTTAGTTGACGAGGGCGGCGGCGACGGCGGCGGCGTAGACGTCACCGGCGAGGGCGGCGTACTCGCGGCTGTGCCTGCTGAAGCGCTCCAGGGACACCCCGCTGTTGACCTCCAACACCACGTCCTGGTCACCGACGCGGACGATGTCGACGGTGGCGAAGCGCAGGCCGAGCGCGGCCATGGCCTGCCCGCCGACGTCGGCGAGGCGATCCACAGTGGATGGTTCGACGCAGAGTTCCGGGATGGCGCCGAGGTGCAGGTTGTGCCGCCACTCGGCCGGGTCGGTGCGGATTTTCCGGAACGCCAACAACAACCTGCCGTCCAGGAACACGGCGCGGTATTCGTCGGTGATGTCCAGGAAAGGCGACCACGCCAAAGCCAGGTACCGCTCACCGAGCGACGCAATGGCCTGGTCCAATTCCGTCATCGTGCGCGCCAACACGACCCCGCGACCACCCGACTCGGAGTTCGGCTTCACCACCACCGGCAACTCCGCCCGCCAGTTCACCCGCGGCGACCCCTTCCAGCCCGGCCGCACCAACCGGTGCTCCACGCACTCAACCTTGGCCGCCCGCAACAAAACCGTTGTCGCGACCTTGTCGCTGGCCGCCCGCGCCGCCGCCGCGTCGTTCAGCGGAAACACATACCCGACGATCAACCCCCGTACGCCCCCGCGGCAGATTTCCCCAACCCAATGCCCGCTGTGCCAGGTCACCGACCCCCCGACATCGGCGGCCCCACGCTCCACGTGCCGCACGAAATGCCGATCATCGATCCCGGCACCCGACACCCCGTCGAGGAATTCCTTCACGCACGTACTCCGAATCCGACCCCCGACCGTTTCCCCTACCCCGGGAATCGTACCGCCGCACACTTACCGCACCACCACGCGGGCCGCGTGAAAATCCACAATGACACGCCAAGGCGGCCCGTTTTCACGCCTCCTGGCACCATGGCCACGTGACAGAGCCCACGGAAGCCGCCGAACGCCCGCCGCAGTCGGTGCACGACGAACTGCGGTCCTACCTCGAGCAGGACGAGTCCCGACTGGGTGACGTCTACCGCGGCCAGCAGGCCGGGCAGTCGCCCGACGAGATCGCCGCCGCCCTCAACGTCGCGACGTCGAACTTCGTCTGGAACTACACGCAAATCATCAAGGCCCTGCTCGAAGGCCGGATTCCGGGCAAACCGTCCATGGCCATGCAGGTAGCGCGCCGACTCCGCGCCATCGCGAAACAACACCACCTCACCGAGCCCACCCGCGTCTACCTGTCGGCGCGACTCGCCGTGCTCGAATTGCAGGCCGATGACGTGCCCGCGCGCGAAGCCGAGGACGAGCAGGCCCTGCGGTTCTCGACAACCGCCGAGTCCCGCAAGGAGACTGGTGTCTACGTGTACGCGCTGCCGCACTACCTGCGGTACCCGTATGACCCCGCCACCGGCCACACCTTGCTGAAAGTCGGCCGGAGCGCACGGGACATCATGGAGCGAGTCCAAGCGCAGGGCCGTACCACCGCGCTACCCGAAGACCCCATCCTCCTGCGCATCTACCGCGCGGGCGCGCATTCCCCGGAAGACCTGGAAAAGAAGTTCCACTACCTGCTGAAATCGGCGGACCATTCGCTCAATGTGAGCAGGGTCGCCGGGAAGGAATGGTTCCTCACCACGACGCGCTTCCTCGATGCGATCGCCCGCACACTGGAAGTCGAGATCGTCGTGGTGAACGACATTGAGGACTTCTAGTCCCAGCGCTACCCCTGTGTGGGTGCCTCGGTGCTGGTCATGGTTCGGACCGATGTCAGCAGCAGTGGGGTCAGGGCGACTACGAACAAGATGATTCCGCCGAACAGGGCGACGTTGTTCGCGCCCAGGGCGGCGGCGGCCGGGATGACGGCCAACTGTCCCAAGGGGATGGTGGCGAAGGCGCCGAAGTCGTCGTAGGAGGTTACTCTGGAGAGCATGGTGTTCGGGATCTTCGTTTGCAGGGTGGTGTCCCAGATGATCCCGAACAGCGACGCGCCCGCGCCCGCGACGAAGGAGGCGACTGCCAGCCAGACGATGGTTGGTCCGGTGCCGAGCAGGACGAGGGGGGCGGCGGTCGCGGAGACCGCGATCAGGCCGGTGACCAGGGGGCGGCGGACGGTCAGCTTGAACATCACCAGGCTCAGCACGAGCAGACCGACGGCCTTGGCGCTGAGCACGGCGCCCCAGCCGGTCGAGCCGATGGTGCCGTTCGCGATCACCGGGCCGAGCACCTGCCAGATGCCGACCTGCACCGCGTTGATCGCCGCGCAGGCGATGGTGATCGACCAGACCCAGGGCAGGGATCGGAAGTACGACCAGCCCTCCGTCAACTCCCGCACCAGGTTGCCCGAAGCCGCCTTCGGTTTCGACGGCAGGGTCACCCGCGCCATGCAGGCGGCCGCGAACAGGAAGGTGGCCGCGTCGATGGCGATCGCCCAGCCGCCGCCGATCGTTGCCACCAGGATGCCCGCCGCTGTGGGGCCGAGGATTCTGATCGCGTTCCGGGACGAGCTCAGCACCGAGTTCGCCCGTTGCACCGACCCCGTGGGCACCAGTTGCGGCACGATGCCGCGCAGCGCGGGCGTGGTGAACGCCTCCATCACGCCGTTGAGGAACGCCACCGGCACCAGCAGCCACGGGGCCGCGTCGACGAGCACGATCACCGCCACCCCGGCCTGGGTGATGCCCGACCCCAGGTTCGCGACCCGCAACAACACGTCCCGCCGATAGCGGTCCGCGATACCGCCGCTGATCACCAGGAAAGCGACCATCGGGATCATCTGGGCCGCGAGCACATAACCGAGGTAGTTCGGGCTGCCGGTCCGCTGCAGCACGGCGAACGCCAGCGCGACCGGCGTCATCGCGCTGCCGAACAGTGACACCAATCGGCCCAGGAAGAACCACCGGAACCCGGTGTCGCGGAACGGTGATGGGGTTTCCGGTTTATCCGATCCGGGAGTCGTCGAATTCTGCCCCGTGCTCGCGGTAGTCACAGCGTCGCAGTATGCCACAGCGCAACGGACTCGCCCCGGTTCTCGCCAATGCCCAACGTACGCAGGTCAAGCCGCCGGTCGGACTCGGCCATCCCGGTGAAGTTAAATCAAAAGTAAAGCAAGAGTAATCCATGGGCAAATGGTCGGAATGTCCGGCGAAGGTGGCTGGAAGCCCGGTTTGGCGGCTTTTCCTCACCCTGGGTGAGAGGCGGCCGTCCGCAGGTTGCTCCATCCGATGGTTGACCGAAATTGGCGGCGCTTACTACGTTGGGAAACGTGAGTTAATTCCTCACCGAATTGGGAACGGGTGTGAACGACGTTCGCCGGTGACTGGGGGAACCATGCATGTCGTCCTGGTTGGGCCACGCGCGGAGGTAATCGACGCACTGCACCGCGACGGGCACGAGACCACGGTGTTGTACGAAGCGGCGCAACGCGACCGCGTCCGGCAGTCGGAATCGCTGATCGCCCGCCGGTGCGTGGTCGACTCGTACGGCAAGACCGAGTCGTTGTGGTCGGCGCTGCACCACCTCGGCGTCGCCGACCGGGTCGACGCGGTGCTGACCGCGAACGAGCTCGCCGTCGTCTCGACCGCCCTGCTCGGCGCGCGGCTGGGCGCGATCTCGGTCGATCCGCAGGTCGCGCTGGTGTGCCGGGACAAGGCGATCCAGAAGGCCAGGTGGGCCGACGCGGGGATACCGACCGCGCGGTGGCACGTGCTGACCAACGGCGCCGAGTCCGTCGAGCAGGTCCGCGACGCGCTCACCACGGCCGGCCTGAAACCCCCACTGGTCATCAAACCGCTGGCGGCGGGCGGCGCGGAATCGGTGTCCCGCGCGGATTCCTACGCCGAGGTCTTCACCAAGGCCAAGGACAACCCGCAACTGAGCAGGCTCATGGTGGAGGAATTCCTGGACGGGCCGGAATGGCACTTCGACGGCATCGTCGAGGGCGGCCGGGTCACCGACCTCATGGTGTCCCGGTACGGCGAACCACTGCTGACCACGAAAGACGGGCAACCGTCCCGCTCGGTCGCGTTGCCGCCCCGCCGCCACCCCCGGACATACCGGCACGCGCACAACCTGACCACCCGGGCGATCGACGCACTCGGTTACACCAAAGGCGTTTTCCACTTCGAGGCATTCGGCCTGCCGGACGCGTTCGTGGCCAGTGAGCTCGGTATCCGGCCAGGTGGGAGCTTGGTCGGGATGACCGCCGAGCGCGTGCTCGGGGTCGATTTGTGGGCGGCGAGCGTGCGGCTTTTCACCGGCGACGAACTCGGCCGCCGAACCGTCGACCAGGACGTCGTGCACGGGTGGTTCCACCTGCCGTCGATCCCCGGGGTGCCGAACCTGGTGACCGAGGACGACGTCCGCGCGATTCCCGGCGTCGGCACCGTCGTGATGCGGGTCCGGCCCGGCGAACCGATGCCCGACATGACCGAGACCACCTCGGCCGGAATCGGGTTCGTCTCGGTGACCGCGCCGACGGAAACCGAATGCCGACTGGTCATGGACAAGGTGATCGCGCACGTCCGCGCGGTGCACGGGGAACGGCTCCCGGCGTAGCGAACCGGTTCGGTCGAGCCCGGTTGGAACGGTGGAGGGGGAAGTTGTGCGCGTTCACGTCGCCAACGACATCGACGAGTCGCTGTGGTTGCGCAGGGACCCGCGCGCCTGGGCGCAGCGGATCTTCTGGTTCGTCGCCGCAGGCGATGTCGTCGTGCTCTCGGACCGGCCGGACACCGCCTTCGTCGAGCACGTCTGCGCTGTTCGCGGCATCGACCCGACGACCATCCGGGTGCACGTCGCCCCGCCGGGGGCGCACGAGGGCAGGCGGCTGGAACCGCGGTCGCTGCTCGACCCGGGGTTCGTGGCCGAGGTCGCGGCGGGGTTGGGCGAGGTCACCGAGGTGACCGGGCTGTTCCCGTCGACCATGGTGGGCGAGTTCGCCGACCGGCTCGGGCTGCCGGACCGGGTTCCCGGCGCCGGGTTCGTCGCGCAGGGCGGCGGGCACCTGGCCAACAGCAAGGCGACCTTCCGCGCCGTCGCCGCCGGAGTGGGTGCGCCCACCGCTCCCGGGTACGTCTGCTCGGACCCGGCCGAAGCCGCCAACGCGATGACCCAACTGATCGACTCTGGCCGTGACGTGCTGGTCAAGAAGGCGCAGAACGGGGCGGGCGCCGGTAACGAGATGGTGCTCAAACCCGGAGCGGTGCCCCCGGACAACATCGGTGTCCGGCACGTCCACCACCTCGACGGCAGCCCCGACGCGGTGGACCGCTACTGGGCCCAGCGGTGGGCGTGGGCGTCGGTCGACAACCGGTTCCCGGTGCTCGTGGAGCAACTGCTCGACGTCCGCGACTCGCTCTACGTCGAACTGCAGGTCACCGCGCAAGGGTGCCGGGTCTGCGCCACGGGGGTCCTGGAGTTCACCGACGGCATGATCTCCCGGGAAACACTTGGACTATCCGAAGTGGACACAAAGGAAGCCGGACGGTTCGTGGCCAACGCCTCCCGAGTGGCGGATGTGTTCCGCGCCATGGGTTACCGCGGCTACTTCTGCGTCGACGCCGTCCTGACCGCCGACGGCCGGATCGTGCTGACCGAGATCAACGCGCGGACCACCACCAGCAGCCACCTCTACCAGCTCATGGGTTTCGAGCCCGGTGGCCTGCGCACCGACGGCGGCCTCGTCTTGCGCCAGCACACCGCGCCACCGTCCTGGCCGGACCTGACCACCGCCCAGTTCCTCGACCGGGTCGCCGCGGCTGGTGTCGGCTACCACCCCGACCGCGGCGGGGTCTTCCTGAGCATGCCCGCCACCAAGGGTTTCTTCTTCGGCCTGGTCTGCCGGGCGGACGAGGAACCCGACCATCTGCGCGCCATCGACTCGGTGTTCCCGCGACGGAAATGGGACTAGGACAATGCCTCTCACCCTCCGGTACGACCCGCTCGCCCCGGACATGCTGGAAAACCCGTACCCCACCTACGCCGAGATGCGCGAACACCGGCCGGTGCTCTGGCACGAGGGCATGCGGTCCTGGGTGCTCAGCCGCTACCGCGACTGCCAGACCGTGCTGCGCGACTACGACCTGTTCGCCCGCGACCGGCGGCGGGTCGGCGAGGAGATCCCCGAGTTCCGGCAGAACCTGCAGGCCCTCGACCCGCCCGCGCAACTGCCCGTCCGCAGCGTCTTCGTCAACTCGCTGCGCGCCCAGGACGTCGCCGAGGTCGGGCGGCGCACCAGGGACCGGCTGCGGGTGATCTTCGAGCGGTTGGCCCGGCAGCCGGAGTTCGACTTCATGACCGAGGTCGCGGGCCCGTTCGCGCTGGTGATGACGGCCGAGCTGCTCGGCGTCGAACCGCCGGGGCTGCGCGAGTACACGGCCATCTCCGACGCCCTGGCGCAGCGGATGGACGCCGGGTTGCGCCCCGAGGCCATCGGCCCCGGCGACGAGGCCAGGAAACGGCTCAACGGCCTGGTCGAGGACTGGTTCGCCGCCGAACGGCGACCGGGCACGTTCAGCGAACTGCTGGCGAGCGCGAAACAGGAACAGGTACCCGACCACTACCTGCGCAACACGGCCGCGACCACCTTCAACGCCAGCTTCGGCACGCTCTACGCCACCGCCGGGAACGTCGTGTTGACCCTGCTCGACCGCCCGGACGCCCTCGACCGGCTCCGCGACGACCCCGGTCTGCTCGGCACCGCCGCCGACGAGCTGATCCGCTTCGACGGCCCCGCGCAGGCCACCAGCCGGGTCGCCACCCGCCCGGTGACCATCGGCGGCGTCGACATCGAGGCGGGCCAGACCATCGTCACCCTGATGGCCGCCGCCAACCGCGACCCGCGCGAGTTCGACCGACCGGAGGAACTGGTCCTGGACCGGAAACCCAACCGCCACCTCGGTTTCGGCTGGGGCCCGCACGCCTGCATCGGCCTCACCTTCGGCCAACTCGGCGTCCGCGAACTCATCGCCGCCATCAACGAATGCCCGAGCAGGCTGCGACTGGCGGGAAAACCGACCCGGCGGCACACCGCGACCGTCCGGACGATTGGTGACTTCCCGGTCACCTTCACCCCTTAGACATGGGAACCGCCCATGGAACCGCCCTTCGGAGAGGAGGAATTTCCATGAGCTACGACCACTGAAACCGATGAGCCGATCGGGTCCGGCCCTCGCGCCGGACCCGATCCCACCACCCAGCAGACCTCTGGAGACCGGATGTGACCAATACCGATGTCGTCCTGCACTACTACGAACTCGTCGACGCCAACGACGTCCCCGCCCTGCTCGCGCTGTTCGCGGATGACGCCGCCTACCACCGCCCCGGATACGACCCGCTGGTCGGCCAGGACATGCTCCGCCACTTCTACCAGGACGAACGCGTCATCGCGGCGGGCCACCACCACGTCGACCAGCTTGTCGCGGGGGACCACGAAATCGCGGTCAACGGAACTTTCACCGGCACCCTCCGCGACTCCACCGACATCACCCTGCGTTTCGCGGACTTCTTCCGGCTCAACCGCACCGGCCTCATCTACCGCAGGGACACGTTCTTCTTCGCGCCCCTTGTCTGACGACGCCGGTTCACCCCACGCCCGCCATGCGCAGCGCCGCCTCCAGGATGTGCTTCCCGCGTTCCCTCGCCCTTTCCGCGCCCGCCGCCCGAATGGAGTCCAAACCCGCCGGGTCGTCCAGGTATTCGAGGGCTTGGGCGCGCAGGGGCGCGAGTTCGGCGACGACGGCCTCGGCGACCGCTTCCTTCAACTCGCCGTAGGTGGTGTGGTCCTCGGCGACCTCGATGGGGGAGCGGCCGGTGCAGGAAGCGAGGATCTCCAACAGGTTCGCCAGGCCGGGCTGGAACGTCGGGCGGTATTCCAGGCGGTTGTCGCTGTCGGTGGCGGCCCGGGATATCTTGCGGCGGACCAGGTCCGGGTCGTCCAGGACGAAGACCACCCCGGCACTGTCCTGAGTGGACTTCGACATCTTCCTGGTCGGGTCGGACAGGTCCATCACCCGGGCGGCCGTGCCCGCCATCACCGCTCGGGGCACCACGAAGACATCGCCGTAGGTCGAGTTGAACCGGCGGGCCAGACTTCGGGCCAGTTCCACGTGCTGCGTCTGGTCCTGGCCGACCGGGACCTCGTCCGCGCCCTGCAGCAGGATGTCCGCCGCCATCAGCACCGGATAGGTCAGCAGGCCGAGCCGGACCACGCCCTGACCGTCCGCCTTCTGCTTGAACTGGGTCATCCGCGCGGCCTCGCCGTACGAACACGCGCACTCCAGGACCCAACTCAGCGCCCCCAACTCGCGCACCAGGTCGGACTGGACGAAGACGCGGTCGGGGGCGATGCCCGCGGCCAGCAGCACGGCGAGGGTCTCCCGGGACAGCGACCGCAGCTTCGCCGGGTTGTACGACACCGTCATCGCGTGCAGGTCGCTCACGAAGTACAGGTCGCCGGGGCTGCCCTCACCCGCCCAGCGGCGAATGGCACCGAGGTAGTTGCCCAACTGGGCGTGACCGGACGGGGTGATCGCGGACAGGCGGGTCATCATTCGCTCCTGGAAGCCGGGGCTGCCCGTCCCGGGGTCCCCTGGCCGCCCGGGTGGGCGGCCTGAGGGGTGCACAACGTCAGGGCCGCCGGTTGGGGCCCCACCACTGGTTGACGTCGAGCGTGCGCATCATCGGGCGAACCGTAGCGCAGCGGTCACGCGGCCTTCAATCGTTTCAGCGCGAGCACCGGGCACTTGCCGCACCGGGGACGGGACTGGCAGCAGCGGGACTTCACCTTGCCCGCCTTCATCAACTTCTTCACCGCCTGGGCCGGTGTCCGCTTCTTCGCCATCGGTCCTCCGCACGTGAAATCCCCACTGAGGTTAGGTTAACCTTCGTCGATACCGTGCGTGGTGCTGCTCACACCCAGGGTCGAGGTATCCTGTTGGCAGCCATGAGCAGCTCTCTAGCTGCGCGGGCGCCCACGCAGATCACCACCGAGCCCTGGGCCGCCCTCCAACGCCGAGCAAGGAACCAGGAGCACGCGCGTGCCCACAGCGACCGCCACCGCCGAGCAGGCCGACACCGGCCTGCGCCGCAACGACCTGCGCAACGTCGCGATCGTCGCGCACGTCGACCACGGCAAGACCACCCTGGTCGACGCCATGCTGCGCCAATCCGGCGCGTTCGCCGCCCGTGCCGAGCTCGTCGACCGGGTCATGGACTCCGGCGAGCTCGAACGGGAGAAGGGCATCACGATCCTGGCGAAGAACACCGCCGTGCGCAGGCAGACCCCGGACGGCCCGGTCGTGATCAACGTCGTCGACACCCCCGGCCACGCCGACTTCGGCGGCGAGGTCGAACGTGGACTGTCCATGGTCGACGGCGTCGTCCTGCTCGTCGACGCCTCCGAGGGCCCGCTCCCGCAGACCCGCTTCGTGCTGCGCAAGGCGCTGGCCGCCAAGCTGCCCGTGGTGCTGGTGGTCAACAAGGTCGACCGGCCGGACGCCCGCATCGCCGAGGTCGTCGAGGAGACCCACGACCTGCTGCTCGAACTCGCCGCCGAGCTCGACGACCTGGACGAGTCGGTGCTGGACCTGCCGGTCGTCTACGCCTCCGCCCGCGCGGGCCGCGCCAGCCTCAACCAGCCCGACGACGGTGGCCTGCCGGACAGCGAGAACCTCGACCCGCTGTTCGAGCTGCTGCTCACCAAGGTCCCCGCGCCGCTGGCCGACCCGAGCGCCCCGCTGAGCGCCCTGGTCACCAACCTCGACGCGTCCAGCTTCCTCGGCCGGATCGCGCTCTGCCGCATCCACGCCGGTCGCATCCGCAAGGGCCAGACCGTGGCCTGGATGCGCGAGGACGGCTCGGTGTCGAACGTCCGCATCACGGAGCTGCTGGTCACCGAGGCCCTGGAGCGGGTGCCCGCCGAGCAGGCGTCCGCCGGTGAGCTGGTCGCGATCGCGGGCATCCCGGAGATCACCATCGGCGACACGCTCGCCGACATCGACAACCCGGTCGCGCTGCCCCGCCTGACGGTCGACGAGCCCGCCATCTCGATGACGATCGGCGTGAACACCTCGCCGCTGGCGGGTCGCAACGGCGGCAGCAAGCTGACCGCGCGGCTGGTCAAGAGCCGGTTGGACGCCGAACTCGTCGGTAACGTGAGTGTCCGGGTGCTGCCGACCGAGCGGCCGGACGCGTGGGAGGTGCAGGGCCGCGGCGAGCTGGCGCTGGCGATCCTGGTCGAGCAGATGCGCCGCGAGGGCTTCGAGCTGACGGTCGGCAAGCCGGAGGTCGTGACCCGCACGATCGACGGCAAGCTGTGCGAGCCGTTCGAGAAGCTGACCGTGGACGCGCCGGAGGAACACCTCGGCGCGCTGACCCAGTTGCTGGCCAACCGCAAGGGGCGGCTGGAGCACATGGGCGGGCACGGGACCGGTCGGATCAAGGTCGAGTACGTCGTCCCGTCGCGTGGCCTGATCGGGTTCCGGACGGACTTCCTGACGGAGACCCGGGGCACCGGCATCGCGAACGCGATCTTCGAGGGGTACCACCCGTGGGCGGGGGAGATCCGGTCGCGGCACACGGGATCGTTGGTCGCCGACCGGCACGGGCCGGTGACGGCGTACGCGATGCTGCAACTCGCCGACCGGGGCACGTTCTTCGTCGACCCGGGCGCGGACGTGTACGAGGGCATGGTCGTGGGGGAGAACCCGCGGGCCGAGGACCTCGACGTGAACGTCACCAAGGAGAAGAAGCTGACCAACATGCGGTCGTCTTCCGCTGACGTGATGGAGACGCTGGCGCGGCCGCGGAAGCTGTCGCTGGAGGAGGCGTTGGAGTTCTGCGCGAACGACGAATGCGTGGAGGTGGCGCCGGAGGTCGTGCGCGTGCGAAAGGTGATCCTGGACGCGACGACCCGGGGGCGGCAGCGGTCGCGGGACAAGGCTCGCGATCAGCGGTGAGGTGACGTGAGGTTGTCCACATCCCGGTTGTGCTTGCACAGCCGGGATGTTGGTTTTTGTGCCGGGTGCCGGGTGCCGGGTGCCGGGTGCCGGGTGCCGGGTGCCGACGGTTGGTTTGTCGGCAGGTTTTGTCGGTGCTTCTGGCTAGGCTGTGTATTCAGGGGCTCATGTTCGGGTTGATCATGGTTGTTGGTCGGCTGGGCGATCTTGTCGGTGGACTTGGTTAGGCCGTGTATTCCGGGGGCTTTGGGGCGGGTTGATCTTGTTTGTGGGCGGCTGGCGGATCTTGTCGGTGGGTCTGTTTAGGCTGTGTATTCGGGGGCTTTGTTCTCGGTTGATCTTGGTGTGAGGGGTCTCCGGGCCTCGGCTGCGCCTCGGGGTTCGGCCTGGTCGCCTTCGGCGACGCCGGCCTCGGGCGCCAGATGACGCGGCTGCGCCCGCTGGGGTGAACTTGTTTTGTGTGGGGCCCCTACGGCAACCGCACGGTAAGGCTAAAAGGCGGGGCCACTGGAAAGCGTGGCCTTACCCGCCAGCCAGCTTCGCGGTCACCGTCCCCCCACACAAAACAAGTCCACCCCAGCGGGCGGTTGGTGTCGGCGGGTCCCGAGGCGCGCGGGGCGAGTTGGTCGCGATGCTTCTTCGCCTGGTTGGCGGTTGGTGTCGGCGGGTTCGAGGCGCGCGGTGCTGGTTGGTGGGCTTCTTCGTCCAGGGGGTGGTTGGGGTGGGTTGCTCCCTCACCCCCACCCTCACCCTCTGCCTCACGGGGCAAAGACCCTCCGGCCTGCACCTGCAGCCCGCAGCCCGCACGCGGCCCACACCAACCACCACCGGGTGAAGAAAGCACCAACCCACCCGCACCCCTGGCGAGTGGCGGCAGAACGTGGGGGCGGAACCTCTGCGCCACCGGGGGGGAAGGTGGGGGCGCTGTAGATCACACGGAACCATTGGTGGGGGTTGTGCGTCATGCGGTTGGCTGCATGAACCTGTGTGGGGGGTGGTCTGGCAGCATGGTGGGTCCGAGTCGCCTGGGGGAGGAGGGTTCGTGTGGGGTAGGGGTGTTTGGGGGGTAGGGGCGGTGGCGCTTGCCCTTGTCCTGGGGGCTTGCACGAACGCGCCTCCGCCGCCGTTGGTGACGTCGGAGTTGCCTCGGACGGAGGTTTCCAAGGTTCCTGCGCCCAACGAGGCTGTGGTGGGGGTCGACAGCGTTGTGGGGGGCTACAACCCGCACAAGCTGTCTGATCAGTCGACCATTACGGCGGCGCTGGCGAACATGGTGTTGCCGTCGGTGTTTCGGCCGGGGCCGGATGGGACGCCCGCGCTGGACCGGACGTTGATGGTGTCGGCGCAGGTGACCAGTGCGCAGCCGTACCTGGTCACCTACCGGCTCAAGCCGGAGGCGGCTTGGTCGGATTCGGCGCCGATCGCGGCTGAGGACTTCGTTTACCTCTGGGAGCAGGCGCGGGATGAGCCTGGGGTGGTGGACAGCGCGGGGTACCGGCTGATCTCGAACATCTCGGCGCGGGACTCCGGGCGGGTGGTTGAGGTGACGTTCGCGAAGCCGTACCCGGGGTGGCGGGAACTGTTCGGCAACCTCCTCCCGTCGCACCTGCTCAAGGACATCCCGGGTGGGTGGTCGAACGCGTTGAAGGACAACTTCCCGGCGGCGGGTGGGCCGTTCTCCATCAAGAACATCGACCGCGACCGGGGTGAGGTCGTGCTGGAGCGCAACGACCGCTACTGGTCGACGCCGGTGCCGTTGGACCGGGTGATCCTGCGGCGCGGTGACGCGGCCTCGATCGCGTCCGCCGTGCACACCGGGCACGACCAACTGGCCGTCACCGCGCCCGACTCGAAGGGGATGGCCGAGTTCAGCGGGCTGGGCTCGCCGGTCGTGACCACCGCCGCCGTGCCGAAACCCGCCGTGGCGACCGTGCTGTTGCGGCCGGTCAGCACGCCCATGGCCGACCAGCGGGTGCGGTCCGCGATCGTCGCGCTCACCGACCGCACCGCGCTCATGCAGGTCGGCACCGGCGGCGGGCCAGGGTCGACGCTGGTCGCCAACGGGCTGGTGCTGCCGCCCAGCGCCAGGGGCTACGCGCCGACGGCGACCGCGCCCGCCAAACCGGACATCGCGTTGGCCGAGGGGCTGCTCACCCAGGCCGGGTACACCAAGGTCAACGGCAGTTGGGCGCTCGGCGAGACCCCGCTCAACCTGGTCATCGCCGCCCCCGCCGACCACCCCGGCTACCTGGCCATGGCCCGCGAGCTGCAACGCCAACTCTCCGCGGGCGGGGTCCAGTCCCGTCTGATCACCCCGGCCGCCGACGAGCTGTACACAACTCTGCTGGCGCCCCGGTCGGCCACCGCCGTCGCCGGGGCCGCGCAGGTGGACCTCGTCGTGGCCCCCCAGCCCGCCGGTGGAGACCCGGCCACCGTGTTGGCCACCCGCTACGGCTGCGCGGCCGCCCAGGGCGACACGGGCGCACAGAGCGCCAACCCGACGGGCTTCTGCGACCCGACCGTGCAGCAGACCATCGACCGCGCGATCACCGGTGAGATGTCCCTCGGCGACGCGCTGGCCGCCGTGGAGCCGGCACTGTGGAGCAAGGCGATCGCGCTGCCGGTGTACCAGGAGGCGGACGCGCTGGTCGCCGGGCGGGAGCTGACCGGGGTGGCCGCGGGGCCGCCGGGGGCCGGGCCGTTCGCCACCGCCCCGCAGTGGCAGCGGCCGTCCGGATGAGCCGCGGTGCGCCGACTGGGCGCTTTGGCTCTGGCGAGCCAATTCTGTGGATTGACCGGCCCGGAACCCGCCCGGAACCCGTGCAGAACGCCCAGAAAGGCCACCCCTCAGTGGCTGGTTGCAACGAGGTGACTTAGGACACTCAGTGTTATCAATTGACACCGCTGGGTGCCTGCCGGTAACGGTCGCGTTGCGTGTGGCTGCCTGCGTGTCACCCTTTGGTCACGATCGCCGCGCCAGAGGTGACCACAGAGGCGGTCCCTTCCTAGCGTGCCCACCTAGTGCGCTGCCCAACGGTCGTTGGGCGCGTGATGGGTTACGGGTGCGGCCCGGCCGGACCGGTCGTGGACGGCCCTGTGCTAGGAGGGCACGTGTCAACTAAGAGAACCACTTTGTCGGCGATCGCGATGGTCGCCGGGGCGACGCTCGTCCTGAGCGCATGCGGCGGCGGATCCAGCGACAACGGCGGCAGCACCGGTGGGCAGGAACCGACCGGTGACGTCGCGGCCATGGCGATCGCCAAGGGCGAGTCCGGCGACAACTACGCCGCGCCCGAGGTCCCCCAGTCCAACGACCAGTTCGTCGTCTCGACCGACAACCCGTACACCGCGTACAACAACTCGGCCGCGGACGCGAACAACTCGTACAACACCTTCGCCCTGGCGCAGGTCCTGGCCGGTGCCTACCGGCTCGACGGCAACAACAAGGTCCTGCTGAACAAGGACGTGATGGACAGCGTCGAGCTGACCAGCAAGTCCCCGCAGGTGGTCACCTGGAAGATCAAGAAGGGCACGGTCTGGTCCGACGGCGCGCCGTGGGGCTGCAGTGACTTCTACCTGACCTGGCTGTCCTCGACCGGCAAGGCCAAGGACGCCGCGGGCAAGGACATCTTCACCTCGGCGAACACCGTCGGCTACGAGCAGATCAGCAAGGTCGAGTGCCCGGACCCGAACACCGTGGTCACCACCTTCGACACCCCGTACCCGGACTACAAGGGCCTGTTCGGCGTCTCGCTGGACATCATGCCCGCGCACGTCCTGGAGCGGGAGACCGGCGTCGCCGACGTCACCAAGCTCACCCCGACCGGCGGTGACCAGGCCGCGCTGGCCAAGGTCGCCGAGTTCTGGAAGACCAAGTGGAACGGCTTCGACGCGAAGCTGATGCCCGCGTCCGGTCCGTACCAGATGACCGGCTTCGAGCAGAACAACTCGGTCACCCTCGAGCGCAACCCGAAGTGGACCGGCAAGCCCGGCGGCCCGGCCAAGATCGTGCTCCGCGGCATCTCCGACCAGGTCGCCCAGGCCCAGGCGCTGGAGAACGGCGAGGTGCAGGTCAACTCGATGGCCCAGCCCGACGTCAACGCCGCCGACCGGCTGCGCGGCCTCGCCTCGCAGGGCGTCACCTTCGGCGCGTCGAACGGCCTCTCGTTCGAGCACATGGACCTCAACTACAAGAACAAGTGGCTGCAGGACCAGGCCGTGCGCAAGGCGTTCATGCAGTGCGTGAACCGCAACGAGCTGGCGGAGAAGCTGATCCGCCCGGTGCTGGCCACCGCCAAGCCGCTCGGCTCGCTGACCTTCTTCCAGGCCGAAGAGGGTTACCAGGACAACTACGCGCAGTACACCGGTGACGCGGCCGCGGCCAAGAAGACGCTGCAGGACGCGGGCTACACCTTCGGCGGCGACGGTTTCGCCACCAAGGGCGGCGCGAAGGTGTCGCTGAAGATCAGCCACACCGACATCCCGCGGCGCAAGCAGACCGTCGAGCTGGTCCAGTCCCAGTGCAAGGCGGCCGGTATCGAGGTCGTCGACGACACCGACCCGAACTTCCTCGACACCCGGGTCAGCCAGGGCGACTACGACATCGCGCTGTTCGCCTGGTCGGCCGCGCCGTTCAAGTCCGCGCAGAAGGCGATCTACGAGACCGGCGGCGGCCAGAACTGGTCGAGCTACTCCGACCCGAAGGTCGACGCCTCGTTCAAGGACGCCGCGACCAACCTCGACGAGACGGCCGCCCGCAAGGCCTACCAGGACGCCGACAAGCAGCTCGCCGAGGACAACTACTCGCTGCCGCTGTACCAGCTCCCGAACATGTGGGCGTTCAAGGGCATCGACAAGGTCTACTTCCAGTCCTACTTCGGCGCTCTGTGGAACGCCAACGAGTGGGTCAAGACCAACAAGTAGGCCGACTCCCTGCCGCCCCCAGGCGGCGTCACCCCGGACGACGAAGCCCGAGGGGCCGGACCAGGAGTCCGGCCCCTCGGGCTTGGGTACCGGATTCCCCGCGGAGCACACTGGCGGGGGACGGGACTGCCAGCGCCGCCCAACCGGCCGCCTGGGACCCCACCGAGGAGCATCTCGTGATTCGCTACATCATCCGTCGGCTGCTGATCTCCATACCCATCCTCGCGATCGGCAGCATTCTCGCGTTCTTCCTGGTCGCCGCCGCGGGCAACCCGTTGGCCGAGCTCAAGGCCAAGCCAGGGGTCACCCCCCAGCAGATCCACGACCTGGAGGCCAGCCTGGGCCTCGACCAGCCCATCATCGTGCGCTACTGGAAGTGGCTGGTCGGGTTCCTGCAGGGCGACTGGGGCCAGAGCATCGCGCTCGGCCAGGCCAAGGTGGACATCTTCAGCTCCGTCATGCGGGCGCTGTGGATCACCGCCCGGCTGGTCGTCGGCGCCGAACTGCTGGCGATCGTGCTCGGCGTCGCGGTCGGCGTGCTGGCCGCGGTCAAGCAGTACTCGATCTTCGACTACCTGGCCACCTCCAGCGCCTTCCTGATGTTCTCGATGCCGATCGTCTGCGTCGCGGTCATCCTGAAGACCTACGGCATCCGGTTCAACAACCTGCTGCAGTCCATGGGCATGGACCGCTGGCTGAGCACCGTCAGCCCCGCCGCGGGCGGCTTCCACGGCTCGTTCGGCGAACAACTCTTCCAGTACACCGGCACCTACCTGCTGCCGACGCTGAGCCTGACGCTGATCAGCTTCGCCGCGTACAGCCGGTTCCAGCGCGCCTCCATGCTGGAGACGCTCAACTCCGACTACGTGCGCACCGCCCGCGCGAAGGGCATCTCGCAGCGCCGGGTGATCTTCCGGCACGCCTTCCGCAACGCGCTCATCCCGGTCAGCACGCTGTTCTCGCTCAACGCGGCCGCGCTGTTCTCCGGCGCGATCATCACCGAGACCGTGTTCGGCTGGAAGGGCATGGGCAACCTGCTGGTGCAGTCCATCCGCACCTTCGACCCCTACATGCTGATGGGCTGGCTGATGGTCACCGCCACGCTGGTCATCCTGTTCAACCTGGTTGCCGACATCATGTACGGCATCCTCGACCCGAGGATCCGCCTTGCCTAGCGACCCCGCACTCAACCCGATGGGGCCGACCGCCCTGCCCACCGCGGGCGGCGTCGCGGTCGCCTCAGGCAGCGAGTTCGACGCCAGCAAGGCGCGCAAGCAGAGCACGCTGATCATCCGCCGGTTCTTCCGGCACCGGTTGGCCGTCACCGCGCTGGTCGTGTTCCTGCTGATCTGCCTGTTCGGCTTCCTCGGCCCGCTGTTCTGGACGATCCCGGTGGAGGACACCTCCAGCCGCGGGTACCTGCCGCCCAGCGGCGCGCACCCGCTGGGCACCATCCAGACCGGCAAGGACATGCTCGCCCAACTGATCGTCGGCACCCGGCTCTCGGTGCAGATCGCGCTGGTCGTCGCGGTCGGCTCGACCCTGGTCGGCGTGGTGCTCGGCGCGCTCGCCGGGTACCTGCGCGGCGCGACGGACAGCGTCATCAGCCGGTTCACCGACCTGATGCTGATCATCCCGCAGATCGCGGTCGCCGCCATCCTGGTCCGCGCGCTCTCCGGCTCCTGGTACACGGTGGCGTTCATCCTCGCCGCGTTCGCCTGGATGCAGATCGCCCGCATCACCCGCGGTGAGACGCTCTCGCTGGCACAGCGCGAGTTCATCGAGGCGGCGCGGGCGTCCGGCGCCAAGACCGGCTGGATCATCTTCCGGCACCTGGTGCCGAACATGATCGGCACCATCACGGTGAACACGACGCTCGCGGTGGCCACGGCGGTGCTCTCGGAGGCCGCGCTGTCGTTCATCGGCCTCGGCGTGCAGCCGCCGGACACCTCGCTCGGGTTGATCATCAGTGAGAACTACTCACAGATCACCAACCGGCCCTGGCTGTTCTGGGGCCCGTTCGTGATCATCGTGTTGCTCTCGCTCGCGGTGAACTTCATCGGCGACGGCCTGCGCGACGCGTTCGACCCGAGGCAGACGAAGGTGCGTGCCTGATGACCGGACTGCTCCAACCCGACCACCGGGGCGTCTCGACCGACGCGCTGCTCACCGTCGAGGACCTGTCGGTCGGCTTCCCCACCGACGACGGCGTCGTCCGCGCCGTCCGCAACGTCTCGTACACGCTGCGGCCGCGCGAGGTGCTCGGCATCGTCGGTGAGTCCGGCTCCGGCAAGTCGGTGTCCTCCATGGCGGTCATGGGCCTGCTGCCGCGCACCGCCAAGGTCACCGGCTCGATCCGCTACCGGGACCGGGAACTGGTCGGCCTGTCCTACAAGGACATGCAAAGCGTGCGCAACAACGGCGTTGCCATGATCTTCCAGGACCCGATGACATCACTCAACCCGGTTTACACAATCGGGTGGCAGTTGGCGGAGGCATACCGAGCTCATCACTCGGTGTCTAAGCGAACCGCCTGGGCTAAGGCCATCGAGGCGCTCGAACTGGTCGGCATCCCGCAGCCCGATCGCAGGGCGTCGCAGTACCCGCACGAGTTCTCCGGCGGCATGCGGCAGCGCGTCGTGATCGCCATGGCGATCATCAACGACCCGGACGTGATCATCGCCGACGAGCCGACCACCGCGCTCGACGTCACCGTCCAGGCCCAGATCCTGGAGACCCTGCTCCGGCTGCGCGACGAGGTCGACGCCGCCATCGTCATGATCACCCACGACCTGGGTGTGGTGGCGGGCATGGTCGACCGGGTCCAGGTCATGTACGGCGGCACCGTGGTCGAGGCTGGCCCGGTCGAGGAGATCTTCGACCGGCCCCGGATGCCCTACACGGTCGGCCTGCTCGGCTCGCTGCCCAACCCGGCCCGGCTCGGCCAGCGGCTCACCCCGATCACCGGCGCCCCGCCGTCGCTGATCAACCTGCCCGCCGGGTGCGCGTTCAGCCCGCGCTGCCCGCTGGTGATCGACCAGTGCCGCACCTCCGAGCCGCCGCTGCTGGCCACTGAGCGCGGCGACCACTCCACCCGCTGCCACCGCTGGCAGCACCTCGCGGGCCTCAACCGGCCCCGCGAGCTGTTCGAACACGAGGAGATCGGGGTCATCGAGAACCCCGCCGCGCTGGTCGAGGCCGATCCGGACATCCCGGTCGCCACGGAGGCGCACACGGTGGAGCTGCGGCTGCCGCAGGAAGGTCCGAGCGCATGACGAACACGCAAGCCCCGCTGCTGCGGGTGGACAAGCTGGTCAAGTCGTTCCCGGTGCGCGGCGGCGGCATCATCCCGCGCACCGTCGGCCAGGTCCAGGCCGTCTCCCAGGTCAGCTTCGACCTGCACCGCGGCGAGACGCTCGGTCTGGTCGGCGAGTCCGGCTGCGGCAAGTCGACCACCGGGCGGGCCATCCTGCAGTTGCACAAACCCACCTCCGGGTCGGTGCAGTTCGAGGGCCGCGAGCTCACCACGCTCCGGCCAGCGCAGATGCGGCCGCTGCGCCGCGACCTGCAGATCGTGTTCCAGGACCCGTACGCGTCGCTCGACCCGCGCTGGCAGGTCAACGACGTGGTCGCCGAACCGCTGCGCATCCACGGCGTCGGCTCCGGGCGGGACATCCAGCGGCGGGTCGACCAGCTCCTCGAACTGGTCGGGCTCAACCCCGAGCACCGCAACCGGTACCCGCACGAGTTCTCCGGCGGCCAGCGCCAGCGCATCGGCATCGCCCGCGCGCTCGCGCTGGACCCCAAGCTCATCGTGCTCGACGAGCCGGTGTCCGCGCTGGACGTGTCCGTGCAGGCCGGGGTGGTCAACCTGCTGGAGGAGCTGCAACAGCGGCTCGGCCTGGCGTACCTGTTCGTCGCGCACGACCTGTCCGTGGTGCGGCACATCTCGCACCGGGTCGCGGTCATGTACCTCGGCAAGATCGTCGAGATCGGCGACCGGGAGGCCATCTACAACCGGCCGAGCCACCCGTACACCCAGGCCCTGCTCTCCGCGGTGCCCGTCCCCGACCCGCGCCAGGAACGGCAGCGGCAGCGCATCG
Source organism: Actinokineospora inagensis DSM 44258 (assembly GCF_000482865.1). GTDB lineage: Bacteria > Actinomycetota > Actinomycetes > Mycobacteriales > Pseudonocardiaceae > Actinokineospora > Actinokineospora inagensis. The sequence continues at coordinate 82,113 of NZ_AXWW01000018.1, read as the reverse complement.
TGCTGACCGGTGACGTGCCCAGCCCGGTGTCCCCGCCGTCCGGCTGCCGGTTCCGCACCCGCTGCTGGAAGGCCCAGGACATCTGCGCGACCGAGGAGCCGCCGCTCGTGTCGCACGGGGCCACCCTCTCGGCGTGCCACTTCGCCGAGGAGCGCAGCGTCCTGCCGTAGTAGGGTTGGCGACCGCTGGGGCCCGGTTCGACGGGCCCCGCGACGGTCGAACGGTGCCGGTGCGCGGCCAGTCCGACGCACCGGCACCGCCCTACACGCCCCTAGGCTGAACCCGATGCTGACAGCGCCACCCCGACTGCTGCTCGTCCACGCCCACCCGGACGACGAGAGCCTGTGCACCGGCGGCACGATCGCCCGCTACGCCGCCGCCGGGGTCCAGGTCACCCTGGTCACCTGCACCCTCGGCGAGGAGGGCGAGATCATCCCGGCGTCGCTGGCCCGGCTCGCGGCCGGGGAGGCCGACCAGCTCGGCGGGTACCGGGTCGGTGAGCTCCGGTCCGCGTGCGCGTCCCTCGGCGTGTCCGACCACCGGTACCTCGGCGGGATGGGCCGCTGGCGGGACTCCGGGATGGCCGGGGTGGCCGCGAACCGGCATCCACGTGCTTTCGCTTTCGGTGACCGGGAACCGCAGGTCTCGGCGCTGACCGAGATCCTGCGGGAAGTCCGGCCACAGGTCGTCGTGACCTACGGGCCGGACGGCGGATATGGGCACCCGGATCACATCCGGGCGCACGAGATCACGGTGGCGGCGGTCGCCAGGGTTCCCGAGGTGACCCGGTTGTACTACACAGTCGCGTCTTCTTCCGCCATCGCCGATGGGATTGTCGGGTTGGCCGATGTCGACGGGATTCCGTGGCGCCTGCCGGTGGCCGGTGAATTGCCGGTCGTGGATGATTCCTCGATCACGACCTCGGTGTTCATCGGGGACCACTTGCCCGCCAAACTGCGCGCGTTGCGTGCCCACGCGACGCAGGTGAGCGTGTGGCAGGGGCAGGACGGGACGCACGCGTATTCGCTGTCGAACAACATCGCCCAGCCGGTGGTGGAGCACGAGTATTACGTGTTGGCCGGGGGAGCTTCTTCCGACGCGGTCGAGTCGGATGTGTTCGGCGGTCTCGCCCCGGTCGAACACGCGGGCGCGGACCGGTGACTGTTGGCGAGCGCTTCCGCTACGCGGGGTTGTTGGCTGCCAGCGTGGTGCTCGGGATTTTCGAACTGTTCTTCCTGCCGCTCCGACTGGATGGCCGGGTGCTGCCGGACATCGCGGAACTTCCGTTTCCGATCACGGTTGTCGTGGCCGGGCTGACATTGCCGTGGCTGGTGGTCCGGGCCGGGCGCATTCGGCCGCGGGCCGCGTTCGCGGGCGGGCCGCTGTACGCGTGGCTGGCGACGTTCTTCGTTTTCGTCGTCGTGGCTCCCGGCGGCGACTCGGTGATCATCCCCGACTGGCGGACCCTGCTGCTGTTGGCCGCGGGCGCCTTCCCCGCCACCGTCAAGATCGGTGACGTGCTGGCCCGATCAGTCGGTTCATCCCCGGACTCCCGCCCGAAGTGAGATGATCGTCGGCGATCGCACCGGGAGTCCCCTTTGGCTGAACTGATCACCGACCGGCACGTGGTGCTGGTGCTCCGCCCGTTCGTCCGCGCCACCACCCCCCTCCTCGACGCCCTCCGCGAATCCGACCCGCTCGGGTTGGTCCGCCGCGTGCTCGGCCGCTCGACCGACCGCGACCCGGACCTCGCGGGCGCCGACCAGACCGAGGTCAAGGGCCTGGAGAGCCTGCTCATCCCGGGCACCACCGCCTGGCACAACATGTCCGTCGACGACCGCGACACATGGTGGGTCAACCGCGTCGGCCGCTTCACCGTGCTGATGGCCTCGATCCCCGGCATCGGCGGCGCCCTCGCCGACCGCCTGCCCATCCAGGACACCCTCGCCACCGCCGGACAGGGCCTCGTCCTGTCCGCCATCGCCGCCGAACACGGCGCCGACGACCCGGCGACCCGGGTCCGCCTCATCGCCCACGTCCTGTTCGCCCGCGACATCACCCCCGAGGTCGCCGCCGGCACCGCGGACACCCGCGCCGCCGAAGACGCCGCCACCGCCGACATGACCACCGACCTCGACGAGTCCCGCGCCGCACACGGCGGCATCACCCCCAAAGCCGCCGCCAAAACCCTCTGGCGCTTCGGCCGCACCCTCTTCGCCCTCGGCGACGAACTCGACAAACGCCCCCAGGGCCGCATCTACCACCGCGCCCTCGGCAAACTCCCCATCCTCGGCGCCGCAGGCGACTACCTCGGCGAACGCAGCGCCCTCAAGCGCGCCGTCAAAAAGGGCCGCAAATGGCTCGACACCCCCTAACCTGAGCAGCCCCCGAATCCAGCCTACCCACCCCCACCGACATTCCCCACCCCTCACGCCCTCGGTGTGGACAACTCCCCTTTATGTGGACCACGTGCCCACAACCGACCCGCCGCATTCTCAACTCCCGCCCCGCGACCTGTCGCCGAGTTGTGTGGACCACATGCCCACAACCGACCCGTTGCCGCTCCCCACCCCCGTCCGAACTGTCATCGCAGATGTGGGCAACTTGTGCACACCAACATGTGCGCTGTCCACAACGCAATGTGGATGAGTCATCCACAACGTGTGCGACCGGCCGACGGCCGCATCGGGGTAAGCCATCCACAAGGTCAAGCCGGCCCAGCATCCTGTGGGGATGAACAATCCACGAGGCAGGGATTTGAACCGATGACCTGGTGGGATAAGCCATCCGCGAAGTCCGGGCCAGCCCGGCATCCTGTGGGGTGAGTAATCCACAACGTGCGAGATGAGCCTGCGGCTCATTGGGGGTAGATCATCCACAAAGCCCGGGTGATCGCGCGATTTGTTGGGGGCGGGTTGTTTACACGCCGCAGCGACGGGTCGCGGGCGGACATTGAGAATGGCGGCGGGCAGGTTGTGGGCATGTGGTCCACATAAAGGGGAGTTGTCCATACCGAGGGCGTGAGGGGTGGGGAATGTCAGCGGGGGTGGGTAGGCTGGATTCGGGGGCTGCTCAGGTCGGCATCCAATAGCGGTAGCGGTGGGATTCGCGGTAGCCCTGGTGGGTGTAGAGGGTCAAGGCGGGCGAGTTGTGGACCGCGACCTGGAGCACGCGGCCCCGGACGCCGCGGGCCCAGTGGTCGAGGGCGGACAGGAGCTCCAGGGCGATGCCCTGGCGTCGGTGGGTGGGGAGGACCTCGACCATCGAGAGGTGCAGCCAGTCGTCCACGACGCAGCCTCGGGCGGTGCCGACCAAGACCCCGTCGCGGTGGGCGGAGGCGAAACCGACGCGGGAGCCGGTGGTGACCACATGGTGGGCGGCCGGGGAGGGGGCCGCCCCCAGCGCCACGGTCCACCACTCGGTGGATGGTGAATCGGCAACTTCGGCGGTTGGGGCGCCGTGGCCGGGGGAGTTGTGCATCACGGCGGACTCGGCGCCCCTGGGGTGGGCGAGGTTGACCGCCCACCCTGCACGCGCCAGCTCCGCCTCCCAACGGGAGCCGACTACAACCTGTGCGTACGGCCGGATTCCGTGCGCCGCCGCGAACCCCTCCACCTGCGACAACGCCTCCGCGACCGGTACACCTGGGTCGCCGTTCACCCACGCGCTGTTAGCTCTGCCCGTGTAGCCCCCGGACGCGCGCAAACGCCAGGAGCCCAGCGGTCGCGTGTGTTGGGCCTGCCAGGCGTCGGCGCAGGCTTTGTCGAGGTGGGGGTGCACCGGACGAGGGTATGTGACCTATGCAGCACCGGGTGCGTGTGACCAATCGTCCCGTTGGATACTGTCGACTGTCGCGCATCCTCCCGAGTGCGCGCGCAACACCATGAAGGAGCAGGAGAGCGCAGTGACCTACGTGATCGCCGAGCCCTGCGTCGACATCCTCGACAAGGCGTGCATCGAGGAGTGCCCGGTCGACTGCATCTACGAGGGCGACCGGATGCTCTACATCCACCCCGACGAGTGCGTGGACTGCGGTGCCTGCGAGCCGGTGTGCCCGGTGGAGGCCATCTACTACGAGGACGACGTCCCCGACCAGTGGTCGACGTACACGAAGGCCAACGCCGACTTCTTCAGCGAGCTGGGTTCGCCCGGCGGCGCGTCGAAGACCGGCAAGGTCAGCGCCGACCCGGATTGGGTCAAGGCCCTCGACGCGCGGGGCGAGTGACCCCCGCCGCGCGGTTCCCCGAGTTGCCGGACTTCCCCTGGGACGTCCTCGCCGACCACGCCGCTCGGGCCAGGACGCACCCGGACGGCGTGGTCGACCTCTCCATGGGCACCCCGGTCGACCCGGTGCCGCCGCTGGTCCAGGCCGCCCTGGGCACGGCGGCCGAGCTGCCCGGCTACCCGACCACGCACGGCATCCCGGAGTTGCGCGAGGCCGCCGTCGCCGCGCTGGCCCGCAGGCACGGGGTGACCGGGCTCGACCCGGACGCCGTGCTGCCGACGATCGGCTCGAAGGAACTGGTCGCGTGGCTGCCGACACTGCTCGGCGCGCGGTCGGTGGTGATCCCGGAACTGGCGTACCCGACCTACGAGGTCGGCGCGCGGCTCGCGGGCGCCGAGCACACCAGGGCCGACGGCCTGACCGCGCTCGGGCCCGCCGCGCCGTCGATGATCTGGCTGAACTCCCCGTCCAACCCGACGGGGCGCGTGCTGCCGGTCGAGCACCTGCGCAAGGTCGTCGACTGGGCGCGGGAACGCGGCACCATCGTCGTCTCCGACGAGTGCTACCTGGCGTTGGGGTGGGAGACCGAGCCGGTCTCGGTACTGCACCCGTCGGTCAGCGGCGGAGACCTGACCGGGATCCTCGGGGTGCACTCGCTGTCCAAGACCTCCAGCCTCGCCGGGTACCGCGCGGGCTTCGTCACCGGCGACCCGGCGCTGGTGCGCGGGCTGCTGGAGGTCCGCAAGCACGCCGGGTTGATCGTGCCCCGGCCGGTGCAGGCCGCGATGACCGCGGCGCTGTCCGACGACACCCACGTCGCCGCGCAGAAGGCCAGGTTCGCCGCCCGCCGCGCGCTGCTGCGCCCGGCGCTGGAGCGCGCCGGGTTCCGGGTCGACCACTCCGAGGCGGGCCTCTACCTGTGGTCCACCCGCGGTGAACCGGCCTGGGACACTGTCGCCTGGTTGGCGGGGCGCGGAATCCTGGTGTCCTCCGGGACCTTCTACGGGCCTGCGGGCGCGGAGCACGTCCGCATCGCCCTCACCGCCACCGATGAACGCGTCGAGGCAGCGGTAAACCGCCTTAGCTAAGGTTGATTCGCGTTTCCGACAATGGTCGCTCGTGTCACTAGCCTACTCGGGTGATCTCGGTGCGGGCGTTTCGTGACCGCCTTCGTCACTACGAAGAACATGTCCGCGGGCGGCCAACTCGGTCGCCAGCCGAACGGTGTCGGTAAGCACGGAGTCGACCGGGTCGGCGCCGTCCGGCGGCTGCCACCCCTGCGCCAGCAACAGCAGCCGATCGGCGTTGTCCCGCAACTGAAGCGCCAGTTGACCCAGTTCGATCCGCTCCCGCGCGTCCGCGGCGAGCGCCCGGCTGCGGTACGCGCGCTGGCGGCACGCCGCCGTGCAGTAACGGCGCGGTCTACCCGCGGTGACCGCGACAATTGGCCTGCCGCAGTATTCGCACACTTTCGTCACCATCGTCGGGTGGCGATTCTCATTGCCCGGCATCAACTGTGCTGACTTTCCGTATGCCAAGGTCACGCCCTATCGGGCGATCCCGGAATCATTGACGCATTCGCGGAAACGGTGCTGTACTAATCCGGTCTTCGAAAACCGGGAACACCGGGGACGGCTTTCGGGGACGGGGTCACTTCAGCGTCATTCCACCCATTCCTGTTGGGAGTATTTCGCATGTCCACTCAGTACTCGCTCACCGTCACGAATAATTCGACCCAGTACCAGGACCTTTGTGTCTACCAGAAGCCGGTTGACCTCGGCGTGCCCAACGCGCTGTCGCTGGCCTGGTTGACCGCGCCCGCGTGGCCGGGCACCACCGTCACCTTCACCTGGGCGCTGGACTACAGCTTCGTGTGGGCGCAGACCGGGTCCCTGCAGCCGGGCGTCACCTTCCGGGCGCAGCAGACCATCGGCGCCGACCCGGACAGCCTCACCAACAACCAGGTCCAGTTCGACTACCGCCGCGGCGCGTTCACCTTCGTGCCCGGACCGGCCGTCGGCACCCCGCAGCTCGGCTCGCTCTACGTGCGCGAGCTCAGCGGCATCCCGGCCAACACCGCCACCGTCGGCATCGGGATGTCCAACGCGGGCACCTTCGCCGTGCAGGCCCAGCCGAACACCAACCTCGTGTTCACCCCGCACCCGGAGTACTGGATCACCGCGGGCACCTTCACCGCCGGGCAGGTCCTGGACATCGAGCAGATCACCAACGAGGCCGAGGTGCCCTACGACGGCACCTTCGCCATGACCGCCACCCTCAGCTCCAGCAACGTCTGGCAGGTCAGCGCGAGCGCGGTCTGAGGCCGCGCCCCGGTGAGACGGCGGGGCGCGGTCCGCACCCCGCGCCCCGCCGTGCCAGCGAACCAGCCCGGACAAGGAGATGCCGTGCCGAACTACCGCAACATCCAGCTCATCAGCTACGGGTCGGTCACCTCGACCCCCACCCCGGTCCTCACCGGCGACGAGCCCAACCGGTTCCGCGAGGACCTCAAGGTCCGCGGCGAGACCCTCTGCGGGGTCGCCGACTGGGCCGCGGGCGCCTTCCAGCTCGGCGACGCGGACACCCTGAAGGTGTTCGTGGCCCCCGAGTTCTACTTCCGCTACGGCGGACCGTCCCAACCGGCCACCGCGCTCGGCGACAGCTACCCGAACGGCGAGGCGCTGCTCCCCGGCCTCATCGAGGAGGTCCTCAAGCCGTTCTTCGCCGCCGACCGGTTCGCCGACTGGATCGTCATCCCGGGAACCATGTTCTGGCACAAGGGAACCCAGGACGACCCCAGCTACTTCAACACGACCGCGGTCGTCAACGGCGGACCGGACACCGCGCTCACCCCGGCCGAGCGCGCCGCCAACGCCAACCCCACCGCCCTGGCCACCGTCGGCGCCGCCACGACCAACCAGAAGGCGCTGATGTCCACCATCGACTACGCGATCGGCGTCGACCGCACCCAGTGGGACGCCGCGCTCAACCCGATGTTCCGGCTCAGCTTCCGCGGCGCCGAGTTCTGGCGGTGGCACACCTTCGCCGTGCACGGCAAGCACGGCCCGGACGGCCGGCCGCTGGTGTTCGGCCTGGAGGTCTGCCTGGAGCACATCGCCGCCTACGCCGGGACGAACGCCAACCTCGGCTTGCTGCGCACCATGGAGAACCTGGTACCGGACCAGCCCGAGATCGACATCCACCTGGTCACGTCCTGCGGCATGTCCCTCGACCCGGCGTTCGGCATCACCGCCCGCGAGGACGGCTACGCCATGATCTGCGACGGCATGAACCCCGGCATCCCCCCGGTCCCCTGGCCGCGCACCGACGTCCAACGCGTCACCGCGGTCGAACGCGACGGCAGGCGCACCGTCGCCCACGCCACCCGGGTCCTCGACACCCAACTAGTCCCACCCGCCCTCCAGGTCGGCGGCGCGGGCACCCACACCCCACCCGACACCGTCGCCGTCTGGGAAGCCGCCCCCCTGGCCGACCGGGGATAGCCCGCCCCCTTGGTTGGTCGCTCAGCCCGGCGCGGACTGAGCGACCAACCACCCCCATTGCCGCCTCAACCCCAGCCCGCCGAACCGCCCCGCAGCCACCGGCACACCCAGAACCGACCACCTCCACCCACCGACCCACGACAACCACCCTCGACCACGCACCGGCCCCCACACCCCACGGGTTACCCCGCCACCAGCACCCCCCGCCCGACAGAAACCACCACCATCACCCGAGCCCCCCGCACCACAGCCCACGACATCACCAACCCCCACACCCACTCAAAATCCCCACCCCACCAGCACAAACCCACCTCGGGCTGCCCCATCCCGCCAGCACAAACCACCCCCGGGCGGCCCCCACCCTTCCCGGGGGGCGTCCCCGATGCCAGTCTACCGGCGGGGCAAGATCAACGGGAGGTGGCGGGGTTGGCTGTGGACAAGTGCGGGGAATGTGGGTGGCCGACCACTCGGGCCAGTCCAGCAGGGCCAGTCCAGCAGGGCCAGCCCAGCAGGGCCAGCCCGACGGGGCCAGCCCTGCAAGGTCGGTACGGCGAGATCAGCCCGGCAGGGTTGGTCCGGCGGGGTCGGTCCCGGCAGGGCAGAGCAGAGCCAGCCCGACGGGTCGGTCCGGTGGGGGTAGCCCGGCAGGGTCGGTACGGCGGGGTTGGTCCGGCAAGGCCAGCCCGACGGGGCCAGCCCTGCAAGGTCGGTACGGCAAGGTCGGCACGGCCGGGGTGGGTCCGGCAGGGTCGGTACGGCGGGGGCAGTCCAGCAGGGGTCGGCCCGGCAGGGGCGGTCCAGCAGGGTTGGTCCGGCGGGGGTCGGCCCGGCAGAACTGGCCCTGCGGGAATCTGTCCGGCAGGGAGCAGCCGAATAGGACCGATCCGGCAGGACCAGTCCAGCAGGGGCTGGCCCGGCATGGATCAGTCCAGCAGGGGGCGGCCGGCATGGGGCAGTCCGGCGGGGTCAGTCCAGCAGAGCTCCCGCGCAGCGGTCGACGTCGACTAGGGCGGCATGCCAAGTGGCCCGGCACTGGGCCTTGCGGGCCCGCTCGCGTTCCACCAGGCGACCGGCGACGAACACGACGGGCACCGGGACATCGGCCGTGAAGTCGGCGAGCAGGCCGCGGATGGTGTCCTCGGCGATGACGGCGTCCTGGTGGTCGCCGAGGATGTCCTGGAACTCCTTGGTGACCGCGACCAGGGCACGGATCCGTTTGCGGGCAACGGGCTCGGCCATCTCGGCGGCGTAGCGCAGGCGTTTGCCGTGGATGCGCAGGGCGTGCAGGTCGTCGTCCGGCGGGTCCTCGCCCAGGGCCGCCGCGGCGGCCATCAGCTTCCGGTGCGGCTTGCGGATCACGCTGACCAGGGCCGGTGGTTCTTCGTCCGGCTCGACCACGACGGTCGACTCGGCGGCGGCGCCGAGCGCGTCCAGCAGCCGGTTGTACCGGCGGCCGCGTAAAGCCTTCCGCATCGTCCGCCGGGCCGCCCACCGGCGGACCACCAGGCCCTGCAGGAGCTGTTCGACGGCTTCCCGCTCCTCCGCGGAGAACCCGACGGCTTGGGCGCGCAGGCTGTCCAACTGCACGTCCAGGTCCCGGACCGCGCCCAGGGAGGCCCCGAGCCACTTCAGTTCCGCGTCCAGGTCGGGCAGCGGCAGCCCGGCCTTCAACGCCGCCCGCGCCCGTCGCACGGCCACCCGCATCTGGTGGACGTGTTCGGGGTCGGTGCCTTCGCGGGCCCCTTCGGTGCGGGCGGTCAACTCCGCCGACTGGGCCCGCAGGCGGGTTCTGATCTGCTCGCCGAGTGCTGTCACACGGGACATGGTATTCGCCCGGTGTTCAGCCCCAGTTCACCGAAGTCAGTCGTTGGCGTGCAACGCCGAGTTCAACTCGATACCGCGACCGTCCCGCGACACGACCTCCACGGCCCCGGTCGTCGAGTTGCGCCGGAACAGCAGACCCGACTCGCCGGACAGTTCGCGCGCCTTCACCAGTGTCCCGTCCGAGAGCCGCACCTTCGTCCCCGCGGTCACGTACAGGCCGGCCTCGACGACGCAGTCGTCACCCAGCGAGATCCCGATGCCCGCGTTCGCGCCCAGCAGGCACCGCTCGCCGATGCCGATGACCTCCTTGCCGCCACCGGACAGCGTCCCCATGATCGACGCGCCGCCGCCGACGTCCGAACCGTCGCCGACCACGACCCCGGCCGAGATGCGACCCTCCACCATGGACGCGCCGAGCGTGCCCGCGTTGAAGTTGACGAAACCCTCGTGCATCACCGTGGTCCCGGTCGCCAGGTGCGCGCCCAGCCGCACCCGGTCCGCCTCGGCGACCCGCACCCCGGCGGGCACCACGTAGTCGACCATCCGCGGGAACTTGTCCACCCCGTAGACGGTCACCTGACCGCGACCGCGCAGCCGCAACCGGGTCGCCTCGAACCCCTCCACCGGGCACGGGCCGAAGTTCGTCCACACCACGTTGGCCAGCAGGCCGAAGATCCCGTCCAGGTTCTGCCCGTGCGGGCGGACCAGCCTGCTCGACAGCAGGTGCAGCCGCAGGTACACATCGTGCGCGTCGGCGGGCGGGCGCTCCAGGTCGTCGACCGCGGTGCGCACCGCGACCACCTCGACGCCGCGCAGCGAGTCCGGTCCGAGCAGCGCTGCGACCCCCGCGCCCAACTCGGCGGTGGCCTCCTCGGTGCTGAGCCGGACGGTGCCCGGCTCGCCGGTCGACCCCAGCCTCGGGCTGGGGAACCAGGTGTCCAGGACCGTGCCGTCACCGGTCACCGTGGCCAGGCCGACGCCGTGGGCGCCCTTGGTCTCAGTCGCTTCCGCACTGCTCACACCGGACACGGTAGCCAATCCCGCGCCGGGTAGCGTGCTGGGCCGTGACCGTTGAGTTGGATCTCACCGCCGACCCCGTCGACCTGACCTTCGCCGTCGTCGAGGCCCCCAGCGTGTCCGGTGACGAGGCCGCGCTCGCCGACGCCGTCGAACGCGCCCTGCGTGCCCAGGCCCTGCACCTGGAGGTCGTCCGCACCGGGAACACCGTGCTGGCCCGCACCAACCTGGGCCGCCCGTCGCGCGTGGTCTTCGCCGGTCATATCGACACGGTGCCGGTGAACAACAATCTGCCGCCCCGTCTGGTCGACGGCGTGCTACACGGCCTGGGCAGCGTCGACATGAAGGGCGGCGTCGCGGTGATGCTGCACCTCGCCGCCGCCGTCACCGACCCCAAGCACGACCTGACCTTCTTGTTCTACGACTGCGAAGAGGTCGAGGCCGAGCGCAACGGGCTCAACCGGGTCGAACGCGAGTACCGCGACTGGATGGACGGCGACCTTGCCGTCGTCTGCGAGCCGTCCAACGGGGGCATCGAGGCGGGCTGCCAGGGCACAATGCGCATCCGCCTGCGCACCAAGGGCACCCGCGCGCACGTCGCCCGCGGCTGGATGGGCGTCAACGCGATCCACGCCATCGGCGCCGCCCTGGCCACCCTCGCCGCGTACGAGACCCGCGTCGTCGAGATCGACGGCTGCACCTACCGCGAAGGGCTGCAGGCCGTCCACATCGAGGGCGGCGTCGCGGGCAACGTCGTCCCGGACGCGGCCGAACTGCGGATCAACCACCGGTTCGCGCCCGACCGCGGCCCCGAACAGGCCGAGGCCCACCTGCGGGAGGTGTTCGCCGGGTACGACATCGACGTCGTCGACTCCGCCCCCGGCGCGCTGCCCGGCCTCACCGCCCCCGCCGCCCGGGAACTCGTCGCCGCCACCGGCGCCACGCCGATCGCCAAGCTCGGCTGGACCGACGTCGCCCGGTTCGCCGCGCTCGGCATCCCCGCCGTCAACTTCGGCCCCGGCGACCCGACGCTCGCGCACACCCAGCAGGAGAACGTCCCGGTCGAACAGATCACCCACTGCGCCCGCGTCCTCCGCCAGTTCGTCAGCCGTTAGCGCCCATCCCCAACGGGCGCAACGAGATCGCCCTAGACTCGCCCGCGTGACCATCGACGGACCCCAGGACCTGGGCAGCGACTCGCGCGGCGACCTGCACCCCCGGGAACGGCAGCGCGGCCCGGTAACCCTGCGCCGCGGCCGCAGCGACGAGCCCACCACCACCGATCAGCGGCTGCTCGACTCGCGCGGCCCCTCGGACTGGGTGCACACCGACCCGTGGCGGGTCCTGCGCATCCAGGCCGAGTTCGTCGAGGGTTTCGGCGCCCTCGCCGAGGTCCCGCGCGCCGTCACCGTCTTCGGCTCCGCCCGCACCAAGCAGGACGACCCCGAGTACCAGCTCGGCCGCGACATCGGCGCCGCCCTGGCCGCGGCGGGTTTCGCCGCCATCACCGGCGGTGGCCCCGGCGCGATGGAAGCCGTCAACCGCGGCGCGTCCGAGGCGGGCGGGTTCTCGATCGGACTCGGCATCGAGCTCCCCTTCGAACAGGGCCTCAACCCGTGGGTCGACCTGGGCGTCAACTTCCGGTACTTCTTCGCCCGCAAGACCATGTTCATCAAGTACTCCCAGGCCTTCATCTGCCTCCCCGGTGGCTTCGGCACCCTCGACGAGCTGTTCGAGGCGCTCACCCTGGTGCAGACCAAGAAGGTCACCAAGTTCCCGGTGGTCCTGTTCGGCAAGTCCTACTGGGGCGGCCTCTACGACTGGCTCCGCGCCGCCGTCCTCGACGGCGGCAAGATCAGCGAGAAGGACATGGCCCTCCTCCACCTCACCGACGACGTCGACGAGGCCGTCGAGGTCGTCGAAAAGGCCTACCAGGCCTGGAGCGACGCGCATTGACCCACGCAGTGGCCGTCTACTGCGGCTCCCACCCCACCGTCCCCCAGTCCTACCTCGACCTCGCCACCGAGGTCGGCACCGGCCTGGCCACCCGCGGCTGGACCCTCGTCTGGGGCGGCTCCACCGCCGCCATGATGGGCGCCGTCGCCGACGCCGCCCGCCAGGCGGGCGCCCCCACCATCGGCGTGATCCCACGCCCCCTCATCAACCTCGAACGAGCCGACCCAACCGCCACCGAGTTGATAGTCGTCGACACCATGCGCGAACGAAAACGCGAAATGGACGAGAGAGCAGACGCCTTCCTGGCCCTACCGGGCGGCTTGGGAACGTGCGAGGAACTGTTCGAAGTATGGACCTCCCGATACCTCGGAATGCACAACAAACCAGTAGTCCTCCTAGACCCGGACGACCACTGGTCCGGCATGCTCACCTGGGTAAAAGACCTCCACACCCGCGGATTCGTCTCCCAAACAGCCCTGGACGCCCTCGTAATAACCCACACCCCCCACGACGCCCTCACCGCCTGCGCCCCGTAACCCCCACCAACTTGAACCCCGCCCCACGACCCCCACCCCATAGCGGCGAAGCGCCACCCTTACACCGCGCGCTTCGAACCCCACGCCCCTTCGACGAAGCGCCACTCCCGCGCCGCGCGCCTCGAAACCCGCCGATCCCAACCGCCCGCTGGGGTGAAGTTGTTTTGTTTGGGGGACGGCAGCCTTAAGCTGACTGGCGGGTAAGGCCACGCTTTCCAGTGGCCCCGCCTTTAGCCTTGCCCCAGGCTGCTGTCAGGGGCCCCAAACAAAACAACTTCACCCCAGCGGGCACTCACGTTTTATCTGGCGCAACCCAGCGGCGTCGCCGAAGGCGACAAGCACACACCTGCAAGCGAGGTTGCCGCCAGGCAACCAGCCACCCACGGCACCGCTACGCCTCTCACACAACGCCGCCCCGCCCGCCTGTTCTGGCACCTCAACCGGCTACCCCAACAAGCCCTCAGCCCCTCCCGACCAAGTACCGCCCCGCACCCCAGTTATCCACAACCCACCCAGCTATCCACAGCCCTTGACCAGCCCCCTTTTCCCTCCCCCACCCCCGGTAGACTGGCATCGAGGGCTGCCCCCGGGAGGGTGGGGGCCGCCCGTGTGTGCTGGGGGGTGGCGGTGTCAAGCGGTTGGGGGAGGGTTCACTCGGGTGGGGGAGGGTCGGGTCAGGCGGCTTCGCTGGGGCGTTTGTGGTAGGAGTCGACGTATTCTTGGCCGCTGAGTTCCAGGATGGCGTACATGATCTCGTCGGTGACCGCGCGGCGGATGGGGAGGGAGTTGGCCATTCCGTCGTAGCGGGAGAAGTCCAGGGGGGTGCCGAACCGGACGGTGATCCGGTGCGGTCGGGGCCACTTCTTGCCCGCTGGTTGCACCTTGTCCGTCCCGATCAGCGCCACCGGTACCACCGGCGCGTTGTGTTCCAGCGCGAGTTGGGCGACTCCCGTGCGTCCGCGGTGGAGGCGGCCGTCGAGTGAGCGGGTGCCTTCGGGGTGGATGGCGAAGGCCTCGCCCGCGTCCAGGACGGCGCCCGCGACTTCCAAGGACGCCAGTGCGGCGCGGCTGTTGTCGCGTTCGACGGGGATGGCGCCGAGGGCGCGGAAGAGGACGCCGACCAGGCGTTCGCGGGGGGTGCCGCCCGCGAAGTACTCGGCTTTCGCCAGGAAGGAGACGCGGCGGGGGACCATCATCGGGACCACGAAGCTGTCGATGACGGCGAGGTGGTTGATGGCCAGGATCACCGGGCCCTTGGCGGGCACCAGGTTGGCGCCCTCGACGACGGGGCGCAGGAACATCCTGGCCAGGAACGAGAGCACGACGCGCAGCGTGCGATAGAACACGGATGGGCCTCCTCGGTCGTTCCCACTGTAGTCGGCCGCCGTGGGGGCTACCGCGCGGTGGAGACGCCGCTCACGCATGGCACCATCGGGAACCATGACCGTGATCCGGTTCGGCGCGCGCGACGTCCCGCAGGACCGCGCCCTGGTGATGGCGATCGTCAACCGGACCAGGGACTCGTTTTACGACCGGGGGGCCACGTTCGCCGAGCCCGCGGCGTTGGCGGCGGTGGACCGGGCGGTGGCGGCGGGCGCGGACATCGTCGACATCGGCGGGGTGCGGGCCGGGTCGCACGGGGAGACGGTCGACGCGGCGGAGGAGGCGCGGCGGGTCGTGCCGTTCGTCGCCGCCGTGCGCGAGCGCCACCCCGGCCTGGTGATCAGCGTCGACACGTGGCGGCACGAGGTCGGGCGGGCGGTGTGCGCGGAGGGCGCCGACCTGATCAACGACACGTGGGCGGGCGCCGATCCCCGGTTGGCCGAGGTGGCCGCCGAGTTCGGCGTCGGCATCGTTTGCTCGCACACCGGTGGCGCCGCGCCGCGCACGGATCCGCACCGCGTGCGCTATCTCGACGTGGTGCACGAAGTCGTCGACGAGCTCGTGGCCCGTGCCGAGCGGATGGTCTCGTTGGGCGTACCGCGTGAGGGTGTGCTCATCGACCCGACGCACGACTTCGGTAAGAACACCTGGCACGGCCTCGAGTTGTTGCGCCGGTTGGACGAACTGGTCGCCACGGGTTGGCCCGTGCTGATGGCCTTGTCCAACAAGGACTTCGTCGGCGAGAGCCTGGACGCCACCTTGGACGAACGGGTCGACGGCACCCTCGCCGCGACGGCCGTATCGGCGTGGGCTGGGGCGAAAGTGTTCCGCGCCCACCAGGTCGCGCAGACGCGGCACGTGGTCGACATGGTCGCCAGCATCGCCGGGACGCGGCCACCCGCGCGCGTGACCAGGGCGCTCGCGTGAGCGGACTCGACCGGACCACCTGGCAAAGTCCGGAGTGGACGGTGTCGCAACTGGTGCGCGCCAAGGGCGACCGCACGGTCAGCGTCGTCCTGCCCGCGTTGGACGAGGAGTCCACGGTCGGCGCCGTCGTCGCGTCGGTCCGGCCGCTGCTCGGGTCCCTGGTCGACGAGTTGCTGGTCGTCGACTCGGGGTCGACCGACCGGACCCGCGCCGTCGCCGAGGCGGCGGGCGCCCGCGTGGCCCACCGCGACGCCATCCTCCCCGACGTCGCCCCCCGCCCAGGGAAGGGCGAGGTCCTGTGGCGCTCACTCGCCGCCACGACCGGCGACCTGGTCGTCTTCCTGGACTCCGACCTCGTCGACCCCGACCCGGCGTTCGTGCCGCACCTGCTCGGACCGCTGCTGACCGCGCACGGTGTGCACCTGGTCAAGGGCTTCTACCGACGTCCGCTGCGGCTCGAAACCGAGGAAGCGGGCACCGGCGGCGGCCGCGTGACAGAACTGCTGGCGCGCCCCCTGCTGTCCGCTCTGCGACCAGACCTGTCCGACATCATCCAGCCCCTGGGGGGCGAGTACGCCGCGACCAGGGAATTCCTCACCGCCGTCCCCTTCGCCGCGGGCTACGGCGTCGAGATCGGCCTCCTCCTTGACGCGCACAGCCGGTACGGCCTCAGCGGACTCGCCCAGGTCAACCTCGGCGTCCGCAAGCACCGCAACCGCTCCCTGCTGCAACTCGGCGTCATGGCCCGCCAAATCCTCGGCACCGCCCTCACCCGCTGCGGCATCCCCGCCGCCGCCAGCCCGTTCACCCAGTTCGTCCAGGTCAGCGGCGAATGGCTACCCGACCGCACCGACGTCCTGGTCGCCGACCGCCCACCCATGGCCGCGATCCTCGACTGAGTGTCACCCACCTCCGCTACCTTGGGTGCTCGGGCGGGCACGGGTCGTCAAGGGGTCGGAATGGGCTGCGTACGCCAAGGCGCAGGCGGTGGGAGGCGCAGCAGTTCCAGCACGCGCTGGACGGAGGCGGAGATCCGCCAGAAAGGGGCGAGGCCGCCGTGCGGACCGCTGCCGTGGCCGCCCGGATGTCTGAACTCGGCGGCATACCGCGCACCACCCTCGACCGCGACGTGCGA
Source organism: Actinokineospora inagensis DSM 44258 (assembly GCF_000482865.1). Lineage (GTDB taxonomy): Bacteria > Actinomycetota > Actinomycetes > Mycobacteriales > Pseudonocardiaceae > Actinokineospora > Actinokineospora inagensis. The sequence continues at coordinate 65,607 of NZ_AXWW01000018.1, read as the reverse complement.
CCGAGCCTCGACAGCCCGGGGACATCCGCAGGCTGCTCGGTGCACGGCCGGACGAGAAGATCGCGGCCGCGCATGCCGAACCTGTTCGAGTGCCTCGGTCTCGACACCGAGCTTGTGCGGGGCGACCATGGGAATCCTGGTCACCACCAGCGGTTTTGGCCCCGGCACCTACGAGTTCGCCAACGGCAAACCCATCCAGCTCTACGACGGCACCCAACTGCTCGGCCTCTGCAGGCAGAACGGCATCGACGCGCGGATCGTGATGCCGCCGAGGAAGCCTAGAGCGGGCGGGACAGGTGGTACTCGGTGATCGACGGGTCGTTGGGCCACGGCATCTCCTTGCCGGTCAAGGTGAAGCCGAGACGGGCGTAGAAGCGGCGGGCGCGTGGGTTGTCGCCGACGACCCAGGCGGTGACGGCGGTGGCGGAGCGCGACCCGGCCCAGGTCACCAGGGTCTCGACGAGGTCGGTGGCCAGGCCGGTGCCGCGGAACCCGGGGTCCGTCCACACCGAGATCATGTCGACCTCGTCGCCGGGGATGCCGACGGTGATCCCGACCGGGCGATCACCGGACCAGGCCAGGAACACGGCGTGCTCGGCGGGCCACGCGCGCCAGCGCGACTCGGGGTGCGGCTGCTCCGCGGCGAGGTTGGACGCGAACGCGTACGGGGCGTCGGCCAGGGCCGTCAGGCGGATCGAGCGGATGGCGGACCAGTCGTCCGGGGTGGCTCGGCGGATCGCGTACTCGACCATGCTCACGCAGTGTTTACACCCCGCCTGCGGTGAGCAAGTGAATTCCTCCGCGCGCTGTGCTGACCGGCCGCGGCGTGACACCATCTGCCGGGTGACCACCGTGCTCATCTACCTCGTCGTCATGGCGCTCGTCGCGGCCGTGGTGTTCCTGCTCGCGTCCGTGGTCTTCGGCCGGGGCGAGGAGCTGCCGCCGCTGCCGCCGGGCGCGTCGCCGACCCGGTTGCCCACCGCCGACGTCACCGGCGACGACGTGCGGTCGGTCCGCTTCCAGTTGGTCTTCCGCGGCTACCGGATGGCCGAGGTCGACTGGGTGCTCAAGCGGCTCGGCGACGAGGTCGACGAGCTGCGCGGCCGGGTCGCCGAACTGGAGAACCCCAAGGTCGATGATCGAACTGGCTGAGCGGGTCGACATCGCCGCGCCCGCCGAACGCACCTGGGCCGCGGTGACCGACTGGGCCGCGCAGGGCGACTGGATGCTCGGCACCCGCGTCCGGGTCACCGGCGGCGACGGGCGCTCGGTGGGGTCGACGCTGGCCGCGTTCAGCGGTGTCGGTGGCATCGGGTTCACTGACCACATGGAGATCACCGAATGGCGGCCGCCGACCGTGTGCGCGGTCCGGCACACCGGTCGCGTCGTGCGCGGCACCGGCGTCTTCGAGGTCGTCGACCGCGGCGCCGAATCCACCTTCGTGTGGCACGAGCGGCTGCACCTGCCTGCCCTCCTGTGGGTCGTCGTCGGCCCCGCTTTCCGCGCTGGCCTGCGCCACTCCCTCCGCCGCCTCGCCGCCACGGTCGCCGCATGACGGACCCGACCCTGACCCGCTGCGCCTGGGGCGACTCCACCCCCGACTACGCCGACTACCACGACAACGAGTGGGGCGTCCCGCTCCGCGGCGCCAACGCCATGTACGAACGGGTCAGCCTGGAAGCCTTCCAGAGCGGGCTGTCCTGGATCACGATCCTCCGCAAACGCGAAGCCTTCCGCTCGGCCTTCCTCGGTTTCATCCCCGAGAAGGTCGCCGCCTTCGACCAGTCGGACGTCGAACGCCTCATGGGCGACGCGGGCATCGTCCGCAACCGAGCCAAGATCGAAGCCACCATCCGCAACGCCCGCGCCATCGCCGACCTCGACCAACCCCTCGACGACCTCCTCTGGTCGTTCGCCCCCGACGCCCCTCGCGTCCGCCCCGCCACCATGGCCGACGTCCCCGCCGTCACCCCGGAGTCCAAGGCCATGGCCAAAACCCTCAAACGCCTCGGCTTCGCCTTCGTCGGCCCCACCACCTGCTACGCCCTCATGCAGGCCACCGGCATGGTCGACGACCACGTCCAATCCTGCTGGCGCGCCACCACCCCACCCCCGGCCCGCTAGCCCTTCCCACGTCGCCACCCCGGCGCCCCCTGCCGAGCCCGCCAACCGCAGGCCCCCGCACCAGCAGCTCAGGACAACGCCCACCCCTTGGCGATCACCCAATTCCCCTTGGCGATCACACAGTTTCGCCCAGACACTTTTCGCCCGGCTCCGTCCTTTCACCCGGTCCAGCCCTTCGGCCTGTCCGCCCTTTCACCCGGTCCAGCCCTTCGGCCAGCCCGCCTTTCACCCGGTCCAGCCCTTGACTTGATCTCCGCCAGGCCCCAAGCCGGACCCCACCCACCCGGGGGCCGGGGGCCCATTCCTGACGGTAGCGCGAACGGCGACCTGTCAAGGGGGGAGACCGTTGACCTGTGGAGAACTCGGTGCGTTGTGGACAACTGGCTAGCGGTAAGTGAAGGCACCAGCGGTGCCGTTCCACGAGATCCCGGCGGGGTCAGGCTGGTGGGCGTGCGTCAGCGGCCCGCGGGTGATACCGACAGCATCCGGCCGGAGAGCCCGCGCGCGCGGATCGACAGCTTGGTGGCGATGTCCGTGAGGACCTTGGCCGCCGTCGACTCCGGGTTGCCGAGGACGACCGGGCGGCCGGCGTCCCCGCCTTCGCGGACGGTGGGGTCGAGGGGGACCTGACCGAGCAGCGGCACGGCGGAACCGACGGCGCGGGACAGCGAGTCGGCGACGGACTGGCCGCCGCCGGTGCCGAACAGGTCGGTGCGGGAGCCGTCGGGAAGCTCGTACCAGGACATGTTCTCGATGACGCCCGCGACGCGCTGCCGGGTCTGCAGGGCGATCGCCCCCGCGCGTTCGGCGACCTCGGCCGCCGCCTGCTGGGGCGTGGTGACGACCAGGATCTCCGCGTTGGGGATGAGTTGGGCCACGGAGATGGCGATGTCGCCGGTGCCGGGCGGCAGGTCGAGCAGCAGCACGTCCAGGTCGCCCCAGAACACGTCGGCGAGGAACTGCTGGAGGGCCCGGTGCAGCATCGGTCCGCGCCACACGACGGGGGTGTTGCCGGGGGTGAACATGCCGATGGAGATGACCTTCACCCCGTTGGCCTGCGGGGGCAGGATCATCTTCTCGACCTTGGTCGGCTTGTCCGTCGCGCCGACCATGCGGGGGATCGAGTGGCCGTAGATGTCGGCGTCGACGATGCCGACCTTCACGCCGCGCGCCGCCATCGCGACGGCCAGGTTGACCGTGACGCTGGATTTGCCGACACCGCCCTTGCCCGACGCGACGCAGTACACGCGGGTCAGCGAACCGGGTTCGGCGAAGGGGATGCGGGGTTCCTCTGTGTCGCCGCGCAGGGACTTGCGGAGGGCGGTGCGCTGCTCGTCGTTCATCACGTCGAGTTCGACGGTGACCCGTTCGACCCCTGGCAGTGCGGATACGGCTGCTGTCACGTCACGGGTGATCTTGTCGCGGAGGGGGCAGCCTGCGACGGTCAGGTACACGGCGACGTGGACGCGACCGTCCGGGTGGACGACGACGTCCTTGACCATGCCGAGGTCGGTGATCGGTCGGTGGATCTCCGGGTCCTGCACCCCGGCCAACGCCTTGCGGACGGCCTCGACGTCGGGAACCTCTGCGCTGGTGCTCACCACTCCATGCTACGGGCGGGTAGACCCGGTCCCGGGAACCGGACCCGAGACCACCGAGCGCGCGACCCGGCGGGGTTCCGTACCATTGCCACCCTGTTTCGCCGCGAGGAGGAATCTTGACCGTGCCGGAGGCATCCGCCCGGCCCAGCCGAGAAGAGTTGTACGCGTGGCGGGCCTTCCTGCGTGCCCACGCGCACATCACCCGGGTGCTCGAAGCCGAGCTGGTCGCCGAGCAACGGCTCTCCCTCGGCGGTTACGACGTCCTCGTCCAACTCGCCGAGGCCCCCGAACGCCGCCTCCGGATGGCCGAACTCGCCGACGCCGTCCTGCTGTCCCGCTCCGGCGTGACCCGCCTGGTCGACCGGCTCGAACGCGCCGGGATGGTCGCCAGGGAACGCGTCGCAGGCGACGGCCGCGGGGTGGTCGCCACCCTCACCGACCGGGGCCTGGACGTCCTGCGCACCGCCGCCCGCACCCACCTGGCGGGCGTGTCCCGGCACTTCGTCGCCCTGCTCACCCCCGAACAACTCCGCCACTTCGGCGAACTCTGCGAAAAACTCATCGACTGACCCCAACGCCACACCTGTCCCACCAACCACGGGACAGCAGCGACTAACTTGCGCCGACCCCAGCCGCAACGAAGCCGCCGACTTCCACCAGACCGCGACAGCGACTCCGGCCAGTCTGGTGCCACTGGGCCGAAATCACGCCACACCCAGTATCAATTTCCCCACCACGAACCCCAAAACCAGCCGCCGCCCGCAGCCCGGCCCCCACCCTTCCCGGGGGGCGTCCCCGATGCCAGTCTACCGGTCGGGGAAGATCGACAGGGGGCGGCGTTGTGGGCTGTGGGTAGCCGGGGGGAGTGTGGATAACTCGACGGTCGGTGGGCGGGGGGCTGGAACGCACTGCGGCGCCCCACTCATCGTCGAACGCACCGCGTGCGTCCCGCCCACTGTGGAACGCGCGGTGGTCCCACCCCCCGTGGAAGGCACCGCGGCCGTCCCGCCGCCGAAGGCACCGCGGCCGTCCCGCCGCCGAACGCACCGCGGCCGTCCCGCCGCCGAACGCACCGCGGCCGTCCCGCCCACCGTGGAACTCGCCGCAGCCGTCCTGCCCACTATCGAACACACTGCTGCCAGTCTCGCCCACCGTGGAACACGCCGCGCCGTCCCGTCGCCGCCGAACGCACTGCGGCCATCCCGCCCACTATCGAACTCGCCGCGGCCGTCTCGTCCACTATCGAACACATCGCGGCCGGCTACCCACGTGAAACGCACCGCGGCCGTCCCACGGTGGGTGGGACGGCCGCGGTGACAACGTCAGGATCAGGTCGCGTCCGGGTCGATCGGGGGGCGCTCGCCGGGGTTGAGCTTGGGCGGGTCGGGTTTCGGCGCGGGGGCCGGGGGGATGGCGGGTTGGGTGGCGGCGAAACCGTTGGGTTTGGTGCTGCCGTTCGTGTCGTCACCGCCGAACAGTTGCTTGGCGACGATCTGGCGCGGGTCGAAGTTGCGCAGTTGCTGCAGGTCCTGCAGCGGTTTGCGCAGCTCGTCGAAGTCCGTGCCGAGTTCGCCCTTGAGCTGCTCGCGGGCCCCCGTGGCGAACTCCCGCACCTTGCGGATGCTGCGCCCCAACCAGGCCGCGGCGGCGGGCAGCCGCTCCGGGCCCAGGATGAACAGACCGGCGACGCCGAGCACGAGGATCTCGGACCAGCCGACGCTTTCGAACACCCTCGATACCTCCGAACTACGCCTCTGTCACCAGAGTAGCCGCTCAATCCGACTGCAGGGTCACCTGAATCGTCAGCTCACGTCCCTGCCTGGCCAGCACCACCGGGACCGACTGCCCCGGCTGGTACTGGCGCACCGCCACCGTCAGCTCCGCGGCGTTGCGGACCTGCCGGTCCCCGACCTTGCGGATGACGTCGCCCTCGACGATGCCCGCCTTCTTCGCCGCGCCGCCGTCGGTCACGTTCACGACCTGGGCGCCCTCGGCGGTGTCCGCGGACACGGACTTGACGTTCGCGCCCAGGTCGGCGTGCTTGACCGACCCGTTCTTGATGATCGTCTCGGCGATCCGCTTGGCGTCGTTGGACGGGATGGCGAACCCGAGGCCGACGCTGCCGGTGTTGCCCGCGCTGCTGCGGATCGCGGAGTTGATGCCGACCAGCGCGCCCGTCGAGTCGACCAGCGGTCCACCCGAGTTGCCCTGGTTGACCGCCGCGTCGGTCTGGATCGCGTCGTAGGTGATCGGCGACTCGCCGTTGTCGCCACCGGCCACCACCGGCCGGTGCAGCGCGCTGACGATGCCCTCGGTGACCGTGTCGGCCAGGCCCAGCGGCGACCCCACGGCCAGCACGGTGTCGCCGACCTGCAAGTTGTCCGAATTGCCGAACTGCATGACGGTCGGGTGGTCCACCTGCACCTTGATCACCGCCAGGTCCGTTTTCGGGTCGGTCCCGACCAGCTTCGCCTCGACCCGCGCCCCGTTGGTGAACACCGCCGTGATCTTCGCCGACTGGTCCGCGCGCCCCTCCAGGGTCACCACGTGCCAGTTCGTCACGATGTAGCCGCCGCCGTCGATCACCACGCCGGACCCGGTGCCGCCACCCTGGTCGATCTTCACCTCGATCGACACGACGGCGGGCCGCACCCGCTTCGCGATGTCCGCCACCGACCCAGCCGGGCGCTCCTTGCCCGGGTCGACCTGGGCAAGGCTGACGTCGGTCGTCAACGCGTCACCCCCGCGCGCGATCACCCACCCCACAACCCCGCCGACAGCACCGACGAGCAGCGCGACCACACCCAGGACCGCGAGCGCCAACGGCTTGACCCGACGCCCGAACAGGACATCGGTGAGACTCAACATCGGCCCGGACCGCGTGGGGGCTTCGTCGTCGGCAGGCGCATCCCGCTCGACCGCGGGAGGACCGATCACCGCGCCCGCCGCCGGATCACGCCACGGGTCGCCGTCCGCCGACCAGAGCGGGTCGTCCCCCTCGTCGACCCGCTGCTGCCCCGGCGGCCGCTGCAGCAACGCCGTCTCACCCCGCGGTCGCCCGAACGCGCTGGTCAACGCCTCCGGCGTCGGCGGAGCCACCGCGGACACCAACGCGGGCCGCGCCGCGCCCACCGGCTCGAAGGCCCCATCGACCCCCGCTGGACGCTTGAACACAGCCGCCGCCGCGGCATCCACCGGCGGGCGCTCCAACGGCCGCGGGCGCAGCCGGTGCTCCTCAGAGTTCTGGTTCATCACCGTTCACAGTGCCAAACCACCGGTGAAGTGGGCGTGCGGGGTGTCTCGCCGGTCACCCGAACGGTTCGCGTTCCTCCGCGCCCGTTCCCTGGTCTTGCTCGATGGCGACCTCTGGGTTGTGCTCAATGCCTGGAGTTGTCCACAGGCGGTCGGACTTTTTCTTCGGTCACCCGTTGAGGCGGTAGACTGGTGCCGGGGTCGCCCCCCGGGAGGGTGGGGGCTGCCCGGATTTTGTGGGCGGGTGTGGCTGGTGTCAATCGCTGGATTGGGTGGTTCTGGGCGGCAGTCCGGATGTCGGTGCTGGGAGCGATGTCCGACCTGATCCCGCACATCTTTCCCGCTGACGTGTGTACTTCTTTCTGGCGGCTTGCCCGAGCCGTCGGCGACCTGGGGTTCTGTCTTCTGTCGCCGTCCACACTCGGCTGAGTTGTCCACAGGTGGCCGCGCTGTCCGTTGCGGCGGCCGGGTAGCCGGTAGACTGGCATCGGGGACGCCCCCCGGGAAGGGTGGGGGCCGCCCGGGAGGGTGTGGGGTGGGTGCGGTCGGGGGCAATCGCTGGATTGGGTGGCTGTGGGGAGAGAGCGGGGAGGGGAGTCTGGGGAAGCAGTGGGGGAAAGCATGAAGGCCACCGCCGCGGGGGCAAGTGGCCTTCACGTGTGGGGGTGGTCTGGGTTAGCGGGCGGCGACCATGCCGAAGTTGGGGGACAGGGTCGCGGGGGTGAGGTGCAGGTCCACGGGGTGGACTTCGCCGCGGGGTGGGGTGGTGGGGTGGTCGTCGGCGGTTGTGGTGGGGGCCGTGGTGTTGACCAGGGCCAGGGCGCCGAGGACGAGGCCGGAGACGACGACGCCTGCGCCTTGGGCGGCGCGGCGGTTGCGTTTGCCGAGGACTACGCGGCCTTCGCCGAGTTTGGGGCCCGCGCCGAGGGGGGTTCCGGCGCCGAAGCGGTCGGGGCGTTGGACGGCTACCAGTTGGCCGTCGGCGGTGACCGCGAGGCCGTCGGGGGCGGCGGGGAGCTCGGTTTCCTGGGGGATGGCGAGCAGGCCCGCCAGCAGGCCCGCGGACATGCTGGGGGTGGTGGCGGCGCGGACGGCGGCGCTGGCCTGGCGCTGGGCGGTGATCTCGGCGGCGCAGCAGTGGCAGGCGGCGAGGTGCGCGGTGACCCGGTCGTGCGCGGAGCTGCTCAGCTCACCGTCGACGAAGGCGACCACGGCGTCGGGCAGCAGGTGCTGCGCGGGCAGCCCGAGGGCACGTTCGAGCGTCATGAGTCGACCTCCGTCATGCCTTCGCCTCCGCCCGTCGGCGTTCCAGGGCGGCGCGCAGGGCCTGGCGGCCCCGGTGGATCCTGCTGCGCACAGTACCCAGCTTCACCCCGAGGGTGGCGCCGATCTCCTCGTACGACAGGCCTTCCACATCGCACAGGACGACGGCGGCGCGGAACTCGGGTGGGAGCTCGTCGAGGGCGGCCTGCAGGTCCGGGTCGAGGTGGGTCTCGTCGTAGACCTCTTCCGGGCTGGGCTCGTCGCCCTCGATGCGGTCGGTGTCCTCGGGCAGGCCCTCCATCCGCAGCCGGGACCGGCGGCGGACCATGTCCAGGAACAGGTTGGTGGTGATGCGGTGCAGCCAGCCCTCGAAGGTGCCCGGCTTGTAGGACGCCAGCGACCGGAAGACCCGGATGAAGGTCTCCTGCGTCAGGTCCTCGGCGTCGTGCGCGTTGCCCGCCAGCCGGTAGGCGAGCCGGTACACCCGGTCGCCGTGCTCGCGGACGACCTCGTCCCAGCTCGGGACCGTCCACTCAGCGGCGGTGATCTCCACCGGCTTGACCTCGGCCGTGTCCTGCATCGTGGGGATGCGCACCTCCTGAAGGCTGTCCTGCCCACTCTCCCGCTCAACGCGCGTCTGGCCCACTGTGTTCCCCGTTTCCAGCGACTCCCCTGTTGAGTACCACCTTGGCGGCCGCCCTTATGGCGACCGTGAGAAGCGCCTGAGACGAGCCTGAGAAAACGTCGCCGGGTGACCTTCCGGTCAGGTTCACCCGTTTTGGCCACCACCGCCGCTAATCTGCGTTCCCGTGGCACCGGAACCGCCCAGCTCGGTCAGCGAGTACGTCGAGGGGTACCTCGCCGAGGACGACACGCTCGTCTCGGCGCGGGCACTCGGCGACCAGCTCGGCTGCCCGCCGGTGGGGCTCGCCGAGGGCGCCGCGCTGCGGTTCCTGGCGGCGGCGCTGCGGGCGAAGGCGGTCGTGGAGATCGGCACCGGGGTCGGCGTGAGCGGCCTGCACCTGCTCCGCGGGATGGCCGCGGACGGGGTGCTGACCTCGATCGACGTCGAGCCGGAGGTGCAGGCGGTCGCGAAGCGGGTGTTCCGGCAGGCGGGGGTGGCGCCCGGCCGCACCCGGCTGATCATGGGGCGGGCGCTGGACGTGCTGCCCCGGCTCAGCGACGGCGGGTACGACCTGCTGTACGTGGACGCCGCGAAGACCGAGTACCCGGAGTACCACGAGCACGGCGTGCGGCTGCTGCGCCCAGGCGGTGTGCTGGCCCTCGACCACGTCCTGTTCCAGGGCAACATCGCGAACCCGGCCCGGCGGGACGCGGAGACGCTGGCGCTGCGCGAGGTCGTCCGCAAGGTTCGCGAGGACGACCGTCTGGTGCCGCTGCTGCTGCCGATCGGCGACGGCCTGCTGCTCGCCGCGAAAATCACCTAGCGGGCCTCTTACTCGGCGCGGGTGCCCTTACCGAGTACGACCACGCCCCCGGCACTAACCGTGTACTGCTCCCGGTCGGCCTCGAGTTCCACGCCCAGTCGCACTCCGTCGGACACCACGACGTTCTTGTCCAGGATCGCCCGACGCACAACGGCGCCCTTACCGACACGGGCACCCGGGAGCAGGACGCTGCCCTCCACTATGGCCCCGTCCTCAATGACCACATCGGCGCTGATGACCGAGTCGGTGACGGTGGCGCCGGAGATGATGGATCCCGGCCCGACGATCGACTCGGTGGCCGTACCGGAGTTGACGAACTTGGCGGGCGCCAGCGGTGGGGTGGCCGTACGGATCGGCCACTTCTGGTTGTAGAGGTTGAAGACGGGGTGCACGGACACGAGGTCCATGTGCGCGTCGTAGTAAGCGTCGAGGGTTCCTACGTCGCGCCAATAGCCTCGGTCGCGTTCGGTCTCACCCGGGACGATGTTGTCGGCGAAGTCGTAGACGTGGGCGTTGCCGAGGTCCACCTGCGTGGGGATGATGTCGCCGCCCATGTCGTGCATGGAGTCGCGGTCGGCGGCGTCCGCGCGCAGCGCCTCGACGAGGGTGTCGGTCGAGAACAGGTAGTTGCCCATGGACGCGAACGTGACGTCCGGGTCGTCCGGCACCGACGGCGGGTTGTCCGGCTTCTCCAGGAACCGGGTGATCCGCCCGGTCGGGTCGGAGTCGATGCAGCCGAAGGCGCGCGCCTCCACCCGGGGCACCCGGATTCCGGCGACGGTCACCCCCGCGCCGGAGTCGATGTGCTGCTCCAGCATCTGGCCCGGGTCCATCCGGTAGACGTGGTCGGCGCCGAACACCGCGATGTAGTCCGGCTGCTCGTCGTAGACCAGGTTCAGCGACTGGTAGATGGCGTCGGCGCTGCCGGTGTACCAGCGCGGGCCGAGCCGCTGCTGCGCGGGCACCGGGGTGACGTACTGGCCGAGCACGTTCGACAGCCGCCACGTCGTGGAGATGTGCCGGTCCAACGAGTGCGACTTGTACTGGGTCAGCACGCACAACTGGTGGAAGCCCGCGTTGACGAGGTTCGACAGCACGAAGTCGACCAGCCGGTAGTTGCCCGCGAACGGGACGGCGGGCTTGGCCCGGTCGGCGGTGAGGGGCCAGAGGCGCTTGCCCTCGCCACCAGCCAACACGATCCCGAGTACGCGCGGCTTGCCCTTCACACGATGAATCTAACCGTCCGCGTGGTGGGTCTGCCATACGTGCTACTCCGTGTGGGCGCTCGTTGCTCTCGGCTTGGCCCCACGTTCACCCGCCCGCCGCATCCCGGTCCGACCGGGGCGCAGCGACTACGGTGTGGGGGTGCGCATCGGATTGCTGACCAGGGAGTACCCACCGGAGGTCTACGGCGGGGCGGGGGTGCACGTCGGGTACCTGGTGCCGCGGTTGCGCGAGCTGGTGGACGTGGACGTGCACTGCTTCGGTGGTCCGCGCGAGGACGCGACCGCGCACAACCCCGCGGCGGGTCTGGAGCAGGCGAACCCAGCGCTGCGAACGCTGTCGGCCGATCTGTCGATGACGGCGGCTCTTACCGGTGTCGACATCGCGCATTCGCACACCTGGTACGCGAACCACGCCGGGCAGCTCGCACAGGTCTTGCACGGTATCCCGCACGTGATCACGGCGCACTCGTTGGAGCCGCGCAGGCCGTGGAAGGCCGAGCAGTTGGGCGGCGGGTACCGGTTGTCCAGTTGGGTGGAGCGCACCGCGTACCTGGCGGCGGACGCGATCATCGCGGTCAGCGAGGGCATGCGCGCGGACGTGCTGGACTGCTACCCCGAGTTGGCCCCCGACCGGGTGCACGTGGTGCGCAACGGCATTGACGCGACCTCGTACCACCCGGTGTCCGAGGTGGACACCCTCGTCGAGCACGGCATCGACCCGGCGAAGCCGACGGTCGTGTTCGTCGGCCGGATCACCCGGCAAAAGGGCGTCGGGCACCTCGTCGCGGCCGCGCACCGGATAGACCCCACTGCGCAGGTAGTGCTGTGCGCGGGAGCGCCGGACACACCTGAGATCGCCGAGGAGACCCGCGCGGCCGTGGCCGAACTGGCCGAGCGGCGCGGCGGTGTGTTCTGGATCCAGCGGATGCTGCGGCAGACCGAGGTGCGGCAACTGCTCAGCCACGCCACAGTGTTCGTGTGCCCGTCGGTCTACGAGCCGTTGGGTATCGTCAACCTGGAGGCCATGGCGTGCGGTACCGCCGTCGTGGCCTCGGACGTCGGCGGGATCCCCGAGGTGGTCGCCGACGGGGAAACCGGACTGCTGGTGCCCTACGACGCCGACGACGAGCCCGCCTTCCGCGCTGGTCTCGCCGACGCGGTCAACACCCTGCTGTCCGATCCGGACCGCGCGGCGGCGATGGGCGCCGCCGGGCGCGCTAGAGCGGAACGGGAGTTCTCGTGGGCGTCGGTGGCGGAGCAGACCGTGCGGGTCTACCGGACGGCACTGGCGGGCTGAGCGGACCGTGTCTCGTACGGTGAACAGGGTGCGGGCCGTGCGGGTCAGGTTCACCCGCTACTCGGTGGCCTCGCTGATCGCCACCGGCATCAGCCAGCTCGTCCTGTTCGGCCTCTACGGTTGGGGCTGGCTGGGCGCGTTCTGGGCCAGCGCGGTCGCGTTCGCCGTGGGCGCGGTGCCGCACTTCGTGATGATCCGCTGGTGGGCGTGGGGGCAGCGCGGGGTGCCCCGGCTGACCCGGCAGGTCGTGGGTTACCTCGTGGTGACCGTGCTGGGCGGTCTCGTGTCGGTGCTGCTCACCACGGCCGCCGAGTGGCTGGTGACGCCGTTGGTGACCGACCGGGCCGCGCGGACGCTGGTGCTGAACGTGACCTACGTGCTGAGCGGCCTGCCGGTGTTCGTCGCCAAGTACGCCTTCCTGGACCGCGTGTTCGCTCAGGACACGTACGAGGCGACGAACTCGACCAAGGTGCGGGCCGCGAAACCGGTGGCGCCGGGCACGACGTCGTCGTAGACGCGGTCCGCGCGCGCGGGGCCCGCGATGTCCAGGTGGGCCCAGGGGAGTCCACCGGTGAACTCGCGGAGGAAGAGGGCGGCGGTGATGGAGCCGGGGCCGGGCGGGCATTGCCGGACGTCCGCGATGTCGCTGGGGACCTCGGCGGCGGAGTGGGCCAGCAGCGGCATCCGCCAGAGCGGTTCACCCGCCTGGGCGCCGGCGGCGGTGAGGCGGATGGCGAGGGCGTCGTCGTTGCTGAAGAGGCCGCCGACGCGGGTGCCGAGGGCGATCTTCATGGCACCGGTCAAGGTGGCCGTGTCGACAAGAACGTCTACACCGAGGTCTTGGTGGGCGTATGTCAGCGCGTCGGCCAGGACGATGCGGCCCTCGGCGTCGGTATTGGTGATCTCGGTGGTTTTACCGCCGTAGTGGCGCACCACGTCACCGGGGCGGTAAGAGGAGCCGGACACGTGGTTCTCCGCGCACGGCACAAGACCGGTAACCCGCACGGGTAGTCCAAGCCGCGCGATCGCGACGACGGCGGCGATCACGGCCGCGCCGCCCGCCATGTCCGTGCGCATGAGGTGCATGCCGTCGGCGGGTTTAATGGAGATGCCGCCGGTGTCGAAGGTGATGCCCTTGCCGACCAGGCCGATGTGCGGGCCGGTCGCGGCCGCGGGCTCATAGCTCAGGTGCACCAGGCGGGGCGGCCGGGAGGAGCCGCCGCCAACCGCGATGATGCCGCCGAAACCCTGCGCGGCCAGCCACTTCTCGTCGTGGACCTGCGCGGACAGGTCCTTGATCCGGGCGGCGGCCTTCGTCGCGGCGCGTGCCAGCCAGGCCGGGTCCTTGACGTTGGACGGGGTGTTGGCCAGGTCGCGGGTGAGCGCGGTCGCCGAGGAGAGCACGGCGGCCCGGCGCAGCGCCCCGGCGGTCCGCTCGCGACGGTCGCGTTCGGACACCACCAGCCGCACGGACCGCAGCCGGGGGGCCTGCTCGGCGGCGGTGACGGTGTACCGGTAGCCGCCGAGGCGCAGGCCGGTGGCGAACCAGCCGAGCGCGTCGGCGTCGACGTCGGCCGGGACCTCGACCTGCAGCGCGTCGCCTGCGGCCGGGTCGTTCTCCAGGTGGGAGTTGGCGGCGCGGGCCAGGGCCGCGCCCGCGCCGCGCCAGTTCCCCGGTTCGCCCGCGCCGACCCCGAGCGCCCAGCGCACGGTCGAGCCCACCGGGCCGCGGTGGGTCTCGCCTGCCTTGCCGGTCAGCCCGACGGCGGCCGCCCACTCGGGGGCCAGGTCGGCCCCGCCTGGGCCGATCTGGGCGGTCCCGTCGGCGGATGTCCTGGTGAGCACGACGACCGGCACCGCGGCGGCGGGCCCGGCCGACACCTCCACGTCGGGCAGCCTGGTCGGGGTCGGCGGGGTCGGCGCGGTCAAACGATCCTCCGGGGCGGGGTGGTGGGGCGGGGCTGGTCAGCCCGCGGCGGACTTGAGCGCGTCGCCGAGGTTGCTGGCCTCCTCCGGGGTCATCTCGACCACCAGACGTCCGCCGCCCTCGAGCGGGACGCGCATCACGATGCCCCGGCCCTCCTTGGTCACTTCGAGGGGACCGTCCCCGGTCCGGGGCTTCATGGCCGCCATAGCGTGCTCCCTCCGTCATAGCCTGCCCACCCGGCGCGGCGAGGCCGACCGGGTCTGCGCCATTCTCCCCCATCCGGCTCGCGGCGGTGAAATCGGAACCGATCATCGCGTGTCGGGTGACCGGCCACGATAGGTGGCGCGGACGGTCGCCGCCCTGCCAGACTCGACGGTCGTGCGCGCCCGTTCCGCCCTCTTCGACGTCTTCGGCGGCCACCTGCGCCAGCGGGACGGCTCGGCCACCATCGCGGCCCTGGTCAGACTGCTGGAGCCGGTGGGGTTCGGCGCGCCCGCGATCCGCACGGCGGTGTCCAGGATGGTCCGGCAGGGCTGGCTGACCCCGGTCCGGCTGCCCGACGGCCCCGGGTACGCGCTGACCGGCCGCGCCGAGCGGCGGCTGGACGAGGCGGGCGCCCGGATCTACCGCACCGGTCCCTCCACATGGGACGGGCGGTGGCACGTGGTGGTGCTGCCGGACCCGCGGGCCAGGGTGGCCAGGGAGCGGTTGTCGTCGTCGCTGCGGCTGCTCGGTTACGGTCCGTTGGGGGCGTCCACCTGGGTGTCACCGCGGCCGTCCGCCGAACTGGACGAGGTGCTGGCCGCCGAGGGCGTGTCGGCGCAGGTCTTCCACGGTCCGCACGCCGGGTCGGACGCCGACCTGGCGGCGCGGGCCTGGGACCTCACCGGACTGGGCGCGCGGTACCGCGGGTTCGTCGCCGAGTGGTCCCCGGTGATGTCCGCTGTGGACGGCGCGGACCCGGCGGCGGCGTTCGCGGCCAACCAGCGGCTGCTCTCGGCGTGGCGGAAGTTCCTGTTCCAGGACCCGGGCCTGCCCCGTGAGCTGCTGCCGGTCGACTGGCCGGGCGCGGTGGCCGCCGACTTCTTCGACACCCAGACCGCCCGGTTGGCGGCCGCGGTGACCGAGTTCCTGGACGGCTGCCTGGCCGGTGGTGGTAAGCAGAGGACTACCGCGTGACCAGGAGAGGTGGCCCGCAGTGACCGAGGTTCTGACGATCGAAGACCACGACGGCGTGCGAACGCTGACGATGAACCGCCCGGAGTCCTTCAACTCGTTGACGGTGGAGTTGAAGGAAGCCCTGATCACGGCGTTGGACTCCGCCGCGTCGGACGCGTCGGTGCGGTCGGTGGTTCTTACCGGTGCGGGTAAGGCTTTCTGCGCGGGCCAAGACCTCAAGGAACACGTGGAGTTGCTGCGGGGCGGTGATCCCGAGCCGCTGGCGACGGTCGACAAGCACTACAACCGGATCGTGACGGCGATCACCACCCTGCCCAAGCCGATCATCGCCGCGGTGAACGGCATGGCCGCCGGGGCCGGGGCGTCTTTCGCCTACGCGTGTGACCTGCGGATCGTGGCCACGACGACCCGGTTCCTGATGGCGTTCGCGGGCGTCGGCCTGTCCGCGGACTCCGGGGCGTCCTGGACGCTGCCGCGGCTGATCGGGTACGGCCGCGCGATGGAGATGCTGCTGCTCGCCAAGCCGGTCGACGCGGAGGAGGCGCTGCGGATCGGGCTGGTGAACCTGGTGCTGCCCGCCGAGAACGTGCTGCCCGCGGCCCAGGGGCTGGCGTCGACCATGGCGGCCGGTCCGACCACGGCCTACGCGAAGATCAAAGAGGCGCTGCTGGCGTCGGCCGGGTCCTCGCTCGCCGACGGGCTGGCGGTGGAGGGCCGGACGCAGCGGGAAGCGGGCGGGTCGGCCGACCACCGGGAAGGCGTGGAGGCGTTCGTGGCGAAGCGGCAGCCGGAGTTCGTCGGCCGGTAGGCGCTCACCGCTTGGCGTCCTCCCAGCGCGGGTCGTCCCTGATCACCTCGGGGTCGGTCCGCTTCGCGCGCTTGCCCTTCAGGTCGCCGCGCAGCTTGTCCAACTCGCCGCGCAGGTAGTCCCGGGTGGCCACCTCGCCGATGGCCAACCGCAGCGCCGCGAGCTCCCTGGCCAGGAACTCCGTGTCCGCCTTGGTCTGCGCGGCGCGGGCCCGGTCCTCCTCGAGGGACACGCGGTCCCGGTCGTCCTGCCGGTTCTGCGCGAGCAGGATCAACGGGGCCGCGTAGGCCGCCTGGGTGGAGAACGCCAGGTTGAGCAGGATGAACGGGTACGGGTCCCACCGCAGGGTCACCGCGACCAGGTTCAGCACGATCCACACGACGACGATCAGCGTCTGCCAGAACAGGAACTTCCCGGTGCCCAGGAAGCGGGCCAGCCGCTCCGAGAACCGGCCGAACGCGTCCGGGTCGATCGCGAACCGGAACCCACGGGGCCGCCGCGGCTGGTCGAGGCGGCGGCGGGTGATCGGCTCAGGCACGGTCGCCCCCGTTGCGCACGGACTCGCGCTCCCGCCAGCCGTCGGGCAGGAGGTGGTCGAGGACGTCGTCCACGGTGACCGCGCCCAGCAGGTGTTCCTCGTCGTCCACGACCGGGGCGCACACCAGGTTGTAGGTGGCGAAGTACCGGGTCACCTCGATGAGGGAGTCGGTCGGGCGCAGCCGGGCCAGTTCCTTGTCGACCGCCCCGGCCACCAGTTCGAACGGTGCCTCGCGCAGCAACCGCTGGATGTGCACGCACCCCAGGTAGCGGCCGGTCGGGGTGGCGGTCGGCGGTCGGCAGACGAAGACCATGCTCGCCAACGCCGGTGTCAGGTCGGGGTTGCGGACCCTGGCGAGCGCCTCGGCGACCGGCGCGTCCGGGGTCAGCACGATCGGCTCCGGGGTCATCAGGCCGCCCGCCGTGTCGAAGGAGTACTCCAGCAGCCGCTTGACCGGCGCCGACTCCTCCGGCTCCATCAGCTCCAGCAGCCGGTTCTTGTCCAATTCGGACAGTTCGGCGAGCAGGTCGGCGGCGTCGTCCGGGTCCATCGCCTCCAGGACGTCGGCGGCGCGCTCCTCGTCCAGGTGCGCCAGCAGCTCCTTCTGGTCGTCCTCAGGGAGCTCCTCGATGACGTCGGCGAGCCGCTCGTCGTCGAGCGCGTCGGCGACCTCGTACCGGCGTTTGAGCGGCAGGTCCTGCAACGCGGTCGCCACGTCCGCGGCGCGCATGGTGTCGAACACGGCCAGCAACTGGTCGGCCGCCTGCGGGGCGCCGGTGAGCTCGGTGATGCCGGGGGCGCGGATGTCCGACCAGGCCAGCACCGTGATCGGGCCGCGCCTGCCCAGCCGCCCGGTGCGCTCGCGGATGGCGAGCCTGCCGAGCACCCAGTCCCGCGTCCTGGTCGGCTCCATGGCCGTGTCGACCACCACGGCCCGCGCGCCGGACTCCGCGATCGTCACCCTGGCGTCGAGCAGTTGCCCGACCACCAGGACCTCGTTCGGGCGCTGGTGGAAGTGCCGCAGGTTCACCGACCCGGTGGACAGCGTCACCGCGTTCACGTCGATCGTGGCCACCCGCAGCATCGGCACGAAGATCCGCCGCCGGGTCGCGAGCTCGATCACCACCCCGAGCACCCGCGGCGGCGACCCGTCCGAGCGCAGCCCGGCCACCAGGTCGCGGATCCGCCCGATCGACTCGCCGTCCGGGCCGAAGACCGGCAGACCGAGCAGTTGCGCGACGAAGATCTTGCTCATGCCTGCCACCCGGCCAGGCTAGTCCGACCGGGCGTGAGCCACCCGTCAGCGCGGCGGGTGGTTGTGCCGGTGACCACATGGCGGTGCGCGGACGGGCGTGGTCGACTACAACTCCCGCTGGTTGTTACTCGCCGGTTAACCCCGATCGGAGGGCCCATGCGTTCCGCGAAGGACTTCTTCCGCCCGCTCGCCGTCGGTGCGCCGCGACCGCTGCGGGAGATCCCGTTCCGACCGTCCCGCATGATCCACTTCTTCGACCCGGGCAACGAGAAGATGGCGGCGAAGGTCCCGGACCTGGTCGCGCAGGCCGACGTCGTGCTGGGCAACCTCGAGGACGCCATCCGCGCGGACCGCAAGGAGGAGGCGCGGGCGGGGCTGGTGCGGATCGCGAAGACGACCGACTTCGGCGACACGCAGTTGTGGACCAGGGTCAACAGCCTGGACTCGCCGTGGGTGCTCGACGACCTGATCACGCTGGTCACCGAGATCGGCGACAAGCTCGACGTGGTCATGGTGCCGAAGGTGGAGAGCGCGGCCGACATCCACTACGTCGACCGGCTGCTGGCCCAGTTGGAGGCCCGCGCGGGACTGCGGCGACCGGTGCTCGTGCACGCGTTGCTGGAAACGGCGAGCGGCGTGGCGAACGTCGAGGAGATCGCGCTGGCGAGCCCGCGTATGCAAGGGATCTCGTTGGGGCCCGCGGACTTGGCGGCGAGTCGCCGCATGAAGACCACACGCGTGGGGGGAGGGCATCCCGGGTACATCGTGCGCACCGACCCCACCGGCGACGATTACGTCAACGGGCGCACCACATACCAACAAGACCTATGGCACTACACCGTCGCGCGCATGGTCGACGCTTGCGCCGCTGCGGGAATCCTGCCGTACTACGGGCCTTTCGGTGACATCGCCGATGTTGTCGCGTGCGAGGACCAGTTCCGTAACGCCTTCCTGCTCGGTTGCGTCGGCGCGTGGAGCCTGCACCCCAAGCAGATCGCCATCGCGCGGAAGGTGTTCTCCCCAGACCCGGCGGAGGTGGCCTGGGCGCGCCGGGTGATCGCCGCGATGGGGGATGGCACCGGCGCCGTGATGTTGGACGGCAAGATGCAGGACGACGCGACGGTCAAGCAGTGCCGGGTGATGGTCGACCTGGCCGACGCACTCGCCGCCCGCGACCCGGAACTCGCCCGCGCCTATGAGGAGACCGACCGTGCCTGACCACCGCCCCCGCCGGTCCGTCCTCTACATGCCCGGCGCCAACGAACGCGCCCTGGAGAAGGCCAAAACCCTCTCCGCCGACGCGCTCATCCTCGACCTGGAGGACTCGGTTTCCCCGGACGCCAAGGAAATCGGCCGCACCCGCGTCTGCGCGGCCGTTGGCGAATACGGGTCGCGCGAGGTGGCCATCCGGGTCAACGGCCTGGACACCGAGTGGTTCGCCGACGACATGGCCGCCGCCTGCGCGGTCGGCCCGGACGCCATCGTGGTCCCCAAGGTCAACTCGGCGGCCGACGTCCACCGCGTCGCCGCCGCGATGACCGCCGCCCCGGACCGGACCGAGATCTGGGCCATGGTCGAAACCCCCGCCGCGATGCTGTCCGCGTACGACATCGCCGCCGCCTCCCCCCGGCTGACCGTCCTCGTCCTGGGCACCAACGACCTCGCGAAGGAGTTGCACGCCGAACACGTCCCCGGCCGCGCGCCCCTGCTGACCAGCCTCTCCCTGGCCCTGCTCGGCGCGCGAGCCGCAGCCAAATCCATCCTCGACGGCGTCTACAACGACGTGCAGGACTCGGACGGGTTCGCCGCTGAATGCACCCAGGCCCGCCAGTTCGGTTTTGACGGCAAGACCCTCATCCACCCGAGCCAGTTGGCCCCCTGCAACGACATCTTCGCCCCATCCGCCGCCGAGATCGCCCACGCGGAGAAGGTCATCGCCGCCTTCGAAGCCGCCAAGGCCGAGGGCAGGGGCGTGGCCACGGTCGACGGCAAAATGATCGAAAACCTGCACGTCGCCAACGCCCACCGCATCCTCACCGTCGCCGCCGCCATCGCGGACCGGGACTAACGACCCCACCAACCGAACCACGCCGTGGTCGAGCACGCGTTGAACCAGATCGAGGTGGCCGGATTCACCTCGATCTCGCAGGCAACGGTCACTCTTGGCCCGATCAACGTGTTCGTCGGTGCCAACGGCGCGGGTAAGAGCAACCTCATCCGCGCCTTCGAACTCCTCGGGCCGCATCGTGGACGGCGAACTCGGCCTCTATGTTGGCCTCAACGCGGTCGGACGCGGGCAACCTGGCCGCCGTGCTCTTGGCGATGCGGGGTAGCGACGCCCCGGTGGTCGGGGCCGCGTACCGGCGCATCGTCGCCGTTGTGCGCCAGGTGGCCCCCTTCTTCCGCGATTTCGTTCTTGAGCCGGAGAACGACCGGGTTCGTCTCCGCTGGCGCCAGGTCGAGGAAGCGGTGGTCAACGACCTCCTGCTGCCGCACTTCCAGCAGGTCGGCTGGGCGGTGTCGATGTCGATCATCACCACCCGCCGGACCCGCCAAGCGGTTGCTGCGCCACTGCCCGACTACATGAAGACCATCGAAGGTCCGCTCGCGGTGGCCGCGCTCGGAGTGGCCGGGTTGCGCGCGAAGTGCCCGCACGGTGATGAGTGGCTGCGGAGCCTGAGCGCCTGACGCTTTGGTGAACTTGGCTCGGGGTGTCGGGGGCGCGTGTCAGGGTGCGGTTGTGGATGTTTCGGAGTGGTGGGTGCTGGTCGAGCGCATTGGGGAGCCGTGCAAGGTTCTTGAGACGCACGGGGTGGGGGCGCGGGAGGCGGCGGATGAGGTGGCGGCTCGGGTGGCGCGGGAGTTCAAGCCCCGGGTGATGCGGGTGGTGCGGCAGCGGTTGGTTTATCGGCGGCCGGAGGGTGGGTACTTGGTGCGGGTCGAGGGGATGACCGGGGAGGACTACTTCCGGGTGTCGGTGGTGGAGTTGGTGGCGCGGCTGGACGGTAAAGGCAATGCGGTGACCTCCGCGTGATGTTCACCGAGCGTGTTCGGGCCAGGTCAAGGACGTGACCACGTGGCCGGGGTTGCGGTGACATAACGCACAGATCACGTCCGAGACTTGCTCGTGACCATGGCGGTGCGGTGCCCTAGACGGCATGGGTAGACACAGCCTTCCTCCCGAGCGCGGGGTGCTGAGCATCTTCAAGCGACGGGAGCGGGACGACCTGTTCGACCGCAGTTTCCGGCCCTGTGCCGGGTGTGGTGCCGATGTGTACGTGCTGGCCGAGGACTGCAAGGACTGCGGCTCGGCCCTGGAGCTGCGGGCGGGCTGACCGCCGGAGTGGTGTGCGGCACTTCGAAGGCGCGAACGGGCGTTAACCGCGACATACTGGCCGGTAACAAATACCGGGACTAGGAGGTCGCATGGCCCGCCTCGCGCAGACCGCCGGACTGACCGACATCCAGCGGGAGATCCTGGCCACCGTCAAGGACTTCGTCGACAAGGAAGTCATCCCGCACGCGCAGGCCCTGGAGCACGCCGATGAATACCCGGCGGACATCGTGGCGGGTATGCGGGAGATGGGCCTGTTCGGGCTGACCATCCCGGAGGAGTACGGCGGCCTCGGCGAGTCGCTGCTGACCTACGCGCTGGTCGTGGAGCAGATCGCCCGGGGCTGGATGAGCGTGTCGGGGGTCATCAACACGCACTTCATCGTCGCCCACATGATCAAGCAGCACGGGACCGACGCGCAGAAGCGGCACTACCTGCCCCGGATGGCGACCGGTGAGGTGCGCGGCGCGTTCTCCATGTCCGAGCCCGACCTCGGCTCCGACGTGGCCGCCATCAAAACCCGGGCCAAGCGCGACGGTGACGAGTACGTGATCGACGGCGCGAAGATGTGGCTGACCAACGGCGGCAGTTCGACCCTCATCGCGCTGCTCGCCCGCACCGACGAGGGTGCCGAGAAGCCGCACCGGAACCTGACCGCGTTCCTGGTCGACAAGCCGGCGGGGTTCGGCGAGGTGGTGCCCGGCCTGACCATCCCCGGCAAGATCGAGAAGATGGGCTACAAGGGCGTCGACACGACCGAGGCCGTGTTCGACGGGTACCGGATCGGCGCCGACAAGGTCCTCGGGGAGGCCCCCGGCCAGGGTTTCGGCTTCATGATGGACGGCGTCGAGGTCGGTCGGGTCAACGTCGCCGCCCGCGCCTGCGGTATCGCGATCCGCGCGTTCGAACTCGCCGTCGACTACGCCCAGCAGCGCAGGACCTTCGGCAAACCCATCGCCGAGCACCAGGCCATCGCGTTCAAGCTCGCCGAGATGGCCACCAAGGTCGAGGCCGCGCACCTGATGACGGTCAACGCCGCCCGGCTCAAGGACTCCGGGCAGCGCAACGACGTAGCGGCGGGCATGGCCAAGCTGCTGGCCAGCGAGTACTGCGCCGAGGTCACCCAGGAGGCGTTCCGCATCCACGGCGGCTACGGCTACTCGAAGGAGTACGAGATCGAGCGGCTGATGCGCGAGGCCCCGTTCCTGCTCATCGGCGAGGGCACCAGCGAGATCCAGAAGACGATCATCTCGCGCGGCCTGCTCCGGGAGTACCGCGCCCGCTGACCAGGTGTCGGGTTCGCACGGTTCGGCCGGGGTTGGCAGGATGGACGGCATGACCGGTGCGTTCTCCGGCCCTGGACGAGCGAACCAGGGTCTCCCCAAGGTACCCACCCCGCCCACCGGGTGGCCGATCGGCTCGTACGACACGTACCAGGAGGCCCACCGCGCGGTGGAGCACCTGGCGGGCAACGAGTTCCCCGTCGAGGAGGTGACCATCGTCGGGGTGGACCTCATGCTCGTCGAGCGGGTCATCGGGCGGTTGAGCTGGCCGAAGGTGTTGGGCACCGGGGCGCTCTCCGGCGCCTGGTTCGGCCTGTTCGTCGGGCTGCTGCTCGGGCTGTTCAACCAGCAGCAGGCCTCGTTCGGCCCGATCCTGGTCGGCCTGGCGATCGGCGTCGTCTTCGGTGTGGTGTTCGCGGCGGCGGGCTACGCCAGCACGCGTGGCCGCGGCCGCGAGATCGCCTCGGCGACGCAGTTGGTGGCGGGCCGCTACGACGTCCTCGCCCAACCCCGCAACGCCGAACGCGGCCGCGACCTGCTGGCCAAGCTGTCCCTACGACCGAATCGGGGTACCGAGTAGCGGCCTCGGACAGTACCGACTGGGTCGTCCGCGTGCGCCGAATTGCGGGCCGTGATCACCGGACTTGGTTTCAGGTGACGTCCACGCGGGTAGTGAGGTACCCGCGTGGCGGCGCACGTCGAGGTGCTCTGGGTCGATCTCCCCGGCGTGGCCGTCGGAAGGAGGTCGGACGATGGGGCGTGCTCATCGGGTACCCGGCCGTCGAGGACGACGCCTGCGAGCGGCGCTGTGCGCCGCGGTCATCGCTAGCCCGTTGGTGGCGGCATGTGGTTCGGAAAGCGGCGGGATCACCGTCAACGTGTACTACTCCACCGAGGAGAACTTCGACCAGGTCGTGGCCAAGTGCAACGACGCGGCGGCCGGTCGGTACAAGATCGCGTTGAACGTGCTGCCGCGCGGTGCGGACGACCAGCGTGAGCAGATGGTGCGCAGGTTGGCGGCGGGCGACAGCGACATGGACGTCCTCGGCCTGGACGTCACCTGGGTCGCCGAGTTCGCCGAGGCGGGCTGGATCGCCGAGTGGACCGGTCAGGACAAGGCCGACGTGGAGAACGGCACGCTGGCCGGGCCGCTGGCGACGGCGCGGTGGAAGGACAAGCTCTACGCCGCGCCGAAGAACACGAACGTGCAGCTCCTCTGGTACCGGGGCGACCTCGTGCCGACGCCACCGCAGTCCTGGTCGGAGATGCTGGACGCGGCCAAGCAGCTCAAGTCGCAGGGCAAGCCCGGTAACATCTTGATGACGGGCGCGCAGTACGAGGGCCTGGTGGTCCAGTTCGCCAACCTCACCGCAGGCGCGGGCGGCAAGATCCTCTCCGACGACAGCACGAAGGCCGTTGTCGACGACGGCGCGGTCAAGGCCTTGCACGCGCTGCACGACCTGGCGACCTCGCCCGCGGCCAGCGCGTCGCTGTCGAACGCCAAAGAGGACAACATCCGGCAGGAGTTCGAGACCGGGAAATCGGCCGCTTTCGAAATCAACTGGCCGTTCGTGTACGCGTCGATGGCCAAGTCGAACCCGGACCTGGCCAAGGTGTTCAAGTGGGCGCCGTTGCCCGCGATCGACGGGTCGAAGACCGGAACGGCGATCCTCGGCGGGTTCGACCTGGCGATCAGCACGTATTCGCGGCACAAGCCGGAGGCGTTCGAGGCGGCCACATGCCTGCGCAGCGCGGAGAACCAGAAGTTCTCCGCCATCAACTCCGGGGTGCCGCCGACCATCGAGTCGGTCTACCACGACCCGGAGATGGCCGAGCCGTACCCGATGCGCGACACGATTCTCGCCGAGCTGAAGAACCCGGCGACGCGGCCGGTCACGCCCGCGTACCAGAACGTGTCGACGTTGATCTCCACGATCCTGTCCCCGCCGTCCGACATCGATCCGGTCAAGACGGCCGACCGGCTGCGCTCGGAGCTGCAGGACGCCCTCGACTCGAAGGGAGTCCTGCCGTGAGCGAGTCCACTGTGGAAAGCCCGGCGCGCGGGAAACGCGTGCTGAGCGAGGGCAAGAAGGCGGAGCGGCGGCTGGGGTTGTGGCTGTGCGCCCCGGCGGCCATCGTCATGATCGCGGTGACCGGGTACCCGGTCATCTATTCCATCTGGCTGTCGTTGCAGCGCTACGACTTGCGGTTCCCCGGCCAGCGCGAGTTCGTCGGGCTGACCAACTACATCACCGTGCTGTCCAACTCCTACTGGTGGACGGCGTTCGGGGTGACGGCGCTGATCACCGTGATCTCGGTGGCCGTCGAACTGGTGCTGGGCATGGCGTTGGCGCTGGTCATGCACCGGACGCTGGTCGCGCGCGGGCTGATCAGAACGGTCGCGCTGATCCCGTACGGCATCGTGACCGTGGTGGCCGCGTATTCCTGGCGCTACGCCTGGGACGACAACACCGGTTACCTGGCCCAGTTGTTCGCGCCGGGGGAAGCGCCGCTGACCCACCGGGCGTCGGCGCTGTCGATCATCATCCTGGCCGAGGTCTGGAAAACGGTGCCGTTCATGGCGTTGCTGCTGATGGCCGGGCTCGCCCTGGTTCCGGAAGACCTGCTGAAAGCCGCCTCGATGGACGGCGCGTCCGGGTGGCAGCGGTTCACCAAGGTGATCCTGCCGGTGATGAAACCCGCCATTCTCGTCGCCCTGCTGTTCCGCACCCTCGACGCGTTCCGCATCTTCGACAACATCTTCGTGTTGACCAGCGGCGCGCAGGAAACCGGCTCGGTGTCGATGCAGACGTACAACAACCTCATCCGCGGTCTCAACCTCGGTGTCGGCTCGACCATGTCGGTGCTCATCTTCATCGCCGTCGCGATCATCGCGTTCGTCTTCGTGAAGGTCTTCGGCGCGGCCGCGCCCGGCAACGACGGGGGGAAGCGCTGATGGCCGTCATCTCAAGCACCCGGGGCGGGAAGAAGGCCCGCTGGGCGGTGATCGACGTCATCGTCCTGGTCTACGCGCTGGTGCCGGTGCTGTGGATCGTGTCGCTGTCGTTGAAGACGAAGGACACCTTCACCGACAAGCATTTCATCCCGCGTTCCTGGACGTTGCAGAACTACGTCGACATCTTCAGCACCAACCAGTTCCTGCGGGCGCTGCTCAACTCCGTCGGCATCGCCGTGATCGCCACCCTGATCGCGGTCGTGCTCGGGACGATGGCGGCCTACGCGATCGCCCGGCTGGATTTCCCCGGGAAACGGGCGCTGGTCGGGGTTTCGCTGCTGATCGCGATGTTCCCGCAGGTGTCCTTGGTGACCCCGCTGTTCCAGATGGAGCGGTCGCTGTCGCTGTTCGACACGTGGCCGGGGCTGATCCTGCCGTACATCACGTTCGCGCTGCCGCTGGCGATCTACACCCTGTCCGCGTTCTTCCGGGAAATCCCGTGGGAACTGGAGAAGGCGGCGAAGATGGACGGGGCGACCCCGGCCCAGGCGTTCCGCCGGGTCATCGCGCCGCTCGCCGCGCCGGGGGTCTTCACCACGGCGATCCTGGTGTTCATCTTCTGCTGGAACGACTTCCTGTTCGCGATCTCGCTCACCTCGACCACGGCCTCGCGGACCGTGCCTGCGGCGTTGTCGTTCTTCCAGGGGTCCTCGCAGTTCGAGGACCCGACCGGGACCATCTCGGCCGCCGCGGTGGTCATCACGGTCCCGATCATCCTGTTCGTGTTGTTCTTCCAGCGCCGCATCGTCGCGGGGCTGACGTCGGGCGCGGTGAAGGGTTAGCCGATGGCAGAGATCGTTCTGGACAAGGTGACCAAGCGGTACCCGGACGGCGCCCTCGCTGTGTCCGATATGGACATCACAATCGCCGACGGGGAGTTCATCATCCTGGTGGGGCCGTCCGGCTGCGGGAAGTCCACCACGCTCAACATGATCGCGGGACTGGAGGACATCACCGAGGGCGAGCTCCGCATCGATGGCCAACGGGTCAACGAGCGGGCGCCGAAAGACCGCGACATCGCGATGGTTTTCCAGTCGTACGCGCTGTACCCGCACATGAGCGTTCGCGAGAACATGGCGTTCCCCTTGCGGTTGGCCCACGTCGACAAGGCGACGGTCACCCGGAAAGTCGAGGAAGCCGCGCGTGTCCTCGATTTGACCCAGCACCTCGACCGCAAACCGGGAAACCTGTCCGGCGGTCAGCGGCAGCGGGTGGCGATGGGGCGGGCCATTGTCCGGGACCCCAAGGCGTTCCTGATGGATGAACCGCTGTCCAACCTGGACGCCAAACTGCGGGTGCAAATGCGCACCTCGGTGGCGAAACTGCAGCGGCGCCTCGGTACCACCACGGTTTACGTCACCCACGACCAAACCGAGGCGATGACCCTCGGCGACCGCGTCGTCGTCATGCGGGGTGGCCTGGTGCAGCAGATCGGCTCACCGCAGTCGCTCTACGACCAGCCCGCCAACCTGTTCGTCGCGGGCTTCATCGGCTCACCGTCGATGAACTTCCTGCCCGCCACCCTGGCCGACGGCAGCCTGCGGACATCGCTCGGGACGTTCCCGCTCACCGACCGGGTCCGCACGCTGGCGGAAGCCGCGTCGGCCCCGCGTGACGTCATCGTCGGCCTGCGTCCCGAACACTTCGAGGACGCCGCCCTGCTCGACCAGACCGAACGCGCCCGCGGCGGGGTCTTCACCGCGCCCGTGGAGGTCCTGGAGTCCATGGGATCCGACAAGTACGCGTACTTCACCGTGGAAGGGGCGTCGGCCGCCGAACTCGACGAGCTCGCCGCCGAGACCGGCGCCGCGGACCTGGCCGACGCCGGATCCCAACTGGTCACCCGGTTGTCCGCCGCCTCCGAGGCCCGCCTTGGCCAGGACCTGGAGATCTGGTTCGACCCCGACAAGCTCCACCTCTTCGACCCGCACAACGGCCGCACCCTGACCTACGTCAAGTAAGTCACCCGTTCAGGGCTGTGGACAACTTTTCACGCCGATTTCGGAAATCTGCCATCTTGGTCCCCGTCGCCCCGCCTCACCAGGAGGCGGGCACGGGGATCGAGGTGCTTTCCCATGGCTTTCCGCATTGTCATCGCCGTCCTGCTCGCCTGCTTCGGCCTGGCCCTGCCCGCCTCCGCCGCGCAAGTCCCGTGTGAACGCGGGGAACTGTGCCTGTGGGCCGGGAGCTCGTTCCGGGGGGAGGTGGGCAAGTTCGGCCTGGGTACGGTCACCGAGGGCGAATGCGTCCCAGTAGGACGCGATACCCGGTCGTTCGTCAACTGGCTCCGCCGGGACGTGACCGTGTACGAGTCGCCGGACTGCGCCACGGAAGCGGATTTCACCACCTACCCGGGGCTGGGGACCTATGTCCCCGAGTCCCCGTTCGTAGTCCGCGCGATCCAGGTGTGGTCACCATGACCTGACGGCCGATCGGGTCGAGCCGCTAGCGGTCGCGGAGGGTGGTGAACACCTCGGTGGTCCAGTGGTGCGAGCGGAGGAGTCGGTAGCGTTCGCCGATGACCCACAGGTAGGACTCGGCGTCGGTGCGGGTGGTGCTGATGCCCGCCTGGTGGACCATGTCCACCACCGGGACGAACTCCTCGTCGAACCAGCGGTGGGCCACCGTCGCGCGGTCCAGGAAGGTCCGGGAGTCCTGCATGAGCCGGTAGCCCCACGCCTCCACGGCCTCGCTGAGCTCGGCGTAGGCCCACGGGTCGGACAGGGTGACCCGGGCGCGGCGGGCGGGATCGAGCGGGACGCGGTCCAGGAAGATCCGGTGGAAGTCCTTCGTGATCAGGTCGCCCCGGTAGCAGATGCCGTCGGCGGGGAGGCGGGTGACGATCTCGGTGACCACCGCGTCGATCGAGTCGAGGCCGAGGGCGTGCGCCACCGACACCCGGTGGTGGCCGTCGACCACGAAGTGCAGTTCGCCGACGCGGTAGACCTCGATCGGCGGGGTCGACTCGCCGCGCCGGGAAGCACGGGCGAGGCGCTCCCACCGGTGCCGGGACCGCGCCGACGTCGGGCGGAACCGGCGGTCGAACTCGCGGGACCGGTCGACGCTGCCGACGATCGAGTCCAGCGCCACCACCCGCGACCCGAGCCGACGTTCACCCGCACGGCCCAACACCGCGACCACCTCGTCGAAGGGCAGCATGATGTTCACGTCGTCCGGCTCGCGGCGCAGCCACGCGCCCAACCTGGCCAACACCTGGCGGCGGCGCGCTCGCAGGAAGTCGTTCTCCGCGTCCGCCGCCGGGAAACCCGTGTCCCGAACCATGACCAACCCCCGATCGCCGCCGACCACCGCCAGTTTCCCGCGCGACCCGGCCCCCGCGCACGACTGCGCCACCCGGGTGACCCCTACGCCACCCACCGCGACCACGTGAACGATCGGTAACCAACCGTTCGCCCGCGCGCCACCACCGCGGCTGTGGGCGGTGCCGGGCCCGTCGGGATTGCCTGGTACGAAGATGGCGGAAACGGCAACCCACGGTGGCAGCGATGTGCTCGTGGGAACGAGGAGTGATGAGCGCGGAACGGTTGGTGTCCGCCGTGCGTCCAAACCGATAGCGTGATCGTCGGAAGCGATCGTCAGCGTCGGCGGTTTGGGCGTGGGGCCAACGGCGGTGGCCCGGGTAGCCGCCGAGGGGAGCGAGCGATGGTTACTGGGCAGCAGGGCGGCGACCGGTACGTCACCGGCGGCGTGGACTGGGACAAGTACTCCCTGGCCGACCTGGTCAAGATGGTCGACGACCAGGCGAGCGCGCCCCAACTCGAACAACTCGCCGACGACTGGCGGGCCGCGGGCAGCGAGGTCGTCGACGCCGCCGCCGTGCTCAGCCAGGCCCTCGACGAGCTGATGAACTACTGGTCCGGCAGCGCCGCCGAACAGGCCCGGCACGACGTGGCCCTCAACGCCCAGTGGGTGTCCGACCTCGGCGAGACCGCACACGAGATCGGTACGCCCATCCAGGAAGCCGCCGGCGCCCTCAAGGCCGCCCAAGTGGCGATGGCCGCGTTGCCGGTCGTGCCCGCCACGCCACCCGCGCTCGCCGTCGACAGCGCCGACAAGGGGCTGGCGTCCGGCGGGCCGGTCGCCGCCGCCGTCAACGGCGCCGCCACCGGGTCGCAGAGCGCGTTCACCGCCGAACAGGAACAGGCCAAGCTGAAAGCCCAGGCCGTCGACGTGATGAAGCGGTTCGAAGGCGCCGCGATCGGCATCGACCAGGCCACCCCGCGGTTCGCCCAGCGCGACCCGCAACTGCACGAGCAGCCGGGCGACCCGACCACCACGCCGCCGCAGACCTCGGTCGGCACCCCGGTCTCGTACAACACCGACATCCAACTGCGGTGGGCCACCCTCACCGCGGGCACCGGCGACCCCACCACCGCCGCCCAAGGCTTCGACGACGGCCACCGCGCCGCGGCCGGTTCGACGGCGGGCGGGTCCGCCGGTGGCTACAGTGGCGGCTACGGCGGTGGCTCCTCCGGCGCGTCCACCCCGGACGCCTCGCGCGGCCCGCTGCAGTCCGGCGGATCGGTCGGGGCGACCGAGGCGCTCACCGGGGGCACCGCTCGCACCGCCGTCCCGAGCACCCCGGCCGCCGCGGCGGCCGGGTCCGGCGCGGGCGGCGGCACGGGCATGGGCGGCATGCCGATGGGCGGCGGTATGGGCGCGGGCCAGAGCGGCGGCGGTGAGCACCGCAGGCGCTACCCGTTCGAGGGCGAGGACCCGTTCGCCCTCGACCAGAAGGCCTCGCCCCCGGTGATCGGGCTCTGAGCCAGGGAGACCACGACGATGCGCCAGTACGACCAGCAGCCCGCCCCCGACGCGACCCACGCCTTCGCCGTGGACCAGCCGTCGGTGACCGACGTCTTCGCCGTCCCGCACGTGGCCGACCTGGTGTCCGGGTCGATCTCCGGCTCCATCACCGGCGGCACCACCGAGCCCAGCCCGGATCCCATCCCGGTGCCGCCCGACCCGAGCCCCATCCCGGTGCCCCCGAGCCCCACCCCGACCCCGCTGCCCCCGCACCCGGTCCCGACCCCGCCGCCCACCCCACCCAGCGGCGTCGTCCCGATCGGGACCCAGAACCCCACCCCGAGCCCGTTCTTACCCGGCTCGACAGCCCCCTCGGCCGCGATCCCCGGCGGCGCCCAGATCCCGCCGCCCACTGGTGCGCCCGGTCCGTTCGGCGTCCCGGTCTCGCCGCAGGCAGGTGCCGCACCCACTCCGTTGCCCGCGCAAGTCGCGGTACCCGGCGGCAGTCAGTTCCCGGTGTCCACTGGCGCGTCCGGTCCGATTGGCGCCCCGGTGTCGCCGCCGGCGGGTGCCGTGCCCGCGCCGTTGCCCACCTCATTGCCCGCGCACGTCGCGATGCCTGGTGGCAGTCAGTTCCCGGTGTCCGCTGATGCGCCTGGTTCGTTTGGTGTTCCGGTTTCGCCGTTTGCAGGTGCCGCGCCCGCTCCGTTGCCTGGGCCGGTCGTGGTGCCTGGTGGCGGTCAGGTCCCGGTGTCCACTGGTGTGCCAGGCCCGGTTGTCCCGGTGGCGGGGGGCGTGCCTGCCTCGTTGCCCGCGCAAGTCGCGGTGCCTGGGCCGATTGTGGCTGGTCCGTCTCCGTTGAGTGCCGTGCCGAGTTCGGTTCCGGTTGGCACCGCGGTGCCGGGGCCGTTATCGGCGCCTTCGGCCGGGGTGCTTCCGGGCGGTGCTCCGCTCACGCCTGATCCGACTGGCGCGTTGTCCGCTGTGCAGCCGTTGCCCGCCGTGCACGCGGGAGTCGTGCAGCCGGCGGCCGCCCCGGTCCAGTCGGTGCCTGCCCCAGGCCCGACCGCGGGTACGCCCGCGGCGCCGAGTCCGATGCCGGGGCAGGTGCCGGGGACGGTTCAGCCGGGTCCTGGCGCGTCGGGGGCCGTGCCCCCGCAGGCCCAGCAGGGAGCGACCGTTCAGCTTCCCGCGCCTGATTTGGGGATGGGGCGTGCGCACGCGCACTCGGTGCCCGACACCCTGCCGCCGGGTGCGTCGGTTCCGGGGCAGCGTGATCATGAGCAGCGGTACGGGCATGGTTGGCCGAAGACCGGTGCCGGGCAAGGTGGCGGTGACCCTTACCCGAAGCCCGCGCCGACCGGGACGACGGGTGATCCAGGGAAGGCGGGTCAGCCCCAGCCGCAGCAGTCGACTCCGGACTCGGGGAACTCGGGAAAGCAGTACGACCCGCACGATCCGAGCACGTCGACCGGCCAGACCGGTGACGGGACCCGGCCCGCTGACTCGTCCGGTCAGCCGCCGGTGGCCACTGGGCAGACGACCGCGCAGCCCGCCAAGAACGCGAGCGGGTTTTGGGACATCGACCCGGAGAAGCTGCACGGGTTCGCCATGGCGGTGACCTCCGCCCGGTTCGGGTTGGCGGCGGTGCAGTCCCGGGTGGAGCGGATGCAGGGGGACGGGTACACGCCGAAGTTGGGGACCAGTCCGGTCGGGCAGCAGTTGGCGAAGAAGTTCGACGACCGGCTCAACGGGGCCAACGGGCTGCGCGGGCTGCTGTCCGAGGCGATGCGGCGGATGGACCAGTTCATCGAGAGCGCCGAGAAGGCGCGCGACAGCTACCGCGACGTCGACGACTCGGCGCGGGGGGACATCCAGCGGCACGACCGGGGCGGCCAGTGGTGACCGAGCTGCCCACCGGCTTGGAGCCCGACTCGGGGAACCGGGGCGGGGCTCAGGCGCTGCTGCACCCGGCCGAGGTGGAGCTGCTGTGCACCTTCGCCGAGGTGGCGCCGCCGTTCCCGTTGCGGATCAACGCGTTGGGGGACCGGCGGGCGGCGTTCGGGGTGGCGCGGGCCGAGTTGGCGGCGCGCGGGCTGGCGGACGGGCGTGGGCCGCGCGGGGTGGCCGGTGACTTCGTGCACCTGCTGCGCGACGGCGCGGGCGCGCTGGACCTGATGGTGGCGCGGCGCGGGCAGGTAAGGGGCGCGTTGGTGCTCGCGCAGCGGGACGAGGCGCTTTTGGTGCGCCAGGAGATCGGCGCGCCGGGCGCGCGGGTGCACCTGCTGGCGTTGTCGCTGCACGACGCGGTGGACCACTTGGTGGGCGCGGTGCCCGAGTTGGACGCGGCGATGGCGGCCCCGTTCAGCCTGCCCCGGCGCGCGTTGGACCAAGTGCACCGGGAGATCCAGGTGGCGACCGAGCGGGACCGCAGGCTCGGGGGCGACGAGGTCGACGCGCTGCTGCGCCGGCACGGCATCGACGACGCGACCGCCCGGCGGATGACCACGCACCTGCAGCCGGTCCTGGGCAACGGCCAGGCCGGGGTCGCGGTGCGCCGCGGGTACGCCGACGAGTGGGTCCGGGGCAGCGCCGAGGTGCGCTGGCTGGACACGGCCCGCGGCCGGTTCCGGCTGGCCGACGGCGACGACGAGTGGATGAGCGTCAACCCGCTCGGCCGGGAGGAGCTGCGGTCCGAGCTGCGGACGTTGGCAGCCGACCTCTGGCATTAGCAGTTGGCAAGAAGTTGGCGGAATTGTCGGTCCCATCGGTTACGGTTGCGGCGCTGACAGGCACGAGAAGGAGGTGGCCGCGGGTGCTGGAACCCAACAGCCCCGACAGTGTCGACAATTTCGATGCTGTCGCGCGCAGGCTGGCCGAGCGGGCCAAGCAGGCGGCCGCCGCCAAGCAGTCCGCCGACCAGGAGCGCAAGCGGCGCCGCGCCGAGGACGACACGTACGTCACCGGCGGCGTCAACTGGGACGGTTACTCCCTCAGCGCCCTGCAGCGGATGGTCGGTGACCACGCCAACGTGTCGCAGTTGGACATGCTCGCGGCCGAGTGGACCCGGCACGGCCAGAAGGTCGCGACGGCGGCGAGCGACCTGTCGCACTCGTTGTCGAAGCTGATGCCGTTCTGGTCGGGTTCCGCCTCCGAGGACGCGTCCCGCCGGGTCGTCGCCAACGCCGCGTGGATCTCGCTGCTCGGCGGCACCGCGCAGCAGATGTCCACCCCGATCCAGGACGCGGGCGGCGCGTTGCGGTCGGCGCAGAGCACCATGCCGGGTGGCTCACCGAGCAGTCCGTTCCTGGCGACCGCCGGTGGCGGCGCGGTGGCCGGGTTCGCCATCGGCGGCCCGGTGGGGGCCGCGTTCGGCGCGGCGATCGGCGGTATCGCGAGCGCGTTCGGCTTCGGCAGCAACAAGAAGAAGATGAAGCGCAAGGCCGTGCAGACCATGCAGCGCTTCGAGACCGCCGTGCTCGGCATCGACGGGCGCACCCCGCGATTCAGCCCACCCGCCACCGGGGTCGACCCGGGTGGGGACCAGCACTCCCCGCCGCCGCCCCGGACAGGTGTCCCCGGCCCCGGCGTGCACGTCCCTGGTGGGCCGGGCAGGCCGCCGTCGACCCCGCCCGGCACGGCTCCGGTGTTCAGCGGCACGCCCGGTATGGGGCAGACGACACCGGCGTTCACGCCCGGGTTCGACAGCGGCTGGGAGAACCACTGGCGCGGCCTCACCGGCATGGGTCCCGGTGGCTCCCTGCCCGGCGGGAACACCGGCGGCCCCAACACCATCGGCATCGGCTCGGGCGGTTACCTGCCCGGCGGGCTCGACGTCGCGGGCCGGGGCTTCGGCTCGGGCGCGGGCGGCGCGGGTCTGGGTTCCGAGTACGGGCCGGGTGCGCGCGGCGCGAACGGTGCCGGTGGCCGCGGCCGCGCTGGACGGGGCGGCACCGGCCTCGGCGCCGAGGAAGTCGGGTCCGGTCGCGGTGGCCGCGGTGGGTTGCGTGGCGGCAGCCGGTTCGGTAGGGCCAGCGGGTTCACCGACCCGGAAGGCCGGTCCCGCAACGGTTACGGCATGCCCGCCAACGCTCGCGACGGCGAGGAGGACGGCGAGCACCGCAGGCGCGTGCCGATCGAGGAAGACCCGTTCACCACGGCGGACCTGACCGCCGCGCCGCCGGTCATCGGCGCCTGACCCGCAGGGAGACCACAGATGTACGTCGACGAGCCCGACGCGGGCGGCAGCGACCGGGTGCCCGCGGGCGCGGGCTGGCACGTGCGGCCGGAGCAGGTGCGCGAGTTCGCCGCCGCCGTCGCCGAGGTCCGCGCCGACCTGGACGCGATCTTCGCCGACGTCGCCGAGCTGACCCAGCCCGCGTACCAGCCGATGCTGGGCACCAGCCCGGTCGGCCAGGAGCTCGCGGACAAGTTCACCGGGCGGCTCGCCGGTGACTCCGGCCTCAAGGACCAGTTGGACGAGGCGTTGCGGCGCATGGCGGAGTTCGTCGCCAGTGCCGAGAAGACCGCCGCCGCGTACCAGGACAGCGATGGCGACTCCGCGCAGCGCTTCACCAACCCCTGACCGGGTGGCCGTAACGCGAGGGCCGGGGGTCGGTCTGCACCCGGTCGAGCTGGACCTGTTGTGCGCCTTCGCCGAGGTGCGGCCGCCGTTCCCGATCGACGTGCCGTCGGCGGGGCTCTCCGACGTGGAGCGGGGTGTGCTGTTCCGCGCCGCCGCCGAGGAGCTCGCCGCGCGCGGTCTCGCCGACGACTCCGGTCCGCTCGACGTGGCCGAGGAGTTCGTCTACCTGCTGCGGTCGTGCAGCGGCGTGCTCGACGTGGTGGTCAACGGGCCGCACGGCACGGTCGGCGTCGCGGTCCTCGCCGCCCGCGACGAAGCCCTTGTGGTGACGCAGAACCAGGCCGACCCGACCGGCGCGGTCACCCTGTGGGCGGCGACGTTGGACGAGGCGCTGGGCCGGGTGACCCGGATGATCCCGCGCGCCGAGGCCCCGTTGACCGCCCCGTTCAGCCTGCCGCTGCGGCCGCTGGAGGAGGCGTTCGCGGTGATGCTCGCCCGGATGCCCGAACCCGGTCAGCCCGGTGCGCCGAAACCCTTGTCGCAGGCGGAGATCGACGACCTGCTGCGCGCGCACGGCATCGACGACCGGGTGGCCCGGCGGATGGTGTCGCACCTGCAACCCGTGCTGGGCAACGGCCAGGCCGGTGTCGCCGGTCGCGACGACACCGAGGACCAGTGGCGCCGGATCGGCCACGAGGTGCGCTGGTTGGACACCGAACGCGGCCGGTTCCGGCTGGCCACCGCCGACGGTGACGGCGGCGCGTGGCTGAGCGTCAACCCACTGGGCATGGACGAACTGCTCGGCTTGTTGCGCGGCTTGGCCTACTCGGCGCGCGGTTGACCTCACCGCCACCGGTTAAATCGGTGGCGGCGACATCGTCGGTCGGGCAGGATTGGTTGTGGGGTGGGGAAAGCGGGCGGCTACCGGCTCGGCGACTCGGCGATGATCACGGTGACCACCGCGATCCAGGTGACGATCACCGCGAGCAGCCAGAACTTCACATTGGTCAACAACCGGGTCACGGGGGAACCTCCCTCAAGGGGCGGGACTGGGGGGACAGGACAGCGGCCGGGCTAGAGCCACTGGTTCTTGCGGAAGATCCGGTACAGCACCAGGCAGGCCAGGAAGATCACGACCATCACCAGCGGGTACCCGAAGCGCCAGCGCAGCTCCGGCATGTTGTCGAAGTTCATGCCGTAGACGCCGACCACCATGGTGGGCACGGCCAGGATGGCCGCCCACGAGGTGATCTTGCGCATGTCGGTGTTCTGCTGCAGCGAGATCTTGGCCAGGGTGGCGTCCACCAGCGTGGTCAGCAGCTCGTCGAAGCTGGTGACCCGCTCGGACACCGTGGTCAGGTGGTCGTCGACGTCGCGGAAGTAGGACCGGACGGTGTCCGGCACCAGCGGCGAGCCGCCCTCGGCCAGCCGCCGCAGCGGGTTGGCCAGCGGCATCACCGACCGGCGCAGCTCCAGGATCTCCCGCTTCATCAGGTACATCTGCTCGGCGCTGACCGGGCTGCGCGGCGCGAACACCGCCTTCTCGATCTCGTCGATGTCGTTCTCGAACGCGTCGGTGACCGCGAGGTAGCTGTCCACCACGTGGTCGGCGATGGCGTGCAGCACCGCCGCCGGGCCCGCCTTGAGCCGGTCCGGGCTCCGCTCCAGCTCGTTGCGCAGCTCGTGCAGCGCCGAGTGCTTGCCGTGCCGGACGGTGACCACGTAGTCGACGCCGAGGAAGGCCATGATCTCGCCGGTCTCGACGATCTCGTTGGCCGTGGTCGGCGACTCGTGCTCGACGTAGCGCACCGTCTTGAGCACCATGAACAGGTTGTCGTCGTAGCGCTCCAGCTTGGGCCGCTGGTGCGCGGTGACGGCGTCCTCCACCGCCAGTTCGTGCAGGCCGAACGTCTCGGCGACGCCCTGGATCTGCTCCGCGTCCGGCTCGTGCAGGCCGATCCAGACGAAGCCCTCACCGCGGCGGCGCACCTCGGCCACCGCGTCGATGTGCGTCCACCGGCCGGGCAGCCGGATGCCGTCGACGTACACGCCGCAGTCCACGACGTAGGCCGACAGCGGCACCGGGATCGGCGGGATGGGCGCGGCCCGGTTCCCGGCGCGGTTGCCGCGGCCGCGTAGACCGCCGAGCGAGGGGATGGCAGGCATCACAGACCTCCAGCGACGCGTGTCGGTGTGCGACACGGCGGACCGGACGGCCGAACGGCCGACCGGTGGCGGAGCGCCCCGGCCGGTACCTCGACGCGCTGCGACTAGCGGCGCACGCCTCCGGAGGGGACGCGGGGACTACTGGACCCGGTCGCGGTTTCATGACCTGTCGGATCGCCCATGGCGTCTCACCTCCTTGAGTCGACGGCGGACCGCGCCGGATTTCGGGCGCGCGGACCTGCCGGTAGGACAGCGTACTCCTGCACTCCCGGCATCTGTGCGTCAGGCTGGGAAACCAGAGTGGAATTCACCTGCGGTGCGCTGGCTCACACCGGGTTGCACCCCACCGGGGACGGCCGTACACAGTTGTCCTACTCGTCGGTCACTTGTGGGTGGAGGCGCCTTGCAATTCGGTAGGTACTACGAGGAGTTCGAGGTGGGGGCCGTGTACAAGCACTGGCCGGGCAAGACGGTGACCGAGTACGACGACCACCTGTTCTGCCTGCTCACCATGAACCACCACCCGCTGCACCTGGACGCGCACTACGCGGGGACGACCGACTTCGGCAAGAACGTCGTGGTGGGCAACTACGTCTACTCGCTGCTGCTGGGGATGTCGGTGCCGGACGTGTCCGGGAAGGCCATCGCGAACCTGGAGGTCGAGTCGCTGCGTCACATCAAACCGACCTTCCACGGCGACACCATCTACGGTGAGACCGAGGTCCTCGACAAGACACCGTCCAAGTCGAAAGACGACAGGGGGGTTGTGCACGTCGAGACACGGGGCTACAAGCAGGACGGGACAGTTGTCTGCATCTTCCGCCGGAAGGTGATGGTGCCCAAGCGCTCTTATGGTGAGGCGCGCGGGGGCGAGCAGCCCGGACGGCCGGAGCCCACCGCGTAAGGTCCGGGCTCGACAGCCCGGCCGGACGGAAGGAGCACCGTGACCGTGTCGATCGAGGAGATCAAGCGGCGGTTGCGGCGGTTCGCCGAGGTCGAGGCGGCCGGGGTGTCACCGCTCTACGAGCACCTGGCCACCCGGGCCAGCGAGGACGACGAGGTGGCCGGGTTGCTGGCCGCCGCACCGGCGGACTGCGCGGTGCCGACCCTGCTGCTGGCCGCCGCGCACCGCGCCGTGCAGGCCGAGCCGTTCCACGAGCTGGTGAACTACTACCCCTCGATGGGCGGCAGCTACGGGGTGGACGCGGGCACTTGGCCGCTGTTCCGCCAGTTCGTCGTGGACCGCGCCGAGAAGATCCGCGCGTTGATCGCCACGCACACCACGCAGACCAACGAGGTGCGCCGGGCCGCGCTGCTCTACCCCGCCGTGGCGCTGGCCGCCAAGCAGGCCGGGGCGGCGGTGGGGCTGCTTGAGGTCGGGTGCAGCGCCGGGCTGCTGTTGAACCTCGACCGGTACGGCTACCGGTACCAGACGGAGCAGTCGGGTCAGATCGTCGTCGGTCCCACGAAGACACCGCTCGGGTTGCACTGCGCGCTGGAGTTGGGGCCGGAGGCGGCGTTGCCGTCCATCCCGAAGAAGCTGGCCGTCGCCGAGCGGGTCGGTCTGGACCAGACCCCGGTCGACCTGGCCGACGAGGACGCCGCCGCCTGGCTGGAGGCGTGCATCTGGGCCGATCAGCCCGAGCGGCAGCGGCTGTTCAGCACCGCAGCCGCCCTGCAGCGCAAGAGCCAGCCCCAGTTCGTCCGCGGTGACGCCGTCGGCGACCTCGCCGCGGCTGCCGCGCTCATCCCGACCGGCACGCCGCTGGTCGTGATCACCAGCCACGTGCTGTCGTACCTGTCCGACGCGCGGCGCGCCGAGTTCGTCGCCGCGCTGGCCGACCTGGCGGGCACCCGGCCGCTCTGGTGGGTCAGCGACGACGACTACGGCAGCGCCCAGCGGTACGTCCTGCCGGACCGGGACGACCTCGCACCGGCAGTTGGCCAGTCGACCCCCGGCACCCTCGGGCTCACCAGGTGGGACAACGGGGTCCCCACCTCGGCCGCGCTCGCCCGCACCGCGGCCCATGGCGAGCGGATGGTCTGGCTCGTCTGATTCCCGTCATCGCGGCAGCTCACCCCACTCGCGCAGCGCCGCGAAAAGTCCCTCGACCAGGGCATTACGGTCATTCAATGTGGTGAACGTCGCAAGATCCACCCAACTGGCCGCATCGGCGTCGTCGCCCGGCGAAAGATCACCCCCGGTGACAACGCACCGGTAGTCGTGGATCTCGAACACCCCGTCCGGCGCTGGCCGCTCGACCGAGCCGACGTGGTCACCGACCGCCACCACCAAGCCGGTCTCCTCGCGCAGCTCCCTGGCCAGCGCGACCGGGTCCGACTCGCCGGGCTCCACCTTCCCGCCCGGGACGGACCACAGCCCGGCGCCGGGTTCCCGGCCGCGCCGGACCACCAGCAGCCGCCCCGCCGCGTCACGGACGACGGCGCCGACACACCTGATCTTCCGAATTCCCGCCCCGCTCATGACGACGCAGAGTAGCGATTGGCCGGGGGCGGGCGCCCGCGTTGCCCCAAGCGCGCGACTACCCTCCCTAACCGCCGCCCAGTGCGGTACAACGGTTTTCAACAGGCGCCGGCAACGGGTGCGTACGGAACGGGGTAGATCGCAGTGGACATCAAGAAGATCTTGATCATCACTGGGGCCGCTTTGCTCGTCTTCTTCCTGGTGACGCAGCCGGTCCAGTCCGCGGGGATCGTGAACTCCATCCTCACCAGCCTCCGCGAGGGGGCCGAAGCGGTGATCACCTTCGTGCGCACTGTCTTCCAGAGCTGAGACGGCGTAGCGTCGGATCATGTTCGCGCCCAGGGACCCGGACGAGTACCTGCTTGACTCCGAGCGCCGGGTGATCCGCGTCCGCAGGCACTGGGCCAGTCTGGCCTGGCAGGTCTTCGAGGCGGTCGCCCTGCTCACGGTGTGCGTGATGATCTCCTACCTGCTGCCCCCGCAGGCCTGGCTGATCCAGAACATCCTCTGGTACGTCGCGCTCGCGGTGGTGCTCCGGTTCACCTTCCAGGTGATCGAGTGGTGGGTGGAGCGGATCGTCGTCACCGACAAGCGGTTCATGATGACCACCGGTGTGTTCACCACCAAGGTGCTCATGATGCCGATCAGCAAGGTCACCGACCTCACCTACAAGCGCTCGGCGACCGGGCGCGTGTTCGGCTACGGCACGATGGTGGTCGAGTCCGCCGGTCAGATCCAGGCGCTGAACAACATCGAGTACCTGCCCCGACCGGAACAGGTCTACGACGCCATCTCCGAACTGGTCTTCGGCGACAAGAAGGCGCAGGCCGAGCGGTTCTCGATGATCAAGGCACAGCGGCTGGCCCGCGGCGTCCGCAAGGCCCGCAAGCCGGTCGGCTGATCGACCGCCCCACCCGCCCAGGCGGCCGGTGACCTGCGTCATCGGGAAGACTGGGCGGGTGCGGATCGACCTCCACTGCCACTCCACCGCCTCCGACGGCACCGACAGCCCGGCCGACCTGGTCGCCGCGGCGGCCGCTGCCGGGCTGGGCGCGCTGGCGATCACCGACCACGACACGACCGCGGGCTGGGCCGAGGCCGCCGCCGCGCTGCCGCCCGGGTTGCGGCTGGTGCGCGGCGCGGAACTCACCTGCGTCGCCGAGGACGGGCGGGGTGGTACCTGCACGATCCACTTGCTGGCCTACCTGTTCGACCCGCAGGCTCAGGCCGTGGTCGACGAGTACGCGCGCACCAGGGCCGAGCGGCGCACCCGGCTGCGCACCATGGCGGGCCGGATGGCCGCCGACGGCTACCCGGTCGACCCGGACGCCCTGCTGGCCGACCTGCCGCCGGACGCCTCCGCCGGTCGACCGCACCTGGCCCAGGCCCTCGTCCGCGCCGGTGTCGTCGAGTCGGTGACCGAGGCGTTCACCAAGCTCCTGCACGGCCGCAACGGCTACTACGTGCCCAGCCGCAAGACCCCGGTCCGGGACGCGATCGCCATGGTCCGCGCCGCGGGCGGGGTCACCGTGCTGGCGCACGGCTTCGCGCACCGGCGTGGCCCGGTGATCACCGCCGAGGTCTTGGTGGACCTGGTCGGCGGCGGCCTGGACGGCGTGGAGATCGACCACCCGGACCACGACCCCGACGCCCGCGCCCGGCTCCGCGCGATCGCCGCCGAGCACGACCTGATCGTCACCGGATCGAGTGATTACCACGGCACCAACAAGACGGTGCGGCTCGGCGCGGAGACCACCGACCCCGGCATGCTCGCCGCCATCGTCGACCGGGCCACCGGCGCGGACCTGCTCGTGGGCGCCTGATGGCGGTCTTCGACGCGGGCCTGTTCGCCGAGGCCACCATCACCCTCGTGGTGATCATGGACCCGCCGGGCACCGTCCCGGTGTTCCTCAGCCTCACCGGCCGCAAGACCCGCGCCACCCGCAACCGGGCCGCCCGGCAGGCGGTGCTCGTGTCGCTGATGGTCATCAGCCTCTTCGCCGTCAGCGGGGAGGCGATCCTGCGGTACCTCGGCATCGGCATCCCGGCCCTGCAGGGCGCGGGCGGCCTGCTGCTCCTGCTGATCGCGCTCGACCTGCTGACCGGCAAGAACAGCACGGAACCGGAGGCGGTGGAGGACGTCAACGTCGCCCTCGTCCCGCTGGGCACACCGCTGCTGGCCGGTCCGGGCGCCATCGCCGCGACCATCGTGTTCGTCCGCGGCGCGGGCGGCCACTTCGAGTCCTACCTGGCGCTGGGACTGGCCATCCTCAGCGTGCACCTGATCCTCTACCTGTGCCTGCGCTTCTCCGGCGCGGTGATCAGGCTGATCAAGGACAGCGGCATCGTGTTGCTCGCCAAGATCGCGGGCCTGCTGCTCGCCGCCATCGCCGTGCAGTTGGTGGCGAACTCGGTGCGCGGCTTCATTTCCGGGGCCAACTGAGCACCTCCGGGCCAACCAGAGCAGTTCCGGCCAAGAGATCCAAGCCTTGCGGTCCTTGGTTTCCCCGCAGGCCGACTCCCCGGCCACCGGCTCGGTCAACCGCGTGCTGGTCCGATTGTGCCCGGCCTCGGTTTGTGTCGGTGTGGGTGCGTACCGTGTATCCCGTGCAGGATCAGCTCGGGTTCGACGCCATGCCGCGCAAACTGGTGAAGGTGACGCCGTCGCGGTTGGGGGTGTGGAACGACTGCAGGCGGCGGTTCCGGATGACCTACGTCGACCGGCCGACGCCCCAGCGGGGTGGGCCGTGGGCGCACAGCACGTTGGGGGCGGTGGTGCACAACGCGTTGAAGGGGTTGTTCGACCTGCCCGCGCAGCGGCGGACGCCGGAGGTGGCGGCGGGGTTGGTCGGCACGCACTGGAAGGACGACGGGTTCGAGAGCCCCAAGCAGGCGGGGGAGTTCCGGGACCGCGCGGCGGGCTGGGTGCACGACTACGTCAAGGACACCGACGTCTCGGACGAGCCGGTCGGGCTGGAGCGGTGGGTGTCCGCGCCGGTCGGGACGATCGTGGCGGAGGGGCGGGTCGACCGGATCGACCAGCGCGGTGGGGAACTGGTGATCGTCGACTACAAGACCGGGCGGCACGCGCTCACCACGGACGACGCGCGCGGATCGCAGGCGTTGGCGCTGTACGTGCTGGCCGCGCGCCGGACGCTGCGCCGACCCTGCACCAAGGTGGAGCTGCACCACCTGCCGACCGGGACGGTCGCGGCCTGGGAGCACACTGACGAGTCCCTGGCGCGGCACCTCGCGCGTGCCGAGGAGGCGGCCGACGAGTTCCAGTTGGCCATCGACACGCACAAGGCGGGCGGTGACCCGGAGGTGCTGTTCCCGCCGAACCCGGGCAGGCAGTGCTCGTGGTGCGATTTCCGGCGCAACTGCGCCGAGGGGCAAGCGGCTGGACCGGCCATTGACCCATGGGCGATGCTGTCCCCGTGACCGACCCGGCTCCCCCCACCGAACCCATCCACGGCACCCGCGACCACGACCCGGCCAACGACGTCACCGCCGAGATCCCCCGGACTCCGCCCGCCGGGGACGCCGAACCCGCACGGCGGTCGGGTTTCTGGCGCGAGCTGTCCGGTTCGCTCGCGCTCGGGTTGTGCGCGCTCGCCGTCGTCGTGCTCGGGTTGCAGATCGTCGGCTGGGTCCGCGGGCTGCCCGGACCCGGCGTCGGCGTGCTGCTCGGTCACCTCGGCGCGGCCGTGGTCGCGGTGCTCGCGCAGCGTTTCGCCGATCGCGGCCGCGGACCGCAGACGGCGTTGGCCGGTCTGGTCGTCGCCATCGCCGTCGGCGTGGTCATCTGGTTCTTCTGGTGGGCCTGACCCGGTGAAACCGGGAAGCCGTCGTCCACAGTGGACGACGGCTTCCCGGGAGTACTGGACGGCTCAGTACTGGACGGCTCAGGGCGCGAAGCCGACCTTGTGCGCGTCGCTGGTGCCGATCTCCACGTAGGCCACCCGCGCGGCGGGGACGATGTAGCGGCGGCCCTTCTCGTCGGTGAGCACCAGTTGGCCCTGCGGGTTCTTCAGGGCGTCGGCGACCAGGGCCTCGACCTCGTCAGGAGTCTGCTTGCTGGTGAGCACCAGCTCGCGCACGGTGTCCGCGACTCCGACCTTGACCTCCACGCCGACCTCCGGGCTCGATTCGGGAAAGACACCGCAAGGCTAGTCCCCAACCGCCCCCGGGTCCCGTCGGGGCGCGTTCACCGAACGCGAACCCGGCTCGTCAGCCCAGGCCCAGCCTGCCCATTCGCCTCCCGTGCTGCTGCTGCAGCCTGCGGAACAGCGCGGCGATGCCCGCGAGGTCACCCGTTCCGGCGACGATCAGCTCGGAGAGCCCGTCCCGTTCGGCCACCACGTACTGCGCCTGGGTGAGCGCCTCGCCGAGCAGCCGCCTGCCCCACAGCGCCAGCCGGTCGCGCACGGTGCGGTCCCGCTCGATCGCGGCGGTGACCTCCCGCTCGGCGAACGCCGAGTGCCCCGTGTCGGCCAGCACCTCCAGCACCAGCAGCCGGGTGTCCTCGTCCAGCCAGGTCGCGATCTCCCGGTACAGGTCGGCCGCCAGCCCGTCGCCGACGTACGCCTTGACCAGCGACTC
The DNA here is from genome assembly GCF_000482865.1 of Actinokineospora inagensis DSM 44258. Classification (GTDB taxonomy): domain Bacteria; phylum Actinomycetota; class Actinomycetes; order Mycobacteriales; family Pseudonocardiaceae; genus Actinokineospora; species Actinokineospora inagensis. The sequence goes on along the minus strand of NZ_AXWW01000018.1, from coordinate 21,451 downwards.
CAGCCACGACCGGGGCGCGGTGGACACGTGCCACGTGTCGATGTGCGCGATGAACGGGGTGATCGCGTCCTCGATCAGCAGCCCGTGCGCCGCCAGGTACTTCTCGATCTTCGCGTAGTGCGCCATCTCGGCGGCCGCCATCTCCGAGAGCGCGGCGCGCCCGGACACCGTCGGCGCCGTGCGGGCGTCCTCGGCCAGCCGGTCGAACGCCGACAGCTCCCCGTAGGCCAGCACGCCGAGCAGGTCCACCACCCCCGCCGACAGGCCGCTCCCGGACACTCCCGACCGCGCGTTCTCCATGGTTGGAGCGTATCCGGCGGCTGTCGCGGGTAGACTCCCCAGGACGCCTGGCCAGCCACCGCCCCCCGGCGGGTGGCGCCCGGCAGCACGAAGACCTCGGGGAACGCCGCGGGCAGCACCGCCCACGGGACCGAGTGAACGGGTGCGCGCCTACCTCAAGGCCCTCCCGCGCCCCACCCGGGTAGCGACCGGGCGGCGGGCGCGGTGGCAGGGCCCACCAGGGCTAGCGCGCGCTGGTACGAGAGAGGCTGATCACCCTGACGCAAGACAACAGCACGACCGGCGCGACCGGCGCCGGTACCGATGAGTTGGACCCGGTCACGCTGGAGCACAGCGAGGCGGGCCTGCCCGACGCGGACACCTCGCACCCGTTGACCGCGGGTGCGCAGGTCAGCCCGGGTGCGCCGACCTTCGCCGAGCTCGGCGTGCGCGAGGAGATCGTCCGCGCGCTGGCCCAGGCGGGCATCGAGCGGACGTTCGCCATCCAGGAGTTGACCCTGCCGCTGGCCCTTGCCGGTGAGGACCTGATCGGGCAGGCGCGCACCGGCACCGGCAAGACGCTCGGGTTCGGCGTGCCGCTGCTGCAGCGGCTGACCATCCCCGGTGACGGGACCCCGCAGGCGCTCGTGGTCGTGCCGACCCGCGAGCTGTGCCTGCAGGTCACCGCCGACCTGCGGGACGCGGGCAAGCACATGGGCGTGCGAGTGCTCGCCATCTACGGTGGCCGCCCGTACGAGCCGCAGGTGGCCGCGCTGCGCAAGGGCGTGGACATCGTGGTCGGCACCCCGGGTCGCCTGCTGGACCTGGCCGAGCAGAAGCACCTGGTGCTGGGCAAGGTCCGCAGCCTGGTGCTCGACGAGGCCGACGAGATGCTCGACCTCGGCTTCCTGCCGGACATCGAGCGGATCCTGCGGATGGTGCCCGACCAGCGGCAGACCATGCTGTTCTCGGCCACCATGCCCGGCCCGATCATCACCCTGGCCCGTACCTTCCTCACCCGCCCGACGCACATCCGGGCCGAGGAGAACGACGCCAGCGCGGTGCACGAGCGCACCGAGCAGTACGTCTACCGGGCGCACTCGCTGGACAAGATCGAGGTGGTCGCCCGGTCGCTGCAGGCGGAGGGCCGCGGCCTGACGATGATCTTCACCCGGACCAAGCGGACCGCGCAGAAGGTGGCCGACGAGCTCACCGAGCGCGGGTTCGCCGCGGGCGCGGTGCACGGCGACCTCGGCCAGGGCGCCCGGGAGCAGGCGCTGCGCGCGTTCCGCTCCGGCAAGGTCGACGTGCTGGTCTGCACCGACGTCGCCGCGCGCGGCATCGATGTGACCGATGTCACGCACGTGATCAACTACCAGTGCCCGGAGGACGAGAAGACCTACGTGCACCGGATCGGCCGCACCGGCCGCGCGGGCAAGACCGGCGTGGCGATCACCCTGGTCGACTGGGACGAGGAGCCGCGCTGGAAGGCGATCAGCGACGCGCTCGGCCTGGACAAGCCCGCGCCCGTGGAGACCTACTCGACCTCCGCGCACCTGTTCGCCGACCTGGGCATCCCGGAGGGCTCGACCGGCAGGCTGCCGATGGCCAAGCGCACCAGGGCGGGCCTGGACGCCGAGCCGGAGGAGGACTTCGGCGGCAAGCGCCGGTCCGGGTCCGGGGCGGGCGCGGGGGCGAGCCGGACCCGTCGGGTCCGCGCTTCCGGGGCGAGCCGGGCCAAGGCCGAGGCGGCCGCCCGGCCCGCGACCGACGAGGCCGGGTCGGATGAGAGCAGGCCGCGTAGGCGTCGGCGCCGCCGCGGTGGTCAGGAAGTCGCCGACGGCGCGACCCCGGTGAGCGCCGAGGTCACCGCCGAGCCCGCGGTCGAGCAGGCGGCCCCGGCGCAGTCCGACAAGCCCGCCCGGACCCGGCGCAGGCGTCGCCGCGCGGGTGGCGACGGCGCGGGCGAGCCGGGGGGCAACGCGGGCGACACACCCGGCGGGGCAGACTAGCGCCCGTGACGCTCGGCGAGACCAGGGACGACGGGGCCGACCAGGACCCCGCAGGCGGGTCGACCAACGGCCAGGTGGCCGTGGCCGACGAGGACGTGCTGGCCGGGCCGGTCCCCGTGGGGCCGGTTCGCGGTCCCCGGCGCGGGTTCAACCGGCGGCGGGACTGGCTGGTCCTGGCGGTGATCGCGGTCATCGCCCTGGTCGCGCCGTTCGTGGTGTGGCGGACCAGCGAGTTCGCCGCGACCGGGTGGCACCCGACCACCCAGGCGTTCCAGGTCCTCGCCGCGCCGGAGGTGTTCCCGCCGTCGCTGGGCGAGGCGTGGCGGGTGTCCAGCGACAAGACCGTGTGGCAGCCGCAGGTCCTCAACCCGGCGCCGGGCGACACCGACGGGTCGGCGTCCACGGTCGTCACCGGCGACGGCGGCGACGTGGTCGGCCGCGACCCGCAGACCGGCGACGTCCGGTGGAGCTACCACCGCGACCTCGACCTGTGCGGGGTCACTGTGGCCTGGAAGCGGGCGGTCGCCGTCTACCGCACCGGTGGTGGCGCCCTCCCGGCGTCCGATCCGATGTCGGGGGGCGGCTGCAGTGAGGTCACCTCGCTGCTGGCAGGCAACGGCTCGCGCGAGTACATCCGGGACAACATGCGGAACTGGGACGCCGAGGTCGGCGCCCGCTTCCTCTACGACGACGCCGACTACCTGACCGCGACCGGCTCGAAGCTGTTGCTCACCGTGCGGTCGGACCTGGTGAAGACCAACGAGTTCGGCGCGGTGCCCGCGATCGTCAACCCGGGCAAGCAGCCCAGGGTCGGCTGCACGTACCACTCGACCACGGTCACCGCGAGCAAGATCGCCGTGATCGAGCGCTGCCCGGACGAGACGACCGACCGGCTGACCGTGCTGCGCTCCTCGCCGACCGACTCGGACAAGCCCGAGGAGGTCACCACCCAGTTGCTCGACGGCACGGGCGCCCAGGTGGTCGCCATGGGCAACGGTCTGGTCGCGGTCGCGTTGCGCGACCCGGACCGGCTCATCGTGTTCAACGAGCAGGGCCAGCGCACGGGCAACTTCAACATCGACCTCGGCCAGGACGACCTGCGGGCCGACCCGCCGGGCGGCGCCCCGCTGACCGCGAACGGCCCGAACGAGTTCTACTGGTACACCGGTTCGCGGACGATCGGCCTTGACGCGACCGACCTGCACCCGATCTGGACGATCCCGGACACGATGGGCCCGGGGGTGGCGTTCGCGGGTCGGGTGCTGGTGCCGAACAAGGACGGCCTGCTGGTGCTCGACCAGGCCACCGGCGCCAAGGTCGGCAACATCCCGGTCTTCCGGCAGGGCTTCAACGGCACGATCACCATGGCCACCGTCGGCCCGGTCGTGCTCGAACAGCGCGGGACCACCCTGGTC
>NZ_AXWW01000018.1:0-17735 GCF_000482865.1 Actinokineospora inagensis DSM 44258 | reverse complement strand
CTCGTCGACCGGGATCACCAACTCACCCATCACCGAGTAGTCCACCGACTCGCCCTGCATCACCGCGGGCACGAACTCCACCCGCTTGTCGAACGCCACCACGATCGCGTTCGGCAACATCGCCCCATCCGACTCCAGATACCGGCGAATCGCCCGAATGTGGCTGAGCCCCTCCGGCCGCTGATACCCCTGCAACTCCTCACCCTCATCACGCCGCACCCGCGACACCGCCGCGAACCCCGGCAACTTCTTCCCATCCACGGCGAAGCAGTAAATCCGCCGCCGCCCCTGCCGAACCTCCAACGCGGGAAGGCGCAGGGTGTACTGGTCAGCCACGTGTGCTCCTAGCTTCGGCGGCGTCGTCACCACGATCACCGGGGAACTGCAGTCTCCGCATTTTCGCTTCCAGCACCGACAGGTTGTGGAACCCGCGGCGCTTGTTCCGCTCGGTCCCCCGGAAGACCACGATCTCGATGCCGTGCGCCCGGCACAGCCCGCACGGGCAGTCCTGCCAGGGCTTCTCCTCCAGCGTGCGGCGATAGCTGGCGATGTAGGACTTCTTCTTCGTGTCGTCACCGAGCACCAACCGCTCGTAGACGGTCAACGCGGCGAGGACCTCTTCGACGTCGACGCCACCCTGGTCGTACGCCCGCAGCAGGGCCAGGCACTCCCGTTCGGCGTGGATGGCGGCGGACTGCGACACCTTGCCCGCCAACACCCGGCGCTTCAGAGCCGGGTTACCGTCCACCTGCGGCACCCGGATCGCGGTGAAGGTGGACTCGTCGGTGTGGTAGTTGTTCCGGTCGTCCATGAACGCCTGGCGGAACACCGACGTACTGTCGAAGCTGGTCACCCCGTAGTCGGCGAACGTGCTCATGCTGTCCAGCCGGTTGATGCCCAACAGGTGCAGGTGTGGCCTGTTCTCCCCGAGTCGCTCGGTGATCTCGACCAGACAGGCGACGATCTCGTCAGTCTTCAGTGGCACCATGCCACCGAGCGCCACCCGCCGGTAGCCCATCTCCGCCAACTGGGCGACGCTGTCGGCGTAACTCTCCGGGCTCCACCCCTGCGCGGCCCCCACCGGCTCCAGACCCGTGTCCCGCTCGGCCACGGCGGCGATGAACTTCTCCGCCAGATCCAGCGAGATCGTCCGCCGCTTGCGCCAGGCCTCGTCGATGAAGTCGTCCGGCACACCGGGGCGGTACCCGAAGATCACGTGGTCGATGCTGACCCCGGCGTCGAACCGGCAACCGTCGTAGAAGTTCAGCACCTCGTCGATCGAGTACGGCGGGTACTCCTCGTCGATGTAGTTGAACGCTCCGCAGTCACCGAGGCTGACCATCGACTCCGGCAGCCGGAAGAACCTCCGCACACCGAGCCGGTACAACCTGGCACGCTGCGGAGCCGCGTACTTGCCCGCACCGCGCGCCGCCGACGGATCCACAATGGCCTTGCTGACCAGGATCCCGTCGTAGGGCAGCGGGGTGACCACCTCGTGCGCGTAGACGTCGTCGCGTTGGCGCACCCGGGTGGGGAGGTACTCGTCCTGCAGGAAGTCGTAGGTGGGACTGACCAGGTCCTGACTGTCCGGAAAGTAGAATTTCACGACGGATTTGACCTCGACCCGGTTCCCGTGTTGAACGTGGATGCCACCTCTTCGCGCATCGCTTCCTTGTACAGCTCAGCGAACCGCTTCTGCTCACACGCGCGCCCGCTGTCGCGGAGCATGCGGTGCAGGCGCGTCCGCGCGATACCGGGGTACCTCGCGGACGACTCGACGATGTACTGCTTGACCTCGTCATCGGAGAGCGGTTGACGATCGTATCGGTCGGGCTTCTCGACCCGGGAGGCCCACTTGCGCCACGCGGTGCCGACCTTGGGTGAGTCGAGCACGAGATCACGGCACCGGGACAGCCAGGCCACCGCCATGCGCACGTTGAGCGCCATCATCGTGCCGCCGAGAGCGTTGCGCAGCGCCCCGTTCGCGGGCAGCCGATGGAGGCCCTCGATGTCCTCGGAGCCGCCGACGAGCAGCACGTCACCACCGGACCGGCCGAGGGCGCGCAATTCCTCGCACATCACTTTCGCGTACACATCGGACAAAACCAGCAGAACAGAGTGACCCTTACGGAGTTCGGGAAGTGACGACGCGTCGAGCGAACTCCCGATGGCACTCCACCACCGCCGACCGTCTTCGCCGGTGTCCGCCACGGTGTCTTCATGCCCGTGGGTGAAAGTGGCCCCGTAGGCGGGGAATCTCCGGTCGGCCTGCTGCAGTCCGACGCCCGCGGAGGCGACCCAGAGCTCCGCGTCGAATCCCATGTCCGCGGCGATCCGCATCAACCCGAGGGTTTGCACCCAGTGCTCACCCCGGTACAGGTTGGTCAGCGGTAACCGGTTGTCCGCCTCAGCGATTCGACCGCACCACTCGTCGGCCTTGCCCAGGAGCGTGCCCGCGGACAACCTCCTCGCCTGGAGCGTGGGAGCGACAGCGATGGCCTTGCGCTCTGTGCAAGTCACCACTACTGAGAGTCGCTTCACGCCCCCTGGGCTCCTACTCCGAACTCGCCGACAGTCCGGGTGACTCTACCTCGCGCCAGAAAGTAAACTCGGCTGCCCGTCCCCGGACCTTGAATGTGAGGCACCTCTGTGACCCGACCGGCGATCGTGCTGCTCAGCGGCGGACTGGATTCCACGACGGTACTCGCCATCGCCAAAGACCGGGGCTTCGAACCGTATGCCCTCAGCTTCCGCTACGGGCAGCGGCACAGCGTCGAACTGGCGGCGGCGAGCCGGGTGGCCGCCGCGCAAGGGGTGGGCCGGCACGTCATCGCCGACATCGACCTGCGGGTTTTCGGGGGTTCGGCACTGACCTCGGACATCGAGGTGCCCAAGCACGACAGCCTCGACGACGTCGTGAGCGACTCGATTCCGACGACCTACGTGCCCGCCCGTAATACCATATTCCTGTCGTTCGCGCTGGCCTACGCCGAAGTAGTCGGATCATCAGACATTTTCACCGGGGTGACGGCGGTCGATTACAGCGGTTATCCGGATTGCAGGCCGGAGTACATGCGGGCGTACGAGGAAATGGCGAACCTGGCCACCCGGGCTGGTGTCGAGGGCCATTCCCGGCTCACCCTCCACTCGCCGCTGATCGAGATGTCGAAGGCCCGGATCATCCAGGAGGGGATGCGCCTCGGTGTGGACTACTCGATCACGTCGAGTTGCTACGACCCGGACGAGTCCGGTCGGGCCTGCGGCCGCTGCGACACCTGCTTGCTGCGGCTGAAGGGGTTCGCCGAGGCCGGTCTGGTCGACCCGGTGCGCTACCAGGGCGGAGAAGACTGAGAGACGGCCATGCACGACGTTCAGAACGAGGTCGACGAGCGCGGTATCGAGGTCGACCAGGTCGGTATCACGGGGCTGCGCTACCCCGTGCTGTTCAGCGACAGCGAACTGCGGCAGAACACCATCGCGGATTTCTCGGTCACCGTCCGCCTGCAGGCGGACCGCCGCGGCACGCACATGAGTCGAATGGTCGCACTCGTCCGCGACCACCTCAGCACGCTCGACCCCATTGACCTTCCCCGAGTGCTGAAGGCGGGGCAACACGAACTGGACGCGCCTGCCATCGAGGTGAACGCGGAACTGTCGTTGTTCACCCCGGTCGTGGCTCCGGCGTCCGGCGCCGAGTCGATGGCGGTGCACGACGTGACGATCACAGGTGCGCTGGCGAACGGTGCCTGCCGGATCAGCACGACCCTGCACGGCGAGGTGACCAGCCTGTGCCCGTGCTCCAAGACCATCTCCGACTACGGTGCGCACAACCAGCGCAGCCGGGTCTCCCTGACGGTCGAGGGGAACAGCGACGACCCGTACCCGCTCCCGGTGTCCGAGGCGGTCGCGTTGATCGCCGCGAGCGGCTCCGCACCGGTGATCCCGCTGGTCAAGCGGCCGGATGAACGGGTGCTGACCATGCAGGCGTACGAGCACCCCGCGTTCGTGGAGGACATGGTCCGCGACCTGTCCGCCGCCTGCCGTGCGCGAGGGCTGGCGCACCGGGTGGCGGTTCGGAACCTGGAGAGCATCCACAGCCACGACGCGATAGCCGTCGTCGTGAGCGGGACTAGTCGATGACCACCTCGAGGTGGGTGGGGGAGGCGGCGAAGCGGGTGAGTTCGGTGTTGGTGGGGGTGCGGGCGATCCAGATGTGGCCGACGTAGGTTTGTTGGGGGTAGCTGGTGGCGGGGGCGAGGGTTTGGTAGAGCTGCTCGGTTCCGGTGAAGTCGAGCCACAGGATGCGGATGGGGGCCGCGGTGTGGTTGAGGAAGGTGATGGTGATCGAGTCGGTGGAGGGTGGGGAGCGGTCGGGTAACTCTGACCGTGAGGTGGAGGTTGAGGGTGTGCCGGGTGGCGCGACGGGGGTGCCGGGCACGGGGGACGTGCAGGCGGTCGCGAGGGCGGCGATGATCGCGACGAGGGTGGGGGTGCGCACCCGGGGCCTCCGGCGGGGGTTGGTGGGGTGAACCGACCCTAGCCCGGTCCGGGCACGAGGGGAGAACGGCACAGGTCATCCGGTGTCCACTGTGGACCGGGATGCTCAGTCCTCGTCCTCTTCGTCGTCATCGCGGGGGCGTTTCTTGATGGCGGTGTGCCGGTACGCCTCGGCGGTGGTGGGGGAGTTCGACGGGATCGGCTCGGTGAAGGAGCGGATCAGGTTGACCACCGCCTGCCGCTGCTCCTCGGTGAGGCGCATGACGAGCTCGCGGACCTCGGTGACCGTCGCCGTCGGCCGCCCGGCGCGGGCGGGCTCATACTTGGTCGGGTCGAGGTTCGCCAGGCGCAGCGCCTCGACGGGTTCGACGTCGACCGCGAGGGCGGCGTTGATCACCGTGTCCGCCTTGGGGCGGAACGGCTTGCGGTCGGCCCGCCGCCCGCTCTCCAACTGCTGCCACGAGGTGCGCGAGAACCGGGCTTTCTGGGCCGCGTCTTCCTGCGACCAGCCCTTCTCGTCCCGCGCGCGCCGAAGTACTTCCCCGAGTGGCCAAGAGTTGTTGTCTTCGCCGTCCCGACCGGTCATGGCGCAGATGATCCCGCATGCCAAGCCGCAACACGACAGCGAAACGCCCATCCAGTTGTGTTGCCTATTGTTTCCTATTTGTAGGCAATAAGTCCACTGTGGACTCTATCCGCCTGCCGGACTGGGCCAAAGGAGTGACCGGGACTCCGGCGCGCCCCGGCGAACAGCCGATCAACGACCGCGCCGCCCACATTCCGGGGTCCGCGGCGGCGGGCGGCGATCTTGGACACCGTCCGACGGCGGCGCGCAACCCGAGACCCGCAGTTCCCCACGAAAGAGTGCACCCCCGCCGTGGCGTGGACCGTTACCCCCCGTTTTGGGGCAACCAGTGCTCGTACCCTGCTAGACAGCCACGAGAACACCGTCCGAGGAGGCTGGCTCGACCGTGTCGACACCGCGCCGACCGCCGATCACCGCTGCCCTGCGGGCGCAGGCCAGGACCGCGCCCGACAGTTGGCTGCCCGTCGTCGCCGACGACGGGCAGGTCGCGGGCCGCTACCTGGTCGACGGGCGCGGCGAGATCACCGACGAGTTCGTGCCCAACCCGCACTACCGCCCCCGGTGGTCGCCGTCGATCACCCCGGAGATGCGCTCGTACGCGCTGTCCCGCCCCGGTGGCTGGGTCGAGGTGCTCGACCCGGCGCACGAGGGCTCGAACGTGCCGGAGTGGGCGGTGGTCGGCCGGTACCCGGTCGACGCGGGCGGCGGCGTGATCCCCGCCTTCGACCCGAACCCCGGCTACCGGCCGTCCCCCGCCGCGCTCGGCTGGCCCGCGCCGCGCTCAGAGGCGGAGGCGGTGCTGCAGCTCGCGCACACCGGTCAGATCGAGTACCGGGAGGCGGTCATCGCGGTGCTGGCGGCGACGCTGGTGCTGCCCGCCGACCCGAACCGGCCGCCGCGGACCCGGCTGGAGCTGCGTGGCCGGGTCGCGCACGCCTTCGTCACCGAGGACGCGGTGCCGCCGGACTGGCCGCCGCACTGGCAGAAGTTCAGCGGGGTGGAGGTCGCCATCCTGATCGGCAGGCTGGCCGACCAGTTCGGCGGCCCGCCCGACCTGCTGATCCACGCCGAACCCGATCTGCAGGTGCGCATCCCCGGCACGGTCATGCTCGAGGCGCTCCGGCTCGTGTCGGGTTGAACTGCCCGGGATGCCGTCGCGGTGGTCGGGCGCTAGTCGGTGAACGGGTCGGGCGTGGTGGCCAAGGCGGCCAGGTGGGTCAGGGCGGTCGTAAGAGTTGGGAGCGGGGGCGCGGCGAGGGCTAGCCGGACAGCGTTGGGGACCGGGGCGGGTGGCACCGCGAACGAGGCCGCTGGGGTAAGAGCGATACCGGCGCGGGAGGCTGCGGCGGTGAAGGTGTCCGGGCGCCAGTGCGCGGGGAGGCGCCACCAGAGGTGGTAAGAGCGAGGATCGGCCTGGATGTCAAAGCCCGCCAAGTGGTGGGCGGCCAACTCTTGGCGGGCGCGGGCGTCGGCGCGTTTGTCCGTACGGAGCCGGGTGGCGGTGCCGTCGGTGGCCCAGGTGGTCATGGCGGTGAGCGCGAACCGCTGCGGAGACCAGGCACCGGAACGGACGGCGGTGGTGACGGCGGGGCGCAGATCCGGGGTGGTGACGGCGAAGCCGAGGGTCAGGCCGGGCGCGATCCGCTTGGACAGGCTGTCGACGAGGACGGCGTGCCGGACGAGTGGCCACAGTGGAGGGTCGTCGTGCAGGAATCCGTAGGTCGTGTCCTCGATGAGCGCAATGCCCCGGCTGGTGAGAACTTCGGCGACGGCGCAGCGGCGCGAGGCGTCCATGGTGATGCCGAGCGGATTGTGCAGGGCGGGTTGCAGATAAACGGCGCGCAACAGGCCTGCCGAGGACAGCGCGTCCGGCGTGACGCCGAGGGAGTCGACGGCGAGCGGGACGAAGGTGACGCCGAGGCGTTCGGCGATTCCCTTGACGACGGCGTACGTGATCTCCTCCACGCCCAGCCGCTCCCCCGGCCGCACCAGGGCGGCGATCGCGGCCGCGATGGCTTGGCGACCGTTGCCCGCGAACAGGATCGAGTCCGGCTCGGGCGTCCACCCGCCGCGGGACAGCAGCGCGGCGGCGGCGATCCGCGAGTCGGAGGTGCCCGCGACCCCGACGGCGCGAATGGACTCGGCGAGGACGTCCGGGCGCAAGACCGCGCGGAGGCTGTCGGCGAGGACGCCGGAGTGCTCGGGCAGGACCGGGAAGTTCAGTTCCAGGTCGACCGGGGCCGCGGCGGGTTCGGCCAGGGCGGGGCGCCCGGGTGCGGCGCGGACGAACGTGCCCCGGCCGACCTCGCCGATCACCAGGCCGCGCCGCACGAGTTCGCGGTACACGCGGGAGGCGGTGGAGACGGCGATGCCGTGCGGGCGAAACGGCGATGCGGCGGTAGTTGGGCGCCGGGGCCGAGCCTGCCCGCGGCGATGTCCTGCGCGACCAGGTCGGCGACCTCGCGGTAGTCCATCATTGCTCCGAGTACATTGTTTTGATTGCACTGACATTGTGCCCTCGCTAGCGTGGGAGCAACAAGAGAGGACGCCCATGCTGCTGGTGCACGGCCACCCGTTCGACCGGACGATGTGGCTCCCCCAACTCGACCGGTTCGACGCCACCGCCCCCGACCTGCGCGGCTACGGCGGTGCCGAGCCCGCTGCCGGGATCACCCCGATGCACGTGTTCGCCGACGACCTCACCGCGCTGACCGACGAACCTACCGTCCTGTGTGGACTGTCCATGGGCGGCCAGGTCGCGATGGAGTTCCACCGTCGGTACCCACATTTGGTCAAGGCGCTGATCCTCGCCGACACCACGGCCCGCGCGGAGACAACGGAGTCACGGCAGGACAGGCTCAAGATGGCCGACCGGCTTGTACGAGAAGGCATGGCCCCTTACGCGCACGAGGTCCTGTGGAAGATGGTCGCCCCAGGCAACGACAAGGCCGCCGAGCACGTGCTGAAGATGATGCTGAATGCGCCGGCCGAGGGCGCAGCGGCAGCGCAACGCGGACGAGCCGACAGGCCCGACTACCGCGAGTCGCTTAAAGCCAACCCGGTGCCGACGTTGGTCATCGTGGGCAGCGAAGACAGCTTCACCCCCATCGATGAGGTCGAGTTGATCCCGGCGACGAAGCTGCACGTGGTCGAAGGCGCCGCGCACCTGCCCAACCTGGAGCGGCCGGACGAGTTCAACGAGGTGGTCGCGGCGTTCCTCGACGACCTCTGAGATATGCCTCTCGTTGCAGTCCCGGCGACCACGTACCTACTGTCCGGTACATGGCGTTGGAGCACGCGATCCTGGTGGCGCTCAGCGAGCAGGCAGGCACCGGGTACGAACTGGCCCGGCGGCTGGACCGCTCGACCGGGTACTTCTGGCAGGCCACCCACCAGCAGATCTACCGCGTGCTCAGGCGGATGGACGACGCGGGCTGGGTCTCCGTCGAGCACATCGCGCAGTCGACCAGGCCGGACAAGAAGGTCTACACGGTCACCGGCACCGGCGCCGCGGAGTTGGCCCGCTGGCTGACCGAGCAGGCGCCGCCCGCCGAGTTGCGCGACGAGCTCGCGGTGAAGATCCGCGGGGTCACGCACGGCGACCGGGGCGCGGTGCTGGCCGAGGTCGAGCGGCACCGGGCCCACCACGCCGAGCGGCTGGCCGCCTACCAGGCGATCGAGCTGCGCGACTACCCGGAGCGGCACGCGCTCAAGGGCACCCGGCTGCACCAGTTCCTGGTGCTGCGCGGCGGTATCGCGGCCGAACAGAGCTTCGTGACGTGGTGTGACGAGGTGAGCACGGCGCTGCGGCTGGAGACTCTTTAGTCCACTTCGGAGCGTTGGGCGAGCACCACGTCGCGTACGCGACCGGCGGCCACCAGCGGGTCTTCGTGTTCCCAGACGCGCACCACCGCCCAGCCCTGCTCGCCCAGCCGCACGTCGGTGTCGCGGTCGCGGCGGCGGTTGCCCTCGATCTTGTCCCGCCAGAAGTCGGCGTTGCGCTTGGGCCAGGTCGCGTGCTCGGGGCAGCCGTGCCAGAAGCAGCCGTCGACGAAGACGGCGACCTTGACCCTGGTGAACACGACATCCGCCTCCCTACGCACGGTGCGCACCGGCCGCTGGTGCACTCGGTAGCGGAGCCCCAAAGCGTGCAGTGCCTTGCGCAGCGCGATCTCCGTTCCGGTGTCCCGGGACCGCTGCCTGCTCATCCGCGCCGACACCGCCGCCGTCGTGTCCACCAGACCCCGCTTCCCATCCCTGTTTCCGCAGGTACGGATAAAGTTCCGTACCCCTACGGATACCGACCCTGATTGTTCCTCACCGGGCGTCACCCGAAAGTGACCTGCAGCGAACCGCCGCCGTCCCTGCCTAGAGGCGCGCGTTCCTGATCCGGAAAGGAACCATCGTGAAACGAACACCACGGTCCTGGGGTCTGCTGGCTCTGACCGCGGCAGCGGTACTGGTGCCGGTGGGCACCACGATCGCGAACGCGGCTCAGCCGACCGCGGGTGTCCCGAACGCCCCCGCGGCCAACTACGAGGGCGCCACCGTCCCCACGAACCTCGGCGATGCCCACCCGGCCTTCGTCGGCGGCCAGGACAGCACCGTGAGCGAGTTCCCTGGCATCGTCGCGGGCATCCGCGCGGGCGGTCCCCGGCCCGAGGGTGAGACCTGCACCGGTACCGTCGTCGCGCCGCGCAAGATCCTGATCGCCGCGCACTGCGCCGACGCCGAGGGCGACAAGAAGTTCGTCTACGGGCTCGACGACCTCAAGGACTACAAGGGCGGCTCCGGCACCGGGTTCGCCGTCAACGTGGTCAGCTACAAGAAGCACCCGAAGTACGTGAACTTCGACCAGGGCTACGACGTCGCCGTCGTCACCGTCGACCGCGACATCACGCTGAAGAACAACGCCGCCTACCCGTCGTTCGCCACCTCGGCCGACGCGGGCGGTGCCGCACCGGGCAAGAACGCCACCGGCTTCGGCTACGGCAAGAAGGACTTCAACGACACCTCGCAGGACGTCACCCTCGACAAGGCGACCCTGCCGATCGTCGACGGCGACAAGGTCTGCACCGGCGTCGGCGCGGGCTTCAAGAACGCGTACATGATCTGCGCCGGGTACTCCGACGGCCGGGTCACCATCCTCCCCGGCGACAGCGGCGGCCCGCTGGTCGTCAACAACAAGGTCTACGGCGTCGCGTCCTGGAGCCGGTCGGACTTCAAGTGGTACAGCGTCTACGGCCGCCTCGACAACGAGATGGGCGACTGGGTCAAGTCGGAGGTCGGCGACACCACCCCGCCGCCCACCGGTGACTTCGGCGTGAGCGTCACTCCCGCGAGTGGCTCTGTCGCCGCCGGTAAGTACCTGTCCGCCACGGTCAACACCACCGCGGGCTCCGGCGGTTCGGAGAACGCGACCCTGTCCGCTTCGGGGCTGCCCAGTGGCGTCAAGGCCGTCTTCCAGCCGACCTCGGTTAGCACGGGCAGCTCCGCGAAGGTCACGTTCGACGCGGCTACCGCAGCGCCCAACGGCACCTACGACGTGACCCTGACGGCGACCACCGCCAGCGGTAAAACCGCGACGGCCAAGTACTCCCTCACCGTTACCGGTGGCGGCGACCCGCAGCCGAGCGACTTCACCCTGTCGGCCTCGCCGGACAAGGTGGCCGCGGACAAGGGCAAGTACATCTCCACCACCATCAACACCTCCGGCGGCAGCCGCGGCCAGACCATCAACCTGACCGCGTCCGGTGTGCCCTCCGGTGTGAAGGCGGTGTTCCAGCCGACCTCGGTCACCGCGGGCGGTTCGGCCAAGCTGACCTTGGACGTGTCGAGCACCGCCACCGCTGGCACGTCGAACATCACGGTCACCGGCACCGACGCCAACGGCAAGACCGCCACCACCACGGTCGCGCTGACGGTCAACGGTTCCACGGAGCCGCCGACCGGCGACGTCACCGTCACCGCCACCCCGTCGTCGGGCAGCGGCTGGCAGGGTCAACTGGTGCAGGCCTCGGTCAAGGCGAGCGGCGGCACCGGCAGCCTGAAGCTGACCGCCACCGGCGCCCCCACCGGCACCCAGGTCACCTTCAACCCGGCGACGATCGCGCAGAACGGCACCAGCAACGTCTGGTTCTTCACCAGCTTCAGCACACCGACCGGCAGCTACCCGATCACCATCACGGCCACCTCGGCCGACGGGAAGACCGGCAAGACCACGTTCACGCTGACGGTCACCAAGTTCGGTGCCTACACCGTGGGCTCGACCCGCATCCCGAGCTGATCACCACCTGACCCGGCACGACGGCAGGTCCGCTCCCGCGTGGAGGGGACCTGCCGTTCCCCCGTTTCTGCGAGGACCCCCATGCAACCATTCCGCATCAGCGACCCAGTGCCGCTGGAAACGTTCCCCACGGTCCTTTCCGGCGCGATCGAACGCAGCGGCCTCAGCCTCGAACACCTCCAACGCAAACTCGCCGCCGAGGGCATCCGCGTCAGCCTCTCCACCCTCAGCTACTGGCGCCGCGGCCGCACCCGCCCCGAACGCCCCGAGTCCCTGCGCGCCGTCGAAGTCATCGAGGACGTCCTGAAGTTGCCGCGCGGGTACCTGGTGGCGTTGCTGGGCCCGCGCAAACCCCGCGGCCGCTGGGTCGCCCGCGGCGGCCTCGTCCGCCCCCACGAGGCGTTGTGGGACAGCGTTTCTGGGCTGGCGCCGGTACTGTCGGAGCTGTCCGAACCCGCCCCGGGCGAGATGACGTACCTGAACGTGCACGACCAACACTTCCTCGACCACCACGGACGGGACGTGCGAACCCGCGTGCGAATGCTGGTTCGATCCGAAGTGGACGGACTACGGTCGATGGTGGTGCTCCACCGGGCCGAAGAAACAGACCGCGCACTACCCGCCGTGCTGACCGGCTCCGGATGCGCAGTCGGCCGAGTACGACCAGTGGCGTCGTCACGGTTCACAGTGGCGGAGATCCTGTTCGACCGGTCGCTGTCATCAGGGCAGACGGCAGTATTCGAGTACGAAGTCCGCTGGTTCGGCCAAGCCGCTTCAACACGGTACTCACGAGCATCCCGACGGGCGTTTCGGGACTACCTCTCGGAAGTAAACTTCCACCCATCGGCCCTGCCATCGGTTTGTTTCGCGTATACGCAGGAATCGACGGAGGAGCCGGAAGTCCACCGGGAGACATTGGAACCGGGCTCTTATGGGGGCGTACACACATCGGCCCAGAACTCAGAATCCGCCATCCACGGCATCCGCTGGATGTGGTAACCAAACCCCAAACCCAAAAACAAAACGTCCCCGCGAGAACCCACCTCCCATCGACAAAGCGCCACACCCAACACCGCGCCCCCGAAACCCCCACGCAAATCGACGAAGCGCCACACCGACACCGCGCCCCTCGAAACCCGCCCTAAATCGACGAAGCCCCACACCCCTGTCCGTCACGTCTTTCCAGTGGCCCCGCCTTTTAGCCTTACCCAGGCCACCGCACAGGGGCCCCAAACAAAACAACTCCACCCCAGCGGGCACTCCAGCATTATCTGGCGCATCCAGCGGCGTCGCCGAAGGCGACAAGCAGTCACCCCTCCCCTCGTCCACCGATCAGTGGTCGTGACGCGCCCCGGCAGGGCACACTCGGTGGCATGCACTCGCAGTTGAGCAGCCACGCCGGGCAGCCGGTCCGCCTCGGCCCGGTCGCCGGGGTCCGGATCGACACCGGCGGCCCGTACGCGCTGCTGGTGCCCGGGTACACGGGGTCCAAGGAGGACTTCGCGCCGATCTTGGACGACATCGCGGCCGCCGGGTTGACGCCGCTGGCGGTCGACCTGCCGGGGCAACTGGACTCGCCGCCGCTGGACTCCGAGGACGCCTACCTGCCGGAGCCGCTGGGGCTGCTGCTGGCGTCGGTCATCGGGTCGCTCGACCGGCCGGTGATCCTGCTGGGCCACTCGTACGGCGGTCTCGTCGCCCGGCGGGCGGTCATCGCGGGAGCGCGGGTGGTCGGGTTGACCCTGCTCAGCACCGGTCCCGCCGCCCTGGCCGCGGGCGGGCGGCGGCAGGTGCTCGAACTCGGTGAGCCGGTGCTGCGCAAGTCCGGGGTGGCGGCGGTGCACCGGACCCTGGACGCGATGAACGCGACCAACCCGGCGTGGCTCGCCCGCGGTGAGGACGTCCGCGAGTTCCTGCGCGTGCGGTTCCTGCGCAACACCGTCGAGGTCCTGCTCGGGATGAGCCTCGGGCTGCGCGTCGAACCGGACCTGGTGGACGACCTGGGCCGGGCGCTGACCGCCCAGGCCGCGGGATGCCAAGTGGTGTGCGGGGTGGACGACGACGCGTGGCCGCCGCCGGTGCAGCGGGACATGGCCGACCGGCTGGCCGCCGAGTTCGCGCTGGTCGACGGCGCGGCGCACTCACCGGCGATCGAGAACCCGAGCGGGCTGCTGGCCGCCCTGCTGCCGGTGTGGAAGTCGTGGCTGGGCTAGTCCCCGGCGGTCCATAGTGGAGGGTTACACCTCCGGTGCGGCGCCCGGTTCGGTGGCGACGGCGAACGGTGGGGTGCTGGTGCCCGTGATCCGGTAGCGGTCCCACGGGTCCGGGTCGGTCAGTTCGCCCTGCGCG
The DNA here is from genome assembly GCF_000482865.1 of Actinokineospora inagensis DSM 44258. Classification (GTDB taxonomy): domain Bacteria; phylum Actinomycetota; class Actinomycetes; order Mycobacteriales; family Pseudonocardiaceae; genus Actinokineospora; species Actinokineospora inagensis. The sequence continues at coordinate 4,017 of NZ_AXWW01000018.1, read as the reverse complement.
GAGCCCTCGGGCGTGGTCAGCGTCGCCCGCGCCTTCTTGCCGCCCAACGCGGCCGACACTTCGGGGTGTGCGGAAACCCGGCCGTACCAACGGTAGTAGCCGTCGATGGGCTGGAAGTGGCCGCGCAGGTCGACGGTGACCGCGAACTCCCGGTCGTCGGTGCGCAGCGTCGCCGGACCGGTGTAGCCGTCTTCATCGGACATGGGGGACTCCAGGGGGTCAAGCGGTGGTGGCGTTGCCCGCACCGGACGACAGGTGCACGATCTTGTTGATTTCCAGCGGTTTGTGCGGGTCGATGCTGACCCCGTAGCCGCGCATGGTGCCGTCGATGGCGGACCAGATCGTCATGGTCAGGTACTCCACGACCGCGTCCCGGCTCATCGTCCGCCGTTCCAGCCACCACTCGCCGACGTTCTGGACCATGCCGACTATCCCGTGGCCCCAGACCTCCGCGCCGCCGGAGTCGATCTGGTACGCGCGCATGTAGTCGCCGAGCAGGGACGCCAGCGCGTTGGCGATGACCTCCTTGTCCTCGGCGACGATGTCGTTGTCCAGCCTGCGGTCGGCGAAGGTGGAGCGGACCAGCAGCCGGTAGAGGTTCGGGTACTCCTCGATGATGGAGAAGAACGCGTCCAGGCTCTTGCGGATGCGCGGCAGCGGCGCCTCCTCGCGGTTCATCGCGGGGATGAGGCGCTCGAACAGGATCTCGGTGCCGCGGTGGCCGAGGGCGACGAACAGGTCGGCCTTGTCGGTGAAGTGCCGGTAGAGCACCGGTTTGGTCACCCCCGCCTCGGCGGCGACGTGCTCCATGCCCAGGTCGGGTCCGTGTTCGGCGAGCGCGCGCAGGGCCGCCTCGACGAACTCCTCGCGGCGGGCGGCGCGGTGCGACTTCCACCGGTCGCGGCGCGCGTCCCCGGTGTCGCCGGGTCGCTTGACACGGTCAGCCATGACACTCATGCTACCAGAAGTAACTGTTACCCGAAGTTACGCGTGCCGGGATCGCCGCGTGAAGGGGAGTGACTCGCCGATGAGCCGCGCGACGCAGGTTGCCAAGTTAGCCGATCGGGAGAAGACCGCGGGCCGGTTGCTCAAGTCCGCCGCGGACAAGTTCTACGACCCGGACATCGACATCGACTGGGCCGCCGACATCCCGTCCGGCCTGCACTTCCACCCGGAACACCGGATCTCCTTGTACGGCACCGAGATCTGGGACCGGATGACGCCGGAGCAGCGGATCGAGCTGGGCAAGCACGAGATCGCCAGCATCGCGAGCACCGGGATCTTCTTCGAGGTCCTGCTGATGCAGATGCTGCTCAAACAGGTCTACCAGCACGACCCGACCACCGACCACGTGCACTACCTGCTCGCCGAGATCGCCGACGAGTGCCGCCACTCCACCATGTTCGGCAAGGCGTGCAAGCGGTTCGGCGTCCCCGCCTACGGCCCGCGCCCGTGGGTCCGGCAGTTGGCCAAGGTCCTCCCGGCGATCGGCCGCGGCCCCTCCGCCTACGCGGCGATCCTGGTGGCCGAGGAGGTGCTGGACCGGATGCAGCGGGAGAACATGGTCGACCCCGGCCTGCAGCCGCTGATCCGCATGGTCAACCGGATCCACGTGCTCGAAGAGTCGCGGCACGTCACCTTCGCGCGGCAGGAAGTCGTGCACGGCATGGCGAAAGCCGGGTGGGTCGCGCGGCAGTACCACCGGGCGCTGACCGCCGTCGTGTCGTACTTCGTGGCGTACAGCCTGATCAACCCCCGGGTCTACGCGGCCGTCGGCCTGGACCCGAAGGCGGCGTGGAAGGCGGCGAAGGCGAACCCGCACTTCCAGGAGACCATGCGCTACTGGGGTGAGCGGATCATGAAGTTCCTCGGCGAGGCCGGGTTGGTGGGCGGTCCGGGCACCGTCCTGTGGCGCCGCTCGATGCTGCTCGCGAAATGAGCCCGCTGACCACATCCGACGGCGTGGAGTTGAACGTCGTCGAGAGCGGGCCTGCCAACGCCGACGTCGCCCTGGTGCTGGTGCACGGGTGGACGATGGACCACACGTCCTGGGACCTGGTCGTCGACGGCCTGCCCGGGGTGCGGGTGGTCCGGTTCGACCTGCGCGGACACGGGAAATCCGGCGCTGCTCCCCGGGGGACGGCCACCATCGACCGGCTCGCCGACGACCTCGCCGAGGTCATCGATGAGCGCGTCCCGACCGGGCGGGTCGTGCTCGGCGGCCACTCGCTGGGCGGCATGACGCTGATGGCGTTGGCCGAGCGGCATCCCGAGCTGATCAGGCGACGGGTCGCCGGGGTCGCGTTCGTCGCGACCACCTCCGGCGGTCTTTCCCGGCTCACGTTGGGCCTACCGCGATGGGTTGCCGCGCCGGTCCTCTATGGCGAGAAGCTCATCAACCGCCGGATCGCGAAGATGCGCAGGCCCCACCTGATGGGACGCCGAACCGGGTTCGCCCGGCCCGGCGTGCGGTGGCTGGTGTTCGGCGCCCGCCCCGCCCGCGCCCACATCGCCGCGACGGCGGCGCAGGTCGGGCGGTGCAACCCGGCGAACATGGTCGAGTTCCGCAACGCGTTGGACGAACACGAGCGGGTGCACGCCTTGCCGGTGTACCGGGGGATTCCCGCGGTGATCATGGCGGGCGGCCGGGACCGGCTGTGCACCGTGACCGACGCCCGGATCATCGCTCAGGCGCTGCCCGACGCCGAACTGGGGACCTACCCCGGTGCCGGGCACATGCTCAACTACGAGCGGCCCACCGAGGTCACCGCGCGGTTGGCCGGACTGCTGGCGGCGTCGACGCGGGGACTCGTAGTAGCTTCGCCGGGTGGCTGAATTCCGCACCTCGGACGGGGTGGTGCTCAACATCCAGGACACCGGCGGCGGCGTCACCGTCCTGCTGGTGCACGGCTGGACCAGCGACTCCCGCGTCTGGAGCCCCCTGGTCAACGCACTCGCAGGCGAGGTGCGGTTACTGCGCTACGACCAACGCGGACACGGCCGGTCCGAGCGCGGCCCGGCGACCCTGCCCAGGCTGGCCGACGACCTCGCCGAGGTGATCGCGAAGTCGACCACCGGCCCGATCGTACTGGTCGGCCACTCCATGGGCGGCATGGTGATGATGGCACTGGCCGAGTGCCACCCGGACCTGGTCACCGACCGGATCGCCGCCGCCATGTTCGTCGCCACCTCGTCGGGACGCATGGACGAGGCCACATTCGGCCTGCCGAAACCCCTGGTCAGGGCATACTTCAACCGTAGTGGGCGCGGATCGGGACACTCTCGGCCGTCGGCACCGAGCCGGATACAGGCGTTCGCCGGGTTGGTCTTCCTGCGCTGGTTGGCGTTCGGCCACCGGTTCCGGCTGGTCGACCTGCGCTCAGCGGGCGACCAACTCGCCCGCGCGCACCGGGGGACGACGGGTGCCCTGCGCCGTGAGATCACCGGCAACCACGCGCGCGGCCCAGCCCTGGCGGTCTACGCGAAGATCCCCACTGAGGTCCTGGTCGGTGACCGAGACCGGGTGATCCCACCCACACACGCCGCCGAAATCGCTCGCCTACTGCCAGGGACCGAGTTCGTCCGCTACCCAGGCGCCGGCCACATGCTCCCCTACGAACGCACCGCCGAACTGGCACGCCGCGTGCTCAGGCTGGCCAGCGGCGTCCGCAGAGGCGGTGGGGGACCAGGTCTTGGTCCGCTGCCACCAGCAGCAGGCGCTCACGGATGAGGTAGTCGGGGAGTTTCGTGCCAGCGGCCCGCCCCAGATCTCGGCGATGACCTAGTCGACGAAGCTCCACACATGCACCGCACCCTCGAAACCCCACGCAAATCAACGAAGCCCACCAACCTGCGCCGCGCGCCCAAAACCCCAGCCGTGACCGACGAAGCCCACCAACCTGCGCCGCGCGCCTCGAAACCCCCAGCCCCATCGACGAAGCCCACCGACCGGCGCCGCGCGCCTCGGGACCCGCCGACACCAACTGCCCGTTGTGGTGGAGTTGTTTTGTTTGGGGG
>NZ_AXWW01000017.1:50760-165797 GCF_000482865.1 Actinokineospora inagensis DSM 44258 | reverse complement strand
GGGTCCGGCCCTGCTGCGGCGGGGTCTGGGCTCTGGGCCTCGGCTGCGCCTCGGGGGTCGGCCTGGTCGCCTTCGGCGACGCCGGCCTCGGGCGCCAGATGAAAGCGGTGGTGCCCGTTGTGGTGAAGTTGTTTTGTTTGGGGCCCCTAGCGGTGGCCTGGGTAAGGCTAAAAGGCGGGGCCACTGGAAAGCGTGGCCTTACCCGCCGGCCGGCTTAGGCCACCGCTTCCCCCAAACAAAACAACTTCACCACAACGGGCGGTTGGTGTCGGCGGGTCTCGAGGCGCGCGGTGCCGGTTGGTGGGCTTCGTTGATGGGCGGGGGGGGGTGTGTGTTCTGAGGCGCGTGGGGTGGGTTGGCGGCCTTTGTCGATGGGGAGGGGTTTCGACGGGGGTTCGAGGGGTGCCGTTCGTTGCTTATCTTCCTGTTGAGGGACTGCGCGCGTCCGTGTGTGTGTGGCCCAGCAAGACGCCCTGCTGGGCGTGCGCGCCGAGGGAACCTGCAGCTCACATGCCCTCGAACGCGCGTAACAACTCATCGACATCATGTCCACCCAACTTGACGGCCGCCCCGGCCAGCCGCGCGTTGTCCACTGTGGCGCTCTCGGCGAAACCCATGGCGTACAACCGATGCCACACCGACCCGACGTCACCCGCCCGGTTTATCACCCGCCGGACGAACTCCCGCTGCGCTCGATCCACCTCGGCCAGCACGTCCCCCGGCGCCCACCCCACCCCCCGAGCGAACTCCCGCAACCGCTCCCCGCGCCGCGGCGGCGCCGAAAACCCCCGTGCCCGCGCTCGTTCGTCATCCATCACCGGAATGACGAACCACGCCAGGAACCCGATGTCATAAGTCGGATAGCCCGGCTCGGCCATGTCCCAGTCGATCACCCCGCACACCTGGGGCCCATTCGGCGACCACAGCAGATTCCACGGCCCCAAATCACCGTGCTGCACCCGCATCCCCACCCCCGGCCTGCCTTCGGCGCTCTGCCACACCGCCCCCGGCGGACACTCGTACCGCCCCAACGCCGCAGTCAACCGCCTGACCAGAACCCCACACTCAAACGCCCCCTTCGCCGACTGGATGTCCGCCAGAAACGGCCACCCCTGATCCCGCCCGGCAATCGCCCGCAACCGCTCGTGTTCCCCGCTCACCTCGACGGGCTCAGGCACCAGGTCAAGCCCGTCCGCCCGCAGCGACCTCAACAGGTGGTGCACCGACGCCGTCCACCGCCCCGCAGGTCGGGTGACCACCCCGCCGTCAACGGTCACCCCACGCTCGACCAGCCCAGCCCCCTGCTCCGGCTTGTCCACACCGGCCCCCTTCCCTCGTGCCCCCATCGTCCACCACGTCCGAAATTCGCGCGCGCTTCATGGCGGCGGGACCTGCTCAATCACCTTGGCGGGTTGTTCACGGCTGAGCGGACAACCTTGCACAAATACCGCCAAGAATGCGCTCCTGGACTCCATTCATCGTGCAAATTCCAGCCTGCGTGATGCACTCATCGCTTGGGAGCGCGCACCACTGATCGTCGTGCTGTGTCCGGCGTCATGCGGCGGGGCGGGCGGGTGTGGGGTGTGGCCGCGGGGTGGATCCCTGGCTGCGGCCTGCAGGGGTGTGGTGGCCGTGAACCGTTGTGCGACAACGGTTGTAGACCGCGGTGAACTTGTGGGCGGTGTGCGCGCCTTACCGTAAAGGACTCTCGGCACTTGTTGGCGGGTGTTACTGACCGCTACCGGGATTAGTGGATGTATGGCGATCGAAAGACTGAAAGGTGGGTTGCGGAACGCCCGCTCGGCCACTATGGTCGAGTTTACGGTGGGTAGTTCGCCGTGCGGGTGGGAGGAGTCGGTCGAACCGATCGTCTGGCCTAGGGGGGACAATGACCAGGGCGCGATATAGAGCGCGGTCTCGCACAACGGCAGGTCAAGTGTAGTTCTGTGCTATTTGCGATCATTTAGTCCGGTTGTGGCCGTCTGACCTGCGCTTACCCGGCGGGCACCGCGCATCGCGCGTGCCCGGTCCGAGCGTTGGGGTGGCCCGGTCTTCCGCTGTTCGCGTTCGAGGCGTTCCGCGCGGTCAAAACTGGGAAAAAGAAGTCCTCGGTCGAATTCTCCGCTCACCCGTATCAGGTCAACACTTGTCAAATCGGCTCTACAGGAGCAACGGTCGATGCGAAGTGATGAGATCAGCCCGACGGAACCGTGTGCAGGAGCCTTTCCCGGCGCGGAGGAAACGACCGAGCTCTGTGCTTCCGTGCCCATCGAGTCGTTGCTGCCGCCGGACTCGCCGCGGCTGTCCCGGGAGAACATCGGGTACGCGCGGGCGCTCGCGGAGTTGGAGGTGCCGCTGCCGCCGGTGTTGGTGCACCGGTCGACGATGCGGATCATCGACGGGACCCACCGGTTGCTCGCCGCGGCGTTGCGCGGCAGGCGCACCATAGACGTGCGGTTCTTCGACGGGAGCAGTGAGGACGCGTTCGTCCTGGCCGTGCAGGCCAACATCGCGCACGGGTTGCCGTTGACGCTGGAGGAGCGGACCGCCGCGGCAGCGCGGATCCTGCGGTCCCACCCGACGTGGTCCAACCGGGCGATCGCACTGGTTGCCGGTCTGTCGGCCAAGACCGTCGGCGCGATCCGGCAGCGTCCAGGTGGGGAAGATCCGCACCTGAACACCCGGGTCGGTCGGGACGGCAAGGTCTACCGGATCGACACCGCCGAAGCGCGGCAGATCGCGGGCGAGTTGTTGACCGACAACCCGAACGCGTCGTTGCGGGAGGTGGCCAGGGCGGCCGGGATCTCGCCGTCCACCGTCCGCGATGTCCGGGATCGGTTGTGTCGCGGCGAGAACCCGGTACCGGAGCGCGCCGCCCGGCAGCGGGCGGACGGCGTGCCACCGGGGAGCGCGGACCACGTCGCGCTGCTCGACCGGCTGCGCGGTGACCCGTCGCTGCGGCTGTCCGAGTCCGGGCGCGTTCTGCTGCGCCTGCTCAGTTCCCAGGCCATCGACCCGGCGCGCTGGGCGGAGCTCGGTGGCAACATCCCGCCGCACTGCCGGGAGTTGGTCGCCGAGATGGCCCGCGGCTGCGCCAAGGCGTGGCACGACTTCGCGGGTTACATCGACGGCGCGAGCGCGGATCCGGACGACCTACCACGCCTAGCCCACCCCGGTTGATTCGCCTTGACACGTCGCACCGGCCGGAGTTGTATGGCACGTGTGCGGACCTCATATTTCCGGGTCAGCGGCCCGGTGCGGGTCGCACCATGGCGGAATCGCCGACTGGACAAAGCAGTCCCTTTACGCTAAATCTTATTCGCACGTCGGGTTTGCGGCGGGCAGGCCCGGTAACACCGGCAGTTGGCGTGGTAATGATTTCCGCGTATTGAACCAACTCCGATGGTTGAGCGGATCGGTTCACTGCGGGCACCTGCTGTCTTCGGCACCAAAAGGGGAAGCACTGATGGCGGAATCCGGCGGAATCCGGTCGGCGGAACGACCACAACGGTCAGCCACCGTTGGCAACGGCGGCCTCGGCCTGCGCGATGACGGGCCGCCGATGACGCAAACCCCCCGGACCGACCCGGCGCGCTGATGGACGAGTCGGTGCGGCAGACCGACGGGGGCGACCCGCGGTACTGGGAGACCATCCGCCGCCTCCCGCCGGTGGTCTGGATAATCAGTCTCGGCATTCTGGTCAACCGGGTCGGCAATTTCCTCCCGGTCTTCATCGTGCTCTACCTCGTCAGCAAGGATTTCTCCGCGTTGGCGGCGGGTTTGGTGCTGGGGGCCGCCGGGGTCGGCAACGTGTTCGGCAACGCGATCGGCGGGTACCTCGCCGACCGGCTCGGCAGGCGCTGGACGATCGTGCTGTCGATGGTGACCACCGCCGTGTTCACCGCGGGCATTCCGCTGTTCGACACGCTGCCGCCGCTGATCGCACTGGTGGGCCTGGCCGGGACCACCGGGCAGGTCTACCGCCCGGCCGCGGCGGCGCTGCTGGTGGACGCCACGACGACCTCGCAGGAGCGGCTGGCGGCGTTCGCGGTCCAGCGCCTCGCGCTGAACATCGGCGCCGCGATCGGCGGGGTCGTCGGCGGGGTGGTCGCCACCATCTCGTACGTGGGGATGTTCCTCGGCAACGCCGCCGCCTGCCTGCTGTTCGGCGCGATCGCCGCCGGACTGCTCCGGGGCGCGATCATGCCCAGACCCGACCTGCACCAGCACGACGGCCCCGCGACGGCGGAGCCGGAGCCGGGGTACCGGCAGGCGCTGCGCGACCGCCGGTTGCGGCGGTTCCTGGTCATGACCTTGATCGCCAACTTCGTCTACATCCAGTGCAACGTCGGCATTCCCCTGCACGTGCACGGCATGGGCCTCTCGCCTGCCGACTTCGGACTGCTGATGGGGCTCAACGGGCTGCTCGTCGCGGTGTTCGAGCTGCCGATCACCGGTGCGGTCGCCACCCGGCGGCCGGGGCCGGTCCTGGCGGTGGGCAACGTCCTCACCGGCATCGGGCTGGCGCTGACCGGGGCGTCGACCACCATGGTCCTGCTGGCCGCGACCGTGGTGCTGTGGACGCTCGGCGAGATGCTGTACACCTCGCTGTCGGACGCGTACGTTGGCGCCATCGCCCCACCCACCATGGGCGGCCGCTACCAGGGCCTGTACGGCGCGACGATCATGCTGGCCTGTGGTGCCGGGCCGCTGATCGGCGGGGCGGTCTACGCCGTGCACCCCTGGGCGCTGTGGGCGGTGTGCGCGGCCGGTGGTGCCTGGGCCGCCTGGCTGAGCCTGCCACCGCGTTCCTCCCGCCGTGCCACGCCACCCGCCCCGGCTCCCGGCGGCACCGATCAGCTAGTGGACGACCGCTCGTCGAACCCGCACTGACCCCTCAACCACGGCCCTGGGTGGTCATCCGGCCGCCCGGACCAGACAACCGACGACCTGTTCGGCTCAGCGGTAACCCGATTCGGGCACCGCGGCCGCCACGCGCGAACGCCCGCCAGGCAGAAGATGGAGAGGACCCCGATGACCGGCATCCACGTCGCCTTCCTCGAGACCAACAGGACGGGCAGCGGGTACGAGGTGATGCGCGTCGCCAAGGAGCGCGGCTGGCAGGTCACCCTCGTCACCAAGGACTTCGACTTCTACCTGCAGCCCGGCCAGCAGCAGATCCCGATGGACGGGTTCGACGAGGTCGTCAACTGCGACACCGACGACCCGCAGGCGGTGGCCGCGGTCCTGTCCCAGCGCGCGGACCGACCGGACGCCTTGCTGTCCGCGAGCGAGTTCCACATGCTGGCGACCGCGCGGACCGGGCGGCTGCTGGGGTTGCGGGGCCAGGATCCCGACGCGGTCCTGGCGTGCCGGGACAAGTCGCTGGGGCGGCGCCTGTGCGCGAGCGCCGGGGTGCCGATTCCGCGGTTCGTGCTGGCGGCCACCCCGGAGGAGGCGGCGGCGGCCGACGTCGGGTTCCCCTGCGTGGTCAAGCCCCTCGACGACTCGGGGAGCTACGGCGTGCGGCTGTGCGCGAACCCCCAGGAGGTCGCCGACCACGCCAAGGCCCTGCTGCAGTGGGTCGTCAACGAGGTCGGGCAGCCCAAGCTGCCGGGAGTCCTGGTCGAGGAGTACATGCACGGTCGGGAGATCAGCGTCGAGGTGATCGTCGCCGACTCGCAGGTCCGCGTCATCGCGATGACCGACAAGGTGTTGCTCGCCCCACCCATCTTCTACGAGATCGGCCACACCGTCCCGGCGAGCCTCGACCCCGAGGTGGAACGCGCCTGCCGGGAAGCCGCCGTGCAGGCGCTCGACGCCCTCGGCTACGACTTCGGCGCGGCGCACGTGGAACTCATGCTCACCCCGGACGGGCCCCGGCTGGTCGAGGTGAACTGCCGCCTCGCCGGTGACCAGATCACCCGCCTGGTCAAGTTGGCGACGGGGTACGACATGCACGCCGCGCTGCTCGACATCTACCTGGGCACGGACCCCGGCGCGCCGCGGCAGCCGAACCACGGCGCGGCCATCGTGTTCGTGCCCAGTCCCGGTGGTCGGATCCTCGGCATCGACGGTGTCGATGCCGCCCGGTCGATGCCGAACGTGGTGGACGTGGCGACGTTCGTCGAGCCCGGTGCCGTCCTCCCGGAAGAGGCCGCGGGCTACGACCGCCTCGGGTATGTGGTGGCCGTCGCCGAGGATGGACCGGCCGCCGCGTCGGCCGCCCAGGACGCGGTGGGTGCCATCCAGGTGGACGTCGAAACCGTGCCCGCGTCCGATCTTCGGTGACCGGGACCAGGGGCGCGGAAGAAAGCCGTTAGCCACACATCGTCTGGGACACAAAGGGGGAGAAGGATGAGCGACGCAGCCAAGGCGCTCGCGGAATTAGCGGCGGAGTTCCGGGATTGGCGCACCCTGACCCAGCCGGACGCGGGTGACGACGTCCCGCGCATCGACCGGCCCGCGGGCTGGGTCGCCGACTGGTCGGCGGACGCGGTCGCCGAGCGCCGCCGGGTGCTGGCGGGCTTCACCGAACGGCACCGGGCCATCGACCTGACGGGCCAACCGGTCGACGTCCACGTCGACGGGCGCCTGCTGGGGTCCGCCTTGGCGCGGGTGCACTGGGAACTGGACCTGCTGCGCGGTTGGCAGCGCAACCCGGGCTTCTACGTCGACCAAGCGCTGCTGCAGATCTTCAACCTGCTGCTCATGGCGCCGCCGGTCGACCGGGAGCGGGTCGCCGAGATCATCGGGAACCTCCGGCGCGTTCCCGTCATCCTCGCGCAGGGGCGGGAAAACCTCGCCGGGCACGCCGCCGCCCCGTTCGCCGAGCAGACGCTGCGCGGGCTGAGCACCGCGTCGACGGACCTCGAGGTCGCCATGGCCGCGCTGGCGACCGCGCTCACCGCGGCGGGCGGCCCCGGATCGGACACGGCCGAGTTGCTGGCCGCCGCCGCCGACGCCGCCCGCGGTCTCGACGCCTACCGCGACTGGCTGGGCTCGCAGTCGTTCGACGGTGACGCCGTGGTCGGGCCCGAGGCCATGCGGTACCTCCTGCACAATGTCGCCCTCCTGCCCTACTCGGCGGACCAGCTCCGCGACCTGGCCCGGGAGGAGTTCAACCGCGCCGTCGCCACCGAGGCCATCCTCCGGCAACGCGTGGCCCGCGACAGTGGCCGGGTCCCACCCAAGACGCTCGACGAGATCATCGAGCTGCAGCGGGCCGACGAGACCGCCGTGCGCCGCTTCTACGCCGACCACAACCTGCTCCGGCTCCCCGACGACCTGCGCCGCTACACCTTCGCCGCCATGCCTGCCTACCTCGAACCGTTGAGCTGGCTCGGTGTCACGCACGACATCGGCTCGCTGGAGCGCCCCACCGAGGACGCGGTCTGCTACATGAACCCGCCCACGGAGGGCATGTCCTACTTCGCGCGGGCCAAGGCGCAAGATCCGCGCCTCGGCCTCACCCACCAGGGTGTCCACGCCCTCCAGGCCGCGGTGTCGTGGCGGCACCCCAACCCGGTGCGCCGCCATTTCTACGACTCGATACCGAACGAGGGCATCGCGTTCTACAACGAGGAAATGCTGCTGCAGGCGGGTCTCCTGGACGACGTGCCGGACAGCGCCGTGTTCATCGCGAACTCCATGCGGCTGCGCGCGCTGCGGGTCGAGGTGGACATCCGGCTCGCCGTCGGCACGCTCACCATCGACGAGGCCGCGGACTACCTCGCCGAGACCGTGCCGATGAACCGCGCCACGGCCTGGCAGGAAGTGGTCTTCTTCGCGGGCACCCCGGGTCAGGGCCTGAGTTACCAGGCGGGTAAGGCCCAGGTCCTCAGCCTCCTCGCCGCGTGCGCGCACCAGTCCGCCGACTTCGACCTGCAAGAGTTCCACGAACGCCTCTGGCTCGACGGCAACGTCCCGGTCGCCCTGCTGCGCTGGGAACTCCTCGGCCTCGACGACCACATCGGCCAGGCCGACCGGCTGGCCGACGGCGAGCCCGCGTCCGACTGATTACCCGAGGTAGGCCCGGACCGCTTACCCATCCCGTCTCGCCCGGGACGCCCGTTCCCGTGCACGGTGTTCGGCTTCACCGGCGCGCACTCGACGCCGCCGCCGGTCGTTTCAGCGCTCACTGGGGGATTTGTGATGTCCGAATTGGACAGTACTGGTATGGACAGTACTCGTGTAGACGGTGCCGTGGTGGACCGCCCGGCTCGGAACCGTTGTCGGGTAACCTTGATGACGGCACCGGCGGGTGCCCCGGTGCTGACCCTGGTCCACCCGGCGGGCGGGTCGGTGGCCTGCTACCGGGGGCTGGCCGGTGACCTGGCCCCCGAGGTGGCGACGGTGGCCTTCCTGCCCGCGGCGTTGGACGGCGGCGGTCTGGACCGCGATGTCGAGTCGATGGCGGGCCGCTACCTGGCGGAGCTGCCACCGGGTCCCGTGCTGCTGGGCGGGTGGTCGTTCGGCGGCATCGTCGCCTTCGAGATGGCGAGGAGGCTGGCGGACTCCGGCCGGGTGATCGGCCCGTTGGTGCTGATCGACAGCCCGCTGCCGGGGATCGGGGCGGTCGACGACGCGACGCTGGCCGCCGAGTTCGAGGCCGAGCTGAGCAGGATGGTCGGCGCTGGCGACATCACCGCCGAGGAGCGCGCGACCCGGTTCGCGGTGTTCCGCACTCACTGCCTGGCACAGGTCGCCTACCAGCCATCGGGCCAGGTGACCGACGACCTCGTTTTCGTCTCCCGCAAGGACAACCAGGACGCGCCGCGCTGGCAGGCCCACACGACAGGACGCCTGCGCCTGCGCAGGCTGCCCGCCGACCATTACGAGCTGATGAGGACACCGCACGTGGGTGCCATAACCCGACTCGTGAAGACCACGCTGATCACCTCCTGGAAGACCTCATGAAACCAACGCTGACCCCCGAGCTGCGTCTCTTCCGGCAAGAGTTGCGCGACCTGCTGGCCCGGCCCGTGGTCGCGGCGGAACTGGCCGCCATCGCCGAGGCGCCACCGGAGGACTGCTTCCCCGCGGCGGTGTACCAACTGCTCGGCGCGCACCAGATGCTCGCCCCGGCCTGGCCCCGGCGCTACGGCGGGCGGGACGCGACCGCGGCCCACGCCGCGATCGTGCAGGAGGAGCTGTCCGGGCACGGCGTCCCGGACATGCCTTTCATCAACACGATCACCAACGCCGGGTCGCTGCTGCAGTTCGTGGCCGACGCCGAGCAGAAGGCCCGCTTCCTGCCGCCGCTCGCCGCGGGCACCGACACGATGGTGGTGCTCTACACCGAGCCCGAGGCGGGGTCGGACCTGGCGTCGCTGCGGACCCGGGCCGAGCGCGTCGACGGCGGCTGGCGGCTCTACGGGTCCAAGTGGTACGCCGTCCAGGTTCGGCGGGCGGCCTACGCCGTCGTCGCCGCCCGGACTTCCGAGCGGGGCCGGGCCGAGGCGGGCATCACCCTGTTCGTGGTGGCCCTGGCCGCCCCGGGGGTCGAGGTGGGCCTGGTCGACTCGCTCTACCCCGACCCGTTCTGCGAGGTGCTCCTGGACGGGGTGCACGTCCCCGACTCCAACGTGCTGGGCCCGGTCGACGGCGGCTGGTTCGTGTTGGCCGCGGGTCTGGCGATCGAGCGGACCGGCGTCGACTACATCGCCAAGGCCAGCAGTTGGCTGGCGACCGTGGCCAGGCAGGTCGAGGTCCGCGTCAATGCCGTCAGTGCCGTCAGTGCCGATGACGCCGTCCTCGCCGATCGCCTCGTCGACCTGCAGACCCAGGCAGCCGCAGGGCGCGTCCTGGCGTGGCGGCTGGTCGAGCGCCAGCAGGAAGGCGACCTGAACGCCGAAGAGGCGGCGATGGCCAAGTGGTTCAACAGCGAGCTGTGCGTCAAGGTGGCGCGGCTGGCACTGGACGCGGGCGGCCTGGCGGACGGCGCCTCGGTGGCGATGCTCCGGGAAGCGCCCGGCCTGACCCTGTCCGCGGGCGGTTCGGAGATCATGCTGGAGATCATCGCGTCCAGCCTGGGCCTCGGGGCGGACGTCGTGCGCGCCCAGCCGGACGTGGCGGCCCGGCCTGGGGAATCGGCCTATTCCGCCGCCTTCCACAGTGGAACCATCGGCGCCCCGTACGCGGTCGTCGAGCAGACCATCGCCGCGGAATCCCTTGCCGCCCATGGCAGTGAAGAAGTTTCCGGGGCTGCCTCGCCCGTCGCGTTGCTGATACAAGACGTCGCCGTTGGTTCAGCCGGGTGGTTGCTGGCGGTGGATTCCCCCTTGGTCCTCTACAGTGCGGGTGAGGTCACTCGCCGACCCTTGCGCTCGCTGAGCGACGAGGAGTTGCACGCGGTCGATGTCGGCCCGGCGACCGGGCTTGTCGTGTGCGACAAGCCGGACTGCCCGGCCTGCACGCTGACCCTGGCGCGGCTGCGCAGCCAAGCGGGCGCTTATCTCTGCGGCCTGACGCAGGGCGCCATCGCCGCCGCTGTCCGGCGCGTGCAGACCCGGCTGCAGTTCGGCAGGCCGATCGGGACCAACCAGGCCGTCGCCTTCACCCTGGCCGCGCTCACCGCCCGGCTGGCGGCCGTGCACGCCCTGGGCGAGCACGTCGCCACCCTGATCGAGTCCGATCAAGCCGACGCCGGGACAGACCCGCTGGGGGATGCCTCGCGGCTGCTGGCGGCCTGCGCGGAGCTCGCGGTCGAGGCGACGACCACCGCACTGCACCTGCACGGGGCTTTCGGGCTGCGGTCCGACCAGGACGCCCAGCGGTTCTACCGCCGGGCCTGCGCAGTCTCCGTCCGCCACGGAACACCCGCCCAGTTGCGCGCGGCGGGCTCACCCCGAAGGGAAGGCTCCCGATGACCAGCACCGGTCACCCCGGCCCGCAGGCAGTCGGCCTGCACCACCTGGTCGAACACCAGGCGGCGGCGACCCCCGACGCGGTCGCCGTGACCGCGCCCGACGCGACCTGGACCTACGCCGAGTTGGACGAGCAGGCGAGCCGGGTCGCGGCGGGGCTGCGCGAGCGCGGGGCGGGCAGCGGTCGGCTGGTCGGGATGGCGATCGAGCGCTCGGCCGCCGCCGTGGCCGCCATCCTCGGCATCCTGAAGACGGGCGCGGGCTACGTGCCGCTCGACCCGGATTTCCCGGCGAGCCGGTTGCGTTTCATGATCGAGGACTGCGCGCCCCTCGTCGTCCTGCACGCCGGGGCCGACCTGCCCTCCGTGCCCGGCACCGCGATGGTGGAGTTCGAGGACGTCGTCGGTTCCGCGGGTGCGGAACCGGTCGCCATCTCGCCGGAGCAGACGGCGTATGTCATCTACACCTCCGGGTCCACCGGCCAGCCGAAGGGCGTCGAGATCCCGCACCGGGGCATCGTCGACCGCGTCCTGTGGGAGCGCACCACCTACCCCACCGGCCCCGGGGACGCGGTGGTCCTGCACCACGCGCTGAGCTTCGACGTCTCGCTGTGGGAGATCTTCATCCCGCTGACCACCGGCGCTCGGCTCGTCGTCGCCGACCCGCTCTACGGGCAAGATCCCCGGTATCTGACCGACCTGGTCCGAGCGGAGAACGTCACCGCCCTCGCGGTCGTCCCGGCACTGCTCCAGGCGTTGCTGGACGAGGAACCCGGCCTGGGCGACTGCCCGTCGCTGCGCGAGGTGTTCTCCGGCGGCGAGGTGCTGTCCCCGGCGCTGACCCGCAGGTTCTTCGCGACCGCGAAAGCGGGCCTGCACAACCAGTACGGCCCGACCGAGTACTCGATCGACACGACCTACTGGGACTGCGGGCCGCTGGACGCGGTCACCTCGGTCCCGATCGGCCACCCGAGGACCAACACCCGGCTCTACATCCTCGACCCCGCAGGCCGCCCGGTCGGCGACGGCGAGGCGGGCGAACTGCACATCGCCGGGCCGGGACTCGCCCTCGGCTACCTCAACCGGCCGGAGCTGACCCGGGAACGCTTCGTCGCCAACCCGTTCGACGGTGGCCGCATGTACCGGACGGGCGATGTGGTCCGCCGCCGCGACGACGGCGCGCTGGACTTCGTCGGCCGGGTCGACGACCAGGTCAAGGTGCGCGGGTTCCGCATCGAGCTCGGCGAGATCGAGCGGGCGATCGAGGCCATGCCGGACGTCGAGCGCGCGGTGCTGACCACGGTGGGCGCAGGCGACGAAATCGCGCTCGCGGCTTTCGTGGTCCCGGGCTCGGTCAGCGGCCAACTGGTCCGGACCCGGCTGGCGGAAGTGTTGCCGGAGTACATGATTCCGGCGCACGTGGTCGCGCAGGACCGGTTGCCGCTCGGTCCGACCGGCAAGGTGGACAAGTCCGCGCTGGCCCTGCCCGCGCTACCGGACCGGCAGGCCGCTGCGGTCCCGCGTGACCCGGAAGAGGAACTTGTCGCCGGGACCTTCACCGCGATCCTCGGCCTACCGGCGGTCTCGGCGGACGACGACTTCTTCGAGCTCGGCGGCAACTCGCTGCAGGCGTTGCGGCTGTTGAACATCCTGCGGAAGAAGACCTCCCCTGACCTGCCGATCGCGGTCCTCTTCGAACGGCCGACCGTGGCGGGCATCGCGGCGGCCCTGCGCGACGTCAACCCATGAATCCCATGAATCCCAACGGGAACAACGGAGGATCGATGGAACGGCCAAACTCTGCACACACCGAGACGCCGACGCAGGCTGACGTGGTCATCGTCGGCAACGGGGCGCTCGGCCTGTTCCTCGCCGAGGAACTGGTGGGGCGCAACGCGGGCGCCGTCGTCGTGGTCGGCCCGAGTGATCGGGACGCGGGCGCCAGCATGGCCGCGGGTGCCATGCTGGGCACCTTCGGCGAGGTGACCGCGGACTCACTGCGGACGCACGCCAACCGGACGAGGTTCGAGATCGGCCTCCGCGCGCACGATCTCTGGCCTGATGTGCTCAGCCGACTCGAGGAGTACTCCTCGACCGGGTTCCCGCTGCAGACGGCCACCGAGTCGCACGTGGTGCTCAACGCCATCGGCGCGGAACTGGACACGATCAACCTGGAAGCGATGATCAAGGCGCTCGACGAGTACGGCAAGCCGTGGTCGGAGATCGACCCGAAGGACATTCCCGGCTTCAAGCCGAGGACCGACACGAGGGCGCTGCGCGCCATCCACGTGCCGGGCGAGGGAGCCGTGGACGCCCGCGGCGTGCTCGCCGCCCTGGAGGCGCGTCTGGACGACATCGGCGCCACCCGGGTCAACCAGACCGTGCGCAGGCTGGTCCGAGACGGCGACGCGGTGACCGGGGTCGAGCTCGCCGACGGTCACGTCATCGAGGCTGGGACCGTGGTCGTCGCGACCGGGGCGCGCAGCGAGGCCCTGGTGCGCACCGCGGCGGAGGACATCGAGCTGATCCCGATGATCGCGGGCCTCGGCTTCGCGATGATCGCGCAGCGCACCAGCGGGGAGCCGTTCCGCAGCGTGGTCCGCACCCCGAACCGCGGCTTCGCCTGCGGTCTGCACGTCGTGCCCGCCGGCCCGGGGCGCGAGTACCTCGGCGCGACCAACCGCCTCGTCGACGAGGTGTCCAGCGTGACCTGGGTCGGTGACGCCCGCTACCTCGCCCAGTACGCGATGCAGCAGTTGGACGAGCAGATCGCGCGGCACGAGGTCGTGGGGTGGCTCAGCGGCAACCGCCCGGTGACCTTCGACGGCTTCCCGATGATCGGCTGGCTCCCGCTGCCCGGCCTCTACCTGATGACCGGCACCTACCGCGACGGTTTCCACTGCGCGCCGCTGCTCGCCGCGCACGTCGCGAACGAGCTGCAGGGCCAGCCGGGGCTCATCGACTCGATGTTCAACCCGGTGCGCCGCCCGATCGCGACCAGGACGGTCGAGGAGTCCGTCGAGGAGTACGTGACGCACAGCCTGGCCGCCTGGTTCGAGACCGGCGCGGAGGCCGCCCCGCAGATGACGACCACGCAACTGGCCGCCTACTACCGGACCCGGGGCCGGGAGGCGTTCGACCAGCTCGGCACCGACTACGCGTTCGGCCCCGACGTGCTCTGGTACGCCGAGGGCAGCCTGGTCGGAGCGCGCCGGATCGCCCGCTACCTGAATCGCCTGCGCGGCAACGCTTCCGTCCTGACCTCGGTCGGCAGCGGCGTCGGGGACCCGCGATGAGCGACCCGCGGGAGTCCGTCCGGGACGTTGTCACGAAGCTCACCCAGAAGCAGCTCAACCTGGGCGACCGCGAGCTCGGCCCCGGGGACGACCTGTGGAACCTGGGCATGACCTCGCTCAGTTGCATGGGTCTGATGTTGGAGGTCGAGAACACCTTCGACATCGAGTTGCCGGTCGACCAGCTCAACCACGAGACCTTCACCTCGGTGAACGGCATCGTCGCCGCGGTCGAGTCCGCCCAGCAGTCCGCTCAACAGGATGCAGGCGCGGACGGGGCGCCCGCGCGGACCTGAGTGCCACCCCCGCGTCCGCACCGGTTCGCGGCGCGCACAGCGCGACCTCGAGAGGAGCCAACCTGATCATGCCTCGACGAGAGCAGCGACCGACGAACCCGTTCCCGCTGGTCCGGGAGCCCACGGCGGGCGGGTACCCGCTCGCCGCCGGGCAGGAACGGCTCTGGTGGGTGCGCCAACTGGATGCCGCGACCAGCCCGTACCACATCCTGGAGGGCTGGCGGTTTCCGAAGGGGCTGGAGCCCGCCGTCCTCGGCACGGCCCTCGCCGGGCTGGTCCGCAGGCACGAGATCCTGCGGACGGGGTTCGCGCCCCAGCCGGACGGGACAGTCGTCCAAGAGGTCCTGGACGAGGTCGACATTCCCATCACCTGGGCGGGCTGGGACTGGCGCGCGGCTCTCGACGTCGCCGCCGCCCAGCCGTTCGACCTCGCGCGGCCGCCGCTGTTCCGGCTGGTCGCCGCGGAACTCGACGAAGGCCCGGGGCTGTGCGTGGTCATGCACCACATCCTCACGGACCGCTGGTCGATGGACGTGCTGTCGCGTGACCTGACCGAGCTGTACGCGGCCGCGCTGGAGGAGCGGCCCGCGCGGCTCCCGGAGCTACCGGTCCAGTACGGCGATTACGCCGCTTGGCAGCGGCGGTTCTTGACCGAGGAGCGGCTGGAGTCGCTTTTGGACTGGTGGCGGGGTGCTTTGGCGGGCCACGACCGGCCGGACCTGCCACTGGACCGGCCGCGGCCGACCACAACCGACGGGGTCGGTGACAGCGTCGTCGCCCACCTGTCCGAAGAGGCCACATCCGCGCTGACGGGCCTGGCCTGGCGGGCGCGCGCCACTCCCTTCATCGTGGTGCTGGCCGCCCTCGCGGCGACGCTGAGCGCCTACACCGGCTCGGACGACATCGTCATCGGCGCGATCGTCTCCGACCGCCCGCACCCCGACCTGCAGGACCTCGTCGGGTTCTTCATCAACACCGTGCCGGTCCGGATCGACCTGTCCTGGCCGGGCCTGACCTTCCGTGAGCTCATCGTCCGCACCCGCGACGCGTGGATGGCCGCCGACGCCCACCAGGACGCGCCCTTCGAACAGATCGTGGGCGCGGTGCGGGGCGGGTCGCAGGCGCAGCGCAACCCGGTGTTCGACGTGGTGCTGAACCACGGGGGCGACCGGGTCAGCCTGACGGAGTCACCGGACGCGCCCGTCCTGTGGCGGCCCGAGGTGCCGACGACGGCCCGGTTCGACCTGTCCATCACCACGCTGCCGGAAGACGGCGGCATCGAGGTCACCTTCCTCTACCGCGTCGACCTGTTCGACCGGGCGCCGATCGAGGCGATGACCGCGCGGTACGTCCGGCTGCTTGAGCGGGCGGTGGCCGAACCCGAGCGCCCCCTGCGCGACCTCACCCTGGTCTCGGCGGCGGAACTCGAACTCCTGCATGCCCGCAACGATCCGAGCGCCGCCCCGGACACCACCATCGTCGGGCTGTTCCAGGCCCAGGCCGCGTCCCGGCCGCAGGCCCCGGCGGTGGTCGGCGCCGATGGAACGCTCTCGTACCGGCAGTTGAACGAGCGGTCGAACCAGTTGGCCCGGTACCTGATCACCCGTGGTGTGGGGCCGGAGCGGATCGTCGGGGTGTGCCTGGAGCACGGCGTCGAGCGGTACGTGGTCCTGCTCGCCGTCGCCAAGTGCGGCGCGGCTTACCTCCCGCTGGACCCGGGCTTTCCGGCCGATCGGCTGCGGTTCCTGCTGGGCGACGCCGACGCGGTCCTGACGGTGGTCAGTCCGTCGCTGCGCGCCGCGCTTCCGGCGGACGTCGGTCCGGTGCTCGTGGTCGGCTTGGGCGTACCCGATCTGACCGGCACCGAGACCGGGGACCTCCCGCAGGCCGCGCGGCCGGACGACTTGGCGTACCTGATCTCCACGTCGGGTTCCACCGGGACCCCTAAGTCGGTCGCGATCTCCCACCGGGGGCTGGGCAGGCTCGTCGCGGGTGCTCCGCGCTACCTCGACGTCGGCCCCGGGGCGACGTTCCTGCAGGCCGGGCCGCTGACCTTCGACGTGGCCGCGCTGGAGTGGACGGCACTGGCGCACGGCGGTCGCGTGGCGGTGGTGGACACCGGAACGCTGCAGGAGAACCTGGACACCGTCGTGCGCGACTACGGCGTGACGACGTTGAAGTTGGTGTCCCCGCAGCTCGACCTCCTCGTCGAGCGGGGCATCCGGTCGCTGGCCGGGCTGCGCCAGCTCATCGTTGGCGGGGACGTCGTCAACCCGAAGAGTTTCGCGGCAGCCATCGACCTGCTTCCCGGCTGCCGGGTGACGGCCTCGTACGGGCCTACCGAGAGCACCGTGCTGGCCACTGTGTTCGAAGGCCGCCCCAGCACCGGTCGGGTGCCCATCGGCCACGCCGTCCCGCACACGCGGGTCTACATCCTGGACCCGAACCTGGGCCACTGCCCGGTCGGGATGCGGGGCGAGATCCACCTGGCGGGCAACGGGCTGGCGCGCGGCTACCACGGGCGCCCGGGGCTGACCGCGGACAAGTTCGTCCCCGACCCCTACGGGCCACCGGGATCGCGCATGTACCGCACCGGGGACGCGGGCCGGTACCTGGCCGACGGCGAGATCGACATCCTCGGCCGCACGGATCGCCAGGTGAAGATCCGCGGCTTCCGGATCGAGACGAGCGAGATCGAGCACGCGTTGCTGCGCAGTCCGGGCATCACTTCGGCGATCGTGTTGCGGGCGGAACTGGAAACCGGGCCGTGCCTGGTGGCTTACGTCGTGGTGTCCGGTGTGGTCGACCGGGCCGAGTTGCGCCGGGAACTCAGTGGGACCTTACCGGCGTACATGGTTCCCGACCACATCGTCGAGATTGCCCGGATTCCGTTGACAACCAACAACAAGGTGGACCGGGCCGCGCTGACAGCGATCCCATTGGGACCGTCCGAACAGGCCGATGCGCCGCCCGCCGAGACCGGCCTGGAGGCCCGCGTCGCGCAAGCCTGGTCGACGGTGCTCGGCCACCCGGTGCCCGCCACCGGGGACTTCTTCGAGCACGGCGGCCATTCCCTGCTGGTGCCCAGGGCGACCGCGGCGATTCGGCAACTCCTCGGGCGCGAAGTCCCGCTCCGGTTCATGATGGACCACCGGACGCCCACGTCGTACGCGCGGGCGCTGTTGGGCGAGAGCGTGCCCGACCTCGGTGCCGCGTCCAGGGAACATCGCCTGGAACGGCGGAGTTGGCACAATCAGAGCCTCGGCGGGCGCCGTCGGGTGGATCTGTTCGTCTCGGTTGCCGATCAGGACGTCCCGGTCACCCGAGCCCTGGTGGTGCTCGACGGCTCGGAATTCGTTGATGTCATGCGGTTCCCCGCGATACTCGACCGACTCACCCTCGCCGGGCACATCCCACCGACCGCCGCCGTCTTCCTGAGCCCCGCCGACTGGTCGGCCCGCCGGGCGGAACTGCTCGACGACACGTACACCGATGTACTCGCCGACGACTTGGTGCCGCACCTACGCGGCTGGCTGGGGGAGCGGTGGCAGGTGAACCGGGTCACCGCCGTCGGCGCGAGCCTGGGAGCCATCGCCGCCCTCCGCGCCGCGCTGCGCCGCTCGGACACCTTCGACGGCGCGGTCGGCATCTCCGGCCCTCTCACCGACCACGAGCTCACCGGTCACCAGGAAAACGGCTCGGCCCGGCTTTTCCTTGCGGCAGGCCGGGAAGAGGCGGACATCGAACTCGACGACGGGCTCAGCCTGGTGGAGGCCACCAGGAAGGTCGCCGCGGATCTGAGCGGACAGGGACACGTCGTGCGCGATGAGTACGGCGATGGGGGCCACACCTATGCCGCCTGGGAGGCACTGCTTCCCGACGCCGTCACCTGGGTGCTCAACGAGCAGCGACAACCCGAAGACTGACAACGCGAACGGGGAGGACGGGGACACCGATGTTCGACGATACGCAGCGCGAGTTCCGCGTCGTGGTCAACGACGAGGAGCAGTACTCCATCTGGCCTGCCGACCGTGATCTTCCGGCAGGCTGGCTCGGCACCGGCCACACGGGCTCCAAAGTGGACTGCCTCAACCACATCGACGAGGTCTGGACCGACCTGCGGCCGCTGAGCCTGCGGTCAGCGCACTAAGGAGCCAATGGCCATGGACGATTCTCGCCAGATCGGAGCGGACGGGTCCGCGGCCCTGACGGTCGGTGAACTGTTCGACCAGCAGGTCCGGCTCCGTCCGGACGCCACGGCCGTGCGGACCGCCGCCCGCTCGTGGACCTACGCCGAGTTCGGCCGCGAGACGGCTCGCTTGGCGCATCGGCTCAGCAAACTCGGTGCGGGACCGGGGAAGATCGTCGGGATGCCGATTCCGCGCGGCCCGGCCGCGTTGGTCGGCTTGGTGGCCGCCATGCGGTCCGGTGCGGCCTGCCTGCCGTTGGACCCCGACGATCCGCCCGCCCGCAACGCGGAAGTGCTCCGTGACGTGGGGTGCGAGCAGATCCTCGCCCTCTCCCGCGACACATGGCTGCCGGGCGTGCAACTCCTCGACGACCCCAGCCTGCGGGACGAGCCCACGACGAGCGAGGGCCTGCCGGTGCCCGCGCCGCAGGACCTCGCCTACGCGATCACCACCTCGGGCTCGACCGGCCGCCCGAAGGTGGTCGGCGTCCCGCACGCGGGGATCGTCAACCTCATCCTGGCCAGCCGGGACGACCTGGACCTGATCCGCCCGGACGACGTCGTCCTGTGGACGTCCCCGGCCACCGTCGACATCACGATGCAGGACTGCCTGATGGCCCTGTGCTGCGGGGGCGCCGTCGCGATCCCCGAGCAGGGCGACCTGCCCGCGACCCGGATCGTGCACGAGGCCCGCACGCTCGGCGCCACCGTGCTGGACATCCCGGCGGCCATGGTGGGACCGTACGGCGGGTCCCTGCTGCCGCGCCTGGCCAAGGCCGGGGTGCGGCTCGTCGCGGCCGGTAGCTCGCAATTGGACGGTCGCGGCCTGGCGGAGGCCGCGGGCGCGATGGTCGTGCAGAACTGTTACGGCCCAACCGAAGCCTCGGTGGCCGTCACCTGGTACCGGTGCCTCCCGTCGACCCCGCAGCGGGCGCCGATCGGCAAACCGATCCGGAACGTGCGCACCCACGTCCTCGACGACGAGTTGCGCCAGGTCCCGGTCGGTGAGGTCGGCCAGTTGTACCTGGGCGGTCCGGCCCTCGCCCGGGGGTACCTCGGTCTGCCCGCTCGGACGGCCGCTGCGTTCCTGCCCGATCCGTACGCCCCCACCCCGGGTGAGCGGATGTACGCGACCGGGGACCGGGTTCTGCGGCAGCCGGACGGCGACCTGGTCTTCCTCGGCCGGATCGACGACCAGGTGAAGATCAACGGTTTCCGGGTGGAGACCGGCGAGGTGGAGCACGCCCTGCGCCAGTGCCCCGGCGTCGCCGACGCCGCGATGCTGGTGCGCGAGGACACCCCGGGCGGGACGGCCGTCGTCGCCTTCCTGGCGGGCACGCCGTCGGCCGACGAGGTGCTGGTACGGCGGCTGCGCGAGCGGCTGCCCGGACACATGGTCCCGCGGTTCTACGTGTGGCTGGACGAGTTGCCGCTCAACCGCCCGGGGAAGGTCGACCGCGCCGCGCTCGCCAAGTTCCCGGTCGCCGATCTGGTGTACCGGGGTCGGGACCGCGGCGAGCAGGCCGTCGCGCGACCGCAGGAGACAGACCAGGGAGTGACAGCACCATGACAACTGGGGGAAGTACGCCCGAGGAGATCCGCGTCGCACTGGGGGAGAAACTCCTGGGCGACACGTTCTCCTGTGTGGCGGGGAAAACGGCGTGGTTGCGCGGAACCACCGTGCACCGCCACTTCGGACAGATGGGCGATCCGTCCACAACGGACGAACTTGTGGCGGCGGTCACGGACTTCGCGCTGCGCCGCGACGACATCGACCACCTGCTCGCGACGTTCGCCGCCACCTTCGAAGGGCCTTTCGGCCTTGCCGAGACCGACTTCGAGACGCTGGTGTGGGCGCAGTTGCAGGGATTGCACGACCGGGACATCCGCCGCTTCGCCTGGTCGGATTTCGCCGACCCCGACCCGACGTCCGACCGCTTCGCGTTCAGCATCGCCGGACAGGCCTTCTTCGTGGTCGGGCTGCACGCGAACTCGTCGCGGATCACCCGCCGGTTCAGCCACCCCACGCTCGTCTTCAACTCGCACGTGCAGTTCGAGCGGCTGCGCGAGCGGGGGATCTACGGGCGCATCCGCAACGAGGTGCGGGCCCGGGAAACGGCGCTGCAGGGGTCGATCAACCCCAACCTCGCCGACTTCGGCGAGCGCTCGGAGGCCATGCAGTACTCCGGTCGCGCGACCTCGCCCGACTGGGTCTGCCCGTTCCAGCCGCACACCGACGACCCAGACCGGGAGGACGCGCGATGAACGACGACTGGGTTGTGGTCACGGGCGCGTCGGCGGGCATCGGCCGGGCCGTCGCCGAGCGCTTCCTGGACGGCGGCTACCGAGTGGCGCTGTTCGCCCGCCGAGCCGACCGCTTCGCCGACCTGGCGAGCACTCACGGCGAGGACCGGGTGCGCGCGCTGGCCGTGGACGTGCGGGACCGGTCGGCCGTCGAGCGGGCCTTCGACGCCTTGGACGAGATCGGCGTGCTGGTCAACAACGCCGGGCTGTCCCTCGGTCTCGGGCCGCTGGACGAGGGGAATCCCGACGACTGGCAGACGATGCTCGACACGAACATCGCGGGCCTGCTCACCTGCACGCACGCCGTGCTGCCCAGGATGCGCCGGGCCGGGGCGGGCCACGTGATCAACATCGGGTCGCTGGCCGCCGAGTACGCGTTCTACGGCGGCAACGTCTACGCGGCCAGCAAGGCCTTCGTCCACCACCTGTCGGCGAACCTCCGGGCGGACATCCAGGGCTCGGGCATCCGGGTCACCTGCGTCGCGCCGGGGATGGTGCGCTCGGAGTTCGCCCTCGTCCGCTTCGGGGGCGACCAGGCCAGGGCGGACGCCCTGTACGAGGGCATCAGCCCGCTGACCCCCGGTGACGTCGCGGACGTCGTCCTGTGGGCGCACGGCACGCCCGCGCACGTGAACGTGAACTACGTCGAGTTGATGTCCGTCGACCAGCCCTTCGGGCTGGCCCTGAGCCGTGGCGCACAAGAGAGGAACACGCTATGAGCGCGGTCCGGTCGTTCACTGACTTCGGCAAGCTCCAGGAGATCGTCGTCGGCAGCGCCGAGGGGTTCAGCTTCCCGCCGATCGACGATTCCATGAAGCACTTCTTCGAACCGCCGCACGGCTACGAGTCCGAAGTGGTCTCACCGGACACCCTGGCCAGGGTGGTGGCGGAGACCGAGGAGGACCTGCAGACCCTCGCCGACACCCTCGGCGAGCTCGGTGTGCGCGTGCGCAGGCCGGACCCGGCCGACCACAGCCGACCGATCGGCGTCCTGGACTGGGCGAGCACCGCCAACCACGCCCTGATGCCACGCGACTGCCTGCTGGTCGTCGGTGAGACGGTGATCGAGGTGCCGATGGCCGTGCGGGCCAGGTACGCCGAGACCTTCCCCTACCGCAAGCTGCTGCGCGAGTACTTCGACGGCGGGGCGGGCTGGCTGGCGGCACCCAAACCCCAACTGCCCGACGAGAACTACCAGTACGACGCGGCGGGCACCCCGGTGCTCAGCGAGCTGGAACCGCTGTTCGACGCGGCCAACATCATCCGGTGCGGCCGCGACCTGTTCTACAACGTGAGCAACACCGGCAACCGCCTCGGGGCGGCCTGGCTGGCCCGGACCCTGGGCTCCGACTACCGCGTGCACGAGATCGCGATCTGCGGCGACCACGTCGGCACCACGCTGCACCTGCTCAAGCCCGGTGTGCTGCTGGCCAACGCGGGCCGACTGGACCAGGACCGCATCCCGGAACCGTTGCGCGGCTGGAAGACCCTGTGGTTCGACGACCCGCAGGACGACGGTTTCGGCTTCGGGTGGCCGCGCGCCTCCACCTGGATCGGCATGAACATCCTCTCGGTCGACGAGGAGACGGTCATCGTGCCGCAGGCGCAGGACGGGCTGGCGAAGCTGTTGGAGTCAGCGGGTTTCACCGTCATACCGGTGCCCTACCGGCACGGTCGCACCTTCGGTGGCGGCTTCCATTGCTGCAGTCTCGACGTGCGCCGCGCGGGCGAACTCACGTCCTATCTGTGAGGGGACACCGTGTCTGACGAGATCAAACGTCCGAGGTTCGACGTCATCATGAGCCAGGGCGGGGCCGAGATCATCGATGCCACGTTCCGTAGCGCCCGCAGCGGCGACGCCACCGCGATGTACGAGCTGTCCAAGCCGTTCGTGGCGACGGGCGGCCTGATCGCGCGGGACCTGGAGCTGTTCGACACCGACGTCGAGGAGCTCTACGTCGTCGAGATCGACCGGAAGGTGGTGGCGTGCGCGGGAATCCGCCGCTTCACCGACCTCGCTGAGATCTTCAACGTGGTGGTCGACGCGCGCTGGCAGAGCCTGGGCATCGGCCGGTTCCTGTTGGCCAGCATGCTGATCGTGCTGGAGTCGGCGGGGTTCGCCGACGCGGTCGTCTTCACCAAGACGACGCGGGACTGGTTCGCCCGCTACGGTTTCGTGCCGATGGACCCCGCGCCGCTCCCCGCGGGCAGGCTGGCGATGCTCGACCCCGAGCGGAAGTCGATCCCCATGGTGCGGCCGACGGTTCGGGCCGAGGACGGCATCGACGCGCTGGCGGGCATCACCGAACTGCGGGTGCGGTTCGAGCGGTCCGGTCTGGAGGTGGTGTGGGACAGCGGCTGCGACTCGCTGCTGTTCTTCGCCGAGAAGCACGACATCGAGACGGCGTCGCTGTGCCAGGGCGGGGTGTGCGGCACCTGCAGCAGCCCGCTGAAGCAGGGCACCGTCAGCTACCACGTGCGACCCGAGGTGGACCCGGGCGATGGCAGCATCCTGCTGTGCATCTCGCGGCCCGCCGCGAACCTGGTGCTGGACCTGTGAGCCCGCCGGTGGTGGCGGAGCTGTGGCGTTATCCGGTGAAGTCGATGGGCGGCGAGCGGCTCACCGAGCTCGTCCTCGATCGCGGGGTGGTGGGCGACCGCGCGTTCGCCGTCGTCGCGGTCGCCACCGGCCGGGTGCTGACGGCGAAACGGGTCCCCGACCTGCTTGACGCCACAGCCCGCTGGCTCGGCGCGGCGGCGGAGATCACCCTGCCGGGCGGCCCGACCGTCCGAACGGACGATCCGGACGTGGACGCCGTCATCAGCCGGTGGCTGGGCCAGCCGGTTCGCCTGGAACGGCCCGCCGGTCACGCGGTGGCGGTGGAGGAGTACCAGCGCGACCTGGACCGGCCCGCCGACATGACCAGCTTCGACCTGCCCACGTGGGGGTTCGTCGACGAGGGTCCGGTACACCTGCTGAGCCGGGACTCGCTTGACCTGGGGCGGCAGTGGTACCCCGACGGTGACTGGGACCTGCGCCGGTTCCGACCCAACATCGTGCTCACCTCCGCCGCCCATCCCGGCGAAGGCGCCGCGGGCGACGAGCTGCGGATCGGCCAAGCCGTCGTCGAGGTCACCGGCCCCTGCATCCGCTGCGTCATGGTCACCCAGCCACAACGCGACCTCCCCAAGGACCGCGCGGTCCTGCGCTCACTCATCAGCCGGTCCGCCGCCAAGTTCGGGACGTACGCCGCAGTGCGCCACCCCGGCGCGGTGCACTGCGGCGACCCCGTGACCGCCCTGGTCCCCGGCCAGGCCGACGGCGTGACCACCAAGGAAAGGACACACTGACGACGACTGGTCTGGCTCGCACCTGGCGTGGCCGCCGGGGGTTGGTCAGATCCCGGCGATCTGGACCAGGATGGTGCCGTCTTGGGAGGTCAGGCCCGGTGACAGGCACTGCAACGGGTTCACCAGCAGGTAGATCCACGCGATGGAGGCGCTGGCGCCGGTGAACTCGCCCGCGGTGACGGTGCCGGTGGCGGTGTTCTGCACGAGGCCGCCGGTGGAGGTCAGCTCGCTGGCGAGGCCGGTGACGGTGGAGGTCTGGCCGTTGTTCCAGTGGATGGTGAAGGTGCCGCCGCCCGCGGGGTTGAGTTCGAGGTAGTTGCAGGCGGCGTTCGGGACGGAGTAGGAGTAGGTGCCACCGGTGGTGACGCTGGTCAGGGTGGCATCGGTGGAGGTGCACGACGGGATGGTGTCGGTTTCCTGCACGGTGATGGTTTGCGGGGTGAGGGTCAGGCCGGGGGAGAAGGTGACGTGACTGCTACCGGTGCAGGTGACCGAGCCGACGGCGGCGTGCGCGGCCGGTGCCGGGAGCAGGGCGAACAGTGCGATCAGCGGTGCGACCGCGCCTGCCCGGCGTCGGAGCCGGGCCGCTGTCGGGCGTCGGCTGGGGTGGGTGGTGTTCATCGAGGTCTCCGTTTCGTGTTGTCCCGTCCGGCTTTCTGGCGTCTGCTCACAAGGACAGGTGCGCCCGCGGGATCGCAGGCGCACCTGTCCTCTGTGGTCAGCAGTTGGTGATGTCGCCTCCGTCCACGGTGCAGGTGTCGGTGCCGAGGCCGCCGTTGGCCGTGTCGCCGCCGACGCCGTCCCGCACGTCGATGGTGTCGTTGCCGTTGGAGCCGCTCACGGTGTCGGTCCCGTCGTGGTCGACGAGGACGTCGTTGCCGTTCTGGCCGTCGAGGATGTCGTTGCCCGCGCCGCCGTAGATGTGGTCGTTGCCGTTGCCGCCTGCCACGACGTCGTTGCCGTCGCCGCCATAGAGCGTGTCGTCGCCGTTGCCACCGTTGAGTGTGTCGTTGCCTGCGCCGCCATAGATGATGTCGTTGCCGTTGCCGCCGTTGATGGTGTCATCACCACCCAGGCCGCAGATGACGTCGTTGCCGTTGCCGCCGTTGAGCGTGTCGTTGCCGGGCGTGCCGGTGATGGTGCAGCCGAGGGCGTTGTTCACGGTGGTGGACTGCGCGGCGGTGTTGTTGCCGGTGTTCGGGTCGGTTTCGGTGGCCGCCGCGGTGGAGGTGGCGGTGATGGTGCCGGTGGCCGATGGCGTGACCGAGATGGTCACGGTGGCCGTGCCGGACGCGGCGACCGCGCCGAGGGTGCAGGACACGGTGGGCGCGGAAACGCTGCACGAGCCCTGCGAGGCGGTGGCCGCGTTGATGGTGCGGTTGGCGCCGGACAGCGTGGTGGACACCGACACCCCGGTCGCCCCGGCGGGTCCGGCGTTGGCCACGGTCACGGTGTAGGTGTACGGATCTCCGCCGAGGGCGACCGGGTCCGTCGAGTCGGTGACCGAGACGGACAGGTCGGCGCCCGGCGGTGTGGTCGAGATCGACCAGTCGGTCGGGATGACCGGGGTTGTCGTGTCGTAGACGATCGCCTTGCCGGAGCCGTCGGGGTTCATCGACAGCAGGCCGTGGCTCTGCCGCCACGCGACGACCTTGGTGCCGTCGGGGGACCAGACCGGGGACGACTCGTTCTCGGAGTCGTTGGAGAGGTTGGTCTGGTTCGTCCCGTCGGCGTTGATGGTGTAGATCTGTGCGGGGAAGCCGATCCGCGACAGCGAGAAGGCGATCTTGGTGCCGTCCGGCGACCAGTCCGGCTCGGCGGTGGCCGTGGTGAGGCCCACCGAGGTCAGCGTGGTGTCCCCGGTCCCGTCGGTGTGGATCGTGTGGATGTTGCCGGTCCCCACGTAGGCGATCTTGGTGCCGTCCGGCGACCACGACACGTTGGTCCCGGACACGCCCAGCGAGACCGGGTTGGTGCCGTCGGGGTCGATGGTCGTGATCGTCCCGTCGACGACGTAGACGAGCCGGTCGCCGCCGGGGGACCAGGCCAGCGAGTTGCTGAGGGCGGCGGAGCCGGTGGTCACCTGGGTGACGTCCGTCCCGTCCGGGTCCATTGTGTACACCTGCCTGGTACCGGTCTGGGTACCGAGGAACGCGACCTTCGTACCGTCGCCGTTGACCCTCGGTTCGGACGCGGTGCCGCCGGTGCTGGTGAGCTGGGTCGGGTTGCCGCCGTCGGGGTCGACCGTGTACACCTCACCCGACTGCCGGAGGTAGATCTTGCCGTTGGCACCGGGGAAAGCGGCGTGCGCCGGGGCCGTCACGGCAACCAGCAACGCCAGCACCAGCGAGGTCACGGAGCCGAGAGCACGTAGGCGCCGTACGGGTCTTCTGTGGATGGGCAAAACAGCCTCGATTCGTGGTGACCGGAACCACCTACCGCGGGTCCGGCCGTACACAGTGGACTCTGGTCTCGTCAGTGGCGTTGGATGAGGTCGCCGCGGGCGGTGGCGGGCGCGAGAGTGGCGTTGCCGGCGAAGGTGGCCGTGTAGTGGCCCGCGAGCAGTGCTTGCAGGACCGGGCACGGGCCGTAGCAGGTCGCCACGCCGCTCGCGTTGGTGGTGGCCGTGCACACGGGGGTCGAGCCGACGGTGAAGGTGATCGTCTGGCCAGGGACGGCCCTGCCGGTGGTGGTGTCGGTCAGCGTCGCCGACAGGTTCAGCGTGAGGAAGAGGTGACCGGGGACCACGGAGAACAGGATCGGTCCTGCGGTCAGGCTCGTCGTGTCGGCGGTGTAGGCGTACCGGTCGGCGGAGCT
Organism: Actinokineospora inagensis DSM 44258; assembly: GCF_000482865.1. GTDB lineage: Bacteria > Actinomycetota > Actinomycetes > Mycobacteriales > Pseudonocardiaceae > Actinokineospora > Actinokineospora inagensis. Next base: position 138,680 of record NZ_AXWW01000017.1, on the reverse strand, counting down.
GGTGGTGCTGGTGCCCGCGGGAGTCGTGACGGTGACGTCGACCGGGCCGGTGGCCGTGGCGGCGGGTGCGGTCGCGGTGATCGAGCTGTCGCTGTTCACCGCGAACGTCGCGGTCGTGGCGCCGAAGTGGACGGTGGTGGCGCCGGTGAAGCCGGTGCCGGTGATGGTGACGGTGGTGCCGCCCGCCGCCGGGCCGCTGGTCGGCGACACGCTGGTGACGGTGGGTGCCACCACGGTCGCCGGGCCGATGACGATGGCGTCACCTGCCAGGAATCCGCTGATGGTGCCGGTCACGGTGTTCGTGGCGGTGTCGATGACCGACACGGTGTTCTGGTTGGTGGTGTAGGCGGTGCCACCGTCCGAGGACACCGCGACGGCGGTCGGGAAGGAGCCCACCGGCACGGTGGCGGTCACGGTGTTGGTGACGGTGTTGATGACCGACACGCTGTTGCTTGAGAGGTTCGTGACGTAGGCGGTGCCGCCGGACGGGGTGAGCGCGATCGCGGTCGGGAACGAGCCAACCGGGATGGTGGTGGTCACGGTGTTGGTGACCGTGTTGATCACGACCACGGTGTTGTCGTCCCGGTCGACCGCGTACAGCAGGGTTCCGGTGGGGTTGACCGCCACGGCGGAGACGCTGCCGCCGATCGGGATGGTCGCGGTGACGGTGTTGGTGCTGGTGTTGATCACCTCGACCGCGGTCTCGTTGCCGACGTAGGCGACCGTGCCCGCGGCGTTGAAGGTGACCGACAGCGGGAAGTCGAGCCCGGGAATCGTCGCGGTGACGGTGTTGGTCGCGGTGCTGATCACCGAGACGGAGTCGTTGCTCGCGTTGGCGACGTAGACGGACTGACCGTTGGGGTTGATCTGGATCGCGCCCGAGTTGAGACCGACCCCGACGGTGGCGGTCACCGTGTTGGTGCTGGTGTCGATCACCGAGACCGTGCCGTTGCTGATGCCGTTGCCGGAGTTGGCGACGTAGACCCGCGAGCCGTCCGAGCTGATCGCCTCGCCGCTGGGTTGCGACCCGACCGGGATGGTCGCGGTGATGGTGCCGGTGGCCGCGTTGACGACCGAGACCGTGTTGGCCCGTTGGTTGGCCACGTAGAGCGTGCCTCCCGTCGCGGCCTGCGCGGTCGGGCTTGCGAGCACCGACAGCGCGGTGGCGACGACGGTCGCGCCCAGACCGAGTGCCGTCCATCGGCGGTGGTGGTCCCGAGTGTGGTGAATCATGTGCGCATTCCTCCCTGACAATCAGGACAGAGATTCCGGACGGCCGGTGACAGTGCGGCATCCGTTTCGTACAGGTATCACCACATGTGCCTGCGATCCAGAAACGCGGAGCCACTCACTCCGATGACGAACACCATGTCACCCCGATGGTCCAATAGTGCGAAGTGGACTCGTGGTGTGAGTAGCACGCGGCAAAACGACATTTCGCGTGGGCTCGTCCACTATTTCGATCGGTTTCTTTCACACCCGATCCGGCGGGTTTCCGGACAATGAGGAAGTCTCGACATGAACCAGGGTGGGTGTTGGTCCGACCGTCCAGACCGCTCGGCGGACTTTGGTCCGATTGGGAGTCCGGTCCGCATGTCCCGTTCGGACTGTCCTTTTCGGTCGATACCGGCCTGGACCAAATGGGTCAACCCGCGGGGCCGCCACCCCTGCTTGGTGTGCCATTCATCTCAGGTTCGGATTGGTGTCCGGGAGGTGGCCCTAGGTTTCCGGTGGCGGCTGGTGGCCCCGCCGCGCGCCCGGCCCGACCTCCCGCCGACGAGAAACGGTCCCGCATGTCCATGATGGTGCCCGACGAGGTGCGCAAGCTGTTCCTCGTGGTCGCGGGCGAGGAGTGGCCGGATGCCGACGAAGACCGGTTGCGGGTGTTGGCACAGGCCTGGGCGGTCGCCGGGCAACGGTTGACCGGCGAATTGGCGCCCGAATTGGGTCGGGTGGTGGCCGGGGTCCGCACCCATTTCACCGGGGCGGCCGAGCAGGCGTTCGCGGCGCGGCTGGCCCCCTTCGTCATGGGCGACGACAACTACCTCGCCGCCGCGTCGGCGCAGTTCCAGGGGCTGGCGGACTACCTGCGCAATCTCGCGGTCGACGTCGAGTACGTGAAACTGGTGTCGATCCTGAGCCTGGTCGCCCTGGCCGTGGAGATCGCGTGGGCGGTCTCGGCGGCGGCGGAGACCGGCGGGGCGAGCATGGCCTGGCTGGCCGAACGGGTCGCCGCCGTCCGGTACCTGCTGCGCAGCGCCGTCGGCAGGCTGCTGATCCGGTTCGCGCAGGCCGAGGCCGTCGGGATGGCCTTCCAGGTCGTCATCGACGTGGTGGCCCAGTCGGTGCAGTTCGCCATGGGCACCCGGCACGTGTGGAACACCGACTACACGACCACCGCCCTGGCCGTCGGCGCGCTGGGTGGCGTGCTGATGATCCCGATCGCCGGGGTCGGCGAGGTCATCGCGCACGCCGCCGCCGAGGGCGTGCAGTCCGCGCTGGCCAAGTTCGCCCGGTTCGCCGAGTCCATGCCGCGCTGGGCGCACACCATCCCGGAGTTGATCAGCGAGGTCGGTGTCGAGGCCTTCCACGAGGCGTTCACCGAGGCGGTCTACAACTTCCTCACCTCGGGCACCTTCGCGATGAACGTCTTCTCCGCCACCTCCGGCGGCGTCTCCGGTCTCGGCGGCGGGATGGCTCGCTCAACTCGCCACGCGCGAATCGGCGCCAACAGCCACGCACCCTCCCTCGCAGGCAAGACCCCCGAGGTCGGACCCGCCACACTCGCACCCGAGCCGCGGCACTTCCTCGCGGGCAGCGAGCCCACGCCTACCACCATCCACAGTGGTACTCCGGAACACCACGTCACGCCCCAGGAAACGCCCACCCACGCCACACAACTCCCGCCCGTCGCACCCGCGGCGAACCAGCCACACCCAACCCACGTCCCACTCGCGCAACAAGCGAACGAGCACAGCGAAATCCGGCATCCGGCGGCCCACACCCCAGCAGGCGCGAGCACAGTCGACTCGCCCGCGACCACGGCGACCCGACTCGTGACAGCGCAAACCTCGACCCAGCACCCAACCGCTGAGCCGACAACCACACGAACGCCAACCACCTACCCCGCGTCGGCGCCCCAGCCCGCGCCGACGCGAGCCGTCCAGCCGGGCCAACAGAACAGCGCCTTGGGCAAACGGTCGCGACCGATCAACGAACCGGACGTGAGCCCGCAGCCCGTTGTCACGTCTTCGCGCAGCCGGAACCATGCTCCGCGACCGGATGACATCCCCATGTTCGGGCCGCCCGCGACGGACCTCGGCATGCCGAGCACGATCGCGCCCGCCACGAACACCCCACCGGCGGCCACCGTCGCCACGGCCTCGGCGGGCCCGGACGAGATGGTCACCTCGGACGACGGCGAGTCGACCACATCCCACCTCGACGAAGACAGCTTGTCCACATCGAGCTCCGACACCTATACCGACTCCGAGCTGTACGACGACAGCTCGTCCGACTCCGGTGACTCCACCACCTCGTCCGAGTCGAGCACCTCCACCACGCCGCAACCCGCCACAGCAGCAGCCACCGCTCGACCCCTCGTGCTCGTCCCGCGGGTGATCCGCCCCGAGGACATCGATCTCGTAGCTCCCTTCGACCCCAACGAAGTGCGGACGCCTGCTCCGCACTACGCCCCCGGCGCGCGGATGAGAGCGGTCGCCACCAAGCTGCACACCCACGGAGTTCCGGCCAAGCTCCGCAGGCTCGACCCGGTTCCGGTCCCCGAGCCGCAGGACGGTGTGCTGGCCGCGTTGGCGGGGCAGCGGTTCACCGACTTCCGCGGTTGGCTGTCCCGGGTCAACCCGCCCGGTTGGGACCGCAACTGCGTCAACACGGCACTCGCGTTCCACGACCTCTGGTGGGCGGGGATACCCAGCACCGCATGGCCCAAGCCGGGAAACACCGCTTCGTACGCCGAGGTCACCGGGTATCCGCGCGAGCAGATCGGTTACGGCGCCGCCGCGATCGAGATGGTGGCGAACAGCCTGCGGGCGGGCGGCCACGGATCGGCGGCCCTGGTGGGCGGCCAATGGGCGGGCAACTTCGCCGGGCACGCCTGGAACATGGTCAACCAGAACGGCGTCGTCTGGCACGTGGACGCCCAGCCGGGGACCTACTACCAGCAGATGGACCCGCTGCAGCGCCAGCTCCTCGGTCCGGTCGAGGCGGTCGTGATCGGTCCACACGGGACGACTCTGCCCGTCGTACCGCCCGCCCTGTCGACCAGCCAGGGCACGACCGGCGCCGATGTGCGCGGCTACCGGCAGGCGACGGAGGAGGTAATGCTCCTCACGCGGTACCGAACGCCGACCGCGACCGCGGTCGCGATGGCCGAGAAGTTCGCCCGGGAGACGAGAGCCGCCGCCGACGCCGCGCGTGATCGGGCGGCCATGGACGGGATGACGCCTGACGCGCTGCGGTCGCGGATCGAGAACCACACCCAGTTCCTGACCCACTACGAGACGGAGTTCGCCCGGCGGCAGCAGACGGCGATCTACCTGCGCGGACTCACCACGATGCTGGATCCCCGGTTGGCAGCCGCGGCCCGCATCCAGGAGGCGCAAGTCAGTGCCGCGCTACGGGTGGACGCCGAGCTGGTGCGCAACGCCCGGCAGGAGGCGGAGTCCCTGCAGCGCATGGCGATACGCGCCGCCGCGGCGGCCGACGCGGTCAAGCACGCGGACGACGCCGCCGTCGCGCTCGGTCTGGCCAAGGCGGCACACGGCCGGGCCAGACTGGCGGGCAACTACCTGGCGGTCTACCGGTCACAGGTGGCCACGGCGGCCGCCAACTTCGACTTGGTCCCGGTGGGCACCTCGCCGGAGATCCGGGGGCTGCGCGCCGCCGCCAAGGAGTTGACGTGGACGCTGGCGAGCCAGGCCGGTTTTGAACGGCGCGTCGCGCAGAAGGCCAACCGGGAGGCGTGGGAGGCTGTCCAGACCGCCATCCGGGCGATGGGCCCCAGCGAGGTCGAGCGGGCCGTGACCCTGCTGCGCAACCTGCCCTTCGACCGCCGGATCGACGTGGTGCGGGTCGCCGCCACACCGCTGGCGGGCCTGGTGACCGGCTTGCTCACCGAGCCCGCGGCGACGCGCTCACCCGCGCAGATCTTGGCCCACGCCGTGCGCGGACACCTGGCCGCGATCATCAACGGCGGCCACGAGGTCACGCTCCCGACGGGCACCGGTCCGGTACCGGTCTGGCTGACCGGACGCGTCCTCGCACCCGACGACATCCGGCTGACGGCGGGGGTGCTCCGCACGAACCACGAGCATCCCGCCACGGTGACCGCCACCGATCGCCCCGGAGTACGCACCGGCGACCGGTTGGTCGCGCGCGTGGAGCTGGAGGTCGTCGCGACCCGGCTCGACCGGGACACCGAACCGAGGTCGGCGGTCGTCGAGCTCGAACTGCGGGTGCCCATGACAACACCGATAAGACCGACAACACCGATAAGACCGACAACACCGATAAGACCGACAACACCGATAAGACCGACAACACCGATAAGACCGACAACACCGATAGTGCCGACAACATCGACACCGCCCGCCCACGCGGTGGTGCCGCAGGCGAATCGGGGCGAACTCGTCGCGCGGGCGGTGATCCAGGCTGAGCACGACATCACCGGCTGGGTGGCGAGCGTGGTCGGCCGGGAACACCAGCCTGCGGTGACGAGCTGGCTGACCTCGGCCGACGTGCTGCGGTCGGCCGACCGGGAGCGGCTGTACCGGGAGTTCGGCCCCACCAGAGTGCGGGTGATCGGTGGCAGGCTCAAGGCGTCCCTGCTGGGACAGTCGACCGAGGTGGTCCAGGAGGCGGACACCCGGCAGCACCCGGGTCGGGGTGGCACGCTCTCGCTGAACCGCGTCGCGACCATGACGACCGTCTACTACCGGTTGCACCGGAACGTGTCGGTCACCGCCACCGGACAGTCCCGAATGGATGGACGAGCCAAGGCGAAGGGACTCGTGTTCGGACTGGTCTCGCTGCCGATCGTCGACGCGGTGCGGCTTGGCCTGCCGTTGCCCGCCCACCTGTCGCCGAGCGCGCACACGCCCCGGGCCGCCGGACTCGCCGACCACTACCGGATCGGCACCGACGACATCCTCGACGTGCCCGGCAGGCAGCGGATCGTGGACATCCTCGGCGTTGGCCTCGACGCGTCCGGTCAGCAGGCGGTGCACGCGGCGTTCCACGACGTCGCCGAGTCCAGGAAGTCCCTTTTCGACGCCCTGCACGGCGTGCTCCAACTGACCTGGACGACGGGGGAGCAGACCCATGTCCTGGACGTCAACGCCGCGATCCGCCCGCCGGACAAGACTTTCGCCGCGGCGCGGACCGCCGGGTTCACACGGGACAGGACGACCTTCACCACCGCCGCGGGCCGGAGCGGCCAGGACACGAGGCACCGAGCCCAGAACGGTGCGCACCGCGGGTTCCTGGGCGAACTGGAGTTCGTGGTGGTACACCGGACCACCACCGAGCCGATACCGTTCCAGCTCATGTACCCCACCCACCCGAGCACGCTCGTCGAACCCGGCGCGGACGAGATCGCCGCGGCCCGCGAGGGCGCGCTGGTGGTAAGCGGTCCCGGCAACCTGCGCGTGCTGAGTGTGCCGGAAGCCATCACCGTGTACACGAGCGAAGACAAAATGCCGTGGTCCGACCGCCTGTTCTCGACTCCCGGGACATCCGGTCTCACACCGGGGATCTACGTGGGCGACGCGCCGCCACTGTCCGCCTCGGCCCAGGCCCACGCGGTCGATCCGGCGTGGTTCGGACCGTTCGCGCAAGTCGAACACATGCGGATGACCCACAACATGCTGGAGGCCCCGCACATCGCACTCGCCACAAGCGTCGAGGAGGTGACCGGGCCACAACCGACACTGTGGACACCGCAACAGTCAACGGCACCAACCGCCCACCTTTCGCTACCCGAGTCCGCACGCTCGAACAACTCACCCGACGCGTTCGGCAGCGATCCGTTGTCACTGCTGCGAACCACTGGGGAGTCGACGCCCGAACCGAGCACGCGCGGCTTGGCGCCGCAGTCCACCGGTCAGTGGCCGTCGTGGGGACGGCGCGAACTCGTCGAGTCCACCAGGGAGCCGGGAACACCGCGGCGAACCCTGGGCTACCGGCTCTCGCCGCTGACCAAGCCGGGCACGGCACCGGGGGAGGTGCTGCGGCAGTTCGCGTCCCGGGCGGGCGCGCGTGCTCTCGCCCTGCACGGGCTCAACGGCGAGATCAGCGGCCCACACCCGCTGCTCGCGTCCGGCGCGTTCACCGGCGTGGGCGGCTCACTCACGGTGCGCACGGAATTCTCGTCGCCGCGATTGATCGATGTCCGCGACCTGGGTTTCCTTGAGCGCCACGACGTCCTGGACCCGGAATCGAACGCGCAAGAGCAGCAGATCAGCTACATGGGTCCCACGGCGTGGCTCGCGCTCGACGCCCGCTTCACCTTCACCGGCACCCTCGACCTGCGCCCGGCCTCCGACATCGGAGCACATGGCACCGATCCCTTTGGTGCCAACCCTTCCAGTTCCGCAGGCGCCCAACCGGTCCAGGTGACCGTCGACGAGCCGGAAGCGGTCCTGGTGGAGCTGCCCCTGCGCACCGCGGCCGACTTGGTGACGTTGTCCGGAGTGCCCGAGATCCCCGGGATCGACGTGCTCATCGACAGGACCACCGCGGCGGCCGCACCGGGGTCCCAGCAACTCCTGCCGGATACCGGCTATCTCGCGTACGGCCCCGCGGCGCTGATGGACGCCAAGCTGCGTGGCGACGATCCGCTGTCCGACGTGCGCGCCAGGCTGACCGAGCTCGGGGTCACCGCCGCGTGGCAGGACAACGTCGTCGACCGGCTCACCAGGCTGTTCACCAGCCCGACCGAGTGGGTCAACCTCCGCGAGGCGCTCGGCGGCGAACACGTGGTCCCGGTCCCCGGCGACGGCCTCTACCTGACCGACGTCGTCGACATCCGGATCACCGGGAGGCGGACCCGACCGGACGACGGCGCGCCCCCGGTGCCGGGCCCCGCCCCGGTCGACTTCCCGGTGCTCAACCGGGTGGGGCTGAAGGTCGGCGGGCAGAGCACGCCCGCCGCCGGTTCACCCCTGCGCGGCTTCCGCCACCTCGATTCCTACCCCGACGCCCAGCACCTCCCGTACGACGTGACCTACACCCTGGAGATCACCCGCGGGCAGGTGCCGTTACCGCCGGTCGACACGATCACCCTGGCGGTCGGTGCCCTCAGCGGCAGCGGTGCGGCGGGCACCAGATCGGCCCGGGTGTTCGGCCGGATCGCCCTGGTGTCACCGCACGCGGACGGGATACCCGAGATGGTCGCGCCCACCGGTGACCCGACCATCGAGGTGTTCGAGTACAACCCGCTGATCCGGCCGGACGACCCACGGCCCGTCCTGCCCGCGGACGCCATGTGGAACGTCGTGGGCGTCGGTTCGACGACGGCGCGCGCCATCCGGTCGGTCGTCTACGCCCAGCTCGGCCGCGCCCCCATATCGGCCGGTCGGCGCCCGACCATGCCCCAGGTCGCCGCCGCCGCGGCGCGGACCTCGTGGGCCACCGAGCGGAGCACGCCGTCGGAGCTGGCCATCCAGCGGCTGACCACCGGTCAGTCGCTGCTGGCCGGTGCGCGGGACCTGGTCACCGGGATCCACCTGCTCACCGAGATCACCGGCCCTGAGCGCGCGATGTTCGCCCCCAGGCTGAGCGCCCGCCTGGTCCCGGGGACGTTCACCCTGGTCGGGGCCAAACAGGGCCCGACCGCGGTCACGCACGACCTGGAGAGCGCGGACACCGACCCGGCCGGGTACCCCCGGACAACCCGGCACCAGGGTGGCGACTCCTACCTCTTCACGGTGGACGCGGAGTTCCAGGTGGACACGGTGTCCTCGGTACTCGGGTCGAGCCCCACCACGGTGCGGATCACCACCCACCAGGACATCCGGGTCCGGGTCTGGGCGACCGACGCCCTGCGCGCGGGTCTGCTCAGCCTCGGCGAGGCGTGGCAGATCACGAACGTGCGCCTCGACGGGCTCGCCTACACCCCCACCGCCGACGGCGTCATCGTGCACCAGCATGGCCTGTCGCCGATCGCGCCCGCGCCGCGGCAGTTCCCGGTAGGTTCCGACCTGCGGGGCCGGACCCTCTACATCGGACCTGGAGTGGACGTGGCCGCGGTCAACAAGGTACTGCTGACGCTCCCAGCCGCCGCACAGCCGGGCCGCTTGCTGGCCCTCCCCGGTAGCGGACAATCCGTGCCGCTGTCCGAGCCCACCGGAAACCCGCCCATTCCACCGCGAGTTTCCGCGCCATCAGACGGATCCGTGCCGACCGACGGATTGCCCCTGTTCGACCACCCCGGATCTGTTCCCGTCATCGATATACCGGGGAACCGGCACGTTCTCCTCCCGGTGACCAAGCTGGAGCCGCTGGACTTGTTGGTACCACAAGGCACCAAGTTCATCGACCCTCGCGAGTGGACACACCTCGTCAACGGCGGAGAACACACCAACCCGGTCGACGCGGTACTGGCCTTCCACTCGACCTACCACGGCACCCCGGTGGTCGCCGGCGTATCGACCACCAGAACGCGGGAGCCTGCGGACTGGACTCAGTACCCACCGGAGTACTTCGGCCCCGGTCGCCGCGGCCTGGAACGGGTTGTGGACCAGATCACCCTCGCAGGCCACGGCTCGGCGGCCTTGGTATTCGGCGCCCACCCGTTGAACGTGGTCAACCACCACGGCGAAGTCCTGCTCATCGACCCGTTACACGGCACAATCACTCCAGCCACACCAGACACGATTACCACCCCAGGCCCGGTGTACGCCGTCCCGCTGACCGCCAACAACGAATACATCCGTTCTCGTGGCGACCTCCCCACCGGAATCGCCCACGAATTCGACGACCTCACCCACACCGATTCCCCCAACTGGCTCCCGCACCTCGACCGGGTAACCGACGAACTGACCAAACACCGCCGAATCGAGGCCGACCAGGGCACCCCGTCCCGCTCGTTCCTCCGCAACCGCATCGCCGCCCTCGGCGCCCACCGCCAACACATCATCGCCACCCACGTCCGAGCCGCCGCCACCCGAGGCGGAATCATCGAACTCCCCGACGACCTCGGCACCCTCGTCCCCCACCGCGGCGGCTGGGTCCTCCTCACCCACACCCCCGCCGACGCGGGCCAGGTCGCCCTCCTCGCCTCAACCGTCCTCAACGGACAAATCACCGCCATGGTCGTCGACCCAGATCTCGACGAGCTACGCCACCTCAAGTTCCCGCCACGTGGCCGCCCTCTCCCCGCCGACCCTGTGCAGGCTGAAATGGAGGAGCGCGTTCCGGCCAGGCTCCGATGACCCCGCTCCACCACGACGTCACTCAGAACAGGGTCGCGGGCTCAATCGGCTCGGGCTCAGGCAGCGCGTCGAGGCCAGGCACAAGCGCCCGCACGTCGTCATAAAACCGCCGCGCGAGCGCGGGCGCGTCATTGTTGTCCGGGGTGTGCAAGAAAACCGTTGGCGACCGCCCCTCACGCAGCCATTCGGCGACCACCGCGGTCCACGGCCGCCACCCCTCAACCGTCTCCTCGACCGAGTCCCGACCCAGATACCGAACAATCGGCTGCTCAGTCAGCGCCCGCGTCCGCCGCGGCAGCCGGGGCTTCTTGGCCCAGGCATCCTGTTCGGCATCACTGGTCGGCGGACTCTGAAAGAAGACCGTGGTATCGAACGGCACCCACTCCGCATCAGCGTGGGCGAGAACCCCTTCCAGCCCCGATGTCGAGTTCGGGTCAGTGAAGAACCCCGGATGCCGCACCTCCACGGCCCGCCTGCGGTCGGCAGGGAGCCTGCGCAGAAAGCGACCAAGCACATCGACATCCGAAGGCCCGAACGAGCCGGGCAACTGAGTCCACAGCACCGCCCGCTCCCCGAGCGGTTCGATCGCATCCAGAAACGCCCGCATCTCGGTTTCAACACCAACCAACCGCCGCTCGTGCGTGACAACCTTGGGCAGCTTGACCACGAACCGGAACCCGGGATCGGTCTGCTCCGCCCAAGTCACCACGGTCTTCCGGGCGGGAGTCGCGTAGAACGTGGTGTTGCCCTCCACCGCGTTGCACCAGCCCGCATAGGCCCGCAGGCGCTCGTTGGCAGGCAGCGATTGCGGCAAGAACCGCCCACCCCACGCCTTGTGCGTCCACATCGCGCAGCCAACATGAAGCCGTGCCACCCCGTCGTCAACTCCCCTCGCTCGTGAGTGACGATAGCCTGCCGCAAGACACCAACCGGAACAGATCCGCCCGGAAACCCACGTCGCGGAGGGGTGGATCGAGAACGGGGTTCGGCCGCCGAAATCCGGGGCGATCGGTGCTGATCGGGCGCGGTCCACCATCGACGGGTGTAGCGTGGGTGTCACCGAGAGCACTTCGCACGCCGGCAGTTGAGCCGGCGTCGTCCTCGGCGAACCCAACACCGGTCGAGACGACCGGGGACGGGAGCACCGACATGAGGTCGGGCTCACACTCTGACATCCACACTGGCATCAACACTGGCATCGCCCAACAGACCGCGGTGGACGCACCGCGCCCGCCGCTGCGCCTTCGGCTCAAACCCAAAGCTCCTCCGACGGGATACGTCGACGGCGCTTGGTGGCCACGGTCACGCGAACTCGCCGACGAACTGGTGGCGCTGACCGACGTGCTCGCCATCCGGCTGGGTCCCGTCGCCCGAGTGGCATTCGATTCCGCGGCGTGGAACCCGGTCGCCGACGTGGATGGTCGAGTGATTCGACTGGTAGCCCTTCGCCCACAGGAAAAGCACGTCCTCCGAGTGTCGGGATCGGACGGACGGCAGCTCACGCTGCTCGTCGTGCCAACAGAGGCCTCCGACGAAGCAGGCCACGACGCCATCATGCTGGCGGCCCGGCGTGCCAACTCGGACGGACCGGCTGACATCCTGGCCGCCGCGGGCGTGGTTCCCACTGCCGTTCAGCAGAACACCCGCGGCGTCCTGCGGCCTCGGTTGCGTACCCGCCGCCCGCAACGGTAATCCCCGTTCTCCCCTTCCGGTTCACTCGTTTGGACTACCTCATGGTTGTTGTCATCGTTCTCGCCATCGCTTTCGTCGCTCTGCTGCTGGCGTCCGCCGTCCGCATGGTGCAGCAGTACGAGAAGGGCATCGTGCTGCGCTTCGGCCGTCTGCTCCCGGACATCCGGGAACCCGGGCTGCGGTTGGTCATCCCGATCGCCGACCGGATGCGGAAGGTCTCCATGCAGACCATCGTCATGCCGATCCCCGCGCAGGGTGCCATCACCAAGGACAACGTCACGCTGACCGTCGACGCGGTCGTCTACTACCGCGTCACCGACCCGGTCCGGGCCGTCATCAACGTCCAGCACTATCCGACAGCCGTCTCCCAGGTCGCCCAGACCTCACTGCGCTCGGTGATCGGCCGCGCGGAGCTGGACACCCTGCTGTCGGACCGTGACCAGATCAACGCCGAACTGCAGTCCGTCATCGACGCGCCCACCGAAGGACCATGGGGCCTGCACATCGATCGCGTCGAGGTCAAGGACGTGGCGCTGCCGGAAGGAATGAAACGCTCGATGTCGCGGCAGGCCGAGGCGGAGCGCGAACGTCGCGCGCGGGTGATCGCCGCCGACGGCGAGTTCCAGGCGTCAGCCAGGCTCGCCGACGCGGCTCGGACGATGGCCGACACGCCAGGAGCCCTGCAACTGCGCCTGCTGCAGACCGTGGTCGACGTGGCCGCCGAGAAGAACAGCACCCTCGTCATGCCGTTCCCGGTCGAGCTGCTGCGCTTCTTCGAGCGGGCCACGCAGCCCGAGGAGACCGCGGCGGTGGAGGGTAACGGCCACCAGAAGGACGCGGTGCTGAACGCCACCACCGTCGCCAAGCTCAACGAGATCACCGACCACAAGACGTGACCCACAGCGCCTGCCTGCCTCAACGGGTCACGCACGATCCAGTCCCTGGCGGCTTCCCACGCGAGGCCATCAGGGATCGGCGCGCGCGGCGGCGGTCACCACCGACGACCGGTTGTCCGTCCAACATTCCCACTGGCGTGCCGAGGCCAGGTGAGGACAAGGATCACGATGGCAGGCACCTCATTGAACTGGGCAGGCTCGCGGGTCGTCGGTGTTCACCGCGCGGCGGCGGCGTGGACCACCAGCAGTGGGCAGGACGCGTAGTAGATGAGGGCCTGGCTGGTCGAGCCGTGCAGCATGCCGGTGAACCCGCCGTGGTCTCGGCAGCCGACCACCAGCAGTTGGGCGTTCTCTGCGTTGTCCAGCAGGCTGCGCACCGGCCGGTCGCGGCTGACGACTTGGCGCACGGTCACCTCCGGGTACTTCTCCTGCCACGCCGTCAGTTGCCGCGCCAGAACTTCGCGTTCGTGGTTCTCCATCGCGTCCCAGTCCACGGCGAACTGGTGGGCGTAGGTGTGGGCGGTGACGGAGGCGAACTCGGTCCAGGCGTGCACGGCGACCAGGTCCGCGCCACGGGCGGACGCCTGGTCGAAGGCCACCGCCAGTGCGGGCTCGCTGGTGGGCGTGCCGTCGACCCCGATCACCACGGGACCGACCGAGGGGGGCGCCCCGTCGTCGGTCCAGCCGCGGATCACCGCGACCGGGCACCTCCCGCGTGCGGCGAGCGCGACGGCGGTCGAGCCGATCAGCATGCCGCTGAACCCGCCCAGCCCTCGGGAGCCGAGCACGACCAGGCATGCCCTGGCGGACTCGTCCACCAGGGCGGGCACCGCGTCGGAGGTCCGCAGTTCGGTCTCGATCCGCAGGGTTGGGTGAATCCGCAGCAGCGCGTCGCGCAGGTCGTCGAGCATCCGGTTGCCGTCGGCCTCGATCGCGGTGAAGAACCCTTGCGGCGTGCCGAACCCGCCCGCGTGGGCGTAGGCGGCCACGTCGACGGCGCGCAGCAGCCGCAACCACACGTGCCTGCGGGTGGCTTCCGCCGCCGCCCAGTGCGCTGCGTGGGCGGCGGAGACCGACCCGTCGACCCCGGCGACCACCGGCAGCGAGGACATGGCGTTGTTCATCGGAGAGCTCCTGTTCTTCGTGGCACGCGGGTGCCGGTGCTGAAGCGCCCCACGCGCCGCCGCAGCCCGCGGCCGCGCGGCGGGTTCGCAGGCGGTCCGACGACCCGGGCGGCGCGGTAGAAGGACCGCTTGCCGATCTCGATCAGGACGAGGTAGCCCACGACCATGCCCGCCAGGGCGGCGTAGAAGGCCGTGGGCAGCGGGCGGAAGCCCAGGGCGTGGGCCAGGGGTGTGACCGGCAGCAGCGCGCCGACGGTGACCACGCCGAGCGCGGCCAGGGTCAGCGGCAGGCTGGGGTGGCTGCGGAAGAACGGGACGGTCCTGGTGCGGATCGCGAAGATCACCATCGTCTGGGTGGCCAGCGACTCGACGAACCAGCCGGTGTGGAACTGCTCGGGCCCGGCGTGCAGTACCCAGAGCATCAGGCCGAAGGTGGCGAAGTCGAACACGGAGCTGAGCGGGCCGAAGCGCAGCATGAACCGGCGGATGAACGCGATGTCCCAGTGCGACGGTCTGCGTAGCTGTTCGGCGTCGACGTTGTCGGTGGGGATGGCGAGTTGGCTTGTGTCGTAGAGCAGGTTGTTGAGCAGGATCTGCGACGGGAGCATCGGCAGGAACGGCAGGAACAGCGACGCCCCGGCCGCGGAAGCCATGTTGCCGAAGTTGCTGGAGGTGCCCATCAGGACGTACTTGATGGTGTTGGCGAAGATGCGCCTGCCCTCCACGACGCCGTCGGCGAGCACGCCGAGGTCTTTGTCGAGCAGGATGACGTCGGCGGCGTCCTTGGCGACATCGGTGGCCGAGTCGACCGAGATGCCCACGTCGGCGGCGTGCAGGGCAAGCGCGTCGTTGACCCCGTCGCCGAGGAACGCGACGCCGCCCGCTGACCCGCGCTGGACTCGCACGATCCGCGCCTTGTGCTCGGGACCGACGCGGGCGAACACGGTGATGTCGGGGATGGCGGCGGCGAGGGCGTCGTCGTCGAGGGCATCGATGTCGGTGCCGGTGAGCGCGCCACCCGTGGCCAGTCCGAGGTCGCGGCAGACCTTGACGGCCACGGCGGCGTTGTCGCCGGTGACGACCTTCACCGCGACGCCGAGATCGGCCAGGCGGCGCAGCGCGGTTCCGGCGTCGGTCTTGGGCGGGTCGAGGAAGACCAGGAAGCCGCGCAGGCACAGGCCCTGTTCGTCCGCCGGGGTGAGTGTCGACTGATCACCGGCGAGTCGAGTGGCCACGGCGACCACGCGGTTGCCCGCGGCGAACTCGGCGGCCAGCGCGGTCCGCGCTCCGGGTGGCACGCCCGCGCAGCGGTCCAGGACGGCTTCCGGCGCGCCCTTGGTGATCAGGGTCGACGACCCCGAGTTGTCGCGGGTGAGCACGGAGACCATTCGGCGGTCGTGGTCGAAGGGCAACACCGCTGTCGGCTCCCGTCCCGCGACGGTCGCGCTCAGCCCGCTCGCGGCGGGCGAGGCCCACATGGCCTGGTCCAACGGGCTGCCGCCACCGGCTCGCGCGGATGCCTCGGTGCACAGCAGGCCCCACCGCAAGACCTCGTCCGGAGTGTCGGCGGCCGCGGGGACGGCGCGCGTGTACTGGACCCGGCCCTGGGTGAGGGTTCCGGTCTTGTCGGTGAACAGCACGTCGACGTTGCCCAGGTCCTCGATGCAGACCAGCCGCTTGACCAGGACCCGGCGGCGACTCATCCGGCGCGACCCGGCGGCGAGGCTGGTGGAGACCACGGCGGGCAGCAGTTGCGGGGTGATGCCGACCGCGATCGCCAGCGAGAACAGCAGCGCGTCGAGGATCGGTTTGTCCAGCAGGACGTTCGCCACGAAGATCGCCGCGGTGAGCGACCCGGCGACGTAGACCAGCAGCATGGAGAACTCGCGCAAGCCGATCTGGAACTCGGTGTCGAGCGGGTGGGTGTCGAGCCCGGCCGCGATCGAGCCGAACCGGGTGTGGGCGCCGGTGGCGACCACGACGCCGACGCCGGAACCCGCCCGGACCACCGTGCCCATCAACGCCGCGCTGGACAGTTCCGCGAGCGGGGTGCCTGGCGGCACCGGGCCGGTGGACTTGTCCACCGCCAGCGATTCACCGGTCAGAATGGACTCGTCGCATTCCAGACCGGTGGCCGACAGCAGCCGCAGGTCCGCCGGGACGATGTCACCGAGGCGCAGTTCCAGCACGTCGCCCGGCACGAGCACGGTGACGTCCACCCGCGACCGGGTGCCGTCGCGGATCACGGTGGTCTCGTGGCGGATCCGGGAGTGCAGGGCCTCGGCGGCCTTCTCGGCGCGGTACTCGTTGCTGAAGCCCAACCCCACCGACACGATCACGATCGCGGCGATGATGATCGCGTCACCGCGCTGCCCGAACAGCGCAGACGCCAGCGCCGCCGCCAGCAGCAGCCCGAGCAGTGGCGACCGGAGTTGGTGCCAGAGCACCGGCAACAGCCTGGCGCGGTGCGAGGACACCGCGTTGGGCCCCCACCGGGCCTGCCCCTGGCCGACGTCCTCGTGGGTGCGGCCCTGATCGGCGGTGACGCCGAGATCACGGAGGACATCCCCCGCAGGACGGGCAGCGGCGGTCATCACCTCGGCCACCGGTGCACTCGGCCGGTCCACTCCACCGGTCTTCACCGCGGTCATCGGGATCGCCCGTAGCGATGAGTCCCGTGGCGCTCCCGCCGTTCCCGCGGTATCGCGCAAGTCGAGGTAGTACACGGCACGAGGGTGAGGAGCGCGGTGTCGGAACACGTGACTGAAGGCACGCCCGGTAGTAAGGCGATCGCGTTGAGCGAGACCGGTGAGGTCAGCAGGCGCACAGGGGCGAGATCGGGCAGGCGGGCCCGCACAGCGTCGTCCCCTCGCACCGGGCCGCTGCGAGGCGCACGGCCGTGTGTGATCCGGTGTCCCACCGTGACGGACTCCTCCCAGCCGCGCGGCGCCCTGACCAGACCGCGGGCATCGGCGGGGAGGTCGGTGTCGCGTAGCACGGCGACGTCGTCAAGCAGGCGCGGGTTCGGGCTCGACGACCCGGCGTTGACGGTTGGCACCCGCACCGTCAGTTCCCGGACCGCAGAGTCCAGCAGGCGATCGCCGGGTCGTCCTCGCCGTGTTCCCGGGTGTGCCGCCGCGCCGCCTCCCGGTTGTCGGCCATCGCCTGGCGCAGCCCGGTGGCGTGGTGGCCCAGCGCGGGCACGCGGTCGATGACGTCCATGACGAGGTGGAAGCGGTCGAGGTCGTTGAGCATGACGTTGTCGAACGGGGTCGTCGTCGTGCCTTCTTCCTTGTAGCCGCGCACATGCAGGTTGCGGTGGTTGGTACGGCGGTAGGTGAGCAGGTGGATCAGCGACGGGTAGCCGTGGAAAGCGAAGACCACCGGCTTGTCGGCGGTGAAGACCGCGTCGAAGTCCGCGTCGGAGAGCCCGTGCGGGTGCTCGCTCTCCGGCTGTAGCCGCATCAGGTCCACCACGTTGACCACCCGGACCCGCAGCTCCGGCAGGTGGGTGCGCAGCAGGTCGGCGGCCGCCAGGGTCTCCAGCGTGGGGACGTCGCCCGCGCAGGCGAGCACGACGTCCGGTTCACCGTCGGTGGTGCCCGCCCACGGCCAGATGCCCAGCCCCCGCGCGCAGTGCGCGATGGCGGCGTCGATGTCCAGGTAGGTCAGCGCGGGCTGCTTGCCCGCGACGATGACGTTGACGTAGTCCTTGCTGCGCAGGCAGTGGTCGGTCACCGACAGCAGGGTGTTGGTGTCCGGCGGCAGGTAGACGCGGACGATCTCCGCCTTCTTGTTCACCACGTGGTCGATGAACCCCGGGTCCTGGTGGGAGAACCCGTTGTGGTCCTGACGCCACACGTGCGAGGACAGCAGGTAGTTGAGCGAGGCGATCGGCGCCCGCCACGGGATGCCGCGGCTGGTCTTGAGCCACTTGGCGTGCTGGTTGAGCATCGAGTCGACGATGTGCACGAACGCCTCGTAGCAGTTGAACAACCCGTGCCTGCCGGTGAGCAGGTAGCCCTCCAACCAGCCCTGGCACAGGTGCTCGGAGAGCACCTCCATCACCCGCCCGTCCGGGGCGAGGTGGTCGTCGCCGGGCACCGTGATCGCGTTCCACGCGCGGTCGGTCGTCTCGAACACCGCGCCAAGGCGGTTCGACGCGGTCTCGTCCGGACCCATGATCCGGAACCGGTCGGTGTTGGCCGCCACGACGTCGCGCAGGAACGCCCCCAGCACGCTGGTCGCCTCGCTGGACTCGACCGCGGGACGGTCGACCGGCACGGCGTGGTCACGGAAGTCCGGCATCGACAGCTCGCGCAACAGCCTGCCACCGTTGGCGTGCGGGTTGGCGCTCATCCGCTTGGTGCCGGTCGGCGCCTGGGCACGCAGGTGGGGCAGCAACCGCCCGGTGTCGTCGAACAACTCCTCGGGGCGGTAGCCGCGCAACCACTCCGCCAACAGGGCGCGGTGCTCGGGATTCGTCCTCGTCTGCGACAGCGGCACCTGGTGCGCCCGGAACGTCCCCGCCACCTGGACGCCGTCGACCTCTTCCGGGCCGGTCCACCCCTTCGGGGTGCGCAACACGATCATCGGCCACACCGGACGACCTCCGGTCGCCGCGCCGCGGGCGGTGCGTTGGATGGCGGCGATGTCGTCGAACACCGTCTCCAGCGTCGCGGCGAGCAGTCGGTGCACCTCGGCCGGGTCGTCACCGGTGACGAAGTGCGGCTCGTAGCCGTAGCCGCGCATCAACGCGGCGAGCTCGGTCTCCGGGATGCGGGCCAGCACGGTCGGGTTGGCGATCTTGTAGCCGTTCAGGTGCAACACCGGCAGCACCGCGCCGTCGGTCACCGGGTTGAGGAACTTGGTGGAATGCCAACTGGCCGCCAGCGGACCGGTCTCGGCCTCACCGTCGCCGACCACGCAGAGCGCGACCAGATCCGGGTTGTCGAACACCGCGCCGAAGGCGTGCACGAGCGCGTACCCGAGTTCACCGCCCTCGTGGATCGACCCCGGCGTCTCGGGTGCCACGTGGCTCGGGATGCCGCCGGGGAAGGAGAACTGGCGGAACAGCGCCCGCATCCCGTCCTCGTCCTCGCCGATGTCGGGGTACACCTCGCTGTAGGTGCCTTCCAGGTACGCGTTGGCCACCAGGCCGGGACCGCCGTGACCTGGTCCGGTCACGTACAGCACGTCGAGGTGGCGGCGGATGATGATCCTGTTGACGTGCGCGTACAACAGGTTCAAGCCGGGGGTGGTCCCCCAGTGCCCCAGCAACCGGGGTTTGACGTGCTCGGCCAGCAGCGGCTCCCGCAGCAGCGGGTTGGCCAGCAGGTAGATCTGTCCGACCGAGAGGTAGTTGGCCGCACGCCAATAGGCGTCGACCAGTTCCACATCCTCACGGGTGAGGCCGGTGGCGGGTCCGGCGGCGGAGGTCAGCACGACGATGACTCCTCGGGGGCGCGGTGCGCTGGTAGCACGGTCGCCGTCCGGGGGCACGGGGCGGTGATGGGTTGTGCGAGGTCAGGCGGTGTCGGGAACGGCGGCTCGACCGCGGGTACACGAGTCGCCATCGACGCGACGAAGCCTACGCCCCTGCCTGTACTCCGACGTGATGAAGCCGTCGACGTGACGACGTGCGCCACCGAGGTCAGTGGCGATGCCCTGGGCGAGCCGAACCCGATCACCTGGCGGGAAGTGAGGTGGGGCTTTCCCGGCGCAGGGGTGTACTGTCGTGTGCAAGTGCCCTGGACCCCGGTGTGACCTCAACCTGGGGGATCGGCGAATGGCGCATCTCGACGAGAATCCCGTTGCCGCACCCGGCGTGGGGACTCGCGTTCTCCCGCAAGTCCAAAAAGGACTGTCGTGGTGGTTGGGGACCACCCGGAGAACCCACGGCGCCCGACGCCTGGGTCCTACCGCGGCCCCGTCCGGTGGGCGGCGCCGCCCACCGAGGAACAGGACACACGTGGACCAGCTCAGCCTCGGCGTCATCGCCCACTCCCGAAAAGAGCACGAACTCCGACTTCCCATCCACCCGCTGCACCTGGACAGGATCGACGCGGACCTGCGGGATCGCGTCTACCTGGAGCGCGGCTACGGGGAACGCTTCGGCGTCTCCGACGAGCAACTCGCGGCATCCGTCGCGGGAGTGCGTTCGCGCGAGGAGCTCATCGCGGAATGTGATGTCATCCTGCTGCCGAAGCCGCTCGCCGACGATGTCGCGGAGCTGCGGGAAGGGCAGGTGCTGTGGGGTTGGCCGCACTGCGTCCAAGACGAGAAACTCACCCAGCTCGCCGTTGAACGACGGCTGACGCTCATCGCTTTCGAGGCGATGAACCACTGGACCGCCGACGGCTCGTTCGGCCTGCACGTCTTCCACAAGAACAACGAGCTCGCGGGCTACTGCTCGGTGTTGCACTCCATGCAGTTGCTCGGCTCGACCGGTGACTACGGGCGACGGTTGCGCGCCGTCGTGATGGGGTTCGGTGCCACCGCGCGAGGTGCCGTGACGGCTCTCAACGCGCTCGGGGTGCACGAGGTCAACATCCTCACCAACCGCGGCGTCGCGGCCGTCAGCTCGCCGATCCACTCCGCGCGGATCATCCACTTCGACCACGACGGCGCCGATTCGCGACGCGGCCACGCCTTCACCGCTGACGGCCGCGTGCCGCTGCCGGCATTCCTCGCCGGACACGACATCATCGTCAACTGTGTGCTCCAGGACACCGACGCGCCGCTGGTGTTCCTCACCAACGACGATCTGTCCATGTTGGCGTCGGGGACCCTGGTCGTCGACGTCTCCTGCGACGCGGGAATGGGCTTCGAGTGGGCCCGCCCCACCTCGTTCGCACAGCCGGACTTCCTGCTGGGGGACCACGTGCGCCACTACGGTGTTGACCACAGCCCGTCCTACCTGTGGAACTCCGCGACCTGGGAGATCAGTGAGGCGTTGCTCCCGCATCTACGCCCGGTTCTCACCGGCGCCTGGGACTCCAGCGAGATCATCCGGCGCGCCATCGAGATCCGCGAGGGAACCATCCTGAACCCCCGCATCCTCTCGTTCCAACATCGATCATCGGAGTACCCGCATGCCCGTGTCTGAGCCGCGGACCGCCCCACCGGTGGCCCCTGTCGACGCCGCCGACAACTGTGCCGTGTGCCCCCACCCGTGGCACGACCACGACCCCATCGGCGTTCGCTACTGCACCGCGACCAAGGCTTCCGCGTTGCCCCGGGCCTGCATCTGCCGGTGACGAGCGACACCGGCGAACTGGCCACGCCGAATACACGGCCACTCGCAGCGAGTCCGGCCGTGGCAAGCGACCACGTCTCGCACGACAACCATCGACGCGCCGCTGAGCCAATGAACCGGTGGGGACCGAGGGCTATCGTCCGCTGTGGTCGAGGACGTTGCCGTTGACGCAGTGGTTGACCGTGTTCCCGTTCCACGCGCCGCCGACCGGGACGACCGCGAGTTCCTGGAAGCACACGGACGCGGCGGCGAAGTTCCAGTTGTTCGCCGCGTTCACGCCAACGCCGAAGTTGACGTCGAGACCGCCGTCGGCGAGCGCGGACCCCGCTGTTGCCAGTACGGCCGCCGCCGCGACCAACAGTCCGCAGGCGAACCGGGACAAGACAGTCACAAGAATCTCCTCTCGATAGGACTAGCGGCGCCACGATATGCGAGGTTCGGGGGCCTTTTCGTCGCGCGACGCACAGGTATAGCCCGATCGTGTGAGCGCCGATGAGGCGACACCCAAGTACGTTAAGGCCCTGTCTCGCGTGGTTGGTCTTGGTGTGGGATGATCTTGTGTGTGGATGAGTTGTCGTTGCGGTTGGTGCCGGACGAGTTGTGGCGGTTGGTGGAGCCGTTGATCCCGGGGTTCGCTGTGCGTCCGCAGGGTGGTGGGACGGCGCCGTTGGATGATCGGGCGGTGTTCACCGCGATGGTGTTCGTGCTGACCAGCGGGTGCGCGTGGCGGATGTTGCCGCGCTCGTTCGGGGTCACGGTGCCGACGGCGCATCGGCGGTTCTCCGAGTGGACCAGGGCGGGGTTGTGGACTCGGGTCCGCCACGCGGTGCTTGACCGGCTCGGCGAGCGGGGTCTGCTCGATTGGTCGCGTGTTGTGGTCGACGCCGCCGCGGTGAGGGCGACAAAGGGGGATCGCTGACCGGTCCGAACCCGGTCGACCGGGCCAAACCGGCTCGAAGATCCACGTCCTGACCGACCGCGCCGGACTGCCGCTGGTCGTCGGGGTGTCGGCGGCCGATCTCAACGACCACCACGCCCTGCGCCCGCCGGTCCAGGCGATACCCCGGATACGGCAACCACGCGGCGGGCGAAGATCCCGACCGGACAAACTCCACGCCGACAAAGCCTACGACGTGCGAGAACTCCGCAAGTGGCTGATCGAACGCGGCATCATGGTCCGCATCGCCCGCAAGGGCGTCGACACCTCGCAGAAGCCGGGACGCCACCGCCGGGTCGTCGAACGCACCCTGGCCCGGCTCACCAACGGCCACCGCCGACTCGCCATCCGCCGGGAACGCCACGCCCGCAACCACCTCGCCGCCACACTCGTCTGCTTCAAGAAACTTGCCACGTGAGACGCACTCTAAGTGACCGTCCACGAGTCAGCGGTTCGGGTCTGATCGGTGGGCGCGGATGAGCGATGCCGGGACGTCGATGATGGCAGTCTCCGGGTCCGGCCGATCGTCCACGTTGCGCCTGCCGGAACCTGTTCACACGACCAATCGGGGCCGAGGTCGTTGTCGTCGGAACGTGTGGTCTTCGTGGCGGGATCGGGTGATGGCGTCGCCCGGCGGATGAGCCCGCCTGCGGGCGCGGGCAGGCTGGGCGGTGTCAGCGTGTACCGCTTCGCCCAGGGAGTTGACCACTGTGTCGCCGTCTGCCGCGCCCAGTACCGAGTTGCCGATGTCGTTCTCGGTTCCGGAGCAGTTCCGGGAGATCGATTTCTTGGTGTCCGCCGAGGACAACACGAACAAGCTGTTGGACGAGCTGACCGCGTTGGACCCGAAGCCGTCGGATGAGCAGATCGCGCACGCGGTGTTGGCGCAGCAGGCGATGTACGAGATGTTGGCCGCCGCGGGCGCGGTGTGGGCGGGCATCCTGCTGTGCGCGCCGGAAGGCGAGGGGCACCTG
Source organism: Actinokineospora inagensis DSM 44258 (assembly GCF_000482865.1). Taxonomy (GTDB): domain Bacteria; phylum Actinomycetota; class Actinomycetes; order Mycobacteriales; family Pseudonocardiaceae; genus Actinokineospora; species Actinokineospora inagensis. The sequence goes on along the minus strand of NZ_AXWW01000017.1, from coordinate 115,345 downwards.
AGTTCGATCATGTTGACGGTGACCGCGCGGCCGAGCGAGTTGGCGAACGAGCAGACGGTGCACCGGCTGGCGCGGACGATGGGGGCGATCTACCCGGACGCGGAGGTCGGGGTGGTGCGGCTGCCGTGCGGTGACGCCGTGGTGCTCACCGAGGAGGCCAAGGTCGAGAAGCCGGTCAACCTGCTGGTCGACGGTGGCGGTCCCACGCTCGTGCGGCAGATGCACGTGTTCGTCCCGATCCCCGAGCGCTATGCCATGGCCGATTTCGCGGTCGCGACGGAGAACATCCCGCAGTGGGAGGAGTGCGTCGACATCGTCGGCGCGGTGTGCAAGACCGTCGAGTTCGCCTGAACGGAGGCCAGGACGTGCGGACGCTGTACACGATCAAGGAGGGCAACGGGAACTTCCCGATGCCCAGGCTCGGCTATCAGGCGGGTGGTGACGACCAGATCGTCGCCGCGCTGCACTCCAAGCTCAACATGTTCACCGGCAGCGAGGACATGTCGCTGCGGACCTGGGGGTGGAAACCGGACGCGCTGCGCGACGAGGACCGCTACCGCATCGAGCAGCTCATCCGCGTGTACCTCTACCAGGAGGAGCGCATCCTCGCCGCGTTGCGTCGCCTCGACGCCGACTTCGCCGCACTGCGGAAATCGTCGACGGAGGCGGCCGAGGCGATCGACGCCTTCACCCAGAGCCTGACCGACGGGTGGAACGCGCGGGCGGCGGAAGCTGCGGCCGAGCGGCAGAAGCTGCTGGACGAACTCGGCGATGACGGCTGGGGCATGATGGGTTCGGTCGGCCCGTCCCTCGTGCAGTACAACAGCGGCGCGATCATCGACTTCGGTGACCCGGAAGTCGCCCGCAACCTCGGGGTCGTCGGGTCTCTCGCCCGGGGCGGGTACTCCTTCACCTGTGACATGTGGCGGTTCAAGGATGTCGGCTACGGTCCCGAGCGCATCCCGCACGACGCGGTACGCGCGTTGGTGGACCTGGTGCTGGCGGTGCAGGCCGAGTACCAGTTGCAGTCGCTGCTGATCGACCGCGAGTTCGACCGGCTCATCGACACCCGCGGCGCGGAGTACGACTACCTGCTCGCCAAGGCCGCCGCGGAGGCCGCGGCGTCCACCGGCTGGGGCATCCTCGGCGACATCCTCGGCATTGTCTCCGCGGTGTCCGGTGTGCTCGCCATGATCCCGGTGCTCGCGCCGATCATGGGACCGGTCGCGTTGATCACCGCCGCCGGTGCGTTGGCCGCGCACACGGTGGACGCCGCGCTCAAGGGCGACTGGGACGCCGGGACCATCGCGGGCCTGGGCGCCGACTTGCTCGGGGCGCTCCCGGTGATCGGTGCCGTCGGCAAGGCCGCCAAGGCGGGCAAGCTCGCCATGAAGTCCGTCGGCAAGGTGTCCGTTGCCTCCAAGGCCGCGGGCCGGGCGTTCCTCGCCGCGTCGGCCAAGTCCTCGGCCGATGTCGGCAAGATCGCCGGGTACCTCGGCCCCCGCGCGGCCAAGCTCGTCGGCGCAGGCGCCAAGCACGGCAAGACCGCCGCCAAGATCATCAAAGGCACCGTGGACCTGGCCACCCAGATCCCGACCGCCGTCGGCCTCGCCGTCGACGACGACGCGGTCGACGTCGCCGAGAACACCGGCACCGGTCTGGAGATCGGCCACGGCAGCCTCAACAAGGTCGGCGACTGGGTCGAGATGGGCGCCGAGATGTACCGCCGCAACGGCCGCACCTCCCTGCGCCGCCTCGCCGACGCCCTCACCTGACCAGTCCACCTGCCACCGGGCCCGTTCGGCCGGGGAGATCACCTTCTCGTGGTGACCGAGCAGAGCGCGGACGGCTGACGTTGACCGGGCTCCCGGGCTGGCGGCGGCACTTCGTCGGTGTGCGGTGGACGTTCCAGGTGAAGGACGAGCAAGTGGCAGCCCTGCGCATCGCCCGTGCGTCGCTCGCGGAGGCCGACGCCGTGTTGCGGTCCGATCCGGACGTCCCCTCTCGGCCGCTACACCGTCGCCTTCACCGTCGGCGCCTGATCCCACCGCCCGGCCGCTCTCACCAGCCACCTGGTCGGGTGAAATCCCGCCCGGTCGGCTGATCCGCGCTTGTCGTTGCGCCCCCACCCGGCGGGGAACCGGTAGACCGTGTTCGCGAAAACGGGAATCCGGAAAGGACATCGGGCGTGACTGAGGGAACCACCAGCACCACACAACCCAAGCGGCGCACCAGGATCGGCCTCGCGCTGGGCATCCTGATCGCCTTCACCGCCGCCTACCTGGTGATCCTGTTCACCTTCCTCAGCAGCGACACCGGCCGCGGCCAGATCATCACCTCCGACCCCAGCACCACCGCGGACCGGGTCAGCGTCAAGGTCACGCTGTTGACGATCAACGCCGACGACAACGCCTACAAGGTCCGCGTCGACGCCCGCCCGGAAGGCCGCTACCGCAACCCCGACGGCAGCCTCGCCACCCCGCTGCGCTTCACCCTCGACGAGATCGGCGGCAACCACACCACCGAACTCGCCGAAGGCCAGTGGATGCCCCTGCGCGAGGCCACCCTCACCGCGGAAGGCGACACCTCGCTCTACCCGTTCGACACCCACCACATCCCACTGGAAGTCGCCATCACCGACCCCAAGGGCGACCCGGTACCCATCACCATCGACCTGCGCGCCGGACTGCACGACTGGAAAGCCACCGCGACACCACTGCCCGACACCCACATCGGCGACGTCCGCCTGGAGATGACCGCCACCCGCTCCGCACCCATCATCACCTTCGCCCTCGGCCTGATGCTGGTGCTCGTCCTGCTGGTCGTGGTCACCGTCGGCATGGTCACCCGCGCCGTCGCCACCCACAAGATCGGCTTCCCCACCCTCGCCTCCCTCGCCGCACTCCTGTTCGCCATCCCCGGCATCCGCAACTCCATGCCCGACACCCCACCCGTCGGCACCCTCAGCGACTTCATCGTCTTCTTCTGGGCCCTGCTCACCGTCGCCATTTGCATGTCCCTGGCGTCCCTGGCCTGGCTCCGCCAAGCCCGCCGCGAAACCGACGACCCGACGGGCTGATACGGCGATGCCGACCGCTCGACCCGACGGGTCGGGCCGAGCGGTCGGTGCGCGGTATCAGGAGGCGACCACCGTGAATCCGGCGTCACTCCAGACGAACGCGCCGTTATCCAGCTTCACCGCGGCGACGTACACCGAGCGGGCATCGTGGTCGCAGCGCTTGCTTGCCCCGGGGCTAACCCGGATGGACCCCGGGAATGCGAAGAAGTTCAGCGTCGCGGACACGATGGCGGTGTTCGCGTCGAAGGGGGCCTTGAACTTCACGCAGTACCGGCCTGTGTCGGTACGCTTCGCCTGCTCGACGTTCTTGCCGCGCAACAGCTTGCCGTCCTTGTCCACCACAGCGGCGTACGACGCGTATGGTGCGACCGCCGGATCATCGGCGGCGGCGGTACCCGCCGCGGCGACCGTCGTGAGGCCTGCCGTCGCGAGCGTCGCCACCAACGACGCGATGACTCGGGTCTTTCCCGGCATCTGACTTCCCATCTGTTGCTCTCAGTTGATGACGAGGGTGAACCCGCTGTCGGCCCACGCCTTGGTGTTGTCGCTGGTCCCGACGGCGAACACCCGGCGGTCGTTGTCGCAGAAGGCGGTCGCGTATGTCGGGACCGCGATGAAGCGGTCCCAGGTCAGCGCCGCGGTCGTGGGGATGACCTCTCCGGGCACCAGCCTGCTGTCGGTGAACGTGACGCAGTACCTGCCCACGTCCTTGCGCACGACCGAGTCCACCCCCTTCGCCTTGAGGACGGTCCCGTCGGCCTTCACCATCACCGCCGCTCGGGCATAGGGCGCGTCCACGTTGTCCGGGATCGCGGCCGTGGCGGTCCCTGCCGTGAGCGCGACGACGGCGACGGCGATCGACCCCGTCGCGAGGATCTTCCTGAACATGTCTCTCCTTGGTCGGTGTTTCGGTTCCGGTGGGGGTCAGGAGAAGACTTCATGTAGGGAGGCGTTTCGCGGTGCAGGTGGGAACGTCGCCCCAGTCGCACGCGTGGTCCCGACAACATCACTCCACGCAAGCCACGGTGGAGCAGGCGGAATCGCGACGGCAAGCAGGAACTCACACCTGGGCCGTGGCGTCCTACCGTCCTGCTCTGGGGAATGCTCTTCGTCGACCGGCCGGAAGCAGACTCCCTGCGGTGCTCACCGCGCACCCTGAACCGATCGCCGCACACATCCGAACGCGCCTCCCAGACGCCGTCCACACGGATCGGCACAGCGGAACGCCCCCGCCGCCGAACCGCCAAGCAGGCATTGCCGTGCCGAACCTAGCAACGCCGAACACCCACGGCGACCCAACCCAAGACCCACCACCCGAAGGAGAGACCGACTCGGATTCGCCGTGACCATCGATGAATGATCATCACTTTGGTTGCTGGACCGGACGCTCAAGGTCACTGGGTGGAGGTCAAGCTCAGGGCTCGTACAGCAGGGGAACGGAAGAGTTGATGAGCGTGGACGCGGGTGGCGGACAGACGCGTGAGCAGCGGTCGCAGTGCTGTCGGGCGCTGCTGTCGGGCGAGGGCACGCAGACCGCGGGGACGGCCAGGTTGCGTCGAAGCGGTTCGGTGAACCTGTTGTCCGGCGTGTGATTGTGCGTTCTCATCCACCGGGCGACCGTGGAGAACAGTGGCGGGTGGCCGCCGATCCTGGGCTTGTTCCGGTCGGTGGTGGTGACATTGGCGTATCTGCGGCGGACTTGCTCGGCGACACGGGATATGTCCGGTCCGGCATCCTCACCTTGATCCACCTTCACACCGACCACCGGCGGCCCACCACGGCCATCTCGGCCGTCATCGGCCTCTACTCCTACGCCGCTGAACAAGCCTCATCGAACAACAACCGGCCGGACCGAGCGGCTCGTACCGCATCCACACGCCCACCGGTCGGGGTCCGGGGCGCAGCCCTCCAGGCAGGCCTGGGGTCGCACCCCAAAAGAACCGACGAGCGTCCCGCTTCGCGCTTTCCACGAACACGGTTCACCCAGAGCGAGTGCCCCCGGTGCGATTCGAACGCACACTGGACGGATTTTGAGTCCGCTGCCTCTGCCGGTTGGGCTACGGGGGCGTGCGGGGTGTGACTTTACGGGAGTGGGTGGGTGGGGCGTGGGTGGGGGTTGGGTGTTGGCGCGGTCACGTGTGGTGGGGCGGGGGTGGGTGGGGGTCTGGCGGTAGGCTGCAGGCTCTGGTCGTGATCTGAGGAGGACCCCGGTGACCGAGGTGGCTGCCGAGGCCCAGCCCACTGCCCGTCGTGTGCTGGTGGCCGAGGACGAGGCGTTGATTCGGCTCGACCTGGTGGAGATGCTGCGCGAAGAGGGGTATGAGGTCGCGGGGGAGGCGGGGGACGGCGAGGAGGCTGTGCGGCTGGCTGGGGAGTTGCGGCCTGACCTGGTGATCCTGGACGTGAAGATGCCGAAGATGGATGGGATCGACGCGGCGACCATGATCGCGGGGGAGCGGATCGCGCCGGTGGTGATGTTGACGGCGTTTTCGCAGCGGGACCTGGTGGAGCGGGCGCGGGACGCGGGGGCGATGGCGTACCTGGTGAAGCCGTTCGCCAAGCACGACCTGGTGCCCGCGATCGAGTTGGCGGTGAGCCGGTTCTCCGAGTTGCAGGCGTTGGAGAACGAGGTCGCGGGGCTGACCGAGCGGTTGGAGACGCGGAAGGTGATCGAGCGGGCCAAGGGGCTGCTGATGGCCAAGCAGGGCCTCTCCGAGCCCGAGGCGTTCCGCTGGATCCAGCGGACGGCGATGGACCGCCGGACCACGATGAAGGCCGTCGCCGAGGCGGTCGTGGAGAACATCACCTGACGTCGCTCGATGGAGTGAATGTGCGGCCGTCGTCCCGGGGATCGGGAAGGTTCCTCACCGGGACGAGATCAAGACCGGTCTCGGCCCGCCGGTTGGACCGGGACCGTGCTGGTCGACGTGTTCGCGTCGTCGCGGGTGAGCTTCGTCGTGGAGTCGAGAATGTCATGGCGGTGGGAGCGAGCAATTCAGCGCTGGGTGAGTGTGCGCGTCTTGGGGGCCTCGGCCTTGCGACACCCAACGACCGTTGCCCCTCCCGTGGAACGTCCGGGCGAATGTCCTTAGTGGATTATTCGCGGTGGCCGCCAACCGTCTCGCGCGGCCCGGGAACGTCACGTGGGTCCACTGTGTCGTGCCCGGAGCCCACGCCGTGTGCGCGTGGGCCCCGGGCGTGGACTCAGTCCTGGATGGGGACGTCGACCTCGGGGCCGGTCGCCGGGAGGGACTGGCCGGAGTCGTAGTTGACCGCGATCACCTGCCAGCGCTGGGTGGACTGCAGGTGCAGCGAGCCCAGGTCGAACGCGCGGGTGTCCGGGCCGACCTCGTAGACCTGACCGCTGACCTGTTCGGCCAGCAGGTAGCCCTCGACCGGGGCCTGGGTGGCCGTCGGCGTGGGTTGGGTCCAGGTGATCGGGTTCGCGCCGGTGATTACCGGGGTGGGCGGCACCTTCGCCGCGACCGAGTAGTCGCCGGGGGTGCCGACCGGGACGGACAGGGTGATCGGGGTGCCCTGGCCCCAGATCCAGTTGTACGGGGTGAAGGTGAAGTCGTAGCGGCCCGGGGTGAGCCTCGCGGACGCCAGGACGACGTCCAGTGCCGGCCTGGTGGCGACGTCGACGGTGGGGAGGCTGCGTTTGCGGCCCTGCAGGTCGAGGAAGCTGACCATGTAGATGTCCGGTGTGGCGTGCTGGCGGTAGCGGCCGAGCGGGAACATGGTGATCGGGTCGTCGCCCCGCGGGTCGAGGCCGAACGTCAACGTCGTGTCGGTCAGGTGCGCCGAGACCGACCGGGCCGGGAGCGGTGCCCGCAGCGGCAGGTAGGTGGCGACGGTGGTGACCGGGTACGCCGCGCCGACCAGGTTCCGGTCGGTCAGCGACAGCATGAAGTGGTCGGCGTAGGCCACGTCCGGGATGGTGATGTCGACGGCGGGGTTCTCGGTGTCCACGCGGTAGAACGGGGCCACGCACTGGATGTCGCTGCCGCGGCACAGCCGGACCTCGGTGTGGTTCACGTCCGCCACCGCGCCCGCCCCGCGCTCCCACTCGACGCGCAAGCCGTCCGGGGTGGCGGTGACGACGACGTCGTGGACCGCGTTCGCGGGTGCCGCCGCGGCGGCGACGTACCGGGAGTAGATGTAGGTCACGACCGTGCCCGACGAGTTCATGCCCGCAGGGACCAACGCCTGCCCGTTCACGCTCTCCGGTAGCACGAACGCCGCCCACTTGACGCCGGTCGCCACGGTGAAGGCGGCCGTGGTCCCGGTCGTGCGCACCACCTTGCGGTCGGCGGCGTTGTCCGGGTTGACCAAGACGGCGGTGTACGCGGTGACGGGCGGCGCGGCGGTCACCGCGTTCCAGTTGAGCCGAATCGTGGTCGCGGTGGCGGTCGCGGTGAAGTCGGTGATCGCCTCGGGCCGCACCTGCTTGGGGCCGAGCTGGTCGAAGGTGGTCCAGCGGACCGCGGTCCCGGCGACGCCCGTGATGAACGCCTTCGCGTCGGCGTTGAACTGCGGCACCCCGCTGATCACGCCCGGCGAGGCGTAGGTCATCAGGCCGAACAGGTGCCCGGTCGGGTCGCCGGGGCGGTGGTAGAAGGCGGGACCGCCGCTGTCACCGGAGATCGCCGTCGGCGGGGCACCCAGGGTGGACAGCTCGGGGATGCCGGTGGGGGTCGTCCACCCCGCGGTGAGCTTGCCGCCGCCCATACCGACCACGAGCGCGGAACCGGCGACGGTGCCGTCGAGGCGCGGGAGGCCGTTGTCGAGCAGGTCGGGGTACGCGGGCGCGGACAGGGGCGCGGTCAGGTGGGACAGGCTGAGGTCGCAGCTCGAGGTGGCGCAGGAGGTGACCGCGTCGATCGTCGCGGTTCCGTAGGCGTTGGTGAACTTCCCACCGACCGCCCCGGGCGCGTGCCGAGTCGTCAACACCCACTGCGGCGCCACCTGCACCCCCGACGCGCTGGCCCGACCTGCGAGCTTCCAGTCGTCGACGAGCTGACCGCTCACGGGCTCGCGGATCGCCGTCACGGTCGGATCCACCCCGTTCCCCACAGCTCCGGCCGGGTTCACCGACACGAGCAGGGAGACCACACACAACGCACTGGCCATCGCCAGGCGACGCACACTGATCATGCACCGCACGCTAGGTCGACCGGGCCTGTTCGCACCCCGGACGCGAGCCTGTTTCACCCGCTGTTCGTCGCCGGTTCGCCACACCCCGATCCGGTGGTGGCCGACGGTGACCCGTTGTCGCACAACCAACCGGGATCGCGCGCCACGGGCAAGATCCTTACCTGACGGCGAACTGGGTGAGGGTGGAGCCGCGGCCGGTGGCGGTGCCGAAGACGCGGATCTCGGCACTGTGGTCGCCGGGGGTGGCGGTGACGGGGATGGCGTAGCGGCCGCCCGCGGTGCCGCCGGTGGGGAGGGCGGCCACCATCCGGCCGTCGAGCCAGAGTTGGAAGCCTGCGACGGGTTCGAGGGCGCCGGTGTCCCACTGGGCGGTGACGCCACTGATGGTCACGGTGATGACCAGTCGTCCCTCGGTGGGGGTTTCCGCGGGGTGACCGGCGGAGTCGCCGAGGGTGAGGGTGGCGGTGGGCAGGGCGTCGGTGGTGGGGCGCTGCCGGTCGGTGCGCGCGGGTTGGGTGGTGGTCCGGGGGCTGCCGTCGGGTGCGGGGACCAGTTCCAGGTAGCTCTCCTGGACGAGGGCGCCCGGTCCCGCGCCTGCGGCTCGTACGACGAGCGGGGTGAGGGGGTCCGGGCCGTTCGCGCCCAGCAGCGCCCGTGGAACGTCGGCGATGACGGTGACCACCCCGTCCGACAGCACCGCTGGGCGCGCGGGCAAGGAATACGTGCCTAATTGAATCCGCGTCGAGGACACTTCCATCCCGGGGGAGACGGCCATGGTGACGATCAACCGTGCGGATAGTGCTGTCGTTAGCGGTCTACGAACAATGCCTGCAGATGGTGCTATCGCGTCGGGATCCAATACTTGTCGTGTGGCAAGACTTACCGGTGTTTCCACTACCTGCGGAACTGGGCCCGGAGGGCCGGTGAATCCCGCCGACGCGAGGTGAATCCGCACGCGGCGTCCTTCTGGTCCACGTACTCCAATCAACACCCACGCATCCCGCCAGGTAGGCACTACCGACGACGACGCCACCACTCGGCCGTCTTGCGACAACGTCACGCCGGTAGCGCTAACTGTCAGTTCCACCAGGTGCAGTGCCCCGGCTCCGCGCGGGCCCGGCGCGGCGACGAACGAACCACCGGGCAGGACTCGGGCGCCGCCGTCGTCCAGTTCGCCCCGAATGGTCCCGGCGGGCAGCGCCGAGTCCGGCCCCACCCGGTCGGCGGGGCCGGGGACCAAGTCCAGGGTCAGCCGACCGCCGGGTCCCGCGGCGTCGGTCAGCACCGCCACCCGACCCAACATTGGGTCCGATGTGGACGACGTGAGGGTCATCGGTCTGCGGGCGCGGAGCACGGCCTCGTCCGCGCCGCAACCCAGATCTATCGGCAGTCCGATCTCGGTCGACGCCCGCGCACCCAGATCAACGCACCCTCGGTAGCCGGACAGGTGCCACGACGACCCGACTGTGTCCGCTCGAAGGGAGGAATCATCGGGGAAGTCGTCCAACAACCCGGTCAACCCGGTCCGCCAGGCCGGGTCGCCCGGTCCGGGGACGCCGGTGGCCGACGCGGGGGTCGACACCTGGCCGAACGCGTCCACCGCGCGTACCTCGACCAGGTACTTCTGACCGTCGGTGAGTCCGTCGAGTTGGGTGTCCTCAGTGGTCACCAGCCGCCCACCCGATCGCTGTCCCCCGATCGCCCAGTTCACCTGGTAACCGGTTGCTCGAACGGAACCGGTCCAGGAAACAACCAACCTACCGGGGGAAGGGAGTAGGCGGAGATCACGCGGAGTATCCGGCACTTCGCCGGGTGCGGGCAGTACGACATCGTCGGCCGCGTACCGGGTCACCTGTGGCGGCCGCGGCGGCGGAACCGGGCCCGGCGGCGGCGCGCTGTCCCCGCCGCGCAGCGCCAGCACGGCACCCGCGATGGCCGCCGCGGCGGAACCGCAGGCCAGCAACCGGGTCCGCGGACGCATGCCCGCTACCGTAACCCGTTTGGCGGCGCCCAGGTCCACGCATGATGTGAAACCTGGGTCCGGTGTAGCACGCGAAGTTCGTCCTCAGATGTCCGGAGCCCGAACACCACCCGTCGTTTGATTGCAGTCTGGTCACAGGCAGCCCAGGCGCGTGACTACGTCGCATTCGGTCACTACTTTCCGGCGGAACCCTCCAACAGGTATGAGGGCGAGGTTCGGCATGCTTACACGCATTGTCCGGACGAAAGCGGAGAAGGGACATCACGTGCGAAACCACACGGTGAAGGCCGCGGTGCTGGTCGCCGGCGCGTTGTTGCTCGCAGCCTGTAGCACGAACAAGACCGAGTCGGGCTCAGGGGGGAACAACCAGAGCTGCGACCAGAGCAAGGGCACCCTGGTCATCGGCGTCATCGCGCCACAGTCCGGTGGTCTGTCAGCCCTCGGTCTCGGCATCAAGAACTCCGCGATGCTCGCGGTGGACCAGGCGAACGAGAAATGCGCCGTCCCCGGCTACAAACTGTCGGTGCAGACCGAGGACGACCAGGCGACCGCCCAGGTCGGCGCCCAGGCCGCCACCCGGTTGTCGTCCAACGCCAACGTGGTCGGCGTGGTCGGCACCTTGAACTCGTCGGTCGCGCAGAGCGTGCAGCCGATCCTCAAGGCCAAGAACATCGTTCAGGTCTCGCCCGCCAACACGAACCCGTCGTTGACGCGCGGTACCGACTACGGCACCAACCCCAAGCGGGAATACGCGAACTACTTCCGCGTCTGCGCCACCGACGACCTGCAGGGCCCGTTCGCGGCCAAGTACCTGGTCGGCAAGGCGGGCAAGAAGAACATCGCGGTCATCACCGACGGCAAGACCTACGGTGAGGGCTTGGCCGGGGAGTTCAAGAAGGAAGCGGTGAAGGAGGGCGCGGCGATCGCCGCCGTCGCCAAGGTCGGCGAGAAGGACACCGACTTCAGCGGTGTCATCAACTCCATCCGCGGCTCCAACCCGGACGCGGTGTACTACGGCGGCGAGTACCCGCAGGCCGGTCCGCTGTCCAAGCAGATGAAGGACGCCGGTCTCAACGTCCCGGTCATGGGCGGCGACGGCATCTACGACCCGAAGTTCATCGAGCTCGGCGGCAAGGAGGGTGACCTGGCCACCTCGGTCGGCGCCCCGACCGACACGCTGGACACTGCCAAGGCGTTCGTCAGCGCGTACAAGGCCAAGGCGTACAAGGACGACTTCAGCGCGTACGGCGCCTTCTCCTACGACGCCACCAACGCCATCATCGGTTCGCTGGCCAAGACCCTGTCCGGCGGCACCGCGTGGAGCGACGGCAAGCGCGCCGACCTGATCACCAACGTCCAGTCGTACTCGGCCCAGGGCGCCACCGGTGAGGTCAAGTTCGACCAGTACGGCGACAGCACCAACAAGCTGCTGACCGTCTACAAGGTGTCCGGCGGCAAGTGGGCCGCTGACGAGACCGGCACCTTCGGCGGCTGAGCCGCACCACTTCAGTAGTTGACCCACAGCTGGACCGTGGCGGGGGCAGGCAGGCGGCTTGCCCCCGCCACTCTTGGAGGTAGAAGTGGCCACGCTGCTACAGCAGCTAACTAGCGGCCTGGTGCTGGGCGCGCTGATCGCGCTCATCGCCCTGGGCTACACGATGGTGTACGGCATTATTCAACTGATCAACTTCGCGCACGGCGAGGTGTTCATGGTGAGCGTGTTCGGTGCGCTCGCCACCTACAAGTGGTTCATCCCGCAGAGTTGGCAGGGCACCTGGCAGATCGCCCTGCCGTGCATGCTCGTCGGCGCGGTGCTCGTCGCCGTGGTGCTCGCGGTGCTGATGGAGCGCTTCGCCTACCGGCCGCTGCGCAACGCGCCGCGGTTGGCGCCGTTGATCACGGCGCTGGGCGTGTCGGTGATGCTCAAGGAGTTCGTGCGGAACTTCTTCCCCGGCGCGACCGCGGCGGTCAGCGTCCCGCGCGCGTTCGTGGACAAGGCGATCACCTTCGCCGTCCCCGGCGGCACGGTCGTCATCCAGTCCACCGGCATCCTGCTGGTGGTGGTGTCGATCATCGGCGCGGTGCTGTTGCAGACCTACATCACCCGGTCCCGGATGGGTCGGGCCATGCGCGCCACCGCGCAGGACCCGGACACCGCCCGGCTGATGGGCGTCGACCCCAACCGCACCATCGTGCTGACCTTCGTCATCGGCGGCGCGCTCGCGGGCCTGGCGGCGGTGCTCTACGGCATCCACATCAACACGGTCGACACGGAGGCGGGCTTCCTCAACGGGATCTTCGCCTTCACCGCCGCCGTGCTCGGCGGAGTCGGATCGATCAAGGGCGCGGTGATCGGCGGGTTCACCATCGGCGTCATCAAGACCATGGCGGGCCAGTACTTCCCCGGTGGCACCGAGTACGACCTGGTGTGGATCTTCGTCCTGCTGATCGTCGTACTGGTGTTCCGGCCGCAGGGCCTGTTCGGTGAGCCGGAAAGGGTCCGCGCGTGAACATTCCCCCTGGCTGGTCCTGGCTCGGCCAGTTCCTGCTCTACGTGGCGGCCGGTCTGCTCGTCATCTGGTTGCTGGTCACCGGGTACCGTGCGCTGGCCCGGTTCCTCGGCGGCCGACCCGGGCTGGTGCGGCCGCTGGCCATCGCGGGCGGTGTGCTCGCGGTCGTCGGTGCCCTGCTGCCCTGGGTGACCTTCCCGTTGAACGACGGTCCCTACCCGGACCTGGCCACCCTGCAGTTCTTCGACGCCCCGTTCGCGGTGACCGGCTTCCGGCTGTTCACCCTGATCACCGGCGTCGCCGCGATCGCGTTGAGCTTCGTGCCCAGGATCCCGGTGCGCCGGGTGCTGCGCGCGCTCGGCCTCGGCCTCGCCGGGGTCGCGCTGGTCAACACGATCTTCCCGTTGATCGACGGCGGTGGGTTCGGTGCGATCACCGCCGCCGACGGCGCGTTCGCGTTCGGCGGCATCGTGACCCTGGTGGCGTCGCTGGTGCTGTTCTTCGTGAGCAAGGCCGGTGACCTGGAGCCGCTGCCGCGGTGGAACACCAAGGTCCCGCGCCTGGTCGCCTACGCGGCTCTGCTGGTGTCCTTCCTGGTCCTGCTGTTCGCCGTGGCCCGCCTGCTCAACTCGGGCAGCGACTCCGGCGGCGGCTCGACCACCTACTCCGGCCCCATCTTCTTGTCCCTGCTCGTGTTCTTCGCGGGGCTGTTCGGCGCGCTGCACGCGATCGGTTTCGCGGGCTGGCTCTCCGCGGTCTCGGACGACCACAAGCTGTTCAGCGTGTTGGTCCTGCTGCTGGCCGCGCTCGCGCTGCCGTTCACCGAAGCGGGTACCGACTACTGGATGACCATCGCGGCCAACATCGGCGTCTACGCCGCGACCGCGATCGGCCTCAACATCGTCGTCGGCCTGGCGGGGCTGCTCGACCTCGGGTACGTGGCGTTCCTCGGCATCGGCGCGTTCGTGGCGGCGAACCTGTCCGGTGCGGCGGCCGCCGAGTTCCACATCCACTTGCCGTTCGTCGTCGCCGCGCTGGTCTCGGCGACGGTCGCGGGCGTGTTCGGCGCGATCGTCGGCTCGCCGACGCTGCGGGTGCGCGGCGACTACCTCGCCATCGTCACCCTCGCCTTCGGTGAGATCTTCAAGAAGGCCGCGCAGAACAACATCGGCGGGCTGACCGGCGGCGCCAACGCCATCCCCGGCGTCCCACCGATCAGTTGGTTCGGCGCGAGCTTCGACGAGTCGTTCACCATCGGCGGTGTCCAACTGCCCTCGGGTGTCCTGTACTACGTGCTGATCATCGTGCTGGTGTCCGTGGTCATGCTGGTGTTCGCGAACCTGAAGAACTCGCGCATCGGCCGGGCCTGGATCGCCATCCGCGAGGACGAGGACGCGGCGCGGGCGATGGGCATCAAGACCGGGCAGGCGAAGATCCTCGCCTTCCTCATCGGCGCGACCCTGGCCGGACTGGCGGGTTCGGTCTTCGCGCACAAGACGTCCACCGTCGCCTACGACAGCTTCCAGTTCCCCGAGTCGGTCACCCTGCTCGCCGCGGTCATCCTCGGCGGCATGGGCACCATCCCGGGCGCGGTGATCGGCGCGTCGCTGCTGCTGATCCTGCCGGAGAAACTGCGCGACTTCTCCGACTACCGGCTGCTGCTGTTCGGCCTGGCGCTCGTGCTGATCATGCGGTTCCGCCCGCAGGGCATCGTGCCCGACCGGCACCGCAGGGCCGAGTTGGCCGGTGAGGCCGAAGGCGGCGTACCCATCGAGGAGCTCAACGTGCCCGACAGCCCGCAGGGGGCGACCCGATGAGCGCCCCGGCCACCAAGGCGCCGGTGCTGGTCGCCAACGAGGTGTCGATGGTCTTCGGCGGCCTGACCGCGTTGTCCAACGTCAGCCTGCAGCTCGGTGAGGGCCAGATCCTCGGCCTGATCGGACCCAACGGCGCCGGGAAGACGACGTTCTTCAACTGCCTCACCGGCCTGTACACGCCGACCACCGGCAGTGTGCAGTTGCGCGGGCGGGTCCTGCCGCACGACCCGGCGTCGGTCACCGTCGCCGGGGTGGCTCGCACGTTCCAGAACATCCGGTTGTTCCCCAGCATGACCTCGCTGGAGAACGTCCTGGTTGGACGGCACGCGCGGATGAGCCAGGGGCCGCTGGCGTCGCTGTTCCACGGCCCCGCGTACCGCAGGGGCGAGGCGGACGCCCGCACCAGGGCCCTGGAGCTGCTCGAGTTCGTCGGCCTCGCGAAGGTCCACGACGAACTCGCCCGCAACCTGCCCTACGGCGACCAGCGCAGGCTCGAGATCGCCCGCGCGCTGGCCACCGACCCGTCGGTGCTGCTGCTCGACGAGCCCACCGCGGGCATGAACCCGCAGGAGACCGAGGCCACCCGGCAGTTGATCTTCGCCATCCGGGAGACCGGGGTCGCCGTCGTGGTCATCGAGCACGACACGAAGTTCATCTTCTCGCTGTGCGACCACGTGTCCGTGCTCGTCCAGGGGCAGTTGCTGGTCGAGGGCGCGCCCGAGGTGGTCCGCGACGACCCCAGGGTCATCGAGGCCTACCTCGGCAAACCACCGGACGAGGTGGAGGCGGAAGTCCGCCAGTACACCGAGGAAGCGGGTCCGGACACCCAGGTCAAGGACACCGGAGGCAACCAGTGAGCCCCCTGCTCGAGGTCACCAACCTCAGCGTCGCCTACGGCGCCATCGAAGCCGTCCGCGACGTGTCCTTCAGCGTTGCCGAAGGCCAGATCGTCAGCCTCATCGGCAGCAACGGCGCGGGAAAGACAACGACCCTGCGCACCATCTCCGGTCTGCTGCGCCCCAAATCCGGCACCGTCCGGTTCGAGGACCAGCCGATCGAGAAACTCCCCGCCCACACCATCCTCGGCCGCGGCATCGCGCACTGCCCGGAAGGCAGGCGCCTGTTCGGCCGGATGACGGTCGAGGAAAACCTCCACCTCGGCGCCTACGTCCGCAAGGACAACGGCGTCGCGGCGGACATGTCCAGGGTGTACGACCTTTTCCCGGTCCTCGGCCAACGCCGCCACCAAAAAGCAGGCCTCTTCTCCGGCGGCGAACAACAAATGCTCGCCATCGGCCGAGCCATGATGTCCAAACCCCGCCTGCTCATGCTCGACGAACCCTCCATGGGCCTCTCACCGATCATGACGCAACGCATCTTCGACACAATCCGCGAACTCCAATCCCAGGGCACCACAATCCTCCTGGTGGAGCAAAACGCCCTAGCCGCCCTAGCCCTATCCGACCGCGGCTACGTGGTCGACCTGGGCCGGACCACACTGGAAGGCCCAGGCCGCGACCTACTGGCCGACCAACGAGTCCGCGCCGCATACCTCGGCGAAGGCTGATTTTCTGTCAGATCCCAAGGGGCCGCGCCACACCAGTGGCGCGGCCCTTTCTACATTTTACAGCTCCCCAACACCTCTACGCACCGCACGCCCAAAACCCACGCCCCCATCGACGAAGCTCCACTCTTGCACCGCACCCCGAGAAACCCACCCCATATCGACGAAGTCCGCCAACCTGCACCGCGCGCCTCGGGACCCGCCGACACCAACCGCCCGTTGTGGTGGAGTTGTTTTGTTTGGGGGGAGCGGTGGCCTAAGCCGGCGGGCGGGTAAGGCCACGCTTTCCAGTGGCCCCGCCTTTTTGCCTTACCCAGGCTGCCGCTAGGGGCCCCAAACAAAACAACTTCACCACAACGGGCACCACCGCTTTTATCTGGCGCCAATGGCCGGCGTCGCCGCCAGGCGACAAGGCCGAGTCTCGAGGCGCAGCCGAGGCTCAGAGTCCCTGCGTGGGCCCTCATGCCCCCGAGACTGTCGGTGGGTTCGTCTAGGCTGTGTATTCGGGGGCTTT
The DNA here is from genome assembly GCF_000482865.1 of Actinokineospora inagensis DSM 44258. GTDB lineage: Bacteria > Actinomycetota > Actinomycetes > Mycobacteriales > Pseudonocardiaceae > Actinokineospora > Actinokineospora inagensis. The sequence goes on along the minus strand of NZ_AXWW01000017.1, from coordinate 98,723 downwards.
CGTCCGGGTTGATCTTGGTGTGAGGGGTCTCTGGGCCTCGCTGCGCTCGGGGGTCGGCCTGGTCGCCTTCGGCGACGCCGGCCATGGGCGCCAGATTAAAGCTGTAGTGCCCGTTGTGGTGAAGTTGTTTTGTTTGGGGCCCCTAGCGGCAGCCTGGGTAAGGCAAAAAGGCGGGGCCACTGGAAAGCGTGGCCTTACCCGCCCGCCGGCTTAGGCCACCGCTCCCCCCAAACAAAACAACTTCACCACAACGGGCGGTTGGTGTCGGCGGGTCCCGAGGCGCGCGGCGCGGGGGTGGGGCTTCGTCGATTCGGGGTGGGTTTCTCGGGGTGCGGTGCGAGAGTGGAGCTTCGTCGATTTGCGTGGGGTCTCGAAGAGCGCGGTGCGAGAGTGGAGCTTCGTCGATGAGGGGTGTGTGGTTGGGGGTTAAAGAAATAAAGCCCATCCGCTGTTGCGGATGGGCTGTGTGTGGAGCGACTTTCAGTCCCCAGGTGCTTTGTTCACCGTCACGCAGGTCAGGCGGGCGGTGCAGGTTCGTTTGCCTTCGTCGTTGGTGATGACGATTTCGAATGTCGATGTGGTGCGGCCCAGGTGGAGCGGTATGCACACGCCGGTGACGAGGCCGGTGCGGGCGGCTCGGTGGTGGGTGCAGGAGAGTTCGAGGCCGACTGCCAGTTTGCCTTCGGGGGCGTTGAGGGTGGCGGCCACTGAGCCGAGGGTTTCGGCGAGTACGGCGTTCGCGCCGCCGTGGAGGAGGCCGTAGGGCTGGAGGTTGCCCTTGACCGGCATGGTCCCGATGAGGCGGTCGGGGGTCCAGTCGGTGATCTCGATGCCGAGTTTGTCCGGCAGGAATTGGTCGGCGAACTCCGGGCGTGCTCCCGGCAGCCTGCTGTGGTCGATCCCGCTCACTGGGTCCTCCGAAAGGTGTCGGTGCCCCACCCTAGACTCGAACCGTGCCCGCGAAGACTGAGACCCACGCCACGACGACCCGCGCCGCGACCGCCGCGACCGATGCCCGTCGGTTGCTGCTCATCGATGGCCACTCGATGGCGTACCGGGCGTTCTTCGCGCTGCCGAAGGAGAACTTCCAAACCGGCACCGGCCAGCACACCAACGCGGTCTACGGCTTCACCTCCATGCTGATCAACCTGCTGCGCGACGAGGCCCCCACGCACCTGGCCGTGTGCTTCGACGTGTCGCGCAAGACGTTCCGCACTGAGCAGTACGCCGAGTACAAGGCGAACCGCAGTGCCAGTCCGGACGAGTTCAAGGGGCAGGTCAGCCTGATCGAGGAGGTGCTGACCACGCTGAACATCCAGCGGCTGTCGCTGGACAACTACGAGGCGGACGACCTCATCGCCACGCTCACCACGCTGGCCACCGCCGAGGGCTACCGGGTCTCGATCTGCACCGGCGACCGGGACGCGCTGCAGTTGGTCACCGAGGACGTCACCGTGCTGTACCCGGTGAAGGGCGTGTCCGAGTTGGCCCGGTTCACCCCGGACCTGGTCCTGGAGAAGTACGGGGTGACCGCCGCCCAGTACCCGGACTTCGCTGCGCTGCGCGGGGACCCCAGCGACAACCTGCCGAAGGTCCCCGGCGTCGGCGAGAAGACCATCACCAAGTGGATCCAGCAGTTCGGCTCGCTCGGCGACCTGGTGGACCGGGTGGACGAGGTCAAGGGCAAGGTGGGCGACTCGCTGCGGGCGAACCTGGCCAACGTGCTGCTCAACCGGCAGCTCACCGAGCTGGTCCGGGACGTCCCGCTCGGTGTCGTCCCGGACGACCTGGTGGTGCGCGACTGGGATCGGGACGCGGTGCACCGGCTGTTCGACGAGCTGGAGTTCCGGGTGCTGCGCGACCGGCTGTTCCAGACGCTGTCCACCGCCGAGCCGGAGGCCGAGGAGGGGTTCGAGGTCAGTGGCGGCGCGCTCGCGGCGGGGGAGCTGCCCGGCTGGCTGGCCAGGCACGCGCCCGTCGGGACCCGCATCGGGCTCTCGTTCCGGGACACGCCGACCGGGGTGTCCGGTCAGGCCGTGGAGCTCAAGTCGGTCGCGCTCGCCACGGCGGGCGGTGAGGGCGTGTACGTCGACGTCACCGCGCTCACCGAGGAGGACGAGACCGCGTTCAGCGCCTGGCTCGACGACCCGGAGTGCCCGAAGCTCGCGCACGACGTCAAACGGTCCTTGCACGCCATCCGGCACCGCGGCTGGGCGCTGCACGGCCTGGCCACCGACACCGCGCTCGCCGCGTACCTGGTCCGGCCCGGCCAGCGCACCTTCAACCTCGACGACCTGGTCCTGCGGTACCTGCAGCGCGAACTGCGGGTCGAGGACGGCGACGGCGAGCAGCAGTTGTCCCTGCTCGACGAGGAGGGCGAGGACGAGCGCAAGCTGGCCGCGGGGGAGATCCTGCGCGCCCGCGCCATCGCCGAACTGGCCGACGCGCTGGACACGGCGCTCGCCGAGACCGGGCAGGCCGGGCTGCTCACCGACATGGAGCTGCCGCTGCTGCGGGTGCTGGCCGACCTGGAGGCCGTCGGCATCGCCGTCGACACGGAGCGGCTGGAGGTCCTGGAGTCCGAGTTCGCCGCCCGGGTGCGCGATGCCGAGCGGGCCGCGTTCGACGTGATCGGCAAGGAAATCAACCTCGGTTCGCCCAAGCAGTTGCAGGTCGTGCTGTTCGACGAGCTGCAGATGCCCAAGACCAAGCGCACCAAGACCGGCTACACGACCGACGCCGAGGCGCTCACCACGCTCTACGAGACCACCCAGCACCCGTTCCTGGCGCACATGCTGGAGCACCGGGACGCCACCCGGCTGCGGGTCACCGTCGAGGGCCTGATCAAGTCGGTGTCCGAGGACGGCCGCATCCACACGACGTTCAACCAGACCATCGCCGCCACCGGTCGGCTGTCCTCGACCGAGCCGAACCTGCAGAACATCCCGATCCGCACCGAGGCGGGCCGCACCATCCGCGAGGCGTTCGTCGTCGGCGCCGACTACGCGGAGTTGCTCACCGCCGACTACAGCCAGATCGAGATGCGGATCATGGCGCACCTGTCCGAGGACGCCGCCCTGATCGAGGCGTTCCACTCCGGGTTCGACTTCCACGCCGCCACCGCCGCCCGCGTCTTCGGCGTCGACCCCACCTCGGTCGGCCAGGAGCAGCGCGCCAAGATCAAGGCGATGAACTACGGCCTGGCGTACGGCCTGTCCGCCTACGGCCTGTCCCAGCAGTTGCGGATCTCCACCGAGGAGGCCCGCGGCCTGATGGACGACTACTTCCAGGGCTTCGGCGGTGTCCGCGACTACCTGCACGAAGTGGTCGCCAAGGCCCGCAAGGACGGCTACACCGAGACCCTGTTCGGCCGCCGCCGCTACCTGCCCGACCTGACCAGCGACAACCGCCAGCGCCGCGAGATGGCCGAGCGGATGGCGCTCAACGCCCCCATCCAGGGCAGCGCCGCCGACATCATCAAGGTCGCCATGCTCAACGTCCACCGCGAGCTCACCAAGACCGGCCTGCGCACCCGCACCCTCCTGCAGGTCCACGACGAACTCGTCCTCGAGGTCGCCGCGGGCGAGCGCGCCGAAGCCGAATCCCTCGTCCGCACCCAGATGGCCGCCGCCTTCCACCTCCGCGTCCCCCTCGACATCTCCGTCGGCTTCGGCCACTCCTGGAACGACGCCGCCCACTGATCCCCCCGTGACCCGCCACTCCTGGAACACCCACCGCCACTGAGCGATGATCTCCACGGGGGTGGGGATCATGCACCGGCCGGGGCGTTGACGTGGGGTACCGGCGGACCAGGCTGATCTGGGCCGGGTGCGCGTTGGTGGCCTGCGTCGGCTCGGGCGTGGCGGGTGGCGCGGCGGCCGCGCCGGTGGACGCGGCGCAGCAGTCGCTGCAGGCGAACGCCGTGCACGTCCGGGGCGTCGTGGTGCGGGTCAAGCAACCCACCGGGCGCGAAGACGGCTCGCTCGACGCCCGGTTCAGCGTCGCCGGTGTCGAGCGGGTCCGCACGCTCTACCTCACCCGGTCGGACGCCAGGTTCGGAGTGGGCGACCCGATCACCGTCGTCTACGACCGCACCGACCCGGACAACCTGGTCGCGGACGGCGTCGCCAACGAATCAGGCCTGGTGGCGGTACTCGCCCTCTGCCTGTTGGCCTCCTTGATCTTGTTCGTGCTCGCCGCGTGGTGGGTCTTCGATTCGTTCCGCGAGCCGGGGGACCGCCCACCGGGCAAGCACCGCGCCAGGATCGCCTCGCACGGGAGGCACGGCCGCCGCTGATCCACACCCAGCCACATCGTCGGCGTGGTCGGGGCTTGGCGCGGGCGTAAACTCGGGTGGTGACCGCCGTTGACGTGCTCGTACACCTGCGGCGTTCGCGCGATCTGATCGACGCCCGCTACGCCGAGCCGTTGGACTTGGCGACCATGGCGGCGGAGGCGGGGTTCTCGCGGTACCACTTCGCGCGGGAGTTCAAGAGCGCCTACGGCGAACCGCCGGGGGCGTACCTGAGCAGGCGGCGGGTTGAGCGGGCGAAAGACCTGCTGGCGAACGCGAACCTGACCGTCACCGAGATCTGCCAGGTGGTGGGGTTCAGCAGCCTCGGGTCGTTCTCGTCCCGGTTCACCGAACTGGTCGGCTGCCCGCCCAGCGAGTACCGCAGGCGCGTCGTCGAACGCGGGGGGCCGCCCGCGATCCCCGGCTGCATCGCGATGTTGTGGGCCCGCAATCCAGGAGAAGGCACCCGACCTGACGAGGGCCTAGCGTGACCCCCAGCGACGACAAGCAGGGAGAGATCGCGAAGATGAAGTTGACGCACACGACCGTCTGGGTGCTCGACCAGGACTCGGCGAAGGCGTTCTACACCGAGAAGTTGGGGTTCGAGGCGCGGATGGACGTCCCCCTGGGACCCGAGCCCGGCACCGCCCGCTGGCTCACCGTCGCCCCGCCCGGTGGCGGCGGCGAGTTGATCCTGGCGCACCCGTCGATGGGCAACGACCCGGAGACCGCCGAGGTCATCAGCGGCCTGATCGCCAAGGGCGCCCTCGGCCCCGGCGTCCTGTCCACCGACGACTGCCACAAGGCGTACCGCGAGCTCAGCGAGCGCGGCGTCGTGTTCCTCAGCGAACCCGCGGACCGTCCTTACGGGATCGAAGCCATGTTCCGCGACGACTCGGGTAACACCTTCAGCCTGACCCAGCACCGCGCCGGCTGATTTACGCTGGCGGGATGGACGTCTACGAGGTCATCTCCCGCCGCCGCGACGTGCGCGCCGAGTTCACCGGCGCCGCCATCGACGACGAGGTCTTACGCCGCGTCCTGTCCGCCGCGCACGCCGCGCCCAGCGTGGGCATGACGCAACCGTGGGACTTCGTCGTCGTCCGCGACCCGGACACCCGGGCCCGCTTCCACCGCCACGTGCACGACGAACGCGCCCACTTCGCCGCAGGCCTCACCGGGGAACGCGCCACCGCCTTCGACCGCATCAAGATCGACGGAATCCTCGAGTCGACCCTGTCCGTCGTCGTCACCTACGACCCGGACCGGGGCAGCCCCGCCGTCCTCGGCAGGCACGCCATCGCCGACGCGGGCCTGTACTCGGTGTGCCTGGCCATCCAGAACCTCTGGCTCGCCGCGACCGCTGAGGGATTGGGCGTCGGTTGGGTAAGCTTTTACCAAGAGGACCACCTCCGGTCGCTCCTGCACATCCCCGCGTCGGTGCGGCCGGTGGCCTGGCTCTGCCTCGGCCCGGTCGAGCGGCTCCAGGAGGTCCCCGACCTCGAACGACACGGTTGGCGGAGCCGCATCCCGGTGGACCAGGTCATCCACCACGAGCGCTACACCCGGGGCCCCGCCTGACAACGGGAGGCGGCGTGGGAACCAAACGTGCCCTGGTGCTCAGCGGAACCGGCATGCTCACCGGCTGCGTAGAACGCCTGGTGGCCAACGGCTGGTATGTGGTGCTCCCCAGCCGCCACTACGCCCCCCTCCCCGCCGACCACGACACGGCGACATCTGGCCGAGCCCGCTGGGTCGAGGCCGACTGGGCCCACCCCCGCACCCTCGCCACCCGAGCCCGCCGCACCCTCGGCGCCCCCGCCGACCTCCTCATCACCTGGATCCACGCCGACACCCGCACCCCCACCCTCCGCGCCATCGCCCCCCTCCTCGCCCCGCACGCCCCCGTGGTCGAGGCCTGCACCCCCCACAACCACACCGAGCCGACAGTGCTGAAAGGCCACCCCCTCCACCAGGTCATCCTCGCCCCAGTCGGCTACGCAGGCCGCACCCGCTGGCCCTCACCCACCGAAATCACCGAAGAAATCCTCAACGCCACCCGCCGCGCCCTCACCCACCCCTGACAACTCTCCCCTTATCCCATTCACATCGCGCCTTCAAGCAGGCCAAGAACCCGCCTCTCCAACCAGCCACTCGCGAGCAAGAACCACCACGCCCACCCGGCACCACCACAATCGAATCCACCGCATGACGAAGCCCCACCCCTGCCCCCCGCGCGCGCCACAAAACCCTCGCCCCATCGGCCAAGCCCCACCCCTGCCCCCCGCGCGCCACAAAACCCCCGCCCCATCGGCGAAGCCCCACCCCCGCACCGCGCGCCTCGAAACCAACACCCACATCGACGAAGTCCACCAACCTGCACCGCGCGCCTCGGGACCCGCCGATCCCAACCGCCCGTTTTATCTGGCGCCCGAGGCCGGCGTCGCCGCCAGGCGACAAGGCCGAACCCCGAGGCGCAGCCGAGGCCCAGAGCCTCCTCACACAAGATCAACCGCCAACAACGCCCCCAAATACACAGCCTAGACCGACCCACCGACAAGATCCGCCCGCCGACCGACAACCATGATCAACCCGAACTTGAGCCCCTGAATACACAGCCTAGACAACCCCACCGACAGTCCACCCCAACCACGACCACCTGGAGAAACCCAGGGACACACCCCAAGAAGGCTCCCCCAGGAGCACCCCCCAAGCGCTATCCCCGCCGAAGCCCCCGAACCAACATCAGCACCGACTCCCGAACCTCCACCCCCGTCTGCTCCCGATTAAAAACCTGCCAATCCAACGCCACCACCAACACCGTCCCGAACAACGCCGAAGCAGCCGTCTCCACCCGAATCCCCTCCGGCATCTCCCCCTCATCAGCCAACCGCTGCAACTGCCCCCGAATAATCGACGTCACTTCTTCCCGCAGCAACGTCAACGTCTGCTGCCACTGCCCAGGAGTCCGCCAAAGCTCGCTCACCAGCAATTGCGCAAACGTCGGGTACTCCGCAAAGAACCCCAACATCCCGTCGATCAAAAAGGTCAACGTATCCGCAGCCGACCCCTCGGCCGACCTCAACCGAGCAGCGAGCAGATCAACCCCATACCGCAGCAAAGCATCGATCAACCCGTCCTTGCTGCCGAAGTTGTAGTAAACCGTCCCCTTCGCGACCCCCGCCTCAGCCGCGATTTCGTCAACGGTGAGGCCCACCATCCCCCGCGTCCCGGCCAACCGCAGCGTGGCGTCGAACAGTTTGCGCTTGGTCGCGCTGGTCCGCCCGGTCACAAGACCAGTTCCGGCTTCAGCCGCGCCGGTGTCCACACCCGTTGCCTGCGCGCGGCCAGGGTCGACAGCACGAGTCCTCCGATCAGGTACGCCAGCAGCACGCCGATGTCGGCTCCCACCCCGTCGGCGGAGCCACCGTAGAGCAGGTGTCGCAGCCCGTCGACCACGTACCCCATCGGCAGGGCCTTGTGCAGCGGGATCAACGCGCCCGGCAGGGTCTGCCAGGGGAACGTGCCACCGGCGCTGATCAACTGCAGGATCAGGACGACCAGCGCGACGAACTTCCCGACCGGTCCCAGCAGGGCGTTCAGCGCGTGCACGACGGCGACGAACGTGATCGACGTCAGCATCAGGAAACCGAGGGTGGCGATCGGTCGGGCCGGGTGGATGCCGATCAGGGTGGTGACGGCGGCGTACATGATCACGACCTGGGCCAGGCCGAGCGCGGCGGGGGTGAGCCAACCGGCGAGCGCGGTGCGGGGAGCCGAGTGCCCGGCCGCAAGGGCGCGCGCGGACAGCGGCCGGATCAGCAGGAACAGCACGAACGCGCCGATCCACAGGGCGAGGCCGAGGAAGAACGGGGCCAGGCCCGCGCCGTAGCTGCCCGCGCTGTTCTCGCCGACGGTGTGCACGGCGACCGGGTCGCCGATGGTTTTCGCGGTGGCCTCGCGGGTCGCGTTGTCCGGGTGCGGGATCTGGCCGAGGCCCGCGGTGAGACCGTCGCGCAACTGGGTGGCGCCGTCGAGGAGTTGCTTCGAACCGGCGGTCAGCTTGTCGGTGCCGTCGACGGCGGAGACCTCGCCGGACTTCAGGGTCGCGGCGCCGTCGTGGAGTTTGCCGACGCCGGTGGACAGGTCGCGGGCGCCGGTCGCCGCGTCGGAGATGCCCGTGGTCAGCGCGGGGGTGGCGTCCGCCAGGGTCTCGGCGCCGTCGGCGACCTGGTCGGCGCCGTTGGCCAGCGTCCGCAACTGCCCGGCGGCGGTCTGCACCTGGCTGTTCGCCTGGTTGACCGGGTCGCGCAGCGTGCGCAGTTGGCCCATGACCTGGGTGACGTCGGCGTCGGACAGGCCCGCGGCGTGCAGCTTGGCGCTGATGGCCGAGTCGAGGTCGCCGATCTTGTCGACCGCGCCCTGCGCCGCCGCCGACAACTGCTCCGCGGTCGTCGCGACCTGCTCGTTGCCGTTGGCCACCTGCCGCGCGCCCGAGGCGAGCTGCGCGGTCTGCGCCGGGAGGTCCTTCGTCTTGGCCTGCAACGTGTCCAAACCGGACGACAGCTTGCGCGCGCCGGTGGCCGCCGCCGTCGAACCGTCGGCGAGCTGGGTGGCGCCGTCGAGCAGCTTGTGCTGACCGTCGGACAGTTGGGTGGCGCCGGTGTCGAGCTGGGTCGCGCCGTCGGTCAGCCGGGCCGCGCCGTCGGCGGCCTGCTGGGTGCGCTGGTAGACGGTGCCGAACCCGACCAGGAACTTGTCCGCCGCCTGGGTGCCGACCGCCGCCGCCACCGACTCGCGGACCGCGCTGACCACCCGGTCCGCGATCGTGCCGACCAGGTAGTTGTTGGCGTCGTTGGTGGTCACCGTGATCATGCCCTGCCGCGGCGCGAAGTCCGCTGACGAGGCCAGCGACGCGGAGAAGTCCTCCGGCAGCGTGATCGAGAAGGTGTACTGCCCGGACCGCACCCCGTCCTCCGCCGCCTTGGCGTCCACCTCGCGCCAGTCGAACTTCCCGGACGACTTCAACTGCTCGGCCACCTTGCCGCCCGCGTCCAGCCTGGACCCGTCGGCCAGCAGCACGCCCTGGTCGGTGACCACCAGCGCGGCCGGGATCTTGTCCAGCCGGTTGTACGGGTCGGCGTTGGCGTACAGGTACAGCGAGCCGTAGAGCAGCGGCACCAGCACGAGGGCCGCGACGGCCAGCTTGGGCAGGGTGCCCGAGCTGACCCGGCGCAGCTCGTTGCGGGCCAGGCGGAGAACACTCACAGCGACGACTCCAGGGGGGCGGGCTGGTCCGACTCGCCGAGCCGGGCCGGGGTCAGGGGGAGGCGCAACGCGGTCGACGTGCCGCACAGCACGACCACCGCCCGACCGTCCTTCGCGTGCGCCATCGCGGTCGGCAGCCAGTCGGCGGGGTCGCTGCTGTGCCGGTCGGGCGTGTCGATCACCAGCAGCTCGGCGCCGGGGCGGCTCGCGGCCAGCGCGGTCAGCAGCGCGACCCTGGTCCGGCCGGGGACGTCCTCGAACCGGGTGCCCGGCGCGAGGCCGTGCTCGTCGAGGAGCCGGGCGGTGGCCGACTTCCGGTGTCGCGCCCCGGCCAGCACGAGCTCCTCGGCGATCACGTCGGCGACCCGCAGGTTCGGCTCGGGCTCGGTGACGGCGGGCGCGTCGACCAGGACGGCGTGCGCCCGCAGTTCGGCCGCCGACGGGCTGACCGACCCTTCCGACGGGGCGATCCGGCCGGTCAACGCCAGGCCGAAGGCGGTGTGACCGGCGGTGGGTTCGCCCGCGACCACGGCGAGTTCACCGGGGCCGACTCGGAGCGAGGTCGGCTCCAGCAGGCGGCCGTGCGCCCCGGTCACCACGACGCGGTCCGCGTAGACGTCCACGACACCTCCCCTTGAGCCGGCTGGCTCTTAAACTGACTGGTCAGTTCAAATACTGCGCCGGGCGGGGGCACGGCGCAACCGGGGAGGGGGTGATCTGGACGACTCGATGGGGTGAAGCCGGGACCCGGGGGTCAGCGGAGCGCGCTCGCGGGGCGGATCTCCCAGACTGTCCACAGTGGCCGGTAGCCCTGTCGGGCCCAGAACACCGGTGAAACCGGGTTCGGCGGGTTGTAGTACAGGAACGAGCCCGCCGTACCCGCGACGAGCAGTTCATCGTGCGCCACATCTGTCAACGCGCGGCCGACGCCACTACCTCGCGCGGATGGCAGCACGGACAGGCAGTTCACGTACGCCCACCGCCCGTGCCGCAGCCGGGTCTCCGCCCACGAGCCCGCCGTCGACACGGTGTGCCAACCCTCGATGTGGCCCACTGGAACGCCGTCGAGTTCGGCGATCCAGATCGGGTCCCCTTGGGCGAGGTGTTGGCGCAGCGCCTCCCGTTTGATGGTCGCCGCCCCCGCGCGGGGGATCGCGCCGCCGACCAGCGCCGAGTACTCCAGTTCCGCCATCGCCGAGACCACCAGCGCGTCGAGGTCGCCCGCCACCGCCCGTCGCACCCGCGCGGACGTCTGGCCGCCGCTCGCGGTCGGACCGCCCGTCCGCACGGCCAACACCGCGAGCGGGACGAATCCGTGCGCCAGGAACGCGCTGGTCGCCGCGACGTCCCGCGCGGGCCACGACACCACGCACGAGGAATCCCGGCCGGGGGAGACCCGCGCCAGCACCGACGGCCACCGCCGCAGCAACGCGTCCACCCCGGCACCGCCGGTCGCCCCGGCCAGCGGGTGCATCTCCCACACCCGCGCCGCCGACCACAGCGTCTGCGGGGTGCCCGGCGCAGGGGTGGTCTTGGTGATCACCGCCGCCACCCGGTCACCGTCCGGCAGCGCCGCCGTGATCACGTCCCCCGGTGGTGGCTCGACGACGGCGGGCAGCAGCGGGTCCAGCCCGGCGAACCGAACCGACTGCGCCCGCACCAGCGGGGCGGTCACCGGCGACAGCGGAAGATCGCGGTCCCCGGGAACAGTTCACCGCGCAGCGGGCTCCACTGCCCCCACTCCTGCGTGTGCCCCTCCGGCCACTCGGGCTCCACCAGGTCGAACAGGTCGAACCCGGCGCCGTGCAGGGCGCGGACGTAGTCGCCCAGCGTGCGGTGGTGCTCCACGTAGGTCGGCGTGCCGTCCGCGTCGACCTCCACGTACGGGGTCCGGTCGAAGTACGAGCCGGTCACCCGCAACCCGTCCTGGCCGGGGTCGTCCGGAAAGATCCACCGCATCGGGTGGGTGACGGCGAACGTCCAGGTGCCGCCCGGCCGCAGCACCCGGGCCACCTCGCGGAACACCGCGCCGACATCGGCGACGAACGGCACCGCGCCGAAAGCCGAGCACGCCAGGTCGAACGAGCCCGCCGCGAACGGCAACCGCTCCGCGTTCGCCCGCACCAACGGCACCCGGGTCCCGGTCGCCGTGTTCGCCGCCGCCGCGTACCGCAGCATCCCGCTCGACAGGTCCAGCCCGACCACCCGCGCGCCCTGGTCGGCCAGCCACCGCGCGCACGGCGCCGACCCGCAGCCGACCTCCAGCACGTCCCGCCCGTCGACGTCGCCGAGCAGCCGCGCGTCCGCCTCGCGCACCGACTCCGGGCACCACATGAAATCGCTGACCCCGAGGAAGTCCCCGTGCTCCCGGTGGTAGTCGTCCGCGTCGGCGTCCCACCAGGCGATGTTCGCCGCGACCGACTCGGTCGACCCCACCGCCACCCTGGCCACACCGGTCGTCCCCAGAGCCCGCTCCGCGCTGGTCTCGCTCGCCACCGGACCATCCTGTCAGCCCGGCCGCGACCGGCACCGGCGGGAGTGCACCCCGGGTTTGCCCGGCTCTCGCGGGGCCGCGTAGGATACATCCGCGCGGTGGTATCGCGCTGCCCCGGGTTTGACCCAGCGCTGGGGAATGATCCCGGGACGGTGCGGCGTTGGCGGTGTTGGTTCCTGTTATCCGGGTGTCCGTCGGCGACGACGATCCCGCGGCGCCCGAGAACTGAACCCAGCGACCCCCAATCCGTACCGGAGCCACCTACCTAATGTCCACCGACACCACCATTGTCCCGGCTGCCGCCACGCCGAAGCAGCAGGTCGCCATCAACGACATCGGGACGGAGGAGGAGTTCCTCGCCGCGATCGACGCGACGATCAAGTACTTCAACGACGGTGACATCGTTGAGGGCACGATCGTCAAGGTCGACCGGGACGAGGTCCTGCTCGACATCGGCTACAAGACCGAGGGTGTCATCCCCTCGCGCGAGCTGTCGATCAAGCACGATGTCGACCCCGCCGACGTGGTCAGCGTTGGCGACGAGGTCGAGGCCCTGGTCCTGCAGAAGGAGGACAAGGAGGGCCGCCTGATCCTGTCCAAGAAGCGCGCGCAGTACGAGCGGGCGTGGGGCACGATCGAGGCACTCAAGGAGTCGGACGAGCCGGTCAAGGGCACGGTCATCGAGGTCGTCAAGGGCGGTCTCATCCTGGACATCGGGCTGCGCGGCTTCCTGCCCGCCTCGCTGGTCGAGATGCGCCGCGTGCGCGACCTGCAGCCGTACGTCGGCCGCGAGCTGGAAGCGAAGATCATAGAGCTGGACAAGAACCGCAACAACGTGGTTCTCTCCCGGCGCGCGTGGCTGGAGCAGACCCAGTCCGAGGTCCGCAGCGAGTTCCTCAACCAGTTGCAGAAGGGCCAGGTCCGCAAGGGCGTCGTGTCCTCCATCGTCAACTTCGGCGCCTTCGTCGACCTCGGTGGGGTCGACGGCCTGGTGCACGTGTCGGAGCTGTCCTGGAAGCACATCGACCACCCGTCCGAGGTCGTCGAGGTCGGCCAGGAGGTCACCGTCGAGGTCCTCGACGTGGACATGGAGCGCGAGCGCGTGTCGCTCTCGCTCAAGGCCACCCAGGAAGACCCGTGGCGCCAGTTCGCCCGCACCCACGCGATCGGCCAGATCGTGCCGGGCAAGGTCACCAAGCTGGTTCCGTTCGGCGCGTTCGTCCGGGTCGACGAGGGCATCGAGGGTCTGGTGCACATCTCCGAGCTCGCCGAGCGGCACGTGGAGATCCCGGAGCAGGTCGTCCAGGTCGGCAACGACGTCATGGTCAAGGTCATCGACATCGACCTGGAGCGGCGCCGCATCTCGCTGTCGCTCAAGCAGGCGAACGAGGGCTTCACCACCGAGACCGAGTTCGACCCGACCCAGTACGGCATGGCCGCCGAGTACGACCCCGAGGGCAACTACATCTACCCCGAGGGCTTCGACCCGGACACCCAGGAATGGCAGGAAGGCTTCGAGAAGCAGCGCGAGGAGTGGGAGCGCCAGTACGCCGACGCGCACGCCCGCTACGAGCAGCACATGAAGCAGATCGCCAAGGCCGCGGAGGCCGACGCGGCCGCCGAGGCCGAGGGCGCTGTCGCCGGTGCCGCCGGTGGTGGCGAGCAGAACTACTCCTCGACCGGTGGTGAGAAGCCCGCCCAGAGCGGCGGCACCCTCGCCAGCGACGAGCAGCTCGCGGCCCTCCGCGAAAAGCTCTCGGGCGGCGTGTGAGCTAGTCAGTCCTTCCCCGAAGGGCCCCGCACCTCACCGGTGCGGGGCCCTTCGGCTTTCCACGAGATCCCACCGATTGCCGTAGACGTCCCTGAACACGGCGACTGTTCCGTACGCCTCTTCGCGCGGATCTTCCTCGAACTCGACCCCTGCTCGTCGCAGCCGGTCGTGGTCTCCCGCGAAGTCCTCGGTGTGCAGGAACCACCCGACTCGCCCCCCGGTCTGGTCGCCGACCCTGGCTTTTTGTTCGGTGGACGCGGCCTCCGCCAACAACAGCCTGACCCCGCCGCCGTCGACCACGACCCACCGCTTCCCGTCACCCAGCGGCGTGTCCTCGATCAACTCGAACCCGAGCACCGTCGAGTAGAACGCGATCGCCTCGTCGTAGTCGCGCACCACGATGGCCACCGTTCCGAGTCGCATGATCGTCGCTTCCTTCCTGCCTCACCCGCTGGGATCTTCCACTTTCCGAACCGGCGGTGGGGATCTACCGTCTGCGACGTGCGGATACTGTTGCTGCCTCTCGTGTTGCTGCTGGCCGCCTGCACCTCCGCGCCGCCGACCACGAGTGCGCGGCAGGCGCCGTCGGTTCCGCAGTTCTCGACGTCCGCGCCGAAGCCGGTGCCCGCGCGGGGGTCGGTGCCGACGGCTTGTGGGAAGGTGCTCACCCGGCAGGACCTGGACGGCGTTGTCACCACCGTCATCACGGGGCGCACGGACGTGGTGGTGGGGGTGGCGTTGCCGAAGATCGGGCGGACCGGGCGGGTGGACTGCTACTACGGCATTCCCGCCGGTCAGCCGCAGTCCGCGGCGGTGCTCACGGTCGGGCTGGCCGGGTACACCGACGAGACCTCAGCGCGGACCCGCATCCAGGAGACCGTCGACGCGGAGCGGGACAAGGGGACCGCCCCGCAGGAGATCCAGGTGGGGGCGGACAAGGGTTTCCTGCTGGAGGGACCGACCAGGACGGTCCTGGCGGCCCGGGGGAAGTTCACCGTCGCGATCACGGCGCAGCCCGCGGTGGTCAACGCGGAGCAGGCGGCGAAGCTGGCCGATCTCGCGCTGACCGAGCACTGACCCGGGTGCGCGGAGTGCTAAGCGGCGCGGACCTGTGGTGCCCAGGCGCGTTCGGCGGCGGCCAAGGCGGCGCGGCGGCGCAGACCGGCGAGGCTGTGCCGGGCGGGCAGCAGGGACGCCCAGGCGCGGCGGGCGGCCAGGGCAGCGGCGACCGGCAGGTACTCGGTGCAGTGCACCAGACCCGGGGTGCCGAGTCGGTGCCGACCTCGGCGCGGCGAGTTGTGCATCGTTCCTCCGCTTGGGTGATATCCCTGGGCACACCGTAGCCGGCCGGGGTGACAAATCCCGGTAGCGGCACGGCGTGTCCGGCGGGCCAGTTGTCAACAGTTCACCCGCGAACCACTCGCTGCTGGAAGAATGCGGCCATGCTGCGTGTCGGCCTCACCGGGGGGATCGGGTCCGGTAAATCCACAGTGGCCGGTCGGTTGGCCGGGCACGGCGCGGTCGTGGTCGACTCCGACCGGGTGGCGCGCGAGGTGGTCGAACCGGGGACCCCCGGCCTGGCCGCCGTCGTCGCCGAGTTCGGGCCCGGGGTGCTGACCGGCGACGGCGCCCTCGACCGGCCCGCGCTGGCGAAGATCGTGTTCAGCGACGACGCGGCCCGGCAGCGGCTCAACGCCCTGGTGCACCCGCTGGTCCGCGAACGCGCCGCCGAGTTGGTCGCCGAGGCCCCGGCGGACGCGATCGTGGTGCACGACGTCCCGCTGCTCGTCGAGAACGGCATGGGCGCGCTGTACCACCTGGTCGTCATCGTCGACACGCCCGTCGACGAGCGGGTGCGCAGGCTGGTGACCTCGCGCGGTCTTACCGAGTCCGACGCGCGCGCCCGCGTCGCCGCCCAGGCCGACGACGACGCCCGCCGCGCCGTCGGCGACATCTGGCTGTCCAACGCGGGCACCCCCGCCGGGACCAATGCCGCCGTAGACGCGTTGTGGACCACCCGGTTGGCGCCGTACGAGGAGAACATCCGCCTCCGCCGCCACGTCGACCGCGGTGCTCCGCGCATCGTCGACTACGACCTGACCTGGCCGTTGCAGGCCGAACGGCTGCTCGAACGGCTCCGGCTCGCCGTCGGTCCCCGCGCGATCCGGGTCGACCACGTCGGTTCCACCTCGGTGCCCGGCCTGGCCGCCAAGGACGTGCTCGACTTCCAGGTCGTCGTCCCCACCCTCGACGACTCGCTCGACGAACCCCTCGCCGCCGCGGGCTTCCCGCGCCACCCCGAGTTCGTCAGCGACTCGTCCGGTTTCCCCAAGCGGACCCACGTCGCCGCCGACCCGCTGCGCTGGGCGAACGTCCACGTCCGCACCCGGGACAGCCCGTTCGCGCGGCACACCTTGCTGTTCCCCGCCTGGCTGCGCGCCGACGACGCGGCGCGCGCCGAGTACCAGGAGGTCAAGCGCGGGCTGGCGGGCGATTTCGCGGCGATCCCGGAGTACGCGCAGGCCAAGGAACCGTGGTTCGACCAGGCCATCCAGCGCGCGCAGGCGTGGGCGGACGCGACCGGTTGGCGGGCGGGCTAGCGCGGGGATCAGGCGCCGAACGGCGGCCAGACCTCGAAGACGTGCTTGTACGCCAGCCAGGACGACAGGTCGTGCCGGAACCGGCTCAGTTCCTCCAGGGTCTGGTGCACCGTGCACAGCGCCAGGTCCGCGTCGCCGACCCGCAGCACCCGGCCCGCGACCGCGGCGGCGAACTCCTCCGAGCGGACGATCCGCGCCGTCGTCCCGCCCGGGGCGGCCAGGCCGAGCAGCAGGTCGGTGGTGCGCCAGGTCCGGCCGTCGCGCAGCACCCGGACCGCGGTGAGCACGCTGGGGCCGCCGCGCGCGTGCCGGGACCTCGGTTTCCGCTGGGTGAGCCGCAGGTTGAGGTGCGGCAGCAGCCAGGTCACCTCGGCGTCGGAGAACGGATCCTCCGGGGTGGGGCACTCCATGCGCAGGCCCCACCGCTCGACCTGGCACGTGCGGAGCACCCGGGACATCCCGGATGAGTAGCTGCGAACCGCGGTGACCGTGTCGACGATGTCGACCAGTTGCGGGGTGATGGCCGTGCCCACGCGGCCAGAGGGTAGTCGGAAACGTGCGCTGTGTGACTACCGGGGTCGATTCGTTATGTCACGGATCGTGTGCGCTCCGATATCGTTCAGGCGAATTGGCCGACCGGGTCCTCACGGATAGTTGACCCCGCTGGTCCGCGAGCCACTAACGGGACGCCCACGGGGCGGCGATGTCCTGACCGGCCAGCCAGGCGTCCACGTCGTACCCGGTGCGGGCGATGCCGTCGACCGTGTCGTGCGCGCGTTCCATGGCCCGCTGGGTGGTCGCGAGATCGATCAGCCCGGCCCGGAACGCGGCCAGCAACTCGTCGCTGTCCTCGACCCGGAGGTCACGCCGCGTGCGCACCAGGACGTCCAGGTAGAGGTCCACCGTCCGCCACTCGCCGCCCGCCACGGTCACGTCCACGACGTCGATGTAGAAGTCGTGGCCCAGGTCGACCCCAGGTCGCCCACGCCACTTGGACACCCGCAGCCCGGCGCGCGGCAGCAGCAGCGACTCGAAGTGCGCGATCCTCGGGTGACCGTCGACCGGGCGGGACATGTACAGCCCGTGCGGGGTTCGCCGGTACTCGTCCACCGGCCGGATGAACCCCTTCGGGTCCGTGTTGGTCATCCGGGTCGGGTCGAACAACTCCACCTTGGGCGGGTGGACCTCGTGGGCCGTGTCGTCCCGGCGGGCCGGTGGCACGGGCAGGTCGCCGACCACCTCGGTGGCCGAACCGTCGACATGGGCGCGCATGGGCACATCGTGCCTACCGACCCCGCGGCAAGCCCAGACCTTGTGGTGTCTTTTCTCCACCCGTACGGGTGAATACTCGCTAGTGGCTCGACCCAGAGGTGGGCAGGTCGAGACCCTGTCCGCCTCTGGGTCGAGCCACTAGGCTCCCGCCCCGGTCGGGTCGTGCGGACGGTGGAGGTCAGGCAGCGTGTTCGGAATCCTTCGGCCGTGCAGGCACCGCTTGTCGGTGACGCTGCGGACCTCGTGGATGGCTCACCTCTGCGGCCTCTGCCTCGCCCTGCGCGATGACCACGGCCAGCTCGCCCGAACCGTGACCAACTACGACGGTCTGGTGGTGTCCGCGCTGGTGGAGGCCCAGTCGCCGGTTGTGGGCACGCGTCGGGTCGCCGGTCCGTGCCCGCTCCGCGGCATGCGCACCGCCCCGGTTGCCGAGGGCTCGGGTGCCCGGCTGGCCGCCGCCGTGTCGCTGGTGCTGGCGGCGGCGAAGATGCGCGACCACGTCGATGATGGCGACGGCGGGTTCCGCCGGGCCCCGGTGGCGGGCGTTGCGCGCCGGGTCGCGTCCCGGTGGGCCAGGCAGGGCGCGGCGACGGGGGAGCGGATCGGGTTCTCCACGGCCGTCCTCCTCGACGCCGTGGGCAGACAGGGTGAACTGGAGTCGGGCCTGCTCACCGGCTCGTCGGTCCTGCTCGCCACCGAGCCCACCGAGACAGCCACCGCGGCCGCCTTCGCACATACCGCTGTTTTGTCCGGTAGGCCCGGCAACACCGCGCCGCTCGCGGAGGCCGGACGCATGTTCGGGCGTGTGGCCCACCTGCTCGACGCGGTCGAAGACCTCGACGAGGACGCCACCACCGGCGCGTGGAACCCGCTCGCCGCAACCGGGACCACCTTGGACGAAGCACGCCGGTTGTGCGAAGACGCTGTCTTGGGCGTACGGCTCGCTCTGCGGGAAGCCGAGTTCCACGACCAGAAATTGGTCCACGCGCTGCTGGTGCACGAACTCGATTCCGCCGTGCACCGCACTTTCGGCCATCTCGCCACGAGTCGAGAGCAACCTGGCCGACAGCAACCAGGTCAGCACCGTCCGCTCACTCCTGGGCCGCGGCAACCTCATGACGACGGCCCGAAGTGGGGTAAGAAGCGTGGGACGGCAGGGGGCTGCGGCATCGCGCTCGTCATGTGCTGCTCTTGCCGGTACTGCTGCGCGGATCCGTACTTCGACCCGTGGACCGGCCAACCCAAGCCGGGCTGGTGCCACCAGAGCGGCTGCGACTGCACGGACTGCAGCGGTTGTGACTGCAACGGCTGCGACGGGTGCTGTTGCTGTGACGGCTGCTGTTGCGACGGGTGCGACTGCAACTGCTAGTGGCTGGAACCCGGCCGCCGTCAACCCGCCGTCCGGGGATTGTCGGTGGGTCGGCGTAGCCTCGGGTCCGTGGCTTTCGCGACCGAGAAATCTCAGAGGCAGGCCGAGTCGGCGCCGGTGCTGGCCCACTCGGAGCACCGCCCCGTCAGCGACATCCCGCGCGCGGGCGGGCGGTTCCGGATGGCCGCGGACTACCAGCCCGCGGGCGACCAGCCCGCCGCCATCGACGACCTGGAACGGCGCATCCGGGCGGGTGAGCAGGACGTGGTGCTGCTCGGCGCCACCGGCACCGGCAAGTCGGCCACCACGGCCTGGCTGGTGGAACGGGTGCAGCGGCCGACGCTGGTGATGGCGCCGAACAAGACGCTGGCCGCCCAGTTGGCCAACGAGCTGCGCGACTTCTTCCCGGACAACGCGGTCGAGTACTTCGTCAGCTACTACGACTACTACCAGCCAGAGGCGTACATCCCGCAGACCGACACCTACATCGAGAAGGACTCGTCGATCAACGACGACGTGGAGCGGCTGCGCCACTCGGCGACGATGAGCCTGCTGTCCCGGCGGGACGTGATCGTGGTGGCCTCGGTGTCGTGCATCTACGGCCTCGGCACGCCGCAGTCCTACCTGGACCGTTCGATCGGGCTCAAGACCGGCGAGGCCCTCGACCGCGACCTGTTCCTGCGCGCCCTGGTCGACGTGCAGTACAGCCGCAACGACATCGCGTTCGCCCGCGGCACGTTCCGGGTCCGCGGCGACACGGTGGAGATCATCCCGGCGTACGAGGAACTGGCCATCCGGGTCGAGTTCTTCGGCGACGAGGTGGACAAGCTGTACTACCTGCACCCGCTCACCGGCGACATCGTCCGCGAGTGCGACGAACTGCGGATCTTCCCGGCCACCCACTACGTCGCGGGCCCGGAGCGGATGGAACGCGCCATCCGCGGCATCGAGCAGGAGCTCGAGGAGCGGCTGGCCACCCTGGAGAAGCAGGGCAAGCTGCTGGAGGCGCAGCGGCTGCGGATGCGCACCAGCTACGACGTCGAGATGATGCGCCAGGTCGGCTTCTGCTCCGGCATCGAGAACTACTCCCGGCACATCGACGGCCGCGGCGCAGGCACCGCCCCGGCCACCCTGATCGACTACTTCCCGGACGACTTCCTGCTGGTCATCGACGAGTCGCACGTGACGGTCCCGCAGATCGGCGGCATGTACGAGGGCGACATGTCCCGCAAGCGCAACCTGGTCGAACACGGCTTCCGGTTGCCCAGCGCCACCGACAACCGGCCGCTGACCTGGGAGGAGTTCACCCAGCGGATCGGCCAGACGGTGTACCTGTCGGCCACCCCCGGCCCGTACGAGATGGGCCAGGCAGGCGGCGAGTTCGTCGAGCAGGTGATCCGCCCGACCGGCCTGATCGACCCGGAGGTGGTCATCAAGCCCACCGAGGGCCAGATCGACGACCTGGTGCACGAGATCCGCACCCGCGCCGAACGCGACGAGCGGGTCCTGGTCACCACGCTGACCAAGAAGATGGCCGAGGACCTCACCGACTACCTGCTGGAACTGGGCATCCGGGTCCGCTACCTGCACTCCGAGGTCGACACCCTGCGCCGGGTCGAGCTGCTGCGCCAACTGCGCATCGGCGAGTACGACGTGCTGATCGGCATCAACCTGCTCCGCGAAGGCCTCGACCTGCCCGAGGTGTCCCTGGTCGCCATCCTGGACGCCGACAAGGAGGGCTTCCTGCGCAGCGCCACCTCGCTGATCCAGACCATCGGCCGCGCCGCCCGCAACGTCTCCGGCCAGGTCCACATGTACGCCGACAAGATCACCGACTCGATGGCCCAGGCAATCGACGAGACCAACCGCCGCCGCGCCAAGCAGGTCGCGTACAACACCGAACGCGGCATCGACCCGCAGCCGCTGCGCAAGAAGATCGCCGACATCCTCGACCGCGTCTACACCGAGGCCGACGAGTCCGACACCGCGGTCCCCATCGGCGGCTCCGGCCGCAACACCTCCCGAGGCAAACGCGCCACCGGCGAGGCGGGCAACGCCAAGAGCGCGGGCATCGTCGCCGACCGCGACCCCAAATCCATGCCCCGCGCCGAACTCGCCGACCTCGTCCAACAACTCACCGACCAGATGATGAACGCCGCCCGCGACCTCCAGTTCGAACTAGCCGCCCGCCTCCGCGACGAAATCCACGACCTCAAACGCGAACTCCGCGGCATGGACGCCGCAGGCGTGCGCTGAGGGGCTCTGCTGATGGGGATGGGCAAGCCGACCGCGAAAGTGAATGAGAACGGAGGGCTTGGCTTATAGCGCCCCTGGTCATCAAGTGTCATCCCCGCACGCGCGGGGCTGTTCCGCACACCCTCCGGCAGGTCATAGCCGCGGACCTGTCATCCCCGCACGCGCGGGGCTGTTCCCTGCCCAACCTGCGCACCATCCTGAGTGGACTTGTCATCCCCGCACGCGCGGGGCTGTTCCTGTGCTCTCGTCGCCGATTGCCTGATCGGCCTTGTCATCCCCGCACGCGCGGGGCTGTTCCGTAGGCGGGGGTGATGGCGACGACGGTCTCGGCGTCATCCCCGCACGCGCGGGGCTGTTCCCGACGGGGTCATGAAGATCCCCAACGTGTTCAAGTCATCCCCGCACGCGCGGGGCTGTTCCCAGCAGATCAAGCACGCCGAACAAATCCAACAGGTCATCCCCGCATGCGCGGGGCTGTTCCGGGCATCCCCAAGGATGCCTTGGTTCCGTGGGCGTCATCCCCGCACGCGCGGGGCTGTTCCCAGCAGATCAAGCACGCCGAACAAATCCAACAGGTCATCCCCGCATGCGCGGGGCTGTTCCGGGCATCCCCAAGGATGCCTTGGTTCCGTGGGCGTCATCCCCGCACGCGCGGGGCTGTTCCCCACAATCACCGGCCGCCTAACCACATCAACCAGTCATCCCCGTACGCGGGGCTGTTGTCGAAGGGGTGAGCGGCTGCGGTGGTGGCGAGGCTGCTGGTTAACCCGCGAAACGGTTGCCGGGGCTCGACAAACCGCTGGGTGTCAGCAGGGGTTGGTGGCGCAGGGGTGGGTGGTGGGGTCGCCCTGGTGGGTGGCGAGTTTGCGGAGGAGGTCGCGGAGGGTTTCGCGTTCGGTGGGGGTTAGGGGGGTGAGGACTTCGGCCTCGACGGCGTGTAGGGCTGCGGTTGTCTCGGTGTGCCTGCGGTGGCCCGCGTCGGTGGCGGAGAGGAGGCGGGCGCGGCGGTCGGTGGGGTCGGGGCGGCGTTCGACGAGGCCGGTGCGTTCGAGGTCGTCGATGAGGTAGGTCATCACCGTTTTGTCCACGCCGAGGCGGTGGGCGAGGGTCTGCTGGCTGCACGACTCGCCCTCGATGGCGGTGGTGAGGACCTGGTAGCCGCGGGGGCCGCCGGGGAGGCCCGCGAGCACCTGCTCGGCGGCGCGGACATAGCCACGGAAGACGGCGCCCAAGGCCCAGCCCAGGTCGGACTCGACGGCTGGTGTGGGCACGGTCGCAATCGTACGGCACAAGGTGGACAGCGGAATCCTTCTGCGGGCAAGATGATCTGCAGAACAGACGATCTAAATCCCGGAGGAAGCCTTGATCCTGCTCCGAGTCGACAGCAGCATCCGCGCCGGTGGTTCGGTCAGCCGTGCCCTCGCCGACACCGTCACCGGCGCGTGGCGGGCCGAGCACCCGGACGGCACCGTGCGGCACCGTGACGTCTTCGCCGACCCCGTCCCGATCACCGCCTGGTCCGCGGCGTTGGCAGGCCGGGAACTGCCCATCGACCAGCGCACCCCCGAGCAGGCAGGCGCGGTCGACCTGGCCACCGCGATCGCCGATGAACTGGCCACCGCCGACGCCGCTGTCATCGCCGCGCCGCTGTACAACTTCGGGATCTCGCTGCACCTCAAGGCCTGGATCGACATGCTGATCACCGACCCGCGGTTCAGGCCGGGCAAGTCCCCGCTCGCGGGCAAATCCGTCGCCCTCGCTGTCGCGCGCGGCGGCGGTTACGGTCCGGGCACGCCCCGCGAGGGCTGGGACCACGCGACGCCCTGGCTGGTCCGGATCTTCCGCGACGTCTTCGGCGCGGACGTGACCGAGGTGACCGCGGAACTGACCATGGCCGAGGTCAACCCGGCGATGGCCGACCTGATCCCCTTGTCGCACCAGTCCGCCGCGGCCGCGCACGACCTGGCCGCGAGTACCGGCAAGGCTTTCGCGACCCGCTAGACCCACTTCCGTTGGCGCGTGACCCATCGCGCGTCAACGGGGCCGCAGGGTGAGCGCCCGGACGCTGGGGGCGAGCGTCGCCGCCGCGACGGCGACCACGACCAGGATCGCCAGTCCGGTCAGGGTGGTCGCGGTGCCGAAGTGCGCCGCGAGCGGCCCCACGGCGATCTCGCCGAGGGGCAGCGCGATGAACGAACCCAGCGCGTCGTAGGAGTAGACGCGGGCGAGGTGGGCTTGGGGCACGTTCTCCTGCAGCGACACGTCCCAGGCGATGCCGAACTGCTCGGTCGCGACCCCGCCGATGAACATCACCACCAGCAGCGGGATGACGTACTGGGCGTGCGCCAAGACCA
Organism: Actinokineospora inagensis DSM 44258; assembly: GCF_000482865.1. Lineage (GTDB taxonomy): Bacteria > Actinomycetota > Actinomycetes > Mycobacteriales > Pseudonocardiaceae > Actinokineospora > Actinokineospora inagensis. The sequence continues at coordinate 75,045 of NZ_AXWW01000017.1, read as the reverse complement.
ACAACGGCACCGCCTCGACGGCGACCAACGCGGTGCCGAACAGCAACGCGTGCCGGGGTTGCCAACGGCTGGCGACGACACCGCCGAGGAGGGCGCCGACCGTTTGCGCGCCGAGGATGAACCCCCAGGCGAGCCTGCCGAAGGTGGTGTCGGCGATGGCGGGGCCGAGGACCTGGATGCCGCCGGTCACCGCCGCGTTGACGACCATGAAGGCGAGCACCACCGACCACACCCAGGCGCGGGCGGTGAACTCGGTCCACCCCTCGCGCAAGTCGGCGACCAGCCGGGTGGGCGCGGCGGCGTCGACCTCGGGGACGTCGACCCGGGCGTAGCAGAGCGCGGCGGCCAGGAACACGACCGCGGTGGCCGCCATCGCCCAGCCGGGTCCGGCGAGGGCGGCCAGCATGCCGCCCAGCGACGATCCGGTGACCAGGGCGCCGTTGATGCCGATCCGGACCAGGGCGTTGGCCTGGCGGATCTCGGTGGCGGGCACCGTCTGCGGGGTCAGCGCGGATGCCGCGGGCAGCGACGCGGCGGAGACGGCACCGTTGACCACGCTCAGCACCACCAGCAGCGGCACCGAGGCGAAGTGGAACAGCACGGCGAGCGCCGTGGCCGCCTGCGAGGCGGCCGCGGCGAAGCTCGCGCCCTCCAGGATCACCGCCCGGGGGAGCCGGTCGGCCAGGACGCCGCCCATGAGCAGCAGGAGCACGTTGGCGATGGACCGGGTACCGACCACGATCCCCAGCGCGACCACCGAACCGGTGAGGTCCAGCACGGCGAACGCCAGCGCGACCGGCGCGACGGCGTTGCCGATGTACGTGGTCACCCTGCCGACGGCGAGCCTGCGGAACACGGGTGCCCGCAACGGGGCGAGCATCCCGGCCGACCCGGTCAACAGCGGTCCATCTCGAACATGGAGATCGTGGTGCTGACCCGCACCGTGCCGGGGGTGCGCGGCGGCTGGGCCGCGTCGCGCAGCCGCAGGCTCACCTCGCGCACGTGCGCCACCGTGTCCCGCCAGACCTGCGGGTCGACCCACAGCTCGGCGTCGGTGAGCGCCTCGGCGTTGCCCGGTTTCCGCTGCGCCGAGCGGGTGCCGAGACTGGCGGCCAGCGCCCTGGCCAGGGTCTCTCGAGAGTCCTCCGGGTCGCGCGGCGCGGCGACCGTGGGCGGTGTGTGCTGGTAGCGCTTGGCGATGCCGCCGCGGATGGGCACCTCCGCGACGATCTCCACCAGGCCCGCGTCGGCGAGCTTGCGCAGGTGGTAGCTGATGTTGGGCTGGCTGTCGCCGAGCTCCCTGGCCACCTCGGCGGCGCTCATCGCGCGGTCGGTCACCAGGGACAGGATGCGCATCCGCAGCGGGTGCGCGAGCGCGCGCATCCCGTGCAGCGTCGAGTGTGAATCCCCCATGTTCATACAGCGAGTCTCTGAACGTGGACGCACTGTGTCAAATGACTACGGTCGAGTGACCACGCACCACTGTGCCGCTGACGTGTTGCCGCTGACGCAGTGCCGCTGACGCCGCGGTCGCGCCTCAGCTCGTCTTGGCCCGGCGCCGCCCGCCCTGGCTCGGCTTGGGCGCGGGCGTGCCCGTGCCGCCGACCGACTGCGCGTCGTCGCGGGCCTGTTCCGCGGCCGCGGCGCCCTCGGTCATCTCGCGCAGCAACTGGTCGAAGATCGGGGTGGACATCACACCCTGGTCCGCCATCGGTCCTCCTCGCCACCTCTGACTCGCCGAGGAACCTACCTCGCCACCGGCCGTCCCCCGGTGATCACGGCGCCACACGATCGGGGGAAGTGCTCACCGTGGTTACTCCTGGGTAATGTGAACGCATGACGGAGAACCTGGTGTCGCTCAAGGTCGACGTGGCCGATCACGTCGCGGAGGTGACCCTGCTCGGGCCGGGCAAGGGCAACGCGATGGGACCGGACTTCTGGCGCGAACTGCCGGTCGTGTTCACCCGACTGGACGCCGACCCGGCGGTCCGGGCGGTCGTGCTGACCGGCAGCGGCGCGCACTTCTCCTACGGCCTCGACCTCCCGGCGATGATGCCGTCCTGGGCGGGCCTGCTCGGCGACGCGCTGGCCGGTCCACGGGCGGAGTTCCTCGACGAGGTCCGCGCCCTGCAACACGCGGTGACGTCGGTGGCCGCCTGCCGCAAGCCGGTGATCGCGGCGGTCAGCGGCTGGTGCATCGGCGGCGGGTTGGACGTGGTCGCCGCCGCAGACATCCGGGTCGCCAGCGCGGACGCCAAGTTCAGCCTGCGCGAGGTGAAGGTCGCGATCGTCGCCGACCTGGGCAGCCTGCAGCGCCTCGCCGGGATCATCGGCGAGGGGCACCTGCGCGAACTCGCCTTCACCGGCAAGGACATCGACGCCGAGCGCGCGCTGCGCATCGGTCTGGTCAACGACGTCTACCCCGACCGGGACACCGTCCTCGCCGAGGCCCGGTCGACGGCCGCCGCCATCGCCGCGAACCCGCCGCTGGTCGTGCAGGGCACCAAGGACGTGCTCGGCCACGAGCGGGAGCGCCGGGTCGCCGACGGCCTGCGGTACGTGTCCGCGTGGAACGCCGCTTTCCTGCCCAGCAAGGACCTCGGCGAGGCCGTCCAGGCGTTCCTGGAGCGCAGGTCGCCCAAGTTCACCGGCCGTTAGTGCTCGACAACCCACGCTGGTCAACCGGACCCGGCTGCGGCAGGCTCATCCGGTGCCCAGCAGATCCTGGAGGGAGCCATCGTGAGCGAGGCGGAGACCGCCGTTTTCCGTGCGGCGAGGGACTTCCTGCACCACCACCGCGAGGACTACGCCGCTGCCCGCGACGGGTTCCGGTGGCCGGAGCTTGCGGAGTTCAACTGGGCGCTGGACTGGTTCGACGTCGTCGCCGCGACCCAGCCGACCGCCGACCGGCCCGCGCTGTGGATCGTCGAAGAGGATGGCACCGAGCGGAAGTGGACGTTCGCCGAGCTGTCCCATCGGTCGAACCAGGTCGCGTCCTGGTTGCGCGGGCACGGGGTGGCGCGCGGCGACCGGCTCATCCTGATGCTGGGCAACCAGGGTGAGCTGTGGGAGACGATCCTCGCCGCGATGAAGCTGGGCGCGGTGATCATCCCGGCCAGCACCCTGCTCGCCGCCGCCGACCTGCGCGACCGGGTGGACCGGGGGCAGGCCCGGCACGTGGTCGCCCGCTCCGCCGACGCGGCCAAGTTCGACGACGTCCCCGGCGACTACACCCGCGTCGCGGTGGGCGAGCCCGTCGAAGGTTGGCTCAGCTACGCCGATTCCGCCGACGCGCCCGCCGAGTTCACCCCCGGCGCCCCGACCTCCGCCGACGACCCGCTGCTGCTCTACTTCACCTCCGGCACGACGGCACAACCGAAGCTGGTCGAGCACACCCACGTGTCGTACCCGGTGGGGCATCTGTCCACTATGTACTGGATCGGCCTCGAACCGGGCGACGTGCACCTCAACATCTCCTCGCCCGGCTGGGCGAAACACGCCTGGAGCAACGTCTTCGCGCCGTGGAACGCCGAGGCCACGGTCTTCATCCACAACTACACCCGGTTCGACGCGGTCGCGCTGATGGCCCAGATGGACCGGTGCGGCGTCACCAGCTTCTGCGCCCCGCCCACGGTGTGGCGGATGCTCATCCAGTCCGACCTGACCAGGCTCGCCACCCCGCCGACGAAGGTGGTCGGCGCGGGTGAGCCGCTCAACCCCGAGGTGATCGAGCAGGTCGGCCGGGCCTGGGGGGTGACCATCCGGGACGGTTTCGGCCAGACCGAGACCAGCGTGCAGGTCGCCAACACCCCCGGTCAGCACGTCAAACCGGGCTCGATGGGCAGGCCGCTGCCCGGGTTCACCATCGCGCTGGTCGACCCGGCCACCGGCGGGGCGGGCGACGAGGGCGAGATCTGCGTCGTCCTGGACCAGCGCCCGATCGGGCTGATGACCGGGTACGCCGACGCCCCCGACCGCACCGCCGACGCCATGCGGGACGGCTACTACCACACCGGCGACGTCGGCTCCCGCGACGCGGACGGCTACATCACCTACGTCGGCCGCGCCGACGACGTGTTCAAGGCGTCCGACTACCGGATCTCCCCGTTCGAGCTGGAGAGCGTCCTCATCGAACACCCGGCTGTCGCCGAGGCCGCCGTCGTCCCCTCGCCCGACCCGATCCGGCTGTCGGTGCCCAAGGCCTACGTCGTGCTCACCGCGGGCCACGAGCCGAACGCCGAGACCGCCCGGTCGATCCTGGCGTTCGCCCGCGAGCACCTGGCCCCGTACAAGCGGGTGCGCAGGCTGGAGTTCGCCGACCTGCCCAAGACGATCTCCGGGAAGATCCGCCGGGTCGAGTTGCGCGGCCGGGAGAACGAGCGGCACGCCGACCCGACCGCCACCGCGCCCGGCGAGTTCACCGAGGACGACTTCCCCGACCTACGCGGGTAGCCGGAGCAGCCGCAGCACGTTGTCCGTGCGGGTGCCCTCCACCCCGTCCGGGCTGGTGGCGGGCCGTTCGACGACGTCCTCCAGTTCCACCTGCCACCGGGCGGGGTCGAGCCGGAGTGCGTCGAGCAGTTGGCGCGGGCCCATGAAGTGGATCTCGCGGGGCGGTTCGGTCATCCAGGTCGGCCAGCCGCCGTGGCTGATCACCAGCAGCCGCCCGCCGGGCCTGACCGCCCCGGCCGCCTTGCGCAGCGCGTCCTGCCGCTCGTTCTCCTGCTCGACGGGGGAGTGGAAGTACTGGGCGCACACGAGGTCGTAGTCGCCCTCGGGGAAGGTCGCGGTCAGGTCGTGCCGCTCGAAGGTGATCGAGCCGGTCACGCCGCGGGCCTCGGCCAACGCGGCGGCGCGGGCCAGCGCGGTCGCCGACACGTCGACGCCGGTCACCCGCCAGCCGTGCTCGGCGAGCCAGACGGCGTCGCCGCCCTCGGCGCAGCCCAGGTCGAGCACGGTGCCCGGCGGCAGGTCGGCGACCTCGCGGACCAGCAGGTCGTTCGGGTTGCCGGACCAGACCTGGTCGCGCTCGGTGTAGAAGTTCTCCCAGAACTCGGTCGGGCTCTGCTCGCCGGGCGCGGGCCACGGCCTGCCCTGGTGCCCATGCCCGCCGTGGTGCGCGTGGTGGTGTGGTTCGGTGTTCGTCACGCCCCGATGGTGCGGCCCGCCGACCGGTTCTGGCGAGTTATGTTGCCGGTTCGGCAACAAGGACACCCGGGTTGAGCGTCCCGTCCGGGTCCCACGCCCGCTTGACCGCCGCGTAGAGCCCGCGTTCGGCTGCGGACCGGGTCAGCCCCAGCCAGCGCGCCTTGGCGACGCCGATCCCGTGCTCGGCCGAGATCGTGCCGCCCCGGGCCGCCGCCGCGCGCAGCACCCGGTCGGTCAGGTCGTCCTCCGCCGCGCCCGCGCCGACCACGTTGACGTGGAAGTTCCCCTCGGCCAGGTGTCCGAACAGGACGAGGGTGGCCGACGGCGCCGTCTCCGCCGTGATCGCGCGGACCTCCCGCTCGAACTCGGCCGCCTGGTCCGGGGGCACCCCGACGTCGAGCTTCAGCGGCGCCCCCAGCGCGTTGACCGCCTCGGCGTGCGCCTCCCGGTGTGTCCACAGCGCCCGCCGGGCCGCGCCGTCGACCGCCAGCGCCGTGTCGCGCAGCCGGGGAAGCGACTCGACGACCGCGCCCAGTTCCCCGGTCGGATCTTCGTCGTCGGTACATTCGATCAACAGGTAAACCGGGTATTCCGAGCTGAACGGCGGGGTTACGCCACGGTGTGCGCACACCAGGCGAAGTCCGTCCGCGTAGAACACCTCGGCGGAAGTGAGTGACGGCAATGCCCGCAATGCGCCAATCGCCGCGACGGCGTCAGTCGTGTTGTCGAATGCGAGGGTCGCCGTCGCCCGTTCGGTGAACGACGGAATGAGCCGCAATCGCACCGCGGTAATGACGGCGAGTGTCCCTTCGCTCCCGACCAGCGCCCGGGACAGGTCATATCCCGTACTGTCTTTAGCGAGACCGGTTACACCGCCGACCACCTGACCGTTGGCGAGTACGGCCTCCACATCGGCCACCTGCTCGCGCATAGATCCCCAACGCAGCACCCGCAAACCGCCCGCGTTCGTCGCGACCAGCCCGCCAACGGTAGCGCTGTCGCGCGAGGCGATGTCGATCGCGAAGTCCAACCCGGACGCGGCGGCGTGCGCGGTAAGAGCCGCCAAGGACACGCCCGCCCCGGCTGTCACCTGACGCGTGACAGGGTCAACCGGCCCCAGGTCGGTCAACCTGGTCAGGCTCAACACAACCCCGCCCCGGTAGGGGATGCCGCCGCCGACGAGCCCCGTGTTCCCGCCTTGCGGCACAACGGAAACCCCGGCGTCCCGGCACACCCGCAACACCCCGGCGACCTCGTCCCGATCGGCCGGGCGGACCACGAGGTGAGCCGAACCGCGGAACCGGCCGGTCCAATCGGTCGCGTATCCAGCCACTACCTGCGGATCGGTCAGCACGTGGCCGGCACCGACAACCCCCGCCAGCAGGTCGGACAGCTCACTTCCAGCGCGCGTCATGGTTCAAATCGTCCCCGATGGGAACACCACCGGTGTACCCGACTGGAAGGAAACCGCCATGGCAGCCCTCACCGACCGCACGATCGCGTTCCTCGTCGCGCCGGAGGGCACCGAGCAGGTGGAGCTCACCGAACCGTGGCAGGCGGTCGAGCGCGCGGGTGGACGACCCGTGCTGGTCTCGACCGACTCCGGTGAGGTGCAGGCGTTCAACCACCTGGACAAGGGCGACAGGTTCCCGGTGGACCGCACCACCGGGCAGGCCGACGCGAGCGAGTTCGACGGGCTCGTGCTCCCCGGTGGCGTCGCCAACCCCGACTTCCTGCGCACCAAGCCGGAAGCCGTCGCCTTCACCCGCTCGTTCTTCGACCAGGGCAAGCCGGTCGCGGCCATCTGCCACGCCCCGTGGACGCTGGTCGAGGCCGATGTCGTGCGTGGCAGGAAGATGACATCCTGGCCCAGCCTGCGGACGGACCTGCGCAACGCCGGGGCGAACTGGGTCGACGAGCAGGTCGTGGTCGACACCGCCGCGGCCACATCCCTTGTCACCAGCCGCAACCCCGGCGACCTGCCCGCCTTTTGTGCGAAGTTGGTGGAGATCTTCGCGGATGCGCGCGGCTGAACCCGGATAAACCCCTAAGTCACCCCGGAACGCCGGTCAACCCCGGAAGAGTCCGATGATCTTCGCTGGGCACCCGTTCGGCAACCATTGAGCAACGGACAACTACCCGTGACACAGCGCTGACAAAGGAATTACCCAGCGGTGACTTAACCGGCGAGTTCCTCGATTCAGTTCAAATGAGCGGCCGGGACGGCTAACGAGCGTTCCCCGGCTGCCGACGTCCGGGACGGAGGTAAGCCGATGAGTACCGAAACGATCTCTCAACAGGCCGGGTCCGGTAATGGGCCGACCCTGCCCACCGCGCCGTGCAGCGTCGTCTGGAGCCACGGGCACGCCTTCGTGCTCGAGTACACCGGCGGCAGCGGCCGCTGGGTCGGGCTGGACGCGTTCGGGCGGCCGACGTCGCTCACCCCCGCCGCTCTCCAGCGGCAGGGCTGGTCCGCCCACCGCGAGGACTGACCCCCCGACCGGGGGGAATCGCAGGGGGACTGGGGGCGACGCGAACCGGACCGACACCCGTCGAACACCGGGACACCGTCACGACGCACTGGGGACCTGGGGAACCGAACCCGCGCCTGCCCTACTCTTCCCGCATGGCTGACGTGCGGGAAGAGGGGGCGGCGCTGGATCGCGTGTGGACGATCCCGAACATCCTGAGCATGCTGCGGCTGGCCGGGGTGCCGCTGTTCCTCTACCTGCTGCTGGTGCCCAAGGCCGACGGCTGGGCGCTCGCGGTGCTCGCGTTCAGCGGGCTCAGCGACTGGCTGGACGGCAAGATCGCCCGCTGGCTGGACCAGACCAGCAGGCTCGGCGCGCTGCTCGACCCGGCGGCCGACCGGCTCTACACCCTCGTCACCATCGTCGCCTTCGTGCTGCGTGACATCGTGCCGTGGTGGGTGGCCGCGTTGCTGGTGGCCAGGGACGCGCTCGTCGCGGGCTGCATCCTGGTGCTGCGCCGCGCCGGTTTCGCCCCGCCCGAGGTGACCTACGTCGGCAAGGCGGCCACCTTCAACCTCATGTACGCGTTCCCGCTGCTGCTGTTGGCGCAGGGCGGTTCCACCGCCGCCACGCTGGCCCGCCCGGTCGCGTACGCGTTCGTCATCTGGGGCGGCGTCCTCTTCCTCTGGTCCGGGTTGCTCTACCTGGTGCAGACACGGGCAGCACTGGCGATGCCGCGCGGCGCGGCCGTTTAAGCTCTGCGCCACCGTCAGATCCCGGTCCGAAAGAGGGCACCGCGTGATTCCCGAAGAACTCCGCTACACCGACGAGCACGAGTGGGTGGCGACCAAGACCGACGACCTGGTCCGCGTCGGCATCACCGAGTACGCGCAGAACCAGCTCGGCGACGTGGTCTACGTCAAGCTGCCCGATGTCGGCGACCGCGTCGAGGTGGGCGCCGCGATCGGCGAGGTCGAGTCGACCAAGAGCGTCTCGGACCTGTACGCGCCGCTGTCCGGCGAGGTCGTGGCGGTCAACGAGGCGGTCACCGAGCAGGCCGACCTGCTCAACTCCGACCCGTACGGCGAGGGCTGGCTGTTCGAGATCCGGGTCGACGACCCGGACGCGCTCGACGGCCTGCTCGACGCGGACGCCTACCAGGCGGTCACCACCGGCTGACCGGTGGTGAGATGATCTTCACCCGCTCGTCGGCCCCGGGCCCCGCCCGGCGCCCGGCGAGGGGGTACCACCGACCCGGTGCCTGATCGCGCACGGTACGTTGGCACCTGTTCAGCGGAACTGACCAGCAGGAGGAGTCCAGGTGAGCACCAACGACGGGCCCGGCGTCCCGCCGGAGCAGTCTCCGGAGCGGACTTCGGTCTTCCGGGCCGACTTCCTCACCAACCCCGAGGCCGCCCGGGAGCACGCGCCCGAGCCCGCCGTCGCCGGGGTGGACGCCCTGCCGACCGGCTCGGCCCTGCTCGTGGTCAAGCGCGGCCCCAACGCGGGCTCGCGGTTCCTGCTCGACCGGGACACCACCAGCGCGGGTCGGCACCCGGACAGCGACATCTTCCTCGACGACGTCACCGTCTCCCGGCGGCACGCGGAGTTCCGCCGCGAGGGCGGCGAGTTCGTGGTGATCGACGTCGGCAGCCTCAACGGCACCTACGTCAACCGGGAGCCGGTCGACCAGGCCGTGCTCGCCGGTGGCGACGAGGTGCAGATCGGCAAGTTCCGCCTGGTGTTCCTCACCGGCCCCGGCGCGGGGGCCTAGGGGCGCGTGACGGCTGCCGGTCGGCAGGCGCGCGCCGGGCTGAGCATCGGCGCGGTGCTGTCGCAACTGAGGCCGGACTTCCCGGACGTGACCATCTCCAAGATCCGGTTCCTCGAGTCGGAGGGGCTGGTCAGCCCGGATCGCACGCCGTCGGGGTACCGGCGGTTCACCGCGGCGGACGTGGCGCGGCTGCGCTTCGTGCTCGCCGCGCAGCGCGACCACTACCTCCCGCTGAAGGTCATCAAGGAGCAGCTCGACCGCCTGGGCGGTCCACCGGACCCGGTGGACCGCCCGGCGCGCGGTCTGGTGCCGGTGCCCGACCCGGTCGAGTCGCCGGGGCCGCCGGAGCGGCTCACCCGCGCCGAGCTAGTCGACCGCGCCGGTGTCACCGACCAGACCCTGCTCGACCTGGAGCAGTACGGCCTGCTCGCCGCCGCCCCGGACGGCCGGTTCGACGTCGACGCGCTCGCCGTCGCGGCGACCGCGGCCGCGCTGGCCGAGTACGGCATCGAACCCCGGCACCTGCGCGCCTTCCGCGCCGCCGCCGACCGCGAGGTGAGCCTGCTGGAGCAGCTCGTCGCCCCGCTCTACCGGCAACGCGACCCGGCCGCGCACACCCGCGCCGACGAGGTCGCCGACGACCTCGCCGGGCTGGCGGTCGCCCTGCACTCGCTGTTGGTGCGCACCGGGCTGCGCAGGGTCACCGGTCGGTGATCGCGGGGGCCGGGTGTGAACCGATCTTGGGCGAATGGTCGTGAGATAGGCGGGCGTGGGGACCGGATGGCGGGTAGCGTCGAAGTAGGCGATGAGCGATCCTCGATGGGACGCCGGTGCCCCAGCGAGCGGAGGGAGGCGAGCCCGATGAGCGAGATGCGCGTGGTGGGGGTGCGGGTGGAGTTGCCCGCGAACCAGCCGATCTTGTTGCTGCGCGAGACCGAGGGAGAGCGGTACCTGCCGATCTGGATCGGATCGGTGGAGGCCACCGCGATCGCCCTCGAGCAGCAGGGGGTCCGGCCCGCGCGGCCGCTGACCCACGACCTGCTCAAGGACGTGATCGGCGCGCTCGGCCGCGAGCTGGAACAGGTTCGGATCACCGATCTGCGCGAGGGCACGTTCTTCGCCGAGCTGGTTTTCGACGGCGACGTCCGGGTCTCCGCCCGGCCCAGTGACTCCGTGGCCTTGGCGCTGCGGATTGGGGTGCCCATCCACGCCGAGGACGCCGTGCTCCAGGAGGCCGGGCTGATCATCCCGGACGAGCAGGAGGACGAGGTGGAGAAGTTCCGCGAGTTCCTCGACTCGGTGTCCCCCGAAGACTTCCGCGGCGCCGACACGTGACCGTTCCGCGTCACCCGCGGTAACCGGTCTCCCCGGGTCGGACATCGACTGCCACCGTGTCCCCGCGCGTCGCGTTGACCTCCCCGCGCGCCCGTCTTACCGTCACAGACGAGCCACACGCGTTGTGGACGCGGGTAGCGGTACCGGGGAGATTCACCGGGTAGGCATACCGGATTCGGTACCGCGCACAGGGCAAGCCCGCCGGTTCACGCGTGTACGGCTCGACCGAGGCGTTCCCCAGGGCGGAACGGGCGGTCTCGTTCGCCGGTCACAGGAGTGGCCGGACGAGGGGAGGCAGGCGTGTTCGAGGAAGGTCCCGTCGGGACTGACTCCGGTGAGCAGGGCGAGCTGTTCCCGGATGCCTCGCTGCCCGACGAACTGGTCGGCTACCGGGGTCCCGCCGCGTGTCAGATCGCAGGCATCACCTACCGGCAGTTGGACTACTGGGCGCGCACCGGGCTGGTGGTGCCCACGGTGCGCAGCGCGCAGGGCTCCGGCTCGCAGCGGCTGTACTCGTTCAAGGACGTGCTGGTCCTCAAGGTGGTCAAGCGGCTGTTGGACACCGGCGTGTCACTGCAGAACATCCGGGTCGCGGTGGACCACCTGCGCAGGCGCGGCGTCCGCGACCTGGCCAGGATCACCCTCTTCAGCGACGGCACCACGGTGTACGAGTGCACCTCGCCGGAAGAGGTCGTCGATCTGCTGCAGGGCGGCCAGGGCGTGTTCGGCATCGCGGTCAGCGGCGCCATCCGGGAGATCAGCGGCACCATCCACGAGTTCCCGGCCGAGCGCGCCGACGGCGTCGAGATCCAGCCGGACGACGAGCTCACCCAGCGCCGCAAGGCCAGAAACGCGGGCTGATCAGCCCGGTAGGGTGTACGGGGTGGTCAACGCGACGCAGGTGAAGCCGACCCGTTCCAGGACGGGTCGGCTCGTCGGCAACGCGTCCACCTGCAGGTAACGCACCCCCCGCTCCCGGGCCTTGCGGGCGCGGTAGCCGACCAGTGACCGGTAGACCCCTTGTCCCCGCCATGCCTGCACGGTGCCACCGCCATAGAGGCCCGCGAAGTCGGTTCCCGGTCGGTAGTCCGTGCGCGCGGCGCTGACGGGTTCGTCTCCGGCCATGGCCAGCACGACCTCCAAGTCTCGCGCGGAGTGCGCCAAACCGGCCCGTAACCGCGCGCCCAGCGTTCCCGAGTCTTCCTCGAACGCGGCCTCTTCCACGTGCACGACCATGTCCACGCCCGCGTCGTCGGTGACGTCGACCAGGCGAACACCGGCCGGTGGCGCGAAATCCGGTACCGCGTTGGCCTCGGCGACCATCACCGCCTCCACCGGTCCGGCGACAAGACCCGCCGCTGCCAACCGTCGCGGTAGGTCTACCGGCAGGTCGTGGTGGTAGAGCTTCCACTCCGCGTGGCCCTCGGCGGCGCGGAACCAGCCGACGGCCGCGGTGATCACCCCGTCCGCCGTGGTCTCGTCCAGGTCCGACCACACGACCCCGGACCAGCCCAGCGGCCCGGACCCGATCTGACGGGTGTACCGGGCCGTGCGCTCCACCGCCCCCGAGTCGGACGACGGCCCGACCTCGCGGCGCAACTGGGTGTCCACGGCGGCACGCACGGTATCGATCTGCACGATCGCCAGTGGACCGAAAACACAGCCCGGCCGCAATCGAGTTGCACCCGGTGTCGGGTTAGACTCGTCAGGCGTCGCTGAACCCGCGCGGGAGAGTCCGTCCGGTCCACCAGACCGGCACGGCGCCGAAGGAGCAAATCCTCCCCGGAATCTCTCAGGCAAAAAGACCGCGTGGGCGAGACGTCTCTGGAAAGCGGGCAACCCGGCACCACCGGGGAGCCCCGCCGAAGGTGCAAGTCGGCCCCGGGTCCGGACCCGTCCGACGAAGCTCTCAGGCGCCCACGGGCACGGACAGAGGGGGAGGGCCACACCGGCGAAATCCGGTGTCCGGCCCGACCCCCGCACCAGCCCGAGGAGTTCGCCCATGACGACCGACCGGATCCCGCTCGCCGCGCTCGAGCACGGCACCCCGTTCGCCGACCGGCACGTCGGTCCCCGCCCGGCCGAGCTGGCCCGGATCCTGGACGTCGTCGGCGTCGGGTCGCTGGAGGAACTGGCCCAGCACGCGGTACCCGAGTCGATCCGCGAGGGCGACCTGGCCATCGACCTGCCCGCGCCGGCCACCGAGGTGCAGGCGCTGGCCGAGCTGCGCGACCTGGCGGCGCGCAACCGCACGCTGGTGCAGATGATCGGCCTCGGCTACCACGGCACGCACACGCCGCCGGTGATCCGCCGCAACGTGCTGGAGAGCCCCGCCTGGTACACCGCGTACACCCCGTACCAGCCGGAGATCAGCCAGGGTCGGCTGGAGGCGCTGCTCAACTTCCAGACCATGGTCGCCGACCTGGCGGGCCTGCCCACCGCGAACGCGTCCATGCTCGACGAGTCCACCGCGGCCGCCGAGGCGATGACCCTGCTGCGCCGCGCGGGCCGCTCCAAGTCGAACCGGTTCGTCGTCGACGCCGACACATACCCGCAGACCATCGCCGTCATCGAGACCCGCGCCGAGCCGCTGGGCATCGAGGTCGTGGTGCAGGACCTGGCCGAGGGGCTGCCGGTCGACGACTTCTTCGGCGTCCTGCTGTCCTACCCGGGTGCCTCCGGCGCGGTCCGCGACTACGAGGAGCTGATCCGCGTCGCGCACGGCCGTGACGCGAAGGTCGCCGTCACCGCCGACCTGCTGGCGTTGACGCTGCTGCGCGCGCCCGGCGAGATCGGCGCCGACGTCGTCGTCGGCACCACCCAGCGCTTCGGTGTCCCGATGGGCTTCGGCGGGCCGCACGCGGGCTACATGGCCGTCGGGAAGGGCCTGGAGCGGCAGTTGCCCGGCCGCTTGGTCGGCGTCAGCACCGACGCGGACGGCAAGCCCGCTTACCGCCTCGCGTTGCAGACCCGCGAACAGCACATCCGCCGTGAGAAGGCCACCTCGAACATCTGCACCGCGCAGGTGCTGCTCGCTGTCGTCGCCTCTATGTACGGCGTGCACCACGGCCCCGAGGGGCTGCGCGGGATCGCGACCCGCACCCACCGGATGGCCGCCGTCCTCGCCGAGGGCCTGCGCCGGGGCGGGGTCGAGGTCGCCGAGACCGCGTTCTTCGACACCGTGACCGCCCGGGTGCCCGGTCGGGCCGCCGAGATCGTCTCCGCCGCCCGTGCCCTGGGCGTCAACCTGCGGCCGACCGACGCCGACACGGTCGGGATCACCACCGACGAGACCACCGTCCGCGCCCACCTCGACCTGGTGTGGAAGGCCTTCGGCGTGACCGCCGACGCCGACGCGCTGGACACCGAGGCCGGCGACGTGCTGCCCGCGGACCTGCTGCGCACCAGCGAGTTCATGACGCACCCGGTGTTCTCGACGCACCGCTCCGAGACGGCGCTGCTGCGCTACCTGCGCGCCCTGTCGGACAAGGACGTCGCGCTCGACCGCAGCATGATCCCGCTCGGTTCGTGCACCATGAAGCTCAACGCCACCGCGGAGATGGAGCCGATCACCTGGCCCGCCTTCGCCGACCTGCACCCGTTCGCCCCCGTCGAGGACGCCGAGGGCATCCTGCAGGTGGTGGCGGACCTGGAGACCTGGCTGGCCCGCCTCACCGGCTACGACGCGGTGAGCCTGCAGCCCAACGCCGGCAGCCAGGGCGAGTTCGCCGGTCTGCTGGCGATCCGCGCGTACCACCGCTCCCAGGGCCACGGCGAGCGCGACGTGTGTCTTATCCCGTCGAGCGCACACGGCACCAACGCCGCCAGCGCTGTCATGGCCGGTATGCGCGTTGTGGTTGTGGCCTGCGACAACAACGGCAACATCGACCTGGACGACCTCCGCAAGAAGGTCACCGAGCACAGCGCCGACCTCGCCGCCATCATGATCACCTACCCGTCCACGCACGGCGTCTACGAGGACACCGTCCGCGAGGTCTGCGGTCTGGTCCACGACGCGGGCGGCCAGGTGTACGTCGACGGGGCCAACCTGAACGCCCTCATCGGCCTCGCCCGCTACGGCAAGTTCGGCTCCGACGTCTCGCACCTCAACCTGCACAAGACCTTCTGCATCCCGCACGGCGGCGGCGGTCCCGGGGTCGGTCCCATCGGCGTCCGCGCCCACCTGGCGCCGTTCCTGCCCAACCACCCGCTGCAGCCCACCGCGGGCCCGGCCACCGGCGTCGGCCCGATCAGCGCCGCCCCCTGGGGCAGCGCGTCGATCTTGCCGATCTCCTGGGCCTACGTCCGGATGATGGGCGCCGACGGCCTGCGCCGCGCCACGCTCACCGCGGTCGCCTCGGCCAACTACATCGCCCGCCGCCTCGACGAGCACTTCCCCGTCCTCTACACGGGTGTGGGCGGTTTCGTCGCCCACGAGTGCATCCTGGACCTGCGGCCGATGACCAAGGCCACCGGCATCACGGTGGACGACGTCGCCAAACGCCTCGCCGACTACGGCCTGCACGCCCCGACCATGTCCTTCCCGGTCGCGGGCACCCTCATGGTCGAGCCGACGGAGAGCGAGGACCTGGCCGAGATCGACCGGTTCTGCGCGGCGATGATCGCGATCAAGGCGGAGGTCGACCGGGTGGCGGCGGGTGAGTGGCCGCTCACGGACAACCCGTTGGTCAACGCCCCGCACACGCCGCAGTCGCTGGTCGGCGCCTGGGACCACCCGTACAGCCGGGAGGAAGCGGTGTACCCGGCGGGCACGGCCGCGCCCAAGATCTGGCCCCCGGTCCGCCGCATCGACGGCGCCAAGGGCGACCGCAACCTGGTGTGCTCCTGCCCGCCGCTGGACGCCTACAGCGGTTGACGCCCGCCGTGGACGTGCCCCGCCACTCGCGGTGGGGCACGTCTCCACCGCGAGTGGCGAGTCCACTTCAGACACATCCCACGTGCGCGGTGCGAGTTGCGGCCGGGGGGACGGCACCGGGCAAGATGGCCCCATGTCTATCCCGCACATCCCCCTGAACGACGCCACCACCATCCCCCAGCTCGGCCTCGGTGTCTGGCAGGTCCCCGACGACGTCGCGACCTCGGCTGTGCTCACGGCGCTCGAAGCCGGTTACCGCGGTATCGACACCGCCGCCGCGTACAACAACGAGTCCGGCACCGGCAAGGCGATCGCCGAGTCCAGCGTGCCCCGCGACGAGATCCACGTCACCACCAAGGTCTGGAACACCGACCACGGCTACGACTCGGCGCTGCGCGCGTTCGACGCCAGCCTGTCCCGCCTCGGCCTCGACTACGTCGACCTCTACCTGATCCACTGGCCCGTCGCCGGGCGGGACGCGTACGTCGACACGTGGCGGGCGTTGGAGAAGATCAAGGCGGACGGGCGGGCCAGGTCCATCGGCGTGTCCAACTTCCACATCCCGCACCTGCGTCGCCTGTTCGACGAGACCGACATCATCCCGTCGGTCAACCAGATCGAGCTGCACCCGAACCTGCCGCAGGACGAGCTGCGGGCCTTCCACGCCGAGCACGGCATCGCCACCGAGGCGTGGAGCCCGCTGGCGTCGGGGGAGCTGCTGGGCGACGCGACGATCGGGGAGCTCGCGGGCAAGCACGGCAAGAGCGCCGCGCAGGTCATCCTCCGCTGGCACCTGCAGCTCGGGAACATCGTGATCCCCAAGTCGGTCACGCCGGAGCGGATCCGCGCGAACATCGACGTCTTCGACTTCGAGCTGGACCAGGCCGACCTGGACGCGCTGGCGGGCCTGGCCACCGGGCGGCGGACCGGGCCGCACCCGGACCAGTTCGGCGGGTGACGGTAACTGTCACCCCACGTCACCCGGCTTGACGCTTGATCTTCCCCTAATAGAGTGCGTTACGCCTGGCGCGTTCACGGATCGGCACATCCGTCGCGCGGAAAGGACGTGATGTCACAACATCGGGGGAGAAGGCGGGTGGGCCGGGGGCCGGTGGTGGTCGCCGTGGTGTCCCTGCTGGTCCTCGGCTGGGCGGGGTGGGGCTGGGTCGGTGACCGGCTCGACCGGGAGGCCGCCCGCGAGCAGGGCTGCCCCAGCGGGCAGGCCGTGCTCCGGGTGGCGGTCACCCCCTCGGTCGAACAGCCGGTGCGGGCCGCGGCGAACCGGTGGAACGCGCGGCCCACCGTGGTCGACGACCACTGCGTGCGGGTCAACGTCAGCTCGGTGGACTCGGCGCAAGCGTTCGCCGGGCTCACCGGGCAGTGGAACACCCGTGAACTCGGCGACCGGCCGGACGTGTGGCTGCCGGAGTCGTCGCTGTGGACCGACCGGCTCGCGGCCGTCGACGACGCGCTGCTGGCCGCCGCGCCGGAGTCGGTCGCGACCAGCCCGGTCGTGCTCGCCGCGCCGCAACCCGCCGCCGGGGTGCTGGACCGGTCGGCCGCGTTCCGGTGGGCCGACCTGGCGGCGCTGACCACCGACACGAGCGGGTGGACCCGGTTCGGCGAGCCGGGCTGGGGCCGGTTGACCGTGGCCGTCCCGACCCCGCTGACCAACCCCGCCAGCGCGTTGGCCGTCCAGACCACGCTGATCGGGGTGGCCCAGGAAAGCCCGGTAACCCAGGGCGTGCTGGCCAGACCACCGGTGTCGGCGGCGCTGCTGGCGTTGGCGCAGTCGCAGCCCGCCGACGTGCCGGACGCGACCCGCGCCGCGCTGGCCACCCTCGGCGACACGGAGAACATGGCCGACTCGCCGTTCGGTGCCGTCCCGGCGCTCGAAGTGGACCTCTACCGGCGCAACCTCGGCACCGACGGTCGACCAGCCGCGAAGCACGCGCTGTCCGAGGTCGTGGCGAAGGGACCGACCCCGGTCGCGGACTTCCCCCTCGTGTCGCTCGCCTGCGGCGAGTCGGGGCCGACACAGGTCGAGGCGGCCGACGAGTTCCGCAAGTACCTGCAAGAACCGGCGCAGCAGCGGGACTTCGCGCACGCCGGGCTGCGCGCCACCACCGTGACCGACCGACCCGCGCCCGCGCCCGGGATGACCTGGGGCGAGATCGTGCCGGGCGCGGCGAAGTCGGACGCGAACACCTCCCAGCGGATCGCGACAACGTGGTCCACGGCCGTGGAGGGCGGCGGCATCGTGACCATCATGGTCGACGTGTCCCGCACCATGGGCGACGACGGCGGCGGTGGGCGCAGCAAGCTGGACTGGGTGAAAGACGCTTTGAACAACTACGCGGACTACACGGTGTCGGGATCGGTTGGCCTGTGGCCGTTTTCGCACGCCTTGAACAAGAGCAAGCCTTACGTCGTCGCGGTACCAACGGGTCCCGTAGCCAACCGACGCGCGTCGGTGCACAGCGCTGTCACGGCTCTTACCCCCAACGGCGGCACTGACCTCTATGAGTCCGTTGTGGCCGGTTACCGTTCCGCCGTCCAGGGTTTCGTGCCCGGCAAGCGAAACCAACTCATCGTCATCACCGACGGCGGCAGCGACGGCGCGATGTCGTTGTCCCAGGCCAAGTCCTCGATCCGCCGCACCGCGGAGAAGGACAAGCCGGTCCCCATCAACGTAATCGCCATCGGCCACGACACCGACCGCGACGCCCTCCGCGACCTGGCAACCTCCACCGGCGGCAGACTCTCGCCCTTGGCAGACGCCCAGGGCATCGTCGCCGCCCTCGGCCAAGCCGTCACCGCCCGGGACTAGCGGCTCGCCTCCAGGTTGGCCGGGTCTCGGTCTGCCGACGACGTCCCTGGCCATGTTGCCGAAACGCCAAAGTACGGCCAGTACGAGGCCGTTCCGGTGTGTTGCCATGAACGCCGTGGACAGGTCGAGACCGGTCAACCCCTGGGGCGAGCCACTGGCGGCTCGGCCTGCCCCGCGCCGCTGGTTGCGTTGCCGAAACGGCGTCCAGTACGAGGCCGTTCCGGCACGTTGCCAGGAACGGCGTGGACAGGCCGATACCCGGGTCAGGCCAGGGCTGTGGACAACTTCGCGCACCGGGTCGGGGCTTAGCTTTACCATCTGTGGCATGCGAAACCCGATCGTCCGCGTGCTGGTGGCCTTGGTGCTGCTGGTGCTCGCCGCCTGCGGCTCGTCCGTGGCCGGTGCGCCCAGCGGTCAGCCCGGGGGCACCGCCGTGCAGGCCAAGGTCCCGGTCGAACTCCGCCCCGTGCTGTCCATGCACCCGGGCACCATCGCGACCGCGCCCGACGAACTCGCGGGCCCCGACGGCGTGTACACCTTAGGCCCGTCGATCGGTGATTTCACCAGCTTCACCTCCGTCGCCGCCGAGCACACCGACTACGGCTGGGTGGTGACGATCAAGCTCCCCAGCGACACCGCCGCCGTCGTCGCGTCCTGGACCGGCGCCCACGTCGGCGACCAGTTGGCCATCGTGGTCAACCACACCCTGCTGTCCGCCCCCAAGATCGCCGACGCGATCACCGGCGGCGCCCTGCAGATCTCCGGCAACTTCACCGAGCAGTCCGCCAAGGACCTCGCCACCCAGATCACCGGCTCATGACCATCGTCGAGATCTACACCGACGGCGCCTGCGTCCCCAACCCCGGCCCCGGCGGCTGGGGCGCCGTCCTCCACTACGGCCCCCACACCCGCGAACTCTCCGGCGGCGAGGCGACCGAGACCACCAACAACCGGATGGAACTGATGGCCCCCATCCAGGCCCTCGAGTCCCTCACCCGCCCCTCCACCATCCACCTCTACACCGACTCCACCTACGTCCGCAACGGCATCACCAAATGGATCACCACCTGGCAAGCCAACAACTGGAAAACCGCCGCCAAAACCCCCGTCAAAAACATCGACCTCTGGCAACGCCTAATTACAGCGGCCACCCCCCACACCATCAATTGGCACTGGGTCAAAGGCCACAACGGCAACCCCAACAACGAACTCGCCGACCGCCTAGCCCTAGCCGGCCTAAAAGCAGCCGTCGGCAAGACGTAACGCCCCACCCCCACCCCCACCCTCACCCCCACCCCGCCCCCCACCGCCGCCCCACACTTGCCCCGCACCCGACCAACAATCCACCAAACGAAAACACCCTGCGACCACCCCGCACCGCACGCCTCGAACCCCGCCCCTCATCGACGAAGCCCCACTCCCGCACCGCGCGTCTAGGAGGCCGCCTAACGTCGACAACGCACCACCCCCGCACCACGCGCCTCAAAAACCCACCCCACATCGACGAAGTGCCGCTCCCACCCACGCGCCCCAAAAGGCCGGCCCAGATCGACGAAGCCCCACTCCCGCACCGCGCGCCTCGAACCCCCACCCCATATCGACGAAGGCCGCCAGCCCGCCCCGCGCCCCTCGAAACCCGCCTACATCGACAAAGGCCGCCAACCCACCCCACGCGCCTCAAAACAAACCCCCCGCCCATCGACGAAGCCCACCAACCGGCACCGCGCGCCTCGAAACCCGCCGATCCCAACCGCCCGCTGGGGTGAAGTTGTTTTGTTTGGGGGAGGCGGTGGCCTAAGCCGGCAGGCGGGTAAGGCCACGTCTTTCCAGTGGCCCCGGCTTTTAGCCTTACCCAGGCCACCGCTAGGGGCCCCAAACAAAACAACTTCACCCCAGCGGGCACAGCCCGCAAAATCTGGCGCCCGAGGCCGGCGTCGCCGCCAGGCGACCAGGCCGAACCCCGAGCGCAGCGAGGCCCAGTGCCCCCTCACACCAAGATCAACCGAGAACAAAGCCCCCGAATACACAGCCTACCCAAGCCCACCGACAAGAACGCCCACCGACCAAGAACCAAGATCAATCCAAACAAGAGCCCCCGAATACACAACCTACCCGCCCCCACCGACAGCCCACGCAGGCAACCTACCCCAAAAGCCCCCCACAAACCCCGATCAACCGCCCCCGCAACGGCTCCGCCCGTCCAACAAACCCCGCCTGCGCCCGCACATAAGCCGCCCGCCCCCGCTCCGTCTCAATCGGAATCGCAGCATACCCGTAAGAACTGAGATCATAAGGACTGGCCCGCATATCCACCCCCCGCACATCAACAGCCAGCTCAAAGCAGTCCACAACCAACCCCGACGGCGTATAAGGCGCCAACTTGTAAGCCCACTTGAACAAATCCATATTCGCATGCAGACACCCGGGCTGCTCAAGCGCCAACTGCGACTCCCGATCAGGCCGCACAGTGTTCAGCCCCCGCGCGGGCTCCGTGAAGAACCGATAAGCATCAAAATGCGTACACTTGATCGTCGCGGCCTCGACCACTGAATCCGTCCCGCCCTGTCCCAACCGCAACGGCAGCGCGTGGCGAGTGGCGGCCGCCCGATAAACCATCGCCCATTCATGCAGCCCGAAACACCCCAACCGGGCGGGTCGCGATGCCGTGGCCGACAGCAGGTCACGCACGAACGACGCCGTCCGCCGACGTGACTCCGAGATCGGCGCGAGCGTCACCCCGCCAGGGACCTCTTCATACGCGGACCAACGCAGGTACGACCGCGCCGAATCACCGGTCAGCACCACCCCCGGCCCCGGGTGCCACCGCTCCAAGTGCGCGGGTCGGAACGAGTAGTACGTGAACAGGAAGTCCAGCACCGGGTGCTTCTCGCCCCGCGCGCGGCGGGCCTGGTGCGGGTCGGTCCACTGGCGGACCCTGGCGACGTGCGCGTCGCGGCGGGCGTGCCAGTCCTGTTCGGTCAAGTGCTCAAGCGTCACCGATGTGGGTCCCGTCGCGGACGGTGCCGACGTATTCCTCGAGGAGGTCCTCCAGGGCGACCACGCCCAGGACCTCGCGGCGGGCGGAGACGGCTTTGGCGAGGTGGCTCTGGGTGCGGCGGAGCGCGGCGAGTGCCTCGTCGAGGCGGGAGTCGGCGGGGAGTTCGGGCAGGCCGCGCACCCTGGACCACGCTACCTGGGTCGCGGGATCGGAATCGACCTGGTCCAGGACGTCCTTGACGTGCACGTAGCCGTTGAGGGTGCCGTCGGGCATGCGGACCGGGAACCGGGAGAAGCCGGTCTCGGCGACGGCGTCGGCAACCGCGCCCACCGTCGGCGGGTGCGGGATGGTCTTGAGCTGGTCCAGCGGCACCAGCACCTCCGCGACCGTGCGCCCCGCCGACGACAGCGTGTTCGTCAGCCTGCGGTGCTCCGAGTCGTCCAGCAGGCCCTCGCGGCGGGACTCGGCGATGAGGGTGGCCAGTTCGTCGGAGGTGTAGACGTTCTCCAGTTCCTCGCGCGGCTCGACGCCGAACAGCCGCAGCACCGCCGTCGAGATCGCGGTGAACATGTCCAGCAGCGGCCGCACCAGGCGGCAGAACGCCAGGTGGACCGGGACCAGCGTGGTCGCCGCCCGCTCCGGGCCCGCGATGGCCAAGTTCTTCGGCACCATTTCGCCGAGCACCGTGTGCAGCGTGACCACGACCCCGAGCGCCAACGCGAACGCGACCCCGTGGATCACCGCCTCGGGCAGCCCCAACGCGCCGAACGGGCCCTCCAGCAGGCCCGCCACGGCGGGTTCGGCCAGCGCACCCAGGCCCAGCGAACACACCGTGACCCCGAGCTGCGCGCCCGCGATCAGCAGCGGTAGCTGCCTGCTCGCCTCGACCGCCACCGCCGCGCGGGCGTCGCCGTCGCGGGCCAACGCCTCCAGCCGGTCGCGGCGCGCGGTGATGATGGCAAACTCGGCGCCGACGAAGAACGCGTTGCCCAACAGCAACAGCAGGGTCCCGCCGAGCGCCAGCAGGTCGCTCACTTCGCCACCTCCGGCACCCGCGCCACCCGCAGTTCGGCCACCCGGTGCCGGTCCATCCGCAGCACGGTGACCCGCCAGCCGTCCACCCGGATCTCGTCGTTGACCTCGGGGATGCGGCCGAGGTGGGTCAGCACCAGGCCCGCCACCGTCTCGTACTCGCCGGTCGGCATCCGGAACCCGGTGGCGTCGGCGAGCTCGTCGTCGCGGAGCAGGCCGGACACGAGCCAACTGTCGCGGCCCAGCGGCCGGACCGGGCTGATCTCGCCCCGGTCGTGCTCGTCGCGCACGTCACCGACGATCTCCTCGATCAGGTCTTCCAGGGTGACCAGGCCCGCCGTGCCGCCGTACTCGTCGACGACCAGGGCGATCTGCAGGCCGGAGCCGCGCAGCCGGTCGAGCAGCACGTCGCCGTCGAGGGTCTCCGGGACGGTCGGGACCGGGCGGGCCAGCTCGGCGACGGTGGTGCTCGCCCGCTTCTCCCTCGGCACCCCGAACACCTGCTTGACGTGCACGACACCGTGCACGTCGTCGAGGTCGCCGCCGTGCACCGGGAACCGCGAGAACCCGCTGCGGCGGGCGAGGTCCACCAAGTCGACGACGGTGGCGTCCGCCCGTAGCGCCTGGACCTGCATGCGTGGCGTCATCAGCTCGTCCGCGGTGCGGTCGCCGAACCGCAGGGACCGGCTGAGCAGGGTCGCGGTCCCGGTGTCGATCGCGCCGGACGCGGCGCTGGACCGGACCAGTCCACCCAGTTCCTGCGGCGACCGAGCCGAGCGGAGCTCCTCCTGCGGCTGCGCGCCCAACCGGCGCACGACCCAGTTCGCCGACCCGTTCAGCCCGTTGATCAGCCAGCGGAACACCGACGAGAACACCGCCTGGATCCCCGCGACCGCCCGCGCCGTCGGCAACGGCCGGGCGATGGCCAGGTTCTTCGGGACCAGCTCACCGAAAACCATCGACAACGCGGTCGCCAGCAACAACGCCAACACGAGCGCGACGACGTCAGCGGCGCCTTCCGGCAAGAACCAGGACACGGCGGGCTCGATGAGCGCGGCCAGCGCGGGTTTCGCGATGTAACCGGTGATCAGGGTCGTGATGGTGATGCCGAGCTGGGCGCCGGACAGGTGGAACGACAGCGTCCGGTGCGCCCGCGCGATCGTCAAGGCCCGCCGATCACCGACCTGCTCGGCGTGCCGGTCGACCTGGTTGCGTTCGAGCGTGGTCAACGAGAACTCGGCAGCCACGAAAACGGCCGTACCGAGTGTGAGCGCACACACGGCGACGAGGCCGAGGACGCTGAACAGGGGACCGGTCACCGGGGGAACCACCCGGGTGCCCGGCAGCTATGGTGGCCGGGACTCTCGCCCGGACTGCCTGGGCTTCTCTGCCGCACCGCGCGCACGGAACCCGCACTCCTGTCGGTCGTTCGACGAACTGGCCCAGTGTAGGGGGAGGGGGTGGGGTTGTGGGGGATGATCTCATCGAGACGGTCGCCACGGTGGTGGTTGGCGGGGTGGTCTTGCCGGGTGGCTGATCTTGTCGGTGGTGGGTTCTAGGCTGTGTATTCGGGGCTTTGCTGCTGGTTGATCATGAGCCGGGTGGACTGTCGGTGGGTCCGTCTAGGCTTGTATTCAGGGGCTCAAGTTCGGGTTGATCATGGTTGTCGGTCGGCGGGGCGATCTTGTCGGTGGGCTTGGTTAGGGTATGTATTTGGGGGCTTTGTTCTCGGTTGATCTTGGTGTGAGGGGGCTCTGGGCCTGGCTGCGCCTCGGGGTTCGGCCTGGTCGCCTTCGGCGACGCCGGCCTCGGGCGCCAGAT
>NZ_AXWW01000017.1:0-50750 GCF_000482865.1 Actinokineospora inagensis DSM 44258 | reverse complement strand
CCTAGACGAGCCCACCGACAGTCTCGGGGCATGAGGGCCTACGCGGGGACTCTGGGCCTCGGCTGCGCCTCGAGATTCGGCCTTGTCGCCTGGCGGCGACGCCGGCCCCGGGCGCCAGATAAATGCGAAGTGCCCGTTGTGGTGAAGTTGTTTTGTTTGGGGCCCCTAGCGGTGGCCTGGGTAAGGCTAAAAGGCGGGGCCACTGGAAAGCGTGGCCTTACCCGCCAGCCGGCTTAGGCCACCGCTCCCCCCAAACAAAACAACTCCACCACAACGGGCGGTTGGGATCGGCGGGTCCCGAGGCGCGCGGTGCAGGTGTGGGACTTCGTCGATATGGGGTGGAGTCTTTTTTTGGGGGGGCGTGGTGTTGGGTGTGGCGCTTCGTTGATGAGGGGTGGTGGGTTTTTGGGTGTGCGGGGAGGGTGTGGGTGTGGGTGTGGCGCTTTGTCGGTGAGGGGGGGGGTGGTTTTGATTAGCCGTCGGTGCGGGCTTTTACCTCTCCCCGCAGTACCGCGTCCAAGTCGTAGTTGGCCGGTTCCTCAAGCTGCTCATAATCACACGACCCTGCCTCCCGATCCGGCCGCCACCGGATGAATTGGGCTGTGTGGCGGAATCGGCTGGGGTAGGTGCCTTCTGTGTGTTCGTACGCTACTTCCACGACCCGTTCCAGCCGGAGTGGTACCCAGGGTTGCTCGGTGGTTCGCCATCGGCTGATCGCGCCGGGGACTCGGGCTGAGTCGGTTTGTTCTCCGCTGACCCATGGGTGGTTTGATCCTCCGCCCACCATCAGGTCTGCCAGGTCAACAGCGAGTTCTCGTCGGACTGCTGCTGTGAATGAGCCGACGACGCCGACGTGGTTGAGGTTTCCGGTGCGGTCGTAGAGGCCGAGCATGAGGGAGCCGACGGCTTCGCCGGGGGTGCTGCCCTTGTGCCAGCGGAGGCCCGCTACCACGCAGTCGGCGGTTCGGGAGTGTTTGAACTTGAGCATGGTGCGTTTGTTCGGCGTGTACGGGCCGCCCGCTGGTTTGCCGATGACTCCGTCCAGGCCCGCGCCTTCGAAGATGGTGAACCACTGGCGGGCCAGGGCGGAGTCCATTGTGGCCGGGGTCAGGTGGACGCGGTCGGTGACGGTGAGCGCGTTTTCCAGCAGGCGGCGGCGGTCGTAGCCCGCGGCGTCGACGAACAGGTCGTCGTCGAGGGCCAGCAGGTCGAAGGCGATGAAGCGGGACGGGGTTTGGGCGGCGAGCATGGTGACCCGGCTGGCGGCGGGGTGGATGCGTTCGGCGAGGGCGTTGAAGTCGAGTCTGCCGTTCACGTCGACCACGAGTTCGCCGTCGAGGACCACCCGGTCGGGGAGGGCTTCGCGCAGGGCGGTCTCGGCCTCGGGGAAGTACCGGTTGAGCGGTTTGCCCGACCGGGACTGCAGGGTGATCTCCGCGCCGTCCCGGAACACCAGGCAGCGGAAACCGTCCCACTTGGGCTCGAACACCAGGCCCGCGTCGTCCGGGATGGACTTCGCGGTCTTGGCCAGCATGGGTTGGACCGGCGGGGTCAGCGGAAGCGCCACGAGGGCCATCTTGCCTTGTCAGCGGCCGTGGCGCGCGGAAATCAGCCCGCGCGTCGGTACCGGAGCATCAGGAACCCGTCGTCGGCCAGCACCGACGCCAACGCCATCGCCCTGGGTGCGGCGCGGGGACCGACGGCGGCGCGACCGGCGTCACCCCCGGCCAGGACGGGTGACACGGTCAGGCACATCTGGTCGACGAGGTCCGCCTCGACCAGCGACCCGAGCAGCGTCGGCCCGCCCTCGCAGTTGACCCGGCGCAGGCCCCGGCGGGACAGCTCACCGAGCGCGATCCCCAGGTCGACCTCGGTTTCCCCGGCGACGATCACGTCGGCGCCCGCCACCGTCAGCGCCGACCGGCGGGCCGCGGGGGCGAGCTCAGTGGTGATCACGATCGGCGGGACGACGGTGTCGCGCACCAGGTGGGAGTCCGGTTCGACCGATCCGCGCGCGGTGACGACGGCGATCGGCGGCAGCGGCCGCAGCCCGAGCCGGGCCCGGCGGGCGGCGCGGACCTCGGTCTCCTTCACCCCCCGGTAGTGCTCGGCGCGCGCGGTGCCCCAGCCGACCAGGACGACGTCGGCGAGGTCGCGGCCGAGGGCGAGGATCCGCCGGTCACCGGGGCTGGACAGGCCCGCCGACCGGCCGTCGACGGCGACCGCGCCGTCCATGCTGGCGACGAAGTTGGCCTGCACCCAGGCCCGGTCCAGGTCCGGCGGGTAGTCGTAGAGCCGCTCCAGTTCCGGGTCGTCCACCACATCGGGGGAAGCCTGACCTGGGGACGGCGGGGTGGGGGGCCACAGCCTGTGCACGGGTCCATCAGAGCACGCCGTTACGCTCGCCCGCATGTCCGCGCACCTGGTCGACCGGCAGCCCGCGGTCGCGCCCGAGGAACTGGTGGCCGAACTGGTGCCGCCGCCGAGGTTCGACGGGGTCCGGTTCGACACGTACCTGCCGAACCCGGACGAGCCGTCGCAGGCGGCGGCGGTGGCGGCGTGCTCGGCGTTCGCCGACCGGGTCACCGGGGGCGGCGGTCGGTCGCTGGTCCGGCGGTTGTTCGGCGGCAACCGGTCCGGCACACCGGCGGGCAAACCCGGCCTGTACCTGGATGGCGGGTTCGGGGTCGGCAAGACGCACCTGCTGGCGTCGCTGTGGCACGCGGTGCCCGGCCCCAAGGCGTACGGGACGTTCGTCGAGCTGACCAACCTGGTCGGCGCGCTCGGGTTCCGGGAGGCGGTGGCCCGGTTGAGCGGGCACCGGCTGCTGGCCATCGACGAGTTCGAACTGGACGACCCGGGCGACACGATGCTGGTGACCCGGCTGCTGGCGGAGCTGACCGACGCCGGGGTGTCCGTCGCGGCGACCTCGAACACGCTGCCGGACCGGCTCGGTGAGGGCCGTTTCGCCGCGGACGACTTCCTGCGCGAGATCCAGGCGTTGTCCGCCCGGTTCGCCGTGGTGCGGGTGGACGGGCCGGACTACCGCCACCGCGGCCTGCCGGACGCCCCGCCGCCGGTGTCCGACGCCGAGCTGGCCGACCGCGCTGCCGCGCTCCCCGGGTCCACAGTGGACGATTTCGACGCGCTGTGCGGGCACCTGGCCCGGCTGCACCCGTCGCGCTACGGGAAGTTGGTGGACGGGGTCGCCGCCGTGCACCTGCGCGGGGTGCACGCCTTGTCCGGTCAGGATGTCGCGCTGCGCGTCGTGGCCTTCGCCGACCGGCTCTACGACCGCGCCATCCCCGTCGTCGGGTCCGGTGAACCCGTTTCCGCGTTGTTCACCGAGGACATGTTGCGCGGCGGCTACCGGAAGAAGTACCTGCGCGCCGTCAGCAGGCTGGTCGCCCTGTCCAGGGACGCCGCCAACCCGGGGTGAGCGCCGGTCAGGATCGGCGGCGGCCGGGTTTGGGCTCGGTGGTGCGGTGTTCGTCGATCAACGCCCAGACGGACACGCCGGTGCCGGAGTCCGGCTCGCCGCGTTGCCTGCCCGACCGCGACTGCGGCTCCGCCTCGGCTTGGGCGCGCAGTTCCTGGCGTATCTGGTCATAGATGGGTGTGTCGGTCACCGCCATCCTTTCCGTTCGCGCGAAAGGCACTGCCAGGTTACGCACGGTACGCCTGTTCGCGGGTGAGGCGAAGCGCCGGGTGTGTCCCCGGCACCAAGTCGATCATGGTGGCCACGGTGATCACCGCGCCGACGGCCCAGCAGGAACCACCGACCGTGTCAGTGGGGTAGTGGTAGCGCAGGCCAACAATCGCGCTCACCGCCACCCCGATCAGCGGCAGGCAGCCGAACACCGTGCCCGCGGTGGCCCGGATGCGCCGCCCCGGCACCGCGTTCGACGCCGTGACCAGGGTCAACACCGTGAAGATGGCGACAAGGGTTGTGGTGTGTCCACTGGGGTAGACGAGGTGCCCACCCAGGGTGCGGCCGACAACCGGCTTGAGCACCCACCCGTTGACGGCGACCGCCACCAGCGGCCCCACCACGGCCAGTAGCGCCACCCGCGGCCGCCGCACCCGAAGGGCGATGACCGCCATGAGCATGATCACACCGACCAGAGCCACCGGGTGGGTGGCGTACGACAGCGACCCGGCGAACCCGGGCAGCCGGTCGAACACCCGGTCCACCGCGGCGAAACCGAGCCGGTCGAGCGCGGGCACCGGCCCGGTCACCTCGCGGCCGACCAACCCGACCACGCCGAAGCAGGCCGTCGCCACGCCGACCGCGGGCAGCACCATGAACCGCGGCACCAACCGGTGCGCCTCCAGCCCCATCACGTCGCCCACTATGCCTGGAACGGCGCGACCCCTGCCCGCGGTTGTCCACAGGCCACGAAATCCGGTCGCCCGACCCGGTCGCTCCGCGCGACCATTCCCCGGTGGGACACCTCGAGGCGATCGGACTGGCGTACACCCTCCCGGACGGGCGGGTGCTGTTCCGCGACGCCGGGCTCAAGGTCGGCCCGGGTCAGGTCGTGGCCGTGGTCGGCGAGAACGGCGCGGGCAAGACGACCATGCTGCGGATCATCGCGGGCGAGCTGACCGCCCCGGAGGGCGGTGTCACCGTGCGCGGCGGCCTGGGCGTCATGCCGCAGTTCGTCGGTTCCGTCCGGGACGACCGCACGATCCGCGACCTGCTGCTGGCCGTCGCCCCGCCCGCCCTGCGTGCGGCCGCCCTGGCGTTGGACGAGGTCGAGCTCGCGCTGATGGAGGTCGACGACGAGCCGACCCAGATGCGCTACGCGTCGGCCCTGGTGTCCTACGACGAGGCGGGCGGGTACGCGGCCGAGGTCCTGTGGGACACGGTCACCACCGCCGCCTTGGGCGTCCCGTACGACCGCGCCCGGTTCCGCGAGGTCCGCACCCTGTCCGGCGGTGAGCAGAAACGCCTCGTCCTGGAGGCGCTGCTGCGCGGCCGCGAACAGGTCCTCCTGCTCGACGAGCCCGACAACTACCTGGACGTCCCCGGCAAGCGCTGGCTGGAGGACCGTCTCACCGAGTCGGACAAGGCCGTCCTGCTGATCAGCCACGACCGCGAGCTGTTGAACGCCGTCGCCACGCAGGTCGTCACGGTCGAGGCGGGCACCGCGTGGACGCACCCCGCGGGTTTCGCCACCTGGCACGACGCCCGCGAGGCCCGGTGGGACCGGATCGCCGAGCAGCAGCGGCGGTGGGACGAGGAGCACGAGAAGCTCAAGGAGCTGGTCCGGTCCTTGCAGCGGGCGGCGTCGATGAGCGACGGGATGGCCAGCCGCTACCACGCCGCGCAGACCCGCTTGCGCAAGTTCGAGGAGGCGGGCCCGCCCCCGGTCCCGCCGCGCCCGCAACGGGTCAAGCCCCGGCTGACCGGCGGCCGCACCGGCGTCCGGGTGATCACCTGCGCCGCGCTGGAACTCACCGGCCTGATGAAACCGTTCGACACCGAGGTCTTCTTCGGCGACCGGCTCGCCGTGCTCGGCTCGAACGGCTCCGGCAAGAGCCACTTCCTCCGCCTGCTGTCCGATGTGGACTCCATGCCGCACACCGGGGTGTGTCGGCTCGGCGCCCGCGTCGTCCCCGGTCTGTTCGCCCAGACCCACCAGCACCCCGAGTGGATCGGCCGCACCCTCGTCGACATCCTGTGGCACGGGGACGACAGCCGGTCCGGTCTCGACCGGGGTTCCGCCGCGGCCGTGCTGAGCCGGTACGGCCTGGCGGCCGCGGGCGAACAGCGGTTCGAGACGTTGTCCGGTGGGCAGCAGGCCCGGTTCCAGGTCCTGCTCCTGGAGTTGTCCGGTGCCACGCTGCTGTTGCTGGACGAGCCGACGGACAACCTGGACCTGCACTCGGCGGAGGCTTTGCAAGACGCGCTGGAGGCGTACGAGGGCACGGTGGTCGCCGTCACCCACGACCGGTGGTTCGCCCGCTCCTTCAACCGCTTCCTGGTGTTCCGCGCCGACGGGGAGGTGGCCGAGTCGACCGAGCCGGTGTGGGACGAACAACGGGTCCGCCGAGCGCGCTGACGAGTCGACCGGGCCGGATTTAAGGGCGTCCAGACAGGTGGCGTGGCGGTCCAGGACGGTCGGATCGATCACGCGGTCGAATACTGGGCCCGCTACCCCACAGAATCGGCCCGCGATGACGGTGGATCGGCGTGGAAGCCGTGGAAACGGCGGACAGCGGTGGTGAGTTCGTCGAGGGCGGAGAGGATGTCCCGGGCGTGCGGGAGCAGCACGCGGCCGAGGGTGGTGGGGCGAGCGCCGTGCCTGCCACGGTCGAAAACGGGGCCGCCGAGGGTTTGCTCGATGCGCTGCAGTTGTGCGGCGAGAGCGGGTTGGGACAGGCCCAGCGCCGCAGCGGCTCCGGTCACACTCCCGGCCGCCCCGACGGCGTCGAGGTAGCGAAGGTGGCGGACTTCCAGCTCCATCTGGACGAGTATGCCGGGCTGTTTGGGGACTGGAACCCTTTCCCGGCCCTCGTCGGTTCCCAGGCGGTGAGTTTCTGATCTTGTCGGTGGGTCTGTTTAGGCTGTGTATTCGGGGGCGTTGTTGTCGGTTGATCTTGGTGTGAGGGGTCTCTGGGCCTCGGCTGCGCCTCGGGGTTCGGCCTGGTCGCCTTCGGCGACGCCGGCCTCGGGCGCCAGATGACGCGGCTGCGCCCGTTGGGGTGGACTTGTTTTGTGTGGGGCCCCTACGGCAACCGCGGGTAAGGCTAAAGGCGGGGCCACTGGAAAGACGTGGCCTTACCCGCCGGAGAGCTTGCGGTCACCGCCTCCCCACACAAAACAAGTCCACCCCAACGGGCGGTTGGTGTCGGCGGGTTTCGAGGCGCGCGGGGCGGGAGTGGCGCTTCGTCGATGCAGGCGGGGGGTTTGAGGTGTGCGGTGCTGGTTGGTGGTGCTTCGTTGATGAGGGGTGGTGGTGGGTTTGCTGATGTGTGGCGGGTTTTGAGGTGTGCGGTGCCTCTTGTTCTTTGGGTGAGCCGTGGCGGTCGAGGCCCTCGTGCTCGGCCGCCACGGGGGAATTAGGGGGTGATGACCTCGGTGAGGATGTTGATGGCGTGGTCGATTTCGGTGGGGGTGATGACCAGGGGTGGGGCGATGCGGAGGGTGGTGTCGTGGGTTTCCTTGCAGAGGATGCCCCGGGCCAGCAGGGCTTCCGAGGCGGCGCGGCCGGTGGGGGCGCTGGGGGCCAGTTCGACGCCTGCCCAGAGGCCGCGGCCGCGGACTTCGGCGACGCCGTGGCCTACCAAGTCGTTGAGGCGGGTGTGCAGGTGGGCGCCGAGGGTGGTGGAGCGTTCTTGGAATTCGCCGGTGGCGAGGAGTTTGATGACGGCGCGGCCGACGGCGCAGGCGAGGGGGTTGCCGCCGAAGGTGGAGCCGTGTTCGCCGGGTTTGAGGACGCCGAGGACGTCGCCGCGGCCGACGACGGCGGAGACCGGGAGGATGCCGCCGCCGAGGGCTTTGCCGAGGGTGTAGAGGTCGGCGCGGACGTCTTCGTGGTCGAGGGCGAAGAGGGTGCCGGTGCGGGCGAGGCCGGACTGGATCTCGTCGGCGATCAGCAGGACGTTGTTCTCGTCGCAGAGGCGGCGGACCTCGCGCAGGTAACCCGCGGGTGGGACGACGACGCCTGCCTCGCCCTGCACCGGTTCGACCAGGATGGCGGCGGTGTGGTCGGTGATGGCGGCCGCGATGGCCTCGGCGTCGCCGTACTTGACGGCGGTGAAGCCGGGGGTGAACGGGCCGAAGTCGGCGCGGGCCAGGTCGTCGGTGGAGAACGACACGATCGTGGTCGTCCGACCGTGGAAGTTGGCCCCGGCGACGATGATCTGCGCGGTGTCCTGTGGCACGCCCTTGACCTGGTAGGCCCACTTGCGGGCCACCTTGAGCGCGGACTCGACGGCCTCGGCGCCGGAGTTCATCGGCAGCACCAGGTCGGTGCCGGTCAGCTCGGCGAGCTCCCGGCAGAACAGCCCGAGCTGGTCGTGGTGGAAGGCGCGGCTGGTCAGGGTGACCTTGCCGAGCTGCTCGACGGCGGCGGCGACCAGCGCGGGGTGCCGGTGCCCGAAGTTGAGCGCGGAGTACCCGGCCAGGAAGTCCAGGTAGCGCTGCCCCCGCACGTCGGTCACCCAGGCGCCCTCGGCGAAGGAGATCACGACCGGCAGCGGGTGGTAGTTGTGCGTGCTCCACCGCTCGTCCAGCTCGATGAAGTCGGCGGTGGCGGATGAGACAGTCGCGGTCATGGACCCAGGCTAAGACCAGGTGATGGCGATTTCATCCGCTGGCCATTGCTTCTGGCGAGTGGTCATTGCGCCATTAGCGAGCCAAACGGCGATCCGTTGCGTCACAATCGCGGTTGGTGGCTGAGTTCGCCGCCACGAACGTACCTGCCACTAGGCAGGCGGCGACGGTGAGTTGGCTCCCTCGATCAGGAGTTTCGGCTGGCCGGGGCCGTCGGCGGGGACTGACCAGACGTCGTTCGTGCCGTCGTCGCGCTGGAGTCCGTACCCGACGGTCGCGTTGTCGAGCCAGATGGCCTGGTCGTCGACGCTGTGCGTCTCGGCCAGCGGGGTGCTGCGCAGCGTGGACAGGTCCATCACTGACAGTCGCCAACCCTTCTTGGGGTCTGCGTCGATGGCTGACTTGTACGCGATGCGCTTACCGTCCGGAGACAGCGACGGGCACTCCACGTTCGTAGTGAGCGTGCGGACCGTCTTACGCGCGAAGTCCCCTTGGACCAGGTAGCGCTTACCGCCGGTGGACATGGTGGCGTAGAAGCGGTTGTCATCAGAGGCGAAGGTGACGCCCCAGAAGTTGATGTCAGCAGCTTTGTAGGGCCTACCGTCCACGGTAGGGGCGAACTCTTCCAGCGAGTGGACGACCGTACCGCTTTGGGTGTCAAGGATGCCGGTTTGTGTGGAGAAGCCCGTGGTGGCGTACGAGTGACCGTCGAGGAACACCGTCCACGACACCATCCGGCCGCTGCCCGACACCTTCAACCGGTTCGGGAAACCGGTCAGCGGGACCGTCTTCCGTTCGGTCAACTTGTTGTCGAGCACCACCAGCTTGGTCCCGACGAGCGCGTCCACGGGCAGCAGACAGACGACGGTGCCCGCCGAGGTGTACGCGCGGTCGCACTTCCGGTTGGTGAGGTGCCGCGGGCCGCGCGTGTCCGCCGCCGACACCGTGGACAAGACGCCGTTGGTGAGGACCTGCATGGTCGCGCCGGATTGCGTCACCTCGGACACGTTGTCCGGTAGCACTACCTCGGCGGGCGCGGACTCGGCGACGTAGAACACGGCGGCCCCACCGAGCACGACAGCGGCGCCGAGCGCGGTCAGGATCTTCGACTTGATGCTCATCATGGCTGCACGCTCCGGTTGACCCGCGCGAAGATCACCGCGGTGGTGACGATGGTGACGACGACAGCGCCCCCAGCAGCAGCGCACGCCACCGCCGACCCCCATAACTGCCACGACAGTCCGAACAAGACCGAGGACCCCAGGTACGCCACTGCCTGCCCGGTCTGCACCAACGACATCCCCGTCGCCTTCAACGACTTCGGCAACACCCGACCAGCCAGCGCCATCAGCATCCCGTCGGTGCACGCGTAGAAGAAGCCGTACAGGACAAGAACCAGGATTACGAGTGGGAGACCGTTCACAGGACCGAGCAACGCGGCATAGACGACGGCAAGCGCGCCGTAGCCGGTAAGCATCACCTTCGCGCGACCGATCTTGTCGGCCAAGACGCCGATAGGTGTAGCGAGCAGCAGGTAGACCAAGCTGGTCCCGACGGCAAGGATTGGGAACCACCCCATGGACAGTTCACCGCGCTTCTGCAGCAACAGGTAGACGAACCCGTCGCCCACCGTCACCAGTCCGAGCAGGGATGCCGCCAGCAGGAGGCCACCGACCCCCTTATGCCGCAACAGGCCGAACGCCGCGCGCGGTGACACTGCTTTCGCCGGTACGTCTTCTCGGCGGTCTTGCACGAACAGCACCAGCACCACAACACCGAACGCGGCCACTACGAAACTGGTGAAGAACACCGCGTTGAACGCCTGCGACCCTGCCCACCACAACACCGCGATCGCGGCCAACGGTCCGGCGAACGCGCCCATGGCGTCCATCGTGCGGTGCACCCCGAACGCCCGCCCCAGGTGCTGCTCGGGGCTGGACAGGGTGATCAGCGCGTCCCGTGGCCCGGTGCGCAAGCCCTTGCCCGCCCGGTCCGCCGTGATCGCCAACCCGATCGCCGTGCCCGAGGTACCCGCCGTGATCAGCCCCAGCTTCGCCACCGCCGCGAGGCCGTATCCGAGGCCGGCCACCGCTTTCCGGTGTCTGGTGCGGTCTGCGACGTAACCACCCACAAGGCGTAAGAGCGCTGTGGCACCGGTGTAGAGACCGTCGAGAGCGCCATAAGCGAGCGGGGTCATGCTCAGTCCCACAACGAGATACAGCGGTAAGACGGCCGTGACCATCTCGGACGAGATGTCGGTGATGAGACTGACCGCCCCGAGCGCGAAGACATTGCCGCTCACCCGCGCTCTGCGGCCGGACACGGCGTTCACCTCAGGTCGACTGACCGTAGACAGGTACACGCGCAAACCTCCAGAAGAGGTGCTGCCGGGCCATAGAGGCCCGGCAGCAGGACAGCCTCTACATCAATGACAGTTGCCGGTACCGCTGTCGGCGTACGTCTTGCCTGCCTCGGGGACGAACTGCCAGTCGTAGCTGTTGGCGTGCAGGGTGAACTTGAGCACGCCGTGGGTGTTGTTGTTGCGCGCCTCGCTGTTGGGCTGGATGGTGCCGAACCCGTAGAACCCCGCGCCGCCCATGCCTGCCACGAACTCGCGGAGGCCGCGGGCCGAGTCGGCGGTGCCGCTCGGGTTCATCGGCGCGAACCGCTCGTACTGGTGGTTGTGGCCGGTGACGATGACCTCGGCGTTGTAGTCGTAGAGCGCCTGCACCAGTGGGGTTGCCGTGGTGTCGGGGGCGTGGTTGGAGCCGGAGGTCCACCGCGGCTTGTGCCAGTAGGCCAGGGTGCACGGCTTGGTGCTGGCCGCGAGGTCCGCGCGCAGCCACTGCTCCTGCGGCGAGCCCGCCGACTTCGTGATCTCGCTGTCCAGCGACACGATGTGCCAGTTGCCGAGGTCGTACGAGTAGTAGCCGCGGTTGGCCGGGCCTGCCAGCGAACCGAAGTAGCCGAAGTAACCGGACGCGTTGGACGTGTTGTAGTCGTGGTTGCCCGGGGACGGCTTGGTGCGGGCCTTGTGCCTGCCCCATGTCGGGTTGTAGTAGGTGTTGAACTCGCTCGCGGTGCCGTTGTCGTAGACGTTGTCGCCGGCGGTGAAGACCGTGCCGGGGATGTTGTCGAGCAACGCGGCCGTGGCGGTGTCGCCGGAGCCTGAGTCCGAGATGTCGCCCGCGCCAACAAGCACAGGGTCCGCGGACGGCTGGTTTGTGGTGGGAGGGGTCGTGGTGGTGGTGGCGTTGGTCGTGACTACCAGTTGCGGCGCGGTCGTCGAGCCCGACTCGCGCGAGTCGTAGTCGGCGCCGTCGCTGTTGGTGGAGGTGACGGCGAGGCTGAACGTGCCGTTGCCGGTGATCGCGCTCGTCACGTCAAGCTCGTACCACGCGTTGCGGTTGACCGCGCCCAGCGACGTCAGGGTGGCGCCGTCGACGGCGGGCTGGTTCGACCAGGTGGTGCCGGTCTCGGACCAGGTGTTGTCGGACAGCACCCTGGCCGTGCCGCCCGCCGGGCTGTTCGACCCGCTGACGTCGTCGGTGTGCAGGCGCAACTTGGCGTTGGTGACGGACGCGGACAGCCCGCTGACGGTGAACCGGAGGAAGATCCGCTTCACCGGCGAGTTGTCCACGCCGAGCTGGCCGGAGGTGCCGTAGTTGGTGCCGGTTGCGCTGTTGTCCACGTAGGTGTCGGCGACGGGGGTGAAGGTCGTGGCCGCCGCGGCCGCTTCCGGTGCCGACGCGACGGCGACCAGGACGGCCGCTGTCACGCTCAACGCCCCGGCTGCCGCCACGGCGACCCGCGTCGTCCGCCTCGCTCTGCGACTGGGCATGTCGAAGCCCTTCCCTGTGCGGTTGTGTCCGTTCGGGAAACCCACCCTGCTGGCCCGTCCCGAACGATCACCACCGGCGTTCCGCACTGTTGGATGGCTTCCGGGTGAACAGTCCGGA
The DNA here is from genome assembly GCF_000482865.1 of Actinokineospora inagensis DSM 44258. Lineage (GTDB taxonomy): Bacteria > Actinomycetota > Actinomycetes > Mycobacteriales > Pseudonocardiaceae > Actinokineospora > Actinokineospora inagensis. The sequence goes on along the minus strand of NZ_AXWW01000017.1, from coordinate 38,507 downwards.
TTACCCGGCCGGGGATCATGTGCGCTGGTACCCGTACAGGAAAGCGCGCACCCCAGCCCGTACCAGAGCGTCGTGGTCGGCGTCTAGCGGCGTCCGGGTGGAGGGGTTGTCGACCGACACCAGCAGCATGAAGTGCACCGCCGCGCGCCGTGGGTCCCCGATGTCGAGCAGGCCCCGCTCCGCCAAGGCGCCCAGCCGGTCGGCGAGGGCGCGGTGCACCCGGAGTGGCCCGGTCTCCTGCCACGCGGCGACGGCGGCGGCGGGGATGTGGCCGAGATCGGCGTTGATCTGGCGCACCAGTGCGAAGTGGTCGGCGAACCGGTCGGCCGTCCCGGCGAGGGCGTGCGCGAACTCGACCAGGTCGGCCTCCAGATCGGTGACCTTGGTCAGGTGCCGGTCGATCACCGCGACCTGCTCCGCGGCGACCTGGGCGGCGCTGTGTTGGATGACCGCCTCGAACAGGGCCGCCTTGTCGGTGAAGTGGTTGTAGATGGTGCGGGTGGACACCCCGGCGGCCGCGGAGATCGCGTCCATGCCCGCCCGGGTGTAACCGTCCCTGGCGAAGGTGGCGAGGGCGCCGTCGAGGACGGCGCGGCGTTTGTCGGCCATGGGGACCTCCCGGGGGGTGCAACGATCGTTGTGCTTCTTGCCACGACCGTTGCAGCATGGTCGCACGACCCGTGTCGTCGCGCAGGCCGCCCGCAGACCCGTCGCCTAGAACACCTCTAGAAGTCAAATAAGAAGAGTTCTAGAACAAATTACTTGACCGGATCGGCCCCGGTGGCCGAGCATGGCTGCCATGACCACCTCAGCGATGGCCCCGCCGTCCGGCCGCGGGTTCTTCGGTGGCTTCGGCGGGCGCTTCGTCCCCGAGCCGCTTATGCCCGCCTGCCTGGAGCTGGAGGTCGCGTTCCGGACCGCCTGGGCCGATCCGGGGTTCCGCGCCGACCTGGCCGCGTTGCTGCGCGACTACACCGGCAGGCCGACCCCGGTCACCGAGTGCCACCGCCTTTCCGAGAACCTCGGCGTGCGCGTCCTGGTGAAACGCGAAGACCTCAACCACACCGGTTCGCACAAAATCAACAATGTGCTGGGGCAGGCGCTGCTCGCCCGTTGCATGGGCAAGCGGCGGCTGCTGGCGGAGACCGGGGCCGGGCAGCACGGTGTCGCCACGGCGACCGTCGCCGCGCTGCTCGGCCTCGACTGCGTCGTCTACATGGGGGAGGTGGACGTCGAGCGGCAGCGGCTCAACGTGTTCCGGATGGAACTGCTGGGCGCGACGGTGGTCCCGGTCAGCTCAGGTAGCCGTACCTTGAAGGATTCCGTCAACGAGGCACTACGACACTGGGTCGCCACGGTCGAAGACACCCACTACTGCATGGGTTCTGTCTTGGGCCCACATCCTTACCCGTGGATGGTGCGTGAGTTCCAACGCGTCATCGGCGACGAGGCCCGTCACCAGTGCGCGGAACTCGGCGCTGCACCGACGCATGTGGTCGCCTGCGTAGGAGGCGGGTCCAACGCCGCAGGCATCTTCGCGGGCTTCGCCGACACGGACGCCGAACTCGTCGGAGTAGAGGCGGCCGGTGGCGCTGCCGTCGGCGGCAACCTCGTCGGCGTCGTCCACGGCTCCAAGAGCATGCTGCTGCAGGACTCCTACGGGCAGGTCTTGGAAGCCGAGTCCGTCTCCGCCGGTTTGGACTATCCCGGTATCGGTCCAGAACACGCTCACCTGGCCGAAATCGGCCGCGCGACGTACCCGTCCGTGACTGACGACGAGGTCCTCGACGCTGTGCGGGTCGTCAGCCAGACCGAGGGTCTTATCCCGGCGCTGGAATCCGCCCATGCGTTCGCCTACCTCCTACGCGAGGTTGGTAGGTCTATCCCGCGCGGTTCAACCGTCCTCGTCAACCTGTCCGGTCGCGGTGACAAGGACATGGAGCAGATCAGCGACCTGCTCTCCCAACGGAAGGAAGCCCAGTGACCGTCCTGGAGGCCACCCTCAACGCCGTCCCCCACCCCATCCTGGTGCCATACATCACCGGTGGCGTAGACGAGCACTGGTTGGACTACGTGCACGAGGCGGTCGACGCGGGCGCGGACGCCGTCGAGATCGGAATCCCGTTCAGTGATCCGGTGATCGATGGTCCCGTCATCCAAGCCGCGTCCGTGCGGGCGCTCGAACGCGGTACCACTCCGGACACCATCTTCCGCGACCTCGACCGGTACCGCGGGTCCGTGCCGCTCGTCGTCATGACGTACTACAACCTCGTTCACCGGTACGGTCATGAAGCATTTGCACAGCGGCTTGCCAACAGCGGCGTTACCGGTGTCGTGCTCGCGGACTTGCCCGTCGAAGAGGCCACTGAGTGGACGCAGGCAGCCGATGCCGCCGGAGTGGTCACCGTTCTTATCGCCGCGCCCAGCACCCCCGACGACCGACTCCAGCACATTTGCGACCAGTCCCGTGGATTCGTCTATGCCATGGGAGTCATGGGTGTCACCGGCGAACGCGCCACCCTCGCCGACAGCGCGTCCGTGATCGCCAAACGGGCCAAGGCCGCCACCGGGAAACCCGTCCTCGTCGGCGTCGGTGTCTCCACCCCGGAGAACGCCGCGACGCTGGTCACCGCCGCCGACGGCGTCATCATCGGCGCCCCGGTGATGCGCCGGATCGCCGCGGGCGGCTCGGTCGCCGCGCTGATCTCCGAGTTCCGCACCGCGCTGGCACCCGCCTGATCATCCGGCGACCCGACCGCGAGTGGTCTTGTGGTCCAGAGTCGTGGTCCTGAGTGGAACCCGACCGGGGTACCGTGGGGCGCACATCCCCAGGGAGGTCGGTGTGGCGCCCAAGTACGTCGCGATCCAGGACGACCTGCTGCGCCGCATCGCCGCCGCCGAGTTCCGCGCGGGCCGCCCCCTGCCGCCGCAGCGCGAGCTCAGCGAGGCCTACGGGGTCAGCCTGATGACGCTGAGACAGGCCCTACGCGCTCTGGAGGACGAGGGCGTGGTCGAGCAGGTCGCGGGCAAGGGCACCTTCGTCCGCGCGCACCGGGTGCCCTACCCGGCCGCGGGCCTGGGCAGCATCGTCGACGACCTCGCCGTCCAGGGCATCGCGATGACCACGGTCGTGCTGCGCGCCGAGGTGGTGGCCGCGCCGACCCGGCTCGACGCCGACAGGGTGCTGGAGGTCGAGCGGGTCCGGCTGGTCGGGTCGTCGCCGGTGGTGCACCAGGTTTCCCGGATACCGGGGGAGATCGGGACGGCGCTGCTGGACGCGGACTTCCGCTCGAAGTCGCTCTACCACCTGCTGACAGAGCGATGTGGGCGCGTACCCGCTCGGGCTACCGAGAAGCTGAGCCCGATAGCGGTAACAGCGGATCTTGCCCCGTTGTTGGGAGTCGAGTTGGGGTGCTTGTGCTTGCGCAGCACGAGGATGACTTATGACCGTCAGGGCCACCCGCTGGTCGACGACGAGGCGACGCTGGTGAGCGACCGCATGGAGGTCACCATCGAACGGGAGACGGCGTCGCAGGGGTTCCGCTACCTGGTCCGGTGACCGTCCACTCCGGACAGACCGGAACCGGCCCCGGACAGCGGAAAAGGGACCGCGGGGGTTACGCGGTCCCATGTCCCCGGTTGCTTCTGTGTCAGCCGATCTTGGCGACCACCCCCTTCGCGGTGTTGATCGGGATGCTGAACCCGATGCCGACGCTGCCCGCGGAGCCGTCCGACGACGACACCGGCGAGTAGATGGCCGAGTTGATCCCGATGACCCGCCCGGCGGTGTCGAACAGCGGGCCGCCGGAGTTGCCCTGGTTGATGGACGCGTCGGTCTGGATGGCCTTGTAGGAGACCTGGCCGGTGCTGCCGCCGCGCAGGCCGCGCTGGGTCGACTGGCTCTCGGTCGGGATCGTCACGTCGCGGTCGAGCGCGCTGACGATGCCGGTGGTGACGGTGCCCTGCAGGCCCGCGGGCGAGCCGATCGCGATGACCTCGTCGCCGACCCGCAGTTGGGACGAGTCGCCGAGTTCGGCCGCGGTGAGCCCGGACACGCCCTGGGCCTGGATGACCGCCAGGTCGGCGTTGGCGTCCGTGCCCACCACCTGGGCGGACGCGGTCTTGCCGTCGGAGAAGGAGACGGTGATCTCGCGGGCGCCGTCGATGACGTGGTTGTTGGTGAGGATCTTGCCGTCGCTGGAGAGGATCACCCCCGAGCCGATGTCCTCCGCGGTCGAGGTGCGCGAGGTGATCTCCACGACGGTCGGCATCACCTTGGCGACCACGGCGCTGACATCGGTCGGCGTGGTGGCCGAGGCGGTCTCGGCGGCCGCTGTGGTGGTGCTCACGGTGGCGACCGGGGCGGCGGCGTCGCTCGTACCGAGGAACGCGCCCGCGACCCCGCCGATCGCGCCCGCACCGAGCACCGACGCGGCGACCAACGCGACCGCGCCGCGCCTGATCCGCCTGCGCGGGGGTTCGGAGTGACCCGGGTACGGCGGGTGCGTCAGCAACGGCATCGGCTGCTGGTGCTGCTGCGGGATCTGGTGCGGGTTCTGCGGGGGCTGCTGGTGGGGTTGCTGCTGGGGTCCGGGGTAGCTGTCCATGCCACTACTGTCGGCCCGGCGCATATGAGGAACCTGTGGAATGCCCAGGGGTTCGCCAAGAACGCAAACCGTGCCGCGACCGGGGTCGGCCAACTAAGTTGTCGGTGTGACCAGTGAGAACTCGTTCCTGCGCCTACAGGCGCGGACCCAGCGCTTCACCCTCGGCTCCCCCCGGGAGTTCCGGATCGCGGCGGACGGCGCACACCTGCTGTTCCTGCGCACCGACTCCGGCGAGGACCGCACGCACGTCCTGTGGCGGCAGGACCTGGCCACCGGCGCGGAAACCCGACTGGGTGACCCTGCGGTGCTGCTGGGCGGCGCCGAGGAACTGTCCGCGCCGGAGCGCGCGCGCCGGGAGCGCAGCCGCGAACAGGGCGCGGGTGTCGTCGGCATCGGCACCGACGCCGCCGCCCGGGTCGCCGCGTTCGCCCTGTCCGGACGGCTGTTCGCGGCCGACGCGGTCACCGGTGACGCCCGCGGGCTGCCCGCGGCCACCCCGGTCGTCGACCCGCGGCCGAACCCGACGGGCACGCACGTCGCCTACGTCACGGACAACACGCTGCGTGTCATCGGCATCGACGGATCGGGTGACCGGGCGCTGGCCACCCCGGCGGGCGACGACGAAGCGTGGGGCCTGGCCGAGTTCATCGCCGCCGAGGAGATGGGCCGCACCCGCGGTTACTGGTGGTCCCCGGACGGCACCCGGCTGCTGGTCGCGCACACCGACCGCAGTGAGGTCCAGCGCTGGTACATCGCCGACCCGGCGAACCCGGGCGCCGAACCCGCCGTCGTGGCCTACCCGGCCGCGGGCACCCCGAACGTCAAGGTGCGGCTGGCCGTTGTCGCGCTCGACGGCACCAGCGTTGACGTCGACTGGGACGGCACCGACCTGCCGTACCTGGTCACCGCGCACTGGTCCGGTGGGGGGCGGCCGCTGATCGCGGTCCAGTCCCGCGACCAGCGCACCGTGCAGATCCGCGCTGTCGACCCGGACACCGGCGCCACCGAGGTCCTGCACACCGAGACCGACGACACGTGGGTGGAGATCACCCCCGGCGTGCCCGCGTGGACCCCGGACGGCAGGCTGGTCCGGATCACCGCCCGCGACGGCGCGAACCGCCTGGTCGTCGGCGACACCGAGGTCAGCGGCGACCTGCAGGTCCGCGCCGTGCTCGACGTCCGCGACGACGACGTGCTCTACACGGCCTCCGCCGACGACCCCACCCAGGTCCACGTGTACGCCGGTGACCACCAACTGTCCACAGTGGACGGCGTGCACTCGGCCACCCGCTCCGGCGACGTCGTCGTGCTCACCTCGTGGTCGCTCGACTGGTCCGGGCCCCGGGTCCAGGTCCTCCGCGGGGGCACGGCTGTCGGTGAGGTCACCACCCGAACGGTCGACCCCGGCGTGGTCCCGAACGTGCGACTGCTGACCGTCGGTGAGCGAAACCTGCGCGTCGCCCTCCTGTACCCCACCGACCACCAGCCCGGCACCATGCTCCCCGTGCTGCTCGACCCGTACGGCGGCCCGCACGCCCAGCGCGTCCTGTCGACCCGCAACGCCTACCTCGGTCCCCAGTGGCTCGCCGACCAGGGTTTCGCGGTACTGGTCGCCGACGGCCGCGGCACCCCCGGCCGCGGCCCGGCCTGGGAACGCGAGATCGCCTTCGACTTCGCAGGCGTCACCCTCACCGACCAGATCGACGCCCTCCACGCCGTCGCCGCCACCGCCCCCGACCTGGACCTCACCCACGTCGCCATTCGCGGCTGGTCCTACGGCGGCTACCTGTCGGCGCTCGCGGTCCTGCGCGCCCCCGAGGTCTTCCACGCCGCCATCGCGGGTGCCCCCGTCACCGACTGGCGCCTCTACGACACCCACTACACCGAGCGCTACCTGGGCCACCCCACCACCAACCCCGACGTCTACACCCGCAACTCCCTCATCGACGACGCCCCCAAACTCGACCGCCCCCTCCTGATCATCCACGGCCTGGCCGACGACAACGTGGTCGTCGCCCACGCGATCAGACTGTCCAGCGCCCTCGTCGCCGCAGGCCGCCCCCACGCGTTGCTGCCGCTCCCCGGCGTCACCCACATGACCCCCCAAGAAGACGACGTCGCGGAGAACTTCCTCCTCCTCCAGATCCGCTGGCTCAAGTCCGCCCTGGGCATCGAGTAGCTGCCAGTCCTCCCGGGGTCGGCCTCTCAAGGCCGACCCCGGGCCATCCCCGTCCTCCGCGTCCTGATGACCTGGTACGGCGTGCGCCCCGGTGACCTCGACGGCAGCAGACCTGCGAAGTTCCACCCGTGGCCCACCGATGTCGGGGAGTCTTATCCCGCATCGAACGGGAGATCCGCCGTCTCGACCACGAGCCCGTGTCGGATGAGATCTGCTGGTTCAGCGTGGATGAGCGGCCATCGAGGCGTCACGACGTCGTCGGCTCTTGTCCACAAGTCGAACGGGAGATTCGCGCACGCCCTCTGCCGGATGAGATCTGCTGGTTCAGCGGCCATCGAGGCGTCACGACCTCATCCCCTCTTGTCCACAGGCGGTTCAGCCATCCACAGCTCCACCCACCCCCCTCTTGACAGCTCGCTGTTCGCGCTACCTTCAGGAATGGGCCCCCGGCCCCCGGGTGGGTGGGCCCCGGCCTAGCGCACCGGCCGCGCGACCGTCAAGGGCTCTTTGTCCGGCGACGACCTCCTTTTGCGGAACCGATCACAACCACCCCGCAGCCGGCAGCTTGCTGGGAATGCGGCATCTCCGCCCACCCCGGTGTGTCGACCCCCGAGTGAAGTGACGCCGCGCGGGTAGCCTCGCGGGCGGGATTCCGGCTGGTTGGGAGGGTTGTCGTGGTTGGTGGGCCGCGGTGGGGGCTTTCGGTACCGCTCGCGGGGGTTCCGTTGCCCGCGCACCGAGACCTGGTCCGGTCGCTCCCGGATCTCGGTTACACCGATCTCTGGTCGGCCGAGACCGCGGGCGCCGACGCGTTCACCCCGCTCGCGCTCGCCGCCGAGTGGGCGCCGCGGTTGCGCCTCGGCACGTCGATCGTCCCCGTGTTCACCCGCGGCCCCGCCGTCATCGCGATGAGTGCGGCGGCCATCGCCGAGCTCGCGCCGGGCCGGTTCACCCTGGGGATCGGTTCGTCGTCGCCAACCATTGTCGAGGGGTGGAACGGGGGCGTGTTCCACAAGCCCTATCAGCGTGTTCGGGACACGCTCGCCTTCCTCAGGGCCGCTTTCACCGGTGCGAAGGTCAGCGCCGACTACGACACCTTCTCCATCTCCCGGTTCAGGTTGGAGCGCCCGCCCGCGACCCCGCCGCGGGTGATGGTGGGCGCACTCAAGCAGGGCATGTTGAAGTTGGCGGCGAACCATGCCGACGGGGCTATCACCAACTGGTTAGCCCCCAGTGACGTCGCGACCGTTAGGTCTGCTGTCAACGATGACACTGAACTCGTTGCGAGGATCTTCGTCTGTCCGACGGCTGACAAGGACGCGGCAAGAGCGCTCGGCAGGCTCCTCATCAGCAGTTACCTGACCGTCCCCGTGTACGCCGCGTTCCACGAGTGGCTTGGTCGGGGGGAGCTGCTCAAGCCGATGCAGGACGCGTGGGCGAGTGGTGATCGGGCAGCCGCGAACGCCGCGATCCCGGACAGCTTGATCGATGAGCTGATCGTGCACGGGCACCCGGACGCGTGTCGGGAGCGGGTGGCCTCCTATGTGGACGCGGGGGTGGCGGTGCCGGTGATGTCGGTGCTGCCGACCGGTGGTGATCCCGTCGAGGTGGTGCGTGCCCTGGCGCCTGGGCGCTGAGCCAAGCAAGATCCGAAGGTATCGCTCGATCGTGGGAGGTGAACGCCGGCTATCTTGGTAAGGATAGGCAATCCTAAGAGAGGGCGTGCATGGTGCAGGCGAACGGGCTCGACCGGGTGCCCAGGACGACGGTCCCGGCCGCCGCGCTGGCAGGGGCGGAGACCGTGGGTGACCTGGTCGCGGTCGCGTTGACCGCGCTCGGCGCCGGTGTCCGCGAACGCCCCGGGCCGCTGCCCGCCGGTGGCCCCAAGGCGGTGCAGAGCATGATCGCCGGCCTGGACCCGTTGCCGCTGGACGGGATCGGCGCGGAGGCCGCGGTCGCCGAGCTGTCCACGATCCTGGCCGCCGGGTCCGCCGATCCGGTCGACCCGTGGTGCGCCGCCCACCTGCACTGCCCGCCGCTGGCCGTCGCCGCCGCCGCAGACCTGGTGGCGAGCGTGCTGAACCCGTCGTTGGACTCGTGGGACCAGGCCCCTGCTGCCAGCGCTGTCGAGCGCGCGGTCACCGACAAGGTCGCCCGTCTCTGTTACCCGCACGCGAGCAGGCCCGACGCCCTGGTCACAAGCGGCGGCACTGAGTCCAACCTCACGGCTCTCCTCTTGGCCCGTGAAGTCCTCGGCCCCGACGTAGTACCGGTGTGCGGTGCCAACGCCCACCACAGCGTCGCCCGCGCCGCCTGGCTGCTGGGCCTACCGCGCCCGGTACTGGTTCCCACCACCACGGACCGCATAGACCCTGCGGCCCTGCAAATCATTCTCGCCGGACTGGATCGTCCCGCCGTCGTCACCGCTACCGCAGGCACCACCAACACCGGCTCCATCGACCCCCTCGACGCCATCGCCGACATCACCCAAGCCGCGGGGGCCTGGTTGCACGTCGACGCCGCCTACGGTGGGGCCCTGCTGTTCAGCGACAACCGCCGCGCCCGGCTCGATGGCATGGACCGGGCCGACTCGATCGCCCTTGACCTGCACAAACTCGGTTGGCAACCGATCGCGTCCGGTCTGCTCGCCTGCCGCGACACCGAACTCACCGACCGCCTCGCCACCAGCGCCGACTACCTCAACGCCGACGATGACACCGAGGCAGGCATCCCCGACCTGCTTGGCCGGTCGCTGCGCACCTCCCGCCGGGCAGACGCCTTCAAGATCGCCGTGACCGCCCGCGCGCTCGGTACCACCGGCCTCGGTGAACTGGTCGACCGCTGCTGCGACACCGCCGCCCAAGTCGCGCGCGCCGTCGCCGACCATCCCGCGTTCCACCTATGGGGCGCGCCGTCGTTGTCCACTGTCTTGTTCCGGCCGCGCGTCGCAGACGCCACGGCAGACGGTGACGCGCTTGTCGCGGAGGTCCGAAGAGGACTGCTGGATGAGGGGATAGCCGTACTCGGCCGCGCCACCGTGCCCGACCATGACGGTCGGCGGAGGCTGTGGCTCAAGCTCACCTTGTTGCATCCGCACGTGACGCCCGCGCACTACCTGCCGCTCTTGGAACTCATCGCCACGAAGGCGGCGCAGTGGTGCTAGATCTCGTTGGGGTCGGAATCGGGCCCGCGAACCTGTCCCTGGCCGCCTTGGCGTCCCAGGTCGACGGGCTACGCGCGCGTTTCCTCGACCGCACCCCCGAGTTCCACTGGCACCCCGGCTTGCTCATCGACGGTACGACGCTGCAGGTTCCGTTCCTGGCAGACCTCGTCTCTCTCGTTGACCCCACGCACCCGCTGTCATTCTTGTCCTACCTACGCGACCACGACCGCCTTTTCCCGTTCTACTTCGCCGAGCGCTTCCACATCCCGCGCGCTGAGTTCGACGACTACTGCCGCTGGGCTGTCAAACGTTTGCCCTCGTGCACTTTCGGCCAAGAGGTCACGCAGATCCGGTGGTCGTCGACCCAAGAGGCGTTCGAGGTCATCACCCCCACAGAGACCCTCTTGGCACGCAACGTCGTCCTTGGTGTCGGCACTGAACCGGTCATCCCCGAGGCGTTAAGAGGTTTCGCGCGCCATTCGGCGCAATACCTCGAAGTCCGTGACTGCCTCTTACGCGAAGACGACGTCACCGTCGTCGGTTCAGGTCAGTCCGGCGCCGAGATCTTCCTCGACCTCTTACGCAGACGCGGCGGTGGGCTGAGATGGCTCACCCGCACCCCCGCCTTTGCCCCGATGGAGTACTCGAAGCTCGGGTTGGAGCAGTTCACACCCGACTACACCCGCTTCTTCCACACTCTTCCCGAACCCACGCGTGACGCCCTTGTTCCCGCGCAGTGGCAGCTCTACAAGGCGATCAGCGCAGACACGATTGCCGACATCCACGACGAGTTGTACAAGCGCACCGTCGGCGGCGGTTGGCCCGACGTCACGTTGGCACCGGGCATAGAGGTCGTCAACGCCACCCGCGACAGCGACGCGATAGAGCTAACCGTGCGCCACCGCCACCAGGACATCACCGGCACAGTGAGAACCAACGCCGTCGTCTGCGCCACCGGCTACCACGAGCGCGACCTGACCGGCATCCTCGGCGAGCTCATCGGCCTTCGAGACGACTCCGGCCGGTACACCGTCGATGCCGACTTCCGGATAGGGCTGACGCCTGAGGTAACCGGGTCGGTGTTCGTGCAGAACGCGGAGCGCCACACACACGGTGTCGGCGCACCAGATCTTGGTCTGACCGCTTGGCGGTCGGCGACGATCCTCAACGCCGTGTGCGGGCAGGTCTACCGGCTGCCCGAGCGCACCGCGTTCACGACCTTCGGTTTGGTGCGGGAGAAGAGGAGGGCGACGTGACGGCTGCTGTGCGGGACGCGGCTGCGTGGCGGGGCGCTGGTGCGCTGGTGACGCACAAGATGCTGGGGGAACTCAGCTACGAGGGCCTGCTGCGCCCGGAGCCGGACGGCCCGGGGTGCTGGCGGCTGGCTCTTGTCGGCGGCACGGTCTACCGGTTCGAGGCGCGGCGGGGCGCGTTCGAGTCGTGGGCAGTGCGGCCCGGTACGGCTACCCGTGACGGTAAGCCCGTCGAGGACCCACGCACGCTGGTGGTCGACGCTCGCACCGAATTGGGCCTAACCGGGCTCCGGTTGGCCGATGTGCTCGCTGAGCTGACCGCCACCGTCACCAACGAGGCCGCCCGCCTCACCGACGCGCCTACGGCCGTCGAGTTGGCCGACATGGACTACGACGAGGCCGACGGTCACCTCACCGGCCACCCGAGGCTGGTTCTTAACAAGGGCCGGGTCGGTTTCTCCATGCACGACCGCGCCAAGTACGCCCCTGAGTCCGGCGCTGGGTTCGCCCTGCCGTGGATCGCCGTGCTCCGCGCCCACGCCACGTTCCGTTGCGTGTCAACGCTTACCGAGGAAAAGCTCCTTATGGGCGAGCTGGGCGCGAACAAGCTGGCGTCCTTCCGCGCGAAGCTCTCCGACCCGCGCGACTACGTCTTCATGCCGGTGCACCCGTGGCAGCTCGACGAGATCGTCGGCACCCTCTACGCGCGTGAACTGGCCACCGGCGAAATCGTGCACGTGGGTGAGAGCACCGACCGCTACCGTCCACACCAGACGATCCGCACATTGGCCAACGCGTCCCACCCGAGCAGGTTGGACGTCAAGACCGCGGTGTCCGTGCGCAACACCCTGGTCTACCGGGGTCTTGCGTCGGCGGCGACGCTGGCCGCCCCCGAGGTCACCACGTGGCTGCGCACCGTCCACGAGACCGACGAGCTGCTGCGCGACCGGTACCGCTTCGACCTGCTCGGTGAGATAGCCAGCGTGTCCGTGCGGCACCCCCTGTTCGGTGTGATCGAGGAGCTGCCGTACCGGTTCCACGAGACCCTGGGCGCACTGTGGCGGGAACCGATCCGCACCCGGTTGGCCGACGGCGAGCGCGCGATCTCCTTCGCCGCACTGCCCTACCGAGGCCCGGACGGCGGTTCGGTTGTCGCGCACCTTGTCACCGGCTCCGGTATGCCCGTCGAGGACTGGTTGGCGCGGCTGCTCGACATCACTCTTACCCCGTTGCTGCACTGGCTGCTCGAACATGGTGTCGGCTTCTGCCCGCACGGCCAGAACCTGATCCTGGTCACCAGCCGCGAGGGCAGACCCAAGCACGTCGCCATCAAGGACTTCGCGCAGGGCGTTGACCTGCTCGACGAGCCGATGTCCGGCTATGACCGCCTTGGCCCGTCCGCACGCGCCGACATGCTGCGCTGGCCCGCGCACCTGTTGGCCCAATCCCTGTTCAGCTCCGTGTTCGCGGGCCAGTTGCGGTTCCTCGCCGAGATCCTGGACGAAGAACTCGGGCTGCCCCGGCCGCGGCTGTGGGCGCTGGTCCGCGACACCGTCACGGCCTACCGCGACACCCACCCGGAGACGGCGACCCGGTTCGACGCGTGCCGATTGTTCGCGCCGGACGTGGAGCGGGTGTGTCTGAACCGGGAGCACCTGGCCGGGCAAGGGTTCGACAAGATCGAGCGGGACGACGAGTTCGACGTGCGGTTCGGCCGCGCCATCAACCCGCTGGCCGGGCCCGATCCCGAGGGGGCGTGGTGAGCGTCGACCACCGCCGCCCGGTCGGCTCCCGGACCCTGGCCGAACGCGCGCAGGCCGCCTCCGCGCTGTCCGGGGTGCTGCGCGTCGCCGTGGCCTCGGGTGCCGTGCGGCGGGTTGTCTGCCTGGTGCCGGACCCGCACGCCCGGTTCGCGGCCGTCGAGTTGTCGGCCGAGTTCTTCGTGGACACGGTGCTGGGCAACGGGTACGGCATGTGCGCGTACGTGTTCGGTTGGAACCCGGAGCGGGAGGCGGTGAACGCGCCCGCCGTCGACCAGTTCCTCGGCGGCTACGGCGACCTGCGGATTCGGCCCGACCTGGCGACCCTGGTGCCGGATGGCCCGGACGCGTGGCTGGTTGTGTGCGATGTCGAGTGGCCGGACGGTAGGCCGGTCCCGGAGGCGCCGCGCACGACGCTGCGGGACCAGTTGGTGGCCGCGGAGAAGCTGGGCCTGGTGCCGTCGGTCGGCGTCGAGCACGAGGTCACCTTCACCTCGGCGGACGGCACCCCGCTGACCGGTGGTGGCCTGGACTACGCGGTGGGCGGTTTGTCACCGTTGCGGCCGGTGCTGGCCGAGGTGCGATCGGCCCTGGATTCCTTGGGGTTGGGCGTCGAGTCGGCTCGGGGGGAGTGTCATCCGGGTCAGTACGAGATCGTGCAGCGCCACCGGGACGCTCTTGCTTCTTGTGACGACGCGATGGTGCACCAGATGGTGATTCGCCGGGTCGCTGCTGCTGCGGGAGTGCGCGCGGGCTATCTCGCGGCAGAGTCAACGGCGACCGGTGGGTCTTGTCACGTGCACTTGTCCCTGTCGGACCCTTCTGGTGTCTCGCTTGCCGCAGGTGCTCGGCCCCATCAGATGTCCACGCTGTTCGGGCACTTCTTGGCGGGTGTGTTGAGGGCAGCGCCGGACCTCACGGCGTTCTGGGCGCCCACCTGGAACTCTTACGTGCGGTTGCGCACCTCACCGTTCTCGCCGCGAACTCTGCGGTGGGCGGTGGATGACCGTACCGCCGCAGTGAGGCTCGCCGGGCACGGTCAGTCGCTGCGCATAGAGGTCCGGTTCGCCGGTGCGGATGCCCAGGTGCATACCGTCGTCGCGGCGTTGATGGCGGCAGGGCTCTCGGGTGTTGAGGACCGCTTGGACCCACCTGCGGAGAACAAGCTCGTCGGCGACCTCGCCCGTACACCCTGGGAGGCGCAGCAGCGGTTGGCGTCATCGAAGCTCGCGGTGTCACTGCTCGGACAGGCCGTCGTCGACCACCGGCTCGCGATGCTGGGGGAGGAGTTGGACGCCGGTATGGACGCTGTCAGCGGTTGGCACCGCGCACGGGGAGACTTGCGCGCCTAACCACGGTCGCGGAACACGACCCAGCGCATGCACACGTACATGTAAACGGCCTCGCAGAGCCCTGCCACGATCCGGGAGACGTGGTAGTCCACGCCCAGCGCGGCGAGCCCGCTGCCGACACCGAGGATCCACACCAGGTAGTTCACCACCACCACGAGCACGTACCGGCCGACCTGCGGCCCCACATCCGCGTGTGAGCGGAAGTTGAACGCCCGGTTCAACACGAAGCTCAAACCGAACGCGCAGATGTAGGCGATGGTGATGCTTACCGGCAACGGCCACTTAAAGCCGCTGCGCATGATGGTCAGCAGCGTTAGGTCAACCGAGAACGTGAACCCGTTGATGACCGCGAACCCGAGCAGGCTTGGCGGCACGATCCTGGACAGCCCGAACGGCAGCCGCCGCACGATCGCCGCCATCGCGGCCGCGAACCGCTCACCCCGCTCGGCCCGCCTGGCCTCCCGCACCGTCATACCGCCATCCTGGCGACACCGGATGACGGTTCGCCATCGGGGAGGCGAACAGCCGACGCGGTGACCCGATCGAGGCCAGAAACAATCAAGCATGACTGCTTGAAACTCCGCCAGGCCCGTGCCACGGTGGGAGGGTGATCGATCTGTCCGCGCTGCTCACCGACCTCGAAGCGGAGGGCGCCGAACTGGACGCCCTGGTCACCGCCCTGCCGCCGGACGAGTGGCGGCGTCCGACCCCGGCCCCGGGGTGGACCGTCGCGCACCAGATCGCCCACCTCGCCTGGACCGATGAACAGGCGCTGCTCGCCGCGACCCATCCGGACAGGTTCACCGCCGCCGTGGCCGCCATCACCGATCCAGGTGGATTCGTGGACCGAGGGGCTGACGAGGGTGCGCGACTCGCCCCGGACGCCCTCCTGAGCCGCTGGCGGACCCTGCGGACGTCGTTGGCGGACGCGCTGGCGTGGGCCGACGGCAAGCTGCCCTGGTACGGCCCGCCGATGAACCCGGCATCGATGGCGACCGCGCGGATCATGGAGACCTGGGCGCACGCGGGCGATGTCGCGGACGCGCTCGGCGTAGTGCGTGTGCCCACTGCTCGGTTGCGGCATGTCGCCCATCTGGGGGTAAGGACAAGAGATTTCGCATACCTGATAAGGGAACTACCGGTCCCGGCCCGCGAGTTCCGCATCGAGTTGCGGGCGCCCGGCGGCGAGCTGTGGACATGGGGACCGGTCGACGCGGGGCAGCGGGTGACCGGGGACGCGCTGGACTTCTGCCGCCTGGTCACCCAACGCGTGCACCGGGACGACACGGCCCTCATCGCCGTCGGCGCGGAAGCGGCCGACTGGTTGAGGATCGCGCAGGCGTTCGCCGGTCCGCCCGGGGTGGGGCGCGCCAGGTCATGATCCGCATCGGCAACGCGTCGGGGTTCTACGGTGACCGGTTCGAGGCCGTCCACGAGATGCTGACCGGCGGCGACCTTGACGTCCTCACCGGCGACTACCTGGCCGAGTTGACCATGCTGATCCTGGGCCGACAACGGCTGGCGGACCCGGCGGCGGGTTACGCGAAAACCTTCCTGCGGCAACTGGACCAGTCGCTGGACGCGGCCCGGGGCGTCAAGATCGTCACCAACGCGGGCGGCCTGAACCCGGCCGGTCTCGCCGACAAGATTCGCGACTTGGCGTCTTCGCGGGGAATTGACCTCAAGGTCGCCTGTGTTTCCGGCGACGACCTGCTCGGCCGCGGTTTCGACGGCGCGCTCACGGCGAACGCCTACCTCGGCGCGTGGGGGATCGCGGCTTGTCTTCGCGCCGGGGCCGATATTGTCGTCACGGGTCGGGTGACCGACGCGTCTTTGGCCGTCGGCCCGGCCGCCGCGCATTTCGGTTGGCGGCCAACGGATTTCGACCAGCTCGCGAGCGCGACTGTCGCCGGGCACGTCATCGAGTGCGGCACGCAGGCCACCGGCGGCAACTTCTCGTTCTTCGGCGAGATCGACGCTCAACGACCGGGATTTCCGATAGCCGAGGTCTATGAGGACGGTTCGTCGGTCATCACCAAGCACGACGGGACCGGTGGCGCGGTAACCCGGGAAACCGTTACAGCGCAACTGTTGTATGAGATCCAAGGCGCGGATTACCTCGGTCCGGACGTCACCACCCAGTTCGACACGATCGCTCTTACCGACGATGGCCCGAATCGGGTGCGGATCAGCGGAGTTCGGGGCGGACCGCCGCCGGAGACCATCAAAGTCTGCGTCAACACCCTCGCCGGTTTCCGCAACAGCGCCACCTTTGTCCTCTGTGGACTCGATATCGAACGCAAAGCCGATCTGGTAAAACGGCAACTGGGCTTCGACGGGATTACCTGGACACTCGCTCGAACCGAACACGAAGACGCCGATACGGAGGAAACCGCCAGCGCGCTCCTGCACGCCACCGTCAAGACGTCCGATCCGGCCGTCGCCAAAGCCTTTTCCCGCGCGACAGTCGAGTTGGCCCTCGCCAGCTATCCCGGGTTCACCCTGACTGCCCCGCCGTCCGACGGAACTCCCGTTGGCGTCTACCGCCCGGAATACGTCGACCCGTCGGTCGTCGAGCACGTCGCCGTTCTTCCGGATGGCACCCGCGAACCGATCCCGTGGACGGCGGGCGCCCCGGTCGCACCCCGGGTGATCTCCGTCGAATCGGCGAAATTCGGTGCCACGAAACGACTTCCGCTCGGCTCGGTAATCGGTGCCCGATCCGGCGACAAGGGCGGCGACGCCAACCTCGGCGTCTGGGTCCGCGACCCGGCCGCCTACCCGTGGCTCATCGGCGAACTCACCGTCGACCGGCTCCGCGACCTGCTCCCCGAGACCGCCGACCTGCCGGTCGAACGACACCCGCTGCCCAACCTGCGCGCCGTGAACTTCGTGGTCCACGGCCTGCTCGGCGCCGGAGTGGCCGCCGCGACCCGATTCGACCCACAGGCCAAGGCCCTCGGCGAATGGCTACGCGCCCGGCACGCGGACATTCCGGAGGTGTTCCTGTGAACCCGTTCGACACTCCCGAACGCCGCGAACTACGTGCCACCGTCCGCCGATTCATGGCCGCCGAAGTCCTCCCCCATCTGGACGACTGGGAATCCGCCGGTGAATTACCCCTTTCCCTGCACCGAAAAGCGGCCCGACTCGGTCTCCTCGGTGCCGCCTTTCCGGTTGAGGCAGGCGGCGAGGGTGGCAACCTCATCGACGCCATGGTCATCGTCGAGGAAATGCACTACGCCGGTGCTTCCGGCGGCCTCATCGCGGGCTTGTTCACCTGCGGAATCGCCGTGCCGCACCTGGTCGCCGCCTGCCAACTCGACCGCTGGGTGCGCCCCACCCTGGCCGGGGAGATGATCGGCGCCCTGGCCATCACCGAACCCGAGGGCGGTTCGGACGTCGCCGGTATTCGGACTACCGCCCGCCGCGAAGGTGACTGTTACCTTGTCAACGGCACCAAGACTTTCATCACTTCCGGCGCCCGCGCCGACTTCGTCACCACTGCTGTCCGAACCGGTGACCCGGGCGCCCACGGCATATCTCTTCTGGTCATCGAAAAGGGCACGCCCGGATTCAGTGTCGGCCGCCGCTTCGACAAGATGGGCTGGCGGTGCTCGGACACCGCCGAACTGTCCTTTGTCGACTGTCGGGTTCCCGTGCGAAACCTGGTCGGCGCCGAGAACACCGGCTTCGCCCACATCGCCCAGAACTTCGTCGCCGAACGCCTCACCCTGGCCGTCCAGGCCTACGCGGCCGCCCAACGCGCCCTCGACCTGACCCTGGACTGGTGCCGAACCCGGTCCACCTTCGGCCGCCCACTCATCTCCCGTCAATCCGTGCAGGTCACCCTCACCGAAATGACCCGCCGCATCGACGTCGCCCGCGCCTACACCCGCGAAACCGCCACCCGCCACGTAGCGGGCGAGGACGTCATCGCCCAAGTCTGCTTCGCCAAGAACACCGCCGTAGAAGCAGGCGAATGGGTCGTCCGCGAAGCCGTCCAACTCCACGGCGGCACAGGCTACATGCGCGAGTCCGAAGTAGAACGCCACTACCGCGACATGCGCCTCCTGGCCATCGGCGGCGGCACAACAGAGATCATGACCCTCCTCGCCGCCAAACGCCTCGGCTACGCCTGACGAGCTGCCGGGTGCGCGACTTGGCCGACCGCAGGTGGCTGCCCCTTGGCGCACTGCTCCGCCAGACGGCGGATCGACACGAGTTATCCACATGCGGCGCGGTTGTCCCCAGGTTTTCGCTGAGGCTCTTGACAGGTCGCGGGTTGCGCTAGGTTCAGGAATGGGGCCCCGGGCCCCGGGTGGGTGGGGTCCTGTCTGGGGGCGGATGGGGAGATGTCAATAGCTGGGGTGGTGGATCGGGGCGGGTGGGTGGGGCGGCGGCGTGTCTGGTGGGGGGTGGGGTGGCGGGAGAAACAATCAAGCGTGCATGCTTGAAAAGTGCGGTAGTGCGTGCGACGGTGGGGGTGTGACGGGACTGCGATCGGCTGTCGACACCGGTGGGGCTGAGTTTCGGGGCAACCGGGACAGCATGCTGGCGAAGGTGGCGGAGCTGGACGCGGAGCACGCGAAGGCCGTCGCGGGGGGTGGCGAGAAATACGTCGAGCGGCATCGCGGGCGGGGGAAGTTGTTGGCGCGGGAGCGGGTTGAGCTCCTGGTTGACGCGGATTCGCCGTTTCTGGAGTTGTCGGGGTTGGCGGGGTGGGGGTCGGAGTACCGGGTCGGCGGGAGCCTGGTCACCGGGATTGGGGTGGTGGCCGGTGTCGAATGCGTGATCAGCGCCAGTGATCCGACGGTCAAGGGTGGGGCGATCAATCCGTGGGGGATGCGGAAGGGGTTTCGGGCGGCGGAGATCGCGGCGCGGAACCGGTTGCCGACGATCAACCTGGTGGAGTCGGGTGGGGCGGATTTGCCGACGCAGAAGGAGATTTTCATACCCGGGGGGCGGACGTTCCGGGATTTGACGCGGGCGTCGGCGGCGGGAATTCCGACGGTGGCGGTGGTGTTCGGGAACTCGACGGCGGGGGGCGCGTACCTGCCGGGGATGTCGGACCACGTGGTGATGGTGAAGAACCGCGCCAAGGTGTTCCTGGGCGGGCCGCCGCTGGTGAAGATGGCCACCGGGGAAGAGGCGGACGACGAGGAACTGGGTGGCGCGGAGATGCACGCCCGCACCTCGGGCCTCGCCGACTACCTGGCCGAAGACGAGCGGGACGCGATTCGGCTCGGGCGTCGGATCGTGGGCCGGCTCAACTGGCAGAAACTGGGGCCGCCACCGGCGGACGATTACGCCGAGCCCGACCACGACCCGGAAGACCTGCTGGGCATCGTCCCCGGCGACCTGAAAACGCCGTTCGACCCGAGGGAGATCATCGCACGGGTGGCGGACGGGTCGGCGTTCGACGAGTTCAAACCGTTGTACGGCACCAGTTTGGTGACCGGGTGGGCACAGATCCACGGCTATCCGGTTGGTATCCTGGCCAATGCGCGCGGGGTCATCTTCAGCCAGGAAGCGCAGAAGGCGACCCAGTTCATCCAGTTGGCCAACCAGACCGACACTCCGCTGTTGTTCCTGCACAACACAACCGGCTACATGGTCGGCAAGGAATACGAGCAGGGTGGCATCATCAAACACGGCGCGATGATGATCAACGCGGTGTCGAACTCAGCGGTGCCGCACATCTCGGTCCTGGTCGGCGCCTCGTACGGGGCGGGGCACTACGGGATGTGCGGCCGCGCGTACGACCCGAGGTTCCTGTTCGCCTGGCCCAGCGCGAAATCGGCGGTGATGGGGCCAGCGCAGTTGGCCGGTGTGCTCTCGATCGTCATGCGGCAGGGTGCGGAAAAGCGCGGCCAGCCGTACAACGAGGAACACGACGCGGCGATGCGGGCCATGGTGGAAAACCAGATCGAGGCGGAGTCATTGCCGATGTTCCTGTCCGGAATGCTCTACGACGATGGCATCATCGACCCGCGAGACACCCGAACCGTGCTGGGTATGGCGTTGTCGGCCGTCCATTCCGGACCGATCAAGGGCGCCGACGGCTTCGGCGTCTTCCGGATGTGACCGCCGTGATCACCAGCCTCTTGGTCGCCAATCGCGGCGAGATCGCCCGCAGGATTTTCCGCACCGCCCGCGCGTTGGGAATCACGACGGTGGCGGTTTTCTCCGATGCGGACGCCGATTCCCCGCACGCGCGAGAAGCGGATCTCGCCGTGCGGCTCCCCGGCGTCACCCCCGCCGAGACCTACCTCCGCGCGGACGCCCTCGTCCAGGCCGCGCTCGACGCCGGTGCCGACGCCGTTCACCCCGGCTACGGCTTCCTGTCCGAGAACGCCGACTTCGCGCGGGCTGTGGTGGACGCGGGCCTGATCTGGGTCGGCCCGGAGCCCAAGGTCATCGCCCGGATGGGCTCCAAGATCGAGTCCAAGCGGCTGGTCGCCGAGGTGGGTGTCCCCGTTCTGTCTGAAGTGGACAATCCGACCCGCGGTGACCTGCCGCTGCTGATCAAGGCGTCGGCGGGTGGCGGTGGTCGTGGGATGCGGATTGTGCGCGACCTCGGCGACCTGGCGGGTGAGCTGAAAACGGCCCGGTCCGAGGCGGTTTCGGCATTCGGCGACCCGACCGTGTTCTGCGAACCGTACCTCGAGAACGGCCACCACATCGAGGTTCAGATCATGGCTGACCAGTACGGCACGATCTGGGCGGTCGGCGAGCGGGAATGCTCGATCCAGCGCAGGCACCAGAAAGTCGTCGAAGAGGCGCCTTCGCCGCTGGTCGAACGGACCCCGGGCATGCGGGAAAAGCTTTTCACGGCAGCGAAAGCCGCCGCTGAGGCCGTCGGGTACACCGGGGCGGGCACGGTCGAGTTCCTCGCGGACGACGACCGGTTCTACTTCCTGGAGATGAACACGCGACTCCAGGTCGAGCACCCGGTTACCGAGTTGGTCACCGGACTCGACCTCGTCCGCCTGCAACTCGCCATCGCCGAAGGCGGAGAACTTCCGGCCGACCCGCCCGCCACCACCGGTCACGCCATCGAAGCCCGCCTCTACGCCGAGAACCCGGCCAACGACTACCGCCCGCAAAGCGGCACCCTGTACCGTTTCGAGATCCCCAAAGGCGCCGTCCGCATTGACTCCGGCGTCGAATCGGGCTCGACAGTGACGGTGCACTACGACCCCATGCTCGCGAAAGTCATCGCGCACGCGCCGGAACGTGGAACCGCAGCAAGAATCCTCGCGAAAGCGCTCACTGACGCCACGATCCACGGCGTCACCACGAACCGCGATCTCCTGGTCCGCGTTCTCACACATCCGGCGTTCGTCAACGGCGATACCACCACGGCGTTCCTCACCAGCCACGATGTCACCAAACCCCTGCTGGACAAGGAAAGCGAAGCGCTGGCTGCCCTTGCCGCAGCTCTGGCCGACGCCGAGGCAAATCGGGCCGACGCCAAGGTGCTCGGCCGAATCCCCAGTGGTTGGCGCAATGTAGTCGCCCAGCCGCAGATCAAGCAGGTTGGTGACCACGAGGTCCGCTACCGCCTCACCCGCGCTGGTCTGGCAGGTGACATCGACCTCGTTGAGGCGACGCCGACTGTGGTCCGGCTGGCCGTCAACGGGGTCGTGCACCGGTTCCGGGTCAACCGGGTGCCTGGCTGGTCGTTTGTTGATACCGCTCGGGGTTCGGTCACGTTCGCCATGCCGGACCGGTTCCCCGACCCGTCGACCCAGGTCCAGGCGGGTTCTCTGCTCGCCCCCATGCCGGGCACCGTGGTGCGGATGGCGGTAAGAGCGGGCGACAGCGTTACCGCCGGACAGCCACTGTTGTGGATAGAGGCGATGAAGATGGAGCATCGCGTGGACGCCCCAGCGGACGGGGTCGTCACTGAGCTACCTGTCAGCGCGGGAGACGTAGTAGACGTGGGTCGGGTGCTAGCCGTAGTCGCAGCCAAGGAGGGCCAGTGATCGAGTCCGAGGAGCGTCAAGCGTTAAGAGACGCGGTGGGGGAGCTGGGTCGCAAGTACGGACAGGAGTACCTGCTCAAGGCAGCACGTACGGGCGGCCACACCACGGAGCTGTGGAACGAGGCGGGCAAGCTCGGCTATATCGGTGTCAACGTCCCCGAGTCGTACGGTGGCGGTGGTGGTGGGATCGGTGACCTCGCCGCTGTGTGCGAGGAGTTGGCCGCCGCCGGTTGCCCGCTGTTCCAGATGGTCGTGTCTCCCGCCATCTGCGCCACCATCATCGCGCGGTTCGGCACCGACGAGCAGAAGCAGCGGTGGCTACCGGGCCTGGCTGACGGTTCGCTGCGCATGGCGTTCGCCATCACCGAGTCTGAGGCGGGCTCCAACTCCCACCGCCTCACCACCACGGCCCGCCGTGACGGGGACGCGTGGTCTCTTACCGGCAGCAAGACGTTCATCTCGTGCGTGGACGAGTCGCACGCCGTGCTCATCGTTGGCCGTACCGGCGACGCTAAGACCGGCAAGCTAAAACCTGCGCTGTTCGTCGTACCGACCGACGCGCCCGGGTTGTCCTACCGCAAGATTGAGATGGACATCATCACCCCGGACTACCAGTTCCAGGTGTTCCTGGACGACGTCCGGTTACCGGCGGATGCCCTGGTCGGCTCCGAGGACGCCGCCTTGATGCAATTGTTCGCGGGTCTTAATCCGGAGCGCATTATGGCCGCGTCGTTCTCCGTGGGCATGGGCCGGTTCGCGCTCGCCAAGGCGGTGGACTACGCGAAGACGCGGCAGGTGTGGCAGCAGCCGATCGGCGCCCACCAGGCCGTCGCGCACCCGCTCGCCCAGGCCAAGATCGAGCTCGACCTGGCCAAGCTGATGACGCAGAAGGCCGCGTGGCTCTACGACTCCGGCGACGACATGGCCGCCGGTGAGGCCGCGAACATGGCCAAGTACGCCGCCGCCGAGGCCGCCATCCACGCCGTCGACGCGGCGGTGCAAACCCACGGTGGGAACGGTCTGGCCAGCGAGTACGGTCTCGGTGCGCTCGTCGCGGCGGCCCGGCTGACCCGGATCGCCCCGGTGAGCCGCGAGATGATCCTGAACTTCGTGGCGCAGTTCAGCCTGGGACTGCCCAAGTCGTACTGAGGGAGCCGGGGTGGCCGAACCGCGCCAGGACCGCAGCCGCGTCACCCGTCAGCGCCTGCTGGAGGCGGCGGTGGATTGCCTCGCCGAGGTCGGGTGGACCGGGAGCACGGTGTCCGTCGTCGCCGAACGCGCGGGCGTCTCGCGCGGGGCGGCCCAGCACCACTTCCCGACCCGCGAGGACCTGTTCACCGCCGCGATCGACTACGTGGCCACCGAACGGGTGAACTCTCTCCGCTCAGGGCTGCCCGCCGCCCCCACTGTCGCCCTGGTGGTCGAAGCTATTGGGGAGATGTACGCGGGGAAGTTGTTCAAGGCCGCGCTGCAACTGTGGGTCGCGGCGGCATCGGACGGGCAGTTGCGGGATCAGGTCGTGCCCCTGGAGACGAGGGTCGGCCGCGAGGCGCACCGGTGGGCGGTCGAGGCGCTGGGCGCGGACGAGTCGCGGCCGGGGGTCCGGGAGGTCGTGCAGGCGACGCTGGACATGGCGCGCGGCCTCGGCCTGGCGAACTTGCTCACGGACGACTCGAAGCGGCGCAGCCGGGTGCTGGCGGAGTGGGCGGAGGTGCTGGAACGGGTGCTGGCGTAGGTCAGCAGGGGGCCAGGTCGGCCTGGACCTGCTTGGAACGGGTGCCGACGCCGACGGTGGTGTGCGTGTCGGCGAGGCAGAAGGTGTAGAGGGGTTCGGCGGCGGGCTGGGCGAGGGTCAGCTCGGTGAAGTCGCCGGTGGCGCCCGCGTCGAGGCGGAGGTCGTTGGCTTCCCACTGGGTCATGGTGACGTCGTCGGGGCTGTTCGCGGCCGGGGCGGCCCAGGTGGTGGTGGAGACGTAGTCGCCGGCGGGGGTGTAGGTGAGCTGGATGCCGCCGGTGGGGGTGGTGAAGGCGGCGTGCCACTCGGTGACGTCGTCGGGGTCGCTGGTGGGGGTGGCGAAGACGGCGGTGAGGGCGCGGAAGGTGCTGCCGGGTGGGGCGTGCTCCTTGGCGGCGGTGATGAGGGTGGGTGCGGGGAGGGAACCGGTGGCGGAGGCTTGGCCGGCCAAACCGACCAAGCAGGCGATGACGGCGGCGACAGTGGTGAGGATGCGCATGAGCCCAGGTTTGTGGGGGTGTGGGCGCAGCGCAAACCGATCTAGACGGATTTGAGGTGGTGGATCAGGGCGGGGACGTTGACGATGAGCAGGGGGCCGGTGGGGTTCTTGCTGTCGCGCAGGTGACGGAGGGTGTTGCTCACCTCGACACAGTTGCTCTCCACGACGGACTTAGTCGACTTCTTGAACCTCATGGTGACTCCCGAGTATGCCCTCAAGCTCGGCCTGGATCATCTCTTTGGTCGCCTGCTCGGTGAGTGCGAGCTTGTCCAAAGATCGCTTGATCTCAGTGTAGGGCACGGTTTCTTCGTCGTAGAGGTAGGTCGACGAATGATAGTGTTCCAGGTGGACGACCGGGCTGAGTTGGTTGAACCGCATGAGGTGCCAGGCGGTGAACATCAACGATGTTGGCCGGTGCACGATCCGGATTGTCACATTTGGCCTGTCGCTCAACCGGATGAGTTTGTGGAGCTGTGCAACATGATTCTCCGGGGTGCAGAACGATGTCTGGATCGCTCGCGAGCCGATCAGCGCCGAGTACTCAAACAGCGGATCGTCCAACATCGCTTGGCGGGCAAGACGAATCCTTGTCATCTCGGCAATCTGTTCGTCATTGAAGCCCCAATCTCGCCCGATGGCCTCGATGTATCCCCGAGCCTGCAGGAGTCCGGGGATCATGGTCGGGTCGCAGTCGACTATCTGCCGGGCTTCCCCCTCGTGGGACAACAGGGCAGGGATGCCGTCTGACCGCCCTGACCACCAACCGAGGCTGGGTGTTTCCTTGGCTCGGGCCACCATCTCGTCCCGACGTGCGTGCGGGAGCTTGTAGACCATCGCCAGGATGGCCACCAGTTCGGGTGAAATGCTGCGTAGCCCACGCTCGACTCGGCTGAGGGTGGACTCGTTGTAACCGATTGCCTTGCACACGTCCCCGAGGCTCAGACCGGCGGCTAGGCGGATCGTCTTCAGCTCGGCGCCTAGAACACGGTCCTTCGGGGACGCCGGCTTGTGGTTGCCGCTCGGCACGGGGAGTCCTCCCGGGGGTTTCTGTCTGGGTGGGCAACGCCCTAGCTTCAGTGCTCCGAGGCGGAGACACCGCATCGTGTGGCAAATAGTGGAGGTAGTGGCCAGTGTTGCGCAATCCGGACGTCGACATCTACGCCAAGGTGCGACCGGGCACCGAGATCAGCTACGAGCTCCAGGGTGACGAGGTGGAGATGCGGTTCGAGGCCAGCACGAACTCGTTCGCCATGACCGCAGGCCTGGAGATGCTGTTGCGCATTGTATCGTGCCTGGGCGACGCCATGGGCGACCTGATGGCCGAGTACCAGAAGTCGGGTCGCGAAGCCATGATCGCCATGGCACGAGACGTCGTGCCGGTCAGCAAACCCGAGTGAGCACCATCGGCAGCGTGGGACCTCGCCGCACCTGCACTTGCGCCGCGATGAGTCGAAATCTCGCGGATTCGACCACAATTCCGGCAGGGGGTGGTCCATTCACGGAGTAACCAACCCCATGGTCCCCGCTGGCACGTATTTCCCACCCAACCGGAATCACTCAGGGATTTACGTGCCAGCGAGCGGACGGGGGCGATTACAGCCTGCGGTTGGCCAGGACGGGGATGACCTGGCGGGTTTCGTCGACCGTTGTCTCGTCGATGTCGACCACCAGGACCTCGGGGGTGTCCGCCAACTGGGCGACGACCTCCCCCTTCGGGTTGGCGACCGTGCTGTAGCCGATGCCCAGTGGGGCCGTGCCGGTGGACGGACCGGGGTCCGCTTGGCCTGCGGCGAGCACCCACGACGTCGAGTCCAGCGCGCGGGCGCGGACCAGCAGCTCCCACTGCTCCCGCTTGCCCGGCCCGGCACCCCAGGACGCGCCCAGCAGCACCGCCGTCGCGCCCTTGTCGGCGAGGGCGCGGAACAGCTCGGGGAAGCGGATGTCATAGCAGGTGGCGAGGCCGAAGGTGGTGCCGTCGAGGTCGAAGGTGACCACGTCGGAGCCGGGGGCGACGGTGCGGGACTCCTGGAAGCCGAACGCGTCGAACAGGTGGATCTTGTCGTAGCCGAGGTGGTGGCCCTGGCCGGTGACCAGCAGTGTGTTGACCACCCTGCCGTCAGCGGATGGGGTGAACATGCCCGCGACGACCACCACACCCGCGTCGTCGGCGATCTCCCGGACGGCCTGCGCCCACGGTCCGTCCAGCGGCTCGGCGACCGGGCCCAGCGGCACGGCGAAGTTCGCCATGGTCGCCTCGGGGAACAGCACGATCCGGGCGCCCTGGGCCGCCGCGTGCCGGACGTGCGTCCGGACCTGGTCGAGGTTCGCGGCCGGGTCGGGGCTGGAACTGATCTGACAGAGCGCTACGCGCACGAGGGCTCCCTGGGTGGTCGGCTAGTGTCGGTGCCTGTGTCGATCCTGCCGCGCCGACCGGGTCTCGTCATCGCTCTCGCGGGACTTCTTGCCGTGACCGCGTGCACCCCCGACCCGACCCCACCCGCGTCCGGTGATCCGGCCGGGACGTCGTTGGTGATCGGTGTGGCGCACGAGCCCGCTTCGCTGGACCCCCTGCAGGGTTACGCGCCGTATGGTGCCGCGAAGATCTATGACGGTCTGGTCGAGCACCAGCCCGGCGGCACTATGAAAGCCACGCTGGCCACCGCGTTGCCCCTACCGAGCGCGGACGGCCTCAGTTGGACCGCGCACCTACGGGACGACGTGTCGTTCACCGACGGTAGCGCGTTCGACGCCGCAGCCGTGGTGGCCGCTTACGGCAAGGTGGCCGACTCGCCGCTGCACGACCGGTTCTGGATGCTGAGCAAGGTCACCAGCGTCGACAAGACCACCGTCCGGTTCGACCTGTCCCGGCCCTATGCGGCTTTCCTGGACCTGCTGGTGCTGGGTATACCGGCGCAGACAAGCACACCGCAGAAGCCGGTCGGTACGGGTCCCTACGAGGTGTCGTCGTGGCAGCAAGGGCAGCGGTTGGTGCTCACGGCCAACAAGGCCTACTTCGGTGGGCGGCCCGCGATCACGACCGTCACCCTTGAGTTCATTCCCGACGACGAACTCCGCGCGCAACGCATGCGGGACGGCAAGCTCGACGGTACGGAGCTGCCCGCGCAACTGTCACGGGGCTTCGGAGGCGGTTTAACCGTCGTCGAACAGCGCGGCGCGGACATGCGCGCCGTGTCGTTCTCGGACCAAGGGGTCACCGCGGACCCGGCCTTCCGGTTGGCCCTCAACCTCGCCGTGGACCGGCAGGACGCGGTGAACAAGGCGCTACTCGGCAAGGGGCAGCCGTTGTCGCTACCGATGCCTCCCGCCCTGGCCGAGTTCATCGAGCCGGGGACCGTCATCGAGCACGACGTCACCCGGGCCAAGACGACATTGGACGCTGCCGGGTGGGTGCCCGGGGCGGACGGTGTGCGCGTACGGGCGGGGACTCGTGCAGAGTTCACGCTGTCTTATCCGGGCACCGATGTCACCTCGCGTGATCTGGCAGGTGCGTTCGCCGACGCTGCCGCTGCGGTAGGGATCAAGGTCACCGCTGAGGCCGGGAACAAGACCCAACCCGCCCTGGTGACCTTCGGTGACCCCTTCGACCCGGATACCGCCCTCTATTCGACTCTGCACACTACGGGCGGGCAGGTCGCCAAAGACCTGGATGAGGCCCGTACGGCTCTCGACCCTGCCGCGCGCGCCGTGGCCTACCGCGCCATGCAGCGCTCTTACGCCACCGCGCCGGCAATGGTCGTACTCGCCGTGCCTACCCACACCTATGTGCTCCGCGAGAACTGGACCGGGTACACGCCGGTGGTCGACGCGACCGGGGCGGACTACACGTGGGGGCCCTGGTGGAACCTGCAGGGCTGGACCCCCAACTGACCGAGCGCCGAGGGCTGTGACCTGCGGTACCGGGTGGCCACCGGACGTAGCACGCCGCCTATCCTGGTCCGGTCCCGTCGATGGAAGGACCCCATGCTCTCGCGCACCGACCTGCGTTCCGCCGTCCCGTCGCCCGTGGCGCTGCGCACCGCGCTGCCCCGGGCCGAGGTCGACGTGGACGCGGTCCTGCATCGGGTGCGACCGATTGTTGAGGACGTGCGGACCCGGGGTGTCGCGGCGGCGCTCGACTACACCGAGCAGTTCGACGGCGTCCGCGCCGAGTCCGTGCGGGTGCCGGTCGGTGAGCTGACGGCGGCCCTGGAGACGCTGGAACCAGCGGTCCGGGCGGCGCTGGAGGAGTCGATCGACCGCGCGCGGAAGGTGCACGGGGACCAGCGGCGCAGGGATGTGACCACCCAGGTCGTGCCGGGGGGCACGGTGACCGAGCGCTGGGTACCGGTCGCTCGCGTCGGGTTGTATGCGCCGGGTGGGCTGGCGGTGTATCCGTCCAGTGTGGTCATGAACGTGGTGCCAGCGCAGGCCGCTGGGGTCGAGTCGCTGGTGGTGTGTTCGCCGCCGCAGGCCGACTTCGGTGGGCGGCCGCACCCGACGATCCTGGCGGCGGCGGCGCTGCTCGGGGTGGACGAGGTCTGGGCGGTCGGCGGGGCACAGGCGATGGCGCTGCTGGCCTACGGCGGCACCGACACCGACGCGGCGGCGCTGGACCCGGTCGACATGATCACCGGGCCGGGCAACATCTACGTCACGGCGGCGAAGCGGCTGCTGCGCGGGTTGATCGGGATCGACTCCGAGGCGGGGCCGACCGAGATCGCGATCCTGGCCGACGCGACGGCCGACCCGGTGCACGTGGCGGCCGACCTGATCAGTCAGGCGGAGCACGACCCGCTGGCCGCCAGCGTCCTGGTCACCGACTCGGTGGAGTTGGCGGACGCGGTCGACGTCGAGTTGGCGGCGCAGGTGAAGGCGACGCGGCACAGCGAGCGGGTGGCCACGGCGTTGGGCGGGCCGCAGTCCGGCGTGGTGCTCGTGTCCACTGTGGAGGACGGGCTGCTGGTGGTCGACGCGTACGCGGCCGAGCACCTGGAGATCCAGACCGCCAATGCGCGCGCGGTGGCGGCCCGGGTGCGTAATGCGGGGGCGATTTTCGTCGGCGCGTACTCGCCGGTGTCGCTGGGTGACTACTGCGCGGGGTCCAACCACGTGCTGCCGACCGGTGGCTGCGCGCGGCACTCGTCGGGGCTGTCGGTGCAGACGTTCCTACGCGGCATCCACGTCATCGACTACAGCGAGGACGCCCTGCGCGAGGTCGCCGGGCATGTCGTCGCGCTCGCCGAGGCGGAAGACCTGCCCGCGCACGGTCAGGCTGTCACCGCCCGTTTCCAGGACCTCGGGTGATGGCCCCGGGCGAGCGCGCGGCACTGACAGACCTACCGCTGCGCGAAGACCTCCGTGGACGTTCTCCCTATGGCGCCCCGCAGTTGGACGTGCCGTACCAGCTCAACACCAACGAGAACCCGTACCCGCCGCCGCCGGAGTTGGTCGCGGACATCACGGCAGCCGTCGCCGAGATCGCGGGCACCCTGCACCGGTACCCCGATCGTGACGCCGTCGCTCTGCGTGCCGACCTGGCCGGTTACCTGGCGGAGTCGACCGGGGCGCCGCTGACGACGGCGAACCTGTGGGCCGCCAACGGGTCCAACGAGATCCTGCAGCAGATCCTGCAGGCGTTCGGTGGTCCGGGGCGGTCGGCACTGGGGTTCGAGCCGTCGTACTCGATGCACCCGATCATCGCGGCGGGCACCCGCACCGAATGGGCGCCGACCCCCCGGCGCGCGGACTTCTCACTCGACGTCGAGGCCGCCGCCGAAGTGCTCACCGAGCGTAAACCCGACGTCGTTTTCGTCACCAGCCCGAATAACCCGACCGGGCAGTCCGTCCCGCTGGCCGACCTGCGGACCCTGGTCGAGGTCGCGTCCGGGATCGTGGTCGTGGACGAGGCCTACGCCGAGTTCTCGCCGCAGCGCAGCGCGGTCCACCTGATCGACGAGTTCCCCACGAAGGTCATCGTCAGCCGGACCATGAGCAAGGCGTTCGCGTTCGCCGGGGGGCGCCTCGGCTACCTCGCGGCGGCTCCCGCCGTGGTCGACGCGTTGTTGCTGGTGCGCCTGCCGTACCACCTCTCGGCGCTGACCCAGGCGGCCGCCCGCGCCGCGTTGCGGCACGCGTCGCGAACCCTCGCCTCCGTGCACGCCCTGGCCGCCGAACGCGACCGGGTCGTCGCCGAGCTGACCGGGCTCGGCGCGACCGTCGTGCCCAGCGACGCCAACTTCATCCTCTTCGGACAGTTCGCCGACCCCCGGTCCGCCTGGCAGTCCTATTTGGACCAAGGTGTGCTGATCCGGGACGTCGGCATCCCCGGGCACCTCCGGGTCACCGTGGGCACCCCGGCGGAGAACGACGCGTTCCTGGCCGCCAGCAAGGAGATCGTGTGATGAGCAACCGCGTCGGCCGCGTCGAGCGGATCACCCGGGAGTCCACCGTCCTGGTCGAGGTCGACCTGGATGGCTCCGGTAAGGTCGAGATCGATACCGGCGTTCCGTTCTACGACCACATGTTGACCGCGTTCGGCACGCACGGCGCCCTGGACCTGGTCGTCCGCGCCACCGGCGACACGCACATCGACGCCCACCACACGGTCGAGGACGTCGCGATCGTGCTCGGCCAGGCGCTTCGGTCGGCTTTGGGGGACAAGAAGGGCATCCGCCGGTTCGGTGACGCGTGGATCCCGATGGACGAAACCCTTGCACACGCGGCGATCGACGCGTCCGGCCGTCCGTACTGTGTGCACACCGGCGAGCCCGAGGTGATGGTGGGTTTCACGGTCGGCGGCAATTATCCGACGGTGTTGAACCGACACGTGTTCGAGTCGATCGCCTTCCACGCGCAGATCGCCTTGCACCTACGGGTGATCCACGGTCGGGATCCGCACCACATCACCGAGGCCGAGTACAAGGCTTTCGCGCGCGCGTTGCGGGCCGCGGTGGAGCCGGACCCGCGCATCGGTGGTATCCCGTCGACCAAGGGTGTGCTGTAGTGCCGAAAGAAGTCATCGTCATCGGGCTGGTCGCGTTGGCGGGCATCCTGGCGGGCGGCGCGTACACGACGTGGAAGACGGCCAAGGTCATGGCCGGGGTCCTCGCGGTGCTGACCCTGGTCGCGTTGGGTGGCGCGATCGCCTGGTACACCTCGTGAAACGGGCAGCCGTGTGGGTGCGGTTGCCGCTCGACGAGGTGTCCGCGAAGCTCACCGGCCTGCGGCCACGGGTGCTGGTGCCCACCCCGGAAGGTGTTTTCGTGGTCGGCCCCAACCCACCGGACGAGCAGTCACTCGCCGAAGTCCGGTCGTCGGTGGGCGGTGTCGGTCTCAAGTGGACCGACGACGGCATCAAGACCTACGGCGGCGCCGCCTACCTCGACGTGACCGCCGCGTCCGCCGTGGACCTGTTCGACGCGGCAGGATTGCCGGAGGAAGCGGAAATCCTGGTCCGAATCGACGCAGGCGACGTGGACAAGTCGGTACCGGTGAGCAGCGCGCGACGGATGCCCAGCAAGGCCCGCGTGATCATCGCGCCCGCGGTGATCTTCGTGGCGGTGCTGGTGCTCGGCGTCGTTTCCCCGCGCCTGCTGTTCCCCGACCCGGTCGCCGGATCAGGCGTGGTCATCGCCATGGCGGCGATGGCGTGGACGGTGCTGCAGGGTGTTCGGGTGACCCGGCCGAGACGGCCGGTCGTGGTGGACCTGCTGGGGCGTTGAACTCGCTCGAATGGGTTGTGCGGCACTTTTGGGGATGTGGATGGAGGGCGGAGCATCCCCTGAATCCCAAAGTACTGGGCGAGTTGGGGGGAGGACAAGCGGGCGGTGTCTGGCTGTGGATGGGGCTGGGGGTGCCGGGCCAGATGGCGGGTTGGCTCAGTAGGTGGTGGCTGACTGGGACTGCGGGGCGTCTGGTTCGCCTGGGGTAGGGCTGTGCCGGCGGGTCGGTGACTGACCGGGCGGGCGCGGCTTCCCCTGTGACGTCATGGCTCCGGGACGTCATGGCTCCGGTCGAGCTAACCGGCGTAGATGGACGGCGGTCGACAGCCGGGACTGCGGTTCGCGTTGTCCACATGGTGTGGGGGTGTCCACAGGGCCGTGTGCGGCGGTCGAGGTTGGGCGGGGTGTCTGGGTAGGCTGGAAAACGGGGGCTGCTCGGGGCTGTTGATCTTCCTGGTGTGCTCAGCCGATTCCGCCCTCGGTGGCGGCCTTGAGTTTTGGGGCGCCGGGGCCGAAGGTGGCGAGTTGGTCGTCGTCGTTCATCAGGGTGCAGGACTTGAGGGACAGGCAGCCGCAGCCGATGCAGGAGGTGAGGTTGTCGCGGAGGCGTTGCAGGGAGTCGATGCGGGCCTCCAGTTCACCTCGCCAGGTCTTGGACAGGCGGGCCCAGTCGACCTTGGTGGGGGTGCGGCGTTCGGGGAGGGTGTCCAGGGCCTCGTGGATCTCCTCCAGGCTGAGGCCGACCCGTTGCGCGGTGCGGATGAAGGCCAGCCTGCGGAGCACGGCGCGCGGGTAGCGGCGCTGGTTGCCCGCGGTGCGCTCGGCGGCGATCAGGCCGCGTTCCTCGTAGAAGCGGAGCGCGGTGTGCGGGACCCCGCTGCGGTCGGCGACCTCGCCGATGGTCAGGGCGTCGGGCAGTTTGGACACCCCACCGACCCTACCGGGTACCTCCAGCATGGACGAGGTAGCCGGTCGGCACGTGCGCGGTGGGCCAAACGCCGTTCGCGCTCAGGTGGAACACGTGCTTGCCCGGGGTGACCTGTGCACAATCGGTTTCCACGGTGGGCACCCATGGTGACAGTGGCCCCGTAATGGCCGGTCCATACCGCTTCAACGCGGCCAACAACTAGACGCCGAGCACCGCCACGGCCAAACCGGTGAGTTCGGCGGCCAATGCCGGACGGGAGGCGAGGCGCGCGGTGCGGGGAAGGTCGTTGACGATTGTCAGCGCCGCGTGCACGGTGACGCGGGCGGCTGGCTCGCTCAGGTCTGGCTGGGCCTCACGTAGTAGTCGAACCCATTCGGCGACGTAACCTCGTTGCAGTGCCCGCAACTCTCGACCATCCCGCTCCGGTAGGTTCGCCAGCTCCGTGGTGTAGACGGCGATAAGGTCGTCGGAGCGCATAACGGTGTCTACATAGGATCGGGTAAGTCGCTGTAGTGCGTCGGCGGCCGAAGATGCCGATGCCAGCGAGTCCTCTAGGCCCCAACGGAGCCGGTCGGCCATACGGCGGCTCGCGGCGAGCAGGATGTCGGATTTCGACGCGAAGTGGCGGTAGACGCTAGGGCCCGCGATGCCCGTGGCCGCGCCGATGTCCTCCATGCTGACGGCCAAGAAGCCCCGGTCGCGGAATAGCCTTGTCGCAGCCGTTAGCAGTTCCTCGCGCCGAGTCTGGGTAGGGCCAACGCGCCAGTTGGCGCTAACTGTGCCGGTAGCCAACGGCGCGCGGATGACGGCGTCGGCCAGCCCGGCCAGCAGCGGCGCGAACACGGGCATCGGCAGCGTCACCCGGTGGTCGCCGACGCTGCCGAAGACACTCAGCGCGGCGAAGCAGGTCAGTTCGGCCTCGGCCGGGGTCATCGGTCGCCGCAGCAGCCGCATCCCGGCGACGACCTGCCCGAGCAGTGCCCCCACCCGTCGTCGGATTTCCTTCTTGTCCGCCTCGTGCAGGTTCCGACCCTCCCACCGCCACAGGGCGGTGAGCGCTCGTTGCTCGATCGAGACCTCGGCGGTGGCCCGCAGCAGCGGTTCGAAGGCGGCCGGGTCCGCGGCGCAGGCCGAGACCAGCGGCGCCAGCCGGTCGGTCAGCTTGTCGATGCCGCTGAGCAGCACGAACCCGAGCACGTCCTGCTTGTTCTGGAAGTGCCGGTAGAGCGCGGGGCCGGTGACGCCCGCGGCGGCGGCGATGTCGTTCACCCCGACCGCGTGGTAGCCGCGGCGGCCGAACAGGTCGGCGGCGGCCTCGGCGAGTTGACCCTTCCGGTTGCGGCGCGTGCCCGGTGGCACCAGGCACCTCCTTACCGGGTGTGAGTGAGAGCGGAGTTACCACGTTAAGCGCCGGACTCGTCGTTGACAACCAGGCGATACTCGCGAGTATGTTAATGGGCATTAGCGCCAGCCCAAGCTGTGAGAGAGGACGAGCGTGAGCACCGAGGCCTTCATCTACGAGGCGGTCCGCACGCCGCGCGGGCGCGGCAAGCGGAACGGCTCACTGCACGGGGTCAAGCCCATCTCGCTGGTCGTCGGCCTGCTCAACGAGCTCACGGCCCGCCACCCCGACCTGGACCCGGCCACCATCGACGACATCGTGCTGGGCGTGGTCTCCCCGGTCGGCGACCAGGGCTCGGTCATCTCGCGCAGCGCCGCCCTGGCCGCTGGCCTGCCGGACACCGTCGCGGGCCTGCAGATCGACCGGTTCTGCGCGTCCGGCCTGGAGGCGGTCAACACGGCCGCGGAGAAGGTCCGCTCCGGCTGGAACCAGTTGATCGTGGCCGGTGGCGTCGAGTCGATGTCCCGGGTGCCGATGGGCTCCGACGGCGGCGCCTGGTTCAACGACCCGGAGACGAACTACGACACGTACTTCGTCCCGCAGGGGGTCAGCGCCGACCTCATCGCCACCATCGAGGGCTTCGGCCGCGACGACGTGGACGCGTACGCCGTCGAGTCGCAGCGCCGGGCCGCCGCGGCGTGGTCGGCGGGCTACTTCACCAAGTCCGTGGTCCCGGTGCGCGACCGCAACGGCGTCGTCCTGCTCGACCACGACGAGCACATGCGGCCCGAGTCGACCGTGGAGGGCTTGGGCAAGCTCAAGCCGTCGTTCGCCGACATCGGCGAGTACGGCGGGTTCGACGCGGTGGCCCTGCAGCGCTACCACGCCGTGGAGAAGATCAACCACGTGCACACCGCCGCGAACTCGTCCGGCATCGTGGACGGCGCCGCCGTCGTGCTGGTCGGCACCGAGGCCGCCGGTCAGGCCGCCGGGCTCACCCCGCGGGCCAGGATCGTGTCCGCCGCGGTCACCGGTGCCGAGCCGACGATCATGCTCACCGGTCCCACCCCGGCCGCCCGCAAGGCGCTCCGGCTGGCCGGGCTGACCCCGGACGACATCGACGTCTGGGAGCTCAACGAGGCGTTCGCGGCCGTGGTGCTGAAGTTCACCCGGGACATGGGCATCCCGCACGACAAGATCAACGTCAACGGCGGGGCGATCGCCATGGGCCACCCGCTCGGCGCGACCGGCGCGATGATCACCGGCACCCTGCTCGACGAGCTGGAGCGCCGGGGTGCCCGCCGCGGCCTGGTCACCCTCTGCATCGGCGGCGGCATGGGCGTCGCGACCATCATCGAGCGAGTCTGAGGACGGCATGAGCGACAACATGATCGGCTGGGCGTCCGCCGCCGACGGCATCGTCACGCTGACGATGGACGACCCCAACCAGGGCGCCAACACGATGAACGACCTGTTCCGGACGTCCTTCGCGGCGACCGTGGAGCGGTTGGAGGCCGAGAAGGACAGCATCACCGGCGTCATCATCACCTCGGGCAAGAAGACCTTCTTCGCGGGCGGCGACCTCAACCAGCTCATCCGGGCGCGGCCGGAGAACGCCGCCGAGATGACGGTCACGGTCAACACCATGAAGGACTTCTTCCGCCGGCTGGAGCTGCTCGGCAAGCCGGTGGTCGCCGCGATCAACGGCGCCGCGCTCGGCGGTGGCTACGAGATCGCGCTGGCCACCCACCACCGGATCGCGGTGGACGCGCGCGGGGTCGAGATCGGCCTGCCCGAGGTCACCCTGGGTCTGCTGCCGGGCGGCGGCGGTGTCACCCGGACGGTGCGGATGCTGGGCATCCAGAACGCGCTGCTCAACGTCCTGCTGCAGGGGCAGCGGCACAAGCCCGCGAAGGCGTTGGAGCTGGGACTGGTCGACGAGCTCGTGTCGTCGCCGGATGAGCTCATCCCCGCCGCGCAGGCGTGGATCAAGGCCAATCCCGAGGCCAGGCAGCCCTGGGACACCGACGGCTACAAGATCCCCGGCGGGACCCCGTCGAACCCGAAGTTCGCCGCCAACCTGCCCGCGTTCCCGGCGAACCTGCGCAAGCAGCTCAAGGGCGCCCCGATGCCCGCACCGCGCAACATCCTCGCCGCCGCCGTCGAGGGCGCGCAGGTCGACATCGACACGGCGACCCGCATCGAGACCCAGTACTTCGTGAATGTCGCCGTCGGCCAGGTGTCGAAGAACATGACGCAGGCGTTCTTCTTCGACCTGCAGGCCATCAACAAGGGCAACAGCAGGCCGGACGGCATCGAAAAGCACGTCGTCGAGCGGGTGGCGGTGCTGGGCGCCGGGATGATGGGCGCCGGGATCGCGTACTCCAGTGCGCGGGCGGGCATTGAGGTCGTGCTCAAGGACGTGACGCTGGAATCGGCCGAAAAGGGCAAGGCGTACTCGGAGAAACTGCTGGAGAAGGCAGTCGACCGGGGCAAGATCACCCGCGCCAAGGCCGACGAGGTGTTGGCCCGGATCAAGCCGACCGCGTCCGCTGAGGATGTCGCAGGCGTGGATCTGGTGGTGGAAGCCGTTTTCGAGAGCCCCGAGCTGAAGAAGAAGGTGTTCGGGGAAATCGAGGACCTCGTCGCGCCGGACGCGTTGCTGGGGTCGAACACCTCGACGTTGCCGATCACCGGGCTGGCCGAAGGGGTGAAGCGGCAGGAGGACTTCATCGGGCTGCACTTCTTCTCGCCGGTGGACAAGATGCCGCTGCTGGAGATCGTGGTCGGCGAGAAGACCTCGGACGCCGCACTGGCCAAGGCGTTCGACTACGCGCTGCAGATCAAGAAGACGCCGATCGTGGTGAACGACAGCCGCGGGTTCTTCACCAGCCGGGTTATCGGGACGTTCATGAACGAGGCCCTGGCAATGGTGGGAGAGGGCATCGCGATTCCGTCGATCGAGCAGGCGGGCACGCAGGCCGGATACCCGGCGCCGCCGCTGCAGTTGCTGGACGAGCTGACTCTGACGCTGCCGCGCAAGATCCGGGACGAGGCGCGGGCCGCTGTTGAGGCTTCCGGTGGGGATTGGCCCGCGCATCCGGCGGATGGGGTGCTGGACCGGATGGTGCTGGAGTTCGACCGCAAGGGACGGTCGGCGGGGGCGGGGTTCTACGAGTACGAGTCGGGGAAGCGGGCCGGGTTGTGGGCTGGGCTGACTTCCGCTTTCGGGTCGGGGAGTGTGGAGATCCCGTTCCAGGACATGCAGGACCGGATGCTGTTCGCCGAGGCGCTGGAAACGGTGAAGTGCTTCGACGAAGGCGTCCTGCGGACGGTGCCGGACGCCAATATCGGGTCCATTTTTGGGATCGGGTTCCCGGCCTGGACCGGGGGGATCATCCAGTTCATCAACGGGTACGAAGGGGGGCCTGCGGGGTTTGTGGCGCGGGCTCGCGAGTTGGCGGCGGCTTATGGGGAGCGGTTTGAGCCGCCTGCGTCGTTGGTGGGTAAAGCTGAGGCGGGGGAGTTGTACGTGTAGTTGGTGTTCCGCTGCCCGTCGTCCTGGTTTCGGGGCGGCGGGCAGCGGCGTTTGTGCGGGGCTTTGGGGCATGGATCTGGATCATGCATCTGGGGGTGTCGGTGGGTTCGTCTAGGCTGTGTATTTGGGGGCTCATGTTCAGGTTGATCATGAGTGCTGGGTGGGTGGCTGATCTTGTCGGTGGGGCGAGTTAGGCTGTATATCGGGGGCTTGTGCGGAGGTTGATCTTGGTTCTTGGCTGGTGGGCGATCTTGTTAGTGCTCGCGGCTAGGCTGTGTATTCGGGGCTTTGGAGTGGGTTGATCATGCTCCGGGCGCGGGTGCTGATCTTGTCGGTGGGGTCGGTTAGGCTGTGAGGGTTATTCAGGAGTCGGAGTGGTCGAGTTTGCACTACCCCTGATCAACTAAGCGGCAGTCCGTTTGAGAGAATTCGGTTACCAC
>NZ_AXWW01000016.1 GCF_000482865.1 Actinokineospora inagensis DSM 44258 | reverse complement strand
GGGGGGGGGGGGCGGTGCGGGAGTGGCGCTTCGTCGATCAGGGCTGGGTTTTTGGGTGCGCGGTACAAGAATGGGGCTTCGTCGATTTGCGTGGGGGTTTCGCGGTTAGTGGGGTGATGTGGCGGCGATCAGGTCTCGGATGGCGGTGATGCCCTGGGTCACTCGTTCTGGTGACTCGGTGCCCACTGAGATCCGGATGTAACGATCGCACGAATCTCCATAAGCTATTCCAGCGACCACGCTTACCCCACTGTCCCGTAGCAACCGCTCAGCGAACACCGTCGAGTCCAGTGCGGACGTACCAAGTGAAGCGAACAGGTAGAACGAAGCCGACCCCGGTAACGTCCGCACTCCAAGCGTATCCAACTGCTCAGCCACCTCGTTGCGCAGCGCCACCACCCGCTGGATTTGCGGGCGCGTATGCGCAAGAATGTCGTCGAAATGCTCCGCCACATACCGACACAAAATGGTCGGCGCGCAAGTAATGAGATGCTGGTTGATTTTCAGGACGGCGTCCACCAGTCGAGAATGGGCGAGCAGGTATCCGATGCGCCAACCCGATATGCCGTAGTTCTTCGACATCGAGTTCACTGTGACGGTGTGTTCCTTGTCCGGGTCGAACGCTCCGCAGGAGCGGAAGGGCTGTCCCGGTGGCACGAACTCGTTGTACGCCTCGTCCGCGATCAGCAGCATGCCGTTGTCGTGCACCAGGTCGTGCAGCGCGGCGAGCTCCGCCTCACCATAAACGCGCCCGGACGGGTTGTTCGGATTGTTGATGATCAGCGCTCTGGTGCGGGGGGTGACGTAGCGGTGCAGGTCGTAGACGCTGACGTCTTGTGGGACCAGGACGGGGACGCCGCGGCACAGGCGTACCTGTTCGGGGTAGCTGAGCCAGAACGGTTCCGGGATGATCACTTCGTCGCCCGGTTCCAGGGTGGCCAGCAGCACCATGTAGATCGCCACCTTGGAGCCCGCGGTGACGATGATCTCCCGGTCCGGGTCGACCGGGACCTGGAACTGGTCGGCGTAGTAGCCCGCGAGTTTCGTCCGCAGTTCCGGGAGGCCGCGGGAGTGCGAGTAGTGGTGCAGGCCGGTGCCGACCCCACCGTCGGCGCCGAGGTCGTCGAAAGTGGGCACCGGCAGGTCGAAGAAGGCCTCCCCCAGTGACAGGGTGATGACGTCGCGGCCGGCCGCGCGCATCTCGTAGACCAGGTTGTTGTGCTTGATGGACAGTGCTTGCGCGACTCCGTCCACCAGCGTCGACCCGTGCGTCGGCGACCGGCCGGTCCGCGGCTCCAGGTAGATCGTCATGTGCGGCTCCCTCGTTCGCGGGTGGTCAAACGCGGATCTGGCCGTTGCCCCACACCACGTTCTTCACGGTGGTGAGCGCGGCGAGGCCCATCGGGCCCCTGGCGTGCAGTTTCTGGGTGGACACGCCGATCTCGACGCCGTAGCCGAACTCGCCGCCGTCGGAGTAGCGGGTGGAGGTGTTGACGAACACGCTGCCCGCGTCCACGAGTTGGGTGAACCGGCGCGCGGTCTGGATGTCGGCGGTGACGATCGCCTCGGCGTTCGCGGTGCCGTGACGGCGGATGTGCCGGATCGCGGCCTCCGCGTCATCCACCACCCGGACGGCGAGGACGAGGTCGAGGTACTCGGTGTCCCAATCGGACTCGGTGGCCGCCTCGGCGCGCGGCCAGTGCGCGCGCACCGTCTCGTCGCCCTTGATCCGCACGCCGAGCAAGGCCAGTTCGTCGAGCACACCGGGCAGCCAGTCGTGCGCGAGGTCGCGGTGGACCAGCAGGGTCTCCATGGCGTTGCACACGCTGGGCCGCGACGTCTTCGCGTTGATGGCGACGTCGGTGGCGATCCGCCGGTCGGCCGCGGTGTCGATGTACACGTGGCAGTTGCCCGCGCCGTCGATGACGGTCGGCACGGTGGCGTTGGCCTCGACCGACGCGATCAGCTCCGGGCCGCCGCGCGGCACGAGCAGGTCGACAAAACCCTTGGCGCGCATGAGTTCCAGCGCCGCATCGCGGGACGGGTCGTCGATGAGCTGGACCGCGGCGGCGGGCATCTCGTCGACCTCGGCGATGCCCTCCTGGATGGCGGCCAGCACCGCCCGGTTGGTGGCCATCGCCATCGACGAGCCGCGCAGCACGGCGCAGTTGCCCGTCTTGACGCACAGGGCGGCCACCTCGGCGGTCACGTTGGGCCGGGCCTCGTAGATCACCGCCACCACGCCGAGCGGCTCGCGGACCTGCTGGATGAGGATGCCGTTGGGTCGGGTCCAGCCGGTCACGACCTCGCCGACCGGGTCCGGGAGCGCGGCGATCGTGCGGATCGCGGCGGACAGCCCGGCCATCCGCCGCTCGTTGAGGGTCAGCCGGTCGCACAACGTGCTGGACACGCCGCTCGCCCTGGCCGCGGCGACGTCGTCGGCGTTGGCCCGCACGATCTGCTCGGCGTGCCGCTCGACGGCGTCGGCCATCGCCAGCAGCACCCGATCTTTGTCCTGTGTGGACAGTACGGCGACCTCGGCGGCCGCGTCGGCCGCCGCGCGGCACACCTCGGAGACACTTTGGACAGTCGTGGTCATCGCGGGTCCTCTGTGATCAGGACGTGGTCGCGCACGGCGACCGTCGTCGGGTCGGTTGTCAGCCGCGCGCCGTCGGCAGCGGCGGCACCGCGGGCGAGGCCACGCCCGGTGTGGTCGGTCAGTTCGAGCACCTGCCCGGCGATGACGCCCGCGGCGGGTCCGGGATCAACGAGGTGGCGGGCGAGCACCGGTGTGCCGGACAGCAGCGCGGCGACCCCGTCGGCGGTGCAGGCGAGCACGGCGACGGGTGGCGTGCGGAACGCCAGCCACAGCGCGCCGATCGACGGTGGGCGGCCCTCCTGCCGACGCGGCCAGAACGCCGTGCCGACCGGCTCGCCGCGCCAGGCGTCCAGCACCACGGCGGGATCGGCGGTGTCGGCGATGACCACGCGCACGCCCCGGAACGTGGCGATCCAGCAGGCGGCAAGCTTGATCCGCATGCCGCCGGTACCCGCGCCGGACGACTCACCGGCAAGCGCCTCGATCTCGGCGTTGAGCACCGGCACGTCGGCGATCAGCGCCGCGTCGCCGCGCACCGGGTCGCCGTCGTAGAGGCCGGGCACGTTCGTGAGCAACAGCAGCAGTTCGGCGCCGATGAACCCGGCGAGCAACGCGGCCAGCACGTCGTTGTTGCGCACACCGAGCGCGTCGTTCTCGTTGGCCACCGGCACCACGCCGAGGTCGATGAGCGCGTCCACCGTGTGGGCGAAGTCGGTGCCCGCGGGCTCGATCAGGTCCGGCGGGGTCAGCAGCAGTTGCGCGGCACGCAAGCCGTGCCTGCCCAGTTCGTCCTCGATCGCCCGGTACAGCAGCGATTGCCCCATCGCGGCGGCGACCTGCTGGCGCACCGGGTCCGGCAGATCAGTCTCGTGTGGATGGTCTGCGGCCAGCCCGGGGTGGGTGGTGCGTCCGATCGCGATCGCGCCGGAAGTGACCAGCACCGGCGCGAGACCCCCGGCGACCGCGGTGCGCACCGCCGCGCACAACCACCGCAGCTTCACCGGGTCCAGCTCGCCGTCGGTGACCAGTGAGGTGGTCCCGATCTTGAGCACCACCCGGCCGCCGACCGACCGCGGCGCCGGTGTCCTGATCGGTGCCGGTGCGCTGATCGTCATCGCGTTGCTCCCTCCGCTCGGCCGTCGACGAGAACGATGCTGACCGCCGCCGATGTAGCCGCGATGTGGCCGCGTTCTGCGGAGCCTGTCGCCACCGACCCGGCCGCCCCGGTGCGCGCGGGCCGCGGACAGCGCGCGTGCATCGCGGGTACATCGGCGCAACATCGCGGCTGTGGATTCTCGACGGCAGACGCCGCGGTCGCGGCGCGCCGGTTCGGTAACGACGAGGTGGGACCCCCGATGACGGCTCGACTGGACCTCGATTCGACGATCGCCCGCTACGCGACCGCCGCGTTCGACGACGACACCCCGGTGCTGGACGCGGGCCTGGAGTCGCTGTCGCTGCTGCGGCTGGCCGTCGAGGTCGCCGCCGACGACGACGCCGAGATCGACGCGACCCGGATGGCGGGCGTGCGGACCATCGGCGAGTTGAAGCAGTGGCTCGCCACCATCGGGGTGCACGCCGAGGGGAGCCCCGCGTGACCGCGGTCGACATCACGCCGCCGGACCTGCACGACGACGAGCCCGCGGCGGTACTGGAGATCACCGAGTCACAGCGCGGTCTGCTCGTGGTGGACTCGATGGTCTCGGCCCGCCAGATCTACAACCAGACGATGCGGTTCGACCTGGACCCGACGCGGTGCGCGGTCCCGCTCGACACCGACAGCGTGACGCGGGTACTGACCGCGCTCGTCACCGTGCAACCGGCACTGCGCCAGGTATTCACCCTGCGCCCGAAGGTAAGCGCGCGGCTGCTACCGGTGCCCGGGGCCACCGATTTTCCGCTGCGGGTGCACACCGCCCCCGTCGCGGAGTTCGACGGCGTGCTCGCGGAGATCGGCGCCGAGATCGGTCGGGCTCCGTTCGACCTCGCCACCGGCCCGGTGTACCGGTGGGCCGCCGTGCTCGCCGACGACGGCCGAGCGGCGTCGATCCTGTTGTGCGCGCACCACATCGTCGGTGACGGGCTGTCCATGGTGCCGATCATGCGGGACCTCTCGGCACTGCTCGACGGCACACTCGACCCGGCGGACACCGACGCCCTGGCGACGCTCGGCGCCTCGCGGGCCAAGGGGCTGATGAAGGAGCTGGCTGCGCAGCACCGGGCCGCGAGCGCCGATGCGATCACCGAGAAAGCCGCCGCGTGGGCCGAACGGCTGCGCGCGGTGCCGCCGCTGGTGCTCTACCCGCGCCCAAACCGTCCACAACAGACAGACTTCACCGGCGACCGCGTCTCGTGCACAGTGGACGGTGAGTTCGCCGAGCACTTCACCGCCGCGTGCAAGCGCGCCGGGGTCAGCCCGTTCGTGCTGTTCATGGGCGTCTACTCGGCTGTCCTCGCTCGGCACGGCGGGGTGGACAAGGTGCTGATCGGCAGCCCGTTCGCCGCCCGTCGGACCATCGCGTCGTTCGACCTGTGCGGGTTCTTCGTCAACACGCTGCCGGTCACCGCCGAAGTGGACTGGACGCGCACCGTCGACGAGCACTTGGCCGCCGTGCGCACCGAGATCGACTTCTGCCGCGCGTCGGTGGACGTGTTGTTCACCCGGCTCGTGTCGCTGGTCCAGCCGGAGCGCACCAACGACCGCAACCCGCTGTTCTCCGCCATGCTCGCCATGCAGAACACCACCGACAACACCGGTAACGCGGGCACCAGCCCGATCACCGAGGTGCACGAGCCCGCGAACGGCACCGCGAAGTTCGACCTGTGGCTCGGCGCGACACCGACCCGGCACGGCTGGTTGCTGGAACTGGAGTACGACCGCGCGCTCATCCCGGCCCGGGTGGCCGACGGCCTGCTGGTGTCACTGCGCACCGCGCTGCGCCGGGCGGTCGCCGACGGCGGCTTGCGCCTCGCGGACCTGTTCGACCACGCGTCCACCGCGCAGAGCCTGCGTCACGACGGCAGGCCCGCCACCCCCGTCGCCACCACCATCACCGAGTGGTTCGAGCAGACCGCCGAGCGGCACCCGGACCGCGTCGCCGTGTCCGACCCGGACGGCGAGCTGACCTACCGGGAACTGGCCGACAGGTCAGCCCGGCTGGCCACCGGCCTCGCCGAGCGGGGCGTCGGCCCCGGCGACGTGGTCGGCCTGCGGCTGGACGGGCTGCACGACGTGGTCGCCACGATCCTGGCCATCCTCCGTCGCGGTGCCGCCTACCTGCCGTTGGAGGCCGGGTTGCCCGTCGAACGGCTGGCCGGGATGGTGGCGCGGGCAGGCTGCGGGCTCACGGTCGGCGACCCGGTCGACGGCGTGTCCGTGCCCGTTGTGCCGGTGGCCGACCTCGGCAGCGACACGGAGACCGCGCCGTCACAGGCGCGGCCGGACGCAGGGGTGTACGTCCTGTTCACCTCCGGCTCGACCGGCAACCCCAAGGGCGTGCTGATGGGCATGCGGTCGCTGCTCAACCTGGCCGCGTGGCAGCAGGGGGCGCTGGACCACGACACCGACACCCGGTTCCTGCAGTTCGCGCCCGCCGGGTTCGACGTGTCGTTCCAGGAGATCGTCCCGGTGTTGCTCGGCGGCGGCACGGTGGTCTCGCGCAGACCAGCGGACCGCCGGGACATGCCCGCGGTGCTGCGCCGGGTCGCGGACACCGCGGTCACTCACCTGTTCTTACCCGTGGGGGCGCTGCGGACGTTCGTCCAGTGCGTGGCAAGACAACGGGTGCACCTACCCGCGT
Organism: Actinokineospora inagensis DSM 44258; assembly: GCF_000482865.1. GTDB lineage: Bacteria > Actinomycetota > Actinomycetes > Mycobacteriales > Pseudonocardiaceae > Actinokineospora > Actinokineospora inagensis. The sequence continues at coordinate 161,848 of NZ_AXWW01000016.1, read as the reverse complement.
TGCGGTACCTGTGCGTGTCCGGCGAGCAACTGCTGGCCGACGCGGAGATCCGGGCGTTCTTCGTCCGACACCCCCGGTGCGAGCTGGTGAACCTGTACGGGCCCACAGAGGCGCAGGCGGTGACGACCCACCGGCTGCACGGCGACGACCCGGTCTGGCCCGCGCATGTACCTGTCGGCACCGCCCTGCCCGGCGTCGCGACCTACGTGGTGGACCAGACGGGGCATCTTGCCCCATACGGGGTCGCGGGCGAGCTGTTCATCGGCGGGATCGCGCCCGCCGATGGCTACATCAACGACCCGGAGCGCACCGCCGCCGCGTTCTTACCGGACCGCTTCGGTGGCGACGGCGTCATGTACCGCACCGGCGACCAAGTCGTGCGCGACGAGCACGACGTGCTGACCTACCTCGGCCGCGGCGACACCCAAGTCAAGATCCGCGGGCACCGGGTGGAACTCGGCGAGCTGGAGACGGTGGCCAACGCGGTACCCGGCGTCTTGGCATCGGTGGCCGTGGTCCGCGGTGACGCGCAGGCCCGCGAGCTGGTCCTGTTCGTGGTCGCCGAGCCGGACGCGAACCTCGACACCGACGGCGTGCGGGCAGTCTGCGCCCGGCGGCTGCCCACCCACATGCTGCCCACCCGGATCTTCGGACTGGACGCCGTGCCGCTGTCCGCCACCGGCAAGACCGATCGCAAGGCGCTGACCGCGTTGGCCGACCGGCTGGTCGCCGAACAACTCGCCACACCCGCGCCCACCGCGCAGGTCGACGACCTCACCGCCGAACTGTGCGCGCTGTGGGCGGAGGTGCTGTCGGTCCCGGCGGTCGACCCGGACACACCCGTCATGCGCTACGGCGGGCACTCGCTGATGATCGTGCAGGTGCTGGCCGAGGTCCAGCAGCGCTACCAGGTGACCGTCCAGGTCATCGACTTCCTGCGGTCCCCCACCGTGGCCACGCTCGCCACCCTGATCCGCGGGACAGGCCAGTGACAACACAACCAACCGCGCCCCAGCCGACCGTGTCCCAACCGACCGTGTCCCAGCCCACTGCGCCCCAGCCAACAACGGCTCAGCCGGCAGCGTCTCCACCGAGAACGGCCCAGCCAACAGCATCCCCACCAACAATGGCCCAGCCAGCAGCGTCCCGGCCGCGAGCGAACCCCTCGGCCGAGGTGACGCTGCCCGGCAGGCTGATCACGTTGGTTCGGCGCCGGGATCGGCCGGTCTGTGTGATGCTGCCCGGCGCGGGCGGTGGCCTCGGGCCGTACCTGCCGTTGGCGTCGTCGCTCGGTACCACGCACAGTGTGTACGCGATCCGGGCGGCCGGTTTGCTGCCTGGTGAGCGGCCTGAGACGAGTGTCGCGGAGATGGCGGATGCCGCGTTGGCCGCGGTGGGTGAGCTGACCCCGTCGATGATCTTCGGCTGGTCACTGGGCGGGACCGTCGGCTGGGAGCTGGCGGTGCGCCTGGCCGACCGGGGCAGCACCCCGGACCTGGTGGTGGTCGACGCGTCACCGCTGCCTCGGCCGCCGACGGCGGCGGGTGACGAGCGCGTGCGGTCGGCGATCCTGGCGGGGCTGGGTCCGCGACCGGAGCCGCGGAGCCTTGAGCGGGTGTTGGGCACCGTCAGCGCGCAGATGCGGGCGCTGGTCGACTACCGCACCGAACGTCCGTACCCGGGTCGGGTGCTGCTGCTGATGTGCCCGGACACCCCCGACTCGACGGAGGGGTTCACCGACCGGGCGGGGGCGGTGCGCCGCTGGCGCGAGCTGGCGCCCGACCTGCGGGTCGAGTCGCTGGGCGCCGAGCACTTCGCGGTGTTCGAGCAGGCCAACCTCGGCGAGCTGACCGACCGGATCGCCGAGTTCCAGGAGCAGCGGTGCTGACCGCGCCCACCGAGACCTACCACCGCGACTGGTCGCCGCTGCTCGACGAGCTACCCGCCGAACAGTTCGACTGCCTGCAGTCGAACCTCGCGGTACTGCTCGACAGCTACCGGGGGCCGGGCGCGCACGTGGTGCTCGGGTCGGCCCCGCGCTTCGAGACCAGGGCCGACCAGCACGGTGTGCCCAGGTTGGCCGCCGGACTGGCCGACCGGCTGGCGCAGGCGCACGACCTCGCCGGGTTGCGGGTGGCGCACCGGTTCGACGACGTGACCGGGTCCCGGCTGGTCGAACTGGCCGCCGAGCACGGCACCCTGTACGTGGTCGCGGACGTACACGACCTGGCGTGGACGCCTTACGCCGGACGCAGGCACGAGGAGCACAGCTTCCTGTTGTGCGGCAACGGAACCTGCGTGGTGGACGCCTATCACGACGAGACGCCGTGGGGTCCGGCCCGGCCGGGCGCCTGGCGACTGGAACAGTCCGATGTGGACGCTCTACCACTCGCGACGGCACTGGTACTGGCGGTGGACGACACCGCGCCGGCCCGGGAGTACCACCGCGACAACGCGGCCGCGCCCCGGTCGTCACCCGAGGAGTTCGCGGAGCTCGGCCGGACCGCACCGGACGCACTCGTCCAGGACGTATGGCTGCTCGGCCGCTCCCGCCGGTTGTACGCGACCTGGCTCGCCTCGCTACCGGACACCCCGGCGGACGTGCTCAGCGCGGCCCACACCCACGCCGACGCGATGGCCGCGCTCGGCGGCCGCCTGTTCCTCTCCCGCAGGCGCGGTGGCAGCTTGTCCGACGACCTCATCAACACACTGCGCGCACTACTGCAGGCCGACGCCGACCTCGTTGCCACAGCGGAAACCGCGATCAATGGGTCCACTGTGGATGATGAGATCGGTTTCGCTGTCCGCTCCGTCATCGCGGCGGTACTGGGTATCGACGAGGCCGAAGTGCACGGAGCCGTTTCACTGCGCGATCTCCCGGGCTTCAACTCCTTCCGCCTCGTCGAAATCATCGAACGCGCCGAAAGGACACTGGGCGTCGAACTCTCCGACGAGGACTTCACCCCCGACACGCTCACCCAGATGACCGCCCTGTGCGCCGCGTTCACGAGGAAGCGGGCGCGATGACGCCCCACCGCTGCCACCCGCCCGCCGCCCACGGCACGCACCGTGAAAGGGAACCGCGATGACCACCAAGACCATGTACCACTGGTTCCTCGACTCGGCCGAGGCGAACCCGCGGCTGTCGGCGCTGGAGGTGCTGTCCACGACGTTGACCTACGCCGAGCTCAGCGCCGCCGTCGACCGGATGTCCGCGTTCATGTACCGCGAGCTCGGCCGGGCGCCCAAGCGAGTAGCCCTGCTGACTTCCCGCAGTACCGCCGGATACGTGGCCTACCTTGCCGCGCAACGCCTCGGGGCCGCGTGTGTGCCGCTCAACCCGGCGGCCACCACCCCGCGCAACCTGGTCATCACGGCGGACGCGGGCATCGACCTCGCCGTGCTCGACGACACCTCCGGTGACGATGTCGACGACTACCGGCGCGGCGCCAACATCGCTCTACTAGACCTCTCAGGCACCCGGATGGCCGACCTGCTCGCCGAGACCGGGCCACCCGCCGACCTGCCCGCCGTGGTCGAGCGCGGGCCGGACGACATCGCCTACATCATCTACACCAGCGGCACCACCGGTAAGCCGAAGGGCGTGCCGACCACACACGCCAACGTGTCCGCGTTCCTCGGCGACGTCATCCCCCGCTACTTCCTCGAACCCGGTGCCCGCGTGTCGCAGACCTTCGAGATGGCCTTCGACGGGTCCATTGTGGAGATCTTCGGCAGTTGGGGGTCCGGCGCGACGTTGTGTGTGGCGCAGCACTCGGATGTGTTCACCCCGGTCAAGTTCGTCAACGCCAAGCGGTTGACGCACTGGATGTCGGTGCCGTCGCTGATTTCCTTCGCCAAGCGGCTGCGCGCGCTCGCGCCGGACAGCATGCCGAACCTGCGCGGCAGCTTCTTCGGCGGTGAAACGCTGACGCTGGAACAGGTGCGGGCGTGGTCGGCGGCCGCGGGCCGGACCCGGATCTTCAACTGCTACGGACCGACCGAGACCACGGTGACGGTGACCGGGCACGAGATCCCGCTGGGCCAGGACCTGCCCGAGACGTCCAACCGGTCGATGCCGATCGGCGAGCTGTACCCGCACATGGAGTACCTGCTGCTCGGCGAGGACGGGACCCCCGCCGACGAGGGCGAGCTGGTCATCCGCGGGCCGCAGCGCTTCCCCGGCTACCTCGACCCCGCCGAGAACCCGGGCCGGTTCTTCGACTACGACCCGCTGACCGACGAGCGCGCCGCGCTGCACACGTCGGGGCCGGTCACCGCGGCGCTCTGGTACCGCACCGGTGACCGGGTGCGCCGCGAGCACGGCCTGCTGGTGCACCGCGGCCGGGTCGACGAGCAGATCAAGATCCGCGGCAACCGGGTGGAGCTGGCCGAGATCGAGTCGGCGCTGCGCAGGCACCCGTCGATCGCCGAGGTCGTGGTGATCACGGTGCCCGCCGAGGACGGCGAGATCGACCTGCAGGCGCTCTACACCGGCGAGGCCGCGGTCAGCGCGGAGTCCTTCGCGGGCCTCGTCGAGGGGCTGCCCCGGTACATGCGCCCGCGCGGCTACCACTACCGGGCCGAGATCCCGCTCACCCCGGTCGGCAAGATCGACCGCAGGCGGCTCACCGACGAGTTCACGGCGGTGACCTCGCCGGTCGGGTCGGCGTGATGACGCTGCAACAGGTCGGGGTCGCCGCCACGCCCATGCAGGAAGCGCTCTGGTGGGTGCACCAGCGCGCCCGCAACCAGTCGGTCTACAACCTGACCTGGCGGCTCGGCTGCGAGTCCACTGTGGACTTCGCAGCGCTGGGTGTGGCCTGGCAGAACGTGGTCGACCGGCACGAGGCGCTGCGCACGGCGGTGCACAGGGTGGACGACACGCTGCGACTGGTGGTCGCGCCGAGCCTGCCCGCGCCCGTACGGCGGGTGCGGATCGCTGACCCGGACGGCGTGCCGACCGAGGAGTTGCTGCGGCTGGTGTGCGAAGAACTCAGCGAGGAGAGCTTCGCGCTGGACACCGCACCGCTGGCCCGGCTGACCTCGGTCGAGGTCGGCGGCAGCCAAGAACTGCTGCTCACCGTGCACCATGTCGTGGTCGACGGGTGGGGCATCCACCTGATCATGCAGGACCTGTCGGTGGCCTACGCGGCCGCGCTGGCCGGCGTCGACCCGGAGTTCGACGGCGACGCGGAGCCGTTCACCACCTACGCCGCCGAACAGGCCGCCGGTGACTGGACGGCGAGCCTCGACCACTGGCGGACGGCGCTGGACGGCGCGACGTCCACGACCGTGTGCGCCGACCATGACCGTTTCGCGGGCACCGGCGCCCCCGGCGTGACGCTGCGCTACCGGTTCAGCGCGGAGGCGGCCGAGGCGGTGGGCGCCCTGGGCACCTCGCACTACGCCACCCCGTTCGCGGTGCTGCTCGCCGCGCTGCAGATCGTCCTCGCGCGCGGCGGCGCAGGCACGGACGTCGCGATCGGCGCGGTGCTCGCCAACCGGATGACCCCGCGCGACCAGGCACTCGTCGGCTACCTGGCGAACCTGTGTATCGCGCGCGCCGCCGTCCGCGACGACGAAACCATAGGCGACGTGGTCGGCCACAGCCGCGACTCGACGTGGACCATGCTCGCCCACCAGCACGTGCCCTACGCGACGGTGTTCGGCGCGCTCACCGAGTCCACCCAGTCGATGCTGTCCGACTACGCTCCGCTACTGCTGAACTACCTCGGGCCGATCGCCGCGGGGCTGTCCCTCGGGGATGTGCCGATGGTGCTGCACCGCACCCCCAACCGGGCGGCGCGCGCGGACATCGCGATCGCGTTCTGGGAGGTCGACGGGGCGTACTGGACGGAAGTCGAGTACAACACCGGCCGCTACGAGCGAACCACGGTCATGCGCCTGCTGCACGACCTGGACACCGTGCTCACGACGGACGCCAACACCCGGGTCGCCGACCTCACGGTGCGCACTCGCGCGTCGGCCGGGAACCTGGACCACCAGCCCGACGCGACACCGGTGCGGACGCTACCTCGGTCGACGACGTGGGATCTGGCCGGACAGCTCTGGCTGGACGTCCTCGGGCACGAGGCCAGCGACCCGGACGAGGACTTCTTCGCCGCCGGTGGGCGGTCACTCAAGGTGATGCAACTGGCGGTCGCCGTCGAGGCGGCGACCGGGCAGCGCCTCGACGTGATCGCCTGGCTGGCCCGGCCGACCCCGCGCACGCTGGTCGGGCAGTTGGCGGCCGCACCCACCGACGTGGTGAGCACGCTGGTGACCTTGCGGGACGGCGACGGGCCGCACGTGCATCTCGTCCACGGTGCGAGCGGGTCGGCGCAGGACTACCGGCACCTGGCGGCCGCGCTGCCCCCCGGGTGGCGGGTCACGGCGTCCGAGGAACGCTCGCCGCTGACCGACGTTCAGTCGATGGCGCAACGATATCTGGCGGATCTGCTTGCCGAGGGCGGCGCCCCGGACGTCCTCTGTGGATGGTCGATGGGCGGTCAGGTGTGTTACGCCATGGCCGCTCTGGCCGGGACCGGTCCGGCGCTGGCCGTGCTGGACGCGGCTCCGCCGGTCGGCTACCCGATGGACGCGAGCCGGAGGCGCGAGTGTTTCGAGACGTTCGCGGCGGCGATGGGCGTGCCGCCGGGGTCGCCCTTGCCGGTCGTTGACGATGGCGAGCTGGCCGTGCGGGTGCTGGCCGCGCAACTGGCCGCGGCGGGTTCGGAGACGGTACCCACCGCCACCCTGCTGGAGCGTTGGCGGGTGCACGTCCGGCACACGGAGGCGGTCGCGGCATTCGTTGGTACGGAACAGGTTCCGGGGGCTGGGCTGCTGATCGGAGCCGATCTGCTGGAAGTCCAATTGGACCAGTGGGCGGGATTGTTCACATTGCCACCGGCCCGCTTGCGGCTGGACACTGGGCATCACGGTGTCCTCACCGAACAGTCGGCCACCACGATCGCCAGCGCCCTGACCGACCTGCTCTAGTCTTGCCGTTCAGCTACTGGATTCGAGGCCGGCGGCCAAGGTGCGACGGTCCACTTTGCCGTTGCCGTTCACCGGAAAGCCGTCCGTGTGGTGGAAGTGGGCGGGAACCATGTACTCCGGCAGCCGGGTGGCGACGGCAGCGGCCAGGTGGGTGGCGTCGACCTCGGTGCCGGTGTACAGCGCGTGCAGCGTGATCGTCCCGCCATCGGCGGGGATCGCGAGGACAACGGCGTCCGCGATGCCGGGTTGCGCCCGGACGACGGCCTCGATCTCGCCGAGTTCGATGCGGTAGCCGCGGATCTTGACCTGGTCGTCTAGCCGTCCCATGTGGACGAATTGGCCGGACACCACGCGAACCCGGTCACCGGTGCGATACCAGTCGTCCGGCTGCGGGCGGCCTTCGACGGGGATCATCGCGCCGGTCGGGGTCGAGCGCAGGAACCGGCCCGTGTCGTGGGTTGGGTCGAGGTAGCCGTCGAAGCGTTGCGGGCCGCGAACGCACAGTTCACCGTCTGTGGCTTCTGTCGTGCCATCTTCGGCCACGGCCACCGCGTCGAGGCCCGCATTCGGGAGTCCGATGGGGACAGTTCCGTTCGGCGTGTCGAGCCAGTCTTCCGGCAGCCGGTGGCCGATACAGGTGATGGTGAGTTCAGTTGGGCCATAGGCGTTGTCGATGACGCTATTCGGCGCCGCCGCAGCCCATGCGCGCGCCTGCTCGACGGTCAGTTGCTCACCGGCGAACACGCTGCTGCGCAACGTCGGCATACTGCCGGGCCGCAGCCCACGCAACCGCCGAGCCAGGGAGATCACCGACGGCACCGACGACCAGTGCGTGATACCGCGCGCGGCGACGAACCGGGCCGGAGTCAGTATCTCGGCCGCCTGGGGCACCACCAGTGTCGCGCCCGCGCTCCACGCGGTGAACATGTCACCGACCGACGGGTCGAAGGTCAGGTCGTAGGTCTGAGAGAGCCTGCTGCCCACCTCGACCCCGTACTGGCGGCGGCAGTGGGCGAGGAAACTCGGCAGGTTGCGGTGCCGAATCGGCACACCCTTCGGCGTCCCGGTCGACCCGGAGGTGAACAGCACATAAGCCACATCGTCCGAAGTAGACGGACACGGCCGCGACCACCGTCCGGACAGCCCGACTGTCCAATCCGGCGCGATCAGCTCCAGCCGCGCCACCCCGGTCACCGCGTGGGCCTGCGGCTCCCCAGCGGCGTCGACCAACACCAACTCAACGCCCGCAGCGTCGCACATAGCCTGATTGCGCGCGGGCGGGAACGACGGGTTCAACGGCACAACGACCGCGCCAAGCCGCAACGCCGCCAGGTAACCCGCATACGCCACGAGACTGCGCGAAACCAGCAGGCCAACCGCGGCAGGCACATCACCGCACGACGCCACGAACGCCGCAGCCAACCGGTCCACCAACGTCGCCAGATCGGCGTAGGTCAGCACGTCATCGTCGACTTCCAGCGCAACCGCGTCCGGCACCGTCTCGGCGGTGACGGCGAACATCGCGTACATACTGGTCATACCGACTCCTCGGCGGGCGCGTCGACCTCGTCCAGCATGCCCGGGGTGATCACCCGGAGGAACAGGAAAACCAGCACCAGGCACAGGACCGCGAACAGCCCGAACGCCACCCGGTAACCGAATAGTTGGGCGAGGCCGCCCGCGACGGCCGCCGCGACCGGCAGCATCCCCCACGAGATCAGCCTGCTGGCCGCGTTGAACCGGCCAAGCATTTCATTGGGCACCAACGACTGTGTGATGACCCGTGAGTTGACCGTCCACATGGTCCCACCGATACCAGCGGCGAAAGCGGCGACACCAATCGGCCAAGCGCTTCCCGGCGCCGACGGCAATACGGCGGGAATGCCGACCATCAAAGCCGTGCCGATGATGTCCACGAACATCGACCAGCGGCGGCCGATCAACCGGTTCACCGGGCCCACCAGGACCGTGCCGAGCACGCCACCGGCACCGAGGCAGGTCAACAGGAAGCCGTACTGCTGGGCGGTCAAACCCAGCGGCCCGACGGCGTAAACGGGGATCAGCGCGTACCAGGCCGACCAGCACCCCGCCATCACGGTGATCAGCAACGCCATCGACCGCAGCAACCGGTGCGCCAGCAGGAACCGCAGCCCCTCCCTGATCTCAACACCAGCGGGCCGACGCTCCTTGGCAGGCGCAGCCGTAAAGTTACCGACCAACATGGTCAGCAACAAAGCGCCAACCAAATACGCCGCACCCGTCGCCCCAAGCGCCACGGCGAACCCCGCAGCGACCAGAAACCCACCGATCGGCGCACCAACGAAGCTGAAGCTGACGTACTCGGTGCCGGTGAGCCGAGCATTCACCGTCTGCCACCGCGCACGCGGCACCGCCGCCGGAATGATCGAGGCCGCACTGAGTTGCGCCACCACCTCAGCCACCCCGAGCACCAACGCCACCGCGTAGATGACCACCAACCCAGCGACGCCGAACACCACCGCCAGCGCAAGCCCCCCGATCGCCACCATCCGCGCGACCTCGGCCCCCGCCATCAACACCCGCCGATCCCGCCGATCCACCATGACACCAATGTGCAACGCGGTAACCAGCCACGGCAGACTCAACATGATCGACACCGCCGCCACCAACGCAGGCGACTCCGTAACCCGAGTGGCCAGCAGCGGCAACGCCACCCGCATCACCGCATCCGCCGTATTGGTGGTCCCGGTAAACCCCACCAACAACCACTCATTCCGCCGCGGCGGCACCACCTCAGCCACCCCAACCACAGTGGACGGTTCCCCAGCCACACAGCCTCCTCAACACGCCGCCCCTCAGCACACCCCATCGTCGCAGCACGGAGACACCTGTCAAGAACCCTTACAAGACGCCAACACCCCAAAAACATCCAGCCTCCATCACCACCCAAGCACCCCAGCCGGCGCCCCACCCCGACCCCCCACCCCACCTCCACCTAGCCAAACACCACGATTTCGCCCGAAACCCGCCACACGAATCGCACTGCGCATCCTCGCAACAGGAGTCTCAAATCCCCCACCCAAATCGACGAAGCACCACACCCGCACCGCACGCCCCAAAAAGACCACCCCGAATCGACGAAGTCCCACACTCGCACCGCGCGCCTCGGGACCCGCCGACACCAACCGCCCGTTGTGGTGAAGTTGTTTTGTTTGGGGGAAGCGGTGGCCTAAGCCGGCCGGCGGGTAAGGCCACGCTTTCCAGTGGCCCCGCCTTTTAGCCTTACCCAGGCCACCGCTAGGGGCCCCAAACAAAACAACTTCACCACAACGGGCACCCCAGGTTTTATTTTGGGGCCGGGCGCCGGCGTCGCCGAAGGCGACCAGGCCGACCCCCGAGGCGCAGCCGAGGCCCAGAGCCCCCTCACACCAAGATCAACCGCCAACAAAGCCCCCAAATACACAGCCTAGACCGACCCACCGACAGTCTCAGGCCATGAAGACCCACGCCAGGGGCTCTGAGCCTCGGCACGCCTCGACAGTCGGCCTGGTCGCCTGACAGCAACGCCGGCCATGTGCGCCAGATGAAACAGGCAGTTGAATCGGCAGGCTCCGAGGCGCGCTGCAGAAATGCGTGGTCAGGGTTTCGAGTGGGGTGGAGACCGAGTTGGTTGCTCCGCGGCTGGTGGGGCGTCCGAGGATGCAGCAGTCTGGCTAAACTGCCTTGCCGAACGCGGCGACCACGGCGTCGCCCACGGCGTTGGGAGAGGCATCGACCAATGTTCGCGCCTCGTCCACGATCGGGGTGAAGCCCTTGCTGCCGCCCTCGTTGCGCTGTGGGGTCACCTCGACTCCACCCGCGCCGCGGAAGACTTCGACTGACTTGGTGCCCTTGGTATAGGCGGCGTAGGTGGTGACGCCGAACGCGTCGAGCAGTGGTTGGCTGGGTTTGGCGGCACGGCCGGGGTCGTCCAGGCCGCCTCGGGAGCGGGCGAGTGCGTCGGTGACGGCAACGCCGAGCTGCGCGGGGGTGGAGGTGGCGGGCAACCGGACCGGTTCCCCGTCCAGGACCCACATCCCCGACCGGGACTGGGAGTAGGTGATGACCACGTACTCGCCCCGCCGCAGGTCGACCCCCACCAGTTGCTCGCTCACGAAACCTCCGAAACGATCAATCGCACATTCTTCGATGTCGCGTACGCCTGCAACTGGGTGAGCACCGCGCGCTGGGCGGGCGAGGCGACACCCGGCTGGATGGCGACTTGCAGGACACGGTCGGTGACCTGGCCGGACCGGATCACTGTACCGTCGAAGGTCGCGCCGTTGAACCCGGAGACCTTGTCCACGTAACCCGCCAGCCTGGAGGTCAGCGCGCTGGTGTTCTGGTAGGTGGCCGCGCTCAGGTCGACACTCTTGATGCTGGTGGCCACACCGTTCTCGAACTTGTCGATGGTGGGGAAGCTACGCGGTAGGTTGCCGCCGAGCCGTGCCTCGATCTCCAGGCCGCGCTGCGACCACCCCAGGGTCCACGCGCTGAGCCCTTCGAACGCGTCGTCGGCCGCGGTCTTGCCGACACCGGGGATCTTGCTCACGACCGTGGCGACGGCCTTGCTGAGCCGGGCGCCGAGGATGACTTCGAGCCGCTGAGCGGCCTCGGCGACCCGACCGACCACCGTGCCGACCGCGCGGGCGATGGTCGCGCCGACCTCGATCAGCGCCTCGATGATCTTGCCGATCCTGGTCGCGGTGGCCGCGACCCTGGTCGCCTCGACCGCCTGCGCCGCGCCCTCGCCGATGCCCGCGGTGAAGAAGCCGACGAGAGCGCCACCGGCCTCGATGCCCGCCGTCCACTCGGCGAGGCTGATCAGTTCGTCCTCGATGTCGTTGTGCGCCTTGTCGACCTGGGCGGCGAGGTCGGTGCAACTCTTGGCCAGGTCGCGACAGGCGGCGGCCACAGTGCCCATGTTGTCGCCCAAGCCCTGGCAGACCGTGGTCGCGTCGTTCACCTCCGGCGACTGCTGACTGGAAATGCCCGAAACGGCGGCGGGGACGTGACCGGCGGCGCCGTCGAGCGCACCCGCGGCAGTGGTCCACGCCTGGGCTGCCCGGCGCAGCCTGTCGGGGTCACCATCGGGCCAGACGTAGCCAACGGTGTGCTCAACCAGCCACCAGAGCCCGGGTGGGCCGACAGAGCCGCCGTGCGCGGAGGGCAGGTCGGCGAGCGGTTCGGGGACGGCGGTGTACGTGGAGTCGTCCGGGGCGGTGGGAACGGACTTGTCCGCGTTGGACGCGTCCTCTGCCTGACCGTGGTTGAACCCGCTCTGCTGCAGGAGCCCGGCAAGGGTTGTCGAGGCCGTGCCGAGGTCGCTGACGAGCGAGTGCACGGTCTTCGCGACTTCGTCGTAGGAATCGGCCCAACCGCTGCCCCCAGGGTCGGCGCCCGCCATGCCACCCTGCCCGGAAAGACCTGATTCCAGGTCAGCGCCCGCTTTGGACAACGCGGCGTGGATGTCGACGCCGAACACCTTGCTGGCGGCCTCGTAGGTGCTCGTGTCGACTTTGATCGGCCTGGTCACCGCAAGTGCTCCCACATCTTGGCGTTCGCCGCGGCGGCGTCGGTGTAGTTGCCACTCGCGGTCTTGGCGATCTCGCGCATGGTCGCCAGCGCCTCGCGCATCTTCTCGGCGCCGCGTTTCCACTCCTCGTGCGCGGCGCGCTGCCGGTCGGCAGCGTCGCCGGACCAACTGGCGTGCAACTGGTTCACCCGTTTGTCCGCGTCGTCGAGCGCGGTCTCGAAAGTGGTGTCGAACCGGACGATCTCGGCAACGACGTGGTCGAGGTGAGCGGGGTCCACGCGGAAGTCGACCATCTACAGACCTGACCCGGAGCCGGTGATCCTGTCGGTCGCGCCTTGCTCGTTCGTCGTGTACTCGCGCTCGGTCGCCCGCAGCACCAGCGATATGTCATGCAGACCGTCGACGACCTCGTCCGCGCCTTCCCGCCATTCCAGCCAGGCATCGGCGAACGCGGCGGCGGCCGGGCCTTGCCAACCACCGGAAAAGAGACCGTCTACTTCGGACTGTAAAATGTCGAGCGCGGCTCGCACTTCGGTGTCGACCTGCGCCAACATGGCCGCGCAGAATTGGAGTTCCTCCGGTATCGCGTCATACCCCGCCGTCATCCCGCACCCCTCCGCACAGGTTCGCCGTTCGCCGGTCGGCAGCAAGGAACACTAGCAACTCGGGTAGCGATCGGGGTCACTCTTCCTTGATTCCGAAAAGCAAATCGGGCGAAGCGGAAGAATGACACTGGCCATCCCGGCACGGACCGCGGCACAAGTAACCCGATCGCCGCAGGAAATTTCACGACCGACCGCGAAACAGCTCGATCTGAGCCAACCGCACCGCCAAGCGCGATGAATTCCCCAGTTCGTCACCCGAGGACGGACTCAGCGATGATGGTTCCTCGGCTGCGCCACCCCGGTCGGCAGGCGGCGCAGGGAACGCGCTGATCCCAGCCCGTGGTGGCGCTCCGCGGCGGGTAACCCGGTTGTCGTTCGGGCGATGATCGAACCATGGGCAAGAGACTCGTGGTGTTCCTGGTGGCGGTGCTGCCCCCGGCAGGCGCGGTTGTGCTGTCGGTGCGGCAACCGCAAGCGAGCCTCCTGTTCATCGGGTTGACCCTGGTCATCGAACTGGCCGTGGTCCTGGTCTCGTTCGGTGGGAAGGTCACGCAGGACCTTTTGGCGCGTTGGCGCGGGCGCGCGGTCGAGTACATCGACGCCGCGCTCGCGCGGCGGTTCTCGCGGTTCCACCACCGCTACCGCGCGGCCTTGCGGGACAGCCTGCGGGATGTCGACCTGAGCGGGTTGGTGACCACCGGGTACTACACCCCGGGCCTTGACGAGCTGTTCGTTGACCTGCAGGTGGAGCCGCGTGCACCCACCCTGGTCGACAGCGGTGTCCTGGACGAGGCAGAGGGTCCCCGGCGCGAACTGTTCTCAGTCGAGGAGCTCGTGGGCAGGCGGGACGCGGTCGCACTCGCTGTGCTCGGCGTTCCCGGCAGTGGCAAGACGACCCTGCTGCGCCATCTCGCCCGGCAGACGGCGCGGGAGGGACGGCGTGGGCGGCGGGACGTCCCGATCCTGCTGTACCTGCGTGATCACGTCGACAGCATCGTCAACGAGCGGCTGTCCCTGTCGACATTGGTCACCCAGTGGTGGGGGCGCACCAAGCACCGCGAACCGGTGGGCTGGTTCGAGCAGCGCCTGGACGAGGGCAGGTGCCTGGTGCTCCTCGACGGGCTGGACGAGATCGCCGACCGCGCGCACCGGAGGGCGGTCGCCAACTGGATCACCGCGCAGGTCGAAAGCCACTACGGCAACGATTTCGTGATCACGTCCCGACCGCGCGCGTACGAGACCGAGCCGGTTGGCGGCGCCACGGTGTACCGAGTGCACAGCCTCACCGAGGAGAAGGTCGAGCGGTTCGTCCGAGCGTGGTACGGGGCGTTCGCCCGCGACGAGGACCGCCGCGCCAAGGACCGCCGGACCAGGCAGACCGCCGCGCGGGCGCGGGACCAGGCCGGGGACCTGCTCGACCGGGTGCGCGGCGACCCGGGGTTGCGGGCGCTGGCGGTGAACCCGCTGCTGCTGACCATGATCGTCAACGTGCACCAGGTCCGCGGTACCCTGCCCAAGGCGAGGGTGGACCTCTACCGCGAGATCTGCGAGGTCCTGCTGTGGCGTCGGGACGAGCGCAGCGGCGCGGTCGCGGAGCAGGACCGCGGCCAGGTCCGGGACCTGCTGGCCGCGCTCGCCCACGACATGATGCTGGGCAAGACCCGGAAGCTGCCCCGGAGCGCCGTCGTCGCGCGGATCACCGGCCTGTTCGCGGACGCGGACGTCGAGACCGTCCTGGACCGGGTGCGCCGGACCGGGCTGTTCGTGGACCGGGAGGAGACGACGTGGTCCTTCGCCCACTTGACGATCCAGGAGTACCTCGCCGCCGCGCACGTCTCCACCGCGGGGTCGGGTATGAGCCAGGTCAAGGCCATCGATGACCCGTGGTGGCGGGAGACCATCCTGTTCCACGTCGCCGATCCCCGGGCCGGGGCCGACCTGGGCGCGATCGTCCGCTCCTGCCTGCGTTCCGGCACGGAGGACGCGCTGTCGCTGGCCTTCGACGTCGAGCGGCACGGCCGGGACATCGGGCCGGAGGTGCGCGCGGAACTGGACGCCCTGGTGGAATCAAGCGATCCCACCCGCCGCAGGCTCGTCGCCCGGGTCCTGCTCGGTGGGCTCCTGCGCGAGGTTGTCACGAGAGCCGACGGCGCGCAGGTGTGCGTGCGCCCCGTCACCGCCCGGATCTACGCCCTCCACCTCCGCGACCGCGCGCTGTCCGACCCGACGGTGCCCGCCGGGACCGGCGCGGACGACCCCGTCGTCGGCGTTCGGGCCGAGACGGCCGGCGCGTTCGTGCTCTGGGCCAACGAGGTCATGGCAGGCCACGGCCCCTACCGCTTGCCGCGGCGGCCGGAGATCGAGGAGAGCCCGGCCACGCGACTGGCCGTGGGTGGTAACAGCGTGTGGCTGGCCCCGGGTGACCAGCGGTTGTGGGTACCCAAGGGGGTGCCGCACCCGCACCTGGTCGACCGGGCGTCGCTGGTCGCCCACGTCCGGGCCGATATCGAGCGGTCCGGACGTGGGCTGACCAGGCTGCTGCTGACCAGGGCACTCGTCATCACCGGTTTCGTGTGCGGGCTGTTGGCGGAGCCGGACGGCGACCGCGGTGACGATGATCTCCACGACCACCTCTACGACCTGGACAGGACCCTGTGTCACGCCCGCGACCACGGGCTCGTCGACCAAGACCTGCGGATCACGCCGGGGGCCGGGTTGGCGACCACGCGGGAACAGGTGGGGCGCCTGCGCGCGGAGCTCACGCGGCTGGCGGAACCGCGAGATCCGCACGATCCCAACGCGGACTTCGACACCGCGCACGACCAGGTGATGGGCCGGACCCTCTCGCAGGCACTGGTCTGGGTCCTGAACCAGAACGCGCCCGCGGACACCTGGCTCGACAGCTTCACCACGGCGTTCCTGCGGTACTCGGGGGTCACCGACGCCCGCGACCACATCGTGCCACCGGGTTCTCCACTGCCCGTCGAAGTACCGTCCTCCGCGTCGCCCTGGGCCTTGCGGACCACCGAAGAGGTGCGAGTGGCCATCACACCGTTCGCCGCTCGGGAAAAGGTCTTGACCCGGCAGACCGCGACCGACCTGCGGCTGCGGGTGCTGTGCCTCGCCGGGGAGGCGGACGGGCCTTCGGGGCGGGCCGCGCTCATCCAGACCGCTGCCGGGCTGACCTTGCTCGAACGCCGCGACAGCGGCGAGACCCCGCCGACCGAGACGATCATCCTGGCGGCGGGCTGACCACCGTCACCGGTCCCCCGATGGGCTTGTTCACGGTCTCCGGCGAGGTCAGGTACACCACCAGGCTCACACCGCACAGCGCGCAGAGCACCCACGGGACGACCCAGACGAGCCCCTGCCCGTTGAGCGCCTGCAGCAGCATCGGTGCGGGGCCGCCGAACACCGCCACCGCCACCGAGTAGGGCATGCCCAACCCGGTGGAACGCATCTGCGGTGGGAACAACTCGGCCATCGCGATCGGCGCCACAGCCGCGTAGCAGGCGAAGAACAGCACCCCGACGCCCATCACGACCAGCAACGCCCACGGCGAACCGTCCAACAGCGCCGCCATCGGGACCGCCAGCACCAGGTAACCGATCGCGAAGGTCGCCAGCAGCGGCTTGCGCCCGACCCGATCGGACAGGGCACCGAGAAACGGCAGCACGGCGACGAGGGCGAGTTGGACCACGGCCGCGATCCGCAGCGCCGTCAACTCGTCGGCATGGAACTGCTTGATGACGTACTCGGGCAGGTAGAAGACAACCAGGTAGTAGGCCGGGGTCGCGCCGACCGTGAAACCGACGACCCGCAGCCCGCTCGCCGGGTGCTCGCGCAGAACCTGCAGCACCGGCCGACGGACACGCCGGTCCTCGCTCGGCACGAACAGCTTGGTCTCACCCAACGAGTTCCGCATCGCGAACGCCCACACCCCGACGATGGCACCGAAGAGAAAAGGGAGCCGCCATCCCCAGACCTCGAGTCCAACCTTCCCGATCACCTGGAGCAGCACGATCTTGGTCAGGGTCGCGAACACGACGCCAACCGTGCCGGTGACATAGGTGAAGCTGGAGTAGAGACCGCGTTCACCCGGCGGGGCCACCTCCGCGAGGTAGGTCGCCGCCGCGGCGAACTCCCCACCTGTGGCCAGGCCCTGCAAGACGCGTGCGATCACCAGCACGATCGGGGCCAGAACGCCCCACTGGTGGTAGGTCGGGCAGATCCCGATCATCAGACTGCCCGCGGCCATCAGGCCAGCCGACAAGGTCAACGCGGGCTTCCTGCCGTGCCGGTCGGCGTAACTGGCCAGCAAGATCCCACCGAGGGGGCGGAAGAGAAAGCCCATCGCGAAAACCGCCAACGCGGCCAGGAGCGGGTTGCCGTTCCCGGGAAAGAATTGTTCGCTAAAGTAAACCGCGAAAACGGGATAGGCGACCCAGTCGTACCATTCCAACGCGTTCCCGATGGCCGCCGCCACGACCGTCCAGCCGGACAGTCCGCTTCGGCGGCCCACTCGCCGAGCTGGACCGTGCACGATCGTTCGCTCGCCCATATCCACCAGTATTCCGCACCGACGGTGGTGCCGGCGTCACCCGAAACGGCCGTTGACGTAGTCGGAGGTGCGGGGGTCGCTGGGGACGGTGAACATCGCGTGGGTGTCGCCGCGCTCGACGATGTGGCCCAGGTGGGGTCGAGGGCCGAGCAGGGCTCATCCATCAGGGGGACCCGGGGCCGGACTGCGCGGGCGCGGCCAACGAGGCGCAGTCCGGCGGCGACGTTGTCGTGGCGTCAGGCGTCTCGGCGGGTGAGGGTGACGGCTGCGCAGACCAGTGCGGCGACGACGTAGCAGGCGAAGACGGCCATGCCTGTCCACGGGGCGAGTAGGGCCGGGTCGGCTTTGACGGTCAGGGCGGCTTGGCCCGCGTTGCTGGGCAGGTATTTCACCACGGTGTCCTGCCAGGAGCTGGGCAGCACGTCGGTGATCGCGGGCAGGACCAGGAGGATGCCGATGAAACAGGCGATGCCCGCCGCGGTGTTGCGGAGCAGGGTGCCGAAGGCGAGCCCGAGCACGGCCACCAGGGTGAGGTAGAGCCCGGTGGCGATGACCACGCGCAGGACGTTCGGGGCGCCGAGGGTGGTCGAGTGCGAGCCGAGGAACAGTTGCCCGCCAAGGAAAGCGGTGAACGAGGTGGCCGTCATCAGCACGGCGGCGACCACGGTCAGCACGACGAGCTTCGCCCACAACACCGGACGCCGGGTCGGCACGGCGGTCAGCGTGGCCCGGATCATGCCGGTGCCGTACTCGCCGGTCACCAGGATGACGCCGAGGACGCCGATGGCGAGCTGGGCGAGGTTCCACCCGTTGAGGCTCGTGTCGACCGCGTCGAACCGCGCGATTTGGCGTGGCCGCAGGTGGTCCCAGTCGTGGTTGGTGAAGAACGACGCCACCCAGCCGATGCCGACCATGCCGAGCACGGCGGTGGCCGCGAGCAGCCGGTTCGACCACAGGGTGCCGAACTTGACCCACTCGGATTTGATCGTCCTGGCCAGGGTGACCTCCCCGGACCCGGCGGAGCTGATCAGGTACTCGGTCGAGGCCGTCATCGCGGGGTGCCTTCCAGAGCGGGGTGGGTCGCGCCGCCGAACTCGACCGCGTCGCGGGTGAGGTCCATGAACGCCTCTTCCAGCGACGCCAGCACCGGCGTCAGCTCGACGAGGTGGATGCGGTTCTCCAGCGCGATCAACCCGATGTCCGAGCTGCTCACCCCGTTCACCGCCAACCGGTCCGCGGCGATCGGGGTGACCGCGATCCGCCGGTCGGCCAGCAGACCGCGCAACTCATCCGCCTGCGGCGTTCGAACCTCCACTGTGGACCCGGACGCGCGGTTGATCACGTCGGCGACCGGCAGGTCCGCGATCAACCGCCCCTTCCCCACGATGATCACCTGCTCAGCGGTCTGCGCCATCTCGCTCATCAGGTGCGACGAGAGGAACACCGTGCGCCCCTCCGCGGCCAACGACCGCAACAACCCGCGAATCCACCGGATCCCCTCCGGGTCCAACCCGTTGACCGGCTCGTCGAGCACCAACGTGTGCGGGTCCCCCAACAACGCCGCCGCGACCCCCAGCCGCTGGTGCATGCCGAGGGAGAACCCCCGCACCCACTTGTGCGCGACATCGGCCAACCCGACCATCTCCAACAGGTCGTCCACCCGCTTCGTCGGCACCCCGGTCGTCGCGGCCAGCGCCCGCAGGTGGTTGCGCGCACTCCGTCCGGTATGGACAGACCGCGCCTCCAACAGGGCCCCGACCTCCCGCAACGGCGCCCGCAACCGCGCGTACCGACTCCCGTTCACCGTCACCGACCCCGCCGTCGGCGCGTCCAACCCCAGGATCAACCGCATCGTGGTCGACTTCCCCGCCCCGTTCGGCCCCAGGAACCCGGTCACAATCCCCGGCCGCACCACGAACGAAAGACCGTCAACCGCAGTCTTCGCCCCATACCGCTTCGTCAAGCCCTCGGCTTCGATCACCCCGCCACGCTAACCCCCACCAGGTTATCCCCCGCCCCACCCCACGTAAGCGCACGGCAAACTCCCCTGAGAATCCGCCGGCAACGACCACCCCCACGAGCAGGCCGGGACCTGACGACGAGCTGCGGGGTTCCAGCCATTCAGGGGAAAATCGCCTGACAAGAACTGGCCATCGGATCGGGCCGCGACCACACACCACCACTCTGGGACGCCAACCGCCCCCCCCCAAGAGCTCGTGGAAGCCCGGAGGCGATGCCGTGGCGAGCCAGCGCAAAGTGACGATCCTTCACCGGCACCGGGGGCAGAGCACGCCTCGTGCGCGTGCGCCCCTTCCGTTAAGGTGAACACGGGGGGTGACGAACCGCGCGGGAACCGACGTACGGGCGCTGTCCTGGAACTCATTCCGGTTCGTGGCGACACTGCTCTCGGTGGTGCTGCTGGGGATCTGGGTGAACATCTTGTCCGAGCAACTGCGGGACAAGGACTTGTGGCGTTCCATCGAAGGCCTCGGAGCCGGGAACCTGTTCCTCGTAGGCGGAGCTGTCGCCCTCGTGGGTAGCGAGTACGTCACGAGGAGGCAGCGGATCGTGGAGAACGAGCGGTTCGAGCGGAAAATGGACCTGCTGCGCCAACGCCAGCAGGATCTGCTGAGGAGCACCCTGACCACGGTCTGCGAGCTCATCTCGAAGGCGCTGGAGATTCCCTGCAACGGCCGATATTTCGTGGCCGTGCACGAGAATGGCACGACTTACCTGCAACAGGACCGCGAGCTCGCCGTGCTCAACATCAGGATGCCGCGCGAGTTCGGTTTCACCAGACTCGCCGTCGACACGCCGCACATAGTCAGCGGGAAATCATATCGGGAGCGGCGGCCGCTTTTCGAAGACCTGCCGGTCGACCACCACACGCTCTACGACACGCGCGTGGCGCAGATGATCGAGCCGACGCAGCGGTGGGTGCTGTCCTGCCCGGTGCTCACCCTCGATCCCCGCACCAACAGGCACGACGAGTCAGCGCAGCCGCACGGCGTGATCGTGTTCTACGGGGTGCACGACGTCCCGGGTGCCGACAAGAACGCGCGCGTTGAATTCGCGCTCGACTACGCGCAGCAATTCGCGGAACAGATGTCGAAGATCCTGACCATGTTGGTGCTCACCGAGGAAATGGTTGCGGGCCATGATACGCAATGATGTGGTTTTCCCAGCTCCGTGTGTGTACGGGTGACACGCAGGTGCAACGCGTTCTGTTCTTTCTGCCAGGCGCCCAACACCAGCCGCAAGGAGTTGTCCGTCAATGATCTGGGGGCGATATCCGCGGTTCTGCGGGATCGCGGCGTGCGTTCCCTGAAGCTCTCCGGCGGGGAGCCGACGGTGCGCGTCGACCTGCCGGAGATCGTGACCACCGTCGGGGCCGTCCTGGACAAGGTCGTGGTCATCTCGAACGGGATCGACGTGCGCGCCGAGGTGCTCGACGCCATCGCGCGGGTGGGCGGGGAAGTTCAAGTTCAGCGTGCACCGGCCGGACGCGTCCAACGACGAGGTGTTCCGGGTTCCCTCGTTCGGGCGGGTTCAGGCTGGCATGACCGCGTGTCGGGAGCGCGGCATCCCGTTCTCGATCCACACTGTGATCACCACCGGCACGGTGTCGGTGCTGCCGTCCATGGTGGATTTCGCGGTCGAGCACGGCGCTCGTAAGATCAGTTTCGTCCCGGTGGTGCCGAGGGGTCGGGCCGCCCGGGGGCCGGACGAGATCAGTGGCAGCGCGCTCACCGCGGTGCGCGCCGAGGTCGCCGACCTGGCGCGCGTCCACAGTGGACGAATGGTTGTACGCTGCGTGGACTTCTGGGACCACGACTACTGGGTCATCGAGAACGACGGTGTCCTGTGGATCGAGCGGTCCAGGGAAAGCCTCGACAGCCGCGTGTGCGATTTATCCGATTTGCTCGCGATGTGGCCGGTGACGTGACGTGGAGGTAGACCATGGGCCTTGACTTCGATTGCGCGATGGACCGCTGCGTGGAACTGGCCAGAACAGCCTCACGCGCGGGCAACTACGCGCTCGGCTCGCTCGTACTGGCAGACGGCGCGATCCTCGCCGAGACCGGCAGCAGCCTGGTCGGCGCGGACAACGACCCCAGCGCACACCCGGAAATGACCGCCATCCGCCGCGCCGCCTGCGCACGGCGATCGCGGTACCTGACCGGCGCATACCTGGTGACCACGCTGGAACCCTGCCCCATGTGCACCTCGGTCGCCATCTGGGCGAAAATGGCAGGCATCGTGTTCGGCGCCACCCAACAAGACGCCAAGAATTGGTCCACCGAACACCCGGACGAGTTGTTCACCTGGCGGCAAATCGAAATCCGAGCCAGAGACGTGGTCGCCGCAGGGACACCCGCGCTGGAAGTCCACGAGGGAATCCGACGAGACGAATGTCGCGCCCTTTTCGCGTTGAACAAATCCCCCGCTGTGTGACCGACCGTAGGCCCATGTCGGATGCACCACGTGATCAGCACGGCGCAGCAGTTGACCCGAACCTTGCGACTGAGCCACCCGTCCAGGCTGAGTTGTCCACACTCCACGCAGTCATCCACAGGCCACGGCACCAACCCCTGTCGATCTTGCCAAGCCGGTAGACTGGCTCCGGGGACGCCCCCCGGGAGGGTGGGGGCTGCTCTGGGGGGGGTTCTGGCCGATGGGGGCCGGCATCATCTCGACCGTCATCGGCCGGGGCAGAGACGCTCGGCGACTCCGACGCTGGTCAGGGCACCTGTGGGCCGACCGTGTGGTCAAGACTGCGAAGACGCGCGACGTGGCAAAGCCCGCGCCCAGCAGGCCCGGCGGCCGCAACCCGGTCAGCCACAATGCAGACCAGGCCGCAGCCCGGCGCCGCCCGATCATCACGGCCGCAAAGGTGCACACCTGCCATCGACGCCCAGTGACCACTCCCGCCAAACGAACAACCGGCAGTTCCGGGTGTTCCTCAACCCGGACGTCGCCAAAGGCACCCACCACACGGCCATCCACCGGCCACGACACCACTGGTGGCCGCGAGCCTGCCGGCATCGGTCAGTGCTTGCCGCCGGTGGCTCGGAGGGTTAGGTAGATCGGGAACAGGGTGAGGAAACCGACTGCGGCGATGTCGCGGAAGAGGGGGATTGGGGTTGGCAGTGGTTTTTCGCCTGCGAATGCGTCGCTGAGGTTGGCCAGGGTTAAAGTGGCGAAAAACGCGATTGAGATGGCTCCGGTTACGGGGGCCAGGGTGCCTGGGATGCCTCGGCCGCGTCGGGTGATCTCCTTGATTCCGCCGTCGCTCAGGTAGGTGAGTAGCAGGAGGCCGAATAGCAGGCCGCACACCTGTAACGCGGTTTCCAGCGCGCCGGGGATCGTGCCGCCGAACCAGGTGACGACCGGCGGGGTCGCGGCGGGCAGGAACAGGGCCGTGATGGCCACCTCAGTCTTGCGCCGCCCGGTTTCCCGGTCGGGCAGTGGGGTTCGCTCGTCGTGGTCGGTCGGCATCTGGATCACCCGCCGTACTGGAGGAGTAGGTCGGTAGGTGGAGCATGCCGCACCCCGGCGCCGGGCTCGACATGAGGTGAGGATGCGAGCAGACACGGCGTGGTTTGCCACGATGTGGAAGAGGGGGGCGACCGTACCTGAGGAAGTGGCTGGTCAGAGGGGTTTCCATGATGCGGGAAGACGCGGGGGGCGATTGACGGGGGGTGGGCGGCGTACCTAGCGTTGGGGGCATGAGAGCGCTGCGGCTGGCTGGTCGTCAGCATGTCGACCTGGTTCGGGTCGCCAGTTCGCTGTGTTCGTCGCGTTGAGCGACGTCGCTGTCCACTTTGGTCGGTGAACCGCGTGCCCGGAGGGTGGGTGGCGGGGAGTCGGCGACCGAAAAACGCACGCAGATTCCTCGTGAACTAGGGGTAAGCAGAAACGCCCATGGGTACTTTCGCGCATTCCAGAATCGCCCGGATCATCGCCGCCGTTGGGCTCGTCGTGGGGGTTGCCGCCTGCGGCAGTTCGGCTGACGCGCAGGACGGGGATGTGGTGGTCAAGCTGATCGATCCCGGGAACTACGGGCCGTTGGCGTACGCCAAGAAGCACGGCAGCTTCGACGGACCCCTGGCCGCGCTACACGCCAAGGTGGAGTGGGGTGGCACGTACTCGTCGTTCACGGCGACGACGGATGCCATTCACTCGGGGGCGGTTAATTTCGCCGAGGGGGCTTTCTCCCCGGCGCTGGGATATCTGGCCACCTCCGACGACATCCGGATCGTGGCGGTCAAGGATGTGGTGACCGATCCGCGGGCCGGTGCCGGTGACGGTCTGGTCGTGCCGCCCGACAGTCCCATCAAGACGGTCCAGGACCTGCGCGGCAAGCGGGTGGCGGTGAACAAGGCCGGGCGGGGCGAGTACCTGCTGCTGCTCGCGCTCAAGCAGGCGGGTATCCCGGCCGACCAGGTGCAGCGCGTCTACCTGCAGCAGGACCAGGCCGCGTCGGCGTTCGCCAGCGGGCAGGTGGACGGCTGGGTCGCCATCGTGCGGGCCTTCCCGCAGGTGGTGGCCAAGGGGGCGCGGGTGGTCTTCCGCGGCCGTGACCTGCCGTCGGACGACCTGAACATGTTCGTCGCGCGCACCGACCTGCTGGGCAAGAACCCCGAGGTGGTGCGGACGCTGATCCGCGTGCTGTCCGAACTGGACGAGCAGGAGAAGGCGAAGCCGGAGGAGTTCCAGAACGTCTTCGCCACCGAAGGTCCGACCGCGGCGACCGGGGCGCAACTGGAGAACAACATCGCCGTCGGCCGCTACGACAACGTGCTCCGCCTCCCGCAGCCCGCCGACCAGGACAAGCTCGCCGGGGTGTCCGCCGTGTTCGTCGAGAACAAGGTGCTGCCGAAGGCTTCCGACCCCAAGAAGGTGTTCTACGACTGGGGTGACCGGAAGTGACCACGGTCCGGACAATCCCGGACTTGGCGGTCCCGGAGTTCCTGGGGGTCAAGTCCCGCAGCCGGTGGCTCTCGCTGCTGCTGCGGGTCAGCGTGCCCGCTCTCATCCTCCTGCTCTGGTGGTACTCCACATCGCACGGTTGGGTGTCCACGGAGGTCTTCGCATCCCCCGGTCAAGTGGTGCAAGCGTTCTGGGAGCTGGTGAACACCGGGCAACTGTGGGACTTCGGGCTCGCCTCGCTCCGCCGCGCCGGCCTCGGTGTGGGCATCGGGGTGAGTGTGGCGCTGGTCCTCGGCCTGGTCGCCGGTCTGAGCAGGCTCGGTGAGGAACTGGTCGACGCGACCGTGCAGATCATCCGGGTGGTGCCGTTCCTGGCGCTGGTGCCGCTGTTCATCTCCTGGTTCGGAGTGGACGAAGCGTTCAAGGTGGCCCTGATCGCGGTCTCGTCGGCCTCCCCGATGTACGCCTACACCTACCTCGGGGTGCGGTCGGTGGACCGCAAGGTGGTGGAGGCGGCGCGCGGGTTCGGGTTGCGCGGTTGGCGGCTGGCGGTCGGGGTGGTCGTGCCGAGCGCGCTGCCGAACATCCTGATGGCGCTGCGGATCTGCCTCGGCATCAGCCTGGTCGGGTTGATCGCGGCCGAGCAGGTCGGGGCCACCGAGGGAATCGGCTACCTGGTGACGTTGGCACAACAGTACTACCGCAACGACTACATGGTGCTCTGCATCGTGATCTACGCGTTGATCGGGATCGGGGTGGACCTGGTGATCAGGCTGATCGAGCGGACCGCCATGCCGTGGCGTCGGCACGGAACGGCAGCCGGATGAGCGCGCACACGACCGAGAAGACCACAGTGGACGTAAAGAGCTCCGTCGTTCGGCTGCGCGGCGTGTCCAAGAGCTTCGGCGACAAGCGGGTCCTGGACGGGATCGACCTGGACATCGCGCCCGGCGAGTTCGTCGCGCTGCTCGGCCCGAGCGGCACCGGCAAGACGACGCTGCTCCGGCTGCTGTCCGGCCTGCAACTCCCCGACGCGGGCACCGTGCTCGTCCCCCCGGTGCGCACGGTCGTCTACCAGGAGCCCCGCCTGGTGCAGGCCCGACGAGTGCTGGCCAACGTCACGCTCGGACAACGCGGCAAAGCGGCCCGGGAACCCGGGCTCGCCGCGCTCGCCGAAGTTGGCTTGGCGGACAAGGCCCGCGCCTGGCCCGCCACCCTCTCCGGCGGCGAGGCTCAACGTGTTGCGTTGGCCCGCGCGCTGGTTCGGCAGCCGCAACTGTTGCTTTTGGACGAACCGTTCGCCGCGCTGGACGCGTTGACCCGGCTGCAGATGCAGGAGCTCGTCGCGGACCTGTGCGCGCGGCACCGCCCGGCGGTGTTGCTGGTGACCCACGACGTGGACGAGGCGCTGCTGCTGGCCGACCGCGTGGTCGTACTGCGCGGGGGCGGCTTCGCCCTCGACCGCCGCATCGACGTGCCCCGCCCGCGTGACCGCGACGACCCCGCGGTTACCGCCCACCGCAAGGACTACCTCTCCGCGCTCGGAGTCACTCCCCGCCGTCCTCCCCTGGAGCACCGATGAGCACGCTCGAACAAGACCGGATCTGGTACACCCGCTGCCCGGTCCCGACCGCAAGCGGCCTGGCGCACAACCTCGGCTGGCTGGCCGAGGAGTACGCCCCGGACGGGTTGGCCGTCGGCATCCTGCAGGACGCCGAGCCGGAGATCGCCGCCCGGCACTTCGACCACCGGCTGGTCGGGTTGTTCCGCGAGGGCGGCAACGTGCCCGCGCTGGTGGCGAAGTCCGAGGGCGCGCCGACCCGGTTGATCGGGCTGACCTGGATCGACGAGTCGCAGGTCATCGTGGTCCGGCCGGACTCGGGGATCACCGCGCCCGAGCACCTGGTCGGCAGGCGGGTGGCGCTGCCCGCGCTGGCCGCCGACCGGGCGCGCAGCTTCCCCCGCGCGATGGCCCTGCACGGGTTCGTCGGTGCGCTCGGCACCGCCGGACTGTCCATTGCGGACGTAACGCTGGTCGAGGTGCCCACCGGACAAGGCGATGTCGGCCGCGGTGCGGAGGGCGGGTCTTCCCTGTTCGGGATCGAGGCGCTGACCGCGGGCGAGGTGGACGCGGTCTACATCAAGGGCGCGCAGGCCGCTGAGCAGGCCGTGGCACACGGTCTGGTGATCGGGATCGACCTGGATTCGTTCGCGGACAGGCGTTTCCGGGTCAACAACGGCACACCCCGACCGATCACGGTGCATGAGCAACTGCTCGCCGAACGACCCGATCTCGTAGCCCGCTTCCTCATCCGGACGCTGCGTGCGGCGGACTGGGCGGCCGACAACCTGGACAAGGTAAGGGAAATCCTGGCCCGGGAGACCCGTTCCGGCGCCAAGGGCGTCGAACTGGCCTACCGGGACGGTTTCCACCGGTCGCTACACCCAGACCTCTCCGACGAGCGCCTGAATCTACTGACCCGGCAGAAGAACTTCCTGCTGGCACACGGTTTCCTCGCCCGCGACATCGACATCGCCGCGTGGGCCGCGCACGAACCGCTCGCCCAGGCACTGGAGGCATACCGGTGAGCGAACCGAGGATCATCTGGACCATCCCCACCCGCGGCGACGGCGTGACCGGTCGCGGCTGGAACCCAACGCCGCCACTGCCGGAGTTCCTGAGCGACGGCCGCGCGGGCGGACCGGCGTTCACCCCGTTCGACTACCTGCACCGGATCTCCCGCGCCGCCGAGCTGGGCGGCTTGGCCGGGGTCTACGTCCCGTACGACCCGCACGGCGAGGAGTCCATTGTGGTCTCCGGGTCGCTCGGCCGGGACAGCAGGTTCCTGGAGGTCGTGGCGGGTTTCCCGGCGGGCATCGCGACCCCGGTGTACGCGGCGAAGCTGTCGGCGACCCTGCAGCGCGCCTTCGCGGGCAGGCTGGCCTGGCGGCTGGAGGTCGACTTGGACGAGCGGGTCCAGCGCACCCAGGGCGATTTCGTCACCGGCGCCGACCGCTACGCCCGGACCGTCGAGTTCCTCACCGTGGCAAAAGCCGTGTGGCACGGGCAGGACGTGGACTTCACCGGCCGGTTCTACGAGGTCGTCAAAGGCGGGTTCGGCGGGCCGCTGGCCGGGCTGCCGTTCCCCACCGTCTACCTGTCCGGCACCTCCGACGAGGCGCTGGCGCTCTCCGCCGAGCACGCCGACGTGCACGTGTTCGACCTCGCCCCGGACGACGAGCTGGACCGGCACCTGGCGCGCCTCGGCGACCGGGTCCGGCCCGCGCTCCAGGCGACCGTGCACACCCGCGAGGACGCGGCCGAACTGTCCGGCGCGGCCGGCCTGCACGGCACGTACGGCCAGGTCGCGGCCCAGATCCGGGCGTACCACGATCGCGGCTTCGACACCTTCTTCCTCTCCGCCGAGCCACGGCTGGAGGAGGCACTGCGGATCGCGCAGCACGTGCGTCCACTGCTGGCCGGAAAGGCGTGACATGACCATCGACATCTGGTGGCGGATCGGGATGGCGGGCGACCCGTCCTCGCTGCGCACCGCGCACCGGCAGTCCCGGGGCGACTGGGCGCCGCCCGGCCCGGACAGCATCACGCCGGGCCTGCGCGGTGGCGAACCGGACGGCTACGGCCTGCTCGACTACCTGGTGGAGACCGCGCGGGTGGCGGAGAGCCTGGGTTTCCACGGCGGGCTGCTGCCGTCGTTCCCCGGTACCGACGACCCGTGGGCGGTGGCGGCCGCGCTGGCCCGGGAGACCAAGACGTACAAGTTCATGATCGCGTTCCAGCCCGGTTTCCTGAACCCGGTGCAGGCCGCGCGGATGACCGCCAGCCTGCACCGGGCCACGGCGGGGCGGGTCGCGTACAACGTCATCACCGGTGGTGGTGGGCCGCCGCAGTTGTGGTGGGGCGACAAGGTCGCGCACGACGACCGGTACGCCAGGACCTCGGAGTTCCTGGACGTGCTGCGCGGCGTGTGGGACGGCGGCCCGTTCGACTTCGACGGCCGGTTCTACCGGGTGGAGGGCGGCGGCCTGCCCGGTCCGCTGGCCGGGTTGCCGTTCCCGGAGGTGTTCTTCTCCGGCTCCTCCCCCGCCGCGATCGAGGCGGCCGGGCGGCACGCGGACCACTACCTGTCCTGGTTGGAGCCGTTCGAGGCGCTACGGGCCAAGTTCGACGCGGTACGGGAGCGCAGCGCGGCACCACGGTTCGCCGTCCGCATCGATGTGCTCGCCCGCGACACGCCCGAGGAGGCGTGGGCGGAGATCGAACGCGGCTGGCGGCACGTGCGACCGGAGGACGTGCGCGCGCAGTTGTCCCGCGACGGCGGCGACTCGTTCGGGGTGCGCCGGGCAGTGGGGTTCCAGCCGGAGTCGTTCACCGGCTACCGCGACTTCGAGGTCGAGCCGGGTGTGTTCGCCGGTCTCGCGCTGATGCGGCCGGGACCGGCGTTCGGCCTGGTCGGCAGCTACGAGCAGGTCGCCGAGCGGCTGGACCGGCTGATCGACCTCGGCGTGGACGCCTTCATCCTCGCGGGCGGGCCGCACCTGGAGGAGGCCTACCGGGTCGCCGAGGGCGTGCTGCCGCTGCTCGGCAGCCGGGTCGGCGAGCGCGGGCCGGTGACGCTGGGTGCGTAGACTGACCGGCGACCGACGACCGGGGGTCTGGTGATGGCGACGAGCGCGGCGCCGTCCGGCGCGCAGGCGGTGCGACGAGCGCTCGGCGTGCTCCAGTGCTTCCGGCACGACGGCCCCGAACTGGGCGTCACCGACATCGCGCGCGCCATGGCCCTGCCGATCAGCACCGCGCACCGGCTGGTGCTCACCCTGGTCGCGGCCGGTTTCCTGGAGCGCGACCCGGCCACCGTGCGGTACCGGCTGGGCACCTCGGTCGCCGAGCTCGGCCAACTGCACTACTTCCAGCACGGCCTGCACCGGCTGGACCCGGTACTGGCCCGGCTCGGTCGCGCCACCAAGGCGTCGGCCAGCATCGCGGTGCGCAGCGGCGACGACGCGCTGGTGCTGATCGGCGGCACGGTCGGCGCCGAGTCCTCGGACGGCATCCGCACACCGCTGCACTCCACCGCCATGGGCAAGGTGCTGCTGGCCTGGGCGCCGCCGGGTGAGGACGACCTGGACGCGTTGCCCGAGCTGGTCCGGTTGACCGAGCGCACCATCGGCGACCGCGACGAGCTGCGCGCCGAACTGGACAAGGTGCGCGCGGCGGGCTACGCGGTCAACGACGGCGAAAGCGAACCCGGCATCCGCTCGGTCTCCGTACCGGTGCTCGACGCGGACGGCTTCAGCTACGCCGCACTGACCCTGCGGGCCACCCCCGAACTGATCACCGACGACCGGGTGCGGTGGTTCGTCGACCAGGCGCTGGCCCGGGTCGACCAGGTCGCCGCACTGCTGCTGCCGACTCGTTAATTCTCTCCTCGCATCAAGTCACCATATTTTGGAGGACTGCCATGTCTGTTCGCGTGGGCTATTTCCCGCACAACAACTCGCTGTTCGTGTTGCGGCACAACGGCATCCTGGAGCGCAGGCTGCCGGATGTGACCTGGGTCGACCTGCGCGCGCTGCCGCAGGGTGCGCAGCCGGACCCGCGGGCCGGGCTGCCGACTGTCCACAGTGACCTGTTGTTCGCCGACGGCGGTTACGACGTGATCGGTACCGGATTCACCCCGCCGATCACCGCGCTCGGCGCTGGGCGCGACATCGTCTACATTGGAGTGTCCGGGCCGCGCACGGAGAACGGCAGGCTGGTCGTCCGCGCGGACAGCCCGATCCGGGAAGTCGCGGACCTGCGCGGCAAGCGGGTCGGTATCGCGCACGGGTCGTGGCAGACCACGCTGCTGCTGTTTGCGCTCGACCGGGCGGGCCTGACCTGGGCCGACATCGAGCCGGTCAACACCGGTGGCGACGCCGCGCAACTGTTCCTCGACGGCGGGATCGACGCGTGGACCGGTTCTTACCCCGACCTGGACCGGGTGGAAGCGCGGACCGAGGTGCGCACCCTGGTCCAGACCGAGGGCCTGTTCAGCCACCCGTCACTGTGGTTCACCCGCCGCGACTTCGCCGAGAACAACCGCACGGCCCTGACGGCGATCATCGAGTCGCTGCAGGAGTCCGACCGGTGGATCACTGAGAACCCCCGCGAAGCCGCCCGCTTCTTCGTCGACGACGCCATCGCCCGAGGCAACGACGCGAGCCTGGACGCCTGGGAGCGCGCGCTGCGCAACCGTCCGTTCGGCGTGAACCCGGTCGACGCGGACTTCCTCGGCGAGCAGCAGCGCGCCGCCGACCTGTTGGCCGCCAACGGTTTGCTGCCCCGGACGATTGACGTCCAGGGCGCAGTCCTGCCCTGGGTGAACGACATCGTGTCGGCCACCCGCGTGTGACCCCTGACCCTGGTGTCGCCCGACCGGCGACACCAGGGTCAGGCACGCACGAGGGGGAGCAGTTGGTTGCCTTGGCGCTCGACTTCCGGCAGGTACGGGGTGTCCGACAGGATGAAGTGGGTGACGCCGAGTTCCCGGTACTTGCGGAGCGACCTGGCGACGTCCTCGGCTGAACCGACCAGCCAGGTGGTGGCCGCGCCCGCACCGCCGACGCGGGCTGGGGCGGTGTAGAGGTTGTCGTCCAGTACGTCGCCTCGGGTGGCGAGGGTGAGCAGGCGTTGTTGGCCGGTGGCGGCGGACCAGTTGGCGTCGGGGGTGAGGGCGCCGCTTGCCATGCGGGTGACCTTGGCCTCGGCGTCTGCCCAGGCCTGGTCGGTCGTGTCCCGCACCAGGGTGGTCACGCGCAGGCCGTACTCCAGCGGTGCGTGCTCACGGCCCAGCCGTTCGCTGAGTGCTTTCAGGCGGTCGATCCGCTCGGCGACGCCGTCAAGGGTCTCGCCCCAGAACAGTTGGACGTCGGCTTCGGTGGCGGCGACCGCCTCAGCCGCAGCGGACGCGCCGCCGAAGTACAGCCTCGGGTGCCGACGATCCGGTCGCTGCGCCAGCGTGGAACCGGTGACCCGGTAGTGCTCACCTTCGTAGGTGACGTCTTCCTCGGCCCACAACTTCCGGACGACCTGCAGGAACTCCTTCGTACGGCCATACCGCCACGCCTGGTCACCCGACACGTCACCGTACGCGGCCGGTTGATCCTCACCGGAGACGATGTTGACGAGCAACCGGCCGCGCGTCAGGTGATCCAGGGTGGCCGACGCCGCCGCGAAATGCGCAGGCTGCCAGTAACCGGGACGAACCGCGACCAGCGGCTGAAACGACGTCGTCCGCGCGGCCAACGCGGCGGCGACGGTGAAGCTGTCGGGCCTGCCCCAACCGGTACCGATGAGCGCGCCGGTCCACCCGTGCGCCTCCACGGCCTGGGCGTGCCTGGTCAGGATGTCCAGGCTGTTGTGGTCTTGGACGACGTCGTCACCACGGTGGCCGGGCTCGGCCTGGTTCGGGATGTACCAGAGGAATTCGATGCCCCGATGGTATGCGCCGCAGACCGTTGCCTGCGGCGCTTCCCACAACGCAAGACTGCCCGGCCCCGCTCAGCCACCCACGACAAGCAGACGCCAAGCGGTGGCAGGCAGGGAGAGCACAGGACCGGCGGGGTTCTTGGAGTCGCGGATGAGCACCCCGTCAACTGCGGGGCGGTGGTCTGACCAGGCCACCTCTACACAACTTGTCCCCGACGTGCCGCTGAAGCTGCTCTTGCGCCACACCATGTGGACCACTGTGACTCCTTCAGTCGAGTCGCCACGAGCTACCTGAGTCGGTCAGCGCGTGGCGAGAAGGTCCCGCCACGCGGTAGAAGAAACCAGGAGAACAGGGCCAGTCGAGTTCTTGGAGTCGCGGACGAGCACCCCGTCAACTGCGGGGCGGTGACCCGGCCAGGCCACCTCCACGCAGGCCGACCCCTCGCCACCGCTGTAACTGCTCTTACGCCACGACATCTGGGCCACTGGACTCCTCCAATCGAGTCGCCACGAGCTACCCGAGCCGGTCAGCGAGTGACGAGCAAGCTTGCCAAGCGGTAGCGGAAACCGAGAGCACGGAACCGTTGGGGTTCTTGGAATCGCGGACGAGGACCCGGTCGGCCGTGTGGAGGTGGCCCGACCAGGCCACCTCCACACAAGCCGATCCAGCTCCGCCGCTATAACTGCTCTTGCGCCACGACATAAGGGCCATTGGTGACTCCTTCGGTCGAGTCGCCACGAGCTACCCGAGCCGGTCAGCGCGTGGCGAGCAGGTTCTGCCACGCGGCGGAAGAAACCGAGAGCACGGGGCCGGTCGGGTTCTTGGAATCACGAACGAGCACGCTGTCGGACGTGGGGCTGTGGTCTGACCACGCGACCTCAACGCAGGCCGTCCCCTCGCCACCGCTGAAGCTGCTCTTGCGCCACAACGTGAGGGCCATCCGGTGACTCCTTCGATCAAGTCGCCACGAGAACCCTCATGCTACGCCGTCGGTCAACGAGTGACGAGCAGGTTCTGCCACGCGGCGGGGGAAACCGAGAGCATGGGGCCAGTCGGGTTCTTGGAATCACGGACGAGCACCCCATCAGCCATGGGGCTGTGGTCCGACCACGCCACCTCCACGCAGGCTGTTCCTGACCCGCCGCTGAAGCTGCTCTTGCGCCACGACACCTTCGCCATCCTGGTAACTCCCTCGGTCGAACTCGTCGGCCAAGTCGGCCGCGAACTCCCGAGATTGTCCCTCATCCAGTGCGATGTCGGCGAGCGTGGGCAGCAGGTCGTAGTAGCCGCGCAGGTAGACGTGATCTTCGAGGATCAAACCACCATCGCTCAGGTGCTCCACGTACACGAGGGGCCGGTGTTGGTGGAACTCCATCAGGTGGAAGGCCCCGCTCACCGCGAACCTCTGCCCAGCCGCAGCAGGCACGACGCGCAGAGAGACGTTCTCCAGTGCCGCTGTGAGCACAAGGTGAAGCAGTTGCTCGTGCATGACTTCGGCCGTGCCGACCTGGAAGCGCAGCGCCTGCTCGTGGATGTAGAAGGTAAACCGCGCGGGCTTGGACGCGGACAAGATCCGGCGCTGCTCCATCCGGGTGCGAACAGCGCACTCCATCCAGTCCTGGGAATCGTCCGGGTTCACCGCAGCGATCAACGCGCGGGCGTAGTCGGGAGTCTGGAGGAGTCCGTGCACGACCTGCGGCTCGTAGATCACCGAACGCTCGGCCGATGACTCGTGGAAGATCAACGACTGCAATGAACCGCTGATCCGCACATCCGACAGGTAGTATCCCAGTTTGCACTCGGCCATCCTGGCGAACTCCAGCAGGGGCTGGGCTTCCGGCAGTTTCATCCCGCACGCCACCACGTACTGGACGACATCCGTAATGGTCGAGGTTCGCCAGCCGTTCTCCATCCGGGACACCATTGTCGTTTGCCAGCCCAGTCTGGTGGCGAGGTCCGTGGCGCTCATGTCGGCGTTTTCGCGGACCTGGCGCAGTATCCCGCCCAACTCCCGGTAAGCGGCTGACGCATAGCTGTTGCTCATGCGGTCACGTTAGGGGGCGCGCTGGGGAATCCCCGAGCGGGGCGCGCCAAATGCACTCCATTGGCGCAGGTCAGCACCGGTCTTTCAGCCATCGCAACGGTCAATCGCCAGCTCGATTCTCGACTATCACCGGGGAATCGCCGCGCGCACGGTGAGTCACGTCGGGCCACGGCCGGGGGTACGACGGGGTGACTGTCCGATATTTCCGCGCCGCGTCAGTGCCAAACTCGTTCGAGTGATAGGGGCAAACCGAGTTGGCGCACACCCCGAACTCTTGTGGAATGACCGTGACGGTGCGGAGCCGCCACGGGTCGTGGCGTGGTCACCGGTGTGATGGAGGGTGTGTGGTGAGTCCTATCGATGAGCGCGGGTTGCGCGAACTGATGGTCGAGTCCGATGACCTGCAGTCCGACGCGATGCGCACGGCCAGGCGGGACCTCGACGACTACGTCGAGGCCGTGCTGGACACCCGCGCGGAGCGGACCGGTTCGCGGGACCCGGGCGGGATGTGGCCCGGGTGGGGCAAGGCCGGTCTGGTGGCCGGCCTGACGGGCGCGGGCGCGCTGCTCGCCAATGGCGTCGCGGCCGCCGACGCGGCGCAGGACGTGCAGGCGCTGCAGACCGCCGCGAGCCTGGAGAACGTGGCGGTGGCGACGTACAAAACCGCGTTGACGCTGCCGTTCATCGGCGGCGCGGACGCCAACGCCGTGGTGAAGGCGTTCGCCGAGAAGACGATGGCGCAGCACACCGAGCACGGCCAGGCGTTCAACGCGGCGGTGGTCAAGTTGGGTGGCAAGGCGCAGAACGACCCCAACGCCAAGTACGCCGCGGTCGTGCAGCAGACCGTGCCGACGATCAAGGGCGCGGCCGACGTGGTCGCGCTGGCGATCGCGCTGGAGGACGTGGCCGCGCAGACCTACACCAAGAACGTCTCGCAGGTCTCCACCGCGGAGCTGCGCCAACTCTTCGCCAGCGTCGCGGGGGTGGAGTCGCAGCACAAGGCGATCCTGCTCGCGGTCAAGGCGCTGATCGACGGCGGCGCCCCGCAGTTGATCGCGCTGCCGCCGGACGCGGCGAAACTGCCGGACGCGGCGGGCGGCGTCGGCTTCCCGGACGCGTTCTTCCCCACCGAGAAGGCCTCGCCGGTCGCGGAAGGAGCGGTCAAGTGAGCACCGACAAGCGCCCCGAGATGCAGATCAGCGAACGCGAGCTGACCGCCATGACGAAGGACCTGGACGAGCTGCACGAGTCCTCGTTCCCGACCGTGCGCAAGCTGCTCGACGAGTTCTCCGCCAACCTCGCGCACCTCACCCGCGGTCGCGCCGCGGGCCGCCGCGGCTTCCTGATGGGTATCGGCGGTGTCACCACGCTCGGCGTGGCCGCCGCGTGCTCCAGCAACAGCAGCAGCTCGTCGAGCACCAGCTCCGCGCCCGTGAGCACCACGGCCGCCGCGACCTACGACGGCGACCTCAAGGTCGTCGCCTTGGCCGCTGCCTTGGAAAACCTGGCTGTTACCGCCTACACCGGCGCGCTCGACGCCGCGAGCAAGGGCACCCTCGGCACGGTCCCGCCCGCGATCGGCGTCTTCGTGCAGACGGCGATGAAGCAGCACAAGGACCACGCCGCGGCGTGGAACGCGGTCTTGAGCAAGGCGGGCAAGCCGACCATCACCGACTCGCCGCTGACGATCACCGCCGACCAGGTCAAGGCGCTCGGCCAGGTGAAGTCGGTGCCGGACGTGGCCAAGCTCGCGCTCAACCTGGAGAACGCCGCGGCGCAGACGTACACCTTCGCCACCGCCAACGTCACCGACGCGGGCGGCATCATGACCGCGGCCACCATCCAGCCGGTGGAGACCATGCACGCGGCCATCCTGAGCTTCGTGCTCGGCCAGTACCCGGTCCCGGACAGCTTCATCGGCGTCGACAAGGCTGTGAAGCCCGACGCGCTCGCCCCGAAGTAGATGCGGATACGTTTCGGCGCGGCGGTTCTGCTGCTGGTGTTGGCGGGGTGCGGCCCGGACTCCACGTCCGCGGGCACCCCGCCCGCACCGTCCACAAGCGACTCGGTGGCGAGCGGGGCGGTGACGGTCGAGATCAAGAACTTCACCTTCACCCCGCAGCGGCTCACCGTGGCGGTCGGTACCACGGTCACCTGGAAGTTCACCGACGCCGCCAAGCACAACGTCAAGGCCACCGACAAGTCCTTCAGCTCCGCCGACCTCGGCGACGGCGCCACCTTCGCGCACACCTTCGACAAGGCGGGCGAATACCCCTACATCTGCTCGATCCACCAGTACATGACCGGCACCG
This sequence comes from Actinokineospora inagensis DSM 44258, assembly GCF_000482865.1. Taxonomy (GTDB): domain Bacteria; phylum Actinomycetota; class Actinomycetes; order Mycobacteriales; family Pseudonocardiaceae; genus Actinokineospora; species Actinokineospora inagensis. The sequence goes on along the minus strand of NZ_AXWW01000016.1, from coordinate 125,344 downwards.
TCACCGTGCGGTAGCTCAGGCGGTGGGGGTGAGTCGGGCGACGAGCAGGGCGACGTCGTCGCGGACCGGGTCGCTGCCCAGGAGCGCCTCGGTGACCTGGGTGCAGATGGCGGCCGGGTCGTCGTGGGTGATGTTGTCCAGCATCCGGTCGAGGTACGGGTCGAGGGACTGGCCGGGACGTTCGACGAGCCCATCGGTGTAGAAGGCCAGCACGGCGCCGGGTGGCAGGGCGATCGTGGTGTCCCGCCGGGGTTGCGGCGGGGTGAGACCGAGCCCGATGGGGATGTCGGCGGGGACGCAGAGCAGGGTGGCGGCCCGGTCGGGGAGGGCGAGCGCGGGGGGCGGGTGCCCGGCCAGGGACAGGGTGAGTCCGTGGGTGTCCAGGTCGATGACGCCGTAGGCGACGGTGGCCATGCTGCGGCGCTCGAAGTGGGAGACCTTGGTGTGCAGGTGCGCCAGGACATCGGCGGGGCTGTCGAAGATCAGCGCGTAGGCGCGCAGGGCACTGCGCAGGCGGCCCATGACCACGGCGGCGGCCAAGCCGTGTCCGGTGACGTCGCCGATGACGATGCCCAACCGGTCGCCGGGCAGGGTGAACACGTCGTACCAGTCGCCGCCCACGGTCATCGAGGTGCCGGGGATGTAGCGGGCCGCGAAGTCCAGGCCGGGCACGGCCGGGAAGCGGGTGGGCAGCAGGCTGCGTTGCAGGGCGGTCGCGGCGGCCCGGTCGGCGTTGTTGACGTCGGCCTGGATGGCCTGGGCGATCCGGTCGGCGACCAGGTGCAGCAGATGGCTGTCGTCGGTGGTGAACCGGCGCGGGGTCAGCGAACCGACGTGCAGGACGCCGACCAGGTCACCGCCCGCGAGCAGGGGAACCCCGAGCAACGCGCGCAGGCCGCGGCGCCAGAGCAGGGGGCTGACCACGGTGGTGGCGTCGACCCGGTCGAGGATCACCGGGGCGCGGGTCGCCGCGACCTGCCCGGTGAACCCGGCGCCCATGGCGACGGTCACCCCGTGGCTGACCTCCTCGTCCATGCCCATCGACGCCTCGACGGTCAGCACCTCGGCCGCGGCGTCGTAGAGCAGCACCGAGGCGGTGTCCACCTCGAACAGCTCCTGGATCCGGGCCAGCACCGCGCGCAGGAACTCGTCGAGCTTCATGTGCCGCAAACCCACGTCGGTGACGGCTTCCAACACGCTTACCCGATCAACGGGCCCAGTGCTCCCGGACACGACGGGCAGACTACTGCCCACGCCCGTCCGGCGCCGTGATCAGGACCGGTCAACCCGGAAAGCAAATCTCGAACCGGTTCCCAGGTGTGGCGGGTGGGCAGGTGGGTATCACCGGCATGATGAGCACCGTGCCGTTGCGGATCGAGGCCACCGCCCGCGCCCAGGCCGTGGCGAACATCAGGTCCGCCGTGCGCGCGTGGCTCACCTCCCGGGAGGTCCCGGGCGAACGCGCCGAGGAGATCCTGCTCGCGGTCAGCGAGGCGGTGACCAACAGCGTCGAACACGCCTACCCGCCGGACGCCCCCGGCGTGGTGATCATCGACGCCGAGGTCGCGGGCGGCACGATCCGGGTGTCGGTGGCCGATCACGGCCACTGGCGCGAACCCGTCCCCGCCGCGGGCGGCAAGATCGGCCTGCGGGGCCGGGGGCTGAACATCGTGCGCGCGCTGGCCACCAGACTGCGCATCCACCACGGCACCGACGGTGCCCACGGCACCACCATCGAAGCCGAGTTCCACCTCACGGACTGACCCGAGCCCGGGTCACGCGCGGGCGTAGCGGTCGGCCAGTGCGCGGAGTAGCGGTCGCAACTCGGTCGGGGACTCGACGGTGAAATCCAGGCCGAGCATTCCGATGTACGCGGCCACCGTTTCCAGGGAATCGGCGCCGGTGACCAGAACCGATGTGGACGCGTCAACGGCCTCGACGACGCCGACGGTGGGGTTGATGCGGGACAGCACAGTCTCGGCGGGGGCGTTGACGCGTAGGCGGGCGTGGACGTTCCAGCCGCTGCTGGCGACTTGGCGCATGGCGAACGCCGTGTAGTCGCCGTCGTCGATCGGGGTTGGGGCGAAGCGGCGGTGGGTGCGCATGCGGGGGGTGAGGCGGTCGGCGCGGTAGACGTCCCAGTCGGCGGTGGCGGGGTCGCGGGCAACGAGGTACCAGCGGCGTTGCCAGGACAGCAGGCGGTAGGGCTCGACCAGGCGCGGGACGCCGTCGTAGTCGAAGCGGAAGTGTTCGACGGCGTGGATGGCGGTCGCGACGGCGCGCAGCACGGCCGGGTCGACCTCCGGGTCGGGGACGTCGGTGCCGGTGTTCTCGGGGGCGTGCTCGACGGCCGATGTCAGTGCCTCGACGGCGGGGCGCAGGCGCGGGGGCAGAACCTGTTCGAGCTTGGCGAGGGCGCGGGCGCTGGCCGCCTCGATGCCCGCGATGCCGCGACCCGCGCGCAGCCCGATGGCCATCGCGACCGCTTCCTCGTCGTCGAACAGCAGCGGGGGCAGCTTCCCGCCCGCGCCGAGCCGGTAGCCGCCGGTGGCGCCCCGGGTGGCGTGGACGGGGTAGTCCAGGCCGCGCAACCGTTCGATGTCGGCGCGGACCGTCCGGGTGGTGACGTCCAGGCGCTCGGCCAGCTCGGTGCCGCTCCACACCGGCCGGGACTGGAGCAGCGAGAGCAGTGCGAGCAGCCGAGCCGGGGTGTCAGCCACGAACTCCCCCTCAATTAGGAAGTAAACGTTCCTATACGCACTCTAGCGTTGGGGACATGACGAACCCGAGCATCCGCCCCTTCCGCGTCGAGATCGCCCAGGCCGAACTGGACGACCTGGCCGACCGACTCGCCCGCACCCGGCTCCCCCAGCCCGCGCCCGGCGACGACTGGGCGACCGGCACCCCGAACCACTACCTGCGCGAGGCCGTCGCCGCGTGGCGGGAGTTCGACTGGCGGGCGGCCGAGGACCGGATCAACGCGCACCCGCATTTCGTCACCGACGTCGACGGGCAGCCGATCCACTTCATCCACGTCGAGTCGCCCAATCCCGACGCGACCCCGCTGCTGCTCCTGCACACCTACCCGGGCTCGTCGGTGGACTACCTGGGCGTGATCGACCACCTCGCCGACACGTTCCACCTGGTCATCCCGGACGCGCCCGGCTTCGGCTTCTCCACCCCGGTCACCGAGTCCGGCTGGACCACGGCCCGCACCGCCCGCGCCTACGACACCCTGATGCGCCGCCTCGGCTACGACAGCTACGGCGCGCACGGCTCCGACCAGGGCGCGATGATCGCCCGCGAACTCGGCCTGCTCGCCCCGGCTGGCTTCCTCGGCCTGCACGTGCTGCAACTGTTCTCCTTCCCCTCCGGCGACCCGGCCGAGTTCGACCGCCTGGAGCCGCAGGACTACGCGGGTCTGGAGCACATGAAGTGGTTCCAGAAGGTCGGCGGCTACAACACGATGAACGCCAGCCGCCCCCAGACCGTCGCGGCGGGGCTCAGCGACTCCCCCGTCGGCCTGCTCGCCTACAGCGAACTGTTCAACTCGTTCGGCAACGGCACCTCGCTCGTCCCGCTGGAGACGGTGCTGCTGGAGGTGTCGGTGGCCTGGTTCACCAACGCCGCCGCAGGCATGACCCGCTCCTACTACGAGAACGCCGAGGCTCCCGACGCCACGGCGGTCAACACCGCCCGAACCGGCGTCGCGGTGTTCGCCGACGACTTCCAGACGATCAAGGTCTTCGCCGAGCGGGACAACACCGCGATCGTCCACTGGAGCCGGTTCGACCACGGCGGCCACTTCGCCGCCCTGGAGGTACCGGAACTCGTGGCGGCCGACATCCGCGCCTTCTTCACCGGGCCGCGTTGAGTCGGTCACGCCACGCGGTCGACGGCTACTACCGGGTAGCTCCTTGAGCTGTCAACCTCGCGCGGAAAGAGCGGCAGAAGCCGGGTAGTTTCCCTTGCAACCACAGGGAATCCGGCGCCACGGCTGCCGTCTCGGCGGCGTACAGCGAACGCGACCCCTCCCAGCCAAGCCGCCGGGGCGACGTCAGTCCGATTGAGAGGCAGGCGCGAGGTAGAACCGTTGCGGGGCAAGGCAAGTGACCGGAGCCACAGCGTAGCAGGCACGGCAAGCGCGGTGGCGGGCCTAAAGTCCGGATTCGGACAGTCCCAACAGGATCATCCACTCCGGACGGACGGATCGGTCTAGACCAAACAGCGCAACTCGGGTCGAGTCCGGTTCGTGATTCATCCGCTGTTAACCCTGGATGGCGTCCCGCGCGGTGGATTTGCGCCTAAGTTCCCCGGTGCCGACCGGCCTGAGACCCAGGAGAGAACCGCCATGACCACCCCGGGAAACCGCTATGGCTACGATGACGCCACGCTGCAGGGGATCATCACCGCGACCGAGACCGGCCTGCAGCAGATGGCGCACCTCAACAGCGGCGTGCTCAACATCCAGGCCACCCTGCCCGTGGTCAACAACTCCGCCTCGGGCGTGAAGCTGGCCACCGTGATCGGCGAGTGGAGCTCGGACTTCAACACCGTGAAGAACCAGCTCGACGCGCTCAACGGCAAGGCGACCGCGCTGCTGCAGACCAACCGCTCCGCCGACACCGACGCGACCACCGCGACCGCCTGATCGAAAATTCCCAAAAGGACACCCACCGTGACCGCGTTCGACATCGACCACGACGGCTACCTCCAGCTCAACGAGCAGCTCTACATGTACGTCCGCCAGCTCGGCGACATCCTGGACGCGCTCAACAGCGCGCTGAAGAACATCGAGGTCGCCACCCAGGGCAAGGCGACCGCGCTCTGGCAGGAGGCCCAGCACAACTGGACCACCACCTACGCCGACATGCAGACCAAGCTCAACGCGCACTCGCTCTCGTCCATCAACGTGCACGACATCTTCAGCGCGGGTGACAGCCGCGGCCAAGGGATCATGCTGGGCTGACCGGCCCAGCGGCCACCCCCCGCCGTCGCACCACGCACTCGTCCCACCCCGCCGCACGCCCACCCCGGGCGTGCGGCGGTCCGGCGTATCCACTCGGACAGTCCACAGGAGGCGGCAGATGGCCGACATCACCTTCGACGAGAACCGCTACGACCAGCTCATCGACGTGCTCAACCAGCTAGAAGACCTGCTGCTGCACCAGGCGACCGACTCCGCCACCAACCCGCTCAACGCCGACTTCAGCACCCAGCCCGGCACGCAGAAGTGGCAGGCGGCGCAGGACCTGGTGACCAAGGGCAAGCACTTCGGCGGCACGATCGACCAGCAGAACGAGTCGATCCGGCAGGCGATCGTGAAGTTCCGCAACGCGCTGGTGGCGGCCAAGGGCGTGTTCAAGGAGACCGACGACCTCGCCCAGTACGACATCAGCCGGTTCGTGGCCGAGTACCCGGACCTCAACACAGCGGGGCACTGACCAACACCACCCACCGCGCCCACACCGTCCACACAGGCAGGAGCAGCAATGGCCGACCCCGTCGTCCCCGTGTCCGGCGACTTCAGCGCCGCCACCTATGAACAGATCCTGTTCGCCGTCACCGGCCTGGGTGGCGACCTGCACGCGGTCGCCGACGGCGGGACGGGCACGGGCGAGGCGCCCAACGCGTGGCTGAAGTTCGCCGCGCCCGGGTCGGCCGCGAACAACTACGGCTACCAAGCCTGGGACACCTACTACTTCGGTGTGGACGTCAACACCACCGCGCTCAACAGTTGGTCGACGGCCTACCACGCCATCGACGGGATGGTCCCCCGGCTGGCCTCGGGCAAGGCGGGCCTGATGGACGTGCCGCTGCTGCGGGAGGCCACCCAGGTCACCGACAAGTACGTGCGCTTCCTCGAACTGGGCCAGTCCACCACCAAGCGGTGGGCCGACGACCTCGGCGGCGACGACGCCGACCTCAAGGGCAAGGCCGCCTACGCGATCCAGGCCAACCTGGAACGGCTCGCGTTCACCTTCGGCGACGTGCACCGGCAACTGACCCTCGACCGCGTCCCCGGTGCCGTCGCCGGGCTCGCGGAGGCCTCGCTCGCGCTGCGGGCGTTCGGCCAGAACATGGCCCAGATCTGGTACGACCACCGCAACGCGCTGCTCAACTCGCCGGTGAACAACGTGAACAACGTGCTCAACAGCGTGAACGAGTGGGTGGTGGACAACGGTCTCGACAAGAGTACCAAGGACAAGAACCCGCCCTACCAACTCGACGACTACTACGCCAACGGCGGGAAGACCGCGGCCGAGGAGTACATCCGGAGCATCCTGTCCAGCTACCGCCCCAACCTCTTCGCCTACCCGATGCCCGCCGAGTTCAACGGCGTCGCGGGCAGCCTGATGTCCGCCGGTCTGTGGGACGCGTTCAACCAGACCATCAGCTCGATCGTGCTCACCGAACTGTCCACCATGGACCAACTGGCCCGCACCGAGTTCGCCAAGCTGGAGGCGGCCTACCGGCGCAGCGGGAAGGGCCTGGTCGACCTGAAGACCAACCAGCCACCGACGGTCGGCTCGCTCCCACCCGACGTCCCGGACGCCTCGCTGATCGGCGCGGGCGGCCTCACCCCACCGGACGGCTCGGTGGGCGGTACCGGCGGCATCGGCGACCCGACCGCGAACCTCCCCGGCGGCGGCGCCGCCGGATCGGTGGACTTCCCGCTCACCAACGGCGCGAGCGGCGGAGCCAACCTCCCGAACGGCGGCACCAGCACGGTGCTGCCCGGCGGCGGCACGACGGGAACCACGCTGCCGGTGCTGCCCGGCGGCGGCCTGGTGCTGCCCACCCTGCCCGGCACGACCACCGGCGACAAGTCGACCGGTACGCTGCCCAACGGCAGCCACCCGACGACCGGCGACGACGGCTGGACGCCCTCGGCGTCGCTGCCCGGCCAGCCGCGCAAGGACCAGGTGGCGCTGCCCAGCACCGGTTCGGCCGGGGGCTCGGCGCACATCAACCCGGTGTCTACTTCGGACGGAGCCACCCTGCCGGCTCTGAGCGGGGGCGGCGCGGGTGGCGGTGCTCCGGATTCCTGGGGCGGCACCGGCGGCGGGGTCGGCGCGCCCGGGTCCGACGCGTTCGACGCCGGTTCGCCCACGGGCTGGTCGAACTGGGCGGGGAACACACCCAACTTCAACACCATCGCCCCGGAGGCGGCCGGGCTGCCCGGCACGGTCGCGAGCCGGGACACCTCATCGGGGCTCGGGGGGATGCCCTTCATGCCGCCGATGGCGGGCGGCGGGGCGGGGGGCAACCGCGAGGAGAAGGAACGCGACCGCGAGACCTGGCTGTCGGAGGACGAGGAGTTCTGGGGCACCGAGAGCCAGGCCGGGTTCGGCGTGCTCGGGCACCCCGACCTGGTCGCCCCGGAGACCGACGAGCCAGTGGCCGCCCGGCACGTGCACCTGCGGACGGCCGCGCCCGTCACCCGGAAACCGATCGAAGACGAGACCGCGCCGACGGCGCAAGCGACAGCGGAATAGGAGACGACGGTGTCGGTACCACCGAACGGGGAGTTGGCCGCGGCGCTGGCCGAGCTGCGCGAGCAGCAGGGCCTGATCGCCGCGGCGCTGCGCCGGTCCGCGGAGGTGACCACGGTGGTCACCTCGACGGACCGGGTGGTCGAGGCCACAGTGGACGGTCAGGGTCAGCTCGTCGAGGTGCGGTTCATCAGCAAGCGCTGGCGCAGCATGCCACCCGCCCAACTGTGCGCCAGGGTGGTCGAGGCGGTCACCAAGGCCCAGCGGGAGTCGGCCGTGACCACGCAGGGCATCTTCGCCGACGTGCTGCCCGGTGGTGTGGTGCCCAACGGGTTCGGATCGTCCACACCGGACGAGGTGAGCTCGGACATCGCCGCGATGTTCGACACCGCCATCACCGACGCCGAGCGGATGTGGACCAGGTGAGCGACCGGCTCAGCGTCGACCCGGAGGCCCTGCGCAACGGCGGGGTCAACCTGGACCGGGTGGCCGACATCGCCGTCGACATCTGCGACAAACACCTTGCCGCGGTGGACAAGGCGGCCGGCGCGGGCGGCACCGGCCAGATGGGCCAGCGGTTCGACACCGGGTACCGACCGACCGAGCAGCAGGCGACCGGGTTCCTGCGGTTGCTGCGACGCACGTTGACCCAGACGGGCTCGCGCACCATCAAGACCGCGGGCGTGTTCGCCGAGACATCCGACGACGCCGAAGCCGTCGTCCAGCCGGACTGAGCGAGGACGAACAACCGATGTCCATGATGGTCCCCGACGAGGTGCGCAAGCTCTTTCTCGTACTCACCGGGGAGGAGTGGCCGGACGCGGACGAGAGCAAGCTGCGCGAACTCGCGGACGCGTGGGACACCACCGCGCAGCGGCTCTCGGGCGAACTCCGGCCCGAACTGCTCAAAGCCGTGCAGACCATCATGGGCACCTTCTCGGGCAGCGCCGAACGCGCGTTCGCCCAACAGATGGCGCCGTTCGTGGAAGGTTCGGACAACTACCTCGACGCGGCGGCGGAACAGTTCCACGCCCTGGGCACGTTCCTGCGCGACCTGGCCGTGGACGTCGAGTACGTCAAGCTGGTCTCGATCCTGAGCCTGTTCGCGCTGGTCGCCGAGATCGCCTGGGCCATCGCGTCCTCGTACATGACCGCGGGCGCCAGCATCGCCTGGCTCGCCGCGCGGCTGGCGATCGTGCGCTACCTGCTGAAAACGTTGCTGGGCAGGCTGTTCATCCAGTTCGTCCAGGCGGAACTGATCGGCATCGCGTTCCAGGTCGTCATCGACGTGCTCACCCAGTCGATCCAATTCGCCATGGGCACCCGGCACACCTGGAACACCGACTACACCGTCAACGCCGTCGGCGTCGGCGCCCTCGGTGGCGTGCTCATGCTCCCGCTGGGCGGCGTGGGCGAGATGCTGGCGCACCTGGCCACGGCCGGTGTCGAGGGCGTCATGGCCAAGTTCGCGAAGTTCGCGCACCTGGCCCAGTCCTGGGCGCACACCATGCCCGAGGTCATCGTCGAGGTAGGTGTGGAGGGTTTCCACGAGGCTTTCACCGAGGCGCTGTACAACTACATCACCACCGGCCAGTTCCAGATGAACGTCTTCTCCGCCACCTCCGGTGCCATCTCCGGCATCGGCGGCGCCGCGGGCCGGGTAGCCGGACACGGCAACCACGCCGCGCTCGCCGGTGCCGCGATCATCGCCCACGGCGCGACGAGCAAGACACCCGAGAAGTCGCACCTGGAACAGCACCCGGAAACGCCGCCACCGCCGTACTCCCCCGCAACCCAGGCGGGACACCCGGCGAACGGCCAGACTGTTCCCGGCCAGACCCCGAGCACGCAGGCCGCGACCGCGATCCCGGCGGCCACCCACGGCCAGTCCAGGGCAGGCTCGGAGACCGGCTCATCGGCGGTGGCCGGGCAGACCACGGCCAACCAAGCCGGGGCACACCAGACAGCGCCGAACCAGGCAGCGGCGCACCAGACAGCAGGTCAGACCACGCCCGAGCGGACCACACCGGGTCAGCAGGCGCCCGAGCGGACCGCGCAGAACCAGCAGGCGCGGGGACAAGCGGCGCCAGACCGGACAACGCCGAGCCAGACCGCGCCTGCCCACACAGAGCCGGTCCAGGTCACGCCGAACCAGATGGCAAGCCAGACCACGCTCGACCGGACCACAGCAAGTCAGACCACGGCGAACCAGGCGACACCGAGCCGGACAACGGAAACCCAGACCGCGGAGACCAAGACAGCGGAGAACAGGACAGCCGAGAGCAAGGCAGCGACCGGACGGACGGCGGAGAGCCAGACGGCGGCGGACCGGTCGTCGAGCGGGCAGCGAACGGGCCAGTCGACCAGCCAGACCAGCGGTCAGACGACCGGGCGGGCGACCACCGAGACGACCACGGCCGGACAGTCGACCAGCAGGCAGGTGTCGTCGTCGGAACCGGCCGCGACCACCGCCGCCAAGGCGCAGACCCCGGCCACCACGGCGCCGGAGGTGGCCAAGGGCGTTCGGGGGCAGCGCGAGGTCGCGGCGACCGCGGGCCAGGAGGCCACCACCTCGACGACCCGCGCCACCCGTCCCACGGGCACCCCGGAAGCGAAGACCGTCCGGCCCGAGGCCGAGTCGGTGCCGAAGGAAGCCGGTACGCGGAAAGCGGCGGACCGGCCGCGCACGCAGGCTCCCGCGTCCCGCACCGAGTCCCCCCGGACAGCGGCTGTCGAGGCCGTCGCCGGGGACGCGACGGCACGCCGGGTCTCGCCCGAAACCACGACCCGGGCGAACGGCTCGACCACCCGGCCGGTGGAGATCGCGGCGCCGGTCGAGCGGCCGTTCACCGACTTCACCCACTGGCTGCACCGGGTCAACCCCGGCGACTCGCGGGTCAACTGCGTCAACGCGGCCGTGGCGTTCCACGAGAACTGGCAGGGGCGGCCCAGCACGGCGACCGGCGAGCAGGTGTCCGCCTCGGTGGCGACCGAACGCGTCGGCTACCCGGCGGGGTTCATCGGCGAGGGGCCTGCCGCCCTCGACTCGGTGGCGCGGCTCGTCCAGGCGGGTGGGCACGGGTCGGAGGCCCTGGTGTTCACCGTGATCCCGGAGACGGGTGTCGGGCACGTCTGGAACACGGTCAACCTGAACGGCGTCGTGTCGCATGTGGACGCTCAGACCGGGATCGTCGGCAGGCCGCCCGCGGCGGGCCCGGTCTGGGTGATCATGATCCACCCGGACGGAACCTTCGCCGAGGTGACCCCGACCGCGGGCGCCGAGCCCCGGGAACTCGCCGGTTCGTTCCGCGGCACCGACGACACCGACGGTCGGCTCAGCAGGCAGAGCACCGACTCGGACGACCCGTCAATCCACGACATCGTGGCGGAGGTCGCCTTCAGGGCCAACCAGGTGGTCACGGAAGCCAAGGCGGCGCTCCAGATCGCGCAGGCGCGGTACGCGGAGACGCAGAAGGCGGTCGCGGTGGCGTCGACCGCTGCCACCGCCGCGATGGACCGGGTGGCGAACGAGGACCTGACCGCGGGCCAGGTGGACGCGCGGATCGGGGGCAGGCGGAACGCGCTGGTGAACCTGCCCGCGCGCATCGGGGAACTGTTCGCCAGGCAGAAGGAGTCCTACGACAACTGGTACGAAGCGACCCGGACCGGCGTGGACGCCGAGGGCATCGCGGCCCTCGGGGTCCTGGCCCAAGACGACACGAACGCCTTGCACGCGGCGCTCGGGATCTTCGAGCAGGAGCGGGCGCGACTGGCGGAGGCCGGGCGGCCGCTGGACGTGGCGCACACCGCCACCGAAGCCCACAAGACCACGATCGAGCAGGCCATGGCCGCACGGGACGCGGTTGCCCGCGCCGAGGAGGTCGTCAAGGCCGCCGAACAAGCCAAGCAGAACGCGCAGCAGTTGCACGGCGAGCTGCTGACGCGCGACACATGGGGCTCGGAGTACACCGAGGAGCCCGAGCAACTGCGAGACACCTTGCGCCAAGTACGCCGGGTGGAGGACGCGTACCAGCGGGCGGCCGACGACGCGCTGGAGGCGGCGGCGATCGCGAACCGCGCGGCGGACATCGCCAGGCGAGCCGTGGACCAGGTCAAGAGCCAGGTGACCGCCGCGCTGGCCAGCGGCCTGCCCTTCGACAACCGGTTCGACGCGGTGCGGGTCACCACCGGGGCACTGCCCGGCCGAACCGCCGCGTGGTTCACCGATCCCGATGTGGCAGGCGCGGTCCGGGCCGCCGTGACCACCGCGATGCGCGACCACCTGCCCGCGATCGTCAACAGCGGTCACGTGGTCACCGTGCGGACCGATGGCGGCCCGGTGCGCGTGCTGCTGACCGGCCGCCCCATCGGGGTGGACGTCATGACCGGGGACACCAACCCGGTGCCGCGCAGGCCCGAGGTCGTCAAGGTCGTCAGCCACGACCAGCAGACCGCCAAGTCGGACACCTCGGCGACCGCCCGCACCGCGGGTCTCCCGGTCACCGGGGTGCTGCCGGTCCTGGGCGACACGCCCTTCGTGCGGGGCGGGGTCTCGGTGGGCGTGACCCGGCGGGAAGCCGATGTCGTGCAGTTCAGCACGACCAACCGACCCGGTGTGCGCACCGGCAACCGATCGGTGGTGCCCGAACGGATCGAGATGACCGCGCGTCGGCTCGACACGGCGGACGAGGCGACCGAGATCGTCCCGGTCGAACTGCGGGTGCCCCTGATCACCGCCGCACCGGACGACCTGGCCGGGCCGATCCCCAACGCCGCCCCGGTCGAACTGCAGGTGCCGCCGATCACCGCCGCACCGGACGACCTGGCCGAGCCGATCCCCAACGCCGTCCCGGAATCGGCCGAACCAGCGGGCCAGGACATCGCCGGGACGGCGCCCACCCGGATCACCTCGATCGTCGACCTGGCGGAGGAGCCGCCCATCGACATCACCACCACCGTGGCCAGGGCGAGCACTGAGGTCGACGAGGACAACTTCTTCTCGGCCCTGTTCGGCCCGCACGGACTCGACAACACCGACTCCACCACCGGGTCACCCATCGACTTGACGACGCCCCAGGTCCACGACCAGACCAAACCCGCCGATCTCGGCGACCGCAGATCAATCGTCAGCTCACTCGCCACCGACCGCCACTCGGTCGAGGACAGCTCCCCGGCGTTCATCCACGCGGACGTCCAGCAGGCGCTCGCAGGCCAAGCCGAGATCCGGATTCCGCACGAGCTCACCAGGGCGGTGGCCGCCGAGGTCGGCATCAAGCACTGGAACGACGTGGTGGCGCTGCTGCGCTCGTCGGATGTCCTGCGGCTGCCCAACAACGGCGAGATGACCCGGGAGATCGGCGGCGCGACGGTGCGGGTGGTCGCGGACCCGCTGACCACGTCCTTCGTCGGTGACTCCAACCGGACGATGGAACAGCGCACCGGTGCGACCGTCACCTCGGCCACGCTCAAGGGCAGCGACGCCCTGCTGGGCGCCGGGATCGGAGCGGGCCAGTCCGACAGCGCCACCAACCTGTCCGTCGGGGGGTTCGTCGACCTCGCCAGCCAGCAGACCAGCGGGATGAGCCGGGGTTTCGAAGCCGCTGTCGAACGCAACTCGAACCAGGTCATCCTGGACTACCAACTGGTCCGGCCGGTGACGGTCACCGTCACCACGTCGGCGGGGTCCACTTCGCACAGTGGAACCGTGACCGGCCTGGTCCCGCTGACGGTGCCCGCCGCGTCCCGGCACGGACTGCCGGTCCCCCCGCGCCTGCTCGCGGAGACCGGCATCGGCCCGCACCGGGGCGAGTACCGGATCGGCACCGACGAGATCATCGAGGTCCCCGGCGCGGCGGAGATCGCCGACCGGGTCGCCGAGGGCCTCGACCAGCACGGCAGCGCGGCCGTGCGCCGGGCGTTCGGCACCGAGGAGCTGACCAAGAAGCTCATCTTCGACGCCCTGCACGGCGGTCGCCAGGTGACCTGGACGGCGGGCAACCACCGGTACGTGCTGGACATCCGCGCCTCGATCACCCCATCCGAGTGGGTCACCGCGTCCGGCCAGACCCGGGCGACGGTCCAGGACCAGGTCACCTCGCTGTCCCAGCGCTCCGGCGCGACCGGCAGGCGCGTCGCCAGCCGGGTGACCATCGACCCGCGCTTCACCAGGGCGAACGGCAGCAAGTACCGGGGACCGCTGGTCTCCTTCAACGCGACCATGAGCAGTGCGGGCACGACCTCGGTCGGTGTGCGCGAACGCACCAGCCGGAACACCACCCAACAGGGCGAACACTACGAGTTCCCTGGCGAGCTGCGGCTGGACCTCACCCTCACCAAGGGCGTCCTGCCGAACCCGCTCCAGCGGGCCATCGGTCGGATGGTGTTCGGCCCCCGCGCGGAGCACCGGCTCATCCAACCGACCGCCGACGAGATCGCCGCCGCGTCCCGCCCACCCGCCGCAGGCACGGGCACGGGCACGAAGAGCAGGCTGGCGCGCACCGTCATCGTGCCGGACGCGGTGCGCGTGGCCTCGCCCGCGGACAAGTTGCGGGCGCCCGACCTGCGTCACGAACCGACCACGTTCACCACCGGCCTGCACCTCGGCAAGGCGCCCGAGGTGACCGGCGGCAAGGTGGACCCGGCCATGTTCGGCAAGTTCGCCACCGTCGAGCACGTGGACACCACCGACCGCAACATCGAGAAGGCACTGGGGATCGCGCTCGCCAAGCGGAGCACGGTGCGGTACCCGGACGGCCGGACCCAGCCCGTCCGGACGCCACCCGCCGGGTCGGGCTGGCACCCGACCCGTGGCCTGGGCCGGGCCACCCTGAGCGACGGCGGCGTCGCGACCTACAAGCTGCCGAGCCTGTCCGAGCCCGGCACGGTGAACACGGAGGTGTTGGCGCACTTCGTGTCCCAGGCGGGCAGCCGCGGCGCGGCCGTGCTCGGGCTCAACGGCGAGGTGATCAGCCCGCAACAGTTGATCCGGTCCGGCGCGATCACCACCATGCACGGTTCGCTCAGCGCCGAGGTCACCTACCTGAACCCGCGAGCGGTGCGGATCAGCCCGGAGGGCCTGCAGCACGACCGGGGCGACGGCGACACCCGGGTCACCACCGTGGTGGAGCGGGAGCGCGGCGCGGGGTTGGCCTTCACCGTCGGCGGGACCGCGCGCCCGCGCGACAACGGGTTGACCGGCCAGGCGCAGTTCACCCTCGGCGCGAACGCCCGGTTCGGGAAGGTCGAGGTCAACGAGCTGGCCCCGGGCTCCCGGCAGGTGCACCAGTACGACGGTGCGACGGTGGTGCTGGAGATGGACGTGCGCTACGCGTTCACCGGCAACCTCGGCATCCGGTCGATCCTCGGCACCAAGGACGCCGAGCAGGTCGAGGTCATCGCCGACGTCCCGAACGGGATCCGGGTGCGGATGCCCGCGCACGACGCGCTGCGAATCCTGAACCAGCACAAGGTGGACGTGGACCCGCAGGTCCAGCAGGCCGCCCAGCTCGTCAGGGTCAAGCGGTCAGCCGCGCCGAGTTCCCAGTCGCTCGTGCACACGGACTACCTCGTGCACGACACGGCGACGGTGTACGACTCCCGGCTGCACGGGTCGCTGGACGACGTGCGGCAGCGGCTCGTCGACCTCGGCATCGGGCACGAGTGGCGCGCGGAAGTGCTCGACAAGCTCAACCACATGTTCACCAGCCCGAACGCGCGGGCGAACCTCAAGGACGTGCTCACCGGCGGGGGCGTGCTCTCGGTGTCCAGGGACAGCCTGCTGTTCACCGACACCGTCGACATCCGGGTCACCCCGGTGCCGGTCGGCGAGGCACGCAGGCGGTTCCAGGCGGGCAAGGACTACTCGACGCTGCCCAACGCGCAGACCACGTACTCGTACGCCCTGACCACGAAAGCGACCCAGACCACCGAGGGGCACGGGTTCTCGGCGGGCCTGCAGGCCGACGGGGTGTACACCGACGAGCACAGCGGCGCCCGCCGTCACCCCGGCTCGGTGCTGGCCACCCTCGGCGCGGCCCTCGGGTACGGCAAACAGGTGACGGCCGTGGAGACCACCCCGGGCTCGCGGACCTACCGGCCCATGCGGATGACCACCTTCGACGAGGTCGAGGTCACCAACCACAACATCGCCTACGACCTGACCATCACCCGCAGGCGCATGGCCACGCCGCCGCTGCAGGCGATGACCCTGACCGCGACCCGGCGCCTCGACATCGTCACCGGTCGCGAACGCGGTCCGGTCCGGGTGCACGGTTCGGTCGACCTGGTCGCGTCGAACCAGCACGCCGCGCCGTTGCTGCGCAAGCCCGCGGCACCACCCACCTTCGAGGTGCGCGCCGACAACCCGCTGACCAACGACTCGACCCGGGTGGACGGGATCACCCAGACCCTGCTCGGCCCGGACCTCATGTGGAACGTCGAGGCCCTGGGTTCCAGTTCGGCCAAGGCCATCCGCGACGCCGCCTACGCCCAACTCGGCGCCACGCCGATGCCGGTGGGGCAGACACCCGAGGCCGCGGCGGTCGCCAGGGCGGCGGGGCGGACCTCGGCGTACACAAAGCAGGGTTCGATGGCCGAACTCGCCCTGCACCGGCTGACCGCGGGCGAATCACTGCGCCGCGGGCTGTTCCAGATGCTCACCGGCGACGACTACACCATCAACAACGTCGGCGGCCCCAAGGCCCTGCTGCGCGAGGACAGCTTCGACCTGCAGGTCAGCGCCCGCCTGGTGCCGGGCTCGCTCCGGTTGGTCGACCAGGGGGCGAACCCCGGTCACATCACGCACAGCGAGGAGATCGAGGACATCAGCCTGTCCGGCTCCACCCGGACAACCGCGGTGACCCGCGGCCTCGCGGGCGTGGCGCAGGCGACCGAGGCCTTCGACAGCGGGCAGACCCGACCCGGCGACGGCACCGCCGTCCCGGCGTTGGGCCGGGACGCCGCGATCACGCAGTCGAACACCACCGCCTTGGGCGAGTTCGGCGTGACCCTCGTCCGTCAGGGCGGGGAGTCCTACCTGTTCACCGCGGACGTGGACTACGTCGTGCGCAGTGAGGCCGGGAAGACCGCGCTACCAGGGGAATCCCGAACCAGCCACCACGCCGTCGCCCCGACCGCGGTCATGATCCACACCCACCAGGACGCCCGAATCCGGGTCTGGGAGGACGACGCCCTGCGCGCCGGGCTGATCACCATCGCCGACGTCTGGAAGCGCGCGGGCGTGCAACCACCCGCGGGCCTCGCCATCACCCCCACCCACGACGGCGTGATCCTGCACGAGGCGAACGCGACACCCGTCCACCCGCCCCGGCCGCTCACCCGATCGCTCGACGACGACACCCGAGGCCGAGTCCTGTACGTCGCCGACGGCGTGTCCCACGCGGACGTCCAGCGGTGGGTGGACCAACTGCTGGGCAACACGAGGGTCAGCCGGGTCGACTACTCGCCAACCCACACCGGCGTCGCGCTGCCCAGGGTGTCCACAGAGGACTTGGCGCCCCCCACCCCCATCGCCCCCACCCGAACCGACGCGTCACGCACCCATCAACTCCACACAGGACAAGAAAGCAATACCCCCCACCCACTCCCCGTCGCACCCCCGCGAACCGCGGCCTCGGGGTATGTCACCGGCGCGGCCGAACACCCCGCCGCCGTCCCCACGGGCGAACACCCGTTCACCGACTTCCGCCGCTGGCTGCACTTGATCAACCCCGGACACTCGACGGTCAACTGCGTCAACGCGGCCGTGACGGTCCACCTGGCCTGGCGGGACCTGCTGACCGTCCTGCCACCCGACGGCCCGGCGTCCCCCACGGTGGCAACCACACGCACCGGCCATCCGGCGACCTACGTCGGCTCAGGCCAACACGCCCTCGACGCGGTCGTGCAGCAAGTGCGGGACGGCGGCCACGGCTCCGACGCCTTCGTGTTCACCATCACCGAAGGCGGCACCGGCCACGCCTGGAACATCATCAACTTCCACGGCGAAGTGTCCCATGTGGACGGCCAGTCCGGCACCGTCGGCAACCCACCCACCCCGGGCGACATCTGGGCGATCCCGATCGCCCCGGACGGCTCCTCCCTCCCCCTGTCCCCACTCGACGACGTCACGGCACGCCCACTCGCGGGCACCTTCCACGGACCGTCCACTGTGGAACAACCCTCGGCCGCCCAAGCAGGCCAAAGCCGCAACACCACAACTCCCGCTGACACCGGGCAGCGGCGAACCCCACCCCAGGCGCCCCGCAGACAGGACGCCACCGACACGGCGCCATTCGAGCTGGCGCGCCTGGAACCAGCCGCCCAGGAGGCCTACCGGGACGCGAACCGCCTGGTCCGCAAACTCGCCGCGCAGACCGAGGCCGTGTTCGGCGACAACAACTCCGCAGTGACCCACGCCGAGGCGGCCAGGGCAGCCGCGTCGGCCACCTTCCTCGCACCCACCGCCGCGAGGAACCAGGTGACGCAAGAGGACCACACGGGCGAACAGGTGAGCGCGGCGCTGGCGGGCAGGTGGGAGCGGCTGAGACAACAAGAAGGCAACGTCTTCGTCTTGCTCGGTAGGCAGAAGATCACCCAAGAGGCGTTGCGCGACGCGGTCGCGGACGGGAACACGATCGAGATCTCCGATCTCAGGGCGGAACTGGCAGGCCACGAGAGCCGGTTGGCCGCGGAGCTCGCGATCATCAATCAGGAACGGGCGAAGCTGACCACGGCGCACCAGCGAATGGCGCCCGTCGCCGCCGCGGACGAGTTGTACCGGGCCGCGGTCAACGAAGCGCTGACCGCTGCCGACGCGGTCAAGAAGGCCAAGGCGGACTTCGAGGTGGCCTGGGATGCCCGGACCGCCGCGGTAACGGCGTACGACGAACTGAAGAAGGTCCTCGCCGCAGGCACGTACGCCGAGGGGCGCGAGCGGATCGACAACCTCCTGGCGACCATCACGGAGCAGTCCGATCGGATAACCCGCGCCGCCGAGTCCACGCGAAACCACCGGGACACCGCGGCGGAACGGGCGAGCGCCGCTCAGAGCGCCGCGCTCCGAGCCAGGAACACGCTGGATCTGGACCAGTCGAACGACCTGCCCTTCGACCGGCGCGTCGGTGTGCTGGGCGTCAAGAGCACGACGTTGGCGAACCGGGTCGCCGAGTGGTTCACCGATCCCGAGCAGGCGGACGGGGCGCGGCGAGCCGTGGTGGCCGCGACACTGGGCCACCTGCACGCCATCGTCAACACCGGCCACGTGGTCACCGTGCCCGGCCCCGCCGGGCCGGTGCGCGTCCTGCTGACGGGCCACCCCGCGAGCACGAGGAACGCGTTCGCGGACGGCCGGTACCCCGCGCACGCGCACCGACCCGAGGTCGTCGATGTCCACCGCGGCACGCGAACCTACGGGACCACCCGGGCGAGCGGCCTCATGGTTGGCCTCCCCGGCACCGAGGCGTTCCGGTCAGCGCGGGACACGGCGTCACGCGGCACCGTCAGCACCGGGTTCAGCACCAGCCGCACATCCGGTGACCGCACCGAGAACCGGCTGGTCCGGCCCGACCGGATCACGATCACCGCGACCCGGCTCGACGAGGCGGGTGCGGTCGCCGAAGTCAGCGACGTCACTGAAGTCAGCACAGCCACTGAAGTCAGCACAGTCACTGAGGTCAGCGAGGTCGTTGACGTCGAACTGCGCAGGCCCCTGCTCACCGCGGCCCCCGAGCAGCCCACGTCCGCCGCGCGCTCGGCGGACGACCCGGACCCGACCAGGCCGGAAGACCACCGAGACGGCCTCGCCGGGGAAGTCGGTCGGGTCCGGGTCCCGCACGAGGTGACCAGGGCCGTGGTGAACCAGGTCGGCCACCAGCACTGGGACGAGGTGGTCGCGCTGCTGTCCTCGACCGACGTCCTCCGCCTGGGCGACAACCAGGCGATCACCCGGACCATCGGCGGCCGGTCGGTGCGGGTGACGGCGGGCGAGCTCAAGGTGTCCTGGGTCGGCACCTCGCACCGGTTGGTCGAGGCGCGCGACGGCGCGACCGCCACCACGACCTCGGCGGCGGACCGGAACGTCACCCCGAACGTCGGGATGGCGACCGACCGGACGTTGCACCAGTTCGGCGGCATGACCCGCGGGCTGGAAACCGCGCTCGAACGCAACTCCGGCCAGGCCGTCATGACCTACCGGATGGACCGGTCGGTGGCCGTGACCGTCGATGGAGCCCAGTCGACCAGCCGGGGGCAGGCCGGCCCGCACACCGGAACCGTGACCGGGATGGTCACCCTGGCCAAGCCCGCCGCGGTCAGGTACCGACTCCCGGTGCCCGAGACCGCGCCGCTGAACCCCGGGGACGAACCGCGGACCACCGGGACGGGCCGCGAGTACCTGATCGGCACCGACGACATCGTCGACGTCCCCGGTCTGCGCGCGATCGTGCGGTCCCTCAGCGAGGGCATCGACGAGGGCGGGCGGGCAGCGATCCGCTCGGTGTTCGCCACCGCCGAGTCGGCCAAGAAGGTCATCCTCGACGCCATGCACGGCGGTCACCAGATCACCTGGATGACGGGCGACCGCTGGCACTCGCTGGACGTCAACGCCGCGATGTCCCCGCCCACGCGGACCACCCCCTCCAGCCAGACCAGGGCGACCGTGCAAGACCAGGTGACCGCCACGTCCCGGCGCTTCGAGGCGGCAGGCATGCGCGTCGGCTCCGACTCCGGCGCGATCAGGGGAAGCTCCACCACGACCTCGGTGGGCACACACCAGCGGGACAGCAGGCACAGCACCTACGAGGGCCTGTTCCTCGAGTTCCCCGGCAACCTGGTGCTGCACACGGTGCACAACGACAGCGGCCAACCGAACGGGTCGGCACCCGCGCAGCGCACCACCACCGTGCCGAACGCGGTCGTCGTGTCCACGGCCGCGGACAAGTTCACCTGGGCCACCCGGCCGCTCCCCGAGTCCGCGTTGTCCCCCGGCCTCTACGTGGCCGACCCGCCCCCACACGCCTTGGGCACCAAGGAAGTCACGCCCGCGCTGCTCGGCCAGTTCGCGGCCGTCGCGCACGTCCGGCTCACCAACGACGTCAAGAACGCCCTGCAGCTCGCGGTCGCCAAGAAGGTCACGGCGATGAGCGGCGACGGCACAGCCAAGGTCGTGCGAACGTCACCCCCGTCGTCGACCCCGTGGCCGTCCTGGGGGCGCCTGCACATCCCCGAGGGTGATCGGGGCGGGTCCGCGACCCCGCGCACACTGCACGCCAAGCTGTCGCAACTGTCCATGCCGGGCACCCCGGAAGCGTCCGCGCTGCGGAGCCTCGTGTCCCAGGCCGGTGCGCGCGGCTCCGCCGTGCTCGCGCTCAGCGGCGAGGTGACCGCCCCGCACCTGATCCGGCCGGGCTCGGCCAACACCGGGCGGGGTTCGATCGCGGTCAAGACGACCTTGCACAACCCGCGGTTGGTCGCGGTGCGCACGGACGGTCGCCTGGTGCACCGGCGGGACGGCGAGCAACCGGTGAGTTCCACCAGGTCGCGCCAGAACACGGCGGGTCCCGGCAGGACCGAGGTCAACGACCTCGCGCCGGGCTCCCGGCAGGTGCACCAGTACCACGGCTCGACGGTGTGGCTGGCGCTGGACACCCGGATGACAACCACGGGCAACCTCGATATCCCGACCAACCCGGGCCACCGCCCAACCGCGCCGCTCACGGTGACCGTCGATGTCCCGAACGGGCTCGTCGTCGAGGTGCCCGTGCACGACGCGGTGCGGATCTTCACCGAGCTCGGCCTACCCGTGCCGGAAGAAGTCGCGAGCGCCCACCGCTGGGTCCCACCGCTCCAGTCCGGGCAAACGAGCTCCCAGGCGCTGCTGCACGTCGGTCACGTCATCTACGAGTACGGCTCTCGCCCAAGTGACACCGGCGGATACGCGGCGCACGGCCCGACAACGGTGTACAGCTCCGCGCTGAACGAACCGCTGGACCGGAAGGTGATCGCGGAACTGATCGCGCTCGGCGTCGACGACCCCCACTGGCGGACAGAGGTCGTCACCAGCCTCAATCAGTTGCTCACCGGCCCCGGGGCACAGGTGAACCTCAAGTCCGTGCTGGCGAGCGGGGGCGTGGTCTCGGTACCGCACCACCAGGCGTCGCACACTGACATCGTCGACATCCGGATCAGCGTGGCGCCGCCGAACGCCACCGCCCCGAGGAGACTGGACTCCCGCGATCCGCGCGCCCCCCAGCGACCACACACGCAGACAACCTCTACTTACGCGCTGACCACGACGGCCGCCCAGCAGACCGAGGGCAGCCACACCAGGGGCGAACTGGGCTCGCACACCCGCAAGCCCGTGGTGATGACCACGTTCGACGGCGGCTTGGAGGTCACCAGCCACCCCGTCACCTTCCTGGTGCAGATGAGCGTTGTCCGGTCACCCGAGCCGGGGGCGACCCAGCAGTACCAGACCATCGCCGGGGCAGGCCGTGTCCCGGTCAGGGTGAAAGCCACGGTGGCTCTGGTCGCGCCGAACACGCACACGTCACCCCTGTTGCCCGGCCCCACCCAGGACCCCCGCTTCGACGTGCTCACCCACAACCCGCTCACCATCGACCAGGCCTGGGCGGGCGCACACGACCAGGTCGTGCTCGATCCATCGGCCGCCTGGAACGTCGAGGCGCTGGGCTCCAGCTCGGCCGACGCCATCCGCCACGCGGTCCTCGCCCAGTTCGGCAGCGCACCGCTGGCGGCGGGGCAGCGCGGGCTGGGCACGAGCCAGGTCGCCACAGCGGCGAGGTCGACCTCGGCGAGCACGACGCCGGGATCGATCTCCGAACTCGCCCTGCACCGGCTGACGTCGGGTGAGTCACTGCTCAACGGGATGCGGCAGATGCTCACCGACCGGTCCTACGCCGCCAACGGGATCTCCGTGCGCCGGGCACCGGGTCAGGAAGACACCCTCGACCTGCGGGTGAGCGCCCGGTTGGTGCCGGGCTCGCTGCGCCTGCTGCCGCAGGGGGTCCGCGCGGGCGACATCACGCACAGCCAGGAGATCGAGAACGTCGACCGCGCGGGCGACACCGCGCTCACCCGGTCGGACACCGCCGAACTCGACGAAGCGGGCGTGACCCTCGTGCGGCAGGGCGGCCGCTCCTACCTGTTCCTGGCCGACGCGACTTTCTACGCCGAGACCGGGGGCGGGATGCCGTCCGCGCCGGGGCAGCCCCGGACCGCGCACAACCTCACCCCGCCGACCACGGTCGTGGTGCACACCCACCAAGACGTCCACATCCGCGTGTGGGAGGACGACGCCCTCCGGATGGGCATGATCACCCTCGTCCACGCCTGGCGGCGCGCGGGCGTGCGGACTCCTGGAAATATGAACTTCGTGTCCACCGGTGACGGCATCGTCGTGCGGCGGAGCGGGGATCGACACGAGCGCGCGCCTGTTCTGCCGCCGCAACACGAGACCAATCCCGACAAGCGGGGCCGCGTACTGCACGTCGCCCCGGGCGTGAACCTCGAAGAGGTCCAGGCGTGGGCGAACACCCTGCCGCAGGACCTCGCGCCTGCCAAGGTCACCTACCTGATAACCAGCCTCGCCGAGTCCAGCCGCCCCGCCCGCGAGAACGCCAACCCCGTCAGCGACGACGAGTTCTTCCAGCTCGACGGCTACGACAACCAAATCCGCCGGGCGGACCTGCCGGAGGGGGTCGACCCAGACTTCCTGCCCCGCTACCACTCACCCACCGACGCCAGCGGACCAAGCGGACTCGGCAACGGACTCATCGAAACCACCCGGGTCGAAGCCCCGCCGATCAACACCACAACCCAGGAAGCATCACCACCTCCGTACACGGGCGAACCGGACCAGACAACGACCCCACCCGACTACACCGAACTCACCCCTGCCCCCGCGGCCACCCAGCCGCAGCCCCGACGACGCGGCCTCTTCTGGCGTGATTTCGTCAGGGGAGCCGGTGGACCTCGGCGGTCCGCCGCGCCAGGAGAGCGGCCGGACACCGGGAACCCGGGTAGCGCGTCGACACCGCTGCGCCGGGTCGGCGGGACCTGGGCCGAGGCGGTCACCGTCGAGCAGGTGGCCGGGGTGAAGCGGTCCCTGGACGAGGCCGACGCGGACCCGCAGTCGCCGGTCTCGAACGTCCTCGTGCCGGGGAGCACGGCGGCCGCGGCGGCGCTGCGCGCGGTCGTACCGGACGGTGCTCGGTTCGTGGACCCGGCGGGCTGGGCGCACCTGGTCAACGGTGATCGGACCGAGGTCGGCAGTGGTGTCAACTGTGTCGACGCGGTGGTGGCGTTCCACCGGACCTACAACGGTGAGCCCACCGTGGCGGGTCGGTGGTCGGCGGACGCGCCGCCGAGGGACGCGGGGGCCTGGGTGGCGGCGAGGCTGGGGCACCACCCGGAGTTCGTCGGGACGGGTGCCCCGGGGCTGGGCGAGGTGATCGGCCGGGTGGCGGCCGCTGGTCCGGGCGCGGCCGCCCTGGTGTTCGGGCACCGCAGGCCGGGGCGTGGTGGGCTCTTGGCCGGACACGCGTGGAACGTGGTCAACCACAACGGCCGGGTCCTGCTCGTCGACCCGCAGGCGGGCACGATCGCGGATGCCAACGCGACCGCGATCCCGGATCTCGGCGCGGTGCACGCGATCCCGTTGACCGCTGGCGGCGAGTACATCCACGCCGCGAGCGGCCCCTCGGGCCTACCCAGCGGGATCGCGCGGGACCACCGGTCGAAGGCTGACCCGGTCCAGCACTGGACGCAGGTTGACGAGGAGCTCGCGGACCACCGGCGGACCGCGGCCGAACTGGGCGGGTCGACTCCGCGCACGGTCCGGGACCGGCTGGCTGCGTTGGGTGCGCACCGGCAGCAGATCTTCGTCGAGCAGGTGCGGGCGGCGGCCGCGCGGGGCGGCGTGATCACGCTGCCCGACGGCGCTGGCAGGCTCGTGCCGTACCGGGGCGGCTGGGTGCTGCTCCCGACGACCCCGGTTGACGCGGGGTACGTCGCGCACCTGGCGTCCACCGTGGTCATCGGGAACATCACCGCGGCGGTGGTCGGTGCCGACCCGGACGACCGGCGGCACTTCAGGTTCCCGCCGCGCGGCCGCCCGCTGCCGGTGGACGACCCCGGTGATCTCGGTGTCGAACCGGAGCTGACGGCGGGGCGGCGGTAGTTTGCTCCTATGAGCCTCCTCGACGACGTGGCCGAGCGTGACAACTGGCGGTGCTGGGTGTGCGACGAGCCGGTCGACCCCGACATGTCGGTGAACGACTCGCGGGGGCCGAGCGTGGACAGCCGGACCGCGGACCGCAAGGCCAAGGTCCCCGAACGCCTCGCCCACCGCGGCTGCAACACGCGCAAGGGCGCGGTCAAGGTGGTCATCCCCTGGGCCGCCCACCTGCACGTGGTCGACCCCGCACCCCTGATGACGGTCGCGACCCGCCTGGACCGGAAAGGCGGGCGCGAAACCGTCGCCCGTTGCCCAACCCGGCACGACGCCGACGAGGCGGCCGCGTGGCTGGCCGACCGCTTCTCCCGTCTCACCCCCGACCTGCCGGTGACCACCAAGGTCGAGCCCGGCGGCGGCCAGTTCCTGGTCATCCTGGCCACCAGCCGACGCTGACCGGGAGTCCAATTCGGACTGCAGACCGCTTGACTGCAGCCCTATTGGTCAAGACCAAAGTTGACTAGAGTGCAACGGGCTGCCGAACAGCGGAGCCCGGTGGCCTGACCATCCGACTAAAACTCGCTGTGTCAGGTCTGCGCGCCCCACGCGCGGGCACATACTCGCGGCAATCCGCTGTGGACTGTCTATCTTGGTCTCAGCAGGTCTCGACGAGAGTTGGTGTGGGCATGTCTGCGACGGAGCCGCCACAAAAGTACATAGTGGACAATCAGGCTGTTCACCCCGCCGCCGAGCCGATCGCCATCGTGGGCATGGCGTGCAGGCTGCCGGGTGGGGTCGAGTCGCCTGAGGACCTGTGGCGAGTGGTGCTCGGCGAACGCGACGTCATCGGTGACCTGCCCACCGACCGCGGCTGGGACAGCCTCGCCGGATACCACCCGGACCAGGCTCACGACGGCACGTATTACGTGCGGCAGGGCGGGTTCATCGACGACATAGCCGGGTTCGACGCGGACTTCTTCGGCATCGGCCCCCGCGAGGCGCGCGCGATGCACCCGCACCAACGACTGCTCCTGGAGACCGTCTGGGAGGCTTGCGAACGCGCGGGCATCGACCCGGAAAGCCTGCGCGACACCATGACCGGGGTGTTCGCGGGCACGTTCGACATCGAATACGGCCCCAGGATGACCGAGGGCGGCACCGGCTCCAGCGGCTACCTGTTGGTCGGCAGCACGGCGAGCGTGTTGGCGGGCCGGATCGCTTACACACTGGGGCTGGTCGGCCCGACGATGACCGTCGACACGTCGTGCTCGTCCGCGCTGACATCCGTGCACCTGGCGATGGCGTCGTTGCGCGCGGGAGAATGCTCGCTGGCCTTCGCGGGCGGCACGACCGTGCTGGCCACACCGGGTGTGCTGGTCGAGTTCAGCCGCCAAGGCGCGTTGGCCGCCGATGGCCGGTCGCGGGCCTTCGGCGCGGACGCCGTCGGGTTCGGCGCCGCCGAGGGCGTGGTGATGACCCTGCTCGCCCGGCTCGACGACGCCCAGCGGGCCGGTCTGCCGGTGTTGGCCGTGCTGCGCGGCTCCGCGCTGACCCAGGACGGCGCGAGCGGCAGACTGACCGTACCCAGGCGCTCGTCACAGGAACTGGTCATGCGCCGGGCGCTGGCCACGGCCGGGCTGACCGCGGCCGACATCGATCTGGTCGAGGCGCACGGAACCGGCACCAAGGTCGGCGACCCGATTGAAGCCGCGGCCGTGCTCGCGGTGTACGGCGACCGTCCGGCGGATCGGCCCGCGTACCTGGGCTCGCTCAAGTCCAACATCGGCCACACGCTCGCCGCCGCGGGCGGTGCCTCACTGATCAAGACCGTGCTGGCGATCCGCAACGGCCTGCTGCCCAAGACCCTGCACGCCGAACACCACAATCAAGCGGTGGACTGGACCACCGGGCACGTGCGGCTGCTGACCGAGGCCACCGAGTGGCCGAGCCGGGACACACCCCGCCGCGCGGGCGTGCTGTCCTACGGGATCAGCGGCACCAACGCACACGTCATCGTCGAAGAGGCACCGGCGGAATCGTTGCCCAACAAGGAAACATCCCCTGCCGAACCGACGCTCTGGGTGCTTTCGGCGAAGACACCGCAGGCCCTGCGCGCGCAGGCTGAGAAACTGTTGGCACACCTGCGAACCGAGCCCACGCTCGACTCGGTCGACGTCGGCTGGTCGCTGGCCACCACGCGGACCCGGTTCGCCCACCGGGCCATCGTGCTCGACGATGGCTCTGATGGCTCTGATAGCTCTGACGGCCTGACCCGGGGGCTGGCGGCGCTCGCCGCCGGGGTGCCCGCGCCGAACGTGGTCCAGGCCGAGGCCGTGCCCGACGCCCGGCCGGCGTTCGTCTTCCCCGGCCAGGGTTCGCAGTGGCCGGGGATGGCCGTCGAACTGCTGGAAACCTCGGCGGTGTTCGCCAAGAGCCTGAGCCGCTGCGCGGATGCCTTGGCACCGCACGTTTCCTGGTCCCTGCTCGCCGTATTGCGCGGTGAACCGGACACACCCGGGCTGGACAGGGTCGACGTCGTGCAGCCCGCGTTGTTCGCCGTGCTGGTGTCACTGGCCGAACTGTGGCGGACCCATGGCGTTGAGCCCGCCGCCGTCATCGGGCACAGCCAGGGCGAGATCGCGGCGGCCGCCGTCTGCGGGGCGCTGAGCCTGGCCGACGCGGCGAAGATCGTCGCGGTGCGCAGCGCGGCCTTGGTCGAACTGGCCGGTTCCGGCGGCATGGCCACGCTGTCGCTCACCCCCGACGCGGCGGTGGACTACTTGGCGCCGTGGGGATCGCGGCTCTCCGTGGCCGCTGTCAACGGTCCGGAGAAGATCGTGGTGTCCGGCGACGCGGAAGCCATCACCGAGCTGGTCGCCGCGTGCGTGAACGATGGTGTGTGGGCCCGGCGGGTCGCCGTCGACTACGCGTCGCACTCCCCCGCAGTACTGGCGGTCCGCGAACGGTTGCTGGCCGATTTGGCAGGCATCGCGCCGCGCACCGGTCGAATTCCGTTCTATTCCACGGTAACCGGCACGCCGGTGGACACTGCCACGCTGGACGCCGGGTATTGGTTCGACAACCTGAGACAGCCGGTGCGGTTCGACCGGGCCGTTCACGCGGTGGTCGAGCACGGGCACCGGGCCTTGATCGAGATCAGCCCGCACCCGGTGCTGACCATGGGCATGCAGGAGACCGTCGAGTCGGTCGACGCGCGCGCCGCCGTGCTGACCACGCTCCGGCGAGACGAGGGTGGACTGGACCACTTCCGGCTCGCGCTGGCCCAGGCGCACGCGCACGGTGTCCCGGTGCGCTGGCGTGCCGTTTACGGCGAGCAGGCCCGGCGGGTCGACCTGCCCACGTATGCCTTCCAGCGCAAGCGGTTCTGGCTCGACCCGATCGTGTCCCGGTCGACCGACGTGGCGTCCGCCGGGCTCGCCGACCCGGAGCACCCCTTACTCGGCGCGCAGGTCGAGCTGCCCGGTGGTGGCCGGCTGGCGACCGGCCGGATCTCGCTGGACACCTATCCCTGGCTGGCCGATCACGCCGTGTGCGGCACAGTTCTGTTGCCTGGCACCGGTTTTGTCGAACTGGCGCTACACCTGGCAGACACGGCCATCGAAGAGATCGTGCTCGAAGCACCCCTGGTTCTCACGCCGGACACGGCGGTGGACATCCAGGTCGCGGTCGGGGCGCGGTCGGTGGAGATCCACTCTCGACCCGCCGACCATCCCGGCACGCCGTGGACCCGACACGTCACCGGCGTCCTGGGCGCGGCCGGGGCGGCACCAGAACCGCTCGGACACTGGCCGCCGGACGCCGAGGCCATCGACCTCGTCCGCTTCTACCAGGACTTGGCCGAGGCCGGTTATGACTACGGGCAAGCGTTCCAGAACCTGCGCGCATTGTGGCACCACGGGTCCGAGATCTTCGCCGAGGTGGCCTTGACCGCCGACCAGCACGCCGACGCCGAACGGTTCGGCGTGCACCCGGCACTGCTCGACGCGGTCCTGCACGCCTTGTTCGGCGCCGGAGTCCGTGAGGTCGTGCTGCCGTTCTCGTGGAGCGGTGTGCGGTTGTGGGCGACCGGCGCCACCTCGTTGCGGGTCCGGCTGACCAGGACAGCACCGAACACCGTCGCACTGACCGCGACCGATCCGACCGGCGCGGTGGTGATGACGGCCGACGCGATCACGACGCGCCCGGCGCCGGACGATCTGACTCCGGGCGGCCGGGCCGAACTGTGGCGGATCGCTTGGGTTCCCCTGGCGCTCGGCCCGGAAACGCCCGGTAAGTGGATGTGGCTCGACGGGAGCGCCCGCCTCGACCTGGCAGCGCTGCGAGCCGCCAGACCTGATCTCGTTGTGGTCGAGTGCGCGGCGGATCTACCGGTCACGGCCGATTCCGTTCGGTCGGCGACCCAACGAATCCTTGCCCTGCTTCAGGATTGGCTCGCCGACGAGAACACGGCGGGCAGCAGGCTCGTGATCCTCACCCGGCGCGCGATGGGCGAGGACGTCCACGACCTCGTGCACGCACCACTATTGGGCCTGCTCCGGTCCGCGCAGACCGAGCACCCAGGCCGGTTCCTCCTGATCGACGTGGACGACCAGGACGACTCCCGGGACGCACTGGGCCGGGCCCTCGCTCTCGGCGAACCGCAACTGGTCATCCGGGCGGGTATCCCGCACGCGCCTCGTCTATCCACAATGGATACTTCAGCCCGCCTGACAACCCCGCTCGACCCCGAGGGAACCGTGCTGATCACCGGCGGCACTGGGACGCTCGGCGCGCTGCTCGCCCGTCACCTCGTTGTCCAACAAGGGGTTCGCCACTTACTGCTGTTGAGCCGTTCCGGCCTGGCGGCCCCGGGCGCGGCCGAACTGCAAGCCGACTTGACCGCCCTGGGCGCGACGGTCACCATCACCGCCTGCGATGCCGCCGACCGCGCGGCGCTGCGCGAGGTCCTGGCCGCAGTCCCCACCGATCACCCGCTGACCGCGGTCGTGCACACGGCAGGCGTCCTCGACGACGGTGTGCTGGACTCGCTCACCCCCGCCCAGGTCGACGCCGTCTTCCGCCCCAAGGTCGACGCCGCGCTCAACCTGCACGAACTGACCGGCGACCTCGCCGCGTTCGTCCTGTACTCGTCCTGCACAGGCCAACTGGGCACCGGCGGCCAGGCCAACTACGCCGCCGCCAACACCTTCCTGGACGCCCTGGCCTGCCACCGCCGGGCGAACGGCCGCCCCGCGACGGCATTGGCCTGGGGTTTCTGGGAACGCGCCAGCGGCATGACCGGTCACCTCACCGACACGGACCGCGCCCGCATCCGTGGTCTCGGCCTGCTCCCGCTCTCCGACGCCACCGGCCTGGCCTCCTTCGACGCGGCCCTGCGCTCGCCCGAACCGGTACTGGCCGCCACCCCCATCGACCGCGCGCCGCGCGCCGACGTCCCACCCCTGCTCAGCGCCTTGGTCCGACCGCGCCCGCGCGTGGCGGCCACTGGCGCACCGGCGCCGCTCTCGGCCACCACCCCACTCGACCTCGTCCGCAAGCACGCGGCCGTCGCTTTGGGACACTCCACACCGGACGCTATCGCCGCCGACCGCCCGTTCCGCGAGATGGGCTTCGACTCGCTCGGTTCCGTCCAACTCCGCAACCAGCTCAACGCGGCCACCGGCCTGCGCCTGCCCACTACGGTGATCTTCGACCACCCCACGCCCGAGGCCCTCGCCCGCTACCTGACCACCCAGCTCACCACGCCCGCCCCGGCACGCACCACCCTCGTCGAACGGTTCACCCACGCCCACAACACCGGCGATTCCGCAGGCGCCATCACACTCGCATCGTCCGCTGCTCCCCCTTCTGCCGAGCCGATTCCACGGCTGCGGGTGGTGCCGTTCACCACCGGCCCCGCACGCGTACGGCTGATCTGCGTGCCATCCCTTCCCGCCCCGGCCAGCCCCGAGCAGTACCGCCAGTTCAGCTTGACATTCGAGAACCAGCGCGACATCGCCGTCCTCCCCCTGTCCGGCTACCGCGCAGGCGAACCACTGCCAGCGACCCGCGAAGACCTGATAGCCGCTTCCGCCGCAGCCGTCCTCGACCACATTGACGACTCCCCCTACGTCCTATTAGGACACTCTTCCGGCGGTTGGGTGGCGCACGAGATCGCCCGCCTGCTGGAGACCGGCCCACACGCACCCACCGGCGTCATCCTCGTGGACACCACCGCCAGCCCCGGCCCCACCGCCCTCACCAGCCAAGCCGCCGACACCTGCCGCCTGGTCCTGCGCGACCCGGCCACCCTGAACGACACCAACCTCATCGCCACATTCCGCCACTTCACCTTGTTCGCCGACTGGACCCCCAAGCCACTGACGACACCGACCCTGCTGCTGCGCGCCCAAACCCCCGCCCTCCCCCCATGGCCGATGACCACCACCACGGTCGACGTCCCCGGCACCCACTTCACCGTGCTCACCACCTCCGCCCACACCACGGCAACCGCGGTCGACACGTGGCTGTCCACTATGGACTAGTCGACGCACGCTCCTCCTATCGGTGGACGATCGTCCCCCAGTGGGTGAAACCCAGTCCGCGAGCATTGCGCCTTCGTTGAGCACGGTGGGAAGTTCCCCGGCAGTTGAGAATGATCACGTAACCGGGGTTGGTGGGCGATGGTTGTGCGCGGAAGCAGACGGGTCTGGCTCGTGGTGGCGATGGCCACCGTATTGACCACAGTGTTGACCGTGGTGGGCGCACCACAGGCGTCGGCCAAACACGTGACGGACTACACATTCGCGACCTGGAACACCCATGGCGCGAATTCAGGCGGACTGAGCCTCTGGTTGCCGCAGAGCGCGCTGTACGAAGTGACCGACCTGGCCGCCGACCACGACGTCGTGGCCCTCCAAGAAGTGGGCAAACTCGCCGACTTCGACGACCTCGTCAAGCGGCACAAGCCTGCCGGAGTCGCATTCACCTGCAAGACCGTGGTCAAGATGCTCCGCGAGGGGCGTGAATGCGACTGGACGTTCCCCAGGAACGGGACCCCGCAGAAGCGGAAGGTGTTCATCCTGCGCACCGATGATGTCGAGGACAGCGAATCGTTGAACGGCGCCCGCCCCAACCTCGCGTTCGTCGTGCGAACCAGCACGGCCCCGGTCAAATCCTGGAACTACCTGCCGCCGGTCCGTTCCGCCTCGGTGTACGAAGGCGACCGAGGACTCCTGCAACTGGTACTCACCGACAACACGGTCATCTACAACGCGCACGCCGACGCCGAGCCGAAGGGGGCAACGTCGCGGCGCTGCTACAGAAGGCGGAACAGGCGACCGCGGCCCTCAGCCCCAGGCCCACCGGGTGGGTCATGCTGGGGGACTTCAACATCGAACCCAACTACCCGCGCGCCTACGTCCCACAACGGGTCTGGGTGGTTGACCCCGCCGCACCCACGCACGGCATACGAACCATCGACTACCTGATCTGGTCCGACCAGAACGCGACGGAACACTTCGCCGCGAGCGTTCCCCTCGCGACGGAGAAATGGGGATCAGATCACCGGCCCGTGCGGTTCATCAAGAAGCCCCGAGGGAGCGGAGCATGAAGATCATGTTGCGTTGGACCGCCACGTTCGCGTCGACCCTCGCCCTGCTCGCCTGCGCCACCCCCGCGCAAGCGGAGCCTTTCCGCTACGGCCCCTACAAGATCGCCTCGGATGCGTCCTGCCTGCAACTGAACACATCCGGCGCCATCGTGGTCAAGTCGTGCGGCGTCGACAACAGGACGAGCTGGGTGTTCACCGAGACCGCGAACGGCAGGTACGTCGTCATCCAGAACACCGTCACCAGCACCTGCCTCGCACCCGCCACAGTCGGTTCGAGCCTGGCACCGGTGAACTGCAACCGACTCGACAGTTCCCAGGCTTGGCTGGTGTACACGCGGGACAACGGAGCCACCATGAGCCTGCGCAACTCCCCCGACAGTGCCTCCTCCTGCCTGACCATCACCACCCCGAACGCCCAGGGCACCCACACCGTCCGCCTGCAGACGTGCGGCAGCACCACCACGGTCAACGCCGCGCAGTCGTGGACCATGATCCCCACCAAGGCCGACAAGCCACACCCCCTGCCATGAGAAGGTGGCTTCGTGATCGATGACTTCGCGAAGGAATACCTGCATGGCGACCTGCGGGAGATCCGTGAGACGATGCTCTGGAAGCTCGACGGTCTCGGCGAGTACGACATCCGCCGCCCCCTGACCGCGACGGGTACCAACCTCCTTGGCTTGGTCAAACACCTGACGTTGTCGGAATGCCGGTATTTCGGTGAGGTCTTCAACCGCCCCTTCCCCGATCCCCTCCCCCGGTGGGACGACCTCGACAAACGCGGCACCGACATGTGGGCCACCGAACACGAAACCCGCGAAGAAATCATCAACAACTACCGCCGCGCCTGCACCCACTCCGACACGACGATCACCGCCCTCGACATCGACTCACCGGGACACGTGCCGTGGTGGCCACGCCCCAACGTCATGCTTTTCAACATCCTGGTCCACATGCTCACCGAAACCACCAGACACGCAGGCCACGCCGACATCCTCCGCGAACACCTCGACGGTGCGACAGGCACCGCCCCCGGCTCCCCCCAGCGCGACGCCGCTCTCCGCGAAGCCCGGACCGCAGAAATCGAGCGGGCCGCACAAGCGGCCACCACGACTCGCGGCTGACGGGCGGCCTGACGTGAACGGCCGCACGCCCAGTCCCCGCGACGCCAAGCTCACCCACGTGATCCCGTTGTCGAACGTTCGAACGATTCCGCCGCCATCCAGGTGGCCGCGATGTGGACCATGACCCGGGAAGTCATGGACGCGGTCGAGTCGGGCACGTTCGTCGCACGGGCAACGCAGGTCTGGTCCAGTCCTGGTCGGCGGCGACGGCCGACAGTTGGCCCGGCCTGCGTGAGCGGCACCGGGCCAGGAAGACCTCGGGCGGGGAGGCACGTGGGCGAGACCGCCCGCTCCACCGGCGGTCGGCCGCCGCACCGTCACGACCGCCATCCGCAGTCCCTTCCACCAGGGCGAACGCCCTGTCCACACGACACGGCAGCCGCCGCGCGGAGCACCCGCGAAAAGATCTTGGAAGTTTCTCGGGGGACGATGTCGAAACCGGGGTCGCCCGTTCGACGCCCTGGTGGATCGGGGTGGTGACCGGGCGGCCGGCCTGGGCTCCGGGACGACGGGGAGTGGATGACGATGCGGTTCATGGTGTTGGCCAAGGCGACGGTGGAGTCCGAGGCTGGGCAGTTGCCGAGCACCGAGGCGATGGTGGCGATGGGGCGGTACAACGAGGAGCTGGTCAAGGCGGGTGTCCTGCTCGCCGGGGACGGTCTGCAGCCGAGCGCGAAGGGCGCGCGGGTGCTGTTCGACGGCGACGACCGGACGGTGGTGGACGGGCCGTTCGCGGAGACCAAGGAACTGATCGCCGGGTACACGATCTTGGAGGTGGCGTCCAAGGAGGAGGCCGTCGAGTGGGTCAAGCGCTGCCCCAACCTGATGCCCGGCCAGGTCGGCGAGGTGGAGATCCGGCAGATCTTCGAGGCGGCGGACTTCGCCGAGGTCGCCACGGACGAGGTGGCCGCCTTCGCCGACGGCGTGGGGGAGCTGGGGCGGGCCAACGTGGCCAAGTGGCGGGCCGAGGTGGCGGCGCAGGAGCAGGGCGAGAGCTGAGGACGGACGGTTGCGCCCATCCGTCCGGTGAGGTTTATTCCTCGACGTGCCCGATCCGATGCCCACCCACAAGGCGGTCGAGGCGGTCTGGCGGATCGAGGCGGCCCGGGTCATCGCGGGCTTGGCGCGCGTGGTCCGCGATGTCGGGCCGGCCGAGGACCTCGCGCAGGACGCCCTGGTCGCCGCGCTCGAACAGTGGCCGACATCGGGCATCCCGGACAACCCGGGCGCGTGGCTGATGACGGTCGCCAAGCGCCGGGCGGTCGACGGTGTCCGGCGCGAGGTCCGGCTGGAACGCAAGGTCACCGAGCTCGGTCACACCACCGAGACCACCACGGAGATCGACGTCGAGGAACACGTCGAGGACGACGTGCTGCGGCTGATGTTCACCGCCTGCCACCCCGTCCTCACCCCACCCGCCCGCGCGGCGCTGACGTTGAAGATGCTGGCCGGGCTGCGCACCGAGGAGATCGCCCGCGCGTTCCTCGTCCCCACGTCGACGATGGCGCAGCGCATCGTGCGGGCCAAGAAGACGCTCACCGAGGCGCGGGTGCCGTTCGAGGTGCCGACCGGCGCCGAGCTCGCGCCCCGGCTGGCGTCCGTCCTCGGCGTGGTCTACCTGCTGTTCAACGAGGGCTACTCGGCCACCGCGGGCCCCGACCTCACCCGCCCCGGCCTGTGCGACGAGGCGATGCGGCTGGGCCGAATCCTGACCGCCCTCGTGCCGGACGAGCCCGCGGCGCACGGGCTGATCGCGCTGATGGAACTGCAGGCGTCCCGGCTGCGCGCCCGGACCGACGCGTCCGGCGAGATCGTCACCCTGCTCGACCAGGACCGCGCCCGCTGGGACCAACTCCTGATCCGACGCGGACTCGCCGCCCTCGACCGAGCCGTCGCCCTGGGCGGCGGCGCCGGTAAGTACGCCGTACAAGCCGCGATCGCCGCCTGCCACGCCCGCGCACGAACCGCCGAGGAGACCGACTGGGGTCGCATCGCCGCCCTGTACGGCGTGCTGACTCGGGTCGCTCCGTCTCCGGTGGTAGACCTGAACCGAGCCGTCGCGGTGTCCATGTCGGACGGACCGGCCGCGGCGCTGGAACTGGTGGACGCGCTGGTCGAGTCGAACACGCTGGCCCGCTACCACCTGCTGCCCGCCGTCCGAGCCGACCTGCTGGTCAAACTCGCCCGACCCGACGAAGCCCGCACCGAATTCAACCGAGCCGCCGAACTAACCAACAACAAAGAGAACGCGACCTACTACTCAGCCGCGCAGCCGAATGCGATTCGGCTTGATTGCCGACCCATTTCCGAGAAAGTCAGTGCGGACCGGCGGGGTCGTGCGGCGGATAGCAAAGAGTAACAGGGGTTTCGGGGAGACCGAGTTCGCGGCGGACGGACTGGGTGAAGTGTTCGGCGGCGTGTTCGGCGCCGCCGCGGGTGGTGCGCCAGTCTTCCCATGAGTATTTGCGTTGGCGGGCGAGGACGGCTAGTTCGTTGACCTTGAGGTCGACCTGGTACACGGCGGTGGCTACGTCCGGTGTGCCGTGGAACCACACGGCGACCACGGAGCGGTTGAAGTCAACGGCCAAGTCCAGCGCTTTGGCGAAGGCCTCGTCGGCCTCGGGGGTGTCGACCTCCGTCAGCGCCAGTGTGCGGTATGCCTCGCGGGAGGCGTAGTAGGCGCCGATGAACTGTTCGTAGATCCGGATGCGCTGGTCGCGCTGCCAGCGGCCCGCTTCGCTGCGGGTGTCCCAGAACCGGCCGACGACGAGGCCGAGTAGCGCGGCGAGGGCGGCGATGATGGCCTGCTGCATGGGCGACCTTTCAGCGGGACGGTGGACGTCGTCTCCATGATCGCCTGCTGGTCGGACATCGCTACCGGCGGGAACCCGCCCGGCCACTCAGGTGTGTGGCCGGACGGGTTCCCGGTGTGCGCTTCTACCGGCCTTGCAGCGATCTGACGTTGTCGCCGAAGCTCCAACTCTTCGAGCCGTCCCAGTTGAGCGACCAGGTCATCAGACCCTTGAGGCCGCCGCCACCGGTGGTCGTCCACGCCTGGGACACCAGCGAGGGCGTCATGTAGCCGCCGCCCGCGCCCGGCTGGGCGGGCAGACCAGGGACCTGCTTGTCGTAGGGGACCTTGATGGTGGTGCCCTGGATGGTCAGGCCGTTGTTCAGGCAGTCGGTCTGGACCTTGAAGCCCTGGACCGTGGCCGCCTGGTAGGAGTCGCCGGAGCAGCCGTACATGCTGCCGTTGTAGTACTGCATGTTCAGCCACCACAGGCGGCCGTTGTCGACGTACTTCTTGATGATCGGCAGGTAGGCGCCCCAAATGGAACCGTAGGTGACGCTGCCGCCGGTGACGTACGCGGTTTCCGGGGCCATGGTGAGACCGAAGTTCGACGGCATTTGGGCCAGCACGCCGTCGATGATCCGGATCAGGTTGGACTGCGACGCGGACAGGGTGCTGATGTTGCCCGCGCCGGAAAGACCGGTCTCGATGTCGATGTCGATGCCGTCGAAGTTGTACTTCTTCAGAATCGGCACGATGGTGCTGACGAACTTGTCCGCCACCGTCGTCGAGTTCAGGTCGATACCGGCCGCGGCGCCACCGATGGACATGAGGATCGTCTGGCCGGACGCCTTGGCCTGGCACATCTCGGCGGGGGTGGACACCTTGACGTTGCTGTCCATGCCGTCTTCCCACAGCACGGTGCCGTCGGAGCGGATCACCGGGAACGCGGCGTTGAGCACGTTGTAGCCGTGCTGCTTGATCACCGGGTTGGTCACCGGGGTCCAGCCGAACGGCGGGTGCACCCCGTTGATGGAGCCGTCCCAGTTCTCCCAGTAACCGACGAGGACCTTGCCCGCGGGCCGCGACTTGACCGCGCAGGTGTCGCCACCGGGGTCAGTCGTCGTGGTCGTGGTCGACGGCGGGGTGGTCGTGGTGGTGGTCGTGGTCGACGACGGGGGTGTGGTGGTGGTCGTCGTCTTCGTTGTCGTGGTGGTGGTCGTCGTCTTCGTCGTCGTGGTGGTCGACGAAGGCGGCGTGCCATCACACGCGCCCAGGTCCGACCACAGCGACTGCGTCGACGCGGGGTTCCACCCGGCACCCGGCCACGCGGTGTGCGCGACCTTGGCGCTGTAGAGCCTGCTCTGGTAGGTCACCTTCGCGCCCGCGGCGTACGTGCTGCCCTCAGCCCACGCGGGGGCGTCACAGACCACCGCCGCCACACCCGACTGAGCCGACGCGGACCCGCCACCCACCACCACAAGCGTCGTCACCACAGCAATGGCAATACCGGCAACCGCGGCGGCCACAAACCGCTGCGATCTCATAAATCTCGATGGTAAAGAAATGTTCCACATACTGTGATTATCATAAATGCGCCAGTCCCTGTCCATACTTGCCCGCGCGAGAAAGCCCCGACAACCCCCAGCCTGGTAACTTCCCAAGCGCGCACCCACTTGACAACGCCCACCCACCACCCCCTTTCCACCGCCCGGTAACTGTATGTCCGGTTGAAATAGGTCGTCCATTGATTCGATGGGCGAGATGCTCGATGGTCCGGCTATTCCGCAGTCCCTCCGGCCGCGCTCCCGGGAAGGAGGGCGGCCGGGGGGCGTGTGGTTCAGCCCGCGGTGTTGGTCAGTGCGAGGGTTTGTTCCTGGAAGGTGGTGGCGTTGTTGATCTGGGAGCCGACCGTGTAGAGGGTGTGGTCGACCGCGGCGATGCCGGAGAGGTCGCCGCGTTGGGTGCCGGTGGGGGTGGGGAGGAATGTGGTGGTGGTGCCGTTCGAGAGCGCGGAGATGGTGGCGAGGGACTGGTCGCCGATGAACCAGGCGTTGTTGGGGGCGATGGCTTTGACGCCCTTCAGCACCGTGCTCTTACCGCTGACCGTGGGGGTGGGCACGATGGTCCACGCGGTGCCGTTCCAGTGTTCGGCGAGGGCCTGGCTGCCCACGGCGCCGACCGCCCACACGTCGGTCGCCGAGGTGGCTGAGATGGCGTTGAGGTTGGCGCTGGACGACGGGTTGGTCGCCGGGACGGGCACGGACTGCCAGGTGCCGCCGGTCAGGCGCTCGATGAAGGCGGTGAGCCGGAAACCCTCAGGCGCCAACGACTTCCCCACGGTGCCGACCGCCCAGACGGTGCCGTCGGAGGTGATCGTGACGCCCTTCAGGAACTCGATCCCGTTCTTCGGGGCCTGCACACCCTGGACGAGTGTCCACGACGTACCGTCCCAGTGCTCGATGATCGGTTTGGACTCGTTCACCCCGTCCTGACCGACCGCCCAGACGTCGTTGGCGGCGCGGGCGGCGACGGCGTTCAGCGCGCTGTTGACCCCGTTGTTCGGGCTGGGGACGACTGTCCAATTGGTCCCGTTGAAGTGTTCGATCAGCGTCCTCTGCGTCCCGCCGGTGTACGTGGTACCGACCGCCCAGGCATCGGTGGCCGACAAGGCCGCCACACCGTTGAGGAAACCGGAGGAGTCCTGGCTCACCAGGTCCCAACTGCTGCCGTTCCAGCTTTCCACGACGGCCTTCCCGTCGGCGTCCCCCACCGCGAACCCGTGCGTGTTGTCCACCATGGACACCGCGCGCAGCTCGGTGTCGGTGACGGTGGTGGAGTTGGCGCTCGGCACGACGGTCCACGGTCCCGTGGCGGCGAGCGCGGTCGACGCCAGCACGGCGGTGGCGGCGATCCCCGTGGCCGCGGCAAGCGCCACGCGACGCCCACCCAGGGCGATGTTTGTGATCATGCCCTGGGATACCGGGGCACGTTACGCCCGAAGACCGTCGATGATTCGGGTCCACCCGTCGGCGCCGTGGCCGTCGTTGATGGCCCGGTGGTACTGCGCCCTGATCACGTCGGGGAGGGTGGTGTCGATGCGCACAGCCGCGCTGGACGCGTGGATATGGTCGGCGGTGGCGCCCAGCATCGTGATGCTGCTGCCCGCACCCGGGTGTTCACCCGCGTCGATCCGGGCTCCGAGACCGCCGACACCATCGGCCGCGATCATGTCGGGAATGGCGTGGAACAGCCGCATCACCTCGGGTAGGAACGTTTCCGCGGTGATTCCCGCGGAGCCGACGAGGGCGGTCGCGTGCGCGAGTCCCGACAAGGTGGTGAGGAAGACGTCAAGGTGCGCCTGGTACATCAGTTGAGCGCGCCCGGGATCGTCGCCCAGGAAACGGGGGTCGCCGATGTGCGCGAGAACGAGGCGGTGGGTGGCGAACGCACCATGATCGCCGCTGTAGTACACGTACGCGCGGCTGGTGCCGATCATGGGTGCGGGAACCATCACGCCACCGGTCAGGAAAGACGCGCCGTGCGATCGGGCCCAGGTCGACGCCTCTCGCGTGGCGTCCGGCGTGTCGGAGCTGAGGTTGACCAGGGTGCGCCCGGCCAGCACCGATGTCGCTTGGCCCAGGATGTCCCACATGGCGCGGTAGTCGGTCAGGCTCAGGATGATCAGGTCGCCCGCCGCCACCGCGGCCGAGGGGTTGTCGGCGAGTCGCGCGCCTGCGGAGACAACGTCGTCGGCGCGGGCAGGCGTGCGGTTCCACACCGTGACCGCGTGCCCGGCGCGCAGTAACGCACGGACCATGGCCCGCCCCATCGGACCGAGACCGATCACGCTGACGGCACCGCTGGTAGGTGGTGATGACATGCGCCCATGGTGGACAAGGTCGAATAGACTGGGAAGTACCCACCAAGTTCTGCGGTACTCACCTTTTCGTCAGTGAGGACGAGCGATGGCGAAGGCACCGAGGTCCGGCCCGTACATCTGCGGAATCGACGCGGCCCTGGACGTCGTGAGCGGCAAGTGGAAGGGCCTGGTCCTCTGGGAGTTGCACGCCCACGGCACCCGCCGGTTCGCTGAGCTGCGCCGCGCGCTGCCGGGTGTGAGCGAGAAGATGCTCACCCAGCACCTGCGCCAAATGGAGCAAGACGACCTCGTCCACCGCGAGGTCTACGCCGAGGTGCCCCCGAAGGTCGAGTACTCCCTCACCGAGTCCGGCGCCGCGCTCAACGAGGCACTCCGCCCCCTCGGCGCCTGGGGACGAGACCGCCTCCGCCGCCAGAACCTCGAGGTCACCCCACCTCACCAGCACACCGAGTAGAGACCACAATGGACAGATTTGGTCACCGGCGTGTCCGGTGATCGAGTCGTGCCGCCGGGTGATGGGATCATCGGGGCGGCCTGCGCAACAGTGGTTGAACCGGCGGTGAACCCGGGTGAGGGGCCGGTACCGTTCCAGCGCCACGGTGGTCGTGGTGGTGATGGGCTGGTAGGGGAACGGTGGCTGGGTTGGCCGGGGCGCGGGAGTTGGGGGAACGGCTCGCCGGGTTGAAGGCCCGGAGCGGGCGCAGTTACGACAGCATCGGGCGCCGGGTGAACCTGGGGAAGTCGACGGTGCACCGGTACTGCACCGGGGCGGCGGTGCCGGAGCGGTTCGGGGTGGTCGAGCAGATCGGGTTGGCCTGCGGCGCCGATCCGGACGAGTTGTTGGAGCTGCACCGGCTGTGGGCCCGAGCC
The DNA here is from genome assembly GCF_000482865.1 of Actinokineospora inagensis DSM 44258. GTDB lineage: Bacteria > Actinomycetota > Actinomycetes > Mycobacteriales > Pseudonocardiaceae > Actinokineospora > Actinokineospora inagensis. The sequence continues at coordinate 84,377 of NZ_AXWW01000016.1, read as the reverse complement.
GTCGCGACCGGGGGCACGGCCAGACGGGAGCCGGTCGAGCCACCGGAACCAGAGGTGCCGGAGACGCCAGAGGTGGTGGTCAGGCGCAGACGGTGGTGGCCGGTGGTCCTTGTCGTGGCGGGGGTGTTCCTGCTGATCGGCGGGTCGGCGGCGGTGCCGCCCGCGCGGGCGCCGCAGTGGGTGTCCGGACCGGCGTGGATGCGGCCGCCGACACCGGTGCCGCGCGAGCTGTTCGGGGTGACGATCAACAGCGCGGTGGGGGCGATGCCGACGTTCCGGGTTGGCGCGGTCCGGTTGTGGGACAGTGGGACGCGCTGGTCGGAGGTGGAGCGGCAGCGGGACCGCTACGACTGGTCCACTCTCGACAGGTTGGTCGACGGGGCGAACCGAGCCGGGCTGCCGGTGCTGTTCGTCTTCGGCGGTACGCCGCACTGGGCCGCGCCGATCGGACCGCCGACCCCGTACAGCGACAAGTCGTCGTCGGCGCCGCCGGACGACCTGGCCGACTGGGACGCCTTCGTCACCTCCGTCGTGCAGCGGTACCGGGGCCGGATCGAGTCCTACGAGCTGTGGGTGTTGGGCAACGACAAGCGGTTCTACTCGGGCAGCGTGCAAACCCTGGTCGAGATGACCCGGCGGGCGGCGAAGATCCTGCGGGCCACCGACCCCGCCGCCACCCTGGCCTGCCCGGGGATGGGCCAGTTGTGGACGGACGAGGGGATGGCCGTGCTGCGCCGGTTCGCCGAGCTGGGCGGGTACGGCTACTGCGACGTCGCGAGCGTCAAGCTGTTCCAGCGCCGCGCCACGGACCCGCCGGAGTCGATGCTGGAGCTGACCGCCACCGTCGACCACGAGCTGCACGCGGTCGGGCTACACCCGCCGATCTGGAACACCGGCACCACGTACACCATCCCGTTGGCGGACAAGCTCGACGAGACGACCAGCCGGAACTACGCGGTCCGGTTCTTCCTGGTCGGGCTCTACGCGTACGACACCAACCTGGAACGCATGTACTTCTACAACTGGGGCGGCACCCACATCCCGCTGGTGCTGCAGGCCGTCGGTGGGGAGCCGACGGCGGCGGCGTTGGCCGTGGAGCAACTCCAGGTGTGGCTGGCCGACGCGCGGGTGACCAGTTGTGGGCGCGGGCGCGGCAGCGGTTTGCCCGATACGGTGTGGCAGTGCGATTTCCTGATCACCGATGGTGAGCGGACCTACCCGGCGAGTATCCTGTGGACACACACCGGGACCGCCACCACCACCGCTCCCCCGGGCACCCGCGCCATCCGACACCTCGACGGCACAACCGATCCGCTGCGCGCGGGCGACCCGCTGACGGTCACCGAGGAGCCGGTGTTGGTGGAACGCGGCTGACCGGCGTCCTACCCGCCGCCGTCCCCGCAGGTCAGGGCCGGGACGGCGTCCCACCGTCCCGACTTGGCGCGCGACACCGCCGTCGCGCCGGGTCTCTCCCTAGAGTCTGGCCACCACAGCCGGTTCAAGGAGAGGACCACCGTGCGCGTCAGATCCAGACTGCTCACCTTCCTGTCAGCCGCCCTGATGCTGACCGGGATGACCTTCGCGCTGACCCCGACCACCGCCCAGGCCGACGACTGCCACCTGGTCGTCATCTGCGGCTCGGTCAAGAACGAGACCGGCACGCCGCTGCGGGCGCGGTACAAGAACAACAACAGCGACCCGTGGACCACGCTGGCGCTCAACCCCGGCCAGACCCTCGGCGGGTGTTCCGGGCTGGACTGCCTGGACATCGACCAGGTCGAGATCCCGGCGGGCTGCGTCGCCCGGGTCAGCGTCGGCGGCAACGAGCGCTACTTCCCGATGGGCTGGGACCGGTTCTCCTCGGGCGCCTACATCCGCGTCCTGGAACTGAAGTGCCGCGACGGCCGGGTCTACGCCTGGGCCGACATCTGGAACGACGAGAACAACGGTGGCCTGAGCTGCAGTTGGCCGGAGGACGACTACAACTGGGGCGACGACTGCGGCAACTTCCGCAACCGCGCCAGCGCCGTGCAGAACAACGGCAGCACCAAGTACAACAACTCGATCAACCTCTACTACCACACCAACGCCACCGGCGCCTGGGCCTGCCTCGGCCCCGCCAGCGTCTGGCGCGACCTCCGCTGGAACTACTTCAGTTGGGGCGCGGGCCAGGACGGCTACAACCAGTCGATGAACGACGAGATCGCGGGCTCGAAGTGGGTCAGGACCTGCGGCACCCCGTGACCCCCGTCTGACGACCGTGGCGTGGGCTCCCCCGCGCCACGGTCGTCGGCTTTCGGTACTACGTCCAGTCGACGTTCCCCGGCATGTTCCAGACCGAGGAGTACGCGCGGGAGCTGTTCCGCGCGATCTACCCCCGCGATGACGACATCGAACGGGAGAAGCGGGTCCAGCTCCGGCTCAAGCGCCAGGACATCCTGACCGAGCGAGAGGACCAATTGGCGCGCTGCTCGCGGCCGGCGAGCGCCAAGGTGTCACCCTGCGCGTCTACCTCTTCGCCGCAGATCCCGACATCGGCTTTCGGGGCCACGGGCGCACGTGGTCACCGGGGGAAGTTCGCCACCAGGAAGTCGCGCAACACCGCCACCCGCGACGGCAGGTGCCGGTCGGACGGCACCACCAGGTGCAGCGGCCTGCCCTCGGCGTGGTGATCGGGCAGTACCGGCGTCAGCAGACCCGACCGGACCGACGCGGCCACCGACGGTTCGGGGAGTAGCGCGATCCCGGCCCCGGCCACCGCCGCCCGTCGGACGAACGACAGGTCGTCGGCGACCAGCGGACCCGACACCGACACCGCCACCTCCCCGCGCGGCCCGTGCAGCAGCCACTGGTCGACGTCCCCGAAGCGCAGGCACTGGTGCCCGGCCAGGTCGGCCGGCCGTGGCGGGACTCCCCTGCGCGCCAGGTAGACGGGGGAGGCGAACAGCCGGAACCGGGTGTCCTGGAGCCGGGTCGAGCCCCGACCGCCGGTGCCGCGCAGCGCCAGGTCGAACCCGCCGTCGACCAGGTCGGTCCGCGTCGAGAGCGACACGTCCACCCGCACCTCCGGGAACCGGGCCAGGAACGCCGCCAGCAGCTCGGGCAGGACCTCGGCGCCCACGTCCGGCGGCGCGGTCATCCGCACCAGTCCGCGCGGGGTTTCCCGGTTGTCCGCCGCCGCGCCCGCCGCCGAGTCCAGTTCGGACAACGCCACCGACACCCGCGCGTGGTAGGCGCGACCCGCGTCGGTCAGCGCCAGCGACCGGGTGGTGCGGTGCAGCAGCCGCACACCCAGCCGGTTCTCCAGCCGCGCCACCCGGCGGCTCACCGTCGACTTCGGCATCCACAGCGCGCGGGCGGCGGCGGAGAAGCTCCCCGCCGCCACGACCCGAACGAAGACCGCCACGTCACCCAACTCGTCCACCAGGACATTGTGCCACCAGTGGAACAGTCCGTTCGGGACTCGGTCACTAGTGCGGAGAGGGCAACGCTCTTAGCGTTGGAGGCGTCAAACCGGCCAACCCCAGGAGCATCCGTGCCACGAGCAACCGTGATCGCGGCCAACGTCGTCCCGGCCTACGTCATGCCCGCCGCCATGAGCTACGTGAGCGCGCTGCTGCTGGCCGACCACCGGTTGGCGGCGGCCGCGCTCACCACGATCGCCGTCCCGTCCGCCATCGCCGCGCTCGCGGTCACCTTCGCGCCGCGCGGCGGACGGCGGGTGGTCCGCATGCTTGTGGCCGCTGTCCTGTGCGCGGCGGCGGCGGCCGCGGGATGCCTCGCCCTCGTCCACACCGGACTGGCCGAGTCCACTTTGTTCCTCGACGCCGTGCCGTCAGCCGTGCTCGGCGGCGTCATCACGGCGGCCCGCACCTCCAACCGGAAGAAGAACTCATGATCGTCGTCATCGGCGGCACCGGGACCACCGGACGCGCCGTCCTGCACGCCCTCGGCGCGCGCGGCGTGCCGACCCGGGCACTCGTCCGCACGCCCGGCCGCCTCCCCGCGCACATCGACCAGATCGTCGGCGACGCGGCCGACCCCGACTCGCTGCGCGCCGCGCTGACCGGGGCGACCGGCGTGTTCCTGGCCATGGGCAACGGCCCACGGCAGGAGGAGATCGAACTCGGCGTGGTCGCCGCGGCAGCCCATGTTCACCACTTGGTCAAGCTGTCCGCCCCCCAGGTCGACAACTCACCGGTCGCGATCGCCCGCATGCACCACCGCGTCGAGACCGCCATCCGCACGGCGGGGATCAGGCACACGTTCCTACGCCCGTACGCCTTCTTCCAGAACCTGCTGTTCCACGCCGACCGCATCCGCGCGACCGGCTGGTTCCCGACCACCACCGGCGACACCCCGCTGAACATGGTGGACGCCCGGGACGTCGCGGACGTAGCCGTCGCCGCACTGACCCACGACACGACCGGCACCCACCTGCTCACCGGCCCGGAGGCGATCTCCTACCCCGATGTCGCGGCCCGACTCACAGCAGCAGGCCGACCCGCACGATGCGTCACCGTCACCCCAACCGAACTCCGCGAAGACCTCCGCGGCGCACCGCCCTGGCTGGTGGACCACGTGCTGGAGATCCAGCACATGGCCACCACCCACCCCGAACACCCGAATGACACCGTTGCCCACTTGCTGGGCAGGCCCCCACGCCCCCTGAACGCCTTCCTGCACGAGTACGCGGCGGCATTCGGCATCCCCACCCGGTAGCGGCGGCATGGCCGGGTTGCCCTCCCCGGGTTGGAGGCGGTTCAGGGCAGGAAGATCAGCTTGCCTCGGACGTGACCACCCTCGCTGACCCGGTGCGCCTCGGCGGCCTCGGTCAATGGGTAGGTGGCGGCGGTGGGGACGGTCAGCTTGCCCGCTGCGGCGAGGGCGGCCGCAGCGAGATGGGAGTCATCCCACTCCCCAGGGGGCACTACGAATACCTGCGGCAAACCACCTACCGACCTGCGTCGTGCAGATGATCCAGGTTCTAGGCAGGACCTCCGTTGGCGCAGCGCCGCCCGGCCCGGGGAGAAGTCGGGTGCAGATCGCGATATCGGCGCGAGACGGCAACTCCCCGGGGCAGAGGCGGTTCAGGGCAGGAAGATCAGCTTGCCCCGGACGTGACCACCCTCGCTGACCCGGTGTGCCTCGGCGGCCTCGGTCAATGGGTAGGTGGCGGCGGTGGGGACGGTCAGCTTGCCCGCTGCGGCGAGGGCGGCCGCGGTGGTCAGGCGGGCGCTGACGGCGGCTGGGTCGGTGCCGCTGGCGAAGCGGACGCCGATTTCGGTGGCGGTGAAGTCGGCGATGGTGACGACGCGGTCGGGGGTGCCGACCAGGTTGACCAGGGTGGGGGCGGCGCCGTGGCCTGCGACGTCGTAGGCGAGGTCGATGCCGTTGGGGGCGAGGGCGCGGACGCGGTCCGCCAGGCCGTCGCCGTAGGTCGTCGGCTCGGCGCCGAGGGATCGCAGGTAGTCGTGGTTGGACTCGCTTGCGGTGGCGATTACCCGTAGTCCCAGGTCAACGGCGATCTGCACGGCCACGGTGCCGACCCCGCCCGCGGCACCGTGGATCACGATCGTCTCGCCCGCCACCGGGCGGATGAGGTCGAAGACCCCGTACGTGGTGTTCGCGGCGACCGGTAGCGCGGCGGCCACCTGCCAGTCGACCCCGGCGGGCTTGGCGGCCAGCGTCGCGACGTCGGCGACGACGACCTCGGCGTAACCGCCCTGACCAACGGCACCCAGCACCTCGTCCCCGACGCTGAACGTGGTGACGTCCGGTCCGACCGCCTCGACGACACCCGCGACGTCACCGCCGAGTACGTACGGGAAGTCGATCGGCCGGACGGCGGCGAGCAACCCGGCCCGGATCTTCCAGTCGACCGGGTTGATCCCGGTCGCCCGCACCCTGATCCGCACCTGCCCCGCGCCCGGCTCGACAACGTCCCGTTCGGCGACCCGCAGCACCTCGGGACCGCCGTACTCGCCGAACTCCACCGCGCGATAAGTACCCATGGTTCCTCCTCAAGATCCGAACTGTGCCCGCGAGATTAGGCAGCACAACGGCTCGAACAACGGGGTCTCACCCCTCGGTCGAGTGGCGCGCACCGGGAATACGACCGGCTTGGTCACTCCAGATCGGTGGACAGATCGGCGAGGGATGGGCTGGGGGTCAGCATGGTGATGGCCGTGGCGAGGGAATGGGGGTGTTCCCACGTGGCGGCCCCGGGCTGCCAACCCGGTCCCGCGATGAGCAGGCGCGGCCCCATGTCGGCGATGGCGGTCGCGGCGGTGTGGTGGGTGTGGTCGGCGCGGTGGGACCAGAGCAGCACGGTTCGCGGGGTGGTCGAGGTGACGGCGCGGACGAGGGCCGGGGTGGGCATGGCGGCGCCGAGGACGCGGGCGGAGATGTCGCGTTCGGCGAGGGCGGCGGCCAAGGCCTCGACGGGGAGGGAGTGCTGTTCGCCGGGGGCGCAGGCCAGCAGGATGTCGGCCTCGCGCAGGGGACGGTGGACGCGGTGCATGGCGACGGTCATCGACCAGGACAGGGCGTGTTCGTTGTCGACACAGTCCGGGTCGCGGCGCTGGGCCCGTTCGACGGCGGTCAGCGACGGTCGGCACACCCGTTCCCAGGTGCGCAGGACACCCCAGCGGTGGACGGACTGGATCAGCAGGTCGGCGCAGGTCCCGGTGTCCAGTTTGCGCGCGGCGGTGACGACGGCGGCCTGGGTGTTGCGCAGCGGGGCGGCGCCGTTGAGCAGGCCCGCCGCGGCGGCGGGGCGCATGCCGGTGTTGACCAGTTCGCACATGCGGGTCAGCCGGACGACGTCGTCGGGGCCGTAGCGGCGTTGGCCGCTCTGCCGCGCCGCGTACGGCTCCAGTCCGTACCGGCGGTGCCACGAGCGCAGGGTCGACTCGGTGATGCCCAGTCTGGTCGCGACCTGTCCGGCGGTCCACCCGGGTACCTCGCGGCCGGACGGCACGGGCGGCTCCTCGTCGACGCTCACCGGGGCGGGTTTCCCGTTCTGCACTGCTGACTGCGCGGTTCCATCGCTCCAACTCCGACCGGGTGTGTGGGTTCCGCGACGCGCCCCGTGCGTCGCGGAACCCATCCGCCCCGGACCAGCACCGAGACCCGCCCTGGGTACCGCGCCCGACACCCAGGGCCCCCGACTCGCGTCGATCTTGCCGGATCAGTTGTAGTCCGCCTGCCCGGCACTCACACCCCTTGTCACTCTTGTGAGTGACACACGGAAGTGTTTTTTCGGGACAAGCGTTGCGTTTCCGTTGCACAGCGTGTCGTTGCGCCGGGACCGACCCCGTCCACACGGGATGACCCGGGAGCGACCCGGGGATGGCCGGGGTTGACACGTGCCGCGTACGACCCGAACCGGCGACAACCAATCCTAACAAGAGCCGGAAAGTTTCCCACAACCGCACCCGCGCTGACCGGCCGGTGACATTCGGTGATGATTTAAGCCGTTCGGGTGGATAGCCGACGTCGGTAATTGTCTACCGGGTATCCCGGCATTAGCGTACTGACCGTCCTTGAAACTGCGGTCGGACCAAGGAGAATCCGGCCGGAATACCGCTGCGCCACCCATCCGGGAATGGCAACAACCGGTGCGGCACGGGTTTTGGTAGCGCTGTCACCATCTCCCGATGAATACCCGGTTACCCCGTCGTTGCGGCCCGACCGGCCGAAACACCGTGTTCACCACGTGTTTCCGGTCGACCCCCTATTGTCGGAAAATGGTAAGGGTGCGATGCGCTCGCTTGTCCTGTTCGACGGCCTCGGTGCACGGAACGAGGCGTTGATTCCCGCTTTGCGACAGGCTCGTCGAAACCCGGCGAATGCCGCGTTCTTCCATTCGGTGCACCGCGCGCTGGACGAGATGGTGGAATACCTCGGGCCCGCGCTGCCCGGTGGTCTGCCGGTGGAGAAGTGGCTGGACGGCCTGGAACCGCCGGTGCTCGACTCGACCGCGACCGGCGTCCTGGTGCACCTGCGCCAACTCGGCGGGCTGCAGCCGGGGGCGCTGCCGGACGACGTGGTCGGCGCGCTCGGGCACAGCATCGGGTTGCAGGCCGCGATCGTGGCGGGGGTCCACAACCGCCGAATGGACGACTTCTTCGCGCTGGCAACGGCTTCGGTCAAGCTGGTGGTGGTCAGCCTGGCTCGCGCGCAACAACTCTCCGCCGACTCAGGCGCCCCGATGAGCGCCGTCACCGGCCTGACCACGGCGGACCTGCGGGACGCGCTGGTCGACCACCCCACCGTGTGCGTCGGCCTGGTCAACACCCCCACCGCGCACGTGCTCAGCGGCCCGCCCGCCGACCTGCGCGCGCTGCGCCACACGACGCCGTTCACCCGGTCGACGGTGACCTGGACCGACCTGCCCACGACGATCCCGTTCCACAGCCCGCTGCTGGCCGGGCTGCCCGCGCTGGTGCGCGCCGACCTGCCCGCGATCGGCCCACTCCCCCGCCCCGGCGACCTGGCGCTGCCGGTCTACGCCGCCGACGGCGGGCACGACCTGCGCGGCGCCGACGACCTGGTGACCGAGTACCTGGACCAGGTCTTCGCGCGCCCCAACGACTGGGCGGGCGCGGTGGCGCGCGCCGTCACCGACTCGGCGGCCGACCGGGTGCTGGACGCGGGCCCCGGGCCGGGTGCCCGCCGGTTCGCCCGCGAGTGCCTGCGCGCCGTCCGCGTCGAACCGTTGCGACAAGCCCGCTGAGCTGGAGAAGGAGCGAAACCGTGCGTTGTCTGCTGTTCCCGGGTCAAGGCGTGCAGAAGCGCGGGATGGGGTCGGACCTGTTCGCCCGCCACCCCGAGGCGACCGCGCTGGCCGACGAGGTGCTGGGCTGCTCCATCGAGGAGCTGTGCGTGCGCGACCCGCTGCGGCGGCTGCGCGACACCCGGTACGCCCAGCCCGCCGTGTTCTTCGTCAACGCGCTCATGGGCCTCGAACAGGCCGCCCCGGAGTGCGTCGCCGGGCACAGCCTCGGCGAGTACAACGCGCTGGTCGCGGCGGGCGTGCTCAGCCTGGCCGACGGGCTGGCGCTGGTGGTGCGGCGGGCCGAGCTGATGGCGGGCGTCACCGGCGGCGGCATGTCCGCCGTGCAGGGCGTGCCCGCCGCGTTCGTCCGGCGCGCGCTCGCCGAGACCGGGCTGCCCAACGTGTTCGTGGCGAACCTCAACGCCGACACGCAGACCACGATCGCGGGTGACCGGGCCGAACTGGCGGTGGCGGGCAAGGCGATCGCCGGGCTGCCCGGCGCGCGGGTGGTGCCGCTGAACGTGAGCGGCCCGTTCCACACGCCGCTGATGGCGCCCGCCGCCGCGGAGTTCCACGCGGTGCTGGCCAGGCAGGTGTTCGCGCCCGCCGCGATCCCGGTGGTCTCCAGCGTCACCGGTGAGTTGTTCGACCCGGCTGACGGGGCGGGGCTGCTGGCCCGCCAACTGGCCGAGCCGGTCGCGTGGGTGCGCGTGGTGCACACCCTGCGCGCGCTGGGTGTCACGGAGTTCGACGAGGTCAACGGCAAGACGGTGACCGCGCTGGTCACCCGGATCCACTAGGGGCGCAGGCGAACATGGGGAACAACGACATCGCGGTGGTCGGCTTGTCGGTCGACCTGCCGGGCGCGTCCGGGCTCGACGAGCTGTGGCGGCTGATCAGCACCGGGTCGGGCACGGCGCGGCCGTTCCCGGTCGACCGCAGGGGCAAGCTGGCCGAGTACATCTCGTACCTGCGCGCCACCAGCATCGACCCGTTGGACGAGCCGGATGTGGAGTACCACAACGGCTACTTCCTGGACACCGTCGACCACTTCGACCACACCGCGTTCGGCATGAACCCGCGGCAGGCGACGCTGACCGACCCGCACCACCGGATGGTGCTGCGCGCCATGTACCTGGCGTTCGAGGACGCGGGCTACTCGCTGGACCGGTTGCGCGGCAGCCGGACCGGCGTGTTCGTCGGCTTCGCGGTCAACCCGGGGTCGACCTACCTGGACTACATCAGCCGGGTCGACCCGTCGGTGGGCCAGCAGGCGATCACCGGCAACATCCCGGCGATGCTGGCCAACCGGCTCTCGCACTTCCTCGACCTGCGCGGGCCGAGCATGGTGGTGGACACCGCGTGTTCGGCGACGCTGGTCGCGGTGCACCAGGCCAAGAACGCGCTGTTGTTGGGCGACTGCGACCTGGCCGTGGTCGGTGGGGCGCGGATCGTGTTCGCACCGGTCAAGCACCGGCACTCGAACATCGGCATCGAGTCGTCGGACGGGGTCACCCGCACCTTCGACGAGGCGGCCGATGGCACCGGGTTCGGCGAGGGCTCGGGCGCGGTGGTGCTCAAGCGGCTGGACCGGGCGCTGGCCGACGGCGACCAGGTGTACGCGGTGCTCAAGGGCAGCGCGGTCAACCACGACGGCAACACCGAGGGGATCACCAACCCGGACAGCGACTCTCAGGCCGAGCTGCTGGTGAGCGCGTGGCGCAACGCCGGGGTCGACCCGCGCGGCATCGGGTACTTCGAGGCGCACGGCACGGCGACCCGGGTCGGCGACCCGATCGAGCACGAGGGCATCAAGCGCGCGTTCGCCCGGCACACCACCGACCGGCAGTTCTGCGCCGTGGGCACGGTGAAGGCCAACGTCGGCCACCTGTTCGAGGGGTCCGGCGTGATCGGGTTGATCAAGGCGATCGCGGTGCTGCGCAACGGGATGATCCCGCCGCAGGCCAACTACCGGACGCCGAACCCGAAGCTGGATTTCACCTCCGGCCCGCTGTACCTGCCCACCGAGCTGCTGCCGTGGGAGTCCGAGGGACCGCGCCGCGCGGGTGTGAGCGCGTTCGGCCTGGGCGGCACCAACGCGCACGCCGTGCTGGAGGAATACGTCGCGGTGGACGACCGGCCCGCGTCCACCGGGCCGCAACTGTTCGTGCTCAGCGCGGCGACGATCAAGTCGCTGACCGGGATCGTGGAGCGGCACATCGCGTTCATCGACGCGGGCGGGCTCGACGGTGTGGACATCGCCGACGTCTGCCACACGACCCGGGTGTCCCGCGCCGGGCACCGGCACCGCGTCGCGCTGGTCGTCACCGACGCCGCCGACCTGCGCCGTCAGTTGGCGGGCCTGCTGGTGGAGCGGCGCGACCCGCTGCCGGACGGCCCGCTGGGCGAACGGGCGACCGCGTTCCTGCGCGACGGCTCGGTGGACCTGGCGTCCACTGAGGACCGGCAGGCGCGGGTCGTGCGGCTGCCCGGCTACGTGTTCGACGAGGCCCTGGCGTGGGTGCAGTTCCCGGACACGTGGCGGGACACGATGAACCTGACCACGAACGACGAGCGGCACCCGGTCACCCACGACGTGGAGTTCCGCGAGGTCCCGGCGCACGCGGTGTCGAACGTCGCGGCCAAGGTGCTCGCGGTCGTGGACCCGGATACCGACGCCGAGGACGTCCTGGTGGCGGCCGGGTTGGGTGACGTGCGGTTCATCCGGCTCGGCGAACCCGTCGAACCCGGCGGCGTGCCGTTCCAGCCGAACGACCCCGTCGCCTGCGACCAACTCGCCCGGCTGGTCGATGCCGGCGTCACGCATGTCGTGCACGCGACCGCGTTCGAGGAGAAGGCCGCGCTGGATGTGTCTGCAGTGGACAGCCGGGTGGCGAAGAACCTGGACGGCCTGTTCCAACTGACCAAGTCGCTGATGGCGGCGGGGGTGAAGACCCGGCTGGTGGTACTCACCCGGACGGCGGTGTGCGCGACGCCGGGTGAGCAGGTGGTGCCGGAGAACGCGGCGCTGGTCGGGTTCGGCAAGGTCGTGGAGCGCGAATACCCGTACATCAAGGTGAGCCACATCGACGTGGACCCGGCGGTGTCCCCGGCGGCGCTGCGGGCGGAGGTGCTGTCCGAGGAGCGCGGGCTGTCCGTGCTGCGCGGCGACCAGCGGCTGCGCGAGGTGTTCGTTGAAGTGTCCGAATTGGACACAGCAAAGGTCGAGCACTTGCGGGCGGGCGGCACGTACCTGATCACCGGCGGCACCGGGGCACTCGGCCTCGCCGTCGCCGCGCGGTTCGCCAACACCCAGCCGGACATCGACCTGGTGCTGCTGAGCCGGTCCGGGCTGCCGCCGCGCGAGCAGTGGAACGATGTGTCGGCGGTGCCGAGCGGGTCCGCGGTGGCCAAGCGCGTCGCCGCCGTCCGCGAGGTGGAGCAGACCGGCGCCCGGGTGCACGTCGTCGCGGCGGACGCGGGTGATCCGGCCGCGTTCGGTGCCGCCATCACGGGAATCCAACGCGACCACGGCCGCATCGACGGCGTCGTGCACGCTGCGGGTCTGCCCGGCGGCAGCACGGTGATGTTCCGCGAGCGCGCGGACTTCGACGCAGTCGTTCGGGCGAAGTTGCACGCGGCCTTCGTGCTCGACCAGCTCACCCAGGCCGACCGGCCGGACTTCATCGCGCACTTCTCCTCGGTCGCGTCGGTGTTCCCCGCGCCCGGCCAGGCCGACTACGCCGCCGCCAACTACTACCTGGACAACTTGGCGCGCGCCCAGGCGGGCGGTCCCTGCCACGTCATCGCGCTGGACTGGGTGGCGTGGAAGGAAATCGGCATGGCGGTCGACTTCGGCACCAACGGCGACACCATGTTCAAGGCCCTGCCCACGACCACCGGGCTCGACGTGCTCGACGCGGGCCTGCGGTCGCGGCGGTCCCGGTTGTTCGCGGGCGAGCTGAACTACCGCGGCGAACTAATCCACCTGCTGCGGTCCTACGACGTCGCGCTGTCCGCCGACATCGAGGCCAAAGTGGAGAAGGAGATGCACGCCCTGGCGGAACGGCTGCGCGCGGCGGCGGACAAGACCAAGGCGACGGTCGCCGCGGTCGAGGTCGAACTGACCGGCCGCGAGGAGTTCACCGACGTCGAGCGGACGGTCGCGCAGTGCCTCGCGCTCGCCTTCGGCTACCCGGAACTGGACGTGGAGGCCGACTTCTTCGACCTCGGCGGCGACTCGATCATGGCGGCGACGGTGGCAGGCACGATCGCCACGGTGCACGGCGTGGGCTACGACGTCGCCGACCTGCTGGCCGACCGCACGACCAGCGAGATCGCCTACCACATCGAGGAACTGGTCGCGTTCGCCGAGCTGAACCCCGAGGCGGCCTGATGTCGGGCGACGCCACGGACATGACCACCGGGCCGCCGCTGCGCAAGGTGCTCGGCTTCGCCCTCCCGCTGACCGCGGCGAACCTGCTGCAACAGGGTTACGTGCTGGTCGACGGCATCGTCGTCGGGCACTGGACCGGGGTCGGCGGACTGGCCGCGATCGGCGCGGCGGGCCCGCTGTTCTACCTGCTCAACGCCATGTTCATCGGGCTGGGCACGGCGTTCACCATCCGGCTGGCGCACCTGCGCGGCGCAGGCGACGCCGACGCCCGGCGCGGGGTCGTGCTGTCGCTGGCGCTGGTCACCGCGGTGTGGTCGGTGGGCTGCGTGCTGGTGGCGACGGCGCTGGTCAACCCGGCGCTGGCGCTGATGGGCCTGCACGGGCAGGTCGCGGACGACGGCGCGGTGTTCATCAGCACGCTGTCGATCGGCTTCCCGGGCATCTTCGGCTCGGCGGCGGTGAGCGCCTACCTGCGCGGCCTCGGCGACTCGCGGGCGGCGCTGTGGGTGGCGGGCTTCGGCAGCGTCACCAACGCGGTGCTGGTGTTGCTGCTGGTCGCCGGGTGGGACATGGGGATCGCCGGTGCCGCGCTGGCGACGGCGACCTCGTCCACCGCGGCGCTGGTCGTCGGGCTGGTGGTGGCGGCGCGCAAGTACCCGGTGGCGCGCACCGGCGGCCGGCCCGCGCTGCGCCGCGAACTGACCGGCGCCGTGCGGCTGGGGTTCCCGCTGGCCAGCCAGCACATCATCCTGGCGGTCGGGATCATGGTGCTGGTCTGGATCATCCAGGCGTTCGGGCCGGTGGTGCTGGCCGCGTTCAGCATCGTGTCCAGAGTGGAGCAGTTCACCGCCATGCTGTTCCTGGACTTCTCCGGCGCGATCACCGCGTTCACCGCGCAGAACCTCGGCGCGGGCGACGAACGCCGGGCGCGGACCGGGCTCACCCGCACGCTCGGCCTGACCGCGGCGCTCACCGTCGTCACCGCCGCGGTGGTCTTGGTGGCCCGCGGCCCGATCGCCGCGATCTTCACCGACGACCCGGCGACCCGGGCGCTGACCGAGCGGTACCTGGTGATCATCTACCCGTTCCTGGCGCTCTACACGCTGATGGTGGTGCTGCACGGCTACCTCAACGGCGCCCGCCGCACCACCGCCCCGCTGATCTGCACGGTGATCGCGTTCCTGCTGGTGCAGATCCCGTTCGCCTACCTGTTCCACAGCGTGTTCGGCATCGAGGCGGTCATGTGGGCGGTGGTGGTCGGCTGGACCGCCGGGCTCACGTACTCGGTGCTGTGCCTGCGCCGCGTGCTGTTCACCGCGCCCGCCCTTGAGGAGGCCTTGCCGTCGTGATCACCGAGAGCCGCGCCACCGTGGAGTTCCACGGCGGCACCGCGCGGTCCGGTCCGCTCTGCTGGGGTCAACAGGGCACATGGGACAGTCTGAGTTTGTGGTATCCGCAGGTGAAACCGTTCTTCTTCTTGACCCGCTGGCTGCCGGTCCCGCTGCTGCTGGAACTGGGTGATGTGCTGGACGTCGTCGGCGAACTGCTGCTGCGACACGAATCGCTGCGCACACTCGTCGACCAGCGACCCGGCGGCGAACCGACCCAGCGGGTACTGGCGTCCGGCACGCTGTCGATCGACGTCTACGACCGCCCCGCCGACGACCCGGTCCAGTTCGGCGACATCGTGGACACCTGCTGGGAACGCGGCACGGCGCAAGCGCTTGACCACTCGCGGGAACTCCCCTTGCGACTGTCGGTGGCCCTGCACGACGGTATCCCAGTGGTCATCGCGTTCGCCTTGTCGCACCTGGCCGCGGACTTCACCGCGACCGAGGCCCTGGTCCGCGAACTGACCGCGATGCTCGACGCCAAAGCCGCAGGCACTCCGCTCCCCCCAGCGCGACAAGCGTTGCAGCCCTTGGACATCGCCCTCGCCGAGCGGTCCCCGGACGGACAACGCCGCAACATCGACGCCGTCCGGCACCTGCGGTCGGTGCTCGACCGGATGCCCGACCCGATCACCCCCCAGGCGGTGCCGGAGTCCCCCCGTTTCATCGGCGCGAACCTGGAGTCGGACATCCTGGCGGTGGCGGTCCGCCGCGCGGCGCGTCGCTGCCGAACCAGCACGTCGGTGGTCCTGTTGGCCATCACCTCCGCGCTGGTGCGCTGCTTCTGGCCAGACCCCTTGCTGCGCCTGGACATCATGCAGAGCAACCGCACCACCCCGGACATCGCCGCCGCCACCACCACGCTGAACCAGGTCGTACACACCGTCACCGACCTGACCGGCGAGTCACTGTCCACCATGCTGGAAGTCGCGGCCCGGACCATGACCCTGGCCATCACCCACTCCCGCTACGACAACCGCTCCGCGCGGGAGGTCATCCGCACGTCAGGCCGAGACCTGGCCCCCGGCGTCCAGTTCAACGACATGTGGTCAACCCTCCACAAAGGACGCACCTCGGCCGACCCGTCCCCCTCCGCCCTCACCTGGCCCGCCGTCTCCGACGCGGAGAACATGGCCATCTACCTGGACATCCGCGGCACACCCCACCGAATCCTCCTCGGCGCCATGGTCGACACCGCCATCCTCCCCCGCCCAGGCATCGCCGCCTTCCTGCTGACCTTCGAACGAGTAGCCGTCGAACTGGCCGAAGCAGACGTGTCGCTGGACCGTGTGCGGGACTTGACGGTCGAGAACGCCACCTCACCTTGAGCATGGTTGCCCAGCGGCTGCGCGAAGTGAGTCACTACGGGCTCAAAGTCTGCTGCAACTCGGGCAGCAACCGGGTGGATGGGGCGGCTTCGGCTGGGTGCGTCGCCGCGTCGTGCCAGTACGAGAGGTGGGCTCGGGTCATTCGGGTGTGGCTGTGGGTGGGGCCGAGGAGTCGGTCCCGGTCGGCCAGTACCCCGGCGAGTTCAGCCGCCGCGCCTGTTGGGTCGCCGGTGACTCCGCGCCAGTGGGCGTGGTGGTGTCTGAGTACCAGGACTTCGAGGTGGTCCGGTCCCAGGGCTCGTTCCTGCTCGGCCAGGAGCTCGGCGAGTTCGACCATGGCGCCCGTCGGGTCGCCGGACACACCCCGCCAGTGGGCGCGGGGGTGTCGGACGGTGTCGACGAACCCCTGGCGGGCGCGGGGGTACTCGGCCAGGATCGCGGTGAGGTCGGCGACCGCGCGGGCCGGGTCGCCTGCGGCTCCCCGCCAACTGGCGAGCCGCCGCGAGAGCGTGAAGAACTCGCGGATGGCGGTGTCGGTCAGGGTGCGGAGGGCACCCGCGCGCTGGGCGGCGACGACCTCGGCGATGGTGGCGACCGCGCCTGCGGGGTCGCCGGCCTGACCCTGCCAGTGGGCGAGGTGGCTGTGCGCGGTGCGGACCTCGATCGAGTCGATGGCCCGCCCCTGGACCCGTTCCCGGTCGACGAGGATGTCGGCCAGTTCGGCGGCGGCGCCCGCCGGGTCGCCTGCCCGACCTCGCCATTCGGCGTGGTAGCTGCGGGCGGCGAGGGTGTCGTGGTGATCCGGGCCGAGGCGGCGGTGCGAGGCGGCGGCGAGCTGGTGGAAGTGGCGTTCGGCGGCGGCGAACAGGCCGAGTGCGCCCAGTTCGCGTCCTTTCATCACGAAGACCTGCCTGCGTTCCCCGTCCCAGAGGGCGTCTTCGCCGTGGGCGACGAGCGCGTCGATGTTGGCGATCTGGATCTGGGCGGCGTCGCGGCTCGGGTCGTCGGGCCAGTCCCAGTCCAGGGCCTTACCGGCGGTGACGGCGAGTTCGTCGCGCTGGTCGAGGGCGTCCCGGGTGGCGCGCTGGATGAGGTGGTGCACCCGGACGGCGCGGAGCGGGGTGTCGGGGTGGTGGTCGATGAGGCTGAGCCGGTGCAGCACGCGCAGAGCACCGACCGCGTCGTCGTCACCCGCCCGGCGGCGGAGGTACCGGTTCACGGCGAGGCCGGTGAACACGGCCTGCGGGATGCCGTTGGAGTCGAGCATCGCCGCCAGTTCGAGCACGGGACGGGCCAGTCCGACGGGCCGCAGCAGGTCGGCGCGTTCGATGGACAGCGACCAGGTGGCGGCCACGGTGGCCACCTGGTCGTCGGGCAGCGCACCCGGCTCGGGCAGCAGGTGGGCGAGCTTGCGAATCCGGTCGGCGAGCAGGCGGCGGTAGTCGGCGCAGCCAAGCCCGGCGTCGACGAGGTACGCGGCGGCCTGGGCGAGGCCGAGCGGCAGGTACGCCAGGTCCGCGGCCAGCCCGTCAACCTGGTCGACGGGTTCGCGGCGGTCGTGGGCCGCGAGCACGGACCCGAGGTAGGCGGCGGCGTCCCATGGCGTGAACAGGCCCACCGGAAGCACGTGCCTGCCCGCTCCGAGCAGGGCGGCGTCCCGGCGGCGGGTGGTGACCACGGTACGACCGTGTGGACTGTTCGGCGGCCACAGTCCGCGCAGGTCAGCCGGGTCGGCGAGGTCGTCGAGGACGACCAGCCACCGGCACGGCCGCTGACCGGCCTTGGGCTCCAACCAGGCCAGGAACGCCCGCGCGGCCTGATCCGGGTCCGCCGCGAGCACCTCCAGACCGGCCTGCGCGTACCCCGCCACGATGGCCTGGCGGCTGCTCGCGCTGATCCACACCAGCACGTCCAACTCGCCCTGCGCCCACAGGTTCCGGGCGTGGTCGGCGGCCAGTTGGGTCTTGCCGACGCCGCCGGTGCCGGTCAGCAACCGGGTGCCGCCGGGCGCCGCCCGCAGGCGGTCGACCTCGGGGCGGTGCTGGAAGGCCAGGGCGCGCGGCGGGATCACACCGACCTGGTGCGGCCACTCCGCCGGTGCGCGCGGCGCCGCGTGGTAGTGCGCGCCGATGTCGAGGAAACCGATCTGGACAGCCGAGCCCCGCACGTCACCGTCGATCCGGTTGACGACGTGACGCCCGTAGGAATCAGGACTGTCCGCCACGACCCCAGTGTCGCACCGAGGCGGCCCGGTCACCACGGGGACATCAGGTGTCCACAGAGGACTACGGCTGGTAGCGGGGCATGGTGGTCCAGTCGTCGGTCGAGCCGATCCGGGGGTCGTAGTTGGGGTCGTCGCTGCCGCGGATCTCGCCTTGGCGGTTGACCCAGTAGAAGCGGTACTGGGTGCTCAGCTCGATCGGCCGGTTGTCGTCGTACGGGTTGACCCGGGTGTCGACGTTGCCCAAGGCCTCGCGGAACTCGAAGTTGCGGCGCTCATCGGACTGCCAACGCTGGTCGACGACGCCCTGCCACTGTCGCCTGCTGTAGTCGTTGACCTCGTGGAACCGCTCCCCCAACGCGATCGAGTTGTTCAGGTTCTGCCGAGCCAGCGCACCCGCCCCGTAGGTCTGCGACCCAGCGGGCGCCACCTGGGCGGCGACATCGGGCAGCCACTCGCGGTACGCGGGCCAGGACGGCACCTGAGCCGCCGCCATCGTGATCGACGCGTTGCACTGCCCGTAACCATGGGTCACGTGCGACACGACCACGGCGTGACAGGCCACCTGTCCGATCACGTAGGTCACCTCGAACAACCCCGCCGCCGTCGTCCCGGGCGGCGGCGGGATCGGCCGCCCGGAATGCCACGCGGCGACCGGCATCCCCTGCATCCGCATCGCGTAGTCGACGAACTGGTCCGGGCTGAACGGCTGGAACAGGCCGACCAGGCCGACGGTCATGATCGCGGCCTGCTGGTCGGGGGAGTTCAGGCACAGCATGTTGGCGTTCTCCTGAACGGTCCAGCCGTCCGGGAGCAGGAAACGGAAGTAGTTGCCCACCTGCGGCCGGGCCTGCGGGGTCGCGCTCATCATCCATCTCCTGCCCACGGGAACCGATCACTGCATCGGTCACAGGCGCCGAGCGTTACCCCACAGCGGCAGACAATCGGTGACGGCTCTGCCTTCGGAGCCCGCCGGCAAGCGGATTGGTGCGTGGGCGGTTGTTGGTACGGGTGGGTGGCCGGAAAGGGAATTACCTGCTGGACGGCAAGCCGTATGGGTGGTGGGGGGCGAAGGGGTGAGTAGTGGCTCGCGGTCGTGGGCCGGGTGGAGGTGGTGGTTCCGGTGTTGACGCTCGCGCTCATCGGGTTCGTCGGTGGGGTGGTGACTGGGATCTCGCCGTGCATTCTGCCGGTGTTGCCGGTGATCTTCTTCTCCGGGACGCAGTCGGTTCGACGGGATGCCAGGGGTGAGACCGCGGGTGAGACCGGCGGTGGGGTCGCGGTGGCGGAGCGGCCAGTGCGAGCAGCGGGGCGGGCGCGGCCGTACCTGGTGATCGGCGGGCTGGTGGTGAGCTTCACGCTGGTGACGTTGTTCGGGTCGCTCCTGCTGTCGGTGTTGGGGTTGCCGCAGGATGTGTTGCGGTGGGCCGGTTTGGTCGTGCTCGCGCTGATCGGTGTCGGGTTGATCGTGCCGCGGTTCGAGCACCTGTTGGAGCGGCCGTTCAGTTGGATCCCGCAACGGAACCCGGACGCGTCGAAGGGCGGGTTCGCACTCGGTCTGGCCTTGGGCGCGGTGTACGTGCCGTGCGCGGGACCCGTGTTGGCGGCGATCACGGTCGCCGGGTCCACCGGTCAGATTGGTTTGGACACGGTGGTTCTTACCGGGACTTTCTCGGTCGGCACAGCCACGCCGTTGCTGGTCTTCGCGCTTGCGGGTCGCCGGGTCGCGGAGCGGGTCGGCGCGTTCCGCAAGCGGCAGCGCGGGATTCGGATCACGGCCGGGATCGTGATGCTCCTGCTCGCGGTGGGCTTGGTGTTCGACGTGCCGCAGTTGCTCCAGCGGGCACTGCCGGACTACACGGCTCCGTTGCAGGACAAGGTGAACAACTCCCAGCCGGTACTGGACCTCGGGAACCTGACCAACGACCAGAACAAGGACCTGTCCAAGTGCGCGGTCGGCGCCACCGAGTTGCAGAGCTGCGGGAAGGCACCGGACATCCGCGGTATCCAGCAGTGGCTCAACACCCCCGACGGCGCGGCGGTCAACCTGGCCGACCTGCGTGGACATGTTGTCCTGCTTGACTTCTGGGCGTACTCCTGCATCAACTGCCAGCGTTCCATCCCGCACGTGACCGCGTGGGACAACGCCTACCGCGCCTCGGGCCTGCAGGTGATCGGCGTGCATTCGCCCGAGTACGCCTTTGAGAAAGAGCCGCGAAACGTCGTCTCGGCGGCGGCGGGGTTCGGCATCAAGTATCCGGTGGCGCTGGACAACTCGCTGTCCACGTGGACGAACTACCGCAACCGGTACTGGCCCGCGCACTACCTCATCGACGCGACCGGGACCGTGCGGCACATCAAGTTCGGCGAGGGCGACTACGACGTCACCGAACGCCTGATCAGAGAACTGTTGCACGAAGCCAATCCCGGCGCCACCCTGCCCGCACCCACCGACACCACGGACTCGACGCCGAACACCGGCGACATCACCCGCGAGACGTTCCTCGGGTCGACGAAACAGGTCAATTTCGCCGAACAGGGCCAGTACACCACCGGAAAGCGTTCCTTCACGTTTCCCGCGCGGCAGGCGGACAACACCTTCGCCCTGGACGGCGCCTGGACGCTGGACACGCAGAGCATCACACCGACCGGCGGGGACGCCCGAGTTCGGTTGACGTACAAGGCAAAGGAAGTTCGCGTCGTGCTCGCGGGGACCGGGACACTCACGGTCGACACCCCGGCAGGACCCCGAACCATGGCCGTGTCCGGTACACCACGGTCGTACCAGGTCATCAGCACCGCGAACTCCCAGCAGGGAACCATTACGGCCACCGCGAGCAGCGGTGTCGAGATGTTCTCCTTCACGTTCGGCTGAGCGGGGCGAAATCCGATCGAGGATTGACCAATCCGCCCGCCCGACGTCACCGAATCACCCATGAGGCCACGAGCGGTGGACCTCCTCCCCGAAGTCCACTGAAGACTGCAAGTTCCGAGCACACTGGAGTAGAAGCGCCATGCAGAACAGGATTCGCACCGCAGCGGTCGTCGCCGGGATCGGCTCGCTCGTGCTGACCGCGGCGGCCTGCGGGAGCAGCGGAAACACCGCCTCCGGTTCGAACTCGTCCGCGATGACCACCTCCGCCGCGGCGCCGATGACCACCACCACGTCCGCGATGTCCGACACGGCGTCCGGCCTGGTCGGCCCCGGGTGCGCCGACTACGCCAAGGCCGTGCCCAGCGGCGCGGGCTCCGTGTCCGGCATGGCCGCCGACCCGGTGGCGGTCGCGGCGAGCAACAACCCGCTGCTGACCACCCTGGTCGCCGCCGTGTCGGGCAAGCTCAACCCGAAGGTGAACCTGGTGGACACCCTCGACGGCAGCCAGTTCACCGTGTTCGCCCCGGTTGACGACGCCTTCAAGAAGATCGACTCGGCCACCATCGACAAGCTCAAGACCGACGACGCGCTGCTCACCAAGATCCTCACCTACCACGTGGTCGCGGGCCAGAAGTCGCCCGACGCCATCGTCGGCTCGCAGACCACCGTGGAGAAGGGCACCGTCGAGGTCACCGGGTCCGGCGACAGCCTCAAGGTCAACGGCGCCAACGTGATCTGCGGCGGCGTGAAGACCGCCAACGCCACCGTCTACCTGATCGACTCCGTCTTGATGCCCAAGAGCTGAGCCGCCGCGTCGCCCCGGCTTGCGGGGCGACGCGACCGCTCCCGGCCGCGTCCGCCAGTCCCCTCCCGGGACCGGCGGGCGCGGCCTTTCACCCGTGCGGAGATCGAATCAGATTCCCAGGAGTGGGAACTGTTGTTCACCCGCGAAAGGCGCGCGGGTCAGGGATGTGACCTGGGGAGCCGGATCCAGATCACAGGAAATGTCGTGGCTGGGCAGGGTTCCGGCCGCCAGGAACTGGTTGACGGCGGTGACCCCGCAGGACGGGACGGTCGGGTTGTAGACGCCGTGGTTGCCACCGTTGACGGTGACCAGGCGGGCGCGGTGGCCCAGGGAATGGCGCATGTCGAGCGCGCCCTCGTAGGGAGTGGCCGGGTCCCGCAGGTTCTGCACCATCAGGATGTTGTTCGGGCCGTGATCGGTGATGGGGACCAGGGGTTCCTTCGGGTCCGGCCAGAACGCGCACGGCCAGATGTTGGCGCCCATTCCATTCAGCAACGTGTATCGAGCACGGTCATCGCGAACCGCACGGCGGTATTGGTCGATGTCGTGCGAGGAACGGGCATCGCCGCAGACCACCGCGAGCTGCGAGGCGGTGCCGTTGTCCGCCGGGATGCCGGGAATGTCCACCGGTGGGAAGACGGTCGGCGGCGGACCCTCCCCGTTGAGGAAGTGCCAGATGCCGGTGAAACCGGGGAAGGCGGCCGTGTAGTAGGAGGCCGCGAAGTAGATCAACCGGAAGGTGTTCCCGTCGACCAGCATGAACCCGGGGATCTCGACCGGTTTCTTGTCCAGTTTGTCGGCCATGGCGAACATGTTGGCGCGCAACTGGTCGGGCGTGGTGCCCAGCGCCGGGTCGTTCGCGATGACCCACTTGGCGAAATCACCGTACCGGACCTCGGCCGCGCGGTCCCACAGGCGCCACTGGGCCTGCCACACCGAACTGGGACCGACATTCGAGTCGATGACGACACGATCGGTGCGATCGGGGAACAAAGAGGCATACACGGCACCGAGATAGCTACCGTATGAACCGCTGTTGTAGGAGATCTTCCGCTCCCCCAAGGCGGCGCGGATGCGGTCCATGTCGCGCGCCGTGTTCGCCGTGGTGATGTACGGGAGTTCGCGGCCACCATGGGCGAGGCAGTCGCGGGCCAGGTCACGGGCGAAGGTGATGTTGTCTTCGATGGAACCGTTGGCGGCCGGGAAGGGCAGCGTCTTGGCCCGGGGCAGTTGCGCAGGCGTGCGGCCACACGTGACCGGTGCGCTGTAACCGATGCCGCGCGGGTCGAAGCTGACCAGGTCATACCGGTCGAGCACGTCCTGCGGGTAGATCTGGACGTAGAAACTGGGCAGGTTCAGGCTCACACCCCCCGGACCGCCCGCGTTGTGTAACAGGATTCCCCGGCGCAATTCGGGCTTCGCCGTGGCCAACCGGGAAACCGCGATGTCGATGGTGGGGCTGTGCGAATCGGAGTAGTCCAGCGGCACGGAGATCTTCGTGCACCGCAGGCGTGGGTCGACCGGATTACCGGCGGGGTCGGGCGGACACGTGGTCCAGGTCGGCGGCGGGGGCGTGGTCTCGGAAACGGCCTGCGCGGGCACGGAGGTGACCAAACTCGCCAACACCACCGCGCCGAGCAGAACCGGAAGTGAACGTCGCACCTGGTCGACCGTAGGACCACCCGCGTACCCCGACATCCACCCAGCGACCAACATGTCCGTAGTCCGCACGACCTACCGACATCAGGTCTGGACCATCCGGCCGAGCCACTAGCGGCACAGGCGCGGCCGGGCCGCCGAGATGGACACGAGCGGGTGGGACCACGCGGTGAAGGCCGGGTTTCCCAGAAGGGCGTAGAAGTCGTCAAGGGCTTGAGCGGATATGCCCTCGGTCGCGAGGTCTGCGGCCACCTGTTCGACATTCACGCGGTAGAGCTGGATTTCAGGAGAACCGCCACGCCACAGGATTGTGTGGGTATGCACGTGGACATCATCGAGGTCACGAGCGGCAAAATTCTCCGGAAGGGACCGCGCCCAGTCGATGTCAACCTCTCGCGTCGTCATCACCCGAAGAAAAGCGTCCTGGACGGCGTCAAACTCCGCCCGGTGACCGGCCTGCGTCGCAAGCGGGTGCCGAAGGTCAAACTCCTCCAAGACGAGCCGCCCACCAGGTTTGAGGGAGGAAATCAGCCGATCAAGCACGGCGTGCCGTTGAGGCAGGTGAATCAAAACCAGACGCGCGTGGATCAGGTCGAAGCCACCAGCAGGCGGCTCCTCAGCCACCACGTCATGCTGGCGGACAGTGAGGTTGTCACGGTCATCATCAGTCAGCCACCGGGTATCAATATCGGTGACCAGCACAGACCCATCCGCCCCAACCCGATCCGACAGCCAGCGCCCAATCCCACCAGAGCCACCCCCGACCTCCCAACACCGCCACCCCGGCGCCACACCCGCCATACCGAGCACGGCATGGCTAACCGGATCAAACGCCGCCAAAGCATCAAACCGCGTCTGATTGCGCGGATCAGCATTGTCAAACACATACCTGGTCAGCGACGATCTCCAATCAGATGGCTCGCCGAACACCTTGCCAACCCCAGCGCCCCAACGACATCACCCAATCGGCGAAGATCACCGACCGTGCTCGTCGAACATGTCGAGGAGGACCTGCGGGACCTCGTCCTCACCGAACAAGCTGGCGATGACGGCGTCACGATCCACTGGCGTCTCAGCGCGGTCGAACATGACCCGCTCGTACTCGGCGAGCGCGCCCTCCACGTCGTCGGGCTGCGCGGCGAGGGCGGTGCCGAGGTCAGCGCCGTCCAGCATGGCCAGGTTGGCGCCCTCACCGTCCGGGGCCCCGAGGTGAGCGGCATCCCCGACCAGGGTCACCCCGGGCACCCGAGGCCACCGATGCCCAGTCGGCAACGCGTAATGCGGGCGCCAGACCGGCGCGGTGTCGGCGTCGGTGATCAGCGCGGTGAGCTCCGGCGCCCAGCCGTCGAACTCGGCCGCGACCCGAGCAGTGGCCGTGGCGACGTCGGTGAAGTCAATGGCGGTGAACCAGTCCAGCGGCCGGTCGAGCACCACGTAGGTGTGCAGGGTGTCGCCGCGTTCCCGGTGGGCACTGATCCCGCCTGCCCCGTCCGGCACCATCAGCGACCCACCACCAACCGCTTTCGCGGCGGCCGGATGCCGGGTGTCCGCGTCGAACAGGTAGATCTCGACAAACGACGTGCCCGCGTACTCGGGGGTCGCGTTCGACAGCAACGACCGCACCCGCGACCACGCGCCATCCGCGCCGACCAACAGATCCGTCTCCACGGTCCCGCCGTCCGCGAAAATCACCTCGTGCCGCCCGTCACCGAGCGCGCGAACACCGTCAACCTTGTGCCCCCACCGAACCGCGCCATCCGGGAGCGAATCGAGCAGCATCTGCCGCAGTTCACCGCGCTGCACCTCAGGACGCCCACCGGTGCCGTCGTCCGCCTTGTCAACCAACACAGTGCCGTCACGGTCAAGGACACGCAACGCCTGCCTGCCCTCCAAGACCAGACCACGGAACTCGTCCATCAAGCCCGCCGCAGCCACCGCGTGCTGCCCGTTGTAGTCGTGGATGTCAAGCATCCCACCCTGCGCCCGCGCCATCGCGGACCCCTCCGCCTCAAACACAGTGGCCGCAACGCCGTTGACGTGCAGCACACAAGCCAAAGTCAAACCGCCGAGACCAGCCCCGATGATCGTGACATGCATGATCGCTCCTCTGGGAAGTGTTCGTCCGCCCGAGACTCCCCCACCCCGCCGGCACACCACGCACACAACGCCGGCACCGAACTGACAAGCCCTGTCAGCTCCCGCTCAACCAGTCCACGACGACTCTTTGCACCCGGGGAGCACAGCGCCGACCAGCCCAACGACAGTAGGTCGACCCGGCGGTTCGCGATCATCGTCTTCATCTGGACATCCGGCAGCATGGGGATCTACTCACCCGACTCGACGTAGGTAGCGCCACCGACTTCGATTTTTCAGGGCATTTCCTCACTCGTCTTCCGCATGGAACTCGGGCAGCAAACTGGCCGCCCCCAGCCACACGATGAAGAGTGCTGTTCCCGGCCTCCACCACGATGTATTCCTACACTGAAACCGCAGGTCAGCCGCCAGTACCCGAAGCAGATTCCCACTATTTTGCGGAACCCCTGCGCTCGAGGTCCACCGGTGGGATGATCACCGAGTGCACTGGACCAACAAGGTGTCAGGCCAGGTCGACGGCACGACGGTGCAGATCGGCTTCGTAGCCGGTGACGTCACCGTGGCCGCCCATGCCCCAGTTCGGCCCGCCTACCTGTCCCAGGTACGCGCCTTGGCGCCCGACGCCCTAGCGGACAGGGATGATGAGCTGGCATTGCTTGCCGCCTACTGCACATGCCCATCAACAGCCGAAAAGTATCTGTGGTGGCAGGCGGCGGCATGGTCCGGGAAGTCGGCGCTGCTCTCCTGGTTCGCCCTACACCCCCCACCAGCCGTACGACTCGTGACCTTCTTCGTAACCTCACGGCTCCCCGGCCAAAACGACCGTCGCGCCTTCGTCGACAACGTCTTGGACCAACTCCTCGACATCGCGGGAAGTCCACCTCGCGGCGATCTGACCGATTCAACCCGTGAGCCCTATCTGCTCCACCTGCTCACCGAGGTTTCCCGTCAAGTCCAGGCCCGGGGCGAGCACTTCGCCTTGGTGGTCGACGGCCTGGACGAGGATCGCGGAGTCGATGGCTCCCCCGACGCACACAGCATCGCCGCACTACTGCCCCGCACCGGTGTCCGCGTCATCGTTGCCAGCCGCCCCGATCCTTCCCTACCCGACGATGTTCCCCCCGAACACCCACTGCACACATCCGCCCAAGTATTCCACTTGGCCCCTTCCTCGAAAGCCAACGCTGTGCGCGACGCGATGATCAGAGACGTCAAACGATTGATGCAGGGCACGCAGATCCAGCGAGACATCCTCGGCCTTATTACCGCAGCCGGAGCCCTGTCGGCACACGACCTCGCCGAACTGACCAAAACCTCGACCTGGCAGATCGAAAACGAACTGCGCACTGTCGCCGGCCGTAGCTTTTCCTGTAAACCCGGCGATCCCCCAATGTATATCCTCGCGCACGAACAACTACAAGCAGAAGCAACAAAGATGCTGGCCGGCCGCTTACCGAGCTACCGTGACCAACTGCGGGAATGGGCAACCACCTACCGCACACAGGGCTGGCCACCCAACACCCCCCGCTACTTCTTACGAGGCCACACCGCAACACTGATCACAATCGGCGACCGGACAAATCTGTTGGACCACGTCACCGATCCGCTCCGACATGCGACCGCGCATTTGACTTTTGGGAACCATCACGCCTGCGTGAACGAGATCGAAGCAGCACAATCGGTGTTCCTCGACGCAGAGGAACCCGATCTGGTCGCCCTGGCCAGGCTCGCTGTGCACTACTCCAATCTACGGGAAACTTACTATGAAATTCCAACTGCGCTCCCACAGGTGTGGGCGATGGCCGGCTATTTCGACCACGCAGAGAACCTGCTCTCAACGATCAACGATCCTGTTAGACGTGGGCATGCTCTGATTTCGACCGCACAGGAACTTTACGACCACCTTCAAGCACAACGGGCCAATAAGTTACTGGATGTCGTCGAGTCTATGGCCCATTCCTTCAATCAGTACTTCGGCGAACCACTGCACGGAAATCTCGCCCGGATCGCGATGCGAACCGGAGATCACAACAGAGCTCGGCGCACAGTAGACGACGTCGACGATATGGTTTCCAGAGCTCGAATATCTGCCGAGGTTGCTCTGACCGCGACCCAGTTCTCGACTCGCGAAGTCGCCGAACAGTGGTACCAAGAAGCCGAAGATCTGCTCAAACTCAGGCCAAGGCACACGACGCTACTCGACCGGAAGATCTGTCAAGTTGAGTCAATTGATTTTGCGACATCGCCGCCGCAGCGGCAGCCCTTGGCCACTCAAGACGAGCAGAAGAATTAGTCGACTTAGCCTTCAATCTTGACGAAGCCAATATACCTGATCAGCCACATGAGGTGCTCATACTGGCAAAGGTGCTGACCAGAAGCAGTTTTAGCGGCGCCGCGCTCGAACTCGCCGAAGTCTGTAGCACCGTCGAGGAACGCGAAGAAACTCTCCTCACAGTCACCCGAGCCATGGCAGAAAATGGCTGGCTAGAAGAGGCCGAAGCACACGCCCGTACCGCCGAGCACCTGCAACACCGGTATGCAAGACTAGCGGCAGTCGCCGTCGCTGCGGGCAGGAGTAACGATCCTATTCGAGCTGAACGTCTCACAATCGAGGTCGAAGCCGGTATCGACAACTTACCGGAAGGCCAATTCCGCCGACATGCAGCTTTAGCGACCGCCGTCGCATCCGCTGACGCGGGACACTACGGCCGAACCGAGACGCTCGTCGAGTTCGAACTCGTCCCGCATGAAGATGCCACAGGCATCCTCTCCGTAGCTGTAGCCTACCTCAGGGGCGAGCACACCGACCGGGCCGTGCAGCTACTTGAAACGGTAGAACACACCACACGGTCAACGCGGCCAGAGGTCAATGAGCAACAGCAGTTGAATTGGATCGACGTCATGACCGACTTCCAGGACTTCAGCCGCGCAGAGGCAACAGCCCACTCGCTCCAAGATCCCGCAATCAAGGCTGCCTCCTGGGAACGGATCGCCGAACACATCGCCACCACTGGCGACTTCGACCGCTTCACTAATGCGCTCACGTCGGTCACACAACCGGAGCGGCAACGGCGTCCGCGCATGGAGATGATTCGCGTCCTCCTGGCGCGGGGCGACCTCGACCATGCCACAGAATTAGCGCGAACGACTCCAACAACCAGGCACCAGGTAGCAGCCCTGGCTTTCGTCGCGGAGAGAATTAATAGTAGAGACCTTCTCAACGAGGCGGTAAACCTGGCGATAACCATCGACAACTTCGAGGAACAAGCGATGGCGCTCGTTTCAACACTTCGCGCCGCCGCCAACTTAACCGACCGAACCACCGTCGAATTCCTTTTGAAACTCCTAAAACCCCTTCACGATCGACTCTCCGAGCGGTCGAACTATAGCATCGCAAACATCAACCCAGTGCCTACCTTCCTAGGACGCTCGGAGAGCATGACCCAAATCGTGGAAACGATTGACAACTCTCCCAATCTTGAACAATTCAAGACACCACCGCACCTCCGGTCCAGCTTAACACCACTGTGGATACGAACATCCCAATACGCCACTTCCCACCAAGGACTTGCCAGAGCACTGACCCTGATGAACTGGATGGAAATCGTCGACAGGGTGGTCAAGGTTGACCCACGAGCCTATCCCGCCATCGTGCAGGAACTAGATCGGCTCAACCGCAGTGATGCCGATCCGGAATCGCTGACAAGTACTGGATAATATCCGGCGCGAGATCGCCGGGCAACGGTGCGGGCCGAGTTGGCAAACGATCTCCTGGCCGAGCATCGCCAAGTCGGGGGTGTTTGGTGACAGTTGACGATCAAGTGGGCAACCACGCCACATGGCGTGGTTGCGGCGTCCATCCACGCCATGGCCGCCGGAGTGGAAAACTATTGACCTTGTTCAGGAAAGAGCGGACCCGTATCGAGCTGATCTACTCGAGTTCTCGACCTTGGTGATGTGGGCTTCGGGCAAACTCCGCTCGACCGTGTTCGCCAAGGCTGGGTGTCAGGTGTCCGGCGTGTCCCCGCCGCCTCCAACGGCCAGCAGTCCCCGGGCGTCGCGGAAAATGAGTTGCGGGTGGTTGCGGGTTCCCGGTACATCTACGGCAGCTACGGAAGAAGGGAGGACGAAGCCATGTCAGCAATGCACGCCGCGCTCTCGTCCTCTCCGATGACCCGCTGAGCGGACGGGGCGCCTCCTCAACCACGGAGAACCGCCTTGACCCAGCACGACCTTGTCCTGCGCCCGATCACCGGCCCGGACGAACTCGACCTGTTCACGACCTTGCCGTACGTCCTCAACGCCGAGCTGGCCAATGACCTCGCGGTGGGACGGCGACGTCCGGAGTGGCTGTGGGTCGCTCTGCGCGGTGGCGGGCTCGTCGCCCGGGCGGGGTGGTGGTCGCGGCCCGGACACGCTCAGCCCGAGGTGATGGACTTCCTCGACTTCACCGACGACCCGGGCGGCGTTGACGACGCTGTCCGCCTGGTCGAGGCCGCTTTGCCCACCGTCGTCCCGGACGGCACTCCCCCGGAGTTCACCCGGTTCCTGCCGCCGGACTGGCGCGCTGACGCCGAGTCGGTGAACCGGCGGATCGCCGCCCTGGAGCGGCTCGGTGCCGGCTTGTTCGTCGAGCGCCTCCGCCTGCAGTGGGACCCGGGCACCGCCATCCCGCCGCTCACCGGCAGGCTGGCGATCCGCCCCGTCCGCGACCCCGACGAGCTGATCACCCTCATGACCCTCGTCCTGGACGGCACCCTCGACGCCCACAGCCGCGATGACCTCACCGCCCTCACCCCGGTCGAGGCCGCGCGCGCCCAGTACCACGACGAACTCAAGCAGTACCCCGGTTCGCATGACTGGTGGCGGGTGGCGACGCTGCACAGTGGTGAGCCCGTCGGCTTCGTGTTGCCCTCGCACAACGGCTACAACCACATCATCGCCTACATCGGGGTCGTCCCCGCCCACCGCGGTCACGGCCACATCCACGATCTCCTGGCCACCGGCACCGCCATCCTGGCTGCTCAGGACGCCCCCCGGGTCCGCGCCGCCACGGACGTCGGCAACACCCCCATGGCCGCCGCGTTCGCCCACGCCGGTTACGCGGTGTTCCAGCGCCAGATCGACCTGCGGTGGTGAGGTAAGCGGACAAATCGGAACATCGGGGGTATAGCTGCGCAGACAGACGGGGGCAAGGGAGGATGCCCCCGTGTCAGTGGACGAGATTCTCAACACCATCCCCCCGGTGGCGATCTACCTCCTGGTCGGGGTGGTCATCGGGGTGGAGAGCCTCGGCATTCCGTTGCCGGGGGAGATTGTGCTGGTCAGCGCGGCTTTGCTGGCGTCGCAGCATCACGACCTGAGTCCGGTGTGGGTGGGGGTGTGCGCCAGTGCCGGGGCGATTGTGGGGGACAGCATCGGGTATGCGATCGGGCGGAAGGGGGGGCCGCGGCTGTTCGCGTGGGCGGGGCGGAAGTTCCCCAAGCACTTCGGTCCGGCGCACATCGCGAAGGCGCGGGCGTTGTTCGCGAAGCGGGGGATGTGGGCGGTGTTCTTCGGGCGGTTCATCGCCCTGCTGCGGATCTTGTCCGGGCCGCTGGCCGGGTCGCTGCACATGAGTTACGGGCGGTTCTTCACGGCGAACGCGCTCGGCGGGATCGTGTGGGCGGGTGGGACGACCGCGCTGGTGTACTACCTGGGCATCGTCGCGGAGAAGTGGTTGTCCCGGTTCTCGTGGGCGGGGCTCATCGTGGCCGTTGTCGTGGGGCTGGTGGTGACGCTGGTCGTCCGCAAGCGGATGGGCGCGCACGACGAGAACGAGACGGAGAAGGTCTCCGAGTGAGCGCCTGCCACCGCCAGATCAGGTGTCGTGTTCCACCAGGGACAGCGCGCCGGACGGGCAGAGGGTGACGGCCGTGCGGGCGGCCGCGGCGGCGGGGCCTTCGGGGTGCGTGGTGGTGAGGGTGACGATGCCGTCCTCGTCCTGGTCGAACACGGTCGGCTCGGTCAGCACGCACTGGCCCGCGCCGACGCAGGCGGTCGGGTCGGCTTTGATCAACATTGGGTGCTCCGTTCACCAGGTGACCGGTAGCCGCCAGGCCCCGTAGACGCCCGAGTCGGTCTTGAAGGGGACGTCGTCGACCGGGGTGGCCAGGCGGAGGGTGGGGATGCGGCGGAAGAGGGTGTCGAAGACGACCTGCAGTTCGACGCGGGCCAGGTTCTGGCCGAGGCACTGGTGCGGGCCGAAGCCGAACGCGATGTGGTGGCGGGCGCCGCGGTCGATGTCGAGGCGGTCCGGGTGGTCGAACACGGCCGGGTCCCAGTCGGCGGCGAGCCCGGACACGACGACGCCCTCACCCGCGTGGATGGTGACGTCACCGATCGTGACGTCCTCGGTCGCCACCCGGGAGGTCGCGGTCTCGACGATGGTGAAGTAGCGCAGCAGCTCCTCGACGGCGAGCGGGGTCTTGGCCGGGTCGGCCCGGACGGCGGCGAGCTGGTCCGGGTGGTCGAGCAGGCCGACGACGCCGAGGGAGATCATGTTCGCCGTGGTCTCGTGGCCCGCCACCAGCAGCAGGAAGGCCATGCTGACCGTGGCGTCCCGGTCGAAGGTGCCGTCCGCGAGTGCGCGGGTCACCTGGCGGCTGAACAGGTCGTTGCCCGGTTCGGCCGCCTTGCGGTCGATCAGCTCGCCGAGGTAGTCGCGCAGTTCGTCGAACGAGCGCTGCCGGACCTGCGGGTCCTCGCTCCTGCGCACCAGCGCGGACGTGCGCCGCTGGAAGAAGTCGTGGTCGGTGTACGGGACGCCGAGCAGCTCGCAGATCACCAGGGACGGCACCGGCAGCGACAGCGCCCGCACCAGGTCGACCGGGTGTTCCTCGGCGGCGAGCATGTCGTCGACGAACCCGTCGACGATCTCCTGGATCCGCGGGCGCAGCGCGGCGAGGCGCTTGACGGTGAACTCGCCGATCAGCGCGCGCCGGGCCGCGGTGTGCTCGGCGCCGTCCATGCCGATCATCGACGGCGGCTGCGAGCGGAACCGCTCCCGGGTCACCTCATCCGCGTTGACCAGCGGGAAGTTCACGTGGCGGCGGTCGGAGGAGAACCGGGGGTCGGCCAGCACCGCGCGGCCCTCCCGGTGCCCGGACACGAACCACGCCTCGGTGCCGCCGCCCAGCCGGACCCGGCTGACCGGGGCCTGCTCGCGCAACCTGTCGTACTCGGGCGGCGCGGCGAACGGGCACCGCCGCTCGACCGGGAACTCAGTCATCGCTTCTGCCATGGCGACCACCAACCCCATGTGGACGAAAAGCTTCCGCTTACCTGGTCCAGGATAGCTAAGTGGAAGCTTTTCTTCCATATCCGCCGTGTGGGTGACCCCCTGGTGTCCGGCAATGCGACAATCCAGCCCTGTCGACGACGGACCGGGACGGTGAAGGTGCACGGCGACACCCCTGACACCCCTGACATCACGCCACCAGCGCCGCTGCGCGCCGACGCCCGGCGCAACCGCGAGCAGATCATCTCCGCCGCGCGGGCGCTGTTCGCCCAGGTCGGGGTGGACGTGCCGATGGAGGAGATCGCCCGCGCCGCCGGGGTCGGCGTCGGCACCCTCTACCGCCGCTTCCCCGACCGCGAGGAACTGATCAAGGCCGTCAGCCTGGACAACCTCGCCCGGCTGGCCCACCTCGCGCTGGAGGCCGAGCGGTCCGAGCCCGACCCGGCCGTCGCACTGACCGCGCTGCTGCGCTCCGCGCTCGACCTGCGCCTCGGCAGCACGATGACCTCGGTGTCGCCCCGCGCCTTCCAGCCGATCCCGGACTCTCCCGCCATCGCCGCCCGCCGCGACGAGATCGTCACCGTCGCCCGCAGGCTGCTGCACCGCGCGCAGGACACCGGCGCCATCCGCCCCGACATCGACATCGGCGACACGATGCTCGCCCTGCTCATGGTCTCCCGCCTCGTGCCCCCCGGCACCGACGACCTCGGCGACATGGTCTTCGCCCGCTTGTTCACCCTCGTGATGGACGGCCTGCGCGCCACCCCCGGCACCCCACTGCCCGGCCGCCCCGTCGACCACCGCGACATCGAGGACCTCCGCCACCGCGGCGGCCTCGCGGGCTTCGGCAAACCCACCCCACCGGTCGACGACGAATCCACCCAGGCCCGGTAGGCTCCGTCCTCATTGGACTAAGCTGCGGAATTGCGTTGGCCGCGGGACTCGCCAGCCCGTATGGTCGCGGGCATGGCGTGCAGGATCACCGAACTGGTCATCGACTGCGTCGACCCGCAGCGGTTGGCGGACTTCTGGTGCGAGGTCCTCGGTTACGTCGAACTGGGTTGGGACGGCGACGACGCCCTGGAAATCGGCCCGGCGAGCGGATTCGGCGGAGCGCAACCCACAGTGGTGTTCAGCCGCAACGACACACCGAGGCGAGGCCAATTGCCCCTGCACTTCGACGTGAACCCCACCGACCGGGACCAGGACGCCGAACTGGAACGGTTGTTCGCCGCGGGTGCGCGGACAGCGGACATCGGCCAGACCGGCGAGGAGCACTGGCACGTGCTCCTCGACCCAGAAGGCAACGAATTTTGCCTACTCCGCCGCCGATTGGACGCCGCGGGCTAGTCGAGGCGGGCTAGCCGAGTTCAGGGATCAGCTCGCCGATCAGCCGGATCTATGCCACGAGCTGCCAAAATTCCACGGTGCGGCATCGCCCACTGCCGAGCGACCTGCTGGTGACCTTCTACGAGAACGCGGGCCCGACCAACAACGAGTCGTTCTCCCTACACATCTGATCGCGAAGGCCGTGCCATGCTGGGTTCTGTGCGATACCCCAGTGAAGCGCGGCCTGTTCTCGCGGCGGCCTGGGGAGTTCTGTCTGGCGCGGTGGGTGCGGCTGCCGCGTCGATGGCGGTGGTCCGTCCACTCGCGCACACCGTCGGGCTGTGGGTTCTGCTGGTGGCCTTGCTCTGTGCGAGAACCACTCGCGTAGTGGCGTTGACCAGGGCCGTGATCGCGTTGGTGGGTGCGGTGATCACGTTCTACGGGGTTCCCGGGTTCCACCTCGGTACGGGCAAGTTGGCCCTGTGGCTGCTGCTGGCCGTGGCGGCCGGTCTGGTGCTGGGCGAGGCGTTCCGCCACATCCCGTACCCGCTCGCCACCGCGTCCGCCGCGGGCCTGCTGATCGCCGACGCGGCCCGGCGGGGGCTGCACTACCCACATCAGGTTCCCGTTCTGGCCACCTTCCTGCTCGTCACCCTCGCCGCCCTCTGGTGGCGCTCCCGACCGGTGCACCCGCGAGCAGCCCGCTACCTCCCGATGACGACGGCCGTCGGCTACGCGCTCGTCTCGGCGCCGGATTTCATGGAGGACCTCATCCGCTGAACCGTTGCGGTAGCGTCGAGCCATGACCGAAGCACTGCGCGAGCTCCCCGTTCTCCGCGGCGTGTGCCGTGCCTTGGCCGACTCCGGAAGGCCGCTCGACGATCTGTCCGATGTGGAGCTTTACGAGACCGTCGTCACCGTCGCCGAGTGGGTCGGTGACCCGATCCCGGTCACCGCGGACCTGGCCGAACTCGTCCCGGCGGTCGAGGACCGGCTCCGCTCGGGCTGGTTCGCCGAACACTCACCAACCCCGGACCAGGCCCATTTCAGCGCGACGACCGAGCCGGTCGACATCAGGCTGATCACGCCACCGCCGACCAGCACCAC
Source organism: Actinokineospora inagensis DSM 44258 (assembly GCF_000482865.1). Lineage (GTDB taxonomy): Bacteria > Actinomycetota > Actinomycetes > Mycobacteriales > Pseudonocardiaceae > Actinokineospora > Actinokineospora inagensis. The sequence continues at coordinate 49,111 of NZ_AXWW01000016.1, read as the reverse complement.
CGTGTTCGACGACAAGCCGCGAGGCGCGTGGTGGACCTCGTCGCGGCTGCCGGACGGAACCAGCACCTGGTCACGGGCCGAAACCGTGCTCGGCACCCCCGAGACCCGGGCCGCGGGCAAGGACCTCGTCCGCCAAGAGCACTGGTGGACCATCGATGTAGCGGCCGCCAAGATCTACCGCATCGAGTCCACTGTGGACTACCTGGACCTACTGGAGAGGTTCCCGCTGACAAACAGCGCAGTCCCCCGCGTCGACTGGCGCACCGCGGCAACCGAGTTCGACGCCGTGCACCTGTCGGCCCGCGGCCTCGTGCACACCCAGTCGGCGCTGGTCAAGACCAGCCGGGGCACCACCGCCCTGCGCGGTTGGAACAGCGAGTCCACGGCCTGGCTGCGCTCACCCCGCGCCGAACGCCGTCCGGTGGTGCCCGCCGCCGGGCGGGCACCACTGGAGTGATCAGCAGCCGACGACCACGACATCCTGCCCGCTGGTGTGTACGTTCACCGGCAGCCACGGCACCTGCAGCGCACTACCGTAAGCCTCACCGTGCATGACCATTCCGTCGTGGCACTCGCCCCAGGCCGCGTTGGACTTGAGCTGGTCCTTGCCCGAGTTCGACACCGAACCGCTGTCGCCGACCAACTGGTAGTTGTTGAGGCCCAGACGCCGCCACAGCTTCACCTGGATCGTCAGGCTGGTGACCTTCTGGTCGCACTTCAGCACACCGTGCACGTTGGTCGCGCCGGGATTCGTGCTCGAACCATGCGGATAGTCGACGCTCACCGTGCAGACCGGCTGGGCCGCCGTGGTGGCGCTCGCCGCGGTCACCGGAACCAGCACACCCAGCGCCGCCAACGCGGTGGCCACCAGCACACTCGCTTTCCTCACAGGTACCCCTTTGCCATCGAGTGGTTACCGGTCCAGTTAACGGCCCACACACGCGGACAAGCCCGCCCCGTGGTCGATGTGGCAGTGGTCGGGGTGAACCTGGCAGTCCACTGAACCGGCCCAAGGCGACCGTGAACCGCTCGCGCCGATCCGGCTACACACCTGGTGACCAGACGGACTTCGGCAGGAGTGACCATGACCTCGACCACGGACACACATACCGTGGGTACCCGCGACCGCCCCCCGGTGCGCACCGTCATCGGTACCGAGTTGAGCAGACTTCGGCACGGTTTCCTCGCCTGGTACACCGTGTTCGCCCCGGTCGTGATCGCCATTCCGCTCTACCTGGGCTCGCTGTTCTCCCCCGAGGGCGCCTCCGGGCAGACCTGGCAGTCCTTCAGCCGGGTGACCCTGGAGTTCTGGGGCGTGTTGATCCCGATGACCGCCGGGCTAGCCGCCACCCTCTCAGTGCGCGCCGACCATGACGCCTGGCGCATGCTGCTGTCCTACGCCGTACCCAGGTGGCGCTACTTCGTCGGCAAGTTCGGCGCGTTGTCGGTGCTCAGCCTGATCTCCAGCACGATCTTGGCGGTGGTGCTCACCGCGGGGGCCGCGCTGAACGGGACGCTCGGGTCGGCCACCGGCATGATCCTCGCCGCGGCGTACCTGCCGTGGCTGGCGGGGCTGGCGAGCACGGCGCTGGCACTGCTGGTGGCTGTGTGCTGGGGCTTCGGCCCGGGCATCACGGTTGGCGTGGCCGGGCTGCTGTGCGGCGCTCTGACCGCCGACAAGGTCTTCTGGTACGTGATCCCGGTGGCGTGGCCCATGCGGGTGATCCTCCCGATCGCCGGTATCGGTCCGAACGGGATCGTGCTGCCGGAGGGCAGCCCACTGGCCAACCCGGACGCCATCCCGGTCGCGCTCGGGTTGTCCGTGGCCCTCGCCGCCGCCCTGCTGCTCCTGGGTGGCAGGCACATGAGCCGCAAGGAGATCTGATCATGACGACACTGGAAGTAGCCGGTCTGCACAAGCACTACGGTGATCACCACGCCCTCGACGGCATCGATCTCACCGTCCGCCCCGGTGAGGTCTACGGGCTGCTCGGACCCAACGGCGCGGGCAAGACGACCTTGATGAAGGTCGTCCTCGGCCTGCAGCGACCGACGAGCGGCACCATCAGGCTGTTCGGCCTGCCCTACGACCGGTCGCTGCTCGCCCAGGTCGGCGCGCTGGTGGAGGTACCGGGGCTGTGGCAACACCTCGACGCGGTGGCGCACCTGCGTGTCCACGCGCGGCTGCGTGGGGTGGCCGAGCGCTGGATCGACGATGTGCTCGACCAGGTGCGGTTGGCCGACGTACGCCACCGCGCCGTCGGCAAGTACTCTCTTGGCATGCGCTGGCGACTCGGCATCGCCGTCGCCCTGCTGGTCCGGCCGCGGTTCATCATCCTCGACGAGCCGACCAACGGGCTCGACCCCGTCGGCATCCGGGAGATGCGCGAGCTCATCCGCACCCTGGCCGGGGCGGGAACCACGATCATGGTGTCCAGCCACCAACTCGGTGAGATCGCGCAGGTGTGTGACCGAGTGGGCGTCCTGGTGGCGGGGAAGACCAGGTACGAGGGGCCGGTCGACGGCCTCGCGGTGGACGGCGACCTGGAGGCCGGGTTCTTCCGCATCATCGACAGCGTCGGCGGTGGCGTGCGCTGAACGTGGGCCGGACCACGGCGCGGTGAGCGGGCGCCAATCAAGGCCTCGGTGTGGCACACCCCCGCCGCACCGAGGCCGCCCGCCTACAGCCCGCTCAGTCCGATCCGGTCGACGGAAGGCACACGGACGGTGCCACGCCCACGCCCACCCGCTGGGTCGGCACGTCCATGCGCGAACGCAACTCCGACCGGCCCCGAACTCCCAACTCCTGGTAGAGCCGCCGGATCCGGCGGTACATCGACCGCTCCGAGCAGTAGAACTGCTGCGCGATCGCGGAAATACTGGTCGTACCGCACAACATCCTGACCAAGCGGCTGTCGTCACGTACCCGGTCGGCTGGGAGGTCGGGACCACCACCGCCGACGAGGACCTGTCCGCGGGCAACTTGCGCGGGCATGGCGGCGGCGCAGAGGGCGAGTACCGCGTCGACCTGCTCGTCGACCGGCAGTCGGATGTTCAGCACGCCGCTGGCCCCCGCCTTGATGGCCAGGAAGGTCTGGTGACCGCTGATGTCGTTGACCACGGCCAGGATCGGTGTCAGACACCGGCCCCGGCGCAGTGAACGCACCACTTCCCGGTCGGGCTCACTCGCCGCGGGCACCAGCAGCGCGGGGATGTCGTCGAGTTCGGCGAACAGCGCGTCCGGTTCGCCGAACCGGACGGCTACACCAGCTTCCGCCCAGTCCGCCAAGGTGTGCGCGAGTTCGGTGCGCAATCTGGCGTGCGCGGCCAACACCAGGCCGCGTCCTGCTGAATCCGGCACCGGGCCCCCATTCCTTAGTGATCACGTGCTTTCGTCGTGCTCTGCAAGACTACTCACTTGATCAGCGCGGGAAAAGCGGCAGCTTCGCTTGTTGCTGATTACCGCACCGTGACGGGAAAATTTCTTGACAACCGCCGTATGCGATTCACGGAAATGCCATCCACTTTGGACAGCTCGAGGAGAGCCGACTCCGCGGCGTCACGGCTTCTCGCACAGCTTGAGGCCGGTGCTGAGCAGCGCGCCCAGGCTGATGTCACCGCCCTGGCTGCCCTCGGTGCGCAGCGGATCGATTTTCCGCACACCTGCGGCCTCCGCTTTGTCGTTGAGCGCGTAGGCGTCACCGCTGGATGTGACGAAGACGACCTCGTCCGCGCCACGGCATTCCAAGGTGCCCTCGTTGACGCTCAGCGGCCAGAGGTAACCGAAATTGGCATCGGACACCTTCTGGGTGGTCCCGGTGGGCGGTGGCAACGGGACGGTGGACGTGGTGGTCGGATCGCTCTTGCCAGCGGCGCACCCGGACAGCACGAGCACGGCCACCGCCGCGGAGAGGGCGGCTCGGGGAATTGCGAACCCGTTGTCGGACCGGAACATTCGTCACATCACCTCGTCGATTTCGTGGTTTCGCCTGCCTGCAGGAGGGCGACGTAACCGTCCTCCAGAGTCGGGGTGATCACGGTGGCACCCGGTGGCGGGTCGCCGACCAGCCGGTACTCGATACCCGCCGAGTCGGTCACCGCGTTGACGACCGTGCCACCCGAGGGCTGGGAGTCCGCTCGCAGCAGGTAGGTGCGGCCCGCGGCCGCCTCGGTCAGCCCAGCCGTGGTGCCGTGGTAACGCAGCGCTCCTCCGCCGAGCACGCACACCCGGGGGCAGGTCTGGGCCACGTCGTCGAGGATGTGCGTGGACAGGATCGTCACCCGGTCCCCGCCGAGCTGGGCGAGCAGCGCGCGGAACCGCATGCGCTCGTGCGGGTCGAGCCCGGCGGTGGGTTCATCGACGACGATCAACCGGGGATCGCCGAGGAGTGCCTGGGCGATGCCGAGGCGGCGCTTCATCCCACCGGAGAACATGCCAACCCGGCGGGAGCCGTGCTCAGCGAGACCGACCTGGTCGAGCAGGTCCGCTGTCTGGGCGGCGCGGGCCTTGCGGTCGTCGATCCCCTTGAGCAGCGCGATGTAGTCCAGGGTCTCGCGGGCGGTGAGATCCGGGTAGAGGGACAGCTCCTGGGGCAGGTAGCCCAACAACCGCTTGACCGCGGTCCGCCCGGCTGAGGTGGTCAGATCGTGCTCACCGACGAGCACCCGACCCGAGGTGGGGCGCAAGACGCCGGTGAGGATTCGCATCAGTGTGGTCTTGCCCGCTCCGTTGGGGCCGAGCAGCCCGGTCATGCCCGCGTCGACGCGCAGTTCGATCCCCGCGAGCGCGACCTGCCCGCCCCGGTACGTCTTCCCGAGGCCCTCGATGACGATCTTCACTGGCGCACTCCTTCCGTCGTCGAACGGCCGCTCGCGCGCCTGCCGACGACCAGCCGGGCGGCGAGGAAGAACAAGACGGCGCAGGCGAGCACCGCCACCAGGTTCAGCAGGGCCGAGCCGGTGTTCGCGTCCGGGCTGAGCACGCCGCCGCGACCACGATCGGCCCAGATCCCGCGCGCACCGAGCCAAGCGACCGCCTGGTAGCCACCCAGCGGCGACAGGATCGTGCCGGTCGGCGACGGGACCGGCACGATGGACGGGCTCAACTGAGTGGCCCAGAACCACGCCGCCACCACCAACACCCGCGCGACCGCCACCGGCATCAGCAGCCCGAGCAAGCAGGCGAACGCGGTGATCACCAGCGCCGCGGGCAGCACGACGGTGATCGCCCCGACCACGGCGACCACCAGCGGCCGCAACTGCCCGACCTGAATCGCCACCACCGTGCCGAGCAGCACCACTGCGGCGAGCACCGGCGCGAGCGCCACCGCCAAGGCACCGGCGAGGACACCGGACATCCGGGTGGTGCGGCTTCCCGGTGTGGTATCCAGCAGGTCGGTCAGCCCGGGCCGGGTGTGCTGGGAGAGCCGTCCGGCGAGTGCGACCCCGAGCCCGACCACGGCGAAGGTGGTGACGACCAACACCGCCGTCCCGACTCGGCCCGCCGGGTCCGCGATTCCCAACACCGCGGGGGACGACAGCGCGAGCACGACGGCGAGCGCGGTGAGCGGCAACAGCGACAGCCACAGCACCCGCCCCCGGGTGGCCATCCTGGCCTCGTACCAAGCCGAACCGCGCAGGACCGACCAAGTGGTGCTCATCGCCTTGCCCCCTCACTGAGATCGCGGTCGCCGCCCAGCAGGTACGCCGCCCGCGCGGCGAGGACAGCGGCGGGCAGCAGGTACGACACCAATCGCGCGGCCGTAGACGGCAACATCCGGTCGAGCACGAACAGGTCGGCGAACCACGCCGCGAGCACCACTGTGGAGGCCCCCGCGACAGACCCCAGGGCCACCGCCGCCCAAACGCCCACCCCCATCATCAGCGCGGCGAGGCCGCCTACCGTGGCCAGCCGCTCGACGGCCGCCGCAGCGGGCACCAATGCCAGGGCCAGGGCAACGGCACCGATCATGGTGCAGGCGCCGAGCAGCGCGACGCGCCGGGCCAGGGTGGTGCGCAACGAGGTGGGCAGGCTGGAGTGCAACTCGAACGCGGGCTCACCGACAGCCACCGCCGCTGTCGTCAGGCCCGCGACCAACGGCAGCACCACCCGGGTCAGCCAGCCGCCTGTGAAACCCGCGCCGGGCAACGCCATGCCGGTGCACAGCAGCGCCGCGGCCACCAACGGCGGCGCGGCGAGCAGGTGTCTGCCTGCGCGGCGCGCCTCATACCGCCACACTCGCACGTCGTCCACACCCTGGGTGTAGCCGAAGGGCGCACCGCGGTTCACGCCGATTCCCACCGCCGGGTCGGCAACTGCCGGACCTGGTGGACGGCCAGCGCGAACAGCGCGAGTGCGATGGCGGCGGTCCAGGGTGTCGTCGCCCACACGTGCGAGAAGACGGTGCCAACCCGTTCGGCGAGTCCACCGCGCGACAGCGACGTCATCGATCCGAGGCACCACATGGCCACCGCCGCGGCCGCGCCAACCCCCGAAGAGTGACGGACCGCGCCGACGACCGCGACGGCCGACGCGAGCAACGACTGCCCCAGCCAGCCCATGACCAGGTCAGGTACGGGCGTGCCCGCCCCTACTAGGTGCACGGCGACCGAACATCCCAGCGCCAGCAGCAGATCGACCGCGAGGACCAGCACCAGCCGCGCGATGAAGACGGTGACCGGCGACACCGACAGCGCGTGCAGCAGCTCGCCGCGCGGATCCGCGCGGCGGGAACACGTGGCGAGCGAGCCGAACAGCACCGTCAGCACGACGGCGGCGGCGAAAGCCTGTGCGCCCAGCCGGGCGTCCGGGGTAGTCACCGCGATCGCGGTGGCGGCCGCGAGACCGAGCACACTCGACGGCAGCAGCAGCCGGGGCATCAGCCGCAACTGCCACCGGACCAGCCGCGTGCCCGCGCGCCACGGGCGAACCGATCCGGCCCGGGAAGCGCTCGGGGCGATGGCGGGCAGCAGGGTGTCGAACGCGGGCGGGGCGAGCGGGGGCGCCAATGCGTCGGCGGCCTGCCGGGTCGCCACCGCGAGCCGCCGCCAGGACTCCCACCTCTGCTCGCAGTCGCGGCACGTGTCGACGTGAGGGGGCCGGGCCGGGCCGCGCAGCTCGTCCGCGGAGAGGTGGGTCATGGCATGCTCCTGGGTGCCTGGGACGGGCTGAGCCGACTGGCCAACCGCCGTCGGGCGTGCGACATCCTGCTCTTGACGGTCCCGACCGGGATGTCGAGTGTGGCGGACACCTCCGGGTAGGAGAGATCCTCGGCGAGCACGAGCACCAGCACCTCACGCAGGTGTTCGGGCAGTTCGGCCACCGCAGCGGCAAGCGTGTCGCGCTCCGCGGCGGCCAGTACCTGGTCCTCGACACCGGGTTTCTGATCGGGGACCTCAGCAGCCCCGTCGAGGTCGGTCTCCACCGGCCCGGCCCGGCGGAGACGGTTGTGCGCCTGGCGGCGGGCCACGCCGTAGAGCCACCCGCGCACGGAGGCCTCGCCGCGGAAACTGCCCGCGGACTGCCAGACTGCCAACCAGGTCTCCTGCAGGATCTCTTCAGCGACCCCGGTGTCGGCCGTCAACCGCCGCAGCAGCCGGAACACCCCGCTGCTGTGCCGTTCGTACAGACCGCGCAGGGCGTGCTGGTCACCACGCGCCACGGCGGTCATGAGCTGCTCGTCCGACCCCACACACACGTGTGTAGCAGGCGGCAGCCGAGCGGTTCACACCTGTCGCCCCCCTAACCGATCGAGTGAACTGCCGTCCGACCGTCGTGACTGCCAGTTGTCGTCCGACGCCTTGAAGCACCGAGCGGGCCGGGGTTGTGTGGATGGCGGCGGCCTCGTCGAGGCCGCCGCCTCGCGGGGATTGCGGTACCGGTGCGCCGACCGCGCACCGGACATCGACCAAGGGAGACAGCACATGCCGACCATCGAGCTGACCACTCCGGCCGTGGACGAGATCGACCTGTTCGACCTGGACCTGGAGGTCGGTGTCGAGCAGATGTCGCTCACCCCGGCCATCACCAGCATCTCGCTGTGCACCCCCGGGTGCACCAGCGCGGGCGGCGGCAGCAACTGCAGCTTCTGCTGCTGATGGTTCGTGGCGCCGGGTCGGGGGCGGGCACCCCGGCCCGGCGCCGTCCCACTCAACCCTGGGAGCTGACCGATGGATCCGCTGTTCCGTGCTTGGCCGGTGTTCCTGGTCCGCGCACCGCTGCTGCCCGAGACCCAGAACCCGGGCACACACCAGGCCCCCGGGCCGGACGACCACCTCGGGGTGCTCACCACCGCGGTGTCCGACCCGGTGCTGACCGAGGCGATCACACTGGCCAGCCCGTCCCTCGGCGCGGTACTGGCCAGGGTCGCCGCAGGTGACCTGGCCGGGCTCAAGCCGAAGCAGGTGCGCCGGGCCGCGCTTTCGGTGCTGCGCTACGAGATCCGGATGCGCACCCGGCCCACACCGTTCGGTCTGTTCGCCGGGGTCAGCACGGGCCGCTTCGGTGACCCGGCGGTGGTCCGCGGTGGCGACGACTGGCACCGCACACACGTGGACATGGCGTGGCTGGCCCGGGTCGTGCACCACGCCGAAGCAGACCTCGGTGTGCTGGCCGGGCTGCGCGTGCGCGCCCACCAGGCCCTGGTCCACCGCGGCGACCGGGTGGTGCTGGAGACCCCGTCCGGTCTCGGCGCGCTGCCCGGGCAGACGACCCGGTCGGTGGTGTCGGTGCGCCGCTCGCCGGTCGTCGTCGCGGCGTTGGCCGCCGCGGCGCACCCGGTGCCGGTCGCCGAACTGGTCAGCGTCCTCGCCGATCGGTTCTCCGGTGGCGCACCCGCTCCGGCCACGAAGCTGGTCCGCTCGCTGGTCGAGCAGGAGCTCCTGGTCACGGACCTGCGGCCGCCGCTGGACGGCGGTGACCCACTGCGCCACGTCCTGTCCCGATTGCCCGGCGGAGAGCGGCGTGCCCGGCTGACCGAGCTCGACCGGTTGCGCGGCAAGTACGACACGTTCGCCCCAGGAGAGGGCACCGCCGCCTTGGTCGACCTGGTGGGGGCGGCCGCGCAGATCGAGGAGTTTGACACGCCGCTGCATGTGGACACCCGGCTGGACCTACGGGTCACCGTGGCCGAGGAGGTGCGGACGGAGGTCGAGCGGGCCGCGACGGTGCTGTGGCGGTTGTCGCCGCCGCGGCTGGGCATGCGGCCGTTACGGGACTTCCACGGCCGGTTCCTGGAGCGCTACGGTGCCGACCGGCTGGTCCCGGTGCTCGCGCTGCTCGACGCGACTCGCTCGCTGGGCGCCCCACACGGCTACGAGTGGCCGCCCAGCGAGGACGCCCCGCACGACGCCGGGGAGCCGTCGAGCACCCGACGCGACCGGCTGGTCAGCGAGATGGTCGTGGCGGCGGCACGCACCGGGTCGCGCGAGACGGTGCTCACCGACGACTTGGTCGCCGAGCTCGCCCACGACGAGGCCGATCCCGCAGACCTACCCAACTCGTGCGAGCTGTACGTCCACGTCGTCGATCAGCGCGATGGGGACTTCCGAGTGGTGCTCTCGCCCAGTCCCGGGTCCCACCACGCGGGCGCGACCGCGGCCCGGTTCCACGACCTGGTCCCAGAGTGGTCACCCGAGCGGCATCCGGTGCACGTCTCCGGCGCGGTTCTCGCCGACCTCGCCTTCACGCCCCGTTCCGGCCGCGCCGCCAACCTCGCGCACACGCCGCCCACGACGGGCAGGCGCATCACAGTCGGGTTGCCGGACGCCCCGGGTGTCGAGGAAGTCCCACTCGCCGAGATCGCCGTCGGCGCCACCCTGGACCGCCTCTACGCGGTGCACGTGCCGACTGGCCGCGAACTGGTACCGGTGCTGCCGAACATGGTCAGCCCCGCGGTGCAGGCACCTAACGCGGTCCGTCTGCTGTTCGAGTTGGGGATGGAGGGCCAGCGGCTGTGGGAGCCGTGGAACTGGGGTCCGATGGCGAACGCGCCATTCCTGCCCAGGGTCCGCCACGGCAAGTGCGTGCTCGCCCCGGCGACCTGGCGGTTGGACGCGGTGCGCGAGTTCGACGACTTCGATGCCTGCCTCACCCGGTGGCGTGAAGAATGGGCGGTACCGGACCACGTGCTCCTCGTCAGCACCGACCAGCGGTTGCTCGTGCACCTCGACGACCCCTGGCACCGGCTGTTGCTGCGCGACGAACTGCGCCGCAACCCCGAACTCGTCGCCCAAGAGGTCGCCGGGGGCGACGAGACCACCGGTGACGGACATACTCGCGAACTCGTCATCTCCCTGGTACCGCGTCCGGAACGGGCCAGGCCACCGCATGTGGCGCACGCCGTCGAACGGCCCGCGCCACCGCTGGCCGGGGACTGGTTGTACCTCTTGGTGCACGGTTCGCGGCTGGTACAGGACGACCTGCTGCGCGACGAGGTGCCCAGGCTGGTCCAACTAGCCGCGGCCGCAGGCGCCGACCGGTGGTTCTTCATCCGCTACACCGACGCCGACGGCCACCACCTCCGACTGCGCTTCCACGGCGACCCCGCTCGGATGTGGTCGGAGCTGCTGCCCGCGGCGAGCGCTCTGCTGGCGAGGTGGCAGGAACTGGGGCTGGCGGGCGCGCACCGGGTGGAGCAGTACGAACCGGAACTGGAGCGCTATGGCGGCCCAGCCGCCCTGGCAGCGGCCGAACGGGTCTTCGGCGAGGACAGTGCCGCGGCGATCACGTTGCTGCGGTTGGCCAGGGATACACCCTTCACACTGGACGCGCTCGGGGCGATCTCGGTCGCGTCGCTGGCCCACGCCTTCGGTGAACCCCCGCCGGGCACACCCTGGGTATCGGCCACGGGGGAACCCGCCGAATCTTGGTTGGAGCTCACCGGCTCCCGCCGCGACCTGCCCCCGGCCTACCGCACCGACGCGGCCCGGTGGCAACGGTGGATCGACCCGGCGGGCGGGTGGCCGGGCCTCGGCGGCGAGGGGGACGTCGTGCTCGCCGCGCTGGCCCGCCGCGACGAGGCGGTGCGCGACTACGGGCGGCTGATCAGCGAACTCATCGCCGACGGGCACCGCACCGCGCCGATGGCGCGGGTGGTCGGAAGCCTGCTGCACATGACGTGCAACCGGCTTCTCGGCGGCGACTCGGAACGGGAGCGCACCGTGCTCGGCATCGCCAGGGGCGCGGTCCAGGACAACGGGAGCAGGCGGAGGCACCGGGCATGAAGCACTCGACCAGAACACGGCCCGCACTATCCACATCGGATGCCACGGAAGTGGTTGCCCTGGTCGCCACGCGACTGACCGACCCCGAGTCCGTCGCCGCGATCTCGGACCGGCCGGACAATGTGGAACCGGTCTACGGCGCGTCCCAATGGGGACCGCTGACCCTGGCCAACGGTCTGCCCGGCATGGCGCTGTTACACGCGGAGCTGGCCGCGGCGGACGGCCGCTGGGCGGCAGTGGCACACGGGCAGATCAGTCGCGCGGCCGAGTTGATGTCGTCACAAGCGTCCAACGGGCTCTATGCCGGGCCTGCCGCGCTACTGGCCGCCGTAGTCCGCATGGAACCGAACTACGCGACCTTGCGGCGCAAGCTGACCGCGTGGGTCGTGGCCGACCAGCAGACCCGGCTACGCGCGTGCGCGGCGAGGCGAGATCCGGGCGTGTCGTGGGCGCACTACGACGTGGTCAACGGGCTCTCCGGCACCGCACGGCTGTTGCTCGACGCCGGGCCCGAGGCCCGCCCGGTGGTCGAGGAGAGCTTGCGGTACCTCGTGAGCCGCTGCGAGCCGATCATCGTCGAGGGGACTGGCGTCCCCGGTTGGTGGGTGCCCGCCGAACTGCAGCCGGTCGCCGCAGACGCGCGCCAGTACCCGCGCGGGGACTTCAACCTCGGTCTGGCACACGGGATCGCCGGCCCACTGGCACTGTTCACGGCCGCCTTGGTGCGCGGGTGCGAGGTGCCAGGGCAACGGGACGCGATGCGCCGGACAGCCACCTGGTTGCTGGACCGGCGCAAGTACGACAGTGCGGGCGCGTACTGGCCGTGCAGGCTGTCGTGGGACGAGGAGACCCAACCGGGTCCGGAGCCGGTGTTCACCCGCGCGGCGTGGTGCTACGGCGCCCCAGGTATCGCGGCCGCGCTGCACCAAGCGGGCCAAGCGCTCGGCGAACCCGAGTGGTGTGCCGCCGCCGTGGCGGGTCTGCGGGCGGTTTTGGACCGCGACGAGCGGGCGTGGAACCTCGACGGACCGACGGTCTGCCACGGCACGAGCGGTCTGCTCCAGGTCGTGCGCCGGGTCGCGGCGGCCTCTGGTGATCCGGCGCTGCTCGCGGCGGTGCCCCGGCTGGTCGAACACACCCTCGGGTTCGCCGACCCGGACGCGCCGTTCGTGTTCGCCCACTTGGTCCCGGACTCGCCACTGGGCAGACACGCGGACACCGGGTACCGACGGCTGAACGTCGCCGGGATGTTGGAGGGCGCGGCCGGGGTCGCCTGCGCCCTGCTGCCGTCGACAGGGGCGTGGGACACCGCCCTGATGCTGGTTTGAGGAGAGCATCGTGGCCACCCCACCGCGCAGACTCCTGCTCGGCGTGAGCGGTTCCGTCGCCGCGCTCAGCCTGCCCGCCTACCTGTACGCCTTCCGGGCCGCTGGGGTCGGGGAGATCATCGCGGTCACCACGGCGGCCGCCAACCAGTTCCTGCCCACGACGAGCCTGGCGGCGCTCTGCGACCGGGTCTGCACGGACGCCGATCCCCGGCTCGGCCACGTCGCACTGGGGCGTTGGGCCGACCACACCCTCGTGCTGCCCGCCACCGCGCACCTGCTCGGGTGCCTGGCCAACGGGCTCGCGCCCAGCCTGCTCACCACTACCCTGCTCGCGGTGGAAGGTCCGATCACCATCGCTCCCGCGATGAACCGGACGATGTGGGAACGTCCCACGGTGAGGCGCAACGTCGCCACGCTGCGCGCCGACGGCCACCAAGTGGTGGAGCCGGTGCCAGGCAAGACCTACGAGGTCGCAACCCGCGCGGTGGTCCCCGGCATCGTCGTACCGCCACCGGAAGTCCTGCTCAACCAGATCAGCGCGACGGACCAGCCGTGACCGCCGCGTTCGACGCGCGCGACGTCGTAGTCCGGTACGGGCGCAGAACCGCCGTAAACGGGGTGTCCCTGTGCGCGCGGCCCGGCACGATCCTCGCCTTGCTCGGCCCGAACGGAGCGGGCAAGTCGACGCTGCTGCGCGCGTTGTCCACCGCCGTGCCGCCGAACTCGGGCCAGGTCGAGGTGTTCGGCCACGACGTCGTCCGCGACCCGGTCGCCGCACGCGGGCGAATCGGAGTGGTGTTCCAGGAGCGCACGCTCGACCCCGACCTGTCCGTCGACCGGAACCTGTGGTTCCACGCCAGGCTGTTCGGCCTCAGTCGGACGGACGCGCGGGTGCGGATCGACGAGGTCCTCGCCCGGTTCGGGCTGACCGGGCGGCGCCGCGACCCGGTCGCCGACCTGTCCGGCGGTCTCGCCCGGCGGCTGGAGATCGCCAGGGCATTGGTCCACCGGCCGGGTCTGGTCGTGCTCGACGAGCCGACCACCGGCCTGGACCCGGACGCGCGCCGCGCGGTGTGGGCGGATCTGCGGCGGTTGCGGGACGAGGACCAGGTGACCGTCCTGTACGCCACGCACTACCTCGGCGAGGCAGAACTCGCCGACCACGTCGTGATCATCCACAGCGGGGTCATCGTCCGGCGGGGCACACCCGCCGAACTGAAGGACGGGTTGGCCACACCCACCCTCCTTTTGTCCACAGTGGATGACCCGGTCGCGGTCCGGCAACTGGCCTCGGCGGGCTTCGACGCGCGGCTATCACCGGAAGGGGTGTCCGTGCGCTGCGCCCAGCCGGGGAGCCACATCGCAAGTGTCGTGCGGGCGGTGACGATGGCGGTGCACGAGGTCACCGTCCGGGAACCCTCCCTCGACGACGTCTACTTCGCCACGACCGGAGGGGGTACGGCATGACGCGGCCCGCGGTTTCCGAAGTGGGACGGGCGCTGGGTGTGGTCGCGGCCCGCGACCTGCACCGGCAGGCACGCCACCCGGGCGCACTGGTCGCCCAAGGGGTGCAGGTGGTGTTCTTCCTCCTCGTCTATGCGATCGGGTTCGACGGCATGATCGGGTCGGTCGACGGACTGCCGTTCAGCGCGTACGTCTTCCCCGGCATCATCACCATCCAGGTGGTCACGCTCGGGGTGAGTTCCGGACTGACCTACGCCTTCGACCGCGAGTACGGCATGCTGCGGGAAATGCTCGTGGCACCGGTCCCCCGGCTGTGCCTGCCGCTGGGCAAGGTCTTGGCGACGGCCGTCGTGGCCGCCGGGCAGGCGGCGGCGATGCTGGCGTTCGGCCCGCTGCTGGGGTTGCCGCTGACCGTCAGCGGTTATGTCCTGGGAGTGCTCGCTTTCGCGGTCGCCTCCGCGGTGTTCGGTCTGCTGGGCATGTTGCTGGCCACGCTCGTCCCCCAGGTCCAGGTGTTGCAGTCGGTGGTGCAGATGGCGATGTACCCGCTGTTGTTCCTCTCCGGTTCGGTGTTCCGGCCCGACTCAGGTCCCCGGTGGCTGACGGCGGCGCTGAAGGCGAACCCGATGACGTACGCGACCGATGGAATCCGTCACCTCGTGGTTCCCGGGCACGGTTCGTTCCCGCTGTGGCTGGATTTGGCGGTGGTCGTCGGGCTCGCCGCGGCGCTGGCCACCGCGTTGCGCTGGCGGGTGGGCCGATGAGGCAAATAGCGTGGCTCACTGAGAACTCCGACTGGTTCAAGCCCGCGGTGTGGAACGAGATGCTGCCCGCACGGCAATTCGCGGCGGGTCCCCTTCTGGAGCTGCTCGTGCTGTGTGACGCCGCCACTTGCGGCCCGCTGACCGACCGAGCTCTGGAGATCGCCGAAGAAGTCACCGCCACGAAGCGGTTCCGCGCCGGGCTGTACCGCGGCGACGCGCTGTTCACACACCACGTGTGGCTGTTGGCGTTGATGAACCGCCTTGGCTCACCATCACCGCTGCTCCCCGCTGCGCAGTTGTTGTTGCACACAGGAGTTCGACCCGCGATGGACGGCGTCGCGGCCCTAGAGCTGCGGTTCGCCGCCCGGCTGGGTGGACTGGAGTGCCCACACCTGCCCCCATCAGCTCAGTTGTACCGGCGTTGGCGAGACGGACAACACCTCGACCCGTTCCGGCTCACCGGTTCCGAGAGCTACGCGCTGACCCATGCCGTGTTCTACGCGACCTCGTTCGGACGGGTCCCGTTGCCCGAGGACGCCGAACTCAACCGAACCACGCGGCTTCTGCTCGCCACTCATCTCGCTGTCGGCGACTACGACCTGGGTGCGGAACTGCTCCACACGGCCCTGCTGACCGGCGGACCAACCGGGCTCGTCGACGCGCACCGCCACCTCGAGCACGCGGTTCAGCCGGACGGGTACGTCCCGGGGCCGCTCCACGACACCACCGTGCTCGCCCAGCTCAGTGGCCGCAAAGCGCGGGCATACCGGTTCGGCACCGGCTACCACACCACCCTGGTCACGGCGCTCGCATCGTCCGCCTGGCAGAGCCACCCGACGGCCCCGCTCACCCCCGAGATCACGGGCCCGGCCGACGCCTGCGTGGACCTCGTTCTGGCAGTGCGCGGACAGAATCTCCGCCGCACCGCCGACCTGCTCCTCGCCTCGACTCGATCGAACCCGACCGTCCAGGCCGCGGCGGCCTTCCTCCGGTCTCAACGGCAACCAGAGGGCGGCTTCGGAATTCCCCCCGACCCGAACCTCACCGCCAAGTGCGAGGCCGCACTGGCCGCAGTCGAAAGTCCGAGTCCTGGCGAGCGACCGGGAAGTCTGGCCTGACCACCAGGGACGTCACGCGCTGTTGGCGAGATCGTCGTCGAGGATGTCGCAACCTCGGGGTGGGTGGTGCCGTACTTAACGGTGGCCGGGTCTGATCGGGAGCTGGGCGAGTGGACGGGGAAGCGTGTGGTGGTTTCTCGGCGGGGGTTTTTGGTGGCGGGGTCGGTGGCGGCGATCGCGTTGGGGGTGGAGGGGACCGCGGGGGCGGCGACCGTGTATGAGGTGATGCGGAGTCGGTGGCGGGATGTGGTGACGGGGGTGGATTACAACCCGGCTGTGGAGCCGTTCGCGAGTGCGTTGGGGAGTTCGGGGGCCTCGGCGGGGAGGTACCTGAGTGGGATGACGTTGGGGGGTGCCGGGTTGTGGGCCGACCTTCCGATTGGTGCGATTTCTTCGCACGTTACCGGGTCTTTCGCGCGGTTGCGGGTGATGGCGTTGGCGTGGGCGCAGCCGGGGACCGGGTACACGGGGTCGGCTGTCATGGCGAGTGCGGTGTCGGCGGGGGTGCGGTGGATGGTGGACCACGCCTATTCCGCGACCGGCACGGAGTACGACAACTGGTGGGATTGGCGGATCGGGGCGCCGCAGAAGTTGTTGGACATCTGCTGTCTGGTGACGCTTTCCCCGACCGACCTGGCGGACTGCCTGGCGGCGGTGGACCACTTCGTGCCGGTGTCGCAAGTGGCGGTGTACAAGGACAAGAGCACGGGTGCGAACCGGGTCGACCTGTGTCAGGTGATCGCACTGCGCGGGGTGTTGGGCGCGGACCCGGTGGGGATCGCGGCGGCGCGGGACGGGTTGTCGCCGGTGTTTCCGGTGGTGTTGGCCGGGGACGGGTTCTACGCGGACGGGTCGTTCCTCCAGCACACGTACGCGCCTTATACCGGCGGGTATGGCGCGGTGTTGCTCGCCGGGTTGACCAAGGTGCTGTACCTGCTCGCCGGGTCGACCTGGGCGGTGACCGACCCGAATCGGCAGGTGTTGTTCGATTCGGTGGAGGCGGCGTTCGCGCCGTTCATCCACAACGGATTGATGATGGACGCCGTTTCGGGGCGCGGGATCGCCCGGGAGGACCAGAACGACCACCAGCGGGGGCACAACGTCATCGCGTCGGTCGTGTTGTTGGCCAACTCCGGGCTGGCCACGACGGCCGAGGCGGATCGGTGGCGCGGGCTGGCGAAGGGGTGGATCAGCAGGGACACCGCCGAGCCGTACCTGGCCGACATGCCGGTGCCGGACCTGGCTCGGGCGGTGAACCTGCTGGCGAACGGGAGCGTCCCGGCCGCCGCGCACCCGTTGTCGAGTCGGGTGTTCGGGGCGATGGACCGGGCGGTGCATCGACGTCCACAATGGACTTTCGCGGTCTCGATGCACTCCGCGCGCACGACGTTCTACGAGACCGGGAACGGTGAGAACCTGCACGGGTGGCACACCGGCAGCGGCATGGCGTACTGGTGGGGTCAGGACTACGGCCTCGACCAGTACACCGACGCCTTCTGGCCGACCGTGGAGCCCTACCGCCTGCCCGGTGTCACCGCCTCCCGCAAGGCGCTCGCGGACGCGGCGGGCGGCAACTGGAACGCGACCCGGCCGACCAACATCTGGGCCGGTGGCGCCGCGGACGGGGTCGCGGCCGCGGTCGGCCACCACGTGACGGGGTTGCAGTCGACCCTGACCGGCCGCAAGTCGTGGTTCCTGCTGGACGACGCCGTGGTGTGCTTGGGCGCGGGGATCACGGCGACCGACGGCGCGGCCGTGGATTCCGTTGTGGACAACCGAAATCTGGGCGAAACCGGCACGAACACCCTGACGGTGGACGGAACTCCGCAGCTCACGACCCTGCCGTCGTCGCAGAAGTTCGTCGGGGCCCAGTGGATGTCGATCGCGGGGTTCGGCGGGTACGTGTTCCTGGGTGGCGCGAGCGTCAGCGCGTCCCGGTCCCAGCGGGTGAAGTCGTGGGACACCATCGACAGCGGCGGCTCGGACGACCAGATCACCCGCCGCTACCTGACGCTGTGGTACGACCACGGCACCGACCCCACGAACGCCTCGTATTCCTACATGATCCTCCCGGGGGCGTCGAACACGACCACTGCGGCCCGCAGCGCGTCACCGGGCGTGACGGTGGTGGCGAACTCGGCGTCTGTCCAGGGTATTACGGCGGGAACTGTGCGCGGCGCCAACTTCTTCGCCGCGGGCTCGTGCGGGTCTATCACCGCCACCGCGGCGTGTTCCGTGCTGGCCCGACAGGACGGTTCGGTGCTGTCAGTGGCCGTCTCCGACCCGTCCCGCACCTCCCCCACGGTGACGATCACGCTGCCGGACAACGGTTTCACCTCGGCAGCGGCCGACCCAGGGGTGACCGTGCTGCAGACATCGCCGACCACGAAGCTGCTCGTCGAGGTCGGTGGCACCCTGGGCGGCAGCCGGGTGATCAGGCTTGGCTCCGGCTCCCCCATCTCCCCCGGCACCGCGTCAACGGCCAGTCCCACCGCGGACGCCTATGTGGTCGATGGCGCCTTCGCGAACCAGAACTACAACACCGGAGTCTTGACGATCAAGACATCGCCCACCGGCAACAACCGGGCTTTCCTCAAGTTCAGCCTGGCCCTGGCAGTCGCGCCGAAGCGGGCGGTGCTCTGGCTGCACGGCAGGGTCAACGACGGCGACAACATCCACTCGACGGTGACCGTGTGCCGGACCAGCGGGTCGTGGACCGAGACCGGGGTGACCTGGAACAACCAGCCCACGCTCGGCACCACGCTGGCCACCGCCCGGATCAGCTCGCAGCCGGACTGGATTGGTCTGGACGTCACGGCGGCGCTGTCCACCAACCCCGGCCTGGTGACCTTCGGCCTGACCGGCGGCCCGTTCGCCGTCGACCTCGACAGCCGGGAAGCCACCGCCGCCAACCGGCCGGTGCTGCAGATCATCACCTGATCGGCGGCGCACCCGTGGCCACCTGTCCAACGTGGACAGGTGGCCATTCGGTCGAAGGCGGACGGACGCGCGCGCTGGGCCATCCAGACCAAGATCGAACCGCCGGGCAACCGGGGTGGCGGCGGCACCCGTAGGTGTGGGCGACAACCCCGACCGGGGATGCCCGATTCCTTGAGGTGTCAATGAAATCCCGAAGACTCGCCCTCGCCATCACCCTGGCCGCGGCCACCGCCGTCGCCGTCCCACAGGTGGCCGACGCCAACATCATCGCGCACGACTACCCGGTGCCGTCCACGGGCTGCTCGGCCACGACGTCCCCCGTCCCGCCGGGCCAGACGTACAACCTGGCGCTGTCCACCAACGGCGGGTACCGCGACTACATCATCCACATGCCGTCGACCTACGTCCCGGGGCACAAGAAGCCGCTGGTGCTGACCTACCACGGCCGCAAGGGTGACGGCTACGACATCGAGACGTACTCGCAGTTCGACACCCTCGACGCCATCGCCGTCTACCCGGTGGGCCTGCCGGGCGAGGACGGCGAGCGCGCCTGGCAGAGCGCCCCCTACGCGGCCGCGGGCGTGGACGACGTCCTGTTCACCATGGACCTGCTCGACGACCTGCAGGCGCACATGTGCGTTGACCCGGCCCGCATCTACGCCGTCGGCAAGTCCAACGGCGGTGGCTTCGTCGCCCTGCTCGCGTGCAGGCTCCCCGCACGCATCGCCGCGTTCGGCATCGTCGCGGGCGCCTTCTACCCGGACACCGGCGGCGGCTGCGGCCCCACGGCCCCGGCCGTGCCGCTCATCGACTTCCACGGCACCCAAGACTCGATCATCCACTACGACGGTGACACGAACAACCACGGCCAGGCGCTGCCCGCGATCATGGACTGGGCGCAGACCTGGGCCAACCGCTCGGGCTGCGCGACCACCCCGACCGAAACCTCGATCTACAGCCAGGTCGTGTCGGTGACCTGGAACTCCTGCCAGCCACACAAGGAGGTCCAGCACTACCGGATTCTCGACGGCGGCCACACCTGGCCGAAGACCCCCGCGACGAACAGCGGGCCGGGCCACGTCAACACCCAGATCAGCGCCACCACCACGATCTGGAGCTTCCTCACCGCCCACACCACCACCATCTGACCGCGGGTCGTGCCGGGCCTGAACGAACGGGTCCGGCACGGCTGTCGTTCGCACAGGGCTGGAACCGCTCCCATTCCGCGCCGCCCGATGCGGCAGCCCGCTGCCATTTCCGACCAAACCAGACGGTTTCCCGCCGTCACCCGCCGCGCAGTCCACGTCACGCCGTTCACCAGTGCGAACGAGCCGACGGTCGGGCGGTGGGCCGGGTGCGGGCGGTTGCTAGCGTGGCGCGGTGTCGGAGCGAGGACAGTCCGGGCGCGTGGTGGGCGGCCGGTTCGAGCTGCTGGATCGGCTGGGCAGCGGTGGCATGGGGACGGTGTGGCGGGCCCGCGATGTGGGCCTGCAGCGCGAGGTCGCCATCAAAGAGGTGCGCCCGGCCGACGCCGCGCTGTTCGAGAACAACCCGGCGCTGGCCGAGCAGCAGCGCGAACGCGTGCTGCGCGAGTCCCGCGCGCTCGCCCGGCTGCAGCACCCGAACGTCGTGTCGATCTACCAGATCATCGACGCCGACGACTCGCCGTACCCGTGGATCGTCATGGAGCTGGTCCAGGGCGCGTCCCTGGAGGCGCGGCTGCGCGACGGCGCCATCTCCCCCGCCGCGGCCGCCCGCATCGGCCGCGGCGTGCTCGCGGCGTTGCGGGCCGCGCACGCCGCCGGGGTGATGCACCGCGACGTCAAGCCGGGCAACGTCCTGCTGCGACCGGACGGCAGCGCCGTGCTCACCGACTTCGGCATCGCCGCCCTGCACGACTCCGGGCAGCTCACCGCCACCGGCGAGGTGATCGGCTCCCCGGAGTACATCGCCCCGGAGCGGCTGCTCGGCGACGAGACCAAGACCGCGTCGGACTACTGGTCGCTCGCGATGCTGCTGTACGTGGCGGTCGAGGGGCACCACCCGCTGCGCCGGGCGACGACCATGGCGACCCTGGCCGCGGTGATGACCGAACCGGTGCCGCCGCCGCGCCGCGCGGGCGCGCTCGGACCGGCCCTCAGCGCGGTCCTGGTGCCCGAGCCGGGCGCGCGACCCACCGGCGACGCGCTGGACCGGATGCTCGCGGCCGCCGAGCAGGGCACTCCCGTCCCGCTCGGACCGCCCACCCCCGCGGGTCCCGCCTTCGCTGCGCCGACCACCGGGCAGTGGCAACAGCCGAGCACGGGGCAGTGGCAGCAACCGTCGACCGGGCAGTGGCAGCAACCGCAGCAGCAGTTCCCGGCGTACTGGGCTGCCGACTCCGCCCCGCGGCCGAAACCCACCCGCAAGCGGACCGGGGCGATCGTGTTCTCCCTGGTCGCGGTCGCGCTGGTGCTGGTGGCCACGCTGGTGATCATCCGCACCATGAACTCCACGAACACCCCCGTCGACGCCGGTTCGGGCGCGTCGGACACCCCCGTCACCCAGGTCACGACGCAGTCGGGCGCCAGCCACGTCCCCATCCCCACGGTCGCACCCCGCACGACCACGACCGTCGCCGCGCCGAAGGACCTGCTCACCCCGGCGGGTGCCCGAGCCGTGGTCAACGCCCTGACCCCGGTGATGGGCGGCACCAAGGTGTCCGAACTGACCATCTACTCCGAGTACGCCAACGCCACCGCCCCCGCCAAGGCCGTCAAGAACGGCTACGACAACTTCGAGTACCGCAACGGCACCGCCAAGCGCGACGGCGCGGACTCGGTGGACGCCGACCGCACGGTCCTCGACCTCAACAAGGTCAACTGGGACGCGCTACCCGCCCTCTGGGACCGTGCCAACAAGGACCTCGGCGTCGACAAACCCACGATGCGCTACCTCATCCTCGACACCGACATCATCAACGGCGACCCGTCCCTGCGCCTCTACCTCACCGACGACTACGGCGGCGCCTACCTCCTCGCCACCCTCGACGGCAAGGTCGTCAAGCTCTACGCCCGGGACAAGTAGCCCCGCTCAGGCCCGGGGGCCCACGCCGTGGAGGAGGGTTTCGACGACCTTGGTGGCGAGGAGTTGGGGGTCCGTCGATGAGGTGTTGTGGGCGGCCTCGCCGATGAGGGCGTAGTAGACCTTGCAGGCCCAGTCGAGGTCGGTGTCGGGGGCGAGGAGACCGGCGGCTTGGGCGCGGGTGAGCAGGCGGACGCAGCGGGCGTTGATGTGGCGTTGGCCTTCCGCCCACTTGGAGCCCGGCGCGAAGGACTCCTGCATCGCGAAGGGCCAGCCCAGTTTCACGGCGAGGACGTTGGCGGTGATCTGGTGCAGGGCGACCAAGGGGGGCGCTGTGTCCGGGTGACCGGAGTCGATCACGGCCTCCACCTGGTCCAGCACGTTGCGGACCATGGCGTCGACCAGGGCCTGGCGGTTGGCGAAGCGGCGGTGGACGGTCGTCCTGGCCACGCCCGCGGCCTCGGCGACCTGCTCCAGGGACGCGGTGGGGTTCGCGGCCAGCACCTTCTCGGCGGCCTCCAGGATGGTGCGGACGCTGCGTTCGGCGTCGGCGCGCAGGGGGCGTTGTTCCCGGGTGGCCACGGCGCTCACCGTACCCCGTTCCCAGTATCTGCTACACGACTGTTGCTGATGATAGATTATCTGATACAACTGTGTCGCAGATCGAATGGGAGAGGGAGCGACAAGTATGAGCACCGCACTGATCACCGGGGCGTCGGCAGGGCTGGGCGAGGAGTTCGCCGGGCAACTGGCGGCCCGGGGGTACGACGTCGTCCTGGTCGCGCGCAACAAAGACCGGTTGGCGGCCTTGGCGGCACGGTTGCGCGCGGCGCACGGCGTGCGCGCCGAGGTGATCGTGCAGGACCTGAGCGAGGTCGACGCCGTGCCCGCGATCGTCCGCGGGCTCGACGCGCTGGGGATGAGCGTGCACACACTGGTCAACAACGCCGGGTTCGGCACGGCCGGGCGGTTCGAGGAGATCGCCGACGGGCGGGACCGGGACCAGTTGATGGTCAACGTGGTCAGCCTGGTCGCGTTGAGCCGGGCGCTGGTGCCGCAGGTGCTGGCCAACCGGGGCGCGATCGTCAACGTCGCCTCCACCGCCGCGCTCCAGCCGACCCCGTACTTCGCCGCCTACGGCGCGGGCAAGACGTTCGTGCTCAACTTCAGCCTCGCCCTGCGCGCCGAGCTGAAGGGGCGCGCGACCGTCCTTTGTGTATGCCCCGGCCCGACCGAGACCCGGTTCTTCGACGAGGTCGAGGTCGGCCGCAAAGCCGCGATCGGGAGCAGGTTCATGACCGCCGAGGCCGTCGTCACCGCCACGCTGCGCGCACTCGACCGGGACCGCGGTTACGTCGTGCCCGGCTTCCTCAACTACGCCAACGCCCACCTGTCGCCGCGACGGCCGCGCAAGGTGGTCACCGCGATCAGCGAGCGGATCACCCGGTCCGCCCTTTCCGTCCAACCGTCGCGGGTGGCCTGAAACTCACGTACGAATGCCCTTGTCGGTCAAGGGATTTCGGTAACACCCGGCTGATCGCCATCGACACCGTCGGTGCGGTGGACGGACGGAGTGGTGGGTGTGAGGTACGGGATTCGGGGCCTCGTGGTCTCGTTGTCGGGTGTCGCGTTGGCGGTGGCGGGTTGCAGCGGGACCTCGGGGCAGCCTGTCGCCGGTAACACGACAGCGGTGTCCACTGTGTCCAGTTCGCAGCCGCAGAGCTGCGAGAGCCTGGTGGACGGCTACTTCGCCAAGCAGGCAGACGCGTTGGCCCAAGCCGCGAAGTCAGCCGAGAAGGACGCGCAGCGGGCGGACATCACACTGCCGCAAGACGACGAGCTCGACGCGGCACTGACCCGGTCCGGGTGCGCGGACGAACTCCCCCGCCTGGTGTGCGAGCGGTTGCCGAAGCTGTACGACGCCGCAGGTCTCACGTGGACTGACGAGGACACCAAGAGGTGCGGCCAGTGAAGCGCCTCGCCGCCCTGCTCGCGGGCGTGGTGACGCTGCTGTCACTCGTCGCCCCGGTGGCCGCCGCCCAGACCGTGCCGGACCAGTTCGACCTGCACCGCGGGCGGGTCTACCTGTTCTCGCCGCGGCCCGCGTGGCCGCTGAAGCCGAAGGCGGACGCGTCGCCGGCGTTCGAGTACTCGGACAAGTCGGACAACATGTACACCGACCAGGCCGGCGTGCCGTGGCGGCTGATGTCACCCTGCGAGTCCGCCTACCACCAGACGTCCGGCACCTTCGTGTCCCTTGTGGCCTGCAAGACCGGATACCTTGCCGACAACAAGAAGTTCGTCGCCCTGGACGACAGCGGCGGCTCCTTCGAGGCGATCCTGCAACCGGACAGTCCACACGGGACGGCGACCTACGACAAGGGCAACTGGCTCACCACCGGCGCCAAGGTCGGCACCTACAACTACGCCGACCCCCAACCCGGCTGCCTGCAGTGCCAGCTCGCGCACTACCTGCTCGACATGCGCCCGCACGACGACCGCGGCTACGCCCCCGCGCCGGACGAGGTGTGGCTCGACCCCACCGACCCCCTGCTGGACTGGAAAACCTACCGCAAGCGCTACCTGGAACAGGTCCAGCCCATCGTCGAGGGCAAGGTCAAGATCGGCCGCGGCGACGACGGCCGCGCCTACCGCCTCAGCACCGACGGCACCACCCTCACCGACCCCATCGACGCCGACCTCACCGCCGTCGCCCTCCGCGCCGCCGCCGCCATGGGCCAACACCCCCCGCTGCTCAAGGCCCCCGGTGCCGCCAAGCCGACCGTCCACACCGGATCGAGCCCCGCCTCCGGCACCTGGCACGGCCGATACCACTGCAGCCAGGGCGAAACCGGCCTCGACCTCACCATCGCCGGTGACGACCCCAAAGCCCTCACCGCGTCCTTCCGCTTCTACGCCCTCACCACCAACCCCACCGTCCCCACCGGCCGCTACCTGATGACCGGCGCCCTCACCACCCCCACCCTCACCCTCCACCACACCCGCTGGGTCGACGCACCCCCCGGCTACGTGATGGTCGACCTCAACGCCGTCATCACCGGCACCCACCTCACCGGCACCGTCACCGGCCCCGGCTGCACCGACATCACCCTCGACCGGACCTGAACCACGCAAAGCCCACGCACCGACCGCCCGGAAAAGGCGCTCCGGGTTCATCGACCCGGGTCAAGACCCCGTCTCGCGTGGTTGACGTTGGTCTGGGAGGATCACCGACGTGGACGAGTTGTCGTCGCGGTTGGTGCCGGACGAGTTGTGGCGGTTGGTGGAGCCGTTGATCCCGGGGTTCGCCGCTCGTCCACAGGGCGGCGGGACGGCGCCGTTGGACGATCGGGCGGTGTTCACCGCGATCGTGTTCATCCTGACCAGCGGGTGTGCGTGGCGGATGCTGCCACGCTCGTTCGGGGTCACCGTGCCCACCGCACATCGGCGGTTCACCGACTGGACCAAGGCCGGGTTGTGGACCCGGATCCACCACGCCGTCCTCGACCGCCTCGACGACCAAGGCCTCGTCGACTGGTCGCGAGTCGTGGTCGACGCCGCCGCGGTCCGGGCGCAAAAGGGCGATCGCTGACCGCCCGGTCGTCGAACGCACCCCCGCCTGGCTCACCACCGGCTACCGCCGACCCACCGCCCGCCGGGAACGCCACGCCGGCATCTCACCACCTCGCCTTCACCACCTTCGCCGCAGCCCTGACCTGCGCCAAGAAGCCGCCCACATGAGACAACCCATCAAGGAGCGGGATGAATGCCGATTGCCGACAGGCTGAATACAGGCTTGATGTCACCGTGATCTCACCTTGATCGGGGGCTTCTCGGGTTGGGCGGTAGGGGTTTTCCCACCGGGCGAACAACTCGTTACAGGGGTTCCTGCGGTGGTAGCGTGGGGTGAACTCGCTGTGGTGCCCGTGGTAGGGCGGGCGTGTGCCGCGAGCAGGACACCGGGGGAGATCAGATGTTGGAACTCCGCGAAATCGAGATCCTGTTATCCCTGCGCGAGCAGTTGCACTTCGGGCGGGCGGCCAAGCAGTTGCACATATCCCAGTCCCGGGTGAGCCAGACGCTGCGCAACGTGGAGCAGCGGATCGGGGGGCAACTGTTCGAGCGGACCAGCAGGCAGGTGCTGCTGACCAGCCTGGGTGACGAGTTCATCGGCCGGCTGGGGCCGCTCTACGAGGAGATGGGCTCGGTGTACGCCGAGGCGGTGGCGCGGGCGCGCAGGCCGGGGGGCACGGTGCGGCTCGGGTTCACCGGGGCGGCGGGCGGGCGCTACGTCGCCGACCTGCTGCGGATCTCCCGCACCAGCATGCCGAACTGCGAGATCACCCTGCACGAGGTGCCGTGCGGCGACCTGATCGGACCGCTGCAGCGCGGCGAGGTGGACGCGATGGTGGTGCGGCTGCCGATCGAGGAACCGGACCTGAGCACCGGCCCGGTGATCGCCCGCGAGGCGCGGCTGCTGGCGGTGCCGCCGGACCACGCGCTGGCCCGGCGGGCGTCGGTGTCGATCGAGGACGCCGCGAACGAGACGATGTTCGCCCTGCAGGAGACCGCCCCGGCGTACTGGCGCGATTTCCACCTGCCGACCCGCACCCCGTCCGGGCGCAGGCTGCGGCACGGCAGACGGGTGCGGACCTGCCAGGAGATCCTGTCGCTGGTGGCCGCAGGCGAGGGCGTGGCGCCGATGTCGGAATCGGTTGCTAGGTACTACGCGCAACCGGACGTCGCGTTCGTACCCGTGCACGACCTGCCCGCCGCACCGGTCGCACTGGTGTGGCGCACCTCGGAGTCCAACGCCCGAATCCACGCCGTGGTCGACTGCACGCGGCAGCTCGCGGAAGAACTCCCCCGCACCACGTCCACGTGGCGCCCGACACTCATGCCACTGGAGGCGGTGAGCTGAGCTCTCATCCCCTGACACAGCGGGTTCCCCTGGTCAGAGTGGGAGCCATGGCCCTGCCTCTCGTCCGGTTCGCTGGCGGGGAGGCCGACGTGTGCAGGCGTCGGGTCCGGCCAGGAGATAGACATCTCATTGAGAGTTCATCCAGCCGTTGAGGATCGGCGACCGCTCGCTCAACGAGCTCGGGTCGTCTCCTGCCCAGCGCGCGGCCGATGGCTTGGTATGTGGTCGACCTCGAGGAGGTTCCGTGCGCTACGGCGAGCATGTCGGCTTGCACCACGGCATCGCCTTCGCCCAGCGTCGGTCCGACGCAGGCCGCCTGCGCCGCCGGTGGGTGTCGTGATCGACCTGGCGCAGCAGCGCAAGGCGTCCTGACCGCAGGCCATCAGTAGGGTCGCGGCATGGCTGCGGACTACTACCAGGTCGTTACGACCACCGACACCCACGACGAAGCAGACAAGCTGGCAGGCGGCATCGTGGAGAACCGCCTCGGCGCGTGTGTACACGTCATCCCCATGACCAGCGTGTACCGCTGGCAGGGCAAGATCGAGAAGGACCAGGAGTTGCGGCTCGTGGTCAAGACAGCCGCCGACCGGCTCAACCCGCTGATCGACTACATCAAGACCAACCACAGCTACGACGTGCCACAGGTCGTCGCCACGGAAATCGTCGCAGGCACCGACGAATACCTGTCCTGGATTCGGGACGAGACCCGTTCCCGGTAGCTCGTTCCGGCATGGAGAAAGCGTCATTCGTCGCCCGGCCACCGGGGGTCGCGGCCCAGGAGGGCGAGGATCTGGTCCAGGTGGTCTCCGCTGTCGGTGGGTACGGCGGGTTGGAAGGTGGCTTCCGGTTGGCGTCGGTTCGGGCCGTCTGGAACCTCGTTGACGTAGGGCTGGACGGCGGACAGCAGCTCCGGGGTGAACTCCGGGCGACCGCCCAGTGCGGCGGCTACGTCCCAGGCGTGCACGACGCTGTCTACGAAGTGGAAGCCGATGGCCACCGACGCCGGGTAGGTGCCGCCGCCGCGGACGAGGGGGAGCCACAGGGGCTGGTCGAGGTCGACGGTGGCGAATGCGGTGGTGGCTCGGTGGGCGGACGCGGTGAACGTGGCGGCTGGGGTGTCGTCGAAGGGGTGGTCGGCCCAGTCGGACGCGGTGGTGTGCAGGCCCTCGGCGGCGCCGGCGAAACCGTGGTTGAGGCCGATCATGTGCTCCAGGAGGCGCCGGACTGTCCAGTCGGCGCACGGGGACGGCAGGTCGAGGTGGTGGGACCGGACGCGCGCCACGATCTGGTCGGTCACCTCAAGCGCGCGCCGGTCCCAGTCACGAACATCAGTCACTCGGGCACCTCCGCGGCCGGGGCGTCTCCCAGCCACCGGGCGTGGCCGCGGAACTCCGCCACCACCGTGCCACGTTCGTTGCGCAAGGTCACGTCGTACAGGCCGTCCCGCCCGGAACGGGTGCGTTCCACCGCCACCGCCGTGACCACCTCGGCGGGCCGGACCGGGCGCAGGAAGGCCACCTCGGCCGCGTGCGCGACGGCCCGTCCCCGGCTGTTGCAGGCGTAGGAGAACGCGACGTCGGCGAGCAGGAACAGGTAGCCGCCGTGGCCGATGCCGTGCACGTTGACCATGTCGTCGGTCAGCCGGAGCCGGGCGGTGGCCCGGCCGTCGCCGACCGCGGTGAGCTCGATGCCCAACGCCAGCGCGGTGCGGTCGCTGGCGTCGACCCCGGCGGTCACCGGGTGCCCGCGATCTCGGCGGCGGCCCGGCGACCGGAGCGGATGGCGCCCTCCATCAGGCCGAAGAACTCGGTGCTGGTCTCGGTGCCCGCCCAGTGGACCCGGCCGTGCGGCGTGGTCAGGGTGGGGCCGGTGGCGACCCAGTCGCCGGGGCCGAACAGGGCCGCGTAGCAGCCGCGGCTGTGCGGGTCGTTGAGCCAGTCGGTGCGGTGGTAGCCGATCGGGTCGGGCAGCGACGGGAACAGCCGCCGGGTCTGGGCCAGCACCCGCGCCCGCTGCCGGTCCGCCGTCAACGCGCCGAACCGCTTGGCCTCGGCGCCGGTGACGAACCCGGTCAGCACGCCGACCCCACCGGGCGGCGAGTCGTCCACTGTGGACAACAGCGGCCCGTCCGCGCTGACCGACCAGCCGGAGAGCCCTTCCGCGCGCCACAACGGCGACGGGTACACCAACTGCACCTTGATCGCGCACCCCGGCGCCACCCCCGAACCGGACCGGGCGGGCGGCGCGGGGTGGAACTCGATGGCGTCGGCCAGCAGCGGCGGGATCGCCACCACGACCGCCTCGGCGTCCCAGGTTCCGCCGTCGGTGGTCAAGACCACGCTCGCGTCGGTCTCCGCAATGGACCGCACGGTCTCCGACAGCCGCAACCGGTCGCCGAGCTTGGCGGCGAGCAACTCGCCGATCTGGTGAGCCCCACCGTCTACTCGGGACTCCTGGGCGCCGCCCTCGAAGGCGTTGAGGAACTGCAGGCCACCGCCGGACGCGAGGTAGAAACCCATGTGCAGCACGGAGATGTCGTCGGGGTCGGCGGCCATCATCTCGCCGAGGAACAGCGGGAAGAACAGCCGGGCGTCGGCGTGGCGCACGCTGCGCTCAACCCATTCGGTCACCGTCTCGGCGTCCAGCGCGGCCGCGTTCGCCGACTCCCACGGCGCGTCGGGGCGGATGGCGGCGGTGACCTCGTCGAGCAGGTCGAACAGCTCGCCCAACGCCACCGCGCTGACCGGCGGGAACCGCCCGTCGGTGGTCACCGGGTCGCCGTCGCGCAAGGAGAACCTGCTCTGCCCCTCGGTGCTGGTCGGGGTGGTGGCCAGGCCGAGCCGGGAGATGAGCGCCGTCAGCTCGGTGTGCCGGGACCCCAGGTAGGCGGCGCCCGCGTCGGCCCACTGCCCCGGTGCCACCTCGACGCCGTGCGTGCGGCCGCCGACCCGGTCCCTGGCCTCGAACACGACGACGTCGATGCCGAGCGCGGCCAACTCGGTGGCGGCGGTCAGGCCCGCGAGGCCCGCGCCCACGATCGCGACCGTCACGACAGCTCGACCTCGATCAGCTTGGCCAGCGCGCTCGGGGTCGGCGCGACCAGCAGGTCGCCGATGGTCAGTTCGGGGCCGAACTCGCGGGCGACCGCGCTGAGCACGCGGGTGGCTAAGAGCGAGTCACCACCGAGTTCGAAGAAGTCGGAGTCGGGGGTGACGTCGTCGGACCTGAGGACGCGGCTGAACGTGCGGATCATGCCGTCGACGACGAGGTCAGTGGACATGGTGTGCCTCCTTGGTTTCGGTCGCGTGCGGTTGGGACTGGGGCGCGTGCAATTGATGGGTGCGGCGCCGGTCGAGCTTGCCGCTGGCGGTGTGCGCCAACTCCGGCACCACGGTGACGCGAGCGGGGACGAGGTGGGCGGGACTGGTGGCGCGCAGGTGCCGCAGCAACTCGGCGCCCAGGTCGTCCCGGATCGGCGGGCGGGCGACCACGTAGGCCACGATCGAGGTGTGGTCGCCGATGCCGTGCCCGGTGACCGCGGCCGCCGCCACACCCGGGTGCGCGCACAGGGCGGCCTCGACCTCGCCGGGGCTGACCCGGATGCCGCGCACCTTCAGCTCGTCGTCGAGCCTGCCCTCGTGCAGCAGCACGCCGTCGGGCAGCGCGCGGACCCGGTCGCGGGTGTGGAAGTGGCGGCCGCCGTCCCGGTCGACGAACCGCTCGGCGGTGAGCTCCGGCAGGCCCGGGTAGCCGGTGGCCAGGGCCGGACCGCCGATGACGAGCTCGCCGTCGTCGCCGATCACCTGGACCACGTGCGGCAGCGGGCGGCCGATGGGGATCGGACCGCCCGCGCGCGCCGGGTCCGCCCGCGGTCCGAAGAGGTCGACGGCGTGGGTGACCAGGGTGGTCTCGGTGCAGCCGTAGGTGTTGACCAGCCGCACGCGCTCGGCGCCGGGCAGAGTGCGCCACGCGTCGAACCGGGCCTGCCGGGCGGCTTCCCCGCCGATGACGACCGTCCGCACGGATTCCGGCAGCGGGCGGGGACCGTCGTCGGTCAGGTCGACGACCAGCTCGTGCCAGAAGGCCGTGGGCAGGTCGAGGAGGGTAACGCCCTGGCGGTCGACCATCCGCAGGAACCGGGGGAACAGACCCGAGTACGCGTCGTCGTCGAACACCAGGGTCGCGCCGCGGGTGAGCGCGGGCAGGATCTCCTCGAAACAGGTGTCCCAGTTGAGCGACGCGAACTGCAGCACGCGGTCACCGGGACCGACGTCGAGCAGGTCGCCGAGTGAATCCACGGCGGCGGCGATGGCGGTCCGGGGGATGGCCACCGGTTTCGCCGCCGCCGTGGAACCCGAGGTGAACAGGATGTAGGCGGGTGTCTTGCCGGTCACCGACACCGGTTCGTCCAGGGAGGGCGCCCTGTCCGACAGCGTGGGACCGATCACCTCGCCACAGCCCGCCGCCCCGAGCATCGCGCCCCGCCGGGCGGCGGGGAAGGTCGGGTCGATCGGCACGTACGCCCGGCCCGCGGTGAGCACGCCGAGCAGGTTGGCCACGACGTCCACCGAGCGGCTGGTCAGGACGCCGACCGGGGTGGTCGGGCCTGCCAGCGGACCGGCGACCCGCCGGACCAGGTCGAGCAGTTCCGCGTAGCTGACCTGGCGGTCGTTGTCCCGCACCGCGATCAGATCCGGGTGGCGCCGGGCCGTGTCGAAGAACCGGGTGACGATGTCCGTGATATCCGTGATATCCATGGAATCGGTGGGGGAACTCATCTGGGTCTCCCTGTTGGTTCGGCCGACCGCGTGGGTGCCTGCCCGTCCACTGGGTGGTCGCGGCGGCCCAGGGTCGTCAGGCCGACGATGGCGGCGACCGCGAGGGCCATCACGACGAACCCGTAGACGGTCGTGGTGACGGCCAGGCCCTCGGACGCCACGGCCGCGCCCGCCGCGACGGCGGGCAGGCTGAAGCCGAGGTAGCAGGCGACGTACATCGCCGAGATCAGCCCGCCGCGCTCGGCCGGGGCGGCGAGCGGGCCGAGGGTCTGGAACGCGCCGAGGAACCCGGTGCCGAAGCCGTAGCCCGCGATGACCGCGCCCACGAAGAAACCCGGGATCGACGTCAGGTGCAGCGCGCCGAGGGTGATGCCGACGCCGACCAGGAACGCGCCGAAGCCCTGGGTCATCGTCGTCCGCGGCGCGCGGTGCCTGCGCAGGTACGCGCCGACCGAGCCCGCGCCGGTCAGCGCGGTGATCACCAGCGCGCCGACCAGCCGGTTCGGCGCGTGCAGCAGGGTCACCGCGATCGACGGCCCGAGCGACATGTACAGCCCGCCCAACGCCCACACCGCGAACAGCGACGGCGCCACAACCAGGAACAACGGCCTCAACCTCGTCGGGACCGCCAACCGCGGCGCCAGCGACGCCCAGGCACCGGGCCTGCGCGGTGATGTCTCCGGCAGACCCGGCACCAGGAGCGCGGCCACGACGAACACGACCAACAACAGCGCGTACACCAGTGTTGTCGGGTGCGGCGCGTACTCGACCAGCAGACCCGCGCCGATCGCGCCCAACGCCAGGCCGACGATCGGGGCCATGCTGTTGACCAGCGGGCCGAGCGCGGGCCGGTCCGCGGGCCGCAGGTCCAGCACGGCGGCACTGGTGGCCCCGGTCGCCGCGCCGGTGGCGAACCCCTGCACCGCGCGGGCGGCGATCAACCAGCCGACACCGTCCGCGCGCAGGAACAACACCATCGACAGGACCTGCAGCACCAGCGAGGCGAACAGCACCGGTCGCCGTCCGATGTGGTCGGACAGGCCGCCGACCAGCAGCAGCGCCACCAGCAGCACCAGCGCGTACACGGCGAACACCCAGGTGAGGGTGATCGACGAGAAGTGCCACGACGCCTGGTAGAGCGCATAGATGGGTGACGGGGCGCTGGAGGCGAACAGCAGCGCGCACTGCGTCGCGCCGACCACCCAGAACGCGACCGGCCTGGAGAGCGACTTCATCGGTTCCTTCGACTCCGCAATGGTTGGCTGTTGTCGGCCACGGCCACTCGCGCACCGTCCACACCGGAGGTGAACAGCGCGGCGAAGCGGGTGCGCAGGTGGCGCTTGAGGACCTTGCCGGTGGGGCCGAGCGGGAAGTCCTCGCCCGCGTCGAGCAGCACGAGCGCGCGGAGGGTGGCCAGACCGGCTGTGCTGAGCGCCTTGTTGGCCTGTTCCAACGCTTCCGTAGGCTCGATGTCCACAATGGTCTGCGCGACCGCGATCGGCACCGGACCGGTCGCGTCCTGGACGCCGACCACCGAGGCGTCGAGCACCCAACCGTCGCACTCGGCGATCACGACCTCCTCCAACTGCAACGTGTAGACCGGGCCCGCGCCGGTGTGGATCACGTCCACGGTGCGGTCGAGGTGGTAGAAGCGGCCGTCGGCGGTCCGCCGGGCCACGTCGCCGGTGAGCCAGTACCCGTTGAGCTCGAAGGTCGCGGTCAGCTCCGAGTCGTTCCAGTAACCCGGGGTGCGGCTCGGGGTCCGCACAGCCAGGTTGCCGACCTCGCCGTCGGGCAGCTCGTCACCCGCGTCGTCGAGCACGGCCGCCTTCTCCACCACGGCGACCGGGGCGCCGATCGCGCGGTCGTCACGCTCCGACTCGGGGGTGTGCACCTGGCCGAACAGCGCCATGCCCATCTCCGACGAACCGAGCCCGTCGATGAACCGCGAACCGGGCAGGCCCTGGCTGTCCGGAGCGCCCTGGGGGAGCAACCACGGCTGGATCAGGCCGGACGGGCGGGTGCCCAACCGCACGAGCTTGCGGATGTGGCCGTGGTGCGCGGAATCGCCGGTGTTGAACCAGGTGTGGACCTTGGCGGCGGCCGCCGTCGGGGCCTCGCCGGTGGCCAACTGCACGAAGGTGCGCGGGAAGGACGCCACCATGGTCGGCTGGAACGCCGCCATGACCGGCTCCACGGCCGCGCGGCGCCAGTCCGACATGGTCAACGTCGGAAGTCCGAGTAGGACAGTGGTGAGGAGGTAGCTCAGGCCGCCCGCGTGCGTGTGCGGCATCAGCGACAGCAGGCGGTCGTAGTCCTCGGCGGGGAAGCGCACCATGCGCGACTCCTTGCCGACCCAGAACTGCCGGTGCGCCACCATCGTCGACTTCGGAGTGCCGGTGGTGCCCGACGAGTGGATCAGCGCGACGATGTCGTCCGGCCCGTGCTGGAACGGGTATCCCTCAGGCAGCGAACCGGACTCCGGGTCGTGCCCGCGCACCTCGCCCGACCACACCAGGAACCGCGGCCGCGCCTGGCCCGGCCGGTATTCCGCCGCCAGCCTGCGCTGGTCGTCGGCGACCACACCGACCACGCCGACGTGGTCCAGGTAGCGCTTGGCGGTCGCGACCGGCATCGCGTCGTTGACCAGGGCCGCGATCGCCCCCAGCGCGGACAGCGCGAGGAAGTGGATGATCGGCTGCAGACCGTCCCGCACGACCACCGCCACCGGGTCGCCGACGCGCACACCGTTGGCGTGGTACCAACGGGCGTACTGGTCGCGCAAGGCTTCCAGGTCACGCAGGCTGTGCCCACGTAACTGCACCTGACCACGGGGATCGGTGCTGTGCGTGTAGACCAGCGGCAGGTCCGGGTTGGGGTTGTGCCGCAGGGCGTGGTCGAGGAAGTTGCCCGCGCCCAGGTCCGGGTCGGTCAGGAAACGCTCGCGGACCGCGAGCGGCGCGACGGGGCTGGTCTCACTCATGGTCACTCCTGCCGGTCGATGTGGTCACCAGGGCCGCCGCGCGCTCGCGCCACCAGTCCTGGCCTTCCTCGTCAAGGGTGTGGATCGGGTCGTAGTACTCGTACGTCCGCGCGAGGGCGTACGGGTCGTCGCGCTCCAGCGAGGTCAGGTAGTTCTTGGTCCAGTAGGAGATGCCGCGGGTGCGGTCGTAGCTGTCGACCTGGTGCACCCAGCGCTTGCCGACGAACGGCACGTCGCACACGATGCGCGGGGTGGCGAAACCCGGCAGGTAACCCATGATCGCGTGCTGCAGCGCCTGCACCTGGTGCAGCGGCAGCCGCCAGTGCTCGGCGTTCGGGATCATGTCGCACATGTAGAAGTAGTAGGGCAACACGCCCGCGCCATCGAGCAACGAGAAGCACAGGTCCAGCAACGCGTGCCCGGAATCGTTGACACCACGCATGAGCACACCCTGGTTGCGCACGTCGCGCACACCCAGTTCGAGCAGGGTGCGTGCCGCCTTGGCGTTGTGCGGGGTGACCTGCCGCGCGGAGTTCACATGCGTGTGCACCGCCAGGCTGACCCCGCGCTCGCGGGCGGTGGTCGCCAACTGCTCGACGGTGCGGCGGGCCTCATCGGTGAGCCAGTGCTGCGGGAGGTCCATCAGGGCCTTGGACGCCAACCGGATGTCGCGGATGTTGTCGATCTCCAGCAACGCGCCCACGAAGTCGGCCAACCGGCGCCACGGCACGTTCGCCACGTCACCGCCGGACACCACCACGTCGCGCACCGAGGGAGTGCGCCGCAGGTAGTCCAGCATCGCGTCGTAGCGATCGGACTGCTTCACGGTGAACTTCAGCTTCGGCACCTGCGGGGTGGAGTTACCCACCAGGTCCATCCGGGTGCAGTGCCCGCAGTACTGCGGGCAGGTCGCGACCAACTCCGCCAACACCTTCGTCGGATAGCGGTGGGTCAGGCCGTCCACGACCCACATGTCCGCCTCGTGCAACGAATCGCGGGAAGCGTGCGGGTGGCTGGGCCATTCGGTCATGCGGTCGGAGAACACCGGCAACATGTGCCTGCGCACCGGATCGGCGTACATCGCCTCAGCGTCGGGCACCTGCTCGGGCGCCATCATGTTGAGCACATACGGCGGCAACAACAACGACATCGTCGCCCGCTCGGCCTGGTCACGCGCCAGGTCACCGTAGAACGACTCGGGCAGCAGATCCCCGTACACCCCCCGCAACCCGACAACGGTCTTCACGCAGTGCGCACGCTGCCACTGCGGGTCGAACCAGTCCGCCGACCCGACGTCGCGCCATCCCGACAATCGAGTCCAGTCGGGCTCGACCAGTTCTTTCCGAACGTAGGAATAGGGCTGTTCCGACACACTTGCTCCCCATCGGTGCCGTGTGGAATGAGCCATGTCGCAGAAATCATCACGACCCCATCCGACCCCATCAAGGAGAAGTACCGAATCGACCGATTAGCCATCCTCATCGTTGCCGGTCACGGCAGCGACTGAGACGTCGGCCACCCCCATCCGGGCGGCAGTTATGTCGGCTGGTTATGTGCCGACCTGCCCGTCACTCGTTCCAGGCCTCGAATGGCTCGCCGGTGCGGCGTGCCTCCCGCAGCACCTGGCCGACCGCGCGCAGCATGTCGGCGTAGACGACGCTGCTGTAGTCCCCCAGGTCCCGCTCCGCCTGCTCGGCGGCCAGGTCCACCCCACCGGCGAACTCGGCGGCCAACCGCTCGACGAACTCGACGAGGCGGTCCAGCAGCTCGCCGGGCACCACCTTGGGCAGCGGGTCGGCGGGATCGGCGCTGCCCGACACCTCCGCCAGCAGCTCGCCGAGGCCCGCGTCGCGCGACCTGGCCTGGTCGACGATCAGGTACCAGTCCCACAGCGGCAGGTAGACCTCGCGGTCGAACGACCACCCCGGGTAGACCACCGGCAGCGGCGCGTCCTCGTCCCCCGGCGCCGAGAAGACCTGCATCGCCTGCACCACGTTCACCTCCTACAGCGGCGGCCGCATCAGCTTGACGATCTCGTCGATCAGCTCGACCTTGGTCGCCCGCAACCGGATGCCCCTGGCGTCCGGCTCATCCGGCGTCACCGCCTTGATGGTCACCGAGCCGACCGGGATCTTAGCCAGGTGGGCGGCTCGGAACTCGGCGAGCGACTGCGACCCGCCTGAATGCACGACCCGGACCCCGGCGACCGCGCCGTAGGCGGGTGAGTCGATGTTCAACCTGTCCCTGATGTACGCGACGATGGCGGCGGGCGGCCCGGTGGGCATCGTGTAGAAGTGCCCCAGCATCGTCCGGTCCCGCTTGAACTTCACGCTTCCGGGAGAAAACTTCGCCGAGATGACCTCGGTGACACCCTCCGCACCCAGGAGTACGAAGTCAAGCTCGTTCTGCTGACCGCCGATGGGCTGGCCTGCCGCGTCCACGAACTGGAGGTGCACGCCGCTGAGCAGGGTCAGCCCGGCTTCGGCGGCGAGCTCGCGCAGGCCGGGTGTGGCCGCCGACTCCACCGAGCGGCCCAGGGTGATCTTGGTGGCGCCGGTCTTGGCGTTGGGCAGCAGGTACTTGCGGGGGTCGGCGTTGAACGCGGCGACCTCGGCGGGCTTCTCCCGGATCTTGGCCGCGTACTCGTCGGCGACGGCCTGCATCTCGGCCAGCTCGGCCGCGTTGAACAGCGGGCCGGGACTTCCGTCGACCAACGGGTTGATGACCGCGCGCGGGTGGTAGCGGCCCACGTCGTCGCGCACGATGGCCAGGTCGGTGAGCCGGTACCTGCTCTTGATCGGGGCCAACCCGGCGGTCACGGACTCCACGGTGGCGCCCTGCGCCCGCATGAGACCGTGCACGTCGCGAACCGCCCCCGTCAGCCTGGCCTGGCGGTCGTCCTGCTCCCGCCCCTTCTTGCCGACGCCCCTGAGCCTGGCCCAGAGCTTCTTGGCGACCCCGGTGATCTTGTCGACGACCCAGTCGACGGCTTTCATCACCGGTTTGGCCAGGGACTGGACGATCTTCTTGACCTTGTCGGTGACGCCGGAGATGCCCGCGATGGCGGCGAGGGCGCCGATCAGGACGGGGATGGAGGCGGCCAGGGCGCCCTCGATGAGGGTGGGGACGCCGCCCGCGCCGCCGCCCGCGATGGCGATGACGGCGTCGAGGACGGCGTTGACGAACTGGATGATCTGGGCGCCCTGGGTGACGATGAAGGTCACGATATCGATGATCATCTTGACCGCGCGGACGAAGGCCGAGGCGGGGTTGAGCATCGAGACGAGCAGGGTGATGCCCGCGACGAGCACGGTGGGGATGAGGTATTCGGCGATTTTGCCGAACAGGGTGGCCTTGAGGTCGCTGACTTTGTCCTTGATGGACTCCCAGATTCCACCGATGCCCTCGGAACGGATTTTCTGGGCCACCGGCACGGCTTGTTCGGCGGCGGCCACGGCCGGTTCGGGAACACCCTTGGCGACGATCCGGCCGCGGATGGCGGCCCAGGTGAGGCCGAGGAGGGACGCGATCATCATCAGGATGCCGCGCAGGTCGAATTTCGCCGGGAGTTGCAGCCCCGCGCCGGACATCGCGCCGGTGAGCCAGCCGACCAGGCCCTTCTTGAGGTGTTCGCCGATGTTGCCGATGAACGCGCGCAGGCCCGCGCCGACGGCGGAGACGAGGTTGCCGAGAAAACCGATGGGGTCTTTGAGTATCTTCATGACCGCCGAGGCGGCCTTGGCGAGTATGCCGAGCAGCAGGTCTTTGAGCTGCAGGATGGCGTCAATGACACCCTTGATCGCGCCGATCGCCTTGGCGACCAAGCCCTTGTTCTTCTCCTTCTCGGCGGAGATTTCGGCGTCGACGGACTTGAGGGCTTCGTTGTACTTGGTGGCGAGGGCCTGGACGAGTTCGGTGCCCTTGGCGTCAACGGACTCGGTGAGTTCGTCGAACTTGCCCGCCAGGTCACCGGCCGCCTGTTTGCCGAGGGACTGCAGGTCGGCGGGCAGTTTCCGGACCTCGGCCTGCAACTGGTCACGACCGGTGGCGATGCGCGCCTTGGCCCGGCCCAGTTCGGCGCCGATGACGTCGGCGACGGTCGAAATCACACCGCGCATGCGGGTCACGTAGCCCTGCCGGGCGGTCACGAAGATCTGGTTGGCCTCGTCGGGCAGTCCGGCGAACTTGTCCTTGACCCAACGCAGCTTCCCGGTGAACCCGGAATAGCGCTTGTCCTTGTAGGCGTCCATCCGTTGCTTGTGCTCGGCGGTGAACGCGTCACGGGCGGTCTTCTCACCCGCGGTGAAGGTGTCGTCGACCTTCTTGTCCAATCCGGACAGAATGGCCTCGACGTCGGTTTTGGTCCCGTCGAACACTTTCTGCAGGGTCGCGGTGACTTGGGCGCGGCTGGCCTCGTCCTTGCCCTTGGTGCCCTGCTTCTCGGCGCTGACCGCCGTCCCCGCCCGCTGTCGCGCCCCGGATAGCCCCGCCATCGCCGCCACACCCTGTTGGGCCGCATGCGTTTTGGCCGCCGACAACGTTTGCGCCTCCTGCGCGCGGACTTGGCCGGGCGCGGTCGCGGCGTGCTGCTCGGTTTCCTTCTTGTCGGCCAGCGCGCCGGTGAACGCGGGCTCGTTGGACTTGGCCAACTGCTCGTCGGTGACCTCCGCGGTCGCCATTTCCTGGTCGACCTGCCTGGGTCCGGCGGAGAAATCCGTCGCCGCGTCGGGCGCTTTCTCCGGTATGGCTTTCGCGGCGTCCGGCGCGGCAGGTGTGGGTGGCGGCTGGTCGGGGCGCAGCGGGGTGACCGGTTTGTCCTTGGCCGCGGCGGTGTCCGGCGGCGCGTTGGTGGTTGACTCGATTGGCCCCGCCGAGGCCGCTTTCCCCGCGGTGACCTGTCCTTGGACCTGCCCCTTGACCGCGGCCGCCTTGCCCGACCCGCTGAACTTGTCCGCCTCTTCGAGGTTCTTCGGCGCCTGCGCGGCGATGGCGTCTTCAACGGCTTTCACGAACGCGGCTTTGTTGAACTCCCCCGGCTTGGCGGCGTTCATCTTCTCCGCATTGGCCGCCTTGCCCTGTGCGAGCTTGTCGTCCGGCGGCGCCACCGCGGCATCCTGCGAAGCCTTGGCCTCCGACGCGGCAGCCGGATGCGCCGCGACCTGCTTCTGCTTGCCCCGAACATCGGCCTCAACGGAGGCGAACCGCGGATCACCCTCCGCCTGCGGCCGCCCCCCAGGCGCCTCGACCAACCGCTGCACCGGCCGCGCCACCAACGACGCCGCCGCCCGATTCCCCACCGCCCGCTGCAACCCCCGCAGGTTCGCCACCGACAACCCGGCCACCCGCGGCACCCCACCCCGCGCCTTCACCCGACGCCCCATCCCACCACGCTGGGCGTCCGCCTCCCCCTTCTCCCCCGGCGCCTTCACTCTCCCCCAACCAGGCGGCGCCCGGCACCCAGCTCGCCCATATGCCCTCCCGGCGCGCTCGTCCCCAACCAGGCCCCCCCGACTGTCCCCGCGCCACACCACCCCGGTAACGCCCACACGTCCACCCATCCGGGCAATCCCCCCTGCCCCCTCACCGCCGCCACATCCGGCCACGCCGTGTCGTCGCCCTCCAGCTACACCTCAATGTTCGACGTGACGGGAAGCGAACCGCCGTGGTGACCGAAATCGGCATCCGCGATGCGTTCGGGTTGGCTGCTTTTCGCACGGACGCGCTATCGGGGCGCGCGGCCAGAGGGGATGTTCATGCGTAACGCTGTCGTCCCGTGCTCGCGTTACGAGGTGATCCTCGTTCCTTCGTCGGGTCTGGTGCAGGCCGCGGCCACATCGGGTAGGACCGGCGCATGCCTGGGAGTCGAGTGGGCACCGCCGGAATCGCGCCGACCGGTGAAGGGCTCGAACCGGAGGGTTCACCAGCCAAGCCGTCGAGTCGATTCGACGGCGGTCGCACCCGGCACCACTGGTCGTCCAGCTACCGATCGGACAGGAGGACAGGTTCGTCGACCGCATGGACGAGGCTTTGCGGCGGCGTGGGTTATCGGCGAAAGCGGTGGCGGAGCTGCATCCGGCCGCATTGGCAGGGTTCCGCGCGACGGCGACCGGTCTCCGCGCAAACCCTGCGGGCCGCACTCCGCAGGTGATGGCCTGGTTGTGCCGTTCGGTTCGGCCTACCGCGGCATCGAGCCGCTGCTCGACGCGGTCAACGCCTGCCTATTGTCTCTTGTGGACGTTCCGCCGGTGCGTGGAACAGGTGCGGCAGGCGAGTTCGAGTTGTGGTCCACTGTGGTCGGTGGCGCGGTACCCCGCGAGCACGTCCGGGTGGTCGGGATCGGCTGCCGGGACGCGCTCCCGCTCGCCGGCCACCCGGTGACCGGGCCTCCGCACCATCCTCACCGGCGACGTGATCCACCCGAAGGACTCGTCAGAACTGGCGTTCCGCGCGGCGGGCCGCTTCGGCCTCCGGCTGGAACCGGTCGTCGGGGGTGTCGTGCCCATCCGGAGGACACCGTCGGCACAGTGCTCGGCGACCTCCCGCGCCCCGGGCAAGGTCACGGCATCCTCCGTCCGCTCCACCGCTTGTCCACATCCCGCCTGTCCGCCCACAGCCCACGGCGCCAACCCCTGTCGATCTTGCCCAGCCGGTAGACTGGCCTCGGGGACGCCCCCCGGGAAGGGTGGGGGCCGCCCGTGACCCGTATGGGATGACGCGGCGGGTGTCAAGCTGCACCGCGGTGGTGACGGCGAAGTTCCTCTGTCCGAACCGTGCGGCTACGCGACCGAACCGTGCGGTTACGCGACCCGCTTGCGCGGCCGCGCCCAGGGCCGGGGCACATTCACCACCCGAACTGCCGGCTACGCGCCCGCGTCAGCAGCCGTCCTCGCCGGTTGGCCCGGTGATGGCCCGTCCTCCCAGGGGCGGGGGCGTCGCCCGGAGCTCACCCGATCGGAATCAGCAGGTGCCGCCTGCCGTGCCGCCGCGAGTTCGCCGCACCGGTCGGAACCGGGCGCTGGCGAACTTGGCAGCCCCCGAATCAAGCCTAGGGGGTGGTGACTGCGGCGGCGGACCTCAATGGCGTGGCTGTGGGTGGTCGAACGCGTTGTGGACAGGCTGTTGTGCATGGGTTATCCACAATGCAGGCGGCAGTCCCCAACTGGGCGCCGGGCACTCGTCGACCGTTCGTACTGTCGTTGACCTGCAGTTGGCTTGATTCGGGGGCTGCAGCGTGCGCTCGGCTGACACCGATGTGAACGAAACCGAGTCAGCCGTCGAATGGGGAGGGGGTTCCGGGGGTGCGGTACGGGAGTCGGAACGCGGCGGCGGATTCGTCGAGGTCGGTGATGGTGGAGAGGGTGCGTTCGAGGTCGCCGATGGTTTCGGGTGGGTGGCCCTGGAGGTGGGCGGGGAGTGGGGTGAAGTTCAGCGCGGTGACGTTGTTCCACGCGGTGGGGTGCTCGGGTGGGCTGAGTGGGGTGACCACAGGTCCGGCGCCGACGAAGCCGGAGTTCGGGGTCGGCGGTGAGATGGTGACGGCGGCCAGCTCGGCGAGCAGCGCGGGGACGGGGTGGTCGGCGGCGAGGGTCACGCGGGTGAGGAAGGCGCGGTCGACGTAGCGGCGAACGGCGTCGGCGACCAGTGGGGCAGCGGCGACGGCGAACTCGTCGGGTGGGCGCGGGTTGCTCCAGACCCCGGTGGGCGACGGTCCCCGTTGAGCGAGCCTGGTGAACTCCGCCGCGCGGGCCGCCAGGTGGGAGCGCAGGCCAGGACCGATCCGGTACGGCGCCAACCCGATCGACAGCATGGCCCGGAACGGGACAGCGGCGAGCGCCGACCACAGCGCGTCCCACGGTTGACGGCGGTACGCGAACGGGATCACCGCCGACAACCACGGGCTGACGGCGTCGTGGCGGGTGGCCCGCTGGACGGTGATCCGCTTCCGTATCTCGACGATGGAGGCGGCCGGGAACGGGTCGAGCACCGCGTGCGTCTCGGTCTTGTCGGCCACGGGCACGGCAGCGCCGCAGTGCGGGGGTACCGCCAGGCGGGACCGCAAGGACG
This sequence comes from Actinokineospora inagensis DSM 44258, assembly GCF_000482865.1. GTDB lineage: Bacteria > Actinomycetota > Actinomycetes > Mycobacteriales > Pseudonocardiaceae > Actinokineospora > Actinokineospora inagensis. The sequence goes on along the minus strand of NZ_AXWW01000016.1, from coordinate 6,462 downwards.
TTACCCGGGCCTCGGCGGCGTCCCGGGACGAGGCCTGGGTGCGAACGACCAGGTAGGCGTCCAGAGTGGACGAACCGGTGGTCAGGTAGCGGATCTCCATGGCACTGTCGCCGAGCGTTTCCCACGCGGACCGGAGCCAGACCGAGTCATCAGGAGCGAGCGCTTCCCCTTCGTGGAAGTGGATTCCGCCATGGAGTTGGCCAACCTGCATGACCGTGGCCGCACTACCGGAGTGTTCGTTGTGGACAGCAGGCGCGTCTACCGGTGTCGAGCTTCCGGACAGCGCGCTGGGAACGACCTTGGCGACGGACCAAGCCCACCACTCGTCTCCCCCACCGGCGAAGACGACCCCGGTCATGCCTGCGGGCGCGGGGCGGTGGCGTAGGGAAGGCCCTCGATGTGCGGCATGCCGTTGGGGAACCCGTAGCCCTCGGAGATCCGACCATCTTCCACGGCGGTGTGCAGGGCCTCGCGGCACACCGAGTGGACGGCCTCGCGCATCGCCTTGAGGCGGTCGAGGTTGAGCAACCTGCCGACCTGGTCGAGGCGGTCGCCGCTGCTCTGGGCCCGGTAGTCGCGGTAGAGGTCGGAGCCGGAGCGAATCCGCCACATGCTCCAACCGAGGTAGAGGCTCGTGCCGTAGGCGAACACCGAGACGTAGACGTAGTGGATGCCGTCGACCAAGACCAGCCGGTTTCCGGTCACGTTGTAAGCACCCGCGGTGCGACGGGCGACGTAGTTCTGGATCGGCAACTGGCGGTCACGCAACCGCCCAGCAACGTGGCTGTACACCGAGTCCGCCGCAGCGGCTTTGCCCACCAGCAGGGTCGCCCATTCGCTGACCGGCTCCTTGCGCATGGTGGTGCCGATGAAGATGATCCACCGGATGAACCCCACCGCGACCGCCACGAACACACCGATCAGCAACCACGGCGTGCCCGAACTCGACGACGACCGCGACGACGACCCGCCGACACCCGACAGCATGCTGATGAACAGGAACAGCAACACCGTGCCGATCACCAGCCACACGGTCTGCCGCACCGCCGACCGGGCCAACTCGACCCCGGCCGAGTCGTCGAGCAGCAGGTCGATCCGCTCGTGCCGCAGTGTCTCAGCGAGGTAGACGGCGTCCCCGTCGTCGTTCCCCAACGGCAGATCGGGCACAGTCGACATGCACATCCTCCCAGCGGCGGCCGGTGTCCTCCGGTGGCCACAGAACGTACCGCACCGCGCCAACGAGATACGGCCAGGTCTGGTCAATGTCCACGAAATGTCCACCGGCCGAACAGATTCCGTGAGCCGGACTCACTTGTCTTCGCCGGAACCCACCATCCACTTTGGACAACAAGCGGTCTCTCGGGTTCAGAGCTTGCCGTGGGCGGTGTAGGCGGTGGGGTCGGATTCGGTGAGGCATTCGATGCGGGTGGGGCGTTCGACGGTGGGGAGCGTGGTGCAGTGTTCGCGGACTTGGGCGGGGGTGGTGTCGCCGATGACGCGGGCTACCAGGTGGTCGGGGCCGTCGGGGGTGTGGCGGACGAGGACGCGGACGTCGACGACGCCGGGGAGGTCGAGGAGGTGGCGTTCGATGCGGCGGGGGTAGATGGTGACGCCGTGTAGTTTCTCGCCGCCGTCGACGCGGCCGTCGAGGTAGAGGTTGCCGTTGGGGTCGAAGTGGCCGTAGTCGGTGCCGGTGACGATGTCGCCGACGGGTTCCGGTGGAGTGCCGGGGGTCCAGCGGTAGCGCATGCAGTCGGGGCCGGTGGTGGCGACGCGGCCGATGCCGCCCGCGTCGGTGTCGGTGAGCCAGACGGGTTTGCCGGGGAGGGGTTTGCCGACGTGGCGGTGCGCGCCGGGGTCGCGGTCGAGGGAGATGGCGCCGGTCTCGGCGGTGCCGTAGATGTTGGCGAGAGTGACGTCGCGAAAACGGGAACGGATCGTGTCGACGCGTTGCTGGGTGACGTACCCGGCGCCCATGATCACGGCGGCGCGGGACATGTCGGCCTGCTCGCCGATGCTGAGGCTGCCAGCCGCCGTCACCGCCGGAACGGCTTGGCACACAACGTAACCCCGCCGCGCGGCCTCCACCACTGGACGCCAATCGTGGGCAGGGAAAACAACGAGGTCGCGGCGGAAGAACAAGGCGGGAAGCACGGCCATGAAGAACGCGGCGGAAAACTGCAGGGGCAGGCAGGTGGCCAAGGTCGCGCCGTCGAAAATCGGGCGGAAGACGGCGGCGTCGTAGTGCAGCGCGACAGCTTCCAACGTGTCCGCGTGGCCGATCGGCAGCTTCGGCGCACCTGAGCTGCCGGACGTCATGATCCCCCACAGTGGACGGTCAACTGCCCCTTCCCAAGGCACGGCGTGCAAGGCGGGACCGAGTTGCCGCGTCTCTCCTGTGAACACCTTCGGCGCCGCCCACAACAACACCGTGTCCGGCACTTTGGCCACGGTGAAGAAAGCGGTCAACGCCTCGACCGGGGACGTCGGGTCGACCAGATAGGCGTTGCCCGGCCGCACATCCGCGTCCAGGCCCCGCACCAACTCCGACCACGGGGTGAATCCGCCACCCACGTGAATCCCGCCGGACCCCTCACTCAGGAACCCGTCGAAGAGTGCTCGACCCATCGCAACCAACCCCCAATCGTCTTCGGTACCTGGTCCGCCTGGCCGGCCTCATAACCCTTGCCCACCAACAAAGCCAGCACGGTCGTGTTCTCCAGCGAGTCCAACTCCCGCTCGTGGTCCGTCTCCTGCAACGCGCGTTCCAGGTCCTGCCGCAACTCAGGCGTTGACATGGACGACCTCCCAGAAATCGGTCACGGCGGCGGCGAATTCCTCGGGGCGGTCCTGGCCGGGGATATGGCCGCCACCCTCGATCACCCGGCCGTGAGCGGGCGAGCCCCAGGTCTCGGCACGCAGGGCCGCTTCGCGCTCGCCGGACTTGGCGGAACCGTTGGCGATGAGCAGGGGCATGGGGAGCCCGCGCAGAAGCGTTTCAGTGACGGCGTAGTGCGTGTCACAGCGGGCGATGGCATCGGTGCGGAAGGCGGTGAAGGTGTCGCGCCAGCGGGGGCCGTGCAGGCGGTGGTAAGCGGCGGCGACGTCGGGGCGGTTGTCAGCGAGGGCGGAAAAGGAGCTCAGCCAGCCGATGAAGACGTCGGCGGGAACGTCGAGGACGACACCGGTGAGGACGAGGCTGCGGACCAGGTCGGGTCTGGTCGAGGCGACCCGGGCCGCGACCGGGCTGCCCAGGTACGAGGCGGCGACGAGGTCAGCGGGGCCGAACTTGGTCAGCAGAGCGATGAGGTAGCGCTCCAACAGGTCGGCGTACGGATCTTGGGCGTCGACCTCGGAGCGGCCGTGGCCGGGGAGGTCGGGGGCGAGGACGCGGCGGTGCTTGCCCCAGGCGGCGATCTGGTGACCGAAGTGACCGCGAGCCGTCTCCATGAATCCGTGCAGCACGACGACGGGAATCATCCGAGCCTCCTGAGGACATCGGCGAGGACCGGCATCTCCGCGATCTCAGCAGCGACCTTGCGCGCGGCACCCGCCGGATCATCCCCTTCGGACACAACCACGCCCGCTCGGGCGCACAAGTCGGCCATGCGCTGCTCATCCGCGTATCGCGGCGTCAACACCAACGGCACACCACCGGCCAACGCGGCGAACACGATGTCCGGTTCTCCATGCGCCTCAACGACATCGTAGTCTATTATGGACTTGACGAGTGGCCGCAACAGGAGACGACGAGGCCACCAAGACACGTCATCAACGGCCAGACTGGGCGGGCACACATCAAAGTAGACAGACCGGCGCAGCACGGCGAGGACATCCGGCAGCCCGCGCTCCGCGTACAGGGGAGCGAGGACCGGCGCCATCAATTCCTGCACCCGTGGCGACGTGGCCGGGGCGCCGGAATACGCTGCTCCCTTCGCGCCGATCAGCGGCGCGACCAGGTCGCACGGGTCGTGCACCACCAGGTCCGGCGGCCACTCGGCGACCCGCTCGTCCAGCCGCGCGATCAGGTCACGGGCATCCTCAAGCGCCGCGTCAATCCCGTTGCCCGCCGAAATGAACCCCTGCCCGAGCTGCCACACCGGCACCCCAGACGCGGCAACACCCCGACCTGCGATCACAACCTCGTGCCCGGCCTCCTGTGCCGCAAGGGCAAGCGCCAGCCGTGGATCGCCGGTGAGCGGGTGAGCGGTGACCAGGACGCGCATCAGGCGTTCCCCAGCCAGTCGACCCAGCCTGCGATGGTGGCCGGGTAGTCGGTCAGCTCACCCTGGCCGACCGCGACCCCCCGGCTGTCCAGATGAGCGAGGACGGCAAGGGTTTCCATCGAGTCGAGCAGTCGACCGTCATCGGGCTCCTGCAACAGCTCGCACAGCTCCTGCCGGACCGTGTCGCTGGTCAGCGGCTCGGGGCGGAGCCAGAATCCGCGCAGGACCTTGGCGAACACCTCCGGGTTGTCCCGCCCCGGCACGTGCCCGGCATCGGGGATCACCGTGCCGCGCACCTTCGGTCCGACCCCGGCGGCGGTCAGCGCGGCCTGCTTCTCCACGGTCCGCTGGTCCCCGTTCGCCACCAGAACCGGGATGTCGAGTTCTCGGAGCATCGAGGAGGTCACCATGACCCGACCTGGGTAGTCGTCCTCGATATCGCGCTGCACACAGGCAAGGGTTTGCTTCCAGCGCGGGCCGTGCAGGTGTTCGTAGCTCTCACGCAGCAACGGTGTGCGGTCGGCCAGCCACTCCAACCGGTCGAAACCCTGGTTCCAACCGTCGAAAACGGACTTCGACACATCCGGCGCGAACCCGTTCACCGTCAGTGACAACGCGTCCGACGGCCTGCGCGACAGGCACCGCACCGCCACCGGCACACCGACGTACGACGCCGCGACCACGTGGCCGGGTCCGAAGCGATCCACCACAGCGGACAGGTAGCTCACGGCCTGTGCGTAGAACGGTGAGACGGCGTCGACCCGGCAGTTGCCGTGGCCCGGCAGGTCGACGGCGATGATCCGGTGGTCGGTACGCCACAGCGGGATCTGCTTGGCGTAGTGGCTGTGCCCGGTCTCCAACATTCCGTGCACGAGGTACACGGTTGGTTTGCCGCTCATACCGGCCGCCCCACTGGCGCACGAAGACCCAGGTATCCCAGATATGCCTCGTGCATCGGTGTAACGCCCATCCGGTTGTTGTGCGTGTGCAGGTAGTTGAGCAGCAACAACCGTCTGCGTTGGACATCCGGCTCCCGCGCGCCGAGCCGACCCCACGCGTCCGCCACTGCTTCCGCCCAGCGGTGGGCAAGCGGTCCAACCGGGCTGCGTTCGACGACCTGCGTCACCGCGGCCGCGTTCGCCTCGAACTGCCCCGCCCAGCCGGACTGCTCAGGCGCGTACGAAGACCAGAACCGGTGATATCCCGCAAGGAATTCTGAAGTGTCCTCTTCAGACACCTTGATTCCAGCCAACAGCATGTCCAACGCGACGACAATGCGGCTGCGGGGGTTCTCGCGGAACGCCCGCACCGCGTCGAGCGCGATCAAGCTACTGGTGTGGAACAGCTCTTCCGCGATCGCCACACCTTCCGGGCCGCTGTACTTGGCGTATTCCGGCTCGTATGGTTCTTCTCGCACGGTGTCCTGCGGAACCAGGGGAATGGGATCGCTGTCTTCCAGCCTGGCCAGTTCCCGTTGCGCGGCATCAGCCCCCGGGCTCTCCACGCGAGGTAGGGCGGGATGGCGGCTCACGTGCTCCAACACAGCGGCCCGCAAAGGTTCAAACGACTCGGGTGGCACCCGCAGGCGCAAGTGCGGGCCGCCGCGCCAATAGCGCAGGTAGAAGAACCGGGCCAGATGCGGGCCGAGCACGTCGAGGAGGAGGTCGTCCTGGCCGTGCCAGCGATAGACATGCACTGAACGCCACTCAGCCACGGCACACCCCTGCGGTCAAGCGGTAGGGAAACGCTGTCGCCGTAGTCGTGTGTGGACCTCGGCGGAGAACCAGATCACCCGGAACAAGGTCGGCCTCAAGCAAAGCGGAGACAACGGCGGTGATCTGAGTGCGGGCGAAAGCGACGCCGAGGCAGTGGTAGGCGCCGAGGCCGAACGACAATCCGGGAGTCTCACGGCCGGGGTTGAAATCGCCGAGGTCCCGGTTCGCGGCGGCGATGTCGATGGTGACCCATTCGCCCCGATCGACGGGGACGCCGAGGCAGTGGCAGGCCCTGGTGGCGATCCGGTGCACCCGGGGAAACGGGGGTGCGCAGCGGAGGGCTTCGTCGGCGATTCGGTCGAGCGGCCACCGGTCTAGTGGCTCGACCCAGGGGGTTGGTTGGGTATCGGCCTGTCCACGGCGTTCCTGGCAAGGCGCCGCAACGGCCTCGTACTGGACGTACTTGGTCGTTTCGGCAACGCGGCCAGGGACGTCGTGGGCAGGTCGAGACCCGGCCAACC
>NZ_AXWW01000015.1:16731-174178 GCF_000482865.1 Actinokineospora inagensis DSM 44258 | reverse complement strand
CGGGAGTGGCGCTTCGTCGATGAGGGGTGGGTTTTGAGGCGCGCGGTGCCGGGAGTGGCGCTTCGTCGATGAGGGGTGGGTTTTGAGGCGCGCGGGGCGGGCTGGCGGCCTTCGTTGATTTGGCGTTGGTTTCGAGGCGCGCGGTGTAGGGGTGGTGCTTCGTCGATCTGGGGGGGTGAAGGCGTGTGGGGCGGGTGGGGTGTTTCGTCGATGGGGTGGTGGGTTTTTAGGTGCGCGGTGCAGGTTGGTCGTGGGTGGGGTTGCAGGGGGGAGGAGGGAGAAATCAGGTCCAGTGGGTTGAGAGGCCCTCGCAGGTGCGGATGAGGGTTAGGCAGGCGTCGCGGTGGTGGGGGCTTAGGGCGGGGTTGCTTGCGCGGGTGCGCCAGAGGGCGGTGGCGGTGATGGCGGTGCGGCGGATCTCGTCGGGTGGGGTGGCGGGGGGTAGGCCGAGGCGGGTGTGGGGGGCTCGGCCGTGGGCGCCGAGGAGGCGTTGGGGGTTCCAGGGGAGGGTGAGGTGGCCGGACTCTATGTCGTTGAGGAGGGCGAGTTCGGCGAGTTCGTGGGCGTCGGCCTCGATGCGGTCTAAGAGGCGGGCGAGGGGTGCCGGGCGTGGGGCGCGGCGGGCGGCGGCGAGGGCGGAGCGGGCGATGAGGAGGTCGGCGCGGTCTATGACGTGGCGGCGGAGGAGGGTGTGGAGGTCGTTGGTGGGGGCGATGACGATGTCGGCCTGGCCGCGGAAGGTGCGGAGGAACGTCCGGTCGGGGTGGGGCAGGACGATGACGTCGTAGCCGGTGATGGTGGTGGGGGTGCCGGGGATGTCGACCAGGGTCATGTGCCGGAGGATGTCGGCGGGCCAGCGGATCACCAGGTGGGTGGCGTCGGCGGGGCGGGTCAGGCCAGCGACCGAGACCGGGGTGGTGACGGGCGGCAGGCCGGGGCGGTGGAAGGTGACGTCGCGGGAGCGGCCGTGGACGTACCAGGTGACGGTGCCCGAGCCCGCGAACGCGTAGCCGGTGAGGAGTTCCACGGCACCCGTCAGCGAGACCAGGGCGACGGTGGGGGGTTGGTCGAGGCGTTCGGCGATTTCGGACCAGCCCGCGACCGACTCGGCGACGGCCGTGGTCACCATCTCGCGGACCCGGGTCAGCAGGGTGCCCTCGGTGACGGCGGCCGTGACGGTTCCGTCCAGGCGCTCGGGCAACCAGACGCGGATGACGGCTTGTCCGTTGGTGACCCAAGAGTCGAGTACGCCGCCGAAGGCAGCCAAGCGGTCGGCGTCATCGATCAGCGCGTTCCGTGTGTCCGTGGCGGTAAGAGGGGATACGGGGTCCGTGAACGTCAACGACAAAGCGCCGTCTGCGCGCGATAGTGCTACCTGGACCGGTTCCTGGGATGTGTTCTCCGCCAACAACGACAGGACGGCGGCAGACGCGTGGTAGATCGCTGACTCGACCTCCCAGCCCACTCGGCGGCCCAGGTCGCCGGTGAAGCGGACTGGGCGGGGTAAGTCTCCGGCGAGTTCTTCCAGTGTTGCCAGAGGACCGCGTTCGGGGAGCATGGCCGGGTGGACGCCCCGGACCACGGTGCGAAACCGGTCGATGACGTCGTCGAGGGTGGTGCGGAAGATGCCTAACGCGCGGGTGGTGTCGTCGCCTGCGTCGTCCAGATCGGCTAAGAGGGAGCGAAGGTCACCGAAGTCGCGGGTTGTGACGGCGGTAAGAGATCCGGCGATACGACGGCGTTCCAGCTCACGTACCTCGGCCAGTCTGTCTCGGGTGGTGCGGACGTCCTGTTCGAGCACTCGCACTCGTTCGGTCAACCGTTCGCGTTCGGTCTGCAGGCGTTGCTGCGCGACGAGCAAAGCGATGCGGTGGGCTATTTGGCGTAAGCGGTCCAAGTCGCCTGGACCGGCTGCGGCGAGCGACACCGCGCCCCCACCGGGAACCGGCTCCACGACACCGGGAATCGCCTCTATGCGATCGGCGGGTGCGGCTTGACCGGGCCAAGAGGCCGCGACCACGAGCCCGTCATCTTCAGGCGCGTAGTAGGCGGCGGCGTGGCCGGTCGCATCGGCCAATTCGCGGACCAGCGCGTCGACGTCCACGCCGCTACCCGTCGATCCGCCTGGCCCGCAGGTACGCCAGCACGGCGAGGACCCGGCGGTGGTGCACGCTGGGGTCGCCGGGCAGGTCGAGCTTGGTGAAGATGGCGGCGATGTGCTTCTCCACCGCCTTCGCCGAGACGAACAGCTCCTTGGCGATGGCGTTGTTGGTGCGCCCCTCGGCCATCAACCGCAGCACGTCGTGCTCGCGCTCGCTCAGCGCCCCCACCGGCCCGGCCCCGCCCGCAGGCCGCTCCACAAGGCGCTTGGCCAGTGACGGTTCGATGACGATCTCGCCGGTCGCGATCCGGCTGAGCGTGTCGTCGAGCACCCGCACGCCCGCGACCTTCTCCTTGAGCCGGTAGCCGACGCCCTCGGTGCCGATCTCCAGGACTCGCATCAAATAGTGCGTTTCCGCGTAATGCGACAGAAGTAACAACCCGGTACTCGGGCACAACGCGCGCAGCCGCTCGGCGGTGGCGAGGCCGCCGTCGGGTTCCGGTGGCATGCGGATGTCCAGGATGGCCACGTCCACCGGCTCGGACGTGGCCAGCGCGACCAGTTTGTCGCCGTCGGACACCGAGCCCACCACCTCGTGCCCGGCCGCGCGCAGCAGCATCACCAGACCCTCGCGGAACAGTGCCCCGTCGTCCGCTATCGCTACCCGCACTGCCCGCGCTCCTCCGTCACGTCCACCCGAGCCGTTCCCCGGTGCCTGCGCACCCGGACCGCGACCTGGGTGTCCCGGGGCACCGACCGCAGGTGGTCGGCGACCGCGAGACCAGCCGCGTGCGCGGTGGCCTGGTCGACCAGGTCGCTGTGCACGGCGATGGCGACGCCGCGCCGCTCGGCGACGGCGTGCAGCGCCGGTTCCAGACCGTCGCTGGCCAGCACCGGGGGGAACAGGACGCCGCCGATCTCGCGCAGCTCGGCCAGCACGGCGGCGAGGCCGCCCTGCAGCTCGGCGACGCGCCCGGTCAGCGCGGGGTCGTCGGGCAGGTCCACGGACAGCAACCCTAGCTCGACCGCCAGCGCGGCCACCCGCTGCGCCGGTCCGTCGTTGAGTTCGCGTTCCAGGCCCCGCCGCAGCGCACAGGTCGTCGGGTCCACCGGCCGCAACCGCAGCGGGCGGACCCGGCGCCACCACCGGGTGATCGGGCTCATCGCCCCATCGTGCGCCGTCGGGGGCCGGGCGGACAACGGGGCTTGCCCCCCGCCGGGGTAGGGATATCCCTACCGAACCGTGATCTCCCGCCGTTAGAGTTCGCGACGGCTTGTGCGGGCGCGGATCTGGGAGATTTTCATGGGCCTCGGCCTCGGCATCGACCTGGGCACCACCTTCACCGGCGCCGCCGTCTCCGGTCCGGACGGCACCTCGATGGTCCCGTTGGGTCGGGTCGGTGTGGTGGAGCCGTCCGTGGTTTTCGCCGGGGTGGACGGGAGTTTGCTCACCGGTGACGCGGCGGTGGACGCCGGAAGGGGTGAGCCGCACCGGTTGGCCCGCGGGTTCAAGCGCCGTTTGGGTGATCCGACGCCGTTGGTGGTGGGTGGGTCCCCGTACTCCCCAGCCGCGCTGTTGGCAGCACAGTTGCGGGTCGTTGTCTCCCGCGTGCGAGCGCCTGTCGAGTCGTTAGTGCTTACGTGTCCCGCTGTGTGGGGCCCCTACCGGCGCGAACACTTCGACGAGGTTCCGCGACTGGCAGGCCTAACGGACGCGGTTATGGTCACCGAGCCAGAGGCAGCCGCGACCCACTACGCAGCCGAGCGACGGTTAGGCGTCGGTGAACTCGTCGCCGTCTACGACCTCGGCGGCGGCACCTTCGACACGACGATCCTCCGAGCTCGCGAAGACGGTATGGAGATCGTCGGTACTCCCGAGGGCATCGAACGCCTCGGCGGCATGGACTTCGACGAGGCCCTGTTCGCCTACGTCGACAACGCCCTTGACGGCGCTTTGAGCGCGATGGACCCCGCCGACCCCGAGGCCGCGTCTGTGCTCACGTTCACGCGGGCAGCGTGCGTACGGGCCAAGGAGGAGTTGTCGATCGAGCCCGATGTCCGGGTGCGCGTTCCCCTCCTGTCGGGCCAACGCGAGGTCGTCGTCACCCGCTTGGCCTTCAACGAGATGATCCGTCCCTCGGTGGACCTCACGGTCGACGCCCTCCACCGAACGATCTCATCAGCCGGACTGACCCCCGCGGACTTGGCCGCCGTGTTGTTGGCCGGTGGTTCGTCCCGGATCCCCTTGGTCGACCAGGTCGTCTCAGGAGCCTTCGGTAGGCCAGTACGGACTGGACTACACCCGAAGTTCACTGTCGCGTTAGGTGCCGCGGCCATCGCCGCCCGTCGGGTTCATCGGTCAGCACCGCGCATAAGCCGCCGGAGGCTTCTTATCCCCGCGGCCGCTGTCGCCGCCTTGGCGTTAGTTGGCGGAGGCGTTGCCGCCCTATCCGGCAGTAGCGGCAACACGCCCGACTCCTCTCAGCCGGACGCGATGCTCAGCCCGGTGGCCAGCCTCGACGAGCCCGTGGTCACCGAGACCATCACCGGCTTGGGGCGACGCCCGCGCGGTGTGGCAGTGTCCTCGACGAAGGCTTATGTACCAAGCAGTTTGTCGAACACGGTGTCGGTCATCGACCGCATGTCGCACAAGGTGCTCAAGGCCATCCCGGTGCCCTCGCCGCCCCAGTACGTCGTCCTCGACGGCGATAAGGCGTTCGTTACCCTCCTCGACCCGGGCAACGCCATTGCCGTCATCGACACAACGCGCGACGAGGTCGTGAACACGGTCCCCGCCGGCCGCTCCATGTTCGTCCCCGCTGTGACCCCGGACGGTAAGCGTCTCCTGGTTCCCGAACAGGACACTGCCCAGATCATCGAACTTGAAACCGACAGCACCGTGGCCACTCCGTTCGCCAAGGTCCCCACCGGACCACGCGGCCTCGCCATCCACGGCACCAATGTGTACGTGGTGAGTGTGGACCTGAACCAGGTAACCACCTTGGACCTGGACAGCCGCCGCGTGACCGGTTCCGTGAAGGTGGGCAAGAGCAGCCTGGCCATCGCCCTGTCCCCAGACGGCAACACCGCATACACGGCCAACTACGACGACAACACCGTCTCGGTGGTCGACACAGCAGGCCAACGAACGGTGGACACGATCCAGGTCGGCGCCCACCCCCTCGCGCTGGCGGTCGCCCCGGACGGGAAACACGTCTACGTGGCCAACAACGGCGACAACTCGGTCTCCGTGATCGCCACCGACCGCAACGAGGTCACCGCCACCATCAAGACGGGGCGTGAACCGTGGTTCATCGCGGTTTCCCCCGATGGCCGGGAGACCTACGTGACCAACAGCCTCGCCGACTCCGTCACCGTCCTCAAGACGGCCTGACCCAGCCGTCAACGGTGCTGTCCCCGTGGTCCGACGTATTCACCCCCCTCGCTGTCGACGGTGGAGGCGGCCGGGCAGCGCGGGGTTGTGGCCCCGCGCTGCCCTCCTCGCCCTGGAAGATCAGGCGGCGTTGACGGTGAGGTCGTCGAAGGCGTACCAGGTTGAGGCGGCGGCGTCTTCCAGGCCACGTAGGGTGATCACCACTGCTTGGCCCGCGTAGGCGCCGAGGGGGAAGGTGCGGAGGGTGTAGGGGCCAGCGTCCAGGTTGCTGTAGGTGGCCACGATGGTGTTGTTGACGGTGACTGTCACCACGTCGTAGGGGACTGGGTCGGTTTCCTCCGTGGTTACCTTGAGGTACAGGGACAGCGTCGAGTGCACGCAGCCCGCTGGGACGAGGACGGCCTGGTACACGGTCTGCTCGGACTGTCTGCCGTAGCCGTTGAGCACGGCGGCTCGGGTTCCGCTGCGTGGGGCGGACGGAGCGCCGGGGAACACCCCGATGCCCTCCGTGTCGCCAACCCACGGCGCGAAGCCGGTTTCGAAGCCGGGGTTGAGCAGTTTCTGCCCAGAGCTGGAGCAACTGCCGGCGGCGGGTGTCACGGCGAGTGTGAACGCGAGTGAGCGTGCGCGGTTCGCGGTGTCGGTGGCGGTAACCGTGACTGTCGCGGTGGTGGCGGCGGTAGGAGTACCGGAGATCACGCCTGTTGTGGCGTTCACCGCGAGGCCGGCGGGAAGTCCGCTTGCCGTCCACTTGTACGGGCCGGTGCCACCTGCTGCCGTTAGGGGCAACGAGAAGGCTGTGCCGATACGTGCGTCGAGGAAGCCGGGGTTGGTGATGACGGGATAGCCGGGTCGGTTGCCGGTGTTGGTGGCCAGCAGCCGGTTGGGTGATCCGACGCGGGCGGCGGTGACTTTACCGGGGGTGGCGTCCAGCGTCAGGGCTTCGGCCACTCGCGCGGGGGTCAGTGTCGGTTCCTGGGAGAGCAGCAGCGCGGCGGCGCCGGTGACGTGTGGTGCGGCCATCGAGGTGCCGTCGATGGTGGCGAAGTCGGCGTCGTCGTAGTTCCAGGCGGAGGTGATGCTGACGCCGGGTGCGAAGACGTCGACGCAACTGCCGAAGTTGGAGAAGTCCGCGATGCGGTCGTCGCTGCCCGTTGCTCCTACCGTGATGGCCTCCGGTGTGCGGGCCGGGGTGAAGTCGCACGCGTCCTCGGTGCTGTTGCCCGCGGCGATCGCGTAGGTGATGCCGTCGCTGATGGAGTTGCGGACCGCGTCCTCGATCACCTGGTCGGTGCCCTCGCCGCCCAGGCTCATGTTGGCCACGGCGGGGCCGGAGGCGTGGTTGGCGGTCGCCCAGTCGATTCCGGCGGTCACCGTGGTGGTGTCGCCCTCACCGGAGCAGTCGAGCACCTTCACGGCGATCAGCTTCACTCCCTTGGCGACACCGTAGGTGGCGCCGCCCACGGTTCCGGCCACGTGCGTGCCGTGCCCGTTGCAGTCCTTGTCCTTGCCGTCGCCGGAGGTGTTGGTTCCCCAGACCGCGCGCCCGCCGAAGTCTTGGTGGGTGGTGCGGATGCCGGTGTCGATGATGTAGGCCGTGACGTTGGGGGCCTGGTTGGCGTAGTTGTAAGTGTGGTCCAGCGGCAGGTCCCGTTGGTCCACACGGTCCAGTCCCCATGAAGGTGTGGCCACCTGCGTGCCGATCGCGTGCAGCTTCCGGACCGGGCTGACGTAGGCAACGGTGGGATCGGTCGCCATCTTGCGCGCCGTCTCGGCGTCGACGTGGGTCGCGAACCCGTTGAGGGCGTAGCGGTACGTCTGCGTCACGTGCGCGCCGAACCGGGCGGCGAAGGTGGCCGCGGCGCTGGACATCGCCGTCGCCGGGCTTGGTTTGTCCTTGAAGACCACGATGTAGCTGCCATCGACGACCGACGAGGTCTTCGCGGGCTGCTTCGCCGGAGTGGGTGATGCGTCGGACGTCGAAGGGGTGAGCACGGACAGGGCGGCAACGGCCGCCAGTGACAAGGACAGCGTTCTACGTCTCTTGTGTGCGAACACGGGGTTCCCCTCCCCCACAGTCGCCTCCACGCGGGCGACGGTCGGGACAAGGCTCACACCCGGGAACCGGACCGCACAACCCGCCGATCGGGCAGGTCGGTTTGCCCTAAGGAAGGCCTACTCGCGGCCGGGTGGTCCGCCGTCCGCGCGCGCGGCCGGGATGTCCTCGGGCAGCAGCAGGCACAGGTCGGTGATCGTGGGCGTGGTGATGCCGCGCATCCGGCGGGCGTGCCGGGTGACGGCCTCGTCCAGTACCTGGCGGGCGTATCGGCCGTTGCCGAACGACTCGTCCCGCCGGGTGGCCGCGAAGTGGTTGCGCAGCGCGACGACGGTGGCGGCCGTGCACTCGTAGCTGATCTTCGTGGCGTGTTGGCTGACGATGGTGACCAACTCGTCGGCGGTGTAGTTGGCGAACCGCACGTGGTGGGAGAACCGGGACTGCAGGCCGGGGTTGGCGGCGAGGAAGCCCGCCATCTCGTTGGCGTAGCCCGCCGCGATGACGACGACCTCGTCCCGGTGGTCCTCCATGAGCTTCACCAGCGTGTCGATGGCTTCGCGGCCGAAGTCTTGTCCGCCCGCGGAACGGCTGGACAGGGTGTACGCCTCATCTATGAACAGCAAACCGCCGCGGGCGCGGTCGAAGGCCTCGGTGGTTCGCTTGGCCGTGTGTCCGATGTACTCACCGACCAGGTCCGCCCGGCTCACCTCGATGACTTGCCCCTGCGCCAACACACCCATCGCGGCCAGGATGGAACCATAGAGCCTGGCGACGGTTGTCTTACCGGTGCCAGGCGGCCCGGCGAAGATAAGGTGCCTGCTGAGAGAGGGCACGGGCAGGTTGGCTTCCCTGCGCTGCCTGGCCGAGTCGAGCAGGTCGACCATACTGGACACTTCGCGCTTGACGTCCTCAAGCCCTACCAGCGCACGCAAGTCGGCGAGAAGTTGCTCCACCTGCTCCTCGTCCACCCGACCCGCCCCGGCGCCGATAGCGCTGCCGGGCAACGGTCCCAGGTCTTCGGGCAGCAGTCTTGTCAGTGCGACAGCGCTTACATCCTCGTCCTCGGCGAGCCGGTAGGCCTGTCGGCCAACCATCTCCTCGAACACCTTTCGCGCGGTGCGGCCGTTGCCGAAAGAGGCATCTCGCGGCAGTTTGGTGAAGTAGCTGTGCAGGGCGGAGCGAGTCTCGAACTCCAGCCGGTAGTCGTGCGCGCGGCATAGACCCTCCACAATGGTCACCAGCTCGGGCGCGGAGTAGTCGGTGAACTCGATGGTGCGGGTGAAGCGCGACGACAAGCCGGGGTTGGCGGCCATGAACGTGCGCATGTCGTTGGTGTAACCGGCGACGATGACGACAACGTCGTCCCGGTGGTCTTCCATGAGCTTCACCAAAGTGTCGATGGCCTCACGCCCGAAGTCGGGACCGGTACCGCCCCCACCTGCCGACAACGTGTACGCCTCGTCGATGAACAGCACGCCGCCGAGGGCTTCCTCGAACTTCTCGGCCGTCTTGAGGGCGGTACCGCCGACGACAGCGGCAACGAGATCAGCTCGCGCGACCTCAACGAGCTGTCCCGTGCGCAGGACTCCCAGTGCGGTGAGGATTTTCCCGTAGAGGCGCGCGATCGTGGTTTTACCGGTACCGGGTGAGCCTGTGAAGACGAGGTGTCTGCCCAGCGGGGGCGACGGTAGCCCGGCCGCCGCGCGCCGTTCGGCCATCTGGTGCAGGCGGACCAGGGTCTCGACCTCGCGCTTGACGCCGTCGAGGCCGACCAGCTTGTTCAGGTCCTCCAGCAGGGTGGCGATGTCGTCGTTCTTCTCCACCTTGGGCGGCTCGGGCTCCTGAGGGGCCTCGATCTCCGCCAGGCCCGCGTCGTCACGGAGGTCCTTGCCGCGGTTGCGCTCTATGCGGCAGCCACGCAGCTCGATGGGCTCGCTGGAACGCAACACAACACCGTCGCCGAGGTTGTTCTCCACGACGACCCCGGCAAGTTGCCCACTGGCGGCACCTTCCCAGAGAACTCCCGTCCCGCACTCGCGGATAGCGCCACCGTCGACTCTTAGCCGGGCGGCACCTCGGGCAACCAGCGCGGTGGACTTGGTGTGGTCGATGGCGGGGTCGGTCAGATCGGCCTCGGCGTTGTCCTCCACGATGATGGCCGACCCGGTGCCACCGGTGACGGTGACCTTGTTCAGATTGACCGACGCGGTACCGGCAACGAGGACTGCGTCGTGCCCGGAGTCGATGAACACGCAGTCGATGAACTCACCACGTGACGAGTCCAAGACGTGGACGCCGTGCCCGCGCGCGCCACGCACCTTGACCCGCTCGACGACCGCGGTGCCGCCCTGCACCAACACGATCGCCTGCGCCTGTGCGTCCTCGATGACGCAGTCCTGCAGGGTGGGGGACGATCCCGCGCCTACAAGAACAGTGACACCTTCGACTTCGGACAAGGTGGTGCCGGAGACGCTAAGAGTGCTGTTCTCCTCAACGACGATACCGGGACCGTTTATCCGCTCCACGCGGCAGTTCTTGACGGTGCCACCGGCGTTGTCAGCCGCCAGGAACGCGCCGCCGGAATCGGATACGTCGCAGTCGACCAACCGCGGCGCCCCACCGGACCGGGCAACCACGGCGGTGGTGGCGATGTTGGTGAACGACGTCGTCTTGACCTCGGCGCCGCCACCGTCGAACACCAGCAGCCCCGCGCCGCCGGGATTGGACACCGCGCAGTCTCGCGCGTGCAATTCGGCACCGCCTCGCACAACTACGGCCACGGACGATTCAGCCGCCACGGTGCACTCGTCCATCCGCAACGTCCCGGCGGCCAGGTCGACGGCGGCCTCGCCGTCGCGGTGGGCCAGCACGATCCCGGACACGGTCGCGTGCTCGGTGGACAGGTGCAGCGCGGGACCGCCGACGGCCTCGATCCGCACCTCCCCCGCCGCGCCCGCGCCGGACAGGGTGATCTCCCGCTCGACGACCACGGTCTCGCGGTAGGTACCGGGCCGCACCGCGATCACGTCACCGTCCGCGGCGGCCGCGATGGCGTCGTTGATGGTGCGGAAACAATCCGGGTCGGTCGCGGACACCGCGAGCACCGACCGCACGGCGCTCAGCCTGCTCGCCACGGCGGGACCTCCTCCAGGTCGGACCCGGCGAGGAAGTCGAGCAGCCGCTGGTGGGCGTCGACCGACGGGTCCCAGGCGATCGTTTCCGGCTCGGGGGCGGGTGGGTGCGCGAGCAAGGTGGACACGGCGGCTCTCCGGTCAGGCGGCGGGCAGCGCGCCGAACCAGCGCGCCGGGTTGGGGTGGCGGGGGACCTCGACCGCAGCCCTGGCGGACGCGGCGGCCCGGAGGCTGGTCAGCGCCCGGTCGACGGGGGCACCGTCCTCGGCCAGCAGCAGGCGGTCGCCCGCTCTGGCCAGCACGCGCAGCGCGGTGTGCGCGGGCAGCACGACGTCGTTGCTGCGGTCATTGTCGAGCAGGCCCTCCAGGCGGCGGGCGGTGGAGGTCCAGATCAGCAGTTCGACCTCCCCGGGCACGGCCGCCCCCACCGCGGCGACGGCGAGCATCGGGCCGGGCAGGTGTAAGAGGGCGCCTTCGTCGTGAGTGGACTGCCGCCCGCCCGCGACCACGATCCCGCGTGTGGTCGGCAACCTGCGCAGCCCCGCGGTCAGGCAGGTGTGGAAGGCGGTGTCGTACGGCCCGGGTTCCTCGGCGAAGACCCGAACCACCGCCAACTCGGTGAGGAGCGCGGCATGGTCGGCGGCGGCGCGCAGGCCAGGTCGCTCGGCGAGCAACCGCACCACCGCCCGGGTCGCCGAGTCGTAACGAGTCCCCAGCTTGGCCCGCACGGCCCGCCGCTGCGCCTCCGAACTCCGCGCGTCGGCAGGCACAACAGGCTCATCGAGCAGGACAGGCTTGTCTTCTGCGGTCTTATCCGGCTGGGGTGTGTTGGCAGACGGCACAGCCGACGCGGCGGAGAGAGACGGCAGCGCTACCACGGTAGAAGGCTTCAACGGCAAAGAAAGCCCGCCGCCAAGAGACTTCGACGCCTCGACTGACTCAACCGACTTCGGCTGCTCGACAGGCGTATCCGCCACCGGCAGCACTGCCTTCGGCCGATCCAACGGCAGTTCCGTGGGACCCTGCTTCACTTCCGCCCCACCCACCGCGACGGCTGATTCCTCAACCACCTCCGGTCGCCCCACCGCCTCAACGGCCCTATCCGCGACCGGCAGCACCACCTTCGACGATTCCAACGGCAGCCGTTTCGACGCTGACCCCGCGCCGACAAGCTCCTCGTCCACCTTCGGTTGCTCCACCGGCCTAGCCAGCTCGACAGGCGTATCCGCAACCGGCAAAACCACCCTCGACAGGTCCAACGGCAGCCGGTTCAGCTCAGCCCCAACAGCAACCACCGCGACGGCTGATTCCTCAACCACCTCCGGTTGTTCCACCGGCTCAATCGGCTCGACGACCCTGTCCGCAACCGGAAGCACCACCTTCGACGGCGCCAACGGCAGCCGCCTCGACTCAGCAGCAACCACCGCGACGACTGGTTCCTCAACCACCTTCGGTTGCTCCACCGACCTATTCGGCTCGACGGCCCTGTCCGCGACCGGCAAAACCACCCTCGACGGTGCCAACGGCAGCCGTTTCGACTCCGGCCCAGCAGTAGCCACCGCCGGTTCCTCGTCCATCCCCACGGTGTCCGCGCTGAGCAGGCTCGCCCCCGCGGTCACCGAGGGCAGCGGCTCCGACTGCCACATCCCCGGGTGCGGAATGCGGCTCGTGCGCTCCTCCGCAGGCACCGCGGCCTTGCCCGCGACGTGATCACGCAGCTCACGTACCGGAAGCGTCGCTCCCGGGGTCGCCGCGACGATCCGCAGCCGTGACCTGGTTGACTCCGGCAGGTGGTCGATCACCTCGGTCAACGCCGTCAGCACCGCGGTCGGCACGCCGGGTCCGCAGGCGACGAGCAGGTCCGGGACCGCCGAGGTCGGCGTCTGCCAGGTCGGGTCGACCGGCAGGGTGTCCGGCCTGGCGAGCAGGCCGCGGGCGAGGATGTCCAGGGACCAGCCGGGGGCCAGCCGGTACCGGGCGGGGGTGATCATCGCCATGGTCGGGGCGGGGGCGATCCAGCGGTCCAGCACCGGCCCGCAGCCCGGTCGGTACACGCTTTCCACCGCGAACGGGTACCAGGCGAACCGGCCGCTCTCGTCGAGCCGGACCAGGCCCCGCGAGCTCGGCAGCCCGTGCAGCGCGCGGACCGCGGTCCCCCGCTCCCGCGCCACGGCCTGCGCCATGTCCGCCCCGTAGCAGGCGAGCACGACCCGGCCGCGCATGTCGGCGGGTACGGACTCCAGCACATCGACCACGGTGGACACCTCGGGGTTCGGCTCCCCCGGCGCCCCGACCACCACGGTCGGCCGCTCGGGGTCCGGCGGCACCCAGCGCAGCGGGTCGTCGGCGCGCGGGTCACCGCCCGGCTCGCGCACCCAGAGGCCCAGCGGGATCTGCTCGTGCCCCTCGGGGAGGTAGCCCTGCCACCACGGCTCGGGGAACCGGTGCCCGAGCCGCCGCCGGTCCGACCCGGCCCCGTGCGCGACCCACCCGGCGCCGCCTGCGAAGGCGTGCCCACCATCCAATGTGTACAGTTCGCCGTCCGGCGCGATGACCTCGACGCCGAGCCGGTCGGCCAGCCTGCGCGCCAGCGACACCTCGCCCGCCGACATCGCCGAGGCGTGCCCGGCCAGCAGCCGGACCCCGGTGTCCACCGACTCGTCGAGGTCGGCGACCAGCCACGGGTCCAGCCGGGACAGCGCCGACCACGCGGACGCCCCGACCACGACCGCCGTCCGGTGCCGCTCGGCGGGCAGCCCCGCCGCCACCGCCGCGGCCTGCTCGTCGGCCCCCGGTTCGCGCAGGACCAGCGCGTGCCCGGTCCGTTCCACCGCGATCGCCACGATGTCCCTCCTTCCGTGCTCACCCACTGCACGGATGGGGACCGGCGGATGGTTCACCGAACCCGGCGGACCCCCAGCCACGTGTCGAGGTCCAGCAACCCGGGGTGCAGGCCACGCAGGGCGGCGATGTCGGCGCGGAACCCGTGGTCGTTGATCCAGTCGAACACGGCCGCCCCCGTCGGCCCCTCCGTCGACTGTCCGAGGAGGTCTTCGCCTTCGAGGTCACCACCGCCGACTACATCTCCCGTCTGGTGACCACGGGTATGGCCATCGCGATGCTCCCCTCCGCCTACGTCCCCCACCTGACCGGCATCGCCACCATCACCATCACCGATGCCCCCGCCCGCGTCGAATACGTCGTGTGGAGCCCCACCCGCACCCCGGCCGCCTCAGCGTTCCTCGAGAACCTGGGCGTCTCGGGAGGGTGAGCGGTCAGTGGTCGTCCAGGGTGAACCAGACCGTGGTGCCCTCGCCGAGGGTGGAGTCGATGCGGAGGGTGCCGCCGTGGCGTTGGACGATGCGGTCGACGATGGCGAGGCCCGCGCCGTGGCCGCCGCCGTGGGAGTCGCGGGGGTGGAGGCGGCGGAAGAGGCGGAGGACGTCTTCGCGGTGGGTTTCGGGGATGCCGATGCCGTTGTCCCGCACGTAAAACGCGCCGTCGGCGGCTCCGATCGAGACGGTGCGGGGTGGCTCCGGGGCGGCGTACTTGGCGGCGTTGACCAGGAGGTTGATCAGGATTTCCTGGAGCCGTTCGGGGTCGGCGGAGATCGTGGTGCCGGGGGCGGGCAGGGTGACCTCGACGTCGCGTTCGGCGAGGCGGGCGCCCGCGATCTCCAGGGCGCGGATGGTGGCGGCGCGCAGGTCGACGTCGGCGCGGCGCAGGTCGCCGTGGCCGAGTTGGGCGAAGTGCAACAGGCTGTTGATCAGTTCGTCCATCCGCTGGGCGAGGTTCTGGATGGTGTCGAGGCGGCGGACGGTCAGGTCGTCGAGGGTGGCGTCCTCGTTGATGAAGGCGGCCGTCGTGGCGATGCCGCGCAGTGGTTCCTTCATCTCGTGCGCGGCGACGTGGGTGAAGGTGTCGAGGTCGCGGTTCGCCCGGCGGAGTTCTTCGTTCACCGCCGCCAACTGGGTCGCGCGGCGCAACGCCGCCGTGCGGACGGCGGTGCCGAACTCCTCGGCGACCGCCTCGTCCGCGGTGGTCCACGGCAGGCAGCGGCCCCGGACAACCGCCTGGTACACCGCCGACGACCCGCGCGGGGTCAGCCGTTGACCATGTGGGCCGACCCGGACCGGTCGCTCGGGGTCGGTGGCCCAGGTGCGCGACGCGCGGCGTTCCGGACGGGTCCACACAACCAGGTCGTCGTCGCCGAGCGCGAGCACGAGCACCCCGCTGACCTGGTCGGACCGCAGGTCGGGGTGGAGGTCGGCCAGGCTGTCGCAGCTCAGCACCTGCCCGGCGGCGAGCGGCGGCAGGTGGTCCCACACGGCGTCCGGCAACTCGCCCGTGACCTGCCCGGCCACCCGCAGCGCGACCCCGTCCGCGCCGACAAGCGCGGCAAGGTCGGCGCTGTGCCGGAGGAGGTCGCTCGTCTCGGTGACCAGCGTGAGCAGTGCCTCGCGAGCCCGCTGCCGGGCCTGCGCGGCCTCCGCCTCCTGCAGCGCGGCCAACTGCAGCGACAGCGTGACGCCGAAGAACTCGCAGGCCGCCCGCACTTCCGCGCTGAGCCGCCGGGGCGCCAGGCCGTGGCAGGCGATCAGCCCCCACAGCCTGCCGCCGTTGAGCAGCGACACCGACATCGAGGACCGGACGCCGATGTTGCGCAGGTACTCCAGGTGGAAGCCGGACACCGTGCGCAGGGTCGAGTCCGAGAGGTCCAGCGGCGCGGTGACCTGCGGCAGCAGTTGGGCCGTGTGGTCGTCGACGTCGTGGATGACCCGGATCCAGTTGCGTTCGTAGAGCCTGCGGGCCTGCGGTGGGATGTCGGTGGCGGGGAACCACAGCCCGAGCCACGGTTCCAGCCCGTCGGCGACCGACTCGGCGATCACCTCGCCCGGCCCGGCCGACCCCTCGAACCGGTACGCGACGACCCGGTCGTACCCGGTCAGGGCCCGGATCTCGGCGACGGCGGCCGCGCACACGTCCATGACGGTGCGACCGTGCTGCAACCGGGTCAGAGCGGTGCGCACAGCCGGGTAGAACTGGGAGAACACGAACGGCCGTTCCTGTGTCGCGGGCTCGACCTCGACAACAATCCGCCCATCGGAGCGGTAGACCGTGGCGTCGAACTCGCGGTCCCCCACCGAGACGGGGAGCAGGCCCCGGTCGCCGGTCGGCGCGGCGAGGGTGCGTTGGACGGCGTCGAGCGCGTCCGCCCCGAACAGGGCCTCCGCGGGCGTCCCAACGAGGTCACCGCGCCCCAGCACGGTCGCGCAGTTGGAGCTGGCGACCTCGATCCGCCCGTCCACGCCGATGGCGACCAGCGCCCCGTACGACTGGATGCCGCCCAACCGGTGGATCGGCTCGTTCAGGCACACCGACAGGTCGAACGGCGTGCCCGACTCGACCTCGGCGGCCCGCTCCCGCTCGTCGGGTTGCCACGTCACGTCGTCCGCCACTGGTCACACCTCCTGCACAGCCGCCGTTGGTGCGGCGTCCGAACCCTACTGGCGGGAGCACCCGGTCGCGCGGACCGAACGGTCCACCGGTCATAGAGTTGAGGTCAGCGCGCACTCCGCCGCGCGGTGGACGACAGAGTGGACCAGTGCACCCGAACCGAGACAACCGCTGGCCGGACCGACTGCACTCGTTGTGGCGGTCGGCGTTCGCGGCCGTCAACACCCGGCAGTTCGCGGACGAGCTGTACACGGGTCTGCTGGCGTTGCCGGGCGTGCACGGCATCCTCGGGGTCCGGTACACGGCGGCAGGCGCGGCGCAGGTCACCCGATGGGCTGATGCGGGTGGGCTGCGGACCGGCCCGGCCGGTCTGTCCGACGAGGTGTCCGGTCTGCCCGCCGCGTTCCCGCTGGGCGAGCTCGCCCACCGGCCGGTGACCGACCTGCCCGGGATCGCCACCCGGATCGCCGCGTGCGGCGCGGACGGGCTGCTGGTAACCGCGTTCGAGGTGTCGGACGGCGGGCTCGGACTGCTCGGACTCGCCACCGCGGGCCCGCCCGACGACGCGGTCCTGGTGGCGTTGACGCAGGCCAAGGAGGTGGTGGACGCGGCGGAGCGGCGCATCGGCGAGCAGCGGGAGATGGAGGACCAGCAGGCCGTCGACGCGCTGCTGGCCGAGGCGTCGCTGCGGATGGACGCCTCGCTGGACATCGCCGACACGCTGCGGGCGGTGTTGCGGCTGGTGGTGCCCGCGCTGGCCGACGGCGCCGCGATCCACATCCAGCGGGACGGGCGGATGGTGCCGATCGCCGCCGCCCACGTCAACGCGCAGCGGGAGGAGCTGCTGGTCAAGCACCTGGGCCACGTGACCGGTGACCCGGTGGCGACCGACGAGCCGCACCCGTCCGGCCTGCCCGCCGAGGTCGGCCTGGACACGATGACGACCGGGGTGTTGCGGGCGCGCGGCCGGGACGTGGGCCTGCTGACGTTCTTCGACCGCCGCGACTCGGGCAGGCAGAACTCGACGAAGTTCCTGCGCGACCTGGCCGGGCGCGCGGCGCTGGCGATCGACAACGCGACCCTCTACGAGCAGCGCCGCGCAGACGTCTTGTCGCTGCAGCAACACCTGTTGCCCGCCGTGCTGCCAACCGTGCCCGGTTTGGAGTTGGCTGCCGGGTACAACGCGGCCGACCACACGTTGGAGGTGGGCGGCGACTTCTACGGCGTTGTCGACCGGCCGGGCGGCGAGGTGGTCGCGCTGGTCGGCGACGTGTGCGGTCGTGGCGCGCAGGCCGCCGCGCTGACCGGGCTGGCCCGGCACACGTTGGAGACGGTACTGGCCGAGGGCGGTTCACCCCGGCACGCGCTGGGCATGTTGAACCAGAAGATGCTGGACAACCGGATCTCCCGGTTCCTGACGATCGCCACGGCCACCCTGACCGCGGGTGAGGGGGTGCTGGAGTTGGAGGCCCTCTCCGCCGGTCACCCGCCGCCGCTGGTGGTGCGCCGGGACGGGGCGGTCGAGGAGGCGGGCTGCACCGGTCGGCTGCTCGGTGTGCTGGCCGACCTGCGGCTGCGCGGCTGGCGCGACCGGTTGCGCCCCGGTGACCTGGTGATCCTGTTCTCCGACGGCCTGATCGAGGCCCGCGACGCGGCGGGCGGGTTCTTCGGTGACGTGGAACTCGCCCGCAGCCTGCGCGAGTTGCGGTCGCTGCCGCTGCCGTCGCTGGTGGACGGCCTGATCTCCGGCTCCGACCGCTACCACGTCAACGACGACGTGGCCGTGCTCGCGATCCGCTACCTGGGCCCGCCGCTGTTCGACCAGGTGCTGCCCGCCGCCGACGTGGCCGACGCGGTCACCGCCGCGCTGCGCGACCTCAACCCGGCGTTGCGCGCAGGCCAACTGCTCGTCACCGGCCCCACCCGGGTCACCATCACCGGCGACTCGACGTGGGCGCGGCTCGGGCTGCACCCGGATCCGAACGGAGGCTCGGTGTGGACCGATCTGACGGCCTGAACCGCCTCGTCCTCGTGGTCGAGGACAGCGAGGTGGACCGCGAGGCCATCGACCGCGCCCTGTCCCGGTCGCACCCCGAGCTGACCTTGGAGTTCCTCGCCGACGGCAACACCGTGCTGGACCGCCTCCGCGGCGGCGCCCGCCCGGCCCTGATGTTCCTCGACCTGTCCATGCCCGGCACGGACGGTTACGCCGTCTTGTCCGCCGTCCGCGCCGACCCGGACTTCGCGTCGCTGACCATCATCGTCCTCACGTCGTCGACCACCTCCGCCGACATCGACCGCTGCTACGCGGCGGGCGCGGACAGCTACATCTACAAACCGGTCAACTTCGCGCTGTTCCGCACGGTGCTGCAGGGCGCCGTGGACTACTGGTACTCACAGCCAAACCACTGATCACGGGCAGGAACGAGCCAGACGACGGGCTCAGGCTGACGCCGAGTTGTCCACATCCTGCTCAGCAGCCCACAGCTCACCAGCCCCACCCCTGTCGATCTCGCCATCCCGGTAGACTGGCCTCGGGGACGCCCCCCGGGAAGGGTGGGGGCCGCCCGGGGTGTGGGTGGGGTTCCCGTCGAAGTGGGTGTGTGCTGGTTGGGGTGGGGATTTCGGGTGGGTGTGGTGGCGTGGTGTGCGGGGCTTGGGTGGTTGCGGTGGGGCGGAGTGCGCTGATGGCGAGGTCGCGCGGGGTGGCTGTGGTGCGGGGTGTGGCGGTGCGGACGCGGGAGTGGTCTTCGCGGTAGGTGAGGTCGCGGACCCAGTGTGGTCGGTTCTCGACGGGGCCAGGTGGCAGCACGGCGATCCGGGTGGGGTGGGGAGGTCGGTCGGACCGGTCCGGGTTGTGGGTCTCGTGTTTGTCGGTTCGTTCGCGGGTGACGCGGCAGGCATGTGCCGCGTCGGGGAAGTCGATGTTCTCGGGTGCCGGGGAGGATTCCGCGGGGTGCGGGTGCTCGGTGTGGCTGTGTCCGGTGTCGTGGCTGGAACGGGTCTCGGCGCGGGACCGTTCCAGACCGTGGGGCGGGGCGGGCGGGCGGTGGAGTTTGTTTCCTCACGGTGAACGCGTGCTGCCCGCCGAGGACGTGGCGTGTTCCCGGGTGGTGTGCGGGACTGGGTCGAGGACCGGGGCGAACCGGGTGATCTCGCCGCCGCCCCCAGGGGCGAGAGTCGTCGGCTGATCACGATGCCGGTGTCACGGGTGATCCCGACCATCAGGTGCACCCGCGGGCGAAGGATTCGCCGTCCAGGACGACCGCGATGAGCCGTCCCCGTGGGCTCGCACCGGTCCAGGATCCAGGCACTGACCACGGTGTCGAGCAGACCCCCGCCCACCAGCCCCGGCGCAACGCGACACACCCGGCCGCGGATCCCACCGCACCCTCACCGCGGGGCGCCGGCGACCCAGTCCCGGATCACCGTGATCGAACGAGCCTCGACGGCAACAGCGACCGCCGCCGCCGAGGCCGGCGAGTGCCACACACCCCGCGCGTCCCGCAGACCGGTAATCCGACCGAAACAATCACGCAGGTCAGAATCGCGCCGAACAGACACCGAACCCAACGCGACAGCGATCGGGGAAGACGAGGTGACGGGCTCAGACTCACCTGACGCCGCCGGTCGACCGAGATCCCCGATCCGGACTCCACCCGCAACGACGTGACCACCCCCGCGCTGTGATCCCCCGGCGTCGCGTCGCCGGGAACCTCGACGGTCAACAGAACCGACGCCGAGTTATCCACATCCCGCCCAGCAGCCCACAGCTCACCAACCCCACCCCCGTCGATCTCGCCATCCCGGTAGACTGGCCTCGGGGACGCCCCCCGGGAAGGGTGGGGGCCGCCCGGGGCCAGGAGGCCGCGCCGGGAACGGGGGAAGTCGTGCAGGGCATGGCCAAGGCAGGTGATGGCGTCCGGGTCGCCTACCAGGTGGCGGGTGGCGGGCCTGCGTTGATCTTGTTGGCCGGGCAGGCGAACAGCCACCACTGGTGGGACGGGGTCCGTGAGGACTTCGAGGCGACCCGCACCACGATCACGATCGACTACCGGGGTACCGGCGACAGCGACAAGCCCCGGGACGCCTACAGCACCGAGATCTTCGCCGGTGACGTCGTCGCCGTGTTGGACGACCTGGGGGTCGATCGGGCCGATGTGTACGGGACGTCCATGGGCGGCCGGGTGGCCCAGTGGTTGGCCGCTCGGCACGCCGACCGGGTGGATGCTCTGGTGCTGGGATGCACGTCGCCGGGTGGGGCGCATGGGTTCGAGCGTGGGGCGGACGTGCGGAAAGCGTTGGGGCAACTGGATCAGCGCGCGGCCAGGCGGGCTCTGCTGGAACTGATGTACACGCCCGGGTGGCTGGCCAACCACCCCGGCCCATACCAGACGCTTGGCGATCCGCGCATGCCGCCGTTTGCTCGTAAGGGGCATCTGTTGGCCAGCGACCGGCATGACGCGTGGGCGGTGCTGCCGGACATCACCGCGCGGACGTTGGTGCTGCACGGCGGTAACGACCGGTTCAACCCGACAGCGAACGCGGAGTTGGTGGCTGGACGGATTCCGGGGGCGGTGGCGCACATCATCCCCGGGACCCGGCACGCCTACTTCGAGGAGTTCCGGGCTGTCGCGGGTCCGCTCGTAGTGGAATTCCTTGGCTAGTCGGGGCGGGGGCGGTACGCGGCAAGAACCAACGACAGGCCCGTCAGCAACAGGACCACGCCGGCCCACAGACCGTGTTCGGCGTCGACTCCGGTGGCTGCGAGAGCTTCCCCAGTAGTCGTAGGGGAAGTTGTGGGTCGGTAGCGAGCCGTGGGGACCAGGTTTTCCGCAGTGGCGGCGGGCGCAGGGGTGGCCGTAGGCGGCGGTTTCGGTGTGCTGGCGCAGTCGGCGGCGAGGGTAAGAGTCACCGGGTCTAACGGGGCGCCTGCCTGATAGAAGCCCGCGAAG
The DNA here is from genome assembly GCF_000482865.1 of Actinokineospora inagensis DSM 44258. GTDB lineage: Bacteria > Actinomycetota > Actinomycetes > Mycobacteriales > Pseudonocardiaceae > Actinokineospora > Actinokineospora inagensis. The sequence goes on along the minus strand of NZ_AXWW01000015.1, from coordinate 153,083 downwards.
GCCTCTGCGCTGGTGAGCGTGCCGGGAACATCGGACCACATCAGCAGACCGTTCACGGGAGACGCGGCGGGCGCGGCGAGGTGCGCCAGGTCGACGTTGGGCAGGTTGCTCGATGGGGACGGCGAGCCTGGAGAGGCTTTGAGTTCGACGTCAGCGTGCAGGGTGGCGCTACCGCCGCCGGTTGTCACCGAGGGGTTGGACAGCAACAGCGTGAAGAAGTGCGCGGGGTAAGAGAACGTCACCGTGCCCTTGTAGTGGACGGTGAACTGTGACGGGCTGGTGTATTCCGCCGAGCCGAAGGTGAACCGGTAGGCCCCGGTGGGCACGCTGTTGTGCAGAGCCTCATCGATGGTGGTGATGGTCGCGCCGTTGGTGGCGGTGATGGAGTTTCCGGAGCCGCTGCCAACGTACTGGCGGAACGACTTCTTGAAACCCCACAAGAGATCGCCGTGCTGAGCGGTGGCCGTGGTCAGGTCACACCCGGGGGCGACAGCCGGGGTCGTTGTTGTTGTGGGACCTTGTGCGGCGGCAAGGAAAATGAGCCCGGCGACGACGGGGATGCTCACGCCTCAACCTTCTTTCGCTTGCGCAGTACAAAAACCAGAGCGAGCGCTACGACCACGCCCACTACGACGATCCACCACGGGAAGCTGGACTCTTCGTGCACGGCCTGTGCGACGGGGGCGGCCGTAGGCGTCGCGGCCGGGGACACGGTCACGGCCACCGTCCCCACCGCGCCGGACTTGGTGCCGGTGAACTCCAATGTGTGCGCACCGGCAGGCACATCGGCCGGGAGCTTGGCCGTGTACGCGACCGCCCCGGCGGCGTCCGCGTGCGCGGGAGCAAGGAACAACGGGTCCGAGTGCAGGACGACGTTGATCTGCTCGTCCGCCGCGAACCCGGAACCGTTCACCGACACCGATCCCCCGGCCGCGACCGCGCTCGCCGCAGCGGTCAGCGCCGCCGCTCGCGCGGGGATCGGAGCGCCGGTGGGCACCGCGCTGGGGGGATCGCCGGGAGCAGTAGTCGCAGGGGCGGTGTTCGCGGAGGTAGTGGCCGCGGGGGCGGTGTTCTTGGCGGGTGCGGCGAAGCGGACCGGGGTGAAGGTCTCGTTGGTCGGGCTGACCACGCCGTGCGCGCCGATGGTGATGATCCCGCAGGTCACCTTGGTGCAGTCGACCTCGGAGGCGTTGCCGGTGCGGTCCACCGCTTTGAACCGGGCGCCCGGGACCACCAGCCGGGTGCTCCAGGTGCCGTCCGCCGTCACGACTCCCCCGTTGGCGCTGGCCTCCGTGTCACCGCCCGGGAACGACACGAACCGCTGATATCCGTTGTTGTCCTTGGCCTCGCTGTCTTGCACGTACCGGTATGTGGTTCCCGCCGCGCCGCCCTCGCTCGGCTGCCAGTTGCCTGAGTCGACCCAGCCGAACAGCACGTAGATGCCGCCGTGCCCCTTGGGGACGGATTGGAACCCGGTCCCGCGCAGGTCAACCGGTGTCGCGTAGTCGGGGTCGGCCGTGGATACCGACACGGTGACCCGTCCGACGGCGTTGGCCGTACCTGGCCAGATGACACCTACGACAAGGGCGACCGCGATAACCCTTGCTACGACTGACATCCATCCTCCTCTCGAGACCGCACGGGCAGCACCAGGGGAAGCCCGGTGCGCGGATGCGGAAACACTTCAACGGGATGCCGGTACACGGCACTAAGAAGCTCGGCGGTGCACACCTCGGCCGGTGGCCCTACCGCGACCACCTTGCCGCCATCGAGTACGGCGACCCTGTCCGCGTGCGCTGCGGCCAACCCCAGATCGTGCAGGACTACGAGCACGCCCCCACCACCACGAGCGTGCCGATGCGCCAACGACAACACGAGTTCCTGGTGTCGAACGTCTAAGGCCGCCGTGGGCTCGTCCAACAACAACACCGGTGTGCGCTGGGCCAACACCCGCGCCAACGCCACCCGCGCCTGCTCACCACCCGACAGCGTCGGATACGCGCGCGCGGACAGGTGCTCGACCCCGGTGTCCCGCAGCGCGGCCGCGATCACCGAGTCATCGTCGTCCTCCTCCGCCATCCCCCGCCACGGCGCCCGCCCCATCTCGACCACGGACAGCACGTCGAACGGGAACGAGACCGGATTGTGTTGTGTCAACACAGCTCGCCGCCGCGCGGCATTGACGGCCCCCCACTCGCCCACTCCCCTGCCGTCCAACAGCACCTGTCCGCCCGCCAATGGCAGATCCCCAGCCAGGGCCGCCAGCAACGTCGACTTCCCCGCCCCGTTCGGGCCGACGAGCACCAGCACCTCGCCCGCCCGCAGCTCCAGGGACACGTCGTCGACCAGCAGCGCGCCACCAAGTCGGACGCTGACCCCAGCAGCGGTGATCACAGCCACCCACCTCCCCGCGTCCGGGTCCGGCGCAGCAGCCAGAAGAAGAACGGCCCGCCGATCAAGGCCGTCACCATCCCGATCGGCAGGTCCGCGTACGAGACAACGGTCCGCGCCACCAGGTCGGCCGCCGCGAGCAGCACCGCCCCGCCAAGCAGGCTGGCGGGCACGAGAACCCGGTGCCCCGGCCCGACCACCATCCGCACCAGGTGCGGCACGACCAAGCCGACGAACGAGATGATCCCCGCGTACGACACCGCCGCCGACACCCCGACCGCCACCGCGCACACGACAACGAGCCTCAGCCGCTCGACGTCCACCCCGAGGTGCCGGGCCTGCCGATCGCCCAACGCCAGCAGGTCCAGTCGTCGGGCCACCGCCAGTGACACCACGACCGTGACCACCACGAGCGGTGCCACCACCCACACGTACGACCAGCGCGCCCCGGCGACCGACCCCAACTGCCAGAACACGATCTGCTCGCGTGCCGCCTGGTCGCCGACGAACATCAGCAGCGCGACCGCCGCCCCCGCGACGGCGTTGACCGCCACCCCGGTGAGGATCATCGATGTCGTCCCGCCGGACCGGGACAACGCGTACACGGCCAAGGTGGTCAGCAGCCCGGCGACGAACGCCGTTCCCGGAGCGGTGAACGCACCCAGGAACGTCCACCCGAACACAATGGACAGGCACGCCCCGACCGCCGCCCCCGACGACACGCCCACGATCCCCGGCTCGGCGAGCGGGTTGCCGAACGTGCCCTGCATCAGCGCCCCGCACACCCCCAGCACGGCGCCCACCAGCAACGACATCACCACGCGCGGGAACCGGACCGCCCACAGCGCCCCCGAGGCGTACGGGTCGGACAGCGGCTTGCCCACCAGGGCCCGCACCACGTCCGACACCGGCAGCCCGTATTGCCCGGCCCCCGCCGACATCAGCGACACCACGACGAGACCTGCGGCGAGCACGGCGAACAGCACCACGACCCGCCGGTTCACGGCGCGTACAACGCTCTGGCGAGCCCGTCGAGCACGGCCGCCGTCTGCGGCCCGAACCCGAGGACCACCGAGTCCGCCATGTCGACGAACCGGCGGTGTTGCCCGGCCGGGGTCTGCGCCACCCCGGGCACCTTCAGCGCGCCGTCCACGCCGCCGACCGACGCGAGCCCGTCGGTCATCATCAGGATGACGTCGGGTTTGGCCTTGGCCAGCGCCTCCGGGTTGATCGGCCGCATCCCGTCGAGCCCGGCCTCGGTGGCGACGTCGACCGCGCCCAGCGCCTGGATCAGCGAGTCCGCCCCGGACCCCTTGCCGAACAGGTAGTAGACCCCCGCCTGGCCGCGCATGTACAGGAACACCACTCGGGGCTTGCGGTCTTGCTCAGCGGGCGCGAGTCGGCTGATCTGGGCGACCGTGTCGGCGATATCGGTCTCCAGACGGTTCGCCAGTTGCTCGCCGGCGGTGATCACACCCAGGGCAGCGGCCACCGCGCGCACGATCGGCCCGTTGGTCGCCAGGCCACGGGTGGAATCGATGATCACGACCGGCACGCCCGCGTCCCGCAGTTGCAGTACGACGTCCCACGGCCCCAGCGTCGTGTCCGTGAGCACCACGGTGGGGCGCAACCGCAGGATCGCCTCGGCGTTCAACTGATGCCCGTTGACCGTCACCAACGGCAACTGCCGCGCGGCCGGGAAGCCCGTCGAGATGTCCCGCCCGACAACCCGATTACCCAACCCGAGCCCGAACACCGTCGCCGCAAGAGTGCCGGACACGTCCAACGCCAAGATCCGGCTGACGTCGGTAACCGTCACTCTTGTCCCCTGGTTGTCGGTGACGGTGACAGGCAGTTGAGGCGTAGGGCTACCAACAGGAACGATGTCGTTGTGCGCCACCAGCGCCGTCGTCGGCCCCTGCACCGACCGGGGGTCCGCGACCGGCGACACCGACGACAACGGCGGCCGCTCCCCCGCCTGCGCGGGTCCCAGCCCGGCGCGACCGGGCGGAGTCGAGCACCCGGCGAGCACCAGCAAGACGACCAGCACCACCGCGCGCATCAGGCCTCCTTCTCGCGCAACGCCGCCGCCACGGCCGCCTCGATCCGCTTCTTCTCCCCCACGACCCGTGCCTTCCCCCGCGCGCGCAACGCCAACACCAGGCACACAAAAAGCAACAGGCAGACCGCGCCCGACCACGGGATCGCCACCGTCGCCGCCGACACGCTCACCGGCTCGACCTGCGCACCCCCCGGCACGGCCGCCGAAACCGTGACCGAAGCCGACAGCCGCCCCGCGGGCACCGACCCGATCGTGACCTTGCGCGCGATGCTCTCCCCCGGCAACAACTCGGGCAGCGGGTCGACGACCGCGTCCGCCCCGAACCAGCCGAACGGTCCTTCCAGGTGGATGCCGTGTGTCGCCGTCAACCTGGTGTTGCCGGTGTTGACCACCGTGTAGCTGACACTGGTCGAGCCCTTCCCGACCGGGTTCGCCGTGCCGTCGTAGTTCACCGACAGCCCGCGGATCTCCACCGACGGCGTCAACGTCCCCGCCACCCGCAGGTGCATCCGCGCCCCCAGCCGCCGGTCGACCGAGATCCCCGACCCGGACTCCACCCGCAACGACGTGACCACCCCCGCGCTGTGATCCCCCGGCGTCGCGTCGCCGGGAACCTCGACGGTGAACGGAACCGACACCGTCTGTCCACTCGGGACAGTTACCGTGGTCGCGTCGAAGCGCACCCAGGCGCCCGCCCCGGTCGACGGCTCACCGGCGGGCCGGAGGTCGAGCTGCCCGGACGCGGTCGTGAACGCGTCCGCCGCGTACACCGCGAAGGTCAACGCGCGCTGTTCGTGGTTGCTCACCAGCAGCGCGTCGGTCAACTCGGCACCGGGCGCGACGGAGTAAGCGAAGTTGGGTCGGTTCGCGCCGAGCGACGAGTCCGCGGGCCGCACACCCCAAGTGACGTTCTGCGCCGCGGCCAACCCAGGACCAGCCAGGACGAGTAACACCGCGACAATCGCGGTAAGAAGGCGTTTCATGGTGGGGAATCCAGTTCGGGGAGGGTTGTGGGCGCCGCTGGAGACGGCGCCCACAACCGGGGGGCTAGCTCAGGGCGGTCAAGGTCAAGGTGGCGTCGTAGGTCCCCGAACCCACGCTCGCCGGGACCTTGAGCCGCAGGTCCGCGCCCAGCAGCACCGAACCGGACGCGTGCTCCAGTGGAGCGCTACCGAGGGTCGCGGGCTGCTTCAAGCCGGGACCGCCGTCGAATCCGTTGGCAACACTGACACCCGCGACCGCGCCGCCGGTGTTCTCGGTGGCCTTGGGCGTCCAGCCGAGGTACTTGCCGTCGAACGAGGTGCCGTTCGCGGCGAAGTCGCTGACCTGCGCCGACACCGACCAGGCAGGCTTGCCCGCGCGGGTGTCGGTCACCCGGACCGGGTTGATCGTCCCGGTGGCGAGGTAGTGGTCACCGGCGAGCTGGGCGGTACCCAGGTCGACCAGGCCGTTGGTGCCGTCGATGGTCCAGACGAACTCGCCCGGCTGGACCTTCTCCGGCACCGTCACCCGGACTTCCTGCTGGTTGGCCGACGGCTGTGGCTGGCCCGGGTCCGGGGTGGTGGACACGGTGTAACCGATGTCGAACGGGAGCGGCGGCTTGTAGTCCTGGGTGCCGCCGCAGCCGGTCGAGTAGAAGTGCGGCCGGATCGACGACGGGACCTTGGTGACGAACGCGGGCGCCCACGACCCCCACCAGCCGGTACCGGTGGTGCAGCTCCGCGTCTGCGCGGTGCCGTCCGGCACGTCGACCTGCACGCCCTGGTAGTCCGGGGTGACCCGGAACCCGGTGGCGCTAAGACCGCTGAGCGAGCCGGCGTCATAGCCGACCAGGGTGAGCCGACCGAAGTCCTGCGCCGGGGTCGGGTTGCCCGCCATGTCGATGCCCGCGCCGAGGCCGTACTCGACCGAGAGCGAACCGGAGCCGTCGGCGGCCACGGTCACCACCGGGTTCTTGTAGATCTCGTTGGGCGCGTTGAACTGCGCCGGGTAGGCGTTGACGGTGTAGCTGCCGGTGAAGGTCAGTTGACCGGCGCCGGTGGCCGGGTCGACGGTGCCGGTGCCCTTGGTGAACTTCACCGCGTTCGCGGTCTTCTGCGGCGACGACACCGGCATCGAGGTGGCAGGCATCGGGCCGACCGCGTACTCGGTCTGCGTCCCGCCGGACACCGAGCCGGTGAGCAGGGCGGCGTTGCCGGTGAGGTCCTTGAAGTTCCACGGACCGAAGACGCCGACCTGCGCGTACCCGCTCAGGCCCCACACGAACGTCGCGTCGGTGACCGTCTTGGTGGCGGCGGACGCCTGCGTGGCGCCCAGGACGGTGGCGGCGAGCGCGGCCGCCGCTCCCACGGCGAGCGCCCTGGCCGCGTGTGGTCCAGCCATGTGTTTCCTCCTGCGTCAGACCGGTCTTTAATTAGGCAAGCCTAACCTAATTAGCGAGCCCGGCCATTGGCAAGAGCGACCATCGACACACTGTCCACAGAGGATTACCCGGGCAGCGCGAAACAGGGGTTCACCGCTGAACCCCTTGTCCCGACTGGATTATCGGCAGTACACAGTGGTCAGATCGTCGAACACGGCGCGGTTGAGCCGGAAGGCGACGTTCGCCTCGCCAATCAGGGCCTCACGCTCACCATCGCGCCACGGCGCCCCGTCGAGCAGCGACCGGTAGTGGTCGCGGAACGGCTTGGCCTTGGGGATCAGGTCGAAGACGTAGAACCGCACCCCGTCGTCGTCGAGCCCGTACACCTCGCGCATCCGCCGCCGGATGACCTGCCCGCCGGAAAGGTCGCCCAGGTAACGGGTGTAGTGGTGTGCGACGAACGCGCCCCGGTCGCTGAAGCAGACCTCTTTGAGGCGGTCCACATAGGACAGCGTGGCAGGCAGCGGCGTGACCGCGTCCCGCCAGTTCGGGCCGCTCAGGTAGGCCAGGTCGCGGGCGAGCGAGTCGCGCCGGAGCAGCCCGTCGATGACGAACTCGCCGATCACCGGGTCGCCCCGCCACGACTCGCCCGCGTCCTCCAGGACCTCGTAGAACAGGTAGGTCTGGCCGAGCAGCCCGGCGTACGCCGCGCGCCCGAGCCTGCCGTCGAGCAGCGCCTCGACGAACACCGACCGCTCGGCCCGCTCGTGCTCGTCCCGCGTCGCCATCCGCAGCCGGGTCGCGAACCCCTCGTCCAGCACAGCCATCGTCCACCATTTCGCTAAGGGTTGCCTAACCTAACCCTAAGCGGAACAGTTGGTTGAAACCAGTACGAGTTTCCGGACTGATCGGCTACCGCACGTGATGGCCGCTACCGGGCAAGCCTGTGCGACAGCCACTCCAGCGCCAACGGGTACCGGTAGTCGATGCCCCCGTGGCCCGCGTCGAACAGCTCGAAGTGGACCCGCTCATCCGGCAACCCCGCCGCCGCGAGCTCCCGCCGGAACGCCTCCGCCCCCAGGTCGAGGAACCATTCATCCCGCGTCCCCGCGTCCAGCCACACCGCCTCCAGGGACCTGAGCGTCTCGGCGTGCTTCGGCGCCATCCGCACCGGGTCCAGGTCCAGCCACCGCTGCCACACCTCCGGCCGCACCGCCCCCGTCACCGGGTCGAACGGCAACTCCGGCGTGCCCTTCTCGTCCGCCGAGAAACACGCCGCGACCCCGAGGATCATCAGCAGGGTTTCGTCCTCCGGTTTGGTGAACGCGATCCGCCCCTGGAACTCCTCCCACCACCGGAAGAGGTCGCCGTCGTACTTGCGCAGCATCCTCGCCGCGTCCCCGAAATCCTTGATGTAGCAGAGCTCGTAGAGGCTGTCCCCCGCGTGCGACGCCAACGCCCCGAACAGGTCCGGCCGCAACATCGGCGTGATCATCGCCCCGTACCCACCCGACGACTTCCCACTGACCGCCCGCGACTCCCGCCGCTCGAACGTCCGGTAGTGCGCGTCCACCCACGGCACCACCTCGTCACACAGGTACGAGTGGTACGCACCGGTGCCGGTGGAGTCCACAAACTGCGACCCCCCGAACTTCGTCCACGCGTCCACGAAAACCACCACACACCCCGGCGCCCCACCCGCGAAAACAGCATCCGCCGTCTCAATGAACGGCCTCCGGAACGGCATCCGGTTCCCCCACATGGCGAGGTGCCCGGTGTACCCCTGCAACACGTAGACCGCCGGATACCGCTCGTCAGACCCGTCGTAGCCAGGCGGCGTGTAGACCCACAGCGGTCGTTCGCGCGGATCGCCCAGGTGATTGTCCCGCAACAGCACAGAGTCAATGGTGTGCCGGTTGAGCGTGCCGGCCAGTTCCGAGTCCCAGGGAAGCATGCGGCCAGTCAACACACGGCCCTGGAGCCGGTCAACCCACCCGCGCCGACTCGTCGACCACGGCCAACGCCGCCGGAATCGAGACGTGGCACAGGTTCTCGGTTGCGGCGATCCACGGCGCGGTCTGCAGACCCAACGCCGCCAGCCTCGCCGCCCGTGCCGGATCAGCCACCCCACGAGCCAGCTTGAGCAACGCCTGTCCAGAGCGGTCATCCCGCCTCGCCGACCGAATCAAGTCGAAGGCGTCCTCATACCTGCCCACCAGACCAAGCCGTCTCGCTGCCGCTTCCGCCAACCGGCCGTCGGCCATGAATGCGGTCGCCAGCCCCCACACTGCACCGGCCTGCTCAGCGTGGTCGGGCATCGACCGCATGACTCGCCGGGCGTCGTCGAGGAACCCCGCGTTCGCGAGACACATGGCCAACATGGCCTGCGCCGCTCCCGGTTCCAGGGTCTCCGAGCGGACACGGCGTTCGGCCCCGGCCAGCAGGCGCCTGGCGTGATCGTGTTCCCCGAGCTTGGCCGGCACCGCCGCCACGGCGACCAGACCCGTGGACCACCCGGACCCGTCGTGACCGTGTTCCGCCAGGTCAACCGCGGTCCGGGCCAGGTCTTCACGGCTGGCGGCAACGGCTGCCTCGGCGACCAAGACCAACGCGTCCAACTGGTACGAGCCGACGATCGACTCCTCGGCCACCCACATGGCCTCGTCGAGCTGTCCCGTGCGAGCCAATCCCTCGACCAGTGCGATCAGTGATCGACCGCGCAGGAATCCGTCGCCGATGGCAACAGCCGCCTCGCGTGCCCTGGAGGAGCGCTCGAACTCCAGGTGCGCTTGGGCCACACCCGCCAGAGCGGCATCCGACCCGGTCACGTCCGCCAAGTCCTCAGCGTGGTCCACCAAGGCGAACGCCTCCCCGCGCCTGCCGGCCAGGTACAGCGTCTTCGCGATCTCCGCCACCGCCATGCTCTCGACCTGTGGCTGGCCGAACGAGTCAACGACGGCCCACCCGAGGTCGAGCAGCCCCACTCCGGCCAACTCACGCACCACGGGTACCAATGCGTGGTCACGGTGGTAGCCACTCACGGACAACCGGGCGGTTCGCTCGGCTTCGTCGAGCAGGGCGGTTGCCTGATCGCGATCCTCGACCAGCAGGGCCGCCAAGGACACCAGGTGCCGACTGCGATCCCCCACCCAACCGACCGACCTGACCGCCTCAATCGCCCGGTCGGTCTGTCCCACTCGTACCAACTCTGCGACGACCGCCGCCATCACGTCCTTCTGGCGGTGGGGGTCGATCGACAACGCGGTGCTGACAGCTTCGTCGAATCGCCCGATGGCGGCCAGGATCGACGCCCTCGCCCCGACCACCCGGCCCTCGTCGATGCTCTCCATGGCCGCGAGCACGGCCAGCGCTCGATCCACCTGACCACCGACCGCCAACGCGCAAGCGACCTCCTCCATCATCAGCAGCCTGTCATCAAGATCGTCCCTGGAGTTCGCGATCCGCAGCGCGCGGTCGTGCTGCCCGTCCTCGATCAAGGCACTGACCAGGGCGAACAACGAGTCATCGAGGGAACCGGCCTGGCTGGCCAACTCATCCAGCAGGCGGCGGGCGACATCGGGTTCGCCCGCGTTGGTCGACGCCTTCGCCACCGCCAAGAGCGCGTAACACAGTGAGCGGGGTTGGTGGATCGACCGTGCCACGTGCTCAGCCCGGTCACGGTGACCGCACTCGGCCAGTACCCGCGCCACCGACATCAGCGTCTCATCCCGCGCCAACGGCTCCGTGATCACGCAGGCTGCCGCCATCGCGTCCTCCAGCAACTCCGGCCGGTGCGGAGCTACCCGTGCCAGCGCATTGGCCCGCCACACCGGTATCTCCAGTGACTGGGCGATCTCCACCGCACGTGAGACCTGACCCGCCGCCACCGCCATGTCGACCACGCCCCACAACGCGGCCTCGTCGGGATCGGGTGTCGACCGGGCGAGTTCCACCGCTCGGTCGACTTGACCGGCGGTGGCCAGGGTTCGGGCCACCGCGGACACCTTGTTCCCGCCGCTCCACTGTTGAGCCTCCACAATGTACTCATCGATCAGTTCATCCGACAGGGCAGCGGCTTTGGCCAACTCGGGCAGCAAGGCGACCAGGGCCCACACACGCGCACGGTCGTCGGAGATCGAGCGGGCCAGGGCGATGCCCCGCCTCGGGTTGCCCAACCGCGCCCAGAGGGCGGGGAGTTCCACCGGGATGTGGGCGTTGCGGTCGACGAGGTGGTCGCGGTGGACGGCCAGTCGGCTGATCGTGACCAGATCGGGAGGATCAAGAGCGACGTGGGCGTCGATCGTGGCCACGATCTGGGCCAGGCAAACGTGGTCGCCGGAGGTCGATTCGAGCATGCGCTCACGGCGGGACTTGTCAAGGCACAGGGTCGTGGCGCGGGCCAGGTCGCCTGCCGAGAGGAGGGTGGTGTGGTAAGCGCGGAGAAGGTAGTCCGGGGTGTCGACAGGCCATCCGGCGGCGAGGTACCCGTCGGCCCAGCCGTGGAGGCGATCGCGGTAGGTGTCCAGGTGGCGGCCGAGCATGTCGGTGGCTGTGCGGTGGAGTTCTTCGTGTGCCAGGAGGTAGGCGTCGTCGCGGCGGGTGAAGCTGCGGCCGGTCACCGTGTTGAGGTGGTCTTGGACTTCCCAGGTGCTGGAGTCGGTGAGGACGGCGAGGTCGTCGGCGGTCAGGCCGCCGCCTGCGGCAACGAGGAGGCCAAGCAGGTCCCGCTGCAGGGGCGAGCCGTGCACGAGATGTCGGAGGTCACGCTCCATCTCCACGCGCAGGGCGTTCGCGCGCGGAGACACCGACAGCTCCCGGACGATCGACCGATCACGTAAGGGGTGGTCCGGCGGAACATCAGCGGGGACGGGCGGGTCAGGGCGTCCGGCGACAACAACCCGCAGACCGTCGATCGGATGCGCGGGCAGCAGTGCGGCGATGCTGTGCGAGTCCGGTGCGGTGGTGATCCCGCGGTCTTCGTCGAGCCCATCGACAACGAGGGCCAAGACCTCCCCGCGTTTCCGACATCGCGCGGCAGCATCGGTCAGCAACCCGAGGAGGTGCGATTCCCGGGTCGCGGCCGACAGGAGTTGCGGCGGTTGCTCCCCCGACAACGCGAACAACTGCTCCAGCACGTTGTCCACGAACGCCACCCGGTCCGCCTGGCCGGCCAACCGCGCGGTGACGAAGAACGCCACCACCCGCACTCCCGGCGGCGGGTTCAACACGAACCACGACATCAGCGCCGACTTCCCCGCCCACGCAGGCGCCCGCCACCACTGGTACCACTCGTCACCAGCGCAGAAGGCCGCCAGGTCGGACAACTCCGTCTCACGGCCGAGAAGTTCCGGCGGAGCGATGCGGGCGACTTGGTGGAGATAGCGGGTCCGAATCGGCGGATGCGAGTTGGTTTCGAATCGGCTCAGGTCGCGTTCCAGGCTCCCGTGCCGCTTCCGCCACCAACCGAGGTCTTCACCTCGCCCGCAGGCTTCGACGACTGCCCGTACCCGATCCCACGGCGGCACCCGGGTGAACCGCCCCGCCAGCAGGTCTCCCAAGGTCGACCCGGGCACCCCGCTCGCCTTGGCGAGATCCCGCAAGCTCGGACTTCCCGCTGAGCGGACCAGTTCACGCAGGTCGGTGGCGAAGGAGTCGATCAGGCCGCGCACTACCGTCCCCCCTGACCGGACTTGACCGGAGTCCCAGGCAGGAATCTAGCGCTGACCAGCGCACGCACTCGTGCCGACCGGGTTCGACCGGGAATCGGCCACCCGAACGGCGCAGCGGGGAACCCTGGCGGCACCCAACCAGGAGGTAGCGATGAAAGAGCGTCACCCCGTCCGCCGCGCTGTGATCGCGGGTGTGGTCTCCGGGATCGTCAAGGCGGTGATCGCCTGGGTTGTCGAACACCTGCACTAGGGTCCGGCCGGTCGTACACCGCGAGCACCCCAGGAGGGGTCCATGGAGTTCCCGCCGCAGACCGCGTCCGGCAAGGTTCTCTGGCACTTCACGATGTCCCTCGACGGGTTCGTCGCCGGGCCTGGTCACAGCATGGACTGGCTGTCCGGCCTCACCACCCGACCCGGCTTGATCGCCGAGTACACCGCGACCACCGGTGCGGTCCTCGGCGGTCGCGCGGGGTGGGACAAGATCAGCGGCGCTCGGCCGTACGGCGGGGCCTGGGCTGGGCCGATCTTCATCCTCACCCACCACCCCGAGGACGCCACGCCCACCCCGGGCGTCACGTTCCTCGACTGCTCCGCCGCCGAGGCAGTCCAGATCGGGCTCGGGGCGGCGGCGGGCAAGAACCTGGAGGTCTTCTCGCCCACCATCGGCCGCCAACTGCTCGCCGAGGGCCTGATCGACGAGATCGACATCCACGTCGCGCCCGTTCTGCTCGGTGACGGCATCCGCCTCTACGACAACCCGGGCGGCACCCCGATCCACCTCACCCCGAACGCCGGGGTGAACCTCCGGTACCGACCCGCCACAGGAGCGTGATCACGGCGACGACCAGTACGGCGATGCCCGGGATGAGCGGCCCGTGGCCGGTGGTGAACTCGTCCCGGCTGATGAAGGTCATGCCGCTCGACGAGTCCGGTCGGGTGAAGAAGCGGACGGCGGCCAGCACCACGGCGGCCACCCCGACCGCGATGTCCCGGTTGTTGAGCGCGACGGCGGCCAACAACGCGGCCAGCGCATACGGTCCGGGTTGCAGGAAGATCCCCGCCACCGCCAGCCCGGCCACCACGACGAGCGCCCACCAGCGACGGGGGGTCAACGAGAACGCGGCGACCACGCCGCCCACCACCGTCGCCGCGATCCAGTACCAGTCCACATGGGACATTGACAGCGGTTGGTAGTCCTGGAAGCGAACCGGCGTGTCCGCGGGCACGAACGCGGCGCCGAGCACCAGCAGCCCGAACAGGCCGATGAGCACCCATCCCCTGGCGACCATCACGCCCGCCCGACGTGCAGAACCAGCCGGATCCGGGTGTCGTCCCGGGCCGTGCGCAGGCACAACCGGTCGGTGTCGGCGACGACCGCGCCACGGCGGAGGGCGAGGTCCGGGGCGAGGGCGTCCACGGCGGGGTCGTGGAAGGAGAGCATTTTGCGGTCGGCGAGGACCAGGAACTCCCCGAGTGCCGACATGGGCGCCTCCTGCCGCTGGTTCGTCGGAGCGCCCCACACCACGCCCCGACGAACCAGCCTACTCAGGGGTTGATGTGCACGTAGAACGCGTCACCGTCGACGAGGCGGTCCCGGTTGCAGAGTTGACCGAGGAGGTTTCCCGCCTTCTGGTTGTCGTCGATCCACGGCTTGATGCCGGGTCCCGCGGCGAGCAACGACACGGATACGTTGGCGTTCAAGAACTTCCCGGGGTTGGCGACCACGACGTCATCGGAGGTATGGGTCACGGTCCAGTGCGGCACGGTGTCCCACTTGCCCAGCAGTTCGTGCCGGGTGACCTCGCCGCCGCCGTAGACGGCGCGCGCGGTCGGGTCGACCTGGGGTGCGGGCGGGCGGAACTGTTGCTGCGCACGGTCGCGAGTGCCCGCGGGGCAACGGGGTACGGGGGTGACCTCGATGCGGAGGCGATCGAGTACGGGCGGAGCCGGGTGGGAGATCTGGCGGTCACCTAGGAGGTTGGCGACGCGAGCACGTGGGCGGGCCGGGCCGATGTGCTGGTGGTCAACGGAGCCACGCACATCTGAGGTGGGCCGGAGGCGGAACACACGGCGACGACGTTGGCGAAGGCCGCCGAGGTCTTGGACGTCGGCGGGCGGTTGCTGGCTGGCGGCGAATCCGGGCGCGCCGGAGTGCGACGAGGTGCGGCAGGCGGACGCGCACCGGACCGCCTGGTGGCGGGACGTGCTGGGGTTCGTCTACCTGACGATGCTGCGGGCGTGACGGACCTGGTCGTGCTTGACGGCGGTGATGAGGGCGTCGATGCGGGCGGTGATGATGGGGCCGGATGGGTTCTTGCTGTCGCGGACGCCGCCGAGGGTGGGGGCCAGCTCGATGCACTCGCCGTTGTTGCCGCCGCTGAAGGTGCTCTTGCGCCACAGGTTGACCTCGACGCATTGGCCGCCGTTGCCGCTGCTGAAGCTGCTCTTACGCCACATGGTGACCTCGACACAGTTGCCGTTGTTGCCGCCGCTGAAGGAGCTCTTGCGCCACCTGTCCTGATCCATCTGTGTCCTCCCTGGTAGCACTGGCCTAACCGTCGACCAGGCTAACCAAGAAGGCCCGCGTGTCATCCGGTGACAACGCCTGCTCCGACATCCGGTCGAAGTTGGCGGCGTACAGCTTCAGATCCGCGGGGCGCTCCAGGTAGATCGCCCCATCTGCGTGTTCGAGATACACGAAGTTCGGGGCGGGCTCCTCCGGCAGCGTGAGAAGCGAGAACGAATTGGTCATGCCAGGGTGCGGACCGGCCGCGAACGGCAGGACCTGCAGCGTCAGGTAGGGCCACTCGGAAGCCTTCACCAGGTGCAGCAACTGCTCGCGCATGTCGCCCACCTGACGCCGCACCACGGTCTCGTTGAGAATCACGCGCAGGTTGGGCTGCCTGTTGTCCAGGCGCTTCTGCCGTTCTTCCCTGAAGCCGAGGAACCTGGACAGCTCGGCCTCGTCGATCTGGTCCACGAACGCGGAGCGCACCGCGCGGGTGTAGCCGGGGACCTGGAGCAGGCCGTAGACCAGCTCCGATTCGTAGACGCAGATCGCCTTGGCGTCGGCCTCGAAACCGACGTAGGTCTCGTGCCAGTCGGGCATGGTGTCGCTGTGGCTAACCCACCAGCCACGCTCGTTGCTCTCCTCGGCCTGCCGGATCAGCGTGTCCACCTGGGGGGCGCCGATCTCGTAGAGCTGGCAGAGGAACCGGACGTTCTTCGGCAGGATCGAGTGCCTGCCGTTCTCGATGCGGCTGATTGTTGGTCGCTTGACGCCGAGGTAGTCCGCGGCGTCGTCCTGGGACTTGCCCGCGGCCTCGCGGAGCTCGCGCAACTGCTTGCCGAGCCGCCACCGACGCACCAGGGAGCCTGGGGTCAGGTCATCGGATTCACTCATGGCGCACAGTGTGCCGGTCGCTCACATACGTACGGTAGTCACACGATCGAGGTATTTTCGTGGCGTACGTACGTGCCGTACGGTCTACTCTCAGCGACCCAGTTCCCCGTATGAGGTGGTGAGCGCCGCCATGGCTAGCTATTGGACACCCGGCGTACGACGTCCCGAACACCGACCCCCCGTTTCCCCAGCGAGGACCCGGTGACCAGCAAGGTGCAGGAATTGCTGTCCCGGTGGGGATGGCGGCAACATCCGGACGCATGGTCGATCCCCTGCCGGGACGGGTCCGGCAACCGCGCGTCGATCACGGTCGAGATCGCCAAGGACGGCGTCGTGGTGACCTCGTCGACCCCGGGTCCGTGGTTGATTCACCCGTTGAGAGTAGGCAGATTGCGTGCCGCGCTCCGGGATGCTGCTCTTAGCTGCACCGCCCTGGACCACCCGTGACCCGCGGCGCGCGGGCGACTACCTCCCCGCCCGCGCGCCGCTCCCCCGCCGTCGCTCCCCCGGCCCGTCATGCCCCGGCGGCCCGGCCCGCGGAGACCGGCGTCCACCGACCGGTCCGCGCGACCTTCCCCGCGCGGACCGGTTCGTGGCCACTCCCCGAGAAAGGACCCCCGCGTTGACCTCCCGCATCCCCTCGCTGCGCACCTGGCTGCTCGGCCGCCGCCTGCGTTCCCTGATCGACAGCACCGGCATCCCGCACCGCGACATCGCCAAGCAGTTGAACTGGCACCGCTCCGACCTGTCCCGCTTCCTCAACGGCCAGCGCGGCATCCCCAACCCCGAACTCGGCCTACTCCTCTACACCTGCGGCGTCGACACGCGCGCCCAACGCCAGCATTACCTCGACCTGAACACCGACGCCCGCCGCGACGAGTGGTGGCACGACAGCAACGAGTCCCCGCTGTACTCCCTGACCCTCGACGAACTCGAATCCCAGTCCGACGCCATCACGGCATTCACCCCGGCCACCCTCCCCACCCAACTCCAAACCGACGAATACGCCGCCATGCTCGGCACCACCCCGCGCAGGCACACCCTGGACAGCGACCTCCCGACGAACTGGCACTTCCTCATCAGCCGCCAATCCCTCACCCCCGCTGCGCTGCCCCCGCAGGTAATCCAAGAACAGGCCCGCCACCTCTTCTGGGAATCAACGCGCGCGAACGTCACCATTCAGGTGATCCCGCACACCGTCCTCACCCACGACATCCCGTTCCGCCTCATCACCGTCACCGACCACGGCCCCGTCATCCACCTCGACCTCACCGGCGCCGCCCTCTTCCTCGAAGCCCTCCCCACCATCAACCGCTACACCAAGACCGCCACCCAACTCACCGACAGTTGCCTCACCCCCGACCGCAGCCGCGACCTCCTCGCCGCCCTGGCCGACCCCGTCGTCACGGGCTGACCGTTCTTCAGTTCTCACCACCGCGCGGGCGGGCGCGGACGTGCATTTTCTCGCCCTGGGGGCCGAAAAGACTCAAGACTTCCACGGGCATTTCGCCGGTCGAGCCGAACCAATGGGGTAGGCGGGTGTCGAATTCGGCGGCCTCGCCGGTTTTCAGCACGACGTCGTGGTCGGCGAGGACGAGGCGGAGGCGGCCGGACAGGACGTAGAGCCATTCGTAGCCGGTGTGGGTTCGGAGGTCCGGGGTGGAGCGGGCGGCCGGGATGACCATTTTGTACGCCTGGAGGCCGCCGGGGTACTGGGTGAGCGGGTAGATCGTGGCGCCTCCTTTCGTGTAGGGCTTGAGGCGGACGCGGGGGTCTTCGACGGGTGGGGCGCCGACGAGGTCGTCGAGGGAGACCTGGTGGGCGCGGGCGAGCGGGAGCAGCAGCTCCAGGTTGGGTTTGCGTTCGCCGGATTCGAGGCGGGAGAGGGTGCTGACGGAGATGCCGGTGGTCTCCGCGAGCTGGGCCAGGGTCGTGCCGCGGCGCTTGCGCAGGGTGCGCAGGCGGTGGCCGACCGACGCCAGGACGTCCTCGTCGTCGTTTGCCATATCCGCAACTTTACTTCGCGGTGGTTGCCGAGATGGCGCACGCTGTGCGCATGACGAAAACGGGGCTCGCACTGGCGGTGCTGCTGTCCTCCCTGGGGACCAGCGTCGCGAACGTCGCGTTGCCGACGCTGTCGCACCAACTGGGCGCGACCTTCCAGGCCGTGCAGTGGGTGGTGCTCGCGTACCTGCTGGCCGGCACGGTCTTGTTGGTCAGCGTCGGCAGGCTCGGCGACATCATCGGCCGTGGGCGGCTCCTGCGAGCCGGAACCGCCCTGTTCACCGTCGCGTCAGTCGTGTGCGCGGTGGCGCCGTCCCTCAGCGTGCTCGTAGTGGCGCGGGTGGGTCAGGGACTCGGGGCCGCGGTGATGCTGGCGCTCAGCATGGCTCTTATCGGTAGCACCGTGCCGCGCGAGAAGACCGGTAGCGCTATGGGACTTCTAGGCACGATGTCGGCCGTAGGCACCGCCGGTGGTCCGACGCTGGGTGGCCTCACCATCGCCGTAGTGGGTTGGCGCGGCATCTTCGTCGTTACGGCTGTCCTGGGCGTGGTGGTCTTGCTTCTCATTCGCGCGCTGTCGTCCAGTGAGCGCACACCCACCAGGTTCGACAGCCTGGGCACGGTTCTCTTGGCCATCACTCTTACCGCCTACGCCCTCGCGATGACGGTGGGGCACACGGTCCTCCTACTCGTCGCGGCAGTCGTGGCCGCCGGGGTCTTCGTCGTAGTGGAGTCCCGCACGACCGCACCCCTCGTACGCCTCTCAGCACTACACGACCCCGCCCTGGCCATGAGCTTCCTGGTGTCGACCGTGGTCATGTCGACCCTCGTCGTCGGACCGTTCTACCTGTCGCGGTCACTCAACCTGGAGCCCGCCGCAGTGGGCCTGGCGATGTCAGCCGGTCCCGTGGTCTCCGCGCTCACCGGCATCCCAGCCGGTCGCGTGGTCGACCGGATAGGAGCCGCGACCATGACCGTCGTCGGTCTAACGGCCATGGTCGTCGGTTGCCTCGCTTTGGCTCTTATGCCAAAGACCCTCCTCGGCTACCTGGTGCCTCTTGTCGTCACCACGTGCGGTTACGCCCAGTTCCAGGCCGCCAACAACACGACCGTGATGGCGGGGGTAAGTGCGGACCAGCGGGGAGTGGTGTCCGGGATGCTCAACCTGTCACGCAACCTCGGCCTCATCACCGGCACCTCCGTCATGGGCGCCGTATTCGCCCTTGGCGCCTCTACGCACGACGTGACCACCGCGTCCGGTGACGCTGTCGCGACCGGTATGCACGTCACCTTCGCCGTCGCGGCGGCCCTGATCGTCGTGGCAGTTGGTATCGCCGTGGTTAAGCAGGTAGCCCAAGCAAAGCAGGCCCTTAAGCGGCCTGCGTAGACCCAGCCGACCGGTGTGCGATGGGGCGGCGGCGGAGGGCGGGGTCGGTGATCGACGGTGGGGTGTGGGCGGTGTCGAGGACGCCGATGTCCGTGCCCGGCGGGACAATCGCGTCGACGCGGTCCAGGATGTCGTCCGTGAGAGCGGTGTCCACACTCGCCAAGAGGTCGTCGAGGTGGTCGGCGGTGCGGGGCCCGATGATCGCCGAGGTGACGCCGGGGTGGGCGATGGCGAAGGCCAGGGCCAGGTGGGTCAGGGACATCCCGGCCTCGTCGGCCACCGGGATCAACTGCTCCACAACGTCCAACCGCTGGTCGTCGGTCAGTTGACGGAAGCCGAACCGTGACCGGTGGGTGTCGGCGGCCTGGCCCTTGCGGTAACGGCCGGTGAGCATGCCACCCGCGAGGGGACTCCACACCAGCACACCCATGCCGTACCGCTCACACACGGGTAGGACCTCGCGCTCGATGCCGCGGTTGAGGATCGAGTAGACCGGCTGCTCGGTGCGGAACCGCTCCAGGCCACGGCGCTCCGAGACCCAGTGCGACTCGACGATGTCCGAGGCCGGGAACGAAGACGAACCGACCGCGCGGACCTTGCCCGCGCGGATCAGGTCGGACAGCGCGGACAGGGTCTCCTCGACGTCGACCGAGTCGTCGGGGCGGTGGATCTGGTAGAGGTCCACGTGGTCGGTGCCAAGCCTGCGCAGTGAGTCGTCGAGCGCGCGGACCAGCCAGCGACGCGACGCGCCCTGCCGGTTGGGGTCGTCGCCCATGGGCAGGCGTGCCTTGGTCGCGAGGACGACGTCGTCACGGCGCCCCTTGAGCGCCTTGCCGACGATCTCCTCGGACTCCCCGCGCGAGTAGACGTCGGCGGTGTCGATGAAGTTGATCCCCGCGTCAAGCGCCCGGTGGATGATCCGGATCGCGGCGTCGTGGTCGGGGTTGCCGAGCGAGCCGAACATCATGGCCCCCAGGCAGTAGGGGCTGACCTGGATGCCGGTGCGGCCGAGTGCGCGGTACTGCATCGTGCGTTCCTCCCGTACGATCAATCGGAACAACGTTCCGGAACTATACGGAACTATGTTCCGCTTTGGCAACCGAGGGAGCGGTATGACCAGGTCACGACCGGTGCGGGCCGACGCCCGACGCAACATCGACGCGCTGCTGGCCGCCGCCAAGGCAGCCTTCGCGGACTCCGGCGTGGACGCCCCCGTACGCGACATCGCCGCCCGTGCAGGCGTCGGCGTCGGCACCGTGTACCGCCACTTCCCCCAGCGCTCCGACCTGGTCGTCGCCGTCTTCCAGCACGAGGTCGACGCCTGCACAGCCGCCGCCGCGGAGTTGGCCGCCGAGCACACCCCTGGCGAGGCCCTGGCCCGCTGGCTGCGGCGCTACACCGAGTTCATCGCCACCAAACGCGGCCTCGCCGCCGCCCTGCACTCCGGCGACCCCGCCTTCGACGCCCTCCCCGGCTACTTCGACCACCACCTGCGCCCCGCCCTCAAGTCCCTCCTGGACACCGCCGTCGCCGCCGGACAAGCACGGCCCGATGTGGACCCCGACGACCTGCTCCCCGCCGTGGCAAACCTGTGTTTCTTCGACGACATCACCCGTCCGGGGCACGCCCGACGCATGGTCGACCTCCTGATCGACGGTTTGTGTCGTACCCCCCGGCTACCGTCGTCCGCATGATCGAGGTACGCGAAGCCACCCCCGCCGACGGAACCGTGATCGGCGAAATCCACGCCGCATCCTGGCAAGCCGCCTACGCCCCGTTCTTCGACGCGGAGTTCGCCACCCGAGAAGTCGCAAGTAGACGAACGCGATGGCACCCCCGCGTCGGCACCGGCCACCTCCTGCTCGCCGCCGTCGACACCCGCCCCCTGGCCTTCACCTACGCCGTCCCCTCCGAAACCCGCCCCGGCTCAGCCGAGATCTACAGCTTCTACGCCCACCCCGCCGCCTGGGGCTCGGGCGTCGCAAAGGTCCTTATGGACGGCCTGTTGGCCACACTGCGCGCCGACAAGTACTCACACGTCCACCTATGGACCCTGCGCGACACCCCACAATCCCTCCGCTTCTACACCAAATGCGGCTTCACCAAAACCGGCGCCACCCACCCCCGCGACTTCGGCGACGGCAACCCCTTACCCCAGATCGAGTTCGAACGACCCACCAACAACCAGGACACGACCGCCCCCACACCCCAACACAACCGCCTATGACAACCCACCACACGACACTTGCACCGCGCTCCTCGGAAGCCGCCGATCCCAACCGCCCGCTGGGGTGAAGTTGTTTTGTTTGGGGGGAGCGGTGGCCTAAGCCGGCAGGCGGGTAAGGCCACGTCTTTCCAGTGGCCCCGCCTTTTAGCCTTACCCAGGCCACCGCTAGGGGCCCCAAACAAAACAACTTCACCCCAGCGGGCACAGCCCGAAAAATCCGGCGCCCCAGGCCGGCGTCGCCGAAGGCGACCAGGCCGAACCCCGAGGCGCACCCGAGGCCCAGTAACCCCCACACGCCAAGACCCCGCGGCCACAACAGCCGCGGGGTCCTGAAGTGCGATCAACTCAACTCAGCAAGCGCCCTCGTCCTGCCACACAGCCCACGAACCAGGCGCACCCGGCTCGGCACCAGTGGAGTACCAAGTGGACTTCCACTTGTGCGAGTTGTACGAGACCTCATCGCCCGGCACGTAGGCCTGGGACGAGGACCACGCCGTCACGCTGCCGCAGCCGCCGGGGTTGCCGCCGGTCACGGTGAGGGTGAAGGTCGCCGAGTGGGCGGCCGAGCCGGTGCCGGTCACGGTGATCGAGTAGGTACCCGCGGCGGCGCTGGCGCCGACCGACAGGGTGAGGCTCGACGAGCTACCGGACTGGACCGAGGTGGGGCTGAACGTCGCGGTCACGCCCGAGGGCAGGCCGGAGGCGCTCAGGGCCACCGTCTGGGCGGAGCCAGTGGTGGTGGCGGTGCTGACGGTGCTGCTGACCGTGCCGCCCGCGGCCGAGTTGCCCGAGGCCGGGTTCAGCGACAGCGAGAAGTCGTTGGTGGGCGGTTGCCCACCGCTGACGGTCAGGTTGTAGGTCACGGTGTGCGTCGCGGTGCCCGCGCCCTTGACCGTGATCGGGTAGGTGCCGTTGGCGACGTTGGCGCCGACGGTGATGGTCGCGGTCGAGGACGAGCCGGACTGCACCGAGGCCGGGTTGAACGCGACGGTCACGCCCGAGGGCTGGCCGGTCGCGGTCAGCGCGACGGTCTGGGCGCTGCCCGAGGTGGTCTGCGTCGACACGGTGGTCGTCGCGGACGACCCCTTCTGCACGGTGGCCGACGACGGGTTCAGCGACAGCGAGAAGTCGTTGCCCGGCTGGCTGGTGCAGGTGGGCTCACCGGACTGCGCCGGAACGCTGACCGCGGCCCAAGCGGCCTTGGTGGCGTTGTACTGCGCGCAGGTCGGGTCCAGGTTCTTCGCCGCGGTCAGCGTCGCGGTGCGGTACTTGTAGTAGCTCATGCCGGAGGTCTTGAGCAGCATGGCGTTGTAGAACACGCGGCCCGCGGCCTGGATGCCGATGCCGGACACGGTGGAGCTGTTGCAGGTCGGGCTACCCGACGCCGAGCCCTCGGCCAGCAGGTAGAACCAGTGGTTCAGCGGGCCCGCGGCGGCGTGCACCTCGGTGCTGGGGATCTTGGAGGAGTAGCAGTTCGGGTCGTTGTTGACCTGCGACGGGTTCTTCATGTTGCGGATCGGGCCCTGGCCGACCAGGTTCACCGACTCACCCACGGTGTAGTCCGGGGTGTCGTAGGGGGCGGGCTCGTTGGTGTACGCCTCGGTCAGCGCGCCGAAGATGTCACCGGTGCCCTCGCCCAGGCCCGCCTCGGTGCCCGCGCCACCCGGGGTGTACTGGTCGATCGCGTGGCCGTGCTCGTGGCCGACGACGTCCATGGAGGCGATCCACTGGTTGGCCTGGTTATGGCCGACCTCGATGTGGTCACCGGTCCAGTAGGCGTTGATGTCGGCCAGGCCGACCTGGACCTGGACACCGCGGCCGTTGCCGTCGATGCCGCTGCGGCCCAGCCAGTTCTTGAGCATGTCCCACTCGTGCTGGGTGGACCACAGCACGTCGACGCAGCCGGTCTCCTTGGAGGAGGCGTTGCCGGTGCCGAAGCTGTCGTTCGACTTGGTGAACGGCTGCTTGGTCGAGAGGTCGACGCAGCTCAGACCCGGACGGGTCGAGTCGACCGTCTGGTGGTTGCTCGTGTCGATGTTCAGCGGGTTCGGGCCGTTCCACTGCGACTGGCCGGTGCCCGCGCGGACGTCGTCGGTGGTGTCGACGACGGCGCCGGTCTGGGCGTCGGTGTAGACGTGCAGGTGGCTGGGGATGCCCTTGCGCACACCGGTCACGACGGTCTCGTAGACCAGCGTGCCCTTGCCCGCCGCGTAGACCTTCAGGTCGTTGGACAGGACCTTGTCCACGGAGGACAGCTCGCCGCGGGCGACCTTCTCGGCCTGGGCCGCGGAGAGCTTCGGGCTGGTGGACACGGCGATGGCGCCCTGGTGGGCGGCCACGGTGTCCAGGGTGTTGCCCGCCGCGTCGGTGGCGACGACGGCGTCGCCGCCGACGACCGGCAGGCCCTTGTAGGTGCGGTCGTAGGACACGTAGAACAGGTCCTTACGACCCGGGATGCCGCCGGTGTAGACCTGGCGACGGGTGAACTGCTCGTCCGGACCCTTGGCCAGGGCGTCCAGACCGGAGGCCGCGGCCTTGTCGGCGGCGGCGACCGCGAGGGCCACCGGGGTCTGTGCGGCAGCGGGCGCTTGGGGCGCGGCCGGGGCCGCGGTCGCGGTGGAGGTCACCGCGTAGACCGCCGTGGTGGCCGCGCCCGCGGCAACCAGGGCGACAATGGTGCGTTTCAAGCCAAACTCCTCAGGCATGCAGGGAATACCGAAGAACTCGGACGGTCAATGTATGGGCCATCAATAACGTCGTCAATGAAATCAGCCCAGCCCACACCGCCGGTGGGCGATTCGCCGGAACTTCACAGTTGCCAGTGTGCCGAAATGGCATTTCCCATAGCGCGCCACCATATCGAGGCAAATATGCAGGAAAATTTATCAACACGACCATCGAATTATACTTTATCGATCACTTGACAACCCTTTGTCGAAACTTTACCAACGTCCGTGTCGCCCGCGTCACACGGACGGGGGTGAACCCGTGGTGTGGAAGATCAGCGACTGGGTATGTCTGGGGCGTCCTCGTGCGCGCGTTGGCCCGCTGGTCTTGAGCCTCGCGTGTTAAGCAGCAGCACGGGGGCTCAATGTAAGACCGTCCGTCGGGCCGCGGCCCGGCGGACGGTCCCATCGGCCGCGCGGGCCCTCAGTCCAGCAGGTGGTGCCGGTTGACCAGCGTCTTTGCCAGGTCGCGCAGCTTGACGTTGATGTTCTGCGACGTCCGGCGCAGCGTGTCGAACGCCTCGTCGGCGTCGATGCCGCGGCGGGCCATCAGGATGCCCTTGGCCTGGCCGATGACGTCCCTGGTGTCCAGCGCGGCGCGCAACTGCTCGATCCGCAACTGCTCCCTGGTGACGCCCTCGCTCGCGGCGAGGGCCAGCGAGGCGTGCGTGGCCAGCAGCATCAGCGCGTCCCGATCGGACGGGTCGAACCCGCCGCGCTCGCGCGAGTACGCGTTGAGCGCGCCGGACAACCGCGGCGCGCGGACCTCCGGCAGCAGCGCGACCGAGGCCAGCGAGTGGAACCCGCGCTCGGCGGCTGCGGGGCCGAACCGCGGCCACCTGGTGTCGGTGCCCAGGTCGGAGCTGTGCGCGGCGGCGGGACCGTCCGGGCGGGCGCACTCCACGCAGCAGCCCTCGCCGAACTCGTACTGCAACAGGTCCAGGTCCGCAGCCACCAGGTCGGTGAGCACGGGAGTGTGAAAACTGCCATCGGGTGAGCGGAGCGTCACGCTCACCAGGTCGACCGGACCCACCACGTCCTTGGTGGTCTGCACCACCCGCTCCAGCACGTCGACCAGGCTGCCCGCGGCGAGCAGGTCCTCGGTCAACCGCACCAACTGGCTCGCCAGGACGCCCAGGTCCTCCGACTCCTTGCCCACAGCCACGCCGCCTGCCCTCCAGCTCCGACTGCGGGGCCACGGGGGCCCCGGCTCACACCCGGTCCGGCGCTGGCTGCTCAACGCGGGAGTTGTTCGCGAAGGATCCTAGCCAGGCGGGTGGCTGTCACAGGCAACCGGCGGGACGGGTGGGTCGACCCCCGCGGGGGCGGGTCGGGCATATCGGCCGAGGGGGGCATTGAGGGACACCGCGCTATCGGCGCGGACCACTGTCGGCTCAGTCGTCGGGTGGTCGGGGATGGGTTCAGACGCGTTTTGCGTGGTCGTTGGGTACGCAGTGGGTCATCGTGAGGCGATCGGTCGGTCGGGGACCGTTGGAACCGAGGGCGGCGAGGCGCTTCTGCTCGGCCGGGCCGAGTGTTTGCGTTGCCAGCGGCGGCAACCGGGACACATCGCCGGGACTGATTCCGAGGCGTTCACCGACCCTGGTGCCGAGCTCGTCCTCCACCAGCAGGAAATGCCACACCATGCGTTCCTGAATGGGCCGGTCACATTCCGCGAGCTGTACCGACAAATTGTCGACCAGGTCGTCGCGTTCCCATTGCTCCATCAACAGGTAACGCTGACCTGCCTGCGCGTAGTCATTCGTCCGCGGAATGCGGCGACGGGTCAGTCGGCCCTCGATGAACGGGCCCCGCTCGTCGGGCGCGGGCGGCCGGGCCTCGGGGAGGCCACCGGTGATCGATGGTTCGTAGTTGACGTGCGGGTTCCCGCCATCAACGTCGGTGGAGTACGCCATCGCCCCGTCGCGCTGGTTGGTGCGCACGGCCGTCTTGGGCTGGTTGACCGGGAGCTGCAGGTAGTTGGGGCCGACCCGGTGGCGCTGGGTGTCGCTGTAGGAGAACGTGCGGCCGACGAGCATCTTGTCGTCGGAGAAGTCGAGGCCGTCGACCAGCACCCCGGTGCCGAAAGCGATCTGCTCGTTCTCGGTGAAGGTGTCCTCGACGGCGCGGTTGAGCAGGATCCGCCCCACCGGCTGCGGCGGGAACTCGTGCTCCGGCCAGACCTTCGTGTCGTCGAGCGGGTCGAAGTCCAGCTCCGGGTGCTCGTCGTCGCTCATCAACTGCACCCGCAGCTCCCACTCCGGGTACTCGCCGCGCTCGATGGCCTCCCGCAGGTCCCGCGTCGCGTGCCCGAGGTCGTCGGCCTGCACCGCGGCGGCGTCGGCCGCGGTCATGCTGGCCACCCCGACCTTCGGGTACCAGTGGTACTTGACCAGGTGCGTGGTCGCGTCCGCGGCGACCCACTTGTAGGTGTTCACGCCGAAGCCCTGCATGTGCCGGTAGTCGGCCGGGATACCGCGCGGGCTGAACAGGTTCACCAGCATGTGCATCGACTCCGGGGTCTGCGACATGAAGTCGAAGATCCGGTTCGGCTGCTGCCGGAAGGTCACCGGGTCCGGTTTGAGCGCGTGGATCACGTCGGGGAACTTGATCGCGTCCCGGATGAAGAACACCGCCAGGTTGTTGCCGACCAGGTCCCAGTTGCCGTCCTCGGTGTAGAACTTCACCGCGAACCCGCGCGGGTCCCTGGCCACCTCGGACGAGTCGCGGCCGCCGATCACCGTGGAGAACCGCACCGCCACCGGGGTCCGCTTGCCCGGACCGGAGAACAGCTTGGCCCGGGTGAACCCCTCCACCGGCTGGTCGCCCCAGGTGCCGTAGGTCTCGAAGTAGCCGAACGCGGTCGCGCCCCTGGCGTGCACCACCCGCTCCGGGATCCGCTCCCGGTCGAAGTGCGCGATCTTCTCCAGGAACTGGTAGTTCTCCAGCGTCGCCGGGCCGCGCGGGCCGATCGTGCGCTGGTTCTGGTTGTCGTGGACGGGGTGGCCCTGCCGATCGGTCAGCACGTGCTCACTGGTCATCGCTGGTCCCTTCGTCGCTGGCGGCTACCCCGCCGCCGGGCTGGTGGAAACGACACGATCGGCGGGTCAACCGGTCACAGCAGGTGTTGCCGGTCACCCGGACCGGGTGATCCGTGCCCTGGTCGGCTTAGGCCTGCGGGAAACGGGGCACTAGGAGGGCGCACCACCAATCCGAGAAAGGGTTCCACCGTGACCGCGGTCCTCGAGTTGTCCCTCGGCTACCAGCACCCGGCCCACCGCGCCCTGCGGGAGTACCTGCACGGGGTGGCGGCGCAGGTCGGCGTGGGCTTGGAGTCGGTCACCGTCGACCTGGACACCCCGGTGTCGGCCTACCTCGCCCTCGACGTGACCCTGCCCAGCCACCCCGGCCGTGACGTCGCCCTGCTCTGGGACGAGCGGTCCGGCTGGGCGGCCGCGATCGAGACGTACTCGGGCGAGGACCTCATCGTGCTGTGCTACCTGGGCGGCGCGGCGACGCCGACCGCCGGTGCGGTCGCCCGGTTCGTCAACGCCCTCCAGCGCGGCCTGACCGTGGGCGTGACCGAGCCCCCACTGCTGCGCGAGCCGACCGGCTTGGACGGCCTGGTGGACGAGTTCCGCTCCCCCGCCGTCACCTGGGCGGCCTGACCAGCGATCAGTCACCCTTCCCGGAGCCCACCGGCACCGGGTCGTGGTCACCGCTGTTCTGGTCGTCGTCTCCGTTCGGGTCGATGCCGAGATCGTCCTCGATATCACTGTCGGTGACCAGGTCGGACTCGTCGATCGGCAGCGGGCGGCCGCGTGGCGGGAACTCCAGCACGTCCGGGAGTTCCGCGTCGGGCCCGATGACCAGGGCGATGATCCGCTTGCGCAGGATCGCGGCCGCCAGCTCGGCGACGAATCCGGGGTCGACCGGCCCGTCCGACTCGAGCAGGTAGCCGTCGCGGAACGGGACCAGCCGGTCGGTCGACCCGCGTAACGTGATGATCTCGCTCCGCTCCGACAGCGACCGCATGCGCTGGATGTCGGTGTCCCGCAGGTGCAGCGACAGCGCCTCGGCCTGGGCGCGCGCCACCGGCGAGTCGTCCACCACGTCCAGGAGCGTGTCGAGTTCGTGGCCGACGTCGTCGATGTGCGCGGACCAGTTCGGCGTGTCCGAGGCGGCGGTCGCGGCGTGACCGGCGGCGATCCCGGTGGGCAGACCGCTGGGTAGGCCGGGGACCTGGTTGCCGCGGATGAACTGGTTGTTCGCGTCGAGCGGGATCGCGTGCACCCGCCCCACCCCCGGGATGGCGTCGGGGCTCGCGGGCACGACGGTCCCCTGTTGTGGATCGACCAGCAGGACCTGCCCGTTGTGGTTGACCACGTTCCAGGCGTGCCCGCGACCGCTGTTGGCGCCGAAGGCGATCAGCAACGCGTCGGCTCCGTGCCCGGCCCGGGTGACGCGGTCGATCACCTCGGCGAACGCGTCCGGGCCGATGCCGACGAACTCCGGCGCGTACGAGGTCCACTCGGCGGCCCGGCTCACCGCGCCGCGGGGCGCCTGCCCCGGCATGCCGATCCCGGCGACCCGCGGTTCACCGTGGTAGGTCGAGTGGAAGGCCACCGCCGCGTCCACGCAGTTGACGTCCCGACCGGGCACGGTGCGATCCCCGTTGATCAGGTCGACCCAGCCACTGGGGTCGGTGAACCGGCTCCCGGGCGGCACGGCGGCGGTGAGGGCCGCCAAGTCCTGGGTGGACGCCGGGGTGAGCACGTCTTGGCTGGACCGGGTGCCCGGCGGTTCGGGGTGGGTGACCGGTCCGGCGTCGGACTCGAACTCGTCCCTCGACCGCTTGGTCCCCCGTGACCCCCGATCGCCGGAGTTGTCCACTGTGGATTGATCTGTGCTTGCCGACTCGGGTCCGGTGTGCGCGCTCTCGCTCCACGGCCCGGTGACCGTGTCGGTGGCGCCGTTCGGGTTGGCCTGGGCGAATCGCACCCGCGGCGCGCGGACACGCGGAGCCCGCGGCGGGACAACGGGGTCCGGCTGGGTCGGGTTGACGGTCACGTCCCCCGGCGCGGACCGGGCCGCCACTCCGTCCGCGATGTCCTGCGCGGTGAACGTCGACCCGTTGGGCACGACGAAGGTGTGCGGGCGGGTGTCGATCGGCAACCCGTGCACGAAGTCGACCACCTCGTTCTGGGTGACGCCGGGCGCGATGTGCAGCGTGCGCCCCTGGTCTTCCCGGCCGACCGCCGGGGCGACGACCGCGGGCGCCGGGCCGGTGTTCGGGTGCAGGATCGCGCCGTCGTTGGAGCGGGTGACGGCCAGGCCGCCGGGCACGGTCGGGTTGGTGGTCGCGTAGACGTCGCCCAGGCTGATCAGGCCCTCGCGGAGGGCGTCGGCCTCCCAGACGCGGACCCGGACGTCGTTGGTGGCGGTGATCTTGACCGTGGTCGGGGCGGGCCTGCGGCCGAACCAGCCCTTGATCTTGGGGATGACGCTGTTGGACGCGCGCGGCGTGGTCTGCACGTAGAACTCGGCGTTGGCGTCGAACAGGTAGGACCGCCCGCCCTGGGCGACCACGGTCAGGTCGAAGACCGCGTTGGTCTGGGCCTCCGGCACGCCGGTGGCGCTCTCCGCGCCCATGGTCGGCGTGGTCTGCAGGTTCACCGGCCCCGGTGTGAGCGTGTCGCTCGGGTGCCGCGCCGTGCCGCCGCCCAGACCGGCGGCGGTGGCGCCCCGGGACCAGGTGACGGTGCGGGAGGAACCGGTGAGCGTGATGTCCTCGGTCTCGCGGCCGTGGTCGACCTTGCCCGGGTTGTTCAGCGGCACCAGGGTGAACGAGCCCGGCACGAACCGGCCCTGCACGGAGACGTCGAGCAGGTCGTCGTGGAAGGTGTGCTTGGCGCCGACGATGCCCTTGGTGGAGTACGAGTCGCCGGTGAACATCGACCAGCCGCCGTTGTGCAGACCGGTGCCGGTGGTGAGGGTGTGCACGGCGTACTCGGAGGTGGTGCCCTTGCTGGTGTAGGTCGAGGGATTGTTGCGGGCGTTGACGAAGTTGCCCTGCGGCACGTTGTTGCCCACCGCGACCGGTGCCGCGGAGGCCTGGGCGTAGGCGGCGTCCCGGATGGCCCTCGCCGTCGACGACCCGAGGGACTCGATGTGCCACATGCCGTCCGGGTCGAGCACCCGCTGGTTGACCCGGTTCGGGTCGGCGGCGGGCAGGTTCAGCGGGTTGGTGGTGAGCACGTCGAAGGTGGGCGCGACCGGGGCGTTCATCGGCGGTGACGACCGCGGCTTGGGGGCGACCAGGTCGACCGAACCGTAGGCGTGGACCGGGGCGGTGGCGATCTCGTCGCGGTTGAAGTGGCGGATCGCGGTGAGGGTCAACGCGTCCGGGGCGGGCATCGGGGTGCGGATGCGGGAGATCTCCAGCGAGTAGGTCACGTCGTGGGTGGACCGGTCGAGCTGGTCGAAGGTCAACAGCCGCATGGGTTTGAGCTGCGTGCTGCCCGGCAGGGTCTCCGACTCCGACACCTGCTTGCCGACACCGAGCAGGGCACCCAGGTTGCCCGCCGTCGAGCCCGGTTGGACGACGACACTGCCGTCGGGCTGGGTGACGCGCGGGGCGGCCTCGCGGATGATGAGGTCGTTCTGGATACCGGCCGCGTAGGCGTGCGACTTGGTCTTCTGCACGGAGTCGACGGTGTTGATGTAGGAGTAGGTGGTCTGCGAGTTCGGGGTCAGCGGGGTGTTCTGCGGCGCGGGCCGCGCGGCGTGCGCCGGGGCGGCCTGGGTCGGTGTCGCGACGATCCGGACGTCGACCACGTCGGCGTAGAACGGGTCGTTGTTCGGGATGGAGATCACCCCGGTGTCGCTGAGCACGTCCTTGAGCGAGAGGTGACCGCGCGGGCTGGACAGCAGTTCGGTGATCCGCTCGATCACGTCGGCCTGCCACTTGCCGGTGACACCGATCGTGGTGAGCCGGGTCCGCGCGTCCTGCAGCGGGTTGATCCCGTGCAGGCGGGAGTTGAACACGGTGGTGGTGCCGTGCGAGACGTAGTTGTTGTACGCGGGGTTGGCCGGGTCGCTGAGCAGGGTCTGCGTGGTCGCGGGCGGCGCGGGCGCCGGGGCGGGCGGCAGCACGGCCTGGATCTCCGGCGGGACCGGCAAACCGTTGGCGGTGAACATCTCCGCGGCGGTCCGCGCGGGCAACTGGACGAGGATGCCGTCCGGCTCGTCGACGAAGACCGACACCGGGTCGGCGGTCGAGGTCTTGACGCTGTTGCGGATGTTCAGGTTGCCCGTGTAGTTGTAGCGGACGTCCATGGTCAGCCACACCGTCGGACCCTTGTAGTTGTAGAGCTGGCGGCCGCCCGGGGTGAGCTCGTCGATGTTGGCCCGGCCGCCGCGCCGGTTGCCGCCGAAGGCGAGCCGGACCCGGTTGCCGAACTTGGTCAGCCGCCGGGGCAGCACGTCGACGGCCAGTTCGGCCTCCACGCCGAACTGGCGCTGCTTGTTGTTGTTCACGACCAGGTCGCCGTCCTGCCGCCGCTGCAACTGGCCGTCCTTGCGGACGTCGACAACGCGCGGGGACGAGTAGGTGGCGGCGGCGCTGATCGACCCGTTCATGTCGGTGAGCCGCCCCGGCTCGTACAGCTTGTGCGGGCCGCCCTGCTCGCCGTTGAGGCCGAGCACCGCCAGACCGCGCCTGCCCGCCTGGGAGACGAACCCGCGGATCGCGTCGCCCGCGGTGGTGCCGGGTTTGGTCAGTGTGGAGAGCTTGTAGCTGAACTGGCGTTGGTTCACCCCACCGCGGTTGGACTCGGTGACGGTCCTGGTGCCCCAGGACGGCCAGGTCCCGCTCAGCATCCCGGGGGATGTGCGTTCCGGCGCGGGCGGCCGACCGGGCGCGCCGGGCGGGGGGATCTGCCGCACGCTCTTGGCCAGCGCGATGTTGACGGCCTCGGTGCTGTTCGGGGTGACCCGCACGTGCTCGACACCCGCGAACTCGCCGAACAGCTCCGGGTCCACCACGACGGTGCCGTGGGCCATGGCGGGCGCGGTGCCGACGTAGAGGCCAGCGTTCATCGTGGATGGCGCGGGTGGCCGGTCGGACCAGGCGAGCTTGTCCACCGGCGCGGAGACGGTGACGGCGGCGGGCACGGTCTGCTTGCGCAACTGGGGGGTGTTGACCGGGTTGGTGTTCATGGTCCGCGCGGTGTCGATCGCCGCGCTGGTCGGCTCGTTGAGCCGGTCGGGCGAGGCCGTGCCGAAGGTCATCCGGCCGCCCAGGAACACCCGGCGGAACCAGTTGGGGACCGGGGTCTGCCGGTGCACGACGACGACCTCCATGTCGCCGTCGAAGCCGCGGTACTCGCCGCCGTACGCGGTGATGCGGCCGTCGCGGCCGTTGGTGCCGACCGCGGAGGCCCGAGTGCGTTCGTAAGTGCCGGACACGACGACGCGGGGCAGAGCGGTTGAGGTCGTCGCGCCGCCCTTGGGGTGCTCGCTCGCCGGTGGCCGGTCGCCGAAGGTGGGGCGGACCTCGCCGCCGACGCCGAGCCGCGCGGTACGGCCGATCTGGTCGGTGCGCCTGCGCTGCGAGGTGACGTGGTCCTGCACGGTCGCCTTGGCCTGGCCGGAGGCGAAGGTGTTGGCGGGCGGGCGGATCTTGACGTAGATGTCCAGCTTGTGCAGTTGCCCCCCCTCGACCCAGGTGACCTCCTCGCCGCCGTGCATGGCGTTGAAGATCGCGGTAACGGTCTTGGGGTCGGTGTCGAACTTCTCGTTCACCGCGGCCTGCCCGGTCGCGTCCAGACCGGTGTTGATGAAGGTCAGCACCTGCGCCTTGCCGGGCACGGCGGTGATGTCGTCGGTGCCGATCATGTACGGCTGGTTGCCCGGCGGCCGGGGCTGTACCGCGGTCGGGTCCAGTTGCTGCGGGATGTCCAGGTTCAGGTTCCGCGCCACGTCCACCGGGACGGTGACCAGCTCGGTGATGGTGCCGTTGGTCGGCGGCTGACCCGCCACGGTGACCTGCAGCGGCCGGGTGATCCGGTAGACCAGCTCGGCCTGGGTGGCGTTGCGCTCGACGGCGGACTCGTTGCCCCGGTTGTAGCCGCCGTTGCGGGAACTGGAGAAGTCGCTGAACAGGCCGACGAACCACTGCAGGGTGCCGGTGTCCATGCCCGCCGCCATGCCCAGTCCCGCGGTGACGTCACTGCCCTTGGTGACCACCGACGACGGGACGTGCGCGGTGCGCTGCTCGTCGACCCGGTTGGACGGCCCGACCAAGGTGACCTGCGGTGCCCCGGTGGCCGTGACGTTGACGCCGGTGCCGCCGATGGTCGTGTTGACCTGGCCGTTGTTGGCCATCCGCCGCACCTGCTGGGACTTGAGCAGGTCGGTGACGTCGCCCCGGTGCTGTCCACCCAGCGCGGTGTTGACCGCGTCGGTGAACGGAACCGGCACGTGGGTCGCGTCCGAGGTCAACTGGTCGCGGCCGTTGACGGGCAGCGGCTGCGCGTTGGCCACCGCGGGCACGACGGCCGGGACCCGCATGCCCGCGTGGACCGTGCTGGTCGCCGGGTTCGGGTTGCCGATCCGGGTGGCGACGATCTCGATGTCGGCGTTCACCCACGGCCGGTCGCCGGTCCGCACACCCGGCCTGCTGGAGTTGTTGGACGTCTCGCCCTGGTTGCGGCGGGCGGTGAACCCGACCGACGCGTTCGGCCGCAGGAACGGCACTGTGTCGACGATCGGGGCCAACGAGATCAGCGGGATGCGGATGGGCAGGCTGCTGGACCCGGTGACGGTGACCGGGTTGTGCTGGTCGTCGCGGGTGGTCTTGACGATGTCCGGGTGCGCGTTGGGCACCGCGTTGACGGTCGACGAGCCCCGGGTGTCCTCGGGGCGCTTGGGCCTGCCGGTGAGCAGCACCCGCGCCTGGTTGCCGTTGGGCAGGTCCACGGTGATCTCGTGGCCGTGGTTGATGATCTCGGTCAGGTGCCGCTCCACGGCGGTCGCCGCGGTCCGACCGGCCTGGTTCGCGACGCCGGGGTGGTCGCCGAACAGACCGGCCACGGAGTTCACCACGCCGGTGGTGTCGCCCAGTTCCTCGACGACGATCCGGTCGGCGAACGGGCCGTCGCCGAGCATGGTGAGCCCGCGCTCGACGTTGCCCTGCTTGGCCGCGTTCTTGACCGCGGTGGCCGCGGTGGCGGTGTCCCTGGCCCGGGTCGCGGCGGTCTGGGCGGCGGCGGTGGCGTTCTGGGCGGCCTGCTGGGCGCGGCCGAGCGCGGTGGTGAGCTCGGTGTGCCGGTTGTTGACCTCGTCGGCGGCGGCGTCGGCGGCCTGCTGGTCGAGGTCGGCCTGGGTGCGCAACCGGGTGGCCTGGGTGCGGGCCGTGCCCGCCTGGCCGTTGGTCGTGTTGCGCTGGCCGGTGAGGGTGACGATCTGGGCCTGGTCCTGGGTGATCTGCTGTTCCAGCCGGGTGATCGCGGCTTCCTGCTGGGTGATCGCCGGGGTGGTCTGCGGGGCCGGGGTGGCGGCCGCTTGGTTGGCACCTGCCTGGCTGGTGCCCTGGCCTGCGGCCTGGCTGGCGGCGTGTTGGCGCGCGAGCTCGGCGCGGGCCTCGGCGACCTCGCGCCGCTGCCGGGCCACCTCGAGGGTGTTGGTGTTGACCTGGTCCTGCAGCGTGCCGATTTGCCGGTCGAGCTGCTGGACCTGCTGTTCGAGCCCGGTGGCCCGGTTCTCCTCGTTCGTCGCGGCCGCGTTCGACAGCACGGCGGTGTTGTGCGCGGCGGTCTCCAACCCGGAGTGGTGCTGGATCTCCTGGGCGAGCCGGGTGACGGTGGCGTGCTCGGTCGCCGCGTTCTGCCGCTGGGTCCGCGCGGTCTGCACCTGGGTGGCGGTGTCGGTGGCCGCCTGGGTGGCGTTCTGCAGTTGGGTGTTCGCGGTGTTGGCGTTGGTCAGCGCCCGGGTGGCCGACGCGTGCGGTCCACGCGCGGCGGCGTGCGCGGCGCCCTCCTGGACGCGCAGGTTCGCGATGGTGACCTGGGTGGCCTGGCGGGTCTGCGTGGCCGTCTGCAGTTGGAGGCGGAGCGGCCCGTGGTTGGTGACGAGGGTGTCGAGCGCGGCCTGCCTTCCGTCCCGTGCGCGCCGGGCGTTGGCCACGTCGTCGGGGGCGGCGTTGTCGAGGACCTGCTGTGCGTCTCGCACGTCGTCGCGGGCGTCGGCCTCGGCGTCGTCGGCGGTGTCGACCTGGTTCTGCAGCAAGCCCTCGGCGTTGATCTGGTTGGTCAACGTGCCGATCGCGGTGTTGATCTGGTTGCGCACGTGGTTCAACTGCTGCATCACCGGCGCCGCGGCCGTGTTCGCCGGGACGACGGCGGCCTGCGCCTGCCGGTTCGACTCCTCCGCCGCGAACTCCTGCGCCCGCGCCGACCGCTGGGACAACTCGGCCCGCCGCACCTGATCGGCCGCGGTGTCCACATGCCCCTGCGCGTCGCGGACACCCTGCTGCGCGACAGCGACGATGTTGTTGGGCGGTCGGACACCGAATGAGTCACCGATCGCCTGCGGACCCGTGCTGCCGTAGTTGTCGACGGTGGTGCCGTCGATGAAGGAGCCCTGCGGGTCCTGCACGATCGCCCACACCTTGCCCGACGGCGGGATGTCGGTCGACCACGTCCCGTCCTGGGCGTCCACGTGGAACACCTCGCCGTTGTGGTTCACCACGTTCCAGGCGTGCCCGTCCTTGGCGCCCGGCGGCGTGGTGAACACGATCGCGTCCGACCCGTGCCCACCCGCGCGAACGCGCTTGACGACCTCGTTGACCGCACGCCTGCCCTCCCCGAGGAACTGCGGCGCGTACCCGGTGCGCTCACTGGCGTGCGCGGTGCCCGCTCGATCCGGACCGGCGCTGCTCGGGTTGCCACGCCAGGTCTCGTGGAACGCCACGGCCGCGTTGACGCAGTTGACGGTTCCCTTGGCGTTGTTGATACCGCCGACCCACCGGCGGAAGTCGGTGAACCGCTCGCCGGTCTTCTTCGCCTTCGGCGGGACAGCGGGCCCTTCGCGGCGGGGTCGTTTCGCCGGGGTGACACCGACGGTGGCCGTGGCGGTGGCCTGCTGGGGCTTGACCGGTTTCGCGACCTGGTTGGGGGCCTCGGTGGTGGAGGTCGTCGCGGGCTTCGAGACCTTTGTGGACTCTTGTGGCCTGGTGACCTTGGTGGAGCCGGTGGTCGTGGTCGGTCTGGTGGTCGTGGTGGGTCGGGCGGACTCGGTGGGCGCGGCGGGGGTCTTCGCGGTCTGCGATTGCCCGGCGGTCGCGGTGGCGGTGA
Organism: Actinokineospora inagensis DSM 44258; assembly: GCF_000482865.1. Taxonomy (GTDB): domain Bacteria; phylum Actinomycetota; class Actinomycetes; order Mycobacteriales; family Pseudonocardiaceae; genus Actinokineospora; species Actinokineospora inagensis. The sequence goes on along the minus strand of NZ_AXWW01000015.1, from coordinate 116,496 downwards.
CGGGATTCGGTGTGGAGGTCGGCGACTTGGGGGCGGTCGTGCTGGCGACGGTGGTGCTCGGGTTCTGCTTGCCCTGACCGGTGGTCGTCTCGGTGGTCTTGGCCTGGCCTGCGTTCGACTGGGTGGTGTTCGACTGGGTGGTGTTCGACTGGGTGGTGTTCGACTGGGTCGAGCCGGACTGGGTCGTGCTCGATTGCGTTGAGCTGGACTGCGTTGAACTGGACTGAGTCGTGCCGGATTGAGTCGTGCTGGTCTGAGTCGTGCTGGTCTGAGCCTGGGTGGCCGGGGACTTGGTGGTGGCGGTCTGCGAGCCGGTGTTCGAGTTCGTGCTGTTCGAGTTCGTGGTGGTCGAACTGGTGCTGGTTGAAGAGGTGGTGCTTGAAGACGCGGTAGTTGAAGACGTGGTGGAGTTGGCGGTACTGGAGGTTGTGGTGGCGCTGGTGGCTGGGTTGGAGCTCGTCCCAGTCGGAGTGGTGTGCGTGGAGCTCGTGGTCGTGGACGTCGTGCTGGTGGTGTTCGTTCCGGTGCTTGTCGTCGAGGGGGTGGGCCTGCTGGTGGTCGACTGGGCGCCGGTGGTGCTCGACTGGCCAGGGGTGGACTGGCTCGTCGATGACGTTGACGTGGTGGACGACTGGGTTGTGGTGGTGACCGGGCCGGATTGGCCGGGGGTGTGGGTGTTCGTGCTCGACGGAAGCACGGTGGAGTGGCTGGTGCTCGTCGTCGAGGTGGACGGCGTGGTGGTGGACGGCGTGGTGGTGGACGGCGTGGTGGTGGACGGCGTCGAGGTGGACGGCGTGGTGGTGGACGGCGTGGTGGCGCTCGTCGAGGTGGTGGTTGTCGAGTGGGTGGACGGCGTGGTGCTTGTCGTCGTGCTGGTGGAAGACGTGCCGGTGGACGTGGTGCCGGTCGACGTGGTTGTGGTGGCGGACGTGGTTGTGGTGGCGGACGTGGTTGTGGTGGTCGGGGTGTGGGTGGGGATGGTGGTCGACGAGGTCGGGGTGGGGATGCCGTTGGGGCCGGTGACCTGGTCGACCACGGGTGGGGTGGGGATCGGAGTGGTTGTGGTCGTGGTCGTGGTTGTCGTGGGGGGCGGGGTGGGGGCGGGGCCGCGGGTGCCGTCGATCTGGGTGGTGGGTTTGGACTGCGGGGTGTGGGCGGGGGGTTTGACGACGCCGAGGGAGGTGGCGACGGAGTTGCCGATGGCGGCGCCGACGACGCCGCCCACGCCGGAGATGGCGCCGGAGGTGGCGGAGAACGGGTTCATCACGAACTCGCCCTCGGTGGCGTACTTGTAGAGGGCCTCGGTGAGGGTTTCGTGGAAGGCCTCAACGCCGATCTCGACGACGTTCTCCGGGATGGCGTGGTGCCAGTCGAACTTGTTCTTGGCGACCTTGCCGAGCCAGGAGTCCAGGCCGTGCGTGGTCAGGTGCGAGATGACGTGGCCGATGCCCGCCAGTGGCAGGGTGAGCGCGCCGCCGAGGGCACCGACGGCGGCGGCACTGGCGGTGTACTGGGTGTTCCACTCGTGCCGGGTGCCCATGGCGAACTGGATGAGCTGCGCCGCGATGTCGATGATCAACTGGAAGGCGATGCCGATGACCTCGGCCTGGATGACCTTGAGCAGCAGCCTGCCCAGCAGCGACTTGAGCAGGAACCGCACGATCGCCATCCGCGCCGCCAGCCAGGCCATGCTGGCGCCCGCGGTGAAGAAGGCGTTCGCGATGGCCCAGGCGATCTCCGCGATCAGGGCGATGATCGAGAGGATGGAGACCAGCTTGGTGTACTCGACCTCCAGCGCCAGGTCGCGCAGGAACTTCGCGAGTACCTTGAACTGCTGGTCCGCCACCGCGATGTAGTTGTCCCCGCCCTCGACGAACGGCGCCATCCGGTTGGCGAACGCCAGTTCCGCGGCACCCCGGAAGGTCGAGCGGATCGCGTTGACCGCCGTGCGCAACTCCGGCGCCAACTCGCCGCTGAGCCGGTCCGCCGCCCGGTCCCACGCGTCCGCCAGCGCACGCAGCTTGTCCTCGTTGGCATCCGGCCACTCATCGCCGGTCAGCACCAGGAACAGCCCGCGGACCTCGTCCGGCACCGTCATCGCCATCGGTCAACCCTCCCCTCACGCACTCACTGTGAACTCGCACCAGAATCGAAACCACCCAGCTCGCCGAACAACCGCACAGGCGTCCACTGCGGCATTTCGCCGCTCAGCGGCCCGCCATCATCAACAACAGCCGTCCACTCTTGTCCGGCAGCACCAAGGCCGTCGGTCGACCCTCCCCTCGGGTACTCGGAAGTCTTGTCAGGACATCGTCTTGTCAGGACGTCAAGGGCGGACCGTGCTGTCCGCGTCCTCGTTGGTCTCGGTGAAGACGCCCGCGGTCTTGATGGTGCGGGCGCTGGCCTCGCCGATGGTCTTCTGCATGAGGCGCAGGAACTTCAGGGCCTCCTGCTCGCCGGGGCGGTAGCCGGAGTCGAACTTCTTGCCCATCTCGCCGGTGCCGCCCGCGCCGCGGTTCTGGTCGGTGGCGAGGTAGAGGTCGTTGCAGATCTCCACGGCCAGGTCGACCGTGTGGTCGATGTTGACGCCGCCGAGGCGGAGCTTCTCCGGGTCGACCGACAGGTGGCTCATCGGCTGGTCTCCTCGCGGACAACGGCGTTGATCATGGCGTCGATCTCGGCGGTGAGGGCGTCCGGGTCGGACAGGGTGGCCAGGTCGGGCACGCCCGCACCGGCGGGCATGATCTCGGCGAACAGGGTGGCCGTCGTCCGCGCGGACTGGTCCTGGGCCTTGCCGATCAGCTCGACCAGGCGGGTGGCCAGTTCGGCGGGGGCGAGGTCGCGCCAGCGGCGGCCGTGGAACTTGAGGCCGGTGAGCTTGCCCTGACCGTCCACGGTGGCCTCGACCATGTGGTCCTCGGTGGCCAGGGTGGTGGTGGCCGCGGCGACCTTGGCGACCGCGGCGTTGATCTTCTCCTGTTGCTCGCGCAGTTCGGCCACGGCGGCGGCCAACTCGTTGTGCAGTGGCGTGGACACGGTCTCGTCCTCTCGGGTGCCGGGATTGGGTTGCCGGGGCTGTGCCCGGTCGCGCTGAAACAGAGCCCCGCCCCGGACGGGCGGGCACACACATCACACGATCAGGGGACGGGGCAGGGTTCACGGCCGCCCGGGAAATCCCGGGCGGCCGTGCTGCCATCAGCCGTTGGCGGTCGCGGTGCCCTCGGCCTCTTGGCGGGTCTCGCGCTCGACCTGGCGGGTGCTCGACGTGGTCGACCGGAGGTGGACGTGCGTGGTGACCAGCGGCTCGTCGATCTCCGGGGCGCCGGAGTCGGGTCGGCCGATGACGCCGAAACCGATCTCCGTGTCGGTGCCCCAGATCTTCTCGTCCTCCGAGAGCCAGGTGGTGCGCTCGCGTTCCTTCTCCTCGCTGCCGCGGCCACCCATGCCGCCCATCCCACCCATCATCGGCGGGAAGAACGGCATGCCGCCGCGCTGGTCGTGCTCGGCACCGGCGCCACCGGGCCCACCGGCGGCGTTGGCGCCGTCCGACCCGTGGCCGGACCAGTCCGACCAACCGGTCTCCGACCCGGTCCCGAACGGCGAACCGGCACCCGTGCCCGCACCGCCGTTCGCACCGAAGCCGCCACCCGCGCCGAACGAACCGTCCGCGCCGACCCCGGCACCGCCGCCTGCCGCGCCCCACGAGTCGAGGCCGCCGCCCGCGCCGCCGATGGAGCCGTCCGCGCCGGGCAGGCCGCCGATGCCATTGAGCCCCGTGACCGGGCCGGTACCGGGGAGGGAACCGGGGCCAAGACCGATCCCGCCGTTGGCGGGGCCGCCCGGGGCACCGCCGGGGAACCCGGGCACGCCGCCGTTCGACCCGGGCAGGTTCGTGCCGCCGGGCAGGTGCGTGGAACCGTTCGGCTGGTTCGGTTCCCACCCGTCGTCGCCGATGTGACCGTCGCCGGGGTTCTCGACGTTCGGGAGGTTGGGCAGGTTCGTGCCGCCGTTGGCACCACCGTTGCTGTTCTTGCCGCCGTTGGGCAGGTTCGGCAGGAAGGGCAGACCCGTTCCGCCGTCGCCGCCGCCGGGCAGGCCCCCGCCGTTGGTACCGCCGTTGGGGTTCAACGCGTCGTTGAGACCGGGGAAGTTGGTGCCGCCGTTGGGCGGATCGCCGAGTTTGCTGGGGTCGTTGGACAGGTTGCTGAACCCGTCGGGCAGGCCGCTGCCGGACCCGGAGCCGTTGGGGAAGTCGTTCGGGTTGGGACCGCCGGGGCCGTCGATCCCGCCGTTCGGCGGCGGGGGCACGTTCGTGTCGCCGTTGGGCGGCGGTGGGACGTTGGTGTCCCCGTTCGGCGGGGGCGGGATGTTGGGGTCGCCGCTGCCGGGACCGTTGGGGTTGGTGTTGGGGTCCGGCGGCGGGCTGCCGATCGTCGGCGGCTGGTTGGTCTTCAGGTCGCCGAGGCTGCGGCCGGCCTTGCGGTAGGCGGCCTCCAGGGTGGCGAGCTCGGTACGGGCCTTGACGGCCATCTTGCGCAGCTCGACCCGGGCGACCTCGCTGATCGAGTTGTTCGCCGCGTTCCAGGTCTCGGCCCGGGTCAGGTCGCCGTCCACGACGGGGAACCCGGTGGGCATGGCGGGCGGGGTGACCCGGTTGGACGCGTAGAGCGCCATCGAGTCGCGGATGTACTGCTCGGCCTTGCCGCGGTCCTTGGCGCTCCACTGGTCGAGCAGGTACGACGGCTCGCCCCAGCTCTCCATGCCCTTGGTGCTGACATCCAGGCCCTGGTGCTTGATGTGCGCGATGACGTTGGCGACGAAGGTGTTCGCGGTGTTCATCGGCGCGTTGAGCAGGAAGTCGCGGCTGTCGGACCAGATCTGCCACATGTTCTTGCCGAAGGTGGACAGCGCGGTGGCCGCGTCGTCGATGCCGGTGGGGGTGGACGGGGTGCGGTCCAGGGTGATCTGGTCGTGCAGGTCGTTGAACGTGAACGCGAGCCTGCGCAGGTTCACCTGGATCGCGAAGGCGGCCTTTCCCTTGAACGCGCTGTCGTCGCTGTCGAGGCTGTCCCCCCAGGACTTCGTGGTGTTAAGGCTCTCGGTCAGGAACGTCAGGTAGTTGTCGGTGACGGTCTTGGAGTCGCGCAGCAACTGCACGTCCATCAGGCCGGACTTGCCGTACCACGCCTGGGTCACCGCGTCGTCGATCGCGTGCCACGCCGCGTACCACGAGTTGAACGCGGCCATGTTGAAGTCCGCGCCGAAGTAGTACTTGTCCCAGGCGTGGTAAGAGATGGAGTTCGCCGCCGAGCCGGGCGGGGTGAAGGTGAACCACGTGTTGGGCGACTCCCCGATCCCGCCACCGCTGTCGAGCATGCCCATGAGGTCGCTGCCCAGGCCGGTGATCGCGAAAAGGATCTGCTCGTAGCTGGCGGTGGTGAAGTCCCCGGTGGCGGGGATCGTGGGGTCGGCCATGGCCGTGTCTCCAAACGTAACGGACCCGCGCCCAGTCGGGGACGACGCCGGGTGGGGACGAGGGGGCGGGTGGCGGGGGAGAGTGGATCAGTGCGGGGTGCCGCTGAAGCCGCCGCCCGCGTTGAAGTCGGGGTACTCGGCGATGAAGCGGCTGATGTCGTACTGGGACAGGTCGTCGGTCTCCTTGAACACGCCCTTGGCGGCGACCAGGGCGTTGCGGAACTTGACCACGGCCTGGCGGATCTGCTCGTTCTGCTGGGCGACCGAGCCGCCGAAGGTCTTGCCCTTGCTGACCAGGCTGATCGCCAGCGCCCACTTCTGGGTGCCGGGCTGCAGGGTGAAGTCGGCGTCCAGCGGGTTCGTGTCGGACGCGGTCGCGGTGTGCAGCAGGGCGTTCTCGATGTTGTCCAGGACGCCGATGAGCTGGTTGTAGCGCTGCTCGTCGAAGGTGATGTTCGACATGGGTTCCTCCTGCTGGGTTGGGTTGGCCGGGGACCGGGGCCCCGCGCCGCTGTCCACGGTGGACGTGCGCGGGGCCCGGCCGGTCAGCCGAGCATGATCCCCTGGCCGCGGGAGTCGCCCTCGGCGAAGATCTCGTGCACGTTGATCGAGGCCAGCGAGTGGGCGTTGAGCTTGGTCTCCATGTCGGAGTAGGTCAGCGTCCACTGCGCTTGCGCCTCCTGCCACAGCGGCGTCGCCTTGCCGTGCGTGGCGACCTCGATGTTCTTCAGCGAGGCGTTGAGGTTGGTCAGGATGTCACCGAGCTGCTTGACGTACATGTAGAGCTGCTCGTTGAGCTCCAGGTAGCCGTCGTGGTCGATGTCGAACGCGGTCATGACGTTTCCTTTCGAAGACCCGCAAAAGACCCGAACCCGCGAAGCCGGGAACGATGCCGGGCGGGGAAGAGGGGGTGGGTGGTGGGAGAAAATACTTCAGCGGCCGTTGGAGGCGCTGTCGGCGTCGTTGTTGGCGGAGCGGTTGGTCTGCAGCAGGCCGGTGGCCTTGGCGTTGAGGCCGTCGAGCTGGTTCTTCACCACGTTGAAGTCGCCGGACCACTCGCCGATCGCGGTGGCCAGCTTCATGCCGGAGGTGGAGTTGTTGACCTGCGGCAGCATCGCCTGGATGTTGAGCACGTTCTGGTTGAGCTGGGCCATCTGCTGCAGGCTGGTCTCGGTGGCGTTGATGATGCCCTGCAGGGTGGCGTCGTCGTAGCCGTAGCGGTTGGGCGTGGTCATGGTGTTCTCCTCGGGTTGGGCGATGGGTTGGGCGATCTACTTGAGCCGGTCCAGTACGGGACCGGTGGGCAGTAGTGCGATGAGGTCGGCGGGAACCGCGGCGGCGCCCTCGACGGGTTGTCCCAACGCGGTCGCGGCGTCGCCGCTGGCGACGGGGAACTTGGTACCCGCGTCGGTGACGAGGTACATGCCCGCGCCGGGGACACCGGGTGCCGGTCGGGTCCGCACGAGGAGCCCCGCGCCGGGGGCGACGGTGACATGGTCGGCGGTGCGGTTGTCGTGGTCGGTGCCTTGCACGGCCGGGTCCGGGTCGCCGGTGAGGCGGGGGCCGACGGTGAGCGTGGCGGTGTCGCCGGTCCATCGCACGCAAGGGGCGCTGTTAGCGCCGTCGGCGAGGTCGATCTGGTGTGGTGGCTCTGGCGGTAGGCCCGTCTGCCAGTCGGGGGCGGGCAGCATAGTCGCGGTCGCCAAGTCCGCCGCCGCTATCTTGCGTGATGGCTGCGGCGAGGCCGGATCCGCGACGAGCAAAGCGGCGACGGTAGCACTGACGGGCATCAGTCCCCCGGCCTGAACCAGGTAGAACCGTTCACCGACAACGGCTTCGGGGACCTGCAGGAGTTGACCGACGGTGGTGGGCTCTCCCCCGATGGTCGGGCCGGAACCACCTCGGCTGATCTTCGGCGAGCCGAGGTCGGGGCCCTCGGGGAGGGCGTTGAGCCAGGACTCGGTGACCGGGACCGCGGCGGTCGGGTCGAGTCCGAGCGCGGCGGGCACCCATGTCGCGGTGACCCGCAGCCGCCGGTCGCGCCAGGCCAGGTGCAGGCCCCCGTTGGGGGCGCGGACCAGCAGCGCCCCGTCCACCGGTGGCTGCGGCGTGCCGCCCACGCCAATGGCGAGCGCGACGCCCGGTCCGTCCGGGGTGGTCATCGCGCAGACGGTCCAGGTGCGTTGCGCGCCGCCCGGGTTGGGCAGCGAGTCCGGGGCGCCCATGATGCCGATCGGGCCGCCCTGCGGCACACCGGTGATGTCGGCGGCGGTGACGGTGGCGACCTTGGGGTTGGCGCCGAGCAGCAGGCGGGCGGAGGCGTAGTTGAGGACCGGGCGGAGCTTGCCGTCGACCATCAGGTACCGGCCGCCGGTGCCCTCGTCGACGATCAGCGCGCCCGGCTCCCGCCAGGCGGTGCCGCTGCCCGGGGCGATCAGGTTGACCACCAGCGTCCCGGCCAGCACCAGCCCGGCGACGGCGGTGCCGCCTGCCAGCCCGGCCACCGTCCGCCGCATCGGCCGCTCCAGCGCGTCGGGGTCGACCCGCAGGACCGCGCTGTTCAACCTGCCGACGAGGAACGAGTGGGCCTGGACCTGGTCGCGCCTGCTGTACATGACCTGCCTCCTCTCGTTCCTCGGGTTGTCGTGCGCACCGTCTGCCTTGGACACGGCTACCGGGCGCCGGATGGTTCACGGAATCTTGCGGTCTAAGGGTTTTCTCAGTGCCAAGCGGCCATGAGCGCGGTGTAGACACCCATGACGGACAGGGCCAACGGGATCACGGCGAGGGCGGTGGCCCAGTGCAAGAGGTCACCCCACCGGCCCCACATCGGCACGAGCTTGCGACCGGGGGTCAGGTGCGCGCCTACCAACGTGAGTCCCGCGACGACTACGAGTCCGCCGAGTACCAACGGGTGGAACTGTTGTGACACATCGGCTATGCCGACCAGCAAGAGGGAGAAAAGACCCATCAGCGCCGGTACAAGCGAGGCCAGTCGATGTGCGATGGCGGTGAGCTCCCTGGCGTGCAACAACAGCAGCGCGGCCGCGACACCGGTAAGAGTCTTGGCGTCCCACTTGTCGTTCATCGCCAGGATGACCATAGAGACTGCGGAAACCGTGCCCAGGGCGACGAAGAACGCTGTGAGATAGGCGTCCGCGCGGTTGGCGCTGTCGAGCACTGTGGCACTGGGTTGCGGATCGAGGTCTTGCTGGAACTCGGCCGCGCTCGTCGGCACCTGGTCGACCTGCAGCCCAGCCAACTTGGCCGCTGTCAGTGGCGCGACCCTGATGAGGATAAGAGCGACGACTAGCGCTACCGAGGACGCCGCAGCGGAACCCCAGCCTGTCGCGGTGGCCACGCCTCCGCCGATGGTGGCGAGAAGCGTCGCCAACCCGACCGCGATGAACAGCGCGTCCCGCCCGCCCACGGCCACTCGCGCGATGACGACAGCAACGGTCGCGGCGGCGGCGCCCGCCATCACCCCCGGCCCGGTCATAAGACCGCCCAACGGGTGCTCGCCGGTCGGAACCCCCAAACCGGCCAAGGCAGCCGAGACAACCCCGACACCGGCCAAGACCAACGCGGAGACGCGGTCGCCCAGTGCCCGGCTGGCGGTCGCTGCTGCTGCGAGCAGCACCGCGGCGAGGCTACCGGCGTAGATGGGGTTGGCTCCGGCGGTGACAACGCCTGCGACAACGGCAAGACCCATCAGGGCGACGAATACGCGCCGGGTGTACGCCGGGCGCCACACATCGTCCCGTGTGGACAGTCCGGTGTGGATGCCGTCGACGAGGTCGTCGAAGTCGACCAGGGGCAACAGGGCGTCGCGGGGGCGCAGGTGCAGCAGGTCGCCGTCGTAGAGGCCGAGGGCGGCGGTGCCCTGGTCCTCGTCCAGCGGCGGTTCACCGAGGCGCTGCAGCACCCAACCCCCGTGCGCGAGGCCGGTGGTGGCCAGCGCGGGGTCCAGGTGGCCGAGCACGGTCGGCATCAGGTCGGCGAGGGGAACGTGGGCTGGGACGGCGAGTTCGACACGGGAAGCAGGCCCGCAGATGGTCAGCCTGCACATCTCGCCGGAACCCGCCGCTGCGGTGGTGGCCATGCCCAGCACACGGGTGGCGGCCCGGGGACGGTTCACCCGGGTTCGGGCGGGTTCGGTGAACATCGGGTGGACCGGACGCGGCCGGAAAACTCCGGTGAACTCCTCCGGCGCGGACAGCCGTGTAGGGCCTGCAGGTGTCGACGGGCCGCAGCAGCCGCCGTGAGATGTCAGGGAGTGGACGGATGAGCACCACGCTGTTTCGCAGGCAGGCCAGGGAGAAGCCGCCGGAGATGCCCGGCGGTGAGCTGTCCCTGCAGGAGCCGCCGGTGTTGCCCGAGACCATCGGCGGCGGCATGGGCGGCATGCTCATGTACCTGCCGATGACCGTCGGCGGCGGCGCGGCCATGTTGTTCTTCATGGGGCCGCAGAACCCGCAGATGGCGCTGATGATGGCCGGGATGATGGGCCTGATGGGCGTCATGATGGTGTTCAACCAGCTCGGCCGGGGCGGCGCCGACCGCAGGCAGCGGCTGCGCGGCGAGCGCCGGGACTACCTGCGCTACCTGTCCGGCACCCGCAAGCAGGTCCGCGCGGTGGCCGACCAGCAGCGGACCGCGCTCGGCTGGCGGCACCCGGAGCCCGCAGCGCTCTGGTCGGTCGCGATGACCGGCCGGTTGTGGGAGCGGCGGGCCGCGCACGCGGACTTCGCCGAGGTGCGGATCGGGGTCGGGCAACAGCGGCTGGCGATGGCCATGACGCCGATGCAGACCAAGCCGGTGGCCGACCTGGAGCCGCTGTCCGCGCGGGCGCTGCGCCGGTTCATCAACGCCTACACCACCCTCGCCGACCAGCCGACCGCGCTGTTCCTGCGTGGGTTCGCCCAGGTGCGGCTCTCCGGCGACGAGGACACCGGCCGCGGCGCCGTGCGGGCGTTGCTGGCCCAGTTGGTGACCTTCCACTCCCCCGAGGACCTGCGGGTCGCCGTGTGCGCGAGCCCGGACCGGCTGCCCGAGTGGGATTGGGTGAAGTGGCTCCCGCACGCGCAGCACCCGGTGGAGCAGGACGGGGCCGGTCAGGTGCGGTTGCTCGCCGACGGAGTCGACGCGCTGACCGAGCTGCTCGCGGCCGAGCTCGACGAGCGCGCCCGGTTCGAGTCGGCGGCGACCCCCAGCCGCGAGGAGCCGTACGTCGTGGTGGTGCTCGACGGGGTCGAGGTGCCCGCGGAGTCGCGGTTGGCCGCGGCGGGCTACCGGAACACGGTCGTGCTGGACATCTCCGGTGCGCTCGACGGGTCCGCGGGCCGTTCGCGGCTACGGCTGGAGGTGACGCCAGAGGATTTGCACACCGTGCGCACCGACCGCACCGGCCAGCAGGTACGGACCCTGTTGGGCCGTCCGGACACTCTTAGCGTCGCGCGCGCAGGCGCTCTTGCCCGGGTGATCTCTCCTTATCGCCTCAACTCGTCCGGTGATGTGGCCGAACCGATGGTCGCCGACTTCGACCTACCGCGGCTGCTGGGCGTAAGCGACTTGGACATGCTCGACCCGAAGTCGCTGTGGCGCACCGGGATGGGCGCCGAGCGGTTCCGCATCCCGCTGGGCATCGCCGAGGACGGTTCGACCGTCGAGCTGGACATCAAGGAGTCCGCGCAGGGCGGCATGGGCCCGCACGGCCTGCTGATCGGCGCCACCGGCTCCGGCAAGTCCGAGCTGCTGCGCACGCTCGTGCTGGGCATGGCGATGACGCACTCGTCGGAGATCCTCAACTTCGTGCTGGTCGACTTCAAGGGCGGCGCGACCTTCCTCGGCCTTGACCGGCTGCCGCACACCTCGGCGGTGATCACGAACCTCGCCGACGAGGCGCCGCTGGTGACCCGGATGCAGGACTCGCTGCACGGCGAGATGGTGCGCCGCCAGGAGCTGTTGCGCGCGGCGGGCAACTACAGCTCGCTGCTGGACTACGAGCGGGCCCGCCAGGCGGGCGCGGCGCTGGACCCGTTGCCCACGCTGTTCCTCATCGTCGACGAGTTCAGCGAGCTGTTGGCGGCCAACCCGGACTTCGCCGAGCTGTTCGTCATGATCGGCCGCCTGGGCCGGTCGCTGGGCGTGCACCTGCTGCTGGCGTCGCAGCGCATCGACGACGGCCGCATGCACAAGCTCGAATCCCACCTGTCGTACCGGATCGGTCTGCGCACGTTCTCCGCGATGGAGAGCCGCTCGGTGATCGGCGTGCCGGACGCCTACCAACTGCCGAGCGCGCCGGGCAACGGTTACCTGCGCAGTGACGTGGCCACTCTCGTCCGCTTTAAGGCCGCGTACGTGTCAGGCCGCTACCAGCGGCGCACGAAGGAGCAGCGGCAGGAGGAAGTTCGTAGGCAGGTCGTGGCGTTCGGGGCGGGCAGGCTGCCCTCGGCCACCGAGGTCGCCGCGGTCACCGCCGTACCGGTCGCCGACGAGCACGTGGACACGGTGTTGGACGTGGCGGTGGACAAGCTGCTGGGGCAGGGGCCGCCCGCGCACCAGGTGTGGTTGCCGCCGCTGGACAACCCGCCCCCGCTGGACCAGCTCCTCCCGCCGCTGGTGCCGCACCCCCGGTTGGGTCTTACCGCCGCAGACTGGCCCGGTCGGGGCGGGCTGAAGATCCCGGTGGGGGTGGTGGACAAGCCGTTCGAGCAGGTCCGCGATCTGCACATGGTGGACCTGTCCGGCTCCGGTGGGCACATCGGTATCGCGGGCGGTACCCAGTCCGGTAAGAGCACCTTGCTGCGCACGGTCATCACGGCGTTGGCGCTGACACACACACCGACCGAGATCCAGTTCTACTGCCTGGACTTCGGTGGCGGTACCTTGTCCGTCCTCGAAGGGCTCCCGCACGTGGGCGGTGTGTGTGGCCGCCTGCAACCGGAGCGAGTCGGCCGCACTATCGCCGAAGTCAAGGCCGTCTTGGCACAACGCGAGAAGGTGTTCGCCGAACACGGCATCGAGAGCATGGCCGCCTACCGGGAGCGGCGCGCGGCGGGCGAGTTCGCCGACGACCCGCACGGCGACGTGTTCCTCGTGGTCGACGGGTGGGGGTCGCTGCGCGCGGACTTCGAGCAGCACGACCAGACCATCCGCCAGCTCACTGTGCGCGGCCTCGCCTACGGCGTGCACCTGGTGCTGACCGCGGGCCGCTGGTCCGATGTGCACTCGGCGCTGCGCGACCAGCTCGGCACCCGACTGGAGCTGCGACTGGGCGACGCGATCGACTCGGTGATCGACATGCGCAAGGCGGGCCAGGTGCCGCGGTTGCCTGGGCGCGGCCTGACCCAGGACAAGCTGCACTTCCTCGCCGCCGTGCCCCGGGTCGACGGCCAGGCCGCCGCCGACGGCCTCGCCGAGGCGACCAGGGAGCTGGCCCGCTCGGTCGCCGAGTGCTGGTCCGGCCCGTCGGCCCCCGAGGTGCGGACCCTGCCGGGCGTGCTGCCCGCCGCGGACCTGCCCGAGCCGGACGGACGGATGCGGGTCGCGTTGGGCGCGGGCGAACTGGATCTCAAGCCGGTCTGGCACGACTTCGCCGCCCGCCCGCACCTGACCGTGCTCGGTGACACCGGTAGCGGTAAGACGGCCGTGCTGCGCCTGATCACCCAGGCCATCCCCCGCGTGTACGCCCCGGACGAGGCCAGGATCGTGCTGCTGGACTCGCGGCGGGCGCTGCTGGACTCGGTGCCGGAGGAGTACCGGCACGGGGTGGCCGTCGCCGCCGGTCCGGCCGCCGAGCTGATCCGGCCGCTGGCCGCCGAGCTGAAGACCCGGGTGCCCGGCGCCGACATCGCCCCGAGCAGGCTGCGCGAGCGGGACTGGTGGTCCGGCCCGGAGTACTTCGTGGTCGTCGACGACTACGACCTGCTCAACAACGGCGCCGGTGGGCCGCTGGACCCGCTGGTGGAACTGCTGCCGCAGGCCGGTGACATCGGGTTGCACGTGGTCCTGGCCCGCGCGGCCGCCGGATCGGGTCGGATGTCGATGGACGCGGTGGTCCGCCGGTTGCAGGAGTCGAACACGCCGGACCTGGCGCTGTCGGTGCCGCCGAACGAGATGCCGCTGCTCAACGGCCAGCGTGGTCGTCAGCTCCCGCCCGGTCGGGCGCTGCTGGTCACCCGCCGCGACATGACCTCGCTGCAGATCGGGTGGACGGAGGAGCCGTCATGAGGGCGGCACTCGTCGGGGCTATCGCGGTGATCATGGCGGTAGCGCTACCGCAGCAGGCGTCCGCGCAGCAGCAAGGGCAGTGCGCGCCGCCGGAGAACACGGTGGCGCAGCCGGAGCCGTGGGCGCAGAAGCGACTCGGGGCGGAGCGGGTGTGGCCGATGACGCGCGGCGGGGTCGCGGTCGCGGTGGTCGACACCGGGGTCAGCGCCGCGGCGCCCTCGCTGGCGGGCGCGGTGACCGCGGGAGCGGACGTCGCCGGAGGTGCCGCGGACAGCGACTGCGCTGGTCACGGGACGTTCTTGGCCGGGCTGATCGCGTCCCGGCCGCAACCGAAGACGGCGTTCGCGGGAGTGGCACCGGACGCCCAGATCATCCCGGTGCGGGTGACCAGCGACCCGGGCAAGGTGGACCCGGCCGCGTTGGCGGCGGGAATCCGGGTAGCGGTCGACAGTGGGGCGCGCGTTGTCGCCATCGGCGTCCTGAACACGGTGAGCACACCTGAGTTGCAGGCCGCCGTGGACTACGCGAGGACGCGGGACGTCGTAGTAGTGGCGCCCGCGGCGGTAAGACAACCCAAACAGCGGGCGTACCCGGCATCGATGGATGGTGTCGTGGCCGTTGCCCCTGTCGGACCGGATGGGCCAGCCAAGACGGTGACGTTGGGGGCGCAACCGATGCTGGCGGCCCCGGCCGATCAGTTGGTTGGGATCGGACCGTCCGGGCCTGGGCATCGGTTGGCGGCGGGGCCGGAGCTGGCGGTGGCGTTCGTGGCCGGTAGCGCTGCTTTGGTGCGTGGGCAGTATCCGGACATGTCAGCCGCCGACGTCATCAAACGTCTTACCGCGACCGCGGACAAGCCAGCCGGGCAGGTACCGCACCCTGTTGTCGGGTACGGGATCGTGGACCCCGTCGCCGCCGTGACCACGCTCTTGAGCGGACAAACGAAGGCGCCGCCGTCCAAGGAACACGTCGTAGTGGCGTTGCCACCGGTGGAAGACCGTGGACCCGCACGGGCCGCCCTGCTGTTCGTGGCCGCGCTCGGCGGTGCCGCTGTCGTGGGCGGTGGCACCGCCCTGGCCGTCATGCGTGCCCGACGGCGACGGTGGAAAGCAGCGTAGGTAGGGATATCCCCAGGGGGTGGCCCCCACGAGAAGGGCGGGACCACCCCCGCGGTTGGCGGGATTGACCCAGCGAAACCGGGGGTAAGAAGCGAGAACCTTGTGTCACAACGGAAAGCACGACGCAAGGAGAAGTCCGATGGCCGAGTTCGACACCCTCGTCGCCACCCACCGCGCCGCCCTGCTCTCCTACGCCCGCCGCGTCACCGGTGACCCGCACCGCGCGGAGGACGTGGTGCAGGAAACCTGGATCCGCGCCTGGCGCCACCGCGAGAAACTCACCGAGGACCGCGGCTCCGTTCGCTCCTGGCTCATGCGCGTCGCCCACAACATCGCCGTCGACCAGCACCGCGGCCGCGCCGCCCGCCCCGCCGAGGTCGAACTCCCCGAGGTCGACGTCACCAGCGCCCCCGCCCGCACCGACGAGGTCCTCGACAAGGTCGTGGTGGACGCCGCCCTCGAAGCCCTCCCCGAGCCGCACCGCAAGACCGTGGTCGAGGTCTACTTCGCCGACCGCACCGCCGCTGCCGCCGCCATCACCCTCCAGGTCCCGGTCGGCACGGTGAAAAGCCGCCTGCACTACGCGCTGCGCGCCCTCCGCGAGTCCGCCCTCGCCGCCTGATCACGCGGCGCCCAGGATGTCCGCCGCAGCGGCGACGGCCGCGGTGATCGCGTCGAGGTCCACCTGCCGTGGCGCGGGAGTGGTGCGGACCCCGTAGAGGCCGCCGTGCCCGGCCCCAGTGCGGCGAAGTCCGCCGAGCCCACGACGGCAATCCCGGCCGCCCGGCGCGGGCGGGCCTTGCGCACCACCACCGCGAAGGCGACCACCGGCCCAGGTCCCCCGCTATGTGAACAGGACTTTCTCCCCCACACCGGTAAGACTACCGAGCAACCTGCCGTCTGCGGGTGCCAAACCACTCCAAGAGCACCAGCGGGACCGTCCAGCCCAGCCAGGCGGTGATGCCCGCGATCGCCTGACCCATGGCCAGTTCGCTGCCGCCGAAGGTGGTGTCCAGGCCGGGGGCGAGGACGAGGGCGACGATCGGGCCCCAGAGGCGGTTGGTGATCGTGGAGAGGGTCAAGACGTAGCTGCGGACCATCCAGGTGCGGTGGGCGCGGAAGTCCTTGGCGCGGGCCTTGCGGTAGCCGATAAGAGTCGCGGTGAACCACAGGACGGCCCCGAGCATGTCGCTCGCGCGGGTGATGGGGCCGAAGGGCGAGGTGAAGCCGAGGATGAACGCCATGGTGGCGGCCGGTAAGACTCCCCCGAATACATAGATCCGGCCGACTTTCGCGTGTAGGCGCGGGTGGGCTGAACGGAACCACGGCCACACTTGCAGGAAGCCGCCCACCATCGCCACGGAGCCGAAGGTGATGTGCAGTAAGAGGGTCGGGTAGTGCAACCAGAACCCCGCGGGCACGCGGGAAAGAGCCGGGTCGAAGGTCAGGTACGGCGGTAGCGAGTACACCAGGAATACGGCGATGAGTGCCCCAACCGGGAGCACCCACGGCGCGCGGGTCGCCTTGGTCGTCAGCCAGGTCATGATGATCACGCTAGGAACCGCGCGGACCCCGGGACAGCCTGCACGCACCAGGGCCGGTGGTGGGGTTGACCCCACCACCGGCCCTGGTCGCTCCTGCCGTGATCAGTCCACTGTGGAACGATGGCATGCCCCGCCACCGCACCGGACGACCACGGCCTGCCGGGTCACTTCTTGGTCGAGTAGACCCGGATGGTCATCGACGGCCCGTCCTGCTTCAAGACCTTGATGCCCACCCCGACGGCCGGAAGCTTGACGCCCGCGGTCGGCTGGGCGGCGTTGAAGTAGGACTTCGTGTCGTCGAACACCGGCTGCGCCGGGGTCCCGCGGACGTAGCTCGCCCGGCCACCCGCGTACAGGGTGAACGAGTCGGACTTGTTCAGCGAGAACGGCGCGTCGTAACCCGCGATGCGGGGCCGCCACGGCTGGCCCTGCAGGTTGTAGATCGGGTCCGGGTGCGCGTCGACGATGGAGAACAGCGACTCGCCCGGGTGCACCGACGTGTTGTTGTCGGTCTGGGAGGTGTCCCAGTACGACACCAACAGGCCCTGCTGGTACGGGAAGCGGACCGAGTAGTTCGGCCGGTCCGGGAACCCGTAGTCGTAAGGACCCATCTGCAGGTACTTGTCGAACCCGACGTAGGCGCGGTTGGCCGCGATGTAGAAGTTGTCGAACGTCGCGGTCTCGGTGCCGGTGGTGATCCGGAACCCGGCCGGGGTCCAGCCGTTGTTGCCGTTCTCCGCGCCGTCGGTGAACAGCGCGGCGCCGTCGGCGTTCACGTAGATCTCGTCGGCGAAGAAGCCGTTGAGCGCGAAGCCGCCGTCAGTGCGGTAGTTCAGCCGCAGCTTGATGTTCTTGCCCGCGTAAGCGTTGAGCGGCACCGCGACGTCGACCCATTGGTTGTTGGTCGAGTTCGTGATGGCCGGGGTGCCGACCGCGTTGTGGATGAACGGCTTGCCGTTGGCCGTGCCGTCAAGAGCGGTCCAGTTGGCACCGCCGTCGGTGGACGCTTCCACGAACAGGAAGTCGCAGTCGCAGTCCTCGATGTCGTAGCGCGCCTTGAGCTTGAGCTCCGCGGCGGTCTTCCCGGTAAGGTCGACCGAACGGGTCAGCGTGTTGGTGAGGTTGTCACCCTTGTCGCTCCACCACATGTTCTTACCGGCGAACGGTGGCCCATAGGTCGTGGTTTTTGTCTTGTCCGGTAGGACAACCACCGCCCCTTGAGCCTTGTTGGTGTTGTACGCGGCCGGGCCTAGATCGATCTTCCGATCCTGACCGGCCACGACGGTCTCGTAGTCCAGCCAGCCCAACTGCAGCTTGTCCCACGGGGAGAAGTCGTTGGCGCGCAGACCGATCGGCTCGTTGGCCAGCGACACGCGGCTCTGGCCCATGATGGACCACCAGTTGATGCCGTTCTCCTGCGCGCCACCCGGTCCGACGGTGTCGTAGTTGTCCGGCAGACCCAGGTCGTGCCCGTACTCGTGGGCGAACACGCCGAGGCCGCCGTTCTCCGGCTGCATCGTGTAGTCGCCGACCCACAGACCGGTGTTGCCGATCTGCACACCACCCAGCTTGTTGTCGGCCGGGCCGGTGGTGGAGTTGGAGAACGCGTACCAGCGGTGCGCCCAGATGGCGTCCTCGCCGTAGAGCGGGTCACCGTCGGACTGGTCCGCGCCCGCGTGCACGATCTGGAAGTGGTCGATGTACCCGTCGGGCTCGTTGAAGTTGCCGTCGTGGTCGTAGTCGTAGCGGTCCCACTGGTCGTAAGAGGCGAGGTCGGCCTTGATGTCGGCGTCGGTCGCGCCCTGCGCCTTGCGGTCGGACACCCACTTGTTGATGGCGTCCTGGATGAGGTACCAGGAGTTGCCGCAGATCTTGCCCGCGCACGGCTGGCCGTCGGAACGGCCGTACCGGGCCTCGTTGTAGGGCACCTTCACCCAGTCGGTGACCTCGCCGTCGACCGAGTACCGACCCGAGGAGGCCTTCTCGTAGAAGGTCTTCAACGACTCGACGTTCGGGCCCTGGCCGAAGTAGATGTCCTGGTAGTGCTGCTTCGAGAAGTCCGACTGCCAGATGGTCTTGTTGTCGACCGAGCGGTCGGGCTTGGGGATCTGGTTGTGCAGCGGACCGTCGAACTTGGTCGGGCCCGGGGTCGCCGGGCTGGTGTCCTGGTCGGGGAAGTCCGGGTGCCGCTGGTCACCGAACTCGGCGAGGATGACGAAGATCTTGTCCGTCTTCTCCCTGCCCAGTTCGACGTACTGGTCGGCGTCCTTCTTGCCGCCCTTGGCCGCGGGCGCGGCACCGACCTTGACCACGGTGCTCGCCCCGCGCTGCTCCACCTGCGCGCCGCCGGAGAGGACCTTGGACAGCCCCTCCTGGCGCAGGGCGCGGCGCTTGGCCTCCAGCGGGTTGACGATCTCGTCGGACTGCTCCGCGGCGCTCTTGGCGGCCGGGGAGCCCTGCGGCGTCGCGGGGGCCGCGTCGGCGGCACCGCTGACCACCAGCACCCCGGCCCCGACCACCGCCGCCGCGGCGATCGCGGCGACCAATCTTCGGCGCACTCATTCCTCCAATTTCGTGGGGACGACTCCGGGTGAAGCCTCGCGAAACAGTAGATGAGTGACCTCGTGTGCAGGTATCACAACATGATTACAAGAGCCAATTCGGGCATCACATTCAGCTATAGCACTATGTGATGCGCCGAATGGCTCAACGGCCGGTTCAACCAGCCGGACCAGGGCAATCGTGGGGTACGGCGACCAGGATGAGCGTATCCAGAAATGGCAGCGCCGTGTTTCACAGAATTAACGGTGAAAGGTGTGAACGGTGGGGACCGGCGATCACACAATACGCGCCGGACCGGTCAGATCTCGACGACGAGTTCGCCCGCGATCTGCCGGTCGATGGCCGCCATGTCGAAGTAGTCGCGCTCGCGGAAGATCAACCCGTCGCGGGCCTCGATCACGTGGCAGGCGAAGCTGGCCACCCGGCGGCCGGTCGGCGGCAGCGGACCGAGCGGGCCGAGGTGGTGGCCGACGCAGCGCACCTCGACGAACGACGTGCCGCCGTCCGCGCTGGGGTGGAACTCGTCGTAGCTGAACACGACGTCGGGGAAGGCGGCGTGCAGCGTGCGCATGACCTCGACGGGGGTGTCGGTCTCGCGGTGCCGGGTGCCGGTGACGTCGGTGTAGACGTAGTCGGGGTGGTAGCGGGCGCGCATGGCTTCCCAGTCGTAGGTCTGGATGGTCTGCCAGTGCTGCCGGTGGATGGTCGTGGCGTTCACGCCGTCACGCTAGGGACGGGGGCGCGCCTCGGGGACTGGCGGGAGCAAGATCCACCCGGTCAGGTGGTCCGACCCGGTCGGCCCCGCTCAGTCCGTCGCGTCTTCGTCGGGGTCGTAGCCGAGCCGCTCGCGCAGCCGCTCCAGGGCGCGGTGCTGGGTGATGCGCACCGCGGTGGGCGACATGTCGAGCTTGACGGCGACTTCCTCGGCCGTCTTGCCGTCGACCACGCGCAGTCGCAGGATGCGCAACTGCAACGGGGTCAACACGGCCATCGGGTCGTTCCCGTCGCGCCGGGGCACCGGGAGCACGAGCCGTCGACCGTGGGGAGTCTTGGGCGTCCGCATGCACTGGAGACGCACCCGGCGAGCACCCATGACGCAACCGACGTGCGATTTTTCCCAACCAGGCACGAGCCGGGAGTTCACAACGGACAGTGCCGGTTGATCTACCGGTCGTTACCGCCAGTTACCCACGGGTCGCCCCACGAGGTGTCGCGGGCCGTCCGGTACGCGGCCGGATCCCGCTTGCTGACGATGCTGTCGGCCAGACCGTCGGCCCCGCACAGCCGCAGCGACACCAGCCCCTTGCGCTTGAGCGGGTGCCGCACGACCCGGGCGGGGGCGGTGGGCCACGGCTCGCGGGCGGCGGCGACGTAGGCGAACTTCTCGTCCTCGAAGTTGAGCGTGGCGGTCTTGAGGCGCTGGTGCAGGGCGCTGCGGCCGAGGCGGGCGGCGAAGTGGCACCAGTCCTGCCCGCGCGGGATGGGGCAGGTGCCACTGTGCGGGCAGGGGGCCACGACGTGCATACCGGCGGCGATGAGTTCGTCCCGCGCGGCCATGACCCGCTCGTACCCGGCGGGCGTACCGGGCTCGATGACAACGGCGAGGGTGGCCCCTGCCATCGCGCGGACCGTGGAGCCCCTGGCCTTCTCGGTGAGCTCGCTGAGCACATAGGACAAGGTGGCGATGTCCGTCGGCGGTAGCTCGGTGTTGCCGAGGGACGCGCGCTGCCACCGGGTACGGCGGACCGCCTCGCTGTCGGCCCGCTCCGCCAGCCGTCGCCCCAGCGACATGGCCTGCGCGGAGTGGTCGAGCACGGTCGCCTCAGCCAGCGACGGCCACACCCGCGCGGCCGCCCACACCGCCGCGCCGGTGCCGCCGCCGATGTCAACCACGGTCCGGGGCGCGAAGTCCGGGGCGAGCGCGGCGACCTCGCTGAGCGCGGCGACCACGGCGGCGTGCGTGGCGGGCATCCGGTAGGCGGCGTAGGCGGCCGCGGCGATGTCGGCGTCGAGCACGACGGACGTGGGGTCCACGCCTGCGCGGTACCGGTGGCTGAGCGCCTGCGCCGAGTCCGCGAGCCGCTTGGTCGGGTACCGGGCCTCGGCCAGGGCGTCGGCCAGCGCGCGGTCGAGGGCGTCGGACAGGCTGGGCATGGCGGCCAATCATGCCGGTCCGGTGGTGGGCGACCACGGGCGGGCCGCCCACCGGGTGTCAGGCGGGCACCTCGACCAGCCGCCGCCGGGTCCGCCGCCAGGCGACGACCAGGAAGGCGCCGAGACCGAGCGCGGGCAGGGCGCTGATGGACCAGCTCAGCGCCATCGGCGGCCCCGGCTGGTCGAGCACGTGCAGCCGGGGCAACTCGCCGTCGCCGTGCCCCTGTGGACCGTCCACGACGAACTGGAGGCGGTAGTCGCCGGGGTCCGGCAGGGACCGCACGTCCAGGCCCCAGACCTCGCGCTTGCGCGGGTGGCGGGCCAGCGGCTCGTCCCAGGCCTGGTCCGGTTGGGACAGCGGGGTGACGACGAGGGTGCCGGACTTGCCCGCCACGCCGCCGTCGGGGTCGAAGGTGAAGTCGAGCGACTGCATGGCCCGCACCGGCCAGGTGCTGAACCCGACGACGATCGAGTAGGGCCCCGCCTTGACCTGTTCGGTGTGCACGACCTCGACCGGCTGGTAGGCGTTGGCGGCCGGGGCGGCGGTGACGAACAGGGCGGCGGCGGTGACGAGGGTGGCGGCGACGCGCACGGTCACGCTCCTTCCGGTCGAGCGGTCGAGGACAGGCGCAGCATGTGGCCGAACCGCCAGCCGAGGTGGCCCGCGAGCAGCCCGACGGCGGCGGCGACGGCCACCGTGGGCAGCAGCCTGCCGAGTGTGGGCACGTGGACGTCGTAGACGATCGCGTTCTGGACGCTCTGCAAACCGGCCACCACCGCGGCGGACACGGCACCGGCGACGGGGGGCATCCATTTCGCGCGGATCGTGGTCAACGGGTAGACGAGCGCGGTGACGAGAATGAGGCACATCGGCAGCAACGCGGGCATGGCGGGAACACCAGTGATGTAATCACGAATCGGCAGACCTGCCGCATTGGCGTAAGCGCGAGTGGCCCACGGTGTGAATACCCAGGTCAACGCTTGTACGACAACGAGCCCCAAAGCAACGCCGATCCCGCCCTTGCGCACGGCAGCCGCACCGGTGAACGCGCACAACACCACCAGGAACGCCATCGCGACGTGCACGGCTATCACCGTCCGCGCGGGGACGCTCGCGAAGGCCAACGCGATGACGGTGGTGAACGCGGCCAACGCGGCGAGAGAGGTGAACACACCCACGCGACCCCACAGTTGGTCACGCGCGGCGGCGAACACGATGACCGTACCGACGAGCGTTACCGCTACCGACAACAGAAGACCGATGTGCGGGGGTGAGTCGATGACCGCGTCGAACCCGTAGAGCCCGTGCCACCACTGGTCCCACAGGCCGTACAGCAGGAACGACGCCGCGCCACACCCCGCGACCAGGTAGCCGAGCGGGGCGGTGAAGACCCGGCCGAACACGCCGACGGGGACCCCGCCCAGCGTCGGGTCGACCTCCTTGCCCGCGCGTCTGGCCGCCGTGGTCACGAGGACGGCGGCCAGGCTGGCGAACCCGGAAATGGCGCTCCCCGCGTAGAGGAACAGGTGCGGCAGGGTGAAGAAGGTGTCCGGGCCGACGTCGGAATGCCACTGGACGTCCCAGGTGAGGCCGACGAGAGTGCACAGGGCACCGGCCAGCAACACGACCGCGGCGGTGAGACCGCGGGTGTTGGGCGCCGTTGCGGTCGTCGCGGATGCGGTCGTCATGGTCTTCCCCTCTTCATGGTCTTCCCCTCTCGATTAGAGGACTAGCGCGAAGGTGACGCGCTCGGTGGTGTGGGCGCGGCGGATGGCGATGGTCAGTTCCCACCGACCCGCCATGGGGAGGTCGGTGTGCTCGGCGCGGTAGTTCCCTTGTTGAGCCGGTAGGGCTGTCGTCGGAGTGAGCGCGTGACCCATGTCGACCATGACAGGCTCAACGGTGACCTCGTCCGCTTTTACCGGTGTCCCAGACAGATCCGAGACATCGAGTTGCACGGTGTTGTCCCCGACGCGCGGGGAGTCGATGGTGAGGTGGACGGAGTAGTTCGCCGAGCCCGAGCGCTGGTCGAACACACTGCTGCTGGATCGGCCCCACATGAGGAATCCGACGACCCCGGCCACGAGTACCAGCACCGCCGCCACCACGGTCTTACCGCGTCGTGTCATGGGCAGCCCCAACGTCGAAGGTGACGGGAATGGTGAGGATCTCGAAACCGCGTTCCGACTGGAACCAGGCGTGATAGCGGCCTGGTTCGGGGAAGGTGAAGGTGAACGGCACTTTCGCCGGGTAGGCGGCCACGGTCTCGTCGGGCTGGGAACCGAGGGAGTTCACTGTCGGTGTGGTCATCGCGTGCACGTGTGCCCATACGGCCTGCGACGGCAACGGACCCACGATGATGAGGTGACCGCGCATCCCCAGCCACGGCTGCAAGTTGTCGGGGCCGGTGAAATCGGCGGTGAGCGTGACGGGGTTACCGGCGGTGAGCGCGTCTGCTTCCACTGCTTCCACAGTCCCGTCTGATTTCCTCTTACTGTCCACTGTGGTCCCGGTGATCTGGACCTCGGCGCGCACCAACTGTGTGCCGCCGCCGACACGCGCCAGCTCGGCCGCCATCGGGTATGTACCACTTGCTGTTGGGGTGAACTGGACTCGGTAGTCGCCGGGGGCCACGCGCACGGGATGCAGGTGGACGAGGTCACCGGTGGGGGTCATCACCATCAGGTGGACGAGGGCGCCGTGGTTCACGAGCAAGTCGTCCACGGGTAGCCCGGTAGCGCTATCTGTCAACGACAGTACGAGGTTGGTCGGGTGACCGGTGGTGAGACCGTTCGCCGACACGACAAGACTCACCGGTGGTCTCGCGACGTTTTGTGTTGTCGGAGGCGGGATCGTGGATGACAGCAACGCCGCCGTTACCGCTACCGACAACGACACCACCACTCCCCCAGCGGGAACGAGCACGAATCGGCCGCCCCGCGCGGCGAAAACCAGTGCCACCAACAGGAACGCGCCCGTGGCCACGAACCCGCCGTAGACAACCCGCTCCCAGGCGGGAACAACGCGCTGCGGCACGGTGAACGGGATACGGGCGGTGTTGGTGCCGTCGTCGAGCTCCAACTCCCAGGCGCCGAAGCGGTCCACGGTCAGGTCGACGCCGGTGGCGCCGGTGGTCAAAGCCGCGGTGGCCTCGCTCGTCGGCCGCGAGCCGGGCGGCACGGTGCGCACCCGCAGGATGCCCACCGGGTCCCCCACATGGCTGACGATGTCGACGTGCAGCG
Source organism: Actinokineospora inagensis DSM 44258 (assembly GCF_000482865.1). Lineage (GTDB taxonomy): Bacteria > Actinomycetota > Actinomycetes > Mycobacteriales > Pseudonocardiaceae > Actinokineospora > Actinokineospora inagensis. The sequence continues at coordinate 92,168 of NZ_AXWW01000015.1, read as the reverse complement.
GGGCAGGCGCACCGTCGGTGCGCCGGATGGTGACCGTCAACTCACGTGGCCCCAACGTCTGCGCCACGGCCACGTCCGCGCCGACCGGCGCCCCATCGGCCCGCGCGACCCCGGACACCCCGACCAGGCCAACCAGAACCAACCCCACTACGGCGAGACGCCGTATCCCCTTCCCCACGATCGCGAAAATTACCGTGTGCAGCCGCAGGAATCGTCACGGTAAGAGGTGATTTCGTTGTCCCCCGCGCGAGGGACTGCCCCGGTCAGGGGCCTTGGACCAAGCCGTGCCGGTGAGCGTAAACGACCGCGTGGACCCGGTCGCGCAAATCGAGTTTCGCCAGCACCCGGGAAACATGGGTTTTGACCGTTTCCTCGCCAATGTTGAGCCGCACCGCGATCTCCGCGTTGCTCAACGCGTCCGCGACCAGCAGCAACACCTCCCGCTCCCGCGAGGTCAACCGATCCGGACCGGCGTGCGCCGGGCGCAGGCTGTCGGTGAACCGGGCCGCGAGCCGCTTGGTGACCGAGGGGTCGATCAGGGCGTCTCCCCGAGCCGCGACCCTGATCGCCGACACCATCTCCTCCGGGGGCAGGCTCTTGAGCAGAAACCCGCTCACACCGGCCTGCAACCCCCGGTAGACGTACTCGTCGAGGTCATAGGTCGTGAGGACGAGGACCCGGGTGTGCCCGTTGGCCAGGATCGGCCCGACCGCGGCCAGGCCGTCCAGCCGTGGCATCCGCACGTCCAACACCGCGACGTCCGGGGTGAGGCGGGCGGCCAGCTCGACCGCCGCCTCGCCGTCGGCCGCCTCACCGACGCAGGTCAGGTCCGGCTGGGTGTCCAGCACCGCGCGCAGGCCGGAGCGGAACAGGGCGTGGTCGTCGGCGAGCAGGACGGTGATCGGCATCAGTTCTCCTGTCCGTCGAGCGGGACGGTCACCCGGACCACCCAGTCCGCACCCACCGGTCCGCACTCTACGGTCGCGTTGATCAGCGCGGCGCGGTGCCGGATACCGGCCAGCCCGCGGTGTCGGACCTCAACTGGTCTATCCGCGCCCAGGTCGTTGACGACGGTCAGGGTCAATGCGCTCTTGCCCCTGTCGAGCTCGATCACTGCCTGACGTCCGCCGCCGTGAGTGAGCGCGTTGGTCAGGGCCTCTTGGACGATGCGATACAGCGCGATGTCGACCGAGCGAGGAATCGTGACCGTTGAGCCTGCCGTGATCAGATGGGTCGGGAGCCCTGCGGCGCGGGTAAGAGCCACGAGGTCGTCCAGATCGTCCAGGCCGGGCTGGCGAACGGTGCCGTCGTCGCCGTGGTGCAAGAGGTCGAGCAGGCTGCGGAGGTTGGTCATCGCGGACCGGCTCGCGGTCTCGACCGCGGTAAGAGAGGTGCGGACCCGGTCCTCCGGGCTGTGGTTGAGCGCCAACCTGGCCGCACCCGCGTGCACGTTGATGGCGCTGACGTGGTGGGAGATCACGTCATGCAGGTCCCGCGCGATCGTCGACCGCTCCTTGGCGACAGCTTGACGGACCACCTCGCGTTCCTCGGCCCGCCTGCGCGCCTCCCGTTGCTCCAACTCGGCCAGGTACCCGCGCCGCGCGGTCGTGTGTCGCCCCACCAGCCAGGGCAGGAGGCCGGTGTCGAGCACGTTGATGGCGATCAACCGCCAGTCCGACAGGTACGGCAACCGCGCCGCGACGATGCCCGCCGCGATGACAACCAGGGCACCCACCCCCTGCCGCGCGCCCAACCAGGCACCGGCCCGGTACCCGGCGATGAGCAACCCCACCGCGTTGGCACTGGCGAAGTTGATGTTCACCCACGGACCGGCGCCCTGCACCAGGGCGTGCGCCACCGCGACCGCGCCCGACCACCGGGTCGGCGTCGCCAGCGCGCAGTCGACAAGGACAGCGGCACCCCACATCACCCAGCCGGTCCAACTGATCAGCGTCAACGGGCACGTCAACATCACGCCCCCGCTGTCACACACCACACACACGAGCGCCACGACAAGCGCTTGCCGCCGCAACACCGCCGTCGCGTCCCACACAGGTCACACTGTATGGGCAGGTCGCTTCACCAGTACTCGTCCCCGTACGCGATCTCCCCGCCGAACACGGTGGCGATGACCTCGATGTCACCGATGCGCCCGGGGTCGACCGTGTGCGGGTCGTCAGCGAGGACGACCATGTCGGCGAGCTTGCCCTCGGCGAGCGACCCGACGCTGGACTCCAGGTTGCACGCGTACGCGGCGTCTATGGTGAACGCGCGCAGGGCCTCGGGCACGGTGATGGCCTCTTCCGGCGTCAGCGACGTGCCCTGCTCGGTCTCCCGGGTGACCATGAACTGGATCGCCCGCAGCGGGGCGCCGTTGGTCACCGGCCGGTCGGAGCTGCCGACCAGCTTCACGCCGTGGTCGAGGAAGGATCGCGCGCGGTACAGCCAGGGCGCCCGGTCCGGTCCCATGATCGCCGCGTAGTCGTCGCCGTTGTAGTAGAGGAAGTTCGGCTGCACCACGGCGGTGAGGTCGAGCGCGGCGAACCGCGCCAACTGGTCGGGCCGGACCGCGCCCGCGTGCTCGATCCGGTGCCTGCACGCGGGCCTCGGGAACAGCCGCTGCGCCTCGGTGAGCGCGTCGAGCGCCAGGTCGACCGCGCGGTCGCCGATGGCGTGGATCGCCAACTGCCAGCCTGCCCGGTGGCCGTCGACGATGAGGGCGGTCAGCTCGGCCGGGTCGGCGTACAATTGTCCATTGTGGTCCTCGCCTGCGTACGGCTCGGTGAGGGCGGCGGTGCGGGCCATCATGCCGCCGTCGGTGAAGATCTTCAGCGCGCCGATGCCGAACCGGTCGCCGCCGAACCCGGTGTACACGCCGAGGTCCATCGCCCGTGGCACGTCGTCCGTGCGGTGCGCGTGCCGGTCGCGGAGCAGGGACCCGGCCACCATGAACTGGATTCGCATCGGGACCTCGGCGCGCTGGTACGCGGCGATCTCGATCGGGCTGTGGCTGATGAGCCCGCCGCCGACACCGGCCTCGGCCACCGTCGTGACGCCCTCCTTGAGGCAGGTGAGCGCGGCGGTGTTGATGGCCTCCGACATCTCGTCCAAGGAGTACGGCTGCCTGAGCGCGCGCACGGCCGCCATCCCCCCTTCGGCGAGGAAACCGTCCTCATGGGGGTGATCAAGCTCCGCGAGCACGGAACTGCTGACCACGCAGGCGTGACCGGAGTCGTGCAGCAGCAGGACCTTGCGTCCGCGCGCGACCGTGTCGAGTTCGCGGGCGGTGATGTGCCTGCCGAGGCGGCGCTGGTCGTAGCCGACGACATCGAGCCACTCCGCCTCCGCGCGGGCGTCGTCGATGACGGCCAGCGCCTGGTCGACGGTCGTGCAGTGCGCGATCGACCAGGTGCGCTCCTTGAGACCCGCCCAGACCATGTGCACGTGCGGGTCGACGAACCCGGGGAGGATCGTCGCGCCGTCCAGGTTGACCTCCTGCTTGGCCGGGAGGCCGCGGATCTGCTCGTCGACCCCGACCACCCGGCCCCGCCAGATCCCGATCTCGTGGGCGACCTCCCGACCGGAGACGGGGTAGACCGTGGCGCCGTGCAGGCGAAGATCAAGCATGCCGCCACCCTAGTGGTGGCATGCCCCAGAACGTCGAGCCGCTAGACGGGGACGATGGCGGGGGTGACCTGGAGGTCCAGCGCGGCGAGGGCGTTGGTGAGGGCGACGGCGAGGGCCGGGCGGGTGGGGGCGTGCACGACCAGCCAGCCGAGTTTGCGGCCTGCTTCGGTGAACGGGTGGACGAGGTCGCCGGGGGCGGCGAAGAGGTCGGCGTCGGTGACGCCGGGCAGGGCGCGGATCGCGGCGAGAGGCGCGTGGGACGTGAGTTCGCCCGGTACCGGCAGCGGGGAGGTGATGACGTGCAGGTGGGCCTGGGCCGAGTGGGTCGGCGTCAGGGTGAAGGGGGTGCCGATAGCCAGGTCGACCAGCGCTTGGACGCAGTCGACACCGGCCACGGCGTGCGCGAGGCGGGGGAAGCCGTTGCCGGACATGCGGGCGCCGACCTCCAGGATGTAGCGGGTGCCGTCCGCGGCGACGATGACGTCGAAGTTGGCGGGGCCGTCGGTCAGGCCCATGGCCAGGCAGAGGGTGTGCGCGTCGGCCAACAGCGCCGTCTCGGTGGCCGGGTCCAGCGCCGCCGGGGCGGTGTGGCCGCCGATCAGGAAACGGGGGCCGGGGACGATCTGCTTCTCGGTGATGAGGGCGAACGCCAGGTCACCGTTCCGGATGAACACGTTGACCGTGTAGTCGGTGCCCTGCAACAACTCCTCGACGATCACCTGACCGCTGGGCGAGTTCACGGCGGCGTTGTGCAGCGCGGCGTCCAATTCGGACAGTTCGTCCACCCGCAGCACACCCCGGCAACCCGAGGCGTCGGTCGGTTTGACCACCAGCGGCAGACCGAAACCCTTGGCGGCGGCGGCGAGGTCCGACAACTCGTGGGACTGGGCCCAGCGGTAGACGGGGACACCGACGGACGAGGCGAGGGCGTGGAAGGCGGACTTGTCCATCGACACGGCGGCGGCGAGCTCGGGAAACTGCCAGGGGGTGTCGAAGTGCCGGGACAGGTGGTACCACGACTCCAGGCAGGTGTCGGCGGCCGTCGACACGACACCGGAGATGTCCTCGCCCGCCAGCGCATCGATGATCGCCGTGTGGTCCGTTGTGGACAATTGCAGGAAGCGGTCGGCGAGTTCGATGCCGGGACGGTCGGCGCGCATGTCGACCGCGATCGTGCGCAGGCCGCGCCGCCGCGCCTCGCGGTAGAGCACGACCTGCTCCTCCCCCGCGCCGAGAACGAGCAGGGACGGACTCATGAGGCCACCTCAAGGGGCAAACGCCGGGCGGGCGGGGGGACGGACGCGGTGCCGCCGTCGAGCATGTCCTCGTCGGCTACCGGGAAGTTGGCCTCACGGACGTAATAGATCCGCCGGGTGCGGGCGTCGAGCATGCGGCGGTGCAGGTAGCGGCCGACCAAAGCGGTCGACGCCACACCGAGCGCGCTCACGAACAGTCCACACGCGACCAGGGTCGAGGCGGACACCACACCGAACAGACCGAGCACACCCAACAACAACGCGAGGAAGACCACGACCGCCGACATCCCGTACAGGAAGTTCAACGGGCGCCAGGAGAAACCGAGCAGCAGCTCGAAGGCGTCGCCCGCGAGCCTGCCGAACCGGAACTTGGACGTGCCCGCGGTCCGCGGCCGGTGCGCGACCGGGACCGTCGTGTACCGGGCGCCGATCTGCGGCGCCTTCGCCACGAAGTGCGAGTTCGCGGTGGGCAGGTTGACGATCGTGCGACCGACAGCCGTGCGCACCACCCGGAACGAACTCGCCCCTTGTGGCACCTCGATCCCCAACACCTTCCGCGCCACCGAGTGCGTCCCCGCCGCACCCACCCGGCGCACCCACGAGTCCTGCCGGTCCTGCCGCACCCCGAACACCACGTCGTAGCCCTCGGCGGCGGTGTCCAGCAGCTTCCAGGTCTCCTCGGCCGGGAACTGCAGGTCCGCGTCCAACTGCACCGCCCACGGCCGGGAGGCATAGCGGAACCCGGCGGTCACCGCGGCGACCAGACCGAAGTTGCGGGCGAACGAGACATACCGGACCCGACTGTCCTTTTCGGCCAGCGCGCGGATCCGGGCGAGGGTGTCGTCGCGGCTGCCGTCGTCGATGAACAGCAACTCCAGGCCGTCGATCGCGCCGAGCGACCCGGTGACCGAGCGGTACGCGACGTCGACCTGCTCGCCCTCGTTGTAGCAGGGCAGGATGGCGGTCAGGCCGGTCACATCAGCCTGCTCGACCAGGTCCGCGGGGTCAGCTCGTTCACGATCTCCAACTCCAGGTTGTAGTCGAACTCGCGCGGACCGACCCGCTCGATCCACTCGACCATCTCGGTCAGCCCGTCGCGCAGCCCGACCTGGGTGCGGTAGTCCAGCAGCTTGCGTGCCTTGTCCGAGCTGCAGGTGGCGTGGTGCACCTCCAGCGGCCGGGCGGGCATGAAGATCGGGTCGCAGTCCACGCCGACGATCGAGCAGATGGTCTGGGCCAGGGTCAGCACGGTGATCTCGCCCTCGTCCGGCCCGACGTTGACCACCTCACCCCTGATGTCCGGTTCGACGCCCAGCTTGGTCAGGCAGGACACCACGTCCGAGACGAAGCTGAAGCAGCGGGTCTGGCTGCCGTCGCCGTAGATGATCGGCTGCTTGCCGCGCAGCACCCGGTTGATCATGATCGCGGCCACGTTGCGGTACGGGTCGTCGAACCGCTGCCGCGGGCCGATGATGTTGTGCGGGACGGCGATGTTGTACTCCATGCCGTGCACGTCGGCGATCGCCCGCACCTGCAGGTCCGCCGCGTACTTGGCGATGCCGTACGGGGTCAGCGGCTGCGGCGCCATGTCCTCGGTGAACGGCGGCACCAGCTCGCCGTAGCGCGACATCGACGAGCAGTGCACGAACCGGCCCACCTCAGCCCGCGCCGCCGCCGAGAGCATGGCGACCGTGGCACTGGTTGTGTGCTCGTGCACGAGGTACGGGGAGAACACCGACAGCCCCTCGTACGGGGCGGCGGCGCAGTGGTAGACCAGCTCGACGCCCTCGAACAGCTCGGGGTGCCCGAGCGCGTCCCGGCAGTCGACCTCGTGGAACTCCACCCCGGCCGGAATGTTCTCCTTGAATCCGTCGATCATGTTGTCGATACCGCGAACGGAGTAGCCGCGGTCGAGCAAATCATCGGCCAGGTGACTGCCGAGAAAACCCGCCACACCCGTTATCAGGACCGGTTTCCCCATTGCCCCGAACCCCTCCTCGATCCCGGACCCGGCGTCGGTCACGCCTGGTCGAACGGCCCCACCCGGTGTGGGCGGTCACCGCAACACCCGCGGTTCGGTCACGCTGCGCTCAACTCCTCGAGTTCCGCGATGCGCGCACGGCTGATCGGCGCCGAAGTGGGTTCGGCGCCGGTTCGGCGAGACGGACTTGCCACGAAGTAGCGCGGACTATAACAACGCCCCTGACCGCGCAAAAGGGTTGTGGTTGAGCCGAATACCCGTCAGCGGTGATCGGGGTGGGCAACTACGCCGGACGGAGGACAGTGCACTGGTCGTGAACGAGTAGCCAGCGCCCGGACTCCGCGACGAAGGTCAGTCCCATGAGGAACGTCGACGGCTCGGCGCCGGGCTCGCCGACCACCGTCACCCGCAGCACCCGGGTCGCCGTGGCGCCGGTGGTTGTCGAGGAAACCGTTTCGGTGGCGTAAGTCCAGTCACCGTCGGTGAACCACTCCCGGTGGAAGCCGACCACCTCGTCCGCGCCGCGCAGCATCCGTCCGGACGGGATGATCACAGTGACGTCCGGGTGGACGGTCGCCGCGAAGGTGTCGAGGTCGCGGCCGACCACGGCGCGCAGGTGCGCGTCGATGGTCGCCTCGGCGTCGGCCTGCCAGTCCTGGACATGCACGGTGGTCCTCCGGGAGAGTGGCGCCCACGCGGGTGTCTCCCGCGGGAATCGGGTGCGGAGCCTAGCCGGGGGATCGATGCGCGCGGAACTGTTCGACCCCGTGGTCACCGGCTTCCCGCCGGATTGGGACCGGTTCGCCGCCGGGGCAGGCGCACCCGTGTTGTGGCGGTCGGCGCTGTTGACCACGGCGGCCTGGGCGTCGCAGTCGGCGACGGTGTTGGGCGTGGTTCGTGACGGCACGGACGTGGTTGCCTTGCTGCACACCAGGTTTCTCGGCCCGCGCGACTACCGCACCTACTACCGCGCGGGCGCGACCCCGAGGGTCGGATTCGTCGAATGCAGGTTGGCTCCCGCGTCCGTGGCGGGCCACCTGTTCGCCCGCGAGCTCACCTACGACGCCAAGCGGGCCGCGGTGCGGGCCTTCGAGCGGGCGGTCCGGGCCCGGCGGCTGGTGGCCGGGTTCTGTTACCGGCACGTCGAAAGCGACGACCTGGTCGCCTTCACCGGCCGGACCCGGCGGGTGGTCGGCGTCTCCCCGGACACCGTGTTGGCGACCGAATGGTCCACAGTGGAGGGCTATCTGGCGCAACTGCCGCCGAAGTGGCGGTCGCAACTGCGCGGCATCCGGAGCACCGTGCGGTCGACGCCGGGCCTGCGGCGGGCCATCGTGGACACCGTCCCGGTGGTCGAGGCGGCCCGGCTGGTGAACCTGGTCCGGTTCCGGCACCGGCGCCCCGGGGTGGTCCGCACCCCGATCCCCGAACACTACTTCGAGCAGCTCAACGCCGACCCGACCACCCGGTTCGCCACCTACACCGACGACTCCGGCCTGCTGGCGCTGTCCACCGTGCACGACAACGGCACCGACCTGACCATGAGCTACTGGGGCAGCCGCGACCGCGCCGACGGCGGACTGCCCAACCTCTACTTCGACCACTACGTCGACCTGGTCGAGCACACGATCACCCTGGGCAGGGCGACCCTGCGACCGGGCAAGGGCATGGCCAGGATCAAGGAGCGGTTCGGGGCGCGACCGGTCGCCAACCACCTGGTGGTGGGCTGGTGAGCGCGCTCGACAGCCTGCGCGGCTACGCCCGGATGGCCGCGACCGCCCTGGGCCGTTCGCCGGAGCGAGACGGTCTGACGGCCCGGTGCGCGCAGTGCGGTCGCGGTGACACCACCGTCGTGTATCGGTTAAGCCACCGGTCGGCACGGATCTGGTGCACCCACTGCGAATCGGTGGCGTCCACACGAGACCTCGCGGCGGTGCGGACTCCCACGCCCCCACCACCGCCACCCGAGCCGCACGCCCGGTACCTGGCGCCGCCGGTGCTCGCCTGGGCCAAGAAGACGGCTCCGCGCGCGCTGGCCGCCGACCGGCTCGACCGCTCCGCCTACTACCAACTCCACACCAGGTACGACCGAACGGCCGGGCGCAACGTCCACAATGGCCTACCGGCTGTCTCCGCGGTAGTCGGCCGGTTACACGAACGGTGCTACCGGGTCGACCTCGTGCTGGCCGATCTGGGCCTCGACAGTGCCGATACCAGTGCCGATACCAGTGCCGATACCAGTGCCGACACCAATGCCGCCGCCCGGGAACGGATCGACTACGCGCGGCGGTGGCTGAGCGGACCGGCGCGGGACCAGTGCTGGATCGTGTCCCGGCACGCCACCGAGAACCCGCCGTCAGCGGAATCGGTCGAGAAGGCCGCCGAGACATACCTGCGCGGAGAACCGCTGGAGCGCGAGGAGGCGTCCGTGCTGCGGGCCGGACTGTTCGGGACGGACGGTGGACCGCGACCGGTCGCACTCCTGGCGTTGTTCACCGCCGACGAGATCACCGCCGCCGTGGCCGCGTACCAATCCGGTGCGCAACCGTTGCGCGAGGCGGTGTTGGCGGCCCTGACAGCCTGATTGATTCAGGCCAGGAGAACCGGGGTTCCGTGCGCCGGGCATTCGGCCACCCGGCCCAACCCGACATCGACGAGCACCCGAACCAGTGTCGGTCGACGACGGCGCAACGCGGTCACCAGAATGCCGCCTTCGCCCGCGTCGACGTGGAATCGGCGCCACGGCACATGCCACTGTGCGCAGTCGGTCGACCACTCCGCGAAGTACCCGAGGTGCCGGTCGTGCAGAACCGCGTGACCATCAGGCTGATCCGCCTTGACCAGACTGCGCACCACGGGTCCCCGATGCCCGATCCTGGCGACCACGTCGGCGACGTCATCGGGCGGCGACACGAGAACCGAGACCCCCGAAGCCGCCAGCGCTTTCGCCGGTCCGTCCGTGGTGGACACGTCCACGGCGATCGCCGACCCGGACAACACGGGCGCGTAGCGCGGCCCGAGCAGCCCCAACCGGGTCCACGGCACCAGCGCCGACCGAACCTCCACCACCGGCCAGCCGAGACCCGAAATCCGCAGTACTGCGGCCAGATCCGCCGGATCTCCCGTCCACAGGGTCGGTTCGCGCTGGGCACTGTACGGACGGGACAGCGGGCACAACGCCCACAGCCTGCGCTCCAACTCGGCCGCCGGGACCGGGGCTACACCGAGCCCGCGGGCGTGCCGCTCGCGGTAGAACGGGACCTCCCGCACGGCCCGCGCCGCCACCGCCGCGGCCGCCCGTTCCCAGGCGATATGGGAAAAACCCATCGACCGTCCTCCCGTCCGGGTGCTCCGAATGGCCCCACGCGCCTGCGCCGTAGTGCCGATCCCCCTTCCGCACAAGGGATTCCCGCGTATTATGCCCATTCTGGATCGGGGAAACACGGGGCATGGAGTTCAAACGCATGGTGGACAATCGCACGGCGGGCAGTGACACGGGGGCGGGCGCGGGCCTGCGCGAGCACAGGGCGTTCATCATCCTCACGGTGCTCGCGCTCGCCGCGGCGGGCGCGGTGTGGTTCGGCTTCCCGCACGAGAAGACCATCCCGAACATCGGGGTGCTGATCGTCAAGGTGGTCCCGTTCGTGATCGCCACCGAGGCGATCGCGGCGATGCGGTTGAGCCAGTCGCTGCGGGAGAAGCTCAGCAGGCTGTTCATCCCGCTCTGCTTCCTGGTCTTCTTCGCCTTCTTCGTCCCGCAGATCTTCTTCGCCGCGGCGAACGACAAGAGCTTCTACTACCTGGTGCTGACGCTGACGCCGTTCATCATCCTGGCGCTCACGTTGTCGTTCCGGCTCGGCGGCGGCTCCTCCGGCGGGGCGCGCAGGCTCGGCTACGCGATGATCCTGCTGCAACTGTCCGGCATCGAGGACCTGGCGTTCCTGACCATCAACCCGCACACGGACCCGGCCTGGACGCCGATCCCGCAGGTGTGGACCTGGGCCGACCACATGACCGTGTTCTTCGGCCGCCCGGCCACCAAGAACGAGGCGTTCGTCTTCATCGCCGTGCACCTCGTCCTGGCGGTGCTGATCCTGACCCTGCCGGACCGGATCTGGCGCAAGATCGGCGGCTGGTTCCGCCCCGGCCGCTCCCGGAACACCGAGATCTCGGGCACCAAGGCCAGCGGAGTCAACGGGGACAACGGAGTCGACGGCGGCGCGAAGGCCGAGGAGCCAGCCGTGACCGCGCAGGGCTGACCCGCCGATGAAGTGGGCCGCCCTGCGGGTCATCGCGGGCCGGGGGGCGGCCCGAGCGGGAATCCAACTGTCGATGCTGGTCCTGCTGCCGGTGTGGGGCGCGGACGACTTCGGCCGCTACGTCGCGGCCACCGGCACCTTCGCCTGGCTGCAGATGCTCGTGCTCGGCGTGGAGAAGTCCGCGCTCACCGCCGTCCCCCGCACCCGGCGGCTCGGCCCGCAGGTCACCCGGATGCTGCTGGGCCGCGCCGCCGCGCCGTTCGGGCTCGGTCTGCTCGCGACAGCGGCGACGGCCCCGGTCGGCGGCTCGGTCGCGCTCTACACGGCGGCCGCCACCAACGCCGCCGGTTTGGGATTGTTGTCGGTCCTGGCCGCCCTGCACCGACTGGCGGCACGGCCCGGTCGGGACATGGCGGCGTTCATGGCGTACGCGGCGTGGGTGGTCGGCATGGCCGGTCTCGCCGTCGCCGGTGTCCTGCACCCGTACGGCTACCTGCTCGCGTTGGTCGGCGGACTCGTCGTCGTCTGCGCCGTGCTCGCCGCACTGGTGTCCCGCGACCGGCCGTCGCCGAACCGCGACGGCCTCGGCGGGCTGCTGAACCGACGCGTGCTGCTGCTGGGATTCTCCGATGTCGCCGACGCGGCCGGGGTTTCCGTCCTCTACGTCGTGTTGGCGGTGGCGGCCAAGCCCGCCGAGACGGCGCTGGTGTACGTGCTGGTCCTCGTGTCGAGCGCGCTGGGGTCGTTCGGTGTGCTGGTGCTGCGGCTGATCCAACCGGCGATCTCGTTGCGGCTGCGCGGAACCAGCGGCTCGGGTGGACGCGCGCTGGCCAAGCGGATCACCGGGTGGACGGCGGTGGTCGACAGCGTGCTCGTGGTGGCCGTCGTCGTCATCGGTTCCCTCGCGCCGGTATCGGAGAACCGGGTGCTGCTCGGCCTGGTCGTGCTGGTCGAGATGACGTCGTTCTGCGCCGTGGTCTACGCCGTGTTCCTGCTGGAGAACACCAACGGCGCGGTGCTGGCGCTGACGACGTCCGCCGCCGTCGCCTCGCTCGTCGCGACCACCATCGCCGCGCTGGCCGCCACCGGACCGCTGGGCGCCGTCGGCGTCTTCCTGGCCCTGGTGGTCGGACTGGCCACCAAGGCGTCGGTGCTCCACACCAGACTGTCCACAGAGGCCACCGCGCCTACCACGGTCGGATAGGCACCGCCATCGCCGCCTGCGCCGACTCGAACGCACCCAGCGACTGCTTCTCCTGCGACTTGCCCTTGCCCAATTCCACGTACTGCTTGCCGTTCGCGATGGCCCACTCGACCTGCTTGGCCAGGTGGTAGAAGTACAGGTACTTCGCGCCACCCTCCTCGGCGGGCCGCTGCGTCCACGACCGCACCACCGGCCGGGTCGGGTGGTCGAGCACGGTGCCGAACGCGATCAGCTTGCCGGTGTCGCGGTCGAGGTAGCTGACCGACCGGACATCGGGCTGCTCGGCCAACGCCCGCAGGTACGCGCTGAGCACCCGGATCCGCGGCACCAGGCGACCGCCGTACTTGTCGTCGTTCCACCGCATCGCCTCGACGACCCGCACCTCGTCCAGCTCGGTCGTGCCGGTCTCGGTGCGGATCTCCAGGTTCTCGTTCTCCCGCACCTTCCGGAAGATGGCCCGCATGTTGCTGCGCCTGCTGCGGCTCAACGCCATCAACCACGCCTCGGGATCGGTCCAGTCCCGGATCGGGAACGTCCAGATCGGCTCGGTCGGCCGGACGACCTTGAGCTTCCCGACCGCGGCGGCCTGCTCGTCGGTCACCTGCCGCAACACCAGGGCCAGGCAACCGGGACCGAGTTCGCGGCGCATCGCACGCGCGTAGGTGCGGGTCAACTCGGTGATCGGGACGTCGTCGGCCAACCACCAGCCCGGCACCGCGCCGGAACCCGGTCCCCGCACGTGCAACGCGCCCAACCACGGCCGCGACCGCGCGCCGTTGAAGGAAAACCGGTGCAGCGGCGCACCCAGCCACGCCGCGTTCACCACCGCCTTCGGAGTGTCACCGTCCTTGAGTACCGTGACGAGCTGGACGGTTCGCGCACCCCACGCCTGAGCCGCCAACACCCGCCAGTCCCAGTCAGCCCGAAGCCCCGCGGTCGCACGCAAACCGGCCCAGTACCCCGGCTCCGGGTCGGTACGCGGGTCGAACACATCCACCTTCATACCGCGATCACCGGACTCCGGTGCCGCGGACACAACTCGACCCGACCATCAGCACCACCAGCAGGCACGATGTCCACCAACCGCGGCGACCGCTGCCGCAACAACGTGAACGCGACACCCAACGACGTTTCCCTCGCGTAAACCCTCGGCCAGTCCAAGTGCCAGTTACCGCAATCACGGACCCCACCGAGCACCCCGAGCAGATCGTCCACCAGCAACCCCTGGTCCCCGCGTTCACTGGGGGCCACCAACGGCACCTGCGGCACATCCCGGTTGAACCGCGCCAACTGCTTAGGCGTCCCCACCGCCAACACGTGCCCCCGCAACTCGTCCGGAGTGGACTCGAAGTCAATCACCCGCGGATGGTGCGCGGGCGCCACCCCGACAACCGTCGTCTCCGGCGTCACCCGCGCACACTGGTACAACACGAAGTCCAACCCGCGCAACGGATCAACCGCAGCCGACCCACCCGCCAACGGCACCAAATCCGACACCCGCTCCAACACCGCGGCCGCCGGGACAGCACCCCCGTGCTCCCCCACCCGCCCCGCCACCACCACCGGATCAGTGCGCCCGGACAACGCCCACCGCTCCCGGTAAAACGGAACAGTCGCAAACGACGACCGCACCACCTGGCGGTAAAGCGCCCGCCACCCCAATGTCCACACGCCCCGGAGTGTGCCACGAGCCCCACCCCACCCAGCCCCCCTCACCCGCGATTGCGCCGAGCGGCCTAAGGAACCCGACTGTTCAGCAGTTCCCCGAAACCCACCCCAACACCCCCCCCCCCGCCACCACGACCCCGCCGAACCAACCACATCGTGGCCCACCCAACCCTTGCCACTTCACCACCCGCCCAGTACGCAGGACCCCACCCACCCGGGGGCCGGGGGCCCATTCCTGACCGTACCGCGATCCACGACTTGTCAAGGGGACCCGACCACCAGCTGTGGACAGCCCCACGCCTTGTGGACAACCCGATCGCCCGCCGCCCAGCACCCCAGGCCGCGTACCGCCTTCACCTGGCCCCGGGATCGGCTTCATCCACCCTGTACCGACTTCCACCCGGTCTCGCCCTGGCTGCCACCCGTGCCGGTTTCCACCCGATCACGCGCTTGACTCCGGCGCCGTCGTGGTCCAGGCAGGAGCCCGCCCACCCGGGGGCCGGGGGCCCATTCCTGAAGATAGCGCGGGGAGCGGGTTGTCAAGGGGGTGGCGGGAGGACCGGTGGACAGGTCAGGGCATTGTGGATGGACGGCACACAGCGATGCCGACAACTCGCTGATTCCGGGCGTACCGAGGCCCTAGCCAACCGTCGGTCGGCGTGGACACGCCGGTTGGTTGGCGGGTCAGGAACCCGCGACCAGGCTGCCCACTCGGGTTGGCGGGATGAGCCTGGCGGCTGCGGTGCCCAGGCCGGACGGGCGGAACAGGACCTGGGGTGCCTCGGGGGACTTCGGGGCGCCGGGGCTGTCCGGGAAGTGGCGGATGAGGTCCGGCTCCGCGTAGCGGCGGCAGCCCTCGTGCCAGGCGAGGATGCCGGAGAGCCAGTTGCGCAGTTCCTCGGCGTACCCGAGCAGGGTGCGCTGGGCGTCCGCGTCGAGGTTGTAGTCCTGGAATAGGGCGGGGAGGCCGGTGGTGACCACGTGCTCGAACTCGCGCATGCGGCTGTCCATCAGGTCGCCGACGATGGTCATGGCGGTGTGCGCGTCGGTGTCGAAGAAGTTCTGCACGACCAGGACGATGTTGTGGATCTCGCCCTCGAACTGGATCTCCTTCTGGTAGGAGAAGATGTCGTTGATCATGCAGGCGTAGTCCATGGCGGCGTTCTCCATGGCCAGCACCGGGCGGCTGCGGTAGACCTCGGCGGGCACCGTGCGGCCGTGGCCGATGCGGGACAGGCTCATGGTCAGCTCGGAGCCGAACGTGTGCCGCCGCATCTCGATGTAGTCGACCGGGTCCGGGATGCGGTTCTGGTACGAGTTCGCCAGCTCCCACAGCCAACTCGCCGTCATCACCTCGATCGCGGTGCGGAACTGGCCGCGGGCGTCCAGGGTCATCGGCGCGGTCGTGCGCAACCACAGGTCCAGCAGACTCCGTTCGAGCGCGTTGACCGGCTCCGGGGTCGCCTCGCCGTCGATCGGCATGAACTCGGAGAACCGCTCGGTCTGCGCCTTCGCCGCCGGGTAGTCGCTCGCCTTGCCGAACAGCACCGGGTAGTAGTCGTCGCCGTAGGTGCCCCAGGCGAGCCAGCCGGACGAGATGTCCAACTGCTCCGCCGACGCGTCCGGGTGGATGCCCGACGCGCACAGCGGCAGGTCGTAGTCGCGGAACTTCTCCTCGTCCCACAGACCCGGCAGCTCGTCGATGATGCCGACCGCCTTGCCCCAGGTGATCACGTTCTCCCGGGCGGCACCCAGGTGCGGGTTGGACCGGACCGGGAACGGCATCCGCAGCTCCGGCCGGGACACCCCGCTCACGTCCGGGTACGGCACGTGCGTGAACGACCGCTGCCGCTGCCGGTGCGTGGCCAGCAGCGACGGCACGATCCGGGCCGCCGACGTGCCCAGCCCCAGCGGTCCGGCGAGCAGCTTGCCGCCCGCCTGGCCACCGCCGTTCATGTATCGGCTGGACCGCATGTGCCACTCGTGCCCGCCGGACTGCCAGTCCTGCAGGCCCTTGATGTACGCCAGCACCCCCAGCCGGTCCTCGGTGGCGATGCCGTGCTCCTCGAACAGCGGCGGGACCTCGGTGACGGCGGTGTGCTCGAACTGGTGCAACCGGGACGTCAACAGGTCGTTGACGGCGTCCGCGGCGGCCTGGGTGTCGATGCCGAGGAACTTCTCGAACACCAGCACCCCGTTGCTCAGCTCACCCTCGTCGAGCACCTCGCGCTCGTACGAGAACAGGTCGTTGCGCAGGTGCACCGCGTCGGCGAAGGTGTCGCGCAGCACGTGCATCGGGCGGCTCCCGGCGATCACCGCCGGGATCTGGGCCCCCGCCGCGTGCTCCACGAGGTTCGCCGACCAGGGGGCGCCACCGACCTTGCGGCGCATCTCGATGTACTCCAGCGGGTTCGACACCCGCCCCTCGTTGATGTTCGCCAGCTCCCACAGCGACTCGTCGAGCAGGTTCTTGGTGCTCTCCACGAACCGGCGCCGCCAGTCGGCCGACATCGACGGCACCGTGCGCGACCACAGATCGGCCAGCCCCGCCTCGACCGGGTTGGTCGGGGCCTCGGTGATCGGGCCGTCGACCGGCATGAACAGCCGCAACCGATCCAGGTACGCGCGCGCGGCCTGGGTGTCGCGGGTGCGCTTGAACAGCTCCAGGAAGTGATCGTCGAAGTAGAAGACCCACACGTACCAGTCGGTGATCAGGTCCAACTCGGTGGCGTCGCAGTCCGGATGGGTGTATGCGCACAGCAGCGGGTAGTCGTGCGCGTCCAGGTCGGCCTCGGTCCAGATGACCGTGCCGTGCTGCGGGACATCGATCATGTCCATCTCGCGCGCCCACGCCTTGCTGTGCACCCGCGTCGTGTCCAGGTTCGGGTTCAGCCGCGCCGGATACGCCATGTAGAACTCCGGCAGTTGGAACGGCTGCATCGACCCACCCTCTCCGCGGACCCTTCGGACGCGGTGAAGAGAACCAGTGCGCGCGGGGCCCGGCCAACCCCCCGGCGCGGAAACCACCCGATCGAGCAGTCCAAGATCCAGAACGACCACCCACGGTAGGCTCGGCCCGGTGCCCGCACCGACCACAGCCGACACCCGCGCCCGGGTCGCCGTGGCAGGCGTGTTCCTGACCAACGGGGCGCTGTACGCCACCGTCGTCCCCCGGTTGCCCGAGATCAAGGCCGATCTGGCGCTCTCCAACGCCGCGCTCGGCACCGCGCTGGCCGCCGGTCCGCTCGGCGCGCTGATCGCCGGGCTGTTCGCCCCGGCGTTGATCAACCGCCTCCGGTCGTCCCGAGTGGCCGCACTGGGGATCGTGGCGCTGTCACTCGCCGTCATCGGCATCGGCATCGCCCCGGGTTGGCTCCCGCTCGCCCTGGCACTGCTCGTCGTCGGCGCCCTGGACTCGGTCATCGACGTCGCCCAGAACACGCACGGCCTGCGCGTCCAACGCCGCTACGGACGGTCCATCGTGAACTCGTTTCACGGCGTGTGGAGCATCGGCGCGGTCACCGGTGGACTACTGGGCTCCCTGGCGGCCGGACTGCGCATACCGCTCCTGGCCCACCTGACCGGCGCCGCCGCCCTGTTCAGCCTCGTGGCGGTCGTCTGCTACCGCTTCATGCTCCCCGGCCCGGACGACTCGGAACGCACCCCACCCATCCACGCCCCCGGTCGTGCGATCTGGCTGATGATCGCCCTCGGCGTGCTCGCCGCCTGCGGAGCCGTGGTCGAGGACTCGGGCTCGTCCTGGTCCGCCATCTACCTGACCGGCCTCCACGCGGGCGCCGCCACCGCGGGCCTCGGCTTCGTCTGCCTCCAAACCGCCATGACCATCGGCCGCCTCATCGGCGACCGGGTCACCGACCGCCTCGGCCAGCGCACAGTGGTGCGGTGGGGCGGAGGCATCGCCGCACTCGGAATGGGCGCGGCGCTCGCCGTCCCCTCGGTGTGGCTGACGCTGGTGGGCTTCACCCTGGCCGGACTCGGCACCGCGACCCTCATCCCCGCCGCCATGCACAGCGCCGACGAACTACCGGGACTGACAGCGGGAGTCGGGCTGACGGTGGTGAGCTGGATGCTCCGAATCGGATCACTGATCTCACCACCAGCCGTCGGACTCGTCGCCGACGCCACCAGCCTGCGAATCGGCCTGCTGAGCGTGGTCCTCGCGGGCGCGGTGGTCGTAGTGCTGGGACGGACCATGGCAACCGGATCCACCTCGCACCACCCCTGAACCACCGGTCGCCAGAGTCGACACCGCCGCGTGGAAGCCGACCGACCAGCCACCTTGTCGTCCCCCGACCCGCCACAACCACCACACGAGCACCGACGCCAGCGACCACAGGGCCTCACCCCAGACCCGGCCCATCCCGCACCCGCCACACGAGCACCGCCGCCAGCGACCGCAAGGCCTCACCCACACCGGCCCAACTCGCACCGCCCCACGCCGCACCCGGCCCAACCCAGACCCCTCCCGCCCGGGGGGCCACCCTATTCCAGACTACGGGGTCGAATCCGGCCGGAACAGCACTGAATGTCCGCTGTGGACAGGTAGGGCCATTGTGGACAACTCGGGATATGAGCAGGTCAGGGGCCTTCTGGCTGCCGACAAACGGGGCAGGGCCTTCTGATCGTCCGGGCAAGCAGGGCAAGGCTCTCTGGTCATTCCGGCAAAGCAGGGCAGCGCTTTCTGGCAGTCCGACAAAGCAGGCCAAGGCCTTCTGGTCGTCCAGGCAAGTAGGACAGGGCCTTCTGGTCATTCCGGCAAGGCAGGGGCAGGGTTTTCTGGCTATCCGACAACGCTGCCCGGGGCCTTGTGGTCATCCGGGCAAGCGGAGCAGGGCCTTCTGGTCATTGCGGCAGAGCAGGGCAGAGGTCTTCTGGTCGTCCGGGCTGAGCACAGGGGAACTGTGAGGTGGGTGGGAATCGAAGGGGCGGGGTGCCCACTGTCGCCGTACCGGTGTGGCGTGGCACATTGCCCGACTCGCTGTCAATTATCTTGATAGCTTGTAGCGGTAAGGGGAGAGTGGGATCAGGGGTGGTGGTGCGGTATACAGGTGACGTGCGGGTGGTGGTGATCGGGGCGGGGCCGGTCGGACTGGTGGTGGCGGCGTTGCTGGGGCGGCGCGGGGTGGATGTCAGGGTGTTGGAGCGGCATGCGGCGCCCTATCCGTTACCGCGGGCGGTGCACCTGGACGGTGAGGTGCTCCGGGTGCTGCAGGACGTCGGGGTGTTGGGGCGGTTTCAGGCGGTCAGCCGGGGGATGCCGGGGTTGCGGTTGGTCGAGCCGCGAGGGCGGGTGCTTGCGGAGTTCGCTCGGGACTCGGCGGTCGGGGCGAATGGGGTCGCGGAGTCGTCGATGTTCGAGCAGCCGGCGTTGGAGCGGTTGTTGCTCGACGAGGTCGGCGATCGGGTGGAGTGGGGCGTGACCGTCACCGGTGTCGATGGGCCTACCGTGCAGACCGACCGCGGCGAGATAAGAGCCGAGTACGTGTTGGCGTGCGACGGCGCGGATAGCTTTGTGCGGCGGGAGCTCGGGATCACGAGCCGGGTGCTGGGCAGGCCGCAGCAGTGGCTTGTGGTGGACGTGCGCGGCGACGGCGTCGTCGACTGGGGTGGGGTGCACCAGGTGTGCGACCGGCGGCGGCCCGCGACGTTCATGCGGGTCGTCGGCGACCACTACCGCTGGGAGTTCCGGGTGGACGGACCGGCCGACCCGCGGACCCTGTTGGCGCGGTGGACCCCGGTGGACGACATCGAGATCATCCGGGCGGCGACGTACACGTTCCGGTCCCGCGTGGCCGAACGGTGGCGCCGCGGGCCGGTGTTCCTGCTCGGCGACGCGGCGCACGAGGGGCCGCCGTTCATCGGACAGGGACTGGGCGCCGGGCTGCGGGACGCGCACAACCTCGCCTGGAAGCTCGCCCTCGTCCTGGACGGCGGCGACCCGGGCATCCTCGACACGTACCAGACCGAACGGGCGCCGCACGTGACGCGGATGATCCGGGCAGCGCACATCGTCGGCTGGGCCCTGAGCGCGGGGCCGGTCCGACGATCGGTGATCGGCGCCGCCGCCCGGCTCCCCGGCATACCAACGGCGGCGCTCCGGTTCTCCTCCCCCGCCCTCGACCCCGGCCGCCTCGTGCGGCGGACCCCACTGGCGGGCACGCTGTGTCCGCAGTGGCGCACCGCCGACGGCTGGAGCGACGACCTGCTCGGCCCGCACCCGACCGTCGTCGACCTCGACTCGCCCTACGCCGAGTGGTTACGGGGCGCGGGCGTCCAGGCGGCACTGATCCGTCCCGACCGGATCGTGCTGGGCACCGCCAAGTCCACCACGGACACGATCCGGCTGTCGGAGATCGCCACGGCTCTCGGCGGGCACGACTGACCCGGGACGGGCCGCGCCGAAACACCGCCCCATCCGGACTCCCCGCGGGTCACGGCGACTGGCCGACCGAGCGCAGCGCGGCGTCGACCGTGGGGTGGGACGGGATGGCGTTCTCCAGGCCCGCCAACATGATCGTGCGGTGCGCCGGGCCGTCGACCGGGGCGACCACGATCAACGGGACCTGCGTCTCGCGCGCCCGGAACGCCGCGTTCGCGATCACGTCGACCCCGACCGCGCTGAGGAAGCGGACGCCGGTGAGGTCGAGCACGACCGCGGCCTGGGGGTCGTGGTCCGACAACTCGGGCGCGGCGCGGACGGACACGGCGGGCTCGCGGACCGCGACCGTCCTTTCCGCAGGGGCGCGACACCGCTCGGGCGCCCGGTAACCCGGTTCCGCGCGGACGACCCCCGCGCAGCGCTGGGCCAGGCTCAACTGGGTGTCCAGCAAATGCGCACTGGACATGTCGACCTCACCGGAGACGGCCAACACCACCTGTCCGGCCGTGGCCGAACGCACGAATCGCAACAGAGCACTCACCGCGGACGCCCCCCGACATCACTCCCCCACCTCGTGGCCCCAGTGTAACCGCGCGGCAACCCCCGTGATCGGCAGTTATCAGTTTGTCCTAAGTGGACAATTCAAGCCAGGCACAGCTCGTGACCCTCCGGATCGGCCAGCACGATGTGGTGACCGGCGAACTCGGCCAGCCTGGTCGCGCCCGCGGCCACATACCGGTCGGCCGCCTCGACGATCCGCGCCCACCGCTGCTCCGGGGTGCCGGACCGATCAAGCCGCACATCCATGTGTAACCGGTTTTTAGCCGCCTTGGGCTCGGGCACCCGCTGCAGGAACAACCGCGGCGCGACGCCGTCCGGGTCGTGCAGCCAGGCGCCGCCGCCCTCGTCCTCCTCGCCGAACTGCGCCAGCCACTCACCGCGCGTGGCGAACGGCGCGGGCGGCGGCTCGTCGCGGTAGCCCAGGGCGGTCTTGTAGAACTCGGCCAGCCGCACTGGATCGACGCAGTCGAGCGTCAGATCAACCCGGAAACCCATGGTGAACCCCTCCTCAGTCGGTGGGGTCACGCTACGCCGGGGGTCTGACAGTCTCTTGTGGACCGAACCGGGCGCCGGTGGGGGCATTGGTCCCTTGCGCAGAACGCCGCGAAGGTCAAGTATTGAGCGCACCGTACACCCATTCGGCGCACCGAGGCCTGCTATCGGGCGAATGGTGCATAACCCGAAACTATGAGTCATTGGGATGGGCGCGGCCCCCGAGCGGTACGGCATGCTCAAGTCACCCTGCACCACTCCGATCGGAGCTGAGACGGCCGTCGCGGAAACCGGCCGTCCGCTCCGGGCCCCGGGCCACCCGAATGGTGGGTCGGCCACGGGTACGGGCCGGACACGCGACCTACGCCCTGCGTGTCCGGCCTTGCCGGGTTCCCCGCCTGGTTGATCACATACTCGACCCGCGGATGTGCGTCGATCACCCACCCGGCCCGCGGATGTGTCGAGTTGTCCACAACCACCGCCGCCGTCCACAGCCAACACCGCCCGCCCCTGATGATCATGGTCGGCGGGTAGACTGGCCTCGGGGACGCCCCCCGGGAAGGGTGGGGGCCGCCCGGGGTTGGGGTTTGTGCCCGCGGGTGGGGATTTCGGGTGGGTGTGGCGGGCTTGGGGGCCTGGGCGATGGTGTGGTTTTGCGGGGCGTGGGGCGGCTGGTGGGGTGGCGGTGCGTGTTCGCGAGTGGTCGTTGCGGTAGGTGAGGTCGCGGCCGGGTCCCCGTAGGGGCTGCGGCACGTCGCCTGGAATCGGCGACGATTGGCGATCCGATCGGCACAGGTCCACCTTGCGGGTGGCGGTGGAGTGGACGTGCCCGCGGAGGGTGGGGAGCGGTGCCGGGGTGTCATCGGGTGTTCGGTCGTGGGTGGTCAACCGGGGCGGGGCGGGTGTGGCAGGATTCCAGCGCGTGACCACGCTACGCATCGCGGTGCCCAACAAGGGGTCGTTGAGTGTCCCCTCCGAACAGCTCCTCACCGCGGCGGGGTATCGGGTTCATCGGGGCAACCGCGAACTGATGCTTGACGACGTGCGCAACGACGTGCGGTTCTTCTTCCTGCGGCCGCGGGACATCGCGCTCTACGTCGGCACCGGGACGTTGGACGCCGGGATCACCGGGCGGGATCTGCTGCTCGACGCCGACACCGGGGCCGAGGAGGTGCTCGAACTCGGTTACTCCGCGTCGACGTTCCGGTTCGCGGCGCGGCCGGAGGCGATGACGACGGTGGCGGACCTGGCGGGCAAGCGGGTGGCGACGAGCTACCCGGGGCTGGTGTCGGCGCACCTGGCGCGGCACGGCGTCAACGCGACGCTGGTGCGGCTGGACGGGGCGGTCGAGACGTCCGTGCAGTTGGGCATCGCGGACGCGGTGGCTGATGTGGTGGAGACCGGGACGAGCCTGCGCAACTCGGGGCTGGCCGTGTTCGGGGACCCGATCCTGCAGTCCGAGGCGGTGCTGATCCGCAGGCCGGACACCGACGACCAGGTCGCCACCGCGGTGGAGCGGGTGCGCAGGCGGCTCAAGGGCGTGCTGATCGCGCGGCAGTACGTGATGATCGACTTCGACTGCCCGGTGGCGGCCCAGGAGGCGGCGTGCGCGCTGACCCCGGGCATCGAGTCGCCGACGGTGTCGCCGCTGGCCCGCGAGGGCTGGGTGGCGGTGCGCTCGCTGGTGCCGCGCGACCGGGCCCCGTTCGTCATGGACGAACTGTGGGACGTGGGCGCGCGCGCCATCCTGGTGACCCCGCTGGAATCCAGCCGGATCTGACCGGAAACCGGGGCGGGCAGGACGCCCGCACCCGGAATCCGGCCAGTGTCAGCGGGGTGCCAGTTCGGCGCCGGTTTCGTCGTGGATGAAGATGGCGGCGGAGGGGCAGGTGTCGGCGAGGTCGAGGACGTCCTCGTCCGGGTCGACGGTGGCGGTCACCGGGGTGCCGTGGTGGCCGTCGAACTTGAAGACGTCCGGGCGGGAACCGGCGCAGATGCCGGAGCCGAGGCAGGCGCCGCGGTCGACGCTCACAGTCCAGGTCATGATCACCACGCTACCGGCATACTGCGTGGGCCCCTGACCAACATCTCGGTTTTCCACACCGGATCACCGGCCGTGCGCAGATCCGGCAGGGCGAGCAGCGCCCGCAGCGCCTCCTGCAGCTCGACCCTGGCCAGCGCGGCGCCGAGGCAGTGGTGGGCGCCGTGGCCGAAACCGAGGTGACCGGTCTCGGGGCGGTCGAAGCGGAGGCGTTCGGCGTCCGGGAACCGGGTCTCGTCGTGGTTGGCCGACCCGATGGCCGCCAGCACCGGCTCCCCCGCGCGCACGAGCACCGCGCCGACCTGGACGTCTTCCAGCGCGTAGCGGGCGAACGCGGAGGTGGCGCCGAGCGGGACGAACCGCATCAGCTCCTCGACGGCGGCCGGGATGAGGTCCGGGGTGGCGCGCAGCTCGGCGAACCGCTCGGGTTGGGCGAGCAGGACGTGCGCGAAGTTGGGGATCTGGGTCGCGGTGGTCTCGTGCCCGGCGACCAGCACGCCGACGCACAGCTCGACCAGTTCCCGCTCGGTGAGCCGGTCGACGTTCTCGGCGCGGGCGGCGATCAGGGCGGACATGAGGTCGTCCGCCGGTTCCGCGCGCCGCTGGGCGACCAGGCCAGCCATGTACGCGGACAGCTCCTGGTCGTTGCGGGTGAACTCCTCAGCGGTAAGAGCCGCGGTGGACAGCAGGCCGTCGCTCCACTCGCGGAACAGGTGCCTGTCCTCGGCGGGGACACCGAGGAGTTCGCAAATCACCTGTACCGGCAGCGGTAGGGCGAACGACTCGACGAGGTCGACGGGGGAACCGTGAGCCACCATGTCGGCGACCAGCCCCTCGGCGATCTCCCGCACGCGTGGACGTAACCGTTCCACCCGGCGGACGGTGAACGCGCTGGCCACCAGGACGCGCAGCCGGGTGTGGTCGGGCGGGTCCATGGCGAGGATGCCGCCGTTGCCCCGGTGGTACTGGACGCGCGGCTCGTCGCGGTCGGTCGCGGCGGCCCGGCTGAACCGGCGGTCGCCGAGGACGAACCGGGCGTCCTCGTAGCGGGTGGCCAGCCAGGCGGGATCGCCGAACGGGAGCTGGACGCGGATCATCCCGGGCGCGGTGCGGGCGGCCCGGTAGGCCGGGGCGAGGTCGAGGCCTTCCGGCCGGTTGAACGGGTAGTCGTGCACGCGTTCCGGCGCCACCGTCATCTTTCCTCCACCGAACGATTGTCAATCCCCACCGGCGGACTCCCGGGTCCCGCCAAAGTTCAACGTACGACCGGGGTGCCGGACCGTCAACGACCAGTCGCGTAGGGTGACAACGCGGACGAGCACGCCAACCCGGCGCAGTGGGACGAGTGCGGCAGGATGTCCGGCGTGAACTGGACCCGAGCCGTGCACCACCTGCGCACCGTCGCGGCGACCTGCGCCGACATGGCGACCAGACCGGCGTCGATCTTCCCGTTGCGGGTCGGCGGCCTGTGGGTGGCGGGCGACCTGCTCGGCGGGCAACGGGAGCTGGACGAGATCACCGTGGCGCTCACCGTGGACATCGACGAGGTGCCGTGGCTGACCGAGCCCAACGGCGCCCGGCACTGGGCGGCGGCCGCGCGGCTGCCGCAGACCCCGGCGGCGGTGTACTGGCGGTCGGCGCACGCCCCGGTGTGGAACCACGTGCTGGAGCGGCCGGTGCTGGTGTGGTCGGCCGAGGACGGCGTCCGCGAGGACGTGCTGGACGCGATCGCGGACGGGTCCGCCAGGGCGCTGCGCCCCGCCGCTCCCCCGGCCGCCGAGGTCACCGCCCGGCTGGCCGACGAGCTGGCGTTGAGCCTGCGGGCGCTGCGGGAGCGGACCGCCGAGTACGAGCGGCGGCGGTGGAAACCGGGCAAGGTGGAGCCGGTGTCGGACGCCCTCTGGCAGGCGAGCGCGGGGTACCTGGACCTGCTCGGGGCCACCGATCCACACCGGCTGTGATCAGAGAGCGCTTTCACAGTATTGCGAACTGGCAACTGTCACTCGAACGGACGTGTGAGACTGGGTGTCGTTGGATATCCAGTGACCGTCCGAGAACATGCGAGGGAAAGCAGAGTGACCGTGGCCGATTTCGACCTGACCCCGATCTACACCGCGTTGCTGGCGGAGCAGGGGCTCGCCGACGACCAGGCGCAGGCCGAGGACAAGACCACCAAGACCACTGAACCGGAGCCCGCCGTCGCTGGCAGCCGCTAGCGGGCCCGGAACACCTCGACCGCCGCGCGCACCGCGGGGTGGTCCAGCACACCGTCGACGTCGAGCGGCAGTGGGAGCCGCCAGTTGGGGTACTGGTCGACGGTGCCGGGTAGATTGGGCTGCCGCAGCTCACCGATCAGGTCCTGGGGGGCGGCGAACACCAGCGCGCAGGGGGTCCGCGCGATGAACCGGTGCAGCGCCGGCACGATCTCGTCGACCGTGGGATCGGGTCCGACCAGGCCTTCCGCGGCGAGCATGCCGATGATCGCGGCGCGCTCGGCCTCGGCGGTCACCCGTTCCGCCGCCGGGTCCTTGAGCAGGCCGAGCTCGGTGCGGACCCGCACGTGCTCGCCCGCGAGGAAGCCGGACGCGGTGGGCAGGTCGTGGGTGGAGATGCTGGCGGCCGCCTGCCGGGGGTAGCGGTCGGACGGCAGCGGCCGGTTGTCCCGGTCGCGCTGGAACCAGGCGACCGCGCAGCTCAGCACGCCGCGGTCCTGCAGGTCCTCGGTGACGTACTCGGGCACCGTGCCGAGGTCCTCGCCGATGACGACGGCGTTCGCGCGGTGGGCCTCCAGGGCCAGCACGCCGAGCATGGCCTCGCCGTCGTAGTGCACGTAGGTGCCCCGTTCGGGGCCTTCGCCCGGTGGGATCCACCACAGCCGCCACAGGCCCATGACGTGGTCGACGCGGATGCCGTCGCCGTGTGAGAGGACCGCGCGGATCATGTCGCGCAGCGGCCGGTAGCCCTGTTCGACGAGCTTGTCCGGGCGCATCGGGGGCAGCACCCAGTCCTGGCCGAGCGGGCTGAACGCGTCCGGCGGGGCGCCGACGGTGACCCGGGAGGCGAGCACGTCCTGCAACGACCAGCCGTCCGCGCCGCCCGGGTCGACGCCGACCGGCAGGTCGTGGATCACGCCGGTCCGCATCCCGCGCGCGGACTCGCGGACGCGGTCGAGCTGCTGCCCGGACCGCTGCTGCAGCCAGGCGTGGAAGGCGACGCGGTCCGCCAGGTCAGCCCGCGCCGTGGCCACCTCGGGGCTGCCCGGGTGGCGCAGCCCGGCGGGCCAGGTGCGCCAGTCGGGGCCGTGGCGTTCGGCGATGGCGCTGAAGGTGGCGAAGTCGAGCAGGGCCGGATCGAGAGCCGCGAGGTCGGGCAGGTCGAGGTCCAGCAGGTCGAACGCTGCGGTCTTGGCCGCCCACACGCCGTCGTGGTCGATGCGGTCACCCAGCTCGGGGCGCAGCGCCTCGACGCGGGCGCGGAGTGGGGCGTCGGCGGCGGCGAACTCGGGGAGGTCGGTGACCGCGAGGTGCAGCGGGTTGAGGAAGCGCCTGCTCGACGGCGAGTACGGGGACTTGCGGACCGGCTTGGTCAACGCGCCCGCGGCGACCGGGCTGACCAGGACCGCGTGCGCGTCGTCGGCCTTGGCGCGGTTGACGAGGTGACGCAGGTCGCGGTAGTCGCCGATGCCCCACGACCCGGGCGTGTGCAGGGCGTAGAGCTGCACCATCCAGCCCCAGCCGCGGGGTACCTCCGGCAGCCGGGTGGGGGTGACGGCCAGCGAGGTCTCCGCGCCGCCGACCCGCAGGTGGTGCCAGCCGAGCGGCAGGTCAGGCAGCGCCCCGTCGACGGGGACGACCGTGCCGTCCTCCAAGACCACCTCGCCCCGACCGACCTCGGGGTGCGCGCCCTGCTTGACGACCGACGGGAGCGCCGCGCGGGCGGGCGGGTCGCCGAGTTCGTCGAGGATGGCCCGGACCACGGCGGGGTCGATCCGCACCGTCTCCCGCTCGCCGTTCTCGTACTCCAACGCGACGCCGTGCGCGGCGGCCAGCTCGGCGAGTCGATCGTCCACAAGGGAGCCTTTCGGGGAGGGTGCCCTCATTCAACCGGACTCGCGCCGGTCCCGCCGGACTCCTCGGCGGCCCGCGCGATGCCCAGCGCCATGGTGCCGAAGACGACGTCGTGCAGCGGCTTCTGGGTGTACCAGTAGATCTTGCCCGCGAGACCGTGCGGTTGGAACAGCGTCGTCTGCTCGAAACCGCACTCGCCCGGGTGGTCGCCGTCGGTCGCGCGCAGCGTCAACCAGGCACGACCGGGCAGCCGCAGGTCGGCGCGCAGGACGAGTTCGGTGTCCCCGTCGTGGCGGTCGACGACCGTCCAACTGTCGACGACGTCTCCCCGGGCAAGGTCGGTTGGCCTCCCCCGGTGCAGGCCGACTCCGCCGAAGAGGTGATCAACAGCACCACGCAGCGACCACGCGCCGGGCAGCGTGTGCCAGCCGTTGGCGCCACCGATGTCCGTTATCGCCTTCCACAACGCGAACCGCTCGGCTCGGACGCGAACCTGTTTGCGGTCTTTGAGCAGATCGGGCGCGTCGAGCGGTGGGCCTTCCGGCTCGGATATGCCCAACGCCTCTCTTAGCGCCCGATCGATGCTGGTGCTGCCGTACGGCGGTGGCGGGAGGGGGTGAGTGGGCACGAGGTCGTGTTTGAGTGAGTCGACCAGGGCGCGTACCAGCGGCTCCGAACTCAACGCGGCCGCAATGGTCGGCGGTAGGACTACCGGGATCGGGAGCCGTTTGGGGAGACCGGCGACTCGTGCGCAACGCTGCAAGAGTTCCAGGTAGGTCAACGTATCCGGCCCGGCGATGTCGGCGACGGTGTTCACCGGTTCTCGCGAAGCGGCCTCGACGAGGTAGTACAGGACGTCCCGGAGCGCGATGGGTCGGCTCCGGTTGCCCATGTACGCCGGGTTCGGCACGACCGGACCGCCGCGCGCCGCCTTGGCCAGCAGGTCGAAGCTGGCCGACCCGGCCCCGATGATCATCGACGCCTGCAGTACCACGGCCGGGGTCGGCGCGGCCAGGAAGAGGTCGCCGACCTGCGCCCGGGACGCCAGGTGCGGGGAGGGCTCGTCGGTCGGGCGCGGGCCACCGAGGTAGACCACCTGGCGAACACCGGCCCTGGCGGCGGCGTCGGCGACGGTCTGGGCGATGCGGGCGTCCGTGGCCACGAAGTCGTCGCCGGTCATGGAGTGGATGAGGTGGTAGACGACGTCGACCTCGCTCATCGCCGCCGCGAGCGCCACCTCGTCGAGCACGTCGGCGCGGATGCTGTCGACGCCGGGTATTTCGGTGGCCGAGCGCGCGAACGCTCGTACCCGGTGACCAGCCTGCACGAGGGCGTGGACCAAGTGAGCTCCGACGTAGCCGCTAGCACCAAGAACCAGACAGGTGGACACCGGCCCATCTTGGCGCGTCGTCAGAGGGATCCCTGCCTCGGCCGGAGGATGGTGGCCGGGTCGGCGTCCGGCGTGGCGAGCCAGCGGTGGAACGCCTCGGGGTGGCGACGCTCCATCTCGTCGAGGAAGCGCTGCCTGGTTCTTAGGATCACCGCGGCCTCTGTGGTGGTCGTGGCCGCGCGCAGCGAGTGCAGGGTTTCCTGCCACCGCGCGCACAGGCGTTGCGTGCTCTGCCCGCGACCGCCGCGCAACGGTATGGCCGCCACGGCGAGGGCGCCCACGATAGCGAAGGCCACCCACTCGACGAGCATGACGAGCCCGCTGATCCCCACCAGCGACCCGAAAATCAGCAACGACAACGAGATCGCGCCCGGATCGGGGTTCCCGTTGCCGGACAGCGCCGCCGACAGCGACAGCGCCAGGCACACCGCGGTGACCGCCAGGAAGAACAACGTCCACGTGCGCAGCAACACCACGCCCGAGCCGACACCCGTGAACACCGCGACGACCGCCAGCGCGAACCACGCAGCGCGGTAAGAGCGCACCAGACGCAGACGCAGCACGTGCCCTCCTCGACTCACTCGTGAGCTACCCCTGAGCGGACCCGCCCAACCCAGATCCTGCGACCTTCGGGCGAAGCCCGCCAGACATGCTTGCCCGGGGTGCCCGGTGCTCTATGCTTCGAAGACTCCCATGCACCTCCGCGCATTCGACCCCACGAACCGAGGCCGCCATGGCAGCCCGCACCCATTCCCCCGCCATCCCCCGCCCACGGCGCGCGGGCGTGCCGACCCCGACGGCATCCCTGGACCGGGTGAGCCGCTGGGCCAGCGTGGTCACCGTCCGCGGTGAGGTCGACCTGGTCACCGCCCCCGCCGTGCGCGAGACCCTGAACACCGCCCTGCGCGACCCGGACTTGCTACTGCTGGTGGTGGATCTGTCCCCAGTGGACTTCCTGGCCGCCGCCGGACTCGGGGTGCTGGTGGAGGTGCGCGACCGAGCACGGGCGCGGGCGGTCGACCTGCGGCTGGTCGCCACCGGGCGGGTGGTGCTGCGCCCCCTCGACGTCACGGGTCTGCGCCGCACCTTCCAGTTGCACGACCGGGTGGACACCCCGCTCGCCCGCTACGCGGACACCACTTCTCGTTAGCCCACAAGGGAAGGCGACCACCCGATCTCGGGTGGTCGCCTTCCCTTGTGCGATATCGGGGACGCTGCCTGTGCTGCCTGTGCTGCTTGTCTACCGCTCGGCGCGGCGGGCGACGGTCTCGGGGCCGAGGTTGGGCTGGGCCGCCCGGCGCTGCTGAACCGGGACCTCCTGGCCTGGGACCACCGAGGGCGGCAGCGTGCCGTCGGCGTTGGCCGGGACGGTGCCGATGCCGGGTTCGGCGCCGGGTGCGCGGGACAGCCGGGTCTCGGCGTTGCCCGGGGCGCGGGCGATGTCCTCGGAGTCGATGGCACCGCCCGTGGGCGCGGCAACCCCGGTGGGCGGGGTCGGCGGGTCAATGACGGCGTTCTGCGCGCGCTGCTTGGTCATGTTCTCCGCGTCCAGGCGGTCGCGGAGGCGGGTGAGGGCCTTGATGGCGATCGCGTGCGCGCCTGCAAGCAGGAGGAGGACCACGCCGAGCTTCCGGACGATGGCCATCAGCGCCGTGTCGCCACCGAGGTCGATGGCGGAGATCAGGGCGAGCACGCCGAGCACCGCGAAGTGGAACAGCACCGACACGAGCCGGGCCATGGAGCGGGCGGACTCGATCTCGCCGTAGGAGTCGGAGAGGTACCTCAGCCCGCTGCGGTAGATGATCTGGCCATCCACCAGGACGAGCGCTATGCCGAGGACCAGGAACAAGACGTACGTGCTGTCGTCCACGATGGGCCCCTTTTCCGCATACAGCCGGTCACGGTTGGGTGTACCCCGGTGACCGGCCCGCGAAACGGCTCAGCGCAGCCAGCGCGGCGGCCGGACCCCCAGCAGCGACTTCCACTCCCGGGTGAACCGCCGCTCGGCCTGCTCGGCGCGGTGGCCCTGGCGGGCGTGCAGCAGGCCGTAGGTGAAGCCGTTGTCCCCGGCGAGGTGGGCGCGGATACCCAGGTCGCGCAGGGCGCCCCGGGCGACGACGGCGTCCTGGTGGGTGCCGAGCGCGGACTGCGCCTTCTTGACCTTGCGGCGCCAGCGGTCCAGCTTCCCGCCGAACACCGGGGCGACCGCCTCGGCGGTGTACCGGGCCTTCTTCGCGTCCTTGCGAGCCTGGTGCAACGCGGCGTCGCGGTCGTCGGCCGCGTCGATGGCGGCGACGGACGCGGCGAACTCACGCCACGCACGGCGCACCGGACGCCGCAGCTCCCGCACGGCCGGGTGACCGGCCCGCTCGGTCACCGGCGGCTCGTCGAGGAAACCGTCGAGATCCGCCAACAGGGCCAGGTGGCGGTCACTGTCCAAAGCGGACAGAAGCGCCGTCCTGGCGTCGGCGGCGGCCCGGCTCAGCTCGGCGTCGATCCGCGCCGGGACGGCGCCGAGGACGTCCTCCACCGGCAACCGGTGCACGTCCGCGTCCAGTTCCCCGGCGAGCACCTCGGCATCACGCGCCGGGGAAGCCGCCGCCCCGAGCCACTTCAGCTCGTCCCGCAACGCGTTGACCCTGGCGGAATCGAACAACGGCCGGAACGCGCGCAACGCGCTGCGCGACCGTCGGCACGCGACCCGGAACTGGTGCACGGCGTCGTCGGTGTCGAGTCGGACGCCGGTGTCGTGCGCGCGCAACGCGTCGGCCTGCGCGCGCAGGTAGGTGAGGGCGACCTCGCCCGCCGTCGGGTTGGCAGGCAGGGAAACCGGCTTGCGCGGCCGTGCCCGGTCGCCGAGGGCGCGGGCGAGCTTCGAGGTGGACTTGGCCGGTTTCGCGCCGAGAGCGGTGCCGACGGCGGCGAGCACGTCCAGGTCGGTGGCCTCGATCTCCAGTTCGCGCCAGGCGTGCGGCTCGGCGTCCAGCGGGTGCGCGGTCACCCGGTCGTCGGCGAGCAGGGCGATGGTGGTGCCGTCCGCGCCCTTCAACTCCCACTCGTCACGCTCAGTGGTGATCCGCACCACCGGTTCGAGCGGGGCGCCCAGGGTGTGCGAACGGACCAGGGCGGCCAGGTCGGCGGGCACCTTGGTCTTCGCGCTGCTCAGCGGCACCCGGATCTCGTCGCGCACGTGCGGGGCGACGGGCAGTTTGGCGTGCCAGCCCGCGTCGTCCCCACCGGTCCGCCTGCGCAGGGTGATGCCCGCGCGGGCCAACCGCAGGTCGACAGTGTCGAAGTAGGTCGCGTCGAGGTCCGAGCGGCGGGGACCGGCGAAGCTGCGCACCGGCCCGGTCGCCAGATCGGGCAACGCGAAGTCGGCGGGGGCCTCGTACTTGCGTTCGGTCTCGCGCACTCGGGTAGCCATCCCTCAACTATTACACCGCGTGGCCGGGCCTGCGCCTGGGTACTAAGTGGGCAGTGGGGACACATCGAGGAGGCCTGTTGTCCGGACAACCTGAGCTGACGGTCGGGGTCGAGGAGGAGTTCTTCCTCGTCGGACCGGATGGCGGGCTGGTGAACCAGGGGCCGGAGGCGGTCGCCGACGCCACCGGCGTCGACCTGAAGCCGGAGCTGCTGCGGTGCCAGGTCGAGTCGGCGACCGGGGTGCTGCGCACGGCCGACGACATCCGCGGCGAGCTGGTCGAACTGCGCGGCCTGTTGGCCAAGGGCGCGGCGGACCAGGGAGCGGCGCTGATCGCGTCCGGCACCGCGCCGCACCCGCAGCCGGAGATCTCGGTGATCGGGCCGGGCACCCGCTACAACCGGATCGCCCGGCACATCGGGTCGTTCATCGCCAGCGACGTCACCTGCGGGTGCCACGTGCACGTGGGGGTCGAGGACCGGGCGGCCGGGCTGCGGGTGGCGAACCACCTGCGGCCGTGGCTGCCCGCCCTGCTCGCCTGGTCGGCCAACTCGCCCTTCCACGGCGGCGTCGACACCGGGTACGCCTCGACCCGGCACGTGCTGTGGAACCGGTGGCCGACCGCGGGGCCGCCGCCGTACGTGTCGTCTTTGGCCGAGTACGAGGAGATCGTGGCGGGGCTGCTCGCGACGGGCGCGGCGATGGATCGCAAGATGGTCTACTGGGAGGTGCGCCCCTCGGAGGCCCAGCCGACGGTGGAGGTGCGCATCCCGGACGTGCTGGGGACCGTGCAGGAAGCCACCTTCATCGCCGTCCTCGTGCGGTTGCTGGTGTCGGACGCGCTGCGCGGAGATCCCGACCCGGTGCCGACGGAGATCATCCGGGCCGCGTCGTGGCGGGCCGCGCGCGGCGGTCGGTCGGCGTCGGTGCCGGACCCGCGGCTGCGCACCCTGCGGGAGGCGACGGCGGTGGTCGGCGACCTCATCCGCGACCACACAGACGACCTGCGCGCCTCCGGCGAACTGGACTTCATGCGGGCCACCGCGACCTGGCTGGACCACCACGGCGACGGCGCGCACCGGCAGCGGGAGGCGTTCGAACGCGCCGGGAACATCGACGACGTGACCAGGATGCTGGCCGAGCAGACGAGTTTGTCGCGGACCACCGAGGGGTAGCACCGGGGCATGGACGGCTACCGCACCGAAAGCCAGACCGAGTCCCTCGACGAGGACAACCTCCGGGTGGACCCGCTGGAGGAGGGCATCGAGCCACCCGAACACTGGGCGGAGGCGAACCGGTTCGGCATGACCCCGGCCGAGGCGCGCGCGGGCGAGGACCTCGACCACCGGCTGGCCGAGGAAGAACCGGACGTCACGGTCGACGACCTTCCCGGCCCGGACAGCCCGCTGGCGGAACTGGACGACCGGATCGACGAGCAGACCACTGTGGACACCCCGCCCGAACCCACGCACCCGCGGCACACCGACGCCGAACTGCGCGGCCAAGCCGCCGATGAGGCAGGCGGCTCAGTCGCCGACGCCCTACGCGAGGGCTGACGCGCTACCACCCCAGTGGTGGTCGCCCAGTAGGCGGCGGTACAACTGTTGTCCGACAACAGGTTCATCTTCGGCACCGGGCTGACCCCGGGTGAACGGCCGCTCAAGCCGACATTCTCCGCTCCATGACCACGCGCGCGGATCAGTCCTGCTCGGCGACCGGCAGCACTTGGTCGAGTCCGCTGGCGATGAGGGCGGCCGCCGCTGGGCTGGCGGGGGCGGCGATCAGGGTAAGAGTGCGGCCGGCGGCGCGGAGGTCGGCTGCCTGTTCATAGAGGACGCGGAGGGCAGCGCTGGCGAGGAGGTCCACTCCATCCAGGACGAGGACGCAGGTGCCGACTCCGCTGCGGGCCGCTTCCTGGAGGGCGGCGCGGAGTTCGCCCGCGTTGGACGAGTCCACCACGCCGGAGGCCAGGACCCGGACCGTGGCGCCGGTGGACTCGGTTTTCACCGAGATCGTGTGCGGCACCGGGGCGTGGTCGGCCAGGCCGAACTCGGGCAGGGGCACCGGGGGCCTGCGCACGGTTCGTCGCATGTGGACGGTGGTGCCGTTGTCGGCGGCGTCGACCGACAGTTCGTCGCTGCATTCGCGCATCATCAGCATGCCGCGACCGCGGTAAGGGCTCCGTTCGACGGGTTCGCGCCAGATGCCGTTGTCGGACACCGTGACCTCGACGCCGCCGATGCCGTCGAGTTCGCCGAGGACGGTCACGGTGCCGGTGTAGTCGCGGTAGCCGTGTTCGATGGAGTTGGTGACCGCCTCGACCACGCACAGGGCGATGGCGGTGCGGTCGTCGCGGTGCACGGACAGCGCGTCGAGCCACCGGTTGAGTTCGCGGTGGACGACGGCGAGTTGGTCCGCGGTGCCCGGTAGCGCCAAGTCCAGGGTGGGCGCGGGGTCGGTGAGCACGGTGGCGGCGAGGACGCTGACATCGTCACGGGAGGTCTGGTTGTCGACCATGACTGCCACGGCCGCGCACAACCGCTCTGGCAGGTCCCGGGGTTCCACGCCGAGCGACGCGACGTGGGCGACGCACTCGGCGAGCCGGTCGCGGGCGTCGTGGTAGCCCCGGCCGGGGGCCTCGATGACACCGTCGGAGTAGAAGACCAGCGTCTCCCCGGGGCTCAGGGTGGAGTACGACACCGGCGTGTCCCGCCCGCCGAACGCCAGCGGCGGGCCGATCGGACCTTCGAGGAAGCTCGGGACACCGTCAGCGCCCAACAACAACGGCCGCGGGTGGCCCCTGCTGCCGTACTCCAGTACGCGGGTGAGTCGGTCGAGCACTGCCACACACACCGACGACCCTCGGGCTTCCGACGACATGCGTGCCACGGTGTCCAACGCGTGCAGCACCTCGGTCACCGTGCCGCCTCGCACCAGGCGTTCGGCCGCGACCGCGCGAAGCTGCCCCATGGCACCGGACGCGATGGGTCCGTGGCCCACGACGTCACCGAGCACGAACCCGAGGCGGTCACCGGGCATCGGGACCACGTCGTACCAGTCGCCGCCCGCGGTCAGCCACTCCCCCGCCGGGACGTACGCCGCGCTCAGACCGAGGTCGGGCAGCAGCGGCAGGCCCGTTGGCAGCAGGCTGGTCTGCAACTGGAGGACCACCCTGCGCTCGGCGGCCAGCCGTTCGCGCGCGTCGGCGGCCTCGGCCTCGGCGGCCCGGCGGCGCCGTACGGGCTCGGTGACGTCGATGCCGTGCGCGATCAGCACCGGGGTGCCGTCCGCGGCGAACGCGCGCACCACGCTGTAGGTGAAGTACCGCTCCACCAGCTCACCGGTGCCGGTCGCGTCGACCTCGACCCGGCGCTCGGCGCCCAACTGCGGCTCCCCGGTCAGCGCGACCTGGTCCAGCAGCTCGAACACCTGCTGGCCCGCCGCCTCGGGCACCGCGTCCCGGATCGGGGTGCCGATCAGCCCCGGCCGGTCGCCGACGCTGGCCCTGGCCAACCGGTTCGCGGCCAGCACGCGGTGGTCCGGCCCGGCGAACATCCACAGGATGGTGGGCGCGAACTCGAAGCCGACCGACTCGGGGTCCATGACGTGCAGCTCCGTGCCCCCTCACGCCACCCGGTGCCGGTCGACGACGCGGTACGCCCGGCCGTCCCGCCGGTCAGCCTCTACCCGGCGCCGATCCCACGCAACACCGACGGCGAACGGACCAACGGAATCCGGCGGACGGGTGTGGTGGGCACCCGGGTTGGATACCCGCCGGGCGTGACCCAGGATCACCGAACAGACACGAAAAGCGACAACGACAACAACAGCGACAACACGGATCTGGAGACCGCGGACGCGCAGGACGCCCGCAAGACCGACGACCTGGCCGACCGGAGCAGCGCGCCGATCGAGGACTACGCCCGCAAGCAGACCGTCGAACCCATCTCGGTCGAGCGGGTCACCGCGGACGCCGACGACCAGAGCGCGGACTGACCGGTGGGCGCGGCCCGACCGGCTCAGTCCTCGTCCAGGTGCTTCCCGGTCAGCCTGCGGAAGCCCTTGGCGCCCGCCCGGTCCACGCTCGCCTTGACCACGCCGAAGATCGCGCCCTGCAGCAGCGCGGCGAGCAGGACCTCGCGGGTGGAGTGGTCCGGGGAGGTCGCCTCGGGTGGTTCGTCGTCGCCGGACACCGTGCGCCACGCCCGCTTGAACACCGTGCCCGCGAGCAGGCCACCGAGAACGCTGATGAGCAGGCTGAGCGGTCGGTACAGCAGCCGCACGGCTCACCTCCCCCGCCGGACCAGCAGGGCGACCACGGCCGCGACGACGACGGCGGCGATGGCCGCGACCGGCACCGGGTTGCGGCGCACGACCACGACCGCCTCACCCGCCCGCTCCAGGGCCTGCTCGGTCTTCTGCCCGATCTTCTCGCCGACCCGGTGCCGCACGTCGGCCTTGGCGGCCAGCGCGTCGACGGTGTCGGCGAGTTCCTCGCGGGTCTGCTCGATCTCCTCGCGCAACTCCCGTTGGCCGGGCCGGTTCATCGGTGCGCTCCTTCCTTCACGGCCTCGATGTCGCGGCGGGTGCTGTCGATCGCCTGCTCCGGGATGGGTGGGGTCGCGCGCCGCACGCTCCTGGCCGCCCAACCGGCCAGGCCCGCCGCGACCACGAGCAACACCCCCGCCACGACCAGCGCCGCCGCCCACACCGGCCACACCACCGCCAGTCCGGCGACCGCGGCGGCCACCAGGGTCCCGACGGCGAACCAGACGAGCACCCCGGCCGTCCCGCCCAGGGCGGCACCGAGGCCGGCCTGCTTGCCCTTGTCGCGCAGCTCGGCCTTGGCCAGCGCCAGTTCGTCGCGCACCAGCCGGGACACCTGCTCGCCGAGCTTGCCGACGAGTTCACCGGTGGTCGGCTCGCGCGCGCTCACATCGCTCGTTCCCGTGCGGTTCATGCCGCTGGGCTACCCAGGACCACGTGCGGTTACTCCTGTGCCCCCACCCCCTGGGAACGACGCGGGGCAGCTACAGAGGTGTGGGAGTCGGCAGGCTGGGTAACCGGCCCGAGTGACCTCACCGCGACCCCACCGCCTGGATCGGGCCTCGACCGCCCCCACCTCGTCGCGGAAGGGCAGATCGGTTCGCGGCACCTGGAGATCCACCGGACACAGGAGTGAGGACATGCGCGCGAACCCGGGTGAGCTGGTCGACCTCCGCGTGGACGCGACCCTGGCCCAACTGTCGCTGGTGCGCACCGTCTCCGCCGCCGTGGCCATCCGCCGCGACTACGACATGGACTCCGTGGCCGACCTGCGGCTGCTGGTGGACGAGGCGTGCACGCTGCTGCTGGCACGGGCCCTGCCGTTCGGGTCGCTGACCGTGCGCTTCGACGTGGGCCGCGACGAGGTCACCGTGCGCTGCTCGGTCCAGGTCCTCGACGAGGCGCCGCCCACGCGGTCCGGGCTGGGCTGGTCGCTGCTCGGCGCGCTGGCCGAGTCGCTGAGCTGCGAGGTGCACCCCGGGGAGGTCTTCGCCGACCTGGTGATCGAGTTCCGGATGGCGCGAAGGACGGCCGACGCGTGACGCAGACGCACTTGGCGGGCTGGACCCGGCGGGCGGACAACACCGGGTACGCGCACCTCACCCCGTCGCTGGTCGAGTTCGGCGCGCTGGCCGCCGACGACCCCTGTCGACACCGGCTGCGCGACGAACTGGTCACCGGGTTCCTCCCGATCGCCCAACACGTCGCCCAGCGCTTCGCCAACCGCGGCGAGCCCTACGACGACCTGCTG
This sequence comes from Actinokineospora inagensis DSM 44258, assembly GCF_000482865.1. Lineage (GTDB taxonomy): Bacteria > Actinomycetota > Actinomycetes > Mycobacteriales > Pseudonocardiaceae > Actinokineospora > Actinokineospora inagensis. The sequence continues at coordinate 54,004 of NZ_AXWW01000015.1, read as the reverse complement.
CAGGTCGCCACGGTCGGGCTGATCAACGCGGTGGACCGGTTCGACGCCGACCGCGGCGCCGACTTCCTGTCCTTCGCCGTCCCCACGGTCATGGGCGAGGTGCGCAGACACTTCCGGGACACCGGCTGGTCGGTGCGGGTACCGCGCAGGCTCAAGGAACTGCACCTGAGCATCGCCGCGGCCACCGCGGACATGGCGCAGCGCATCGGCCGCGCGCCCACCCCGCGCGAACTCGCGGCGCGGCTGGAACTCCCGGTGGAGGACATCTACGCGGGCCTGGAAGCGGGCGCCGGATACCGGAGCCGCTCCCTGGACGAGGTCCTGGGCCCCGACGAGGACACGAAGTCCATGGGCGACCGCATCGGGGTGGAGGACAAGGCACTCGCGGGCGTGGAGTACCACGAGACGCTCAAACCGCTGCTGGCCCGACTGCCCGACCGCGAACGGCGCATCCTGCTGCTGCGCTTCTACGGGAACCTGACGCAGAGCCAGATCGCCGAACAGATCGGCCTGTCCCAGATGCACGTCTCCCGCCTGCTGACCAAGACCCTTACCCTCCTCCGCGAAGCCATGATCGAAGAGTAAGGGCCCGCAGCGTGGTGTCCGGTGGATCGTGCCGTTACACCGGGGCTTGGACTTGGCAGCGTTGGCGGGCGCGGCGGCGGAGTTCGGCGCGTTCGTGTTCGTCGAGGCCGCCCCAGACGCCGTAGGGCTCGGCGGTGCGCAGGGCGTGGTCGCGGCAGCGGCGCAGGACCGGGCAGGACGAGCACACCTGCTTGGCCGCGCGGACCCGGCGGTCCCGGGCCCTGCCCCGCTCGTTGTCGGGGCTGAAGAAGCGCTCGGTCGGCACCGAACGGCAGGCGCCGCGGGTCTGCCACGGCTCGATCGCGATACTCACGCCCTGCGCGATACCCGGTGGCGGTCGGGGGGAAACGCCCGCGTTAGCGGGACCCCCAAGCCACGCTGGGTGATCAACTGGCGACGGGGCGGGCGACCCGGGGTGGCCGCCGACCGGACTGGGGTGGGGGGTTGTCCGGTCGGCGGCTGGGTGTCGCACACGGGGGCGGACGGGAGTGCGTCCAGCGTGTTGGGGGGAACACCAGCCGGGAAACGTCCGCGCCCGTTCCCCCGTGGCGACATCCGGTCCAACGAGCGGACCGCCCCGTGCGTTCCCGACTGGAGGTGGCGTTGGTCACTCTCCGGAGTAACCCCGCGGTAACCGATAAAGACCCGTTGTCCGGTCGGCCCGCGCGTCGACCCAGCCCGCAGGCGTGTCGACTAGCCCGCCAGCGCGTCGGCGACGCTGGCGCGCAACTCCAGCACCTCGGACAGGCCGCTGATCTCCAGCACCCTGGCCGCCATCGACTCGCCGACCACCAGCCGGAACCGGATGCCGCGCTCGTCGGCGCGCTCGGCGGCCCTGGCCAGGTTCGCCACCGCGGCCGAGCCGAAGAAGGACACCCGGTCCAGGTCGACCACCACCAGCCGGGCACCGCCGTCGACGGCGGCGGCCATGCCCTGGGCGAACCGGGGCGCGGTGAGCAGGTCGATCTCGCCCGCCGGGCGGACCACGACGGCCCCGTCCGGGTGCTCGTCCAAGGCGACGTCGAGCAGCGGCGGCGGGGTCGTTGCGTCGGGCATGCGGGCATTCTCCCAGTCGCGGCGCGTCAGCGGCAGCGTGAACCACGTCGGGTCCCACCCGGGCGCGGCGGATTCGCCCGGGTGGACCCGCCTGGTCGACCTGCCCGGCCGCCGCGCCGCCGGTAGCGTTCAGGCATGATCGGTCTGCCCGACGGAGTCCGCGCCTGCCTGTTCGACCTCGACGGCGTGCTGACCAGTACCGCGACCCTGCACGAGATCGCCTGGAAGCAGACTTTCGACGCGTTCCTCGCCGGTCGCCACGACGGTGACACGTCCCCGTTCACCCAGCACGACTACAACGCCTACGTCGACGGCCGACCGCGCGCCGACGGGGTGCGCACCTTCCTGTCCGCGCGCGGGGTCCGGCTGCCCGAGGGAAGCGCGGACGACCCACCGGACGCGGAGACGGTCAACGGGGTCGGCAACCGCAAGAACGAGGCGCTGCTCAAGCTGATCGACGAGCGCGGTGTCACCCCTTACCCCGGTTCGGTCGCTTACCTCGACGCGGCCAAGGCGGCCGGGTTGAAGATCGCGGTGGTGACCTCGTCGGCCAACGGGGAGCACGTGCTGGCGGTGGCCGACCTGACCCGGTACGTCCAGGCCAGGGTGGACGGGATCACGATCACCGAGCGGCGGTTGCGCGGCAAACCGGCCCCGGACTCGTTCCTGGCCGGGGCACGGGCGCTCGACGTCGACCCCGGCGAGGCGGCGGTGTTCGAGGACGCCCTCTCGGGGGTGCAGGCCGGGCGCGCGGGCGGGTTCGGCTACGTCGTCGGCGTCAACCGGGCCGACCAGGCCGAGCAGTTGCGCGAACACGGGGCGGACGTGGTGGTCGACGACCTGGCGGACCTGTTGGAGGACCGGTGAGCGGCGGGTTCGACCTGGCGCCGTGGGAGCTGCGGTGGACCGGGCTCGCGGTGGACCAGTTGCACCGGACGGAATCGGTGTTCGCGCTGTCCAACGGGCACGTGGGGCTGCGCGGGTCGCTCGACGAGGGTGAGCCGGTGGGGCTGCCGGGCAGTTACCTCAACGGGTTCTACGAGGCGCACGCGCTGCCCTACGCGGAGGCCGGGTACGGCTACCCGGAGGCCGGGCAGACCGTGGTGAACGTGACCGACGGCAAGATCATCCGGCTGCTGGTCGAGGACGAGCCGCTGGACATGCGGTACGGGCGGGCGCTGGAACACCACCGGGCGCTGGACTTCCGCACCGGGGTGCTCAGCCGGGACACGCTGTGGGAGTCGCCGACCGGGCGGCGGGTGCGGGTGCGGACGCGGCGGCTCGTGTCGTTCACCCAGCGCGCGGTGGCCGCGATCCGCTATGAGGTCGAGCCGGTCGCCGCGGACGACGGCGGGCCGCGGCCGACGCAACTGGTGGTGCAGTCGGACCTGCTGGCCAACGAGCCGATCGAGTCCGCGACCCGGGACCCGCGGGTGGCGGCCGCGTTGAAGGCGCCGCTGGCGACCGAGTCGTACCGCTGCGAGGGGACCCGGGCCGTGCTGGTGCACCGCACCCGGGAGTCCGGGCTGCGGATCGCGGCGGGCATGGACCACGACGTCGACGACACACCCGGTCTGCGCGCCGAGATCTCCGCCGAGGCCGACCTGGCCCGGCTGACCCTGGCCGCCGACATCCCGTTGGGCGGGGTGTTGGGGCTGACCAAGTACATCGGCTACGGCTGGTCGAGCTCCCGGTCCGGCCCGGCGCTGCGCGCGCAGGTGGAGGCGGCGCTGGCCGGGGCGCGGCAGACCGGGTGGGACGGGCTGCTGGCCGAGCAGGAGGAGTTCCTGGCGGACTTCTGGGAGTCGGCCGACGTCGAGGTCGACGGGGACGACGAGCTGCAGCAGGCGATCCGGCTCGGGCTGTTCCACATCCTGCAGGCCGGGGCGCGCGGCGAGAGCCGGGCCATCCCGGGCAAGGGCCTGACCGGACCGGGCTACGACGGTCACGCGTTCTGGGACACCGAGACGTTCGTGCTGCCGGTGCTGACGTACACGATGCCGGAGGCGGCGCGGGACGCGTTGCGGTGGCGGCACGCGACGCTGCCGCTGGCCCAGGAGCGGGCCAGGGTGCTGGCCAAGCGGGGCGCGGCGTTCCCGTGGCGGTCGATCAACGGGCAGGAGTGCTCGGCGTACTGGCCCGCGGGGACGGCGGCGTTCCACGTCAGCGCCGACATCGCCGACGCCGTCGCCCGCTACCACGCGGCCACCCAGGACACCGAGTTCGACGCCGAGGCGGGCACGGAGCTGCTGGTGGAGACGGCGCGGCTGTGGTGGTCGCTGGGCCACCACGACCCGCACGACGGGTTCCGCATCGACGGCATCACCGGCCCGGACGAGTACTCGGCGGTGGTGGACAACAACGTCTACACGAACCTGATGGCGCAGAAGAACTTCACCGAGGCCATCGCCGCCTGCGAACGCAACCCCGAGGTGGCGCGGCGGTTGGGCGTCACCGCAACGGAGACCGACCAGTGGCGGGTGGCCGCCGAGCGCATGCGCGTCCCGTACGACGACCTGCTCCAGGTGCACCAGCAGGCCGAGGGGTTCACCGCGCACGAGGAATGGGACTTCGAGAACACCCCGGGCGAGAACTACCCGCTGCTGCTGAACTACCCGTACTTCGAGCTGTACCGGCGGCAGGTCGTCAAGCAGGCCGACCTGGTGCTGGCGCTGCACCTGCGCGGCGAGGTGTTCACGTTGGAGCAGAAGGCCCGCGACTTCGCCTACTACGAGGCCAGGACGGTGCGGGACTCGTCGCTGTCCGCGGGCACCCAGTCGGTGATCGCCGCGGAGTGCGGGCACATGGACCTCGCCTACGCCTACCTGGCCGAAGCGGCCCTGACCGACCTGAACGACCTGCACAACAACGTCGCCAACGGCCTGCACATGGCCTCGCTGGCGGGCGCGTGGCAGGCGATCGTCGCCGGTCTCGGCGGCATGCGCGACCACGGCGGCGCCCTCACCTTCGCCCCCCGGCTCCCGTCCGCGCTGACCAGGGTCGCGTTCCGGATGTGCTTCCGCGGCAGCCGGATCCAGGTCGAGATCACCGCCGACCAGGCCACCTACCGCCTCATCGCGGGCGACCCGGTGCACACCACCCACCACGGCACCGAGGTCGTGATCGACGGCGAGGTGACCCTGGGCATCCCGGCCCCACCCGAGTTCCCCACCCCATCCGCCCCGGCGGGCCGCGAACCCCGCCGCCGCACCAAGGCAGGCGGCTCCCGCGAGATGACCACACCAACCCCGGCCCCACAGGCATAGGCACTAGGCGAACATCGCGAGCAGGCGCCGCGGCGCGTCGTCGTCGAAGCAGACGATGCGGAAGATGTCCACGCCCTCGGCGGCCGTTTCGGCGCTGCGCGGGAAAAGGGCCTGCTCGTACTGGGTCAGCGCGGCCTCGACGTCGTCGCCGTGCTCGGCGATCGCCCGACCGAGCTCGGCGCCGTCGAACATGGCCAGGTTCGCGCCTTCCCCGGACGGCGGCATCAGGCGGGCGGCGTCGCCGATGAGGGTCACCCCGGGCACGCGGTCCCAGCAGTGGTCCAACGGGAGCGTGGTGATGGGCCGCAGCACGCGCGGCGGCTCGCCCTCGGTGATCAACGCGGTGAGCTCGGGCGCCCACCCGTCGAACTCCTTCGCCACACGGGCGGGGCTGATGTCGTCGAACCAGTCGCGCGGCTTGGTCAGTTGCACGTAGGCGTGCAGGGTGCCGTTGCTTTCGCGGTGGGCCTGGATTCCCTTGCCGGGGGCGAGCGCGAACATCGAACCGCCGCCCACGGCTTTCGCGGTGGTGGGATGGCGGGTGTCGCTGTCGTGGAGGTAGGTCTCGATGTAGGAGGTGCCGACGTACTCGGGGGTGGCGTCGGAGAGCAGTGCGCGGACTCGGGACCACGCCCCGTCCGCGCCGACCAGTAGGTCCGTGGTGACGGTGGCGCCGTTGGCGAAGGTCAGCTCGTGGTCCCGGACGCCGGTGACCTTGTGCCCCCAGCGGACGGTGTGGTCGGGCAGGGACTCGAGCAGGATTCGCCGGAGCTCACCGCGGTGCACCTCGGGTCGGGACCCTGTGCCGTCGTCGGGCTCGTCGAACAGGACAGTGCCGTCGCGGTCGAGGATCCGCATGGCCTCGTGGCCGTGCAGGATGATGCTGCGGAACTCGTCGACCAAGTCGGCCGCTTCGAGCGCCCGTTGGCCGTTGTGCTCGTGGATGTCGAGCATGCCCCCTTGCGTGCGCGCCGTCGGCGAGTCCTCCGCCTCGTAGACAGTGGCCGCGATGCCGTTGATGTGCAGCACGCGCGCCAACGTGAGGCCACCGAGCCCACCGCCGACGATCGTGACCGGGGTGCTGCGCATGGCCGACTCCTTCCGGATCGCGTCCCCGGATCGTCGCACGGCACCGGGGACCACGCCGGGAGCAATCGCGCGGCGCAGCTAGCCCACCGTTTGTTCCAGCACCCATCGGGTGTGGGTGTTGCGCCAGCCCGCGCCGCGGCGGGTTGCCGGGTGGATGAGGGGGTACCAGCACAGGTCGCGGCCGCCGAGGGGGACTTGGCGGGGGGTGCCGTAGTCGCCGGTCAGGCGGAAGGGGACCCGGTCGACGCCCGCCAGGCCCGCGAAGACGTCGGCGGCCTCCTTGCCGAGGGTGATGACGACGGGGGCGTCGGCGTCGCGGAGTTGGCCCAGCAGTTCACGGCCTTCCTGGCGGAGGGCCTGGTGGACCAGGGAGCGGGTGTCGGGGCGGTGGTGCAGGGTGGCGCGGGGCAGGCCCGCGCTGACGGCGAAGGCGTTGTACTGGGCGATGGCGCGGTCCTGGCGGGCACCGGACTTGACCAGGTACGTGGGCAGGCAGTCGGTGGAGTAGACGGCGCGGGGGTCGAGGCCGAGGGGGTCGAGGACCTCGGTGCGCAGCAACCGGGCCGGGTCGTGGCCCGCGAAGTCGACGGTGCCCCACTCGGGCCGCCAGCCGACGGTGTGCCGCCAGGCGTCGATCCGGGAGGTGTGGTCGGGGTCGGTGGGGCACCACTCGGGTTCGTCGTCGACGGCGAGGGCGGCGATCGGGCCGCCGGTCGGGCGGGTCCAGCGGACCCGCAGGGCGCCCGCGTGGACACCGAGGACGAAAGCGGCGGCGTGCGCGGTCCACGGCACGCGCGGCGAGCGGCGCAACGCGGGCCGCCCGAACGGGTAGATCCCGGCGACCGGTGGCGACCAGCCTTCATCGGTACAGACTTCGATCACGACAAACCTATCGCCGGTCGGACGTCCGATGTGACACCGGTCGCAGGCAGGGCCGCTGGGCGGGATGGATCAGGCGGTTCGTCCTGGACCGCCGCTGTCGTCCGTCTCGTCCTCGAACTCACCGAGGATCTCCTCCAACAAGTCCTCCAAGGCCGCCAGGCCGATCGGTTCCCGCTCACCCGGCCGCGTCACGAGGGCGAGTTGGGCGCGTTCGGCGCGCATGCGGGCGACGGCGTCGGCGGCGGTCATGTCGGCGGACAGCAGCAGGGGCGGGGTCATCAGGTCGCGGGCGGTGGCGGCGGAGGACACCAACGTAGCCCGGACGGCTTCGCGCACGTGCACGATGCCGATGGGGTTGTCGGCGTCGTCGACCACGACCAGCCGGGAGCGGCCGACCGCGCGGCAGGCGTCCTCGATGTCGGCGGCGGTGGCCCACTCGGCGATGGTGATCATCAGGTCGCGCGGGACCATGACCTGCCCGACGGTGGTGTGCTGGACCTGCAGCACGCCGGTGAGGAGCTGGTGCTGGTGGTCGGGCAGCAGCCCGTGTTCCCGGGACGCGCGCAGCAGGACCCGCAGGTCGTCGGGTCCGTGCGCCTGGGCGACGGTGTCCTGCGGTTCGACGTCGACCGCGCGCAGCGTCGCGTTCGCCAGGCCGTTCAACAGGGTCAGCACCGGGCGGGTGCAGCGGGTGAACGCCCGGAACGGCAACGCCAGCAACTGGGCGGAGCGCTCCGGGTGCGAGATCGCCCACGACTTGGGCGCCATCTCCCCCACCACCATGTGCAGGAACACCACGATCACCACGGCGAGCACGAACGCGATCGGGTAACTCCACGCCTCGGCCAGGCCCAGCGCGGTGAACAGCGGGTCGAGCAGGTGCGCCACCGCCGGTTTCGCCAGCGCGCCGAGCCCCAGCGTGCACAGCGTGATGCCCAACTGCGCGCCCGCGAGCATCACCGACAGCTCCCGGGTCCCGGCCACCGCCGCCCGCGCCGACCGGCTGCCCCCGGCCGCCGCCTCTTCCAGCCGGTGGCGCTTGCTGGCGACCAACGCGAACTCGGCCGCCACGAAGAAAGCGTTGGCCACCAACAGGACCAACGACACGAGCAGGGCGGCACCGGTGCTCATGACGACACCGCCGATACCACCGACACCAACACCGTCCGCGGCACGTGCCGGTGGACCTCGGTGACCGACACGACGGCGGTTCGCCTGACCTCGTCGAGGTCGGCGACCGCCACCTCGATGTGGTCACCCGGCCGCGGCACCCGCCCCAGGTGCTGCATGACCAACCCGCTGACCGTGTCGTACCCGACGCTCTCCGGCAGCTCGATGCCGGTGACCTCGGCGACCTCGTCCACCCGCCACCGCGCGGGCACCGACCAGGACCCGTCCGGGTGCGCGACGGCGCGTACCTCCGCGTGGTCGTCCTCGTCCAGGATCTCGCCGACGACCTCCTCGGCGACGTCCTCGAACGACACGACCCCGGCGAACCCGCCGAACTCGTCGACCACGCAGGCGAGCTGCCGGTGCTCGGCGCGCAGCCGCTCCAGGACCTCCGGCAGCGGGAGGCTGTCCGGCAGGAACAGCGGCGCGGTCGCGATCTCCCTGGCCGAGACCCGCGCGCGGTCGGCGGGCGCGACGGTCAGCACCTCGGCCAGACCCACCACGCCGATCACGTCGTCGATGTCCGCGCCGACGACGGGGAACCGGGACCGCCCGGTGTCCAGCAACTCCACCGCGCGGACCGCCGGGTCGTCGGCCCGCAGCAGGTGCACGTCCACCCGGGGCGTCATGACCTGACCGGCGGTGAGCGTGCGGAAGTCCAGGCCGCCCTCCAACAACCGGGTCGTGCCCGCGTCGAGGTGACCGCCCTGGTGCGACTCGTCGATGATGCCGCGCAGGTCCTCGGCGGTCGCGCCCTGCGGCAGCTCCTCGATCGGCTCGATGCCGACCGCCCGCAGCAGCCGGGTCGACGCCGCGTCGAACAACCGGATCAGCGGGCCCGCGACCACGAGGTAGGCGAGGGTGGACCGGCTCAGCGCCTTGGCGACCGCCTCGGCGCGCGCGATGGCCAGGTTCTTCGGCGCGAGCTCGCCGAACACCATCTGCACGACGGTGGACACGAGCAGGGCCAACACCACCGACACGACGGCGGAGACCGCCTCGGGCAAGCCGAGCAGGTCGGCGATGCCGACACCCAGGTACGGCTCGGACACGTAACCCACGAGCAGGGCCGTGACGGTGATGCCGAACTGCGCGCCGGACAGGGTGAACGACAGCCGCTGGGTGACCCGGTAGGCCCGCTCGGCGGCCTTGTCGCCGTCCTCGGCGAGCGCCTGGAGCCTGCCTCGGTCGACGGCGACGTAGGCGAACTCCTGGGCGACGAAGTAACCGGTCGCCGCGGTGAGCACCGCGACCGAGATCAGGCCGACGAGGATCAGCACCGGGCGGCTGCCGCGGGCGCGTCGGGCCGGGACGGGGGCCGGGCGCTACCCGGCCCGGTACTCGGCCCGGTGCTGCAGCCATCCGGCGAGGTCATGCCACCCACGCTAACACGGTGTCCGGTTCGGTGTCCGGAACCCGCGCGGGCTCAGACCGGCGCCTTGTCCAGCAGGTCCATGGTGTACTGCACGAGGTGCACCAGCACGTCCTTGCTCGACTCCCGCACCCGCGCGTCGCAGTTGACCACCGGCACGCCCGGGTCGATGTCCAGGGCCTGGCGGACCTCGTCGACCGTGTGCTCCCAGGCGCCCTCGAACCCGTTGACCGCGATGATGAACGGGATGTCGCGGCGCTCGAAGAAGTCGATCGACGGGAAGCTGGAGTCCAGGCGGCGGGTGTCGACGAGCACGATCGCGCCGAGCGCGCCGTGCGCCAACTCGTCCCACATGAACCAGAACCGGTTCTGCCCCGGCGTGCCGAACAGGTACAGCACGACCTGCGCGTTGATGGTGATGCGGCCGAAGTCCAGGGCGACCGTGGTGGTCTCCTTGCCCTCGATGCCGCGCATGTCGTCGATGCCGACGCCTGCCTCGGTCAGCACCTCCTCGGTGCGCAGCGGCGGGATCTCGCTGACCGAGTTGACCATGGTGGTCTTGCCGACGCCGAAGCCGCCCGCCACGACGATCTTGATGGAGGTGGGGACCACCGGGGTGTCGCTCACCTGTTCAGATCCTCCGAATGCCATCGAGTACCGCTTGCAGGAGCTTCGTGTCGGCGATCTCCGAGGTTTGGAACAGCGCCCCGGTCTGCACGTCGCCGCGTTCGATCAGGTCGGAGATGAGCACCTTGACCACCACCAGCGGCACGTTCAGGTAGGCGGCCACCTCGGCGACCGAGAGCGGCACCTGGCAGAGCTCGACGATCCGCAGGTGCTCCGGGGTCAGCGTGGACGGGTCCGACGGCCTGCGGGTCGCCCGGACCTGGGTGACCAGGTTCAGGTTCGGCGCGTTGGGTCGGGTCCGGCCCCTGGTCATCGCGTAGGGCCGGACCATGGGCCCGGCGGCCTCGTCGAACCACCAGTCGCCCTCGCCGGACATCACGACGGACGGCGGCCGGGGACGGTGAGCGACGCGCCGCCGCGCGGGGCCGAGGCCAGGTGCGCGCCGACCCGCTTGACCAGCATGTTCATCTCGTAGGCGATCATGCCCACGTCCGCGTCCTCCTCGCCGAGCACCGCGAGGCAGGCGCCGCGGCCCGCCGCGGTGACGAACAGGTACGCGTGGTCCATCTCCACGATGGTCTGCCGGACCTGGCCGCCGCCGAACTGGCGGCCGGTGCCGCGGGCCAGGCTCTGGAACGCCGACGCCATCGCCGACAGGTGCTCGGAGTCGTCCTTGGACAGCTCCGCGGAGCGGCCGAGCAGCAGCCCGTCTGCGGAGAGCACGACCGAGTGGCGGATCCCCACCACCCTGCGGACCAGGTCGTCCAAAAGCCAGTTGAGCTGCTGGTCCTGGCCGATCTTGTCGTTCACCTCGGTCTGTCCCTTCGCGATCGTCCCCGCCGTCGACCCCACCGCCGCGCCAGGGGGGTTCACTGCTGCGCCCCGTCGGTGCGCCGCGCCTGCCTGGTGCCGCGCTGGAACGCGGCCATCGTGTCCCGCACCCGTTCGGCGTTCTGCTCGCTGAGGTCCGGGTCGGCCGCCAGGTCCGGCAGCAACGGCTCGGCCCGCAACTGCGGCGCCAGGTTCTGCTGCCGCTTGCGGCGCGGCAACCGGGGCCGCTCCCCCGGCGCCGACGGCCCCGCGTCGGCGAGCCCGTCCACCCCGGCAGGCTCGTCCGCCCTGGCTGCGTCGGACCGCGTGCCCTCGACGTGGCGGTCGGCGTTGCGGTCGACTGCGCCGTCGACCGGACCGATGACCATGCCGAGGCGGTTGTCCGTGTGCGACGAGTCGCCCACCCCGTTCTCGACCCCGCTTGCGTCCATGGCGCCCGCGGGCGCCTCCTCGTCCGTCAACGGCCACTGTGCCAGGTCGGCCGTGAAATCCGCGGACGGAGCGTCATCGGGCGCGTCGGACCAGAACTTGTCGATGCCGCCGCGCTGCCCGCCCGGCACCAGCTCGACCAGCGTGTCGTCGGCGAGGGTCGCCGCGCGGTCGATGGCCTTGCGCGGGCGCGGGCTGGGGGTGTCGCTCTCCGGCACGAACTCCGGGGTGTCGGCGACGATGTCGGCCGGGATGAACACCAGCGCGACCGTGCCGCCGTAGGGCGACTCGCGCAGCTCCACCCGGATCGCGCGGCGCGCGGCCAGCCGGGCCACCACGAACAGACCGAGCCGGGACTCGCCGCGCAGCGCCATCGCGTCGAACTCGGGCGGGTGGGCGAGCATCTGGTTGGCCTGCTCACGGTCCTCGGCGGTCATGCCCAGGCCGTGGTCCTCGATCTCCACCACGACCCCGCCGGACACCTGGCTGGTGTAGACCTCGACCTGGGAACGCGGCGGCGAGAACGACGCGGCGTTGTCGACCAGCTCGGCGACCAGGTGGATGGTGTCGGCGACGGCGACGCCGTTGAGCGCCACGTCCGGCACCTGGCGGACCCGGACCCGCACGTACTGCTCGGTCTCGGCGACCGCGGCGCGCAGGATGTCGAGCAGCCGCACGGGTTTGCGCCACTGGCGGCCGGGCTGCTCGCCGGCCAGGATGATCAGGTTCTCCGCGTTGCGCCTGGCGCGGGTGGCGAGGTGGTCGAGCTGGAACAGCGAGTCGAGGTGCTCGGCGTTCTCCTCCTCGCGCTCCATCTTGTCCAGGATCTTGAGCTGGCGGTGTACCAGGCCCTGGTGGCGGTGCGCGATGCCGAGGAAGACGCGGTTGACGCCCTCGCGGGCCTGGCTCTCCTTCACGGCGGCGGCGATGGCGGTGTACTGGGCGGCGTTGAACGCGTCGGCCACCTGGCCGATCTCGTCGGTGCCGTAGTCCAGCGGCGGCACCTCGGTGCCCACGTCCACCCGTTCGCCCAGGCGGAGCCGGTCGACGATGCCGGGCAGCATCTCGTGCGCCAGCCGCAGCGAGTCGTTCTTGAGCTGGTCGAGCCGGGTGACCAGGGCCTTGTTGACCAGCCTGCGGGAGATCCGCACGGCCAGCACGATGCCGGTGACCACGGCCAGCAGCGCGATCAGGCTGCCGATGATCACCTGGAAGAACTTGTCGTCGGCGCGCTGCAGACCCAACTGCACGCCGTCGCTGGCCTCCTCGATGGCCAGCTTCAGCAGCTCCTCGGACACCGACTGGGTGGTGGCCTCCCAGTCGGCGAGGCCGATCGGCAGCGTGGCCGGTTCGGCGCGCCTGCCGTTGGTGGCGCGGCCGGTGTCGGTGTTCGGGGCGGCGCCGATGAGGGCGTTCTCGGACGCGGTGAGCCGCAGCCAGGACTCCGAGCCGGTCAACCGCTGGTAGTGCGCGCGGACCTGGTCGGTGCTCGAGGTGACGGTCGTGGCGACCGAGGTGCGGTAGAAGCCGACCAGGGTGGCGAACTCGACGTGGTCGCTCGGGGTGAACGTGCCGCTCGCGATGGCGGCCGAGCCCAGCGACGACGCGCGCGACATCCGGTCGGCGGCGCGGAAGATGTCGGTCGCGGTGAGCCCGGACTGCACGGCGACCACGTCCGGCAGGCTGCGCGCCTGGGTGTCGAACAGCGCGGTGCCCGCGTCCAGCACGGAGTTGTAGTAGGTGTAGATCTCGATCTTGTCGGCGTGCCCGGACTCGACCTGGGCGCGGCGCTGCGGCAACGGGGACAGCGCCTGGTTGAGCGCCTGGACCCGGGCGCTGACCTCGGCGGGCGCGTCGTTGGACAGGGCCTCCAGCGCGGTCCGCAGGTCCTGGATGGCCTTGTCGGTGGCCTGCTGCTGGGTCTTGAGCGCGAGCGTGTCCGGGTTGGGCGTGCTGAGCACGGTCATGGTGAGCTGCCGCTCGCGTTCGAGGGCGGCGAAGGTGTCGACCGAGGGGATGGAGGCGTCCTTGACGCCGTTGGTGATCGCCTTGAGGTAGATGCCGTCGAACACGGTGTAGGAGGAGAACACCGCCCACATGACCAGCAGGATCACGCTGGGCACCACCACGACGCCGGTGAGCCGGGACCGGATCGTCGTGGTCGACTTCGCGGGCGACCCGCTGTTCCGCTTCACAGCTCTCCACACTCGTCGACTGCCACTCACCCCACCGCACGGACTATCCCCCGGCGAGTGACAGGCTCGATCAATTCAAGATCAATCTAACTCAGGGCCAGCAATCGCACGCGGTACGCGAGTTAGGAGAGTACCGGCTCACCCACACAGGGAAGCGTCCGGTCCAAGTCCTGGAACCCCTGACGGGACCAACACCAGGTAGCCGACCCGTACACCGTCCGCACCGGACGGTCCGGGTTGTACCACCGCCCACCGCCGGAACCCTCCCTCCCACCACCCACCCCCACGTCCCCACCCGGCATCGTTCCCGACTTGACATCCCACGTCGCCACAGGCTCCGGCCGGTTGGGTTCGACTGCCGCTGGCCTGTTGGACACCCGCATTTCGCCCCTCCGTGCTGTCCGCGCTGCCCCTTGATCCAGGACCCTTGCCAACGATGCGTGAGCACGCGCATCGTCGGTTCCCCCGGCGCGTGAAGGAGGCCGTCATGGCCCCGGACAACACTGACCTGACCGGCGCGTTACGCGACTTCGTCCGCACCCGGGGGGCGGCCTACCTCGCGGACCCGAACGTCACCTCGATCGGCATCGGGCACAAGGTCGTCGACGGCAGGCACACCGACCAGGTCGCCGTGCAGTTCACCGTCGGCACGAAGGTCAGCCTGGAGGCGCTGCCCGGGTTGAACACGACCGCCCTGCCGGAAAGCATCACCGTCGCCGGGGTCGAGGTGCCCACCGACGTCCTGGAGCGCTCCTACCGGCCCAGCTTCAAGGTCGTCGAGGAAGCTCAGGCCGACGACCGCAAGGTGCGGATCGATCCGGTGCGGCCGGGGGTGAGCGTGGGGCACCCGAAGGTCACCTGCGGCACAATCGGTGCCATCGTCTACGACAAGGCAGACGGAACCCCTTACGTGCTCAGCAACTGGCACGTGCTCAACGGCGCGGCCGGTGTCCTCGGCGACGAGGTGGTGCAGCCGGGCGCCTACGACGACAACCGCGTCGACCGCAACGGCCTGGGCAAGCTGACCCGCTCCTACCTGGGCATCGCCGGGGACGCGGCGGTGGCGACCGTCGTGGGACGCGGGATCGACCCGTCGGTGCTGGGCATCGACGTGGCACCCGAGGACATCGGCGACCCGGAACTGGGCGACAAGGTCGTCAAGAGCGGTCGGACCAGCGGCGTCACGCACGGCGTGGTGCGCAGGGTCGACACGATCGTCAAGCTGGACTACGGCGGCTCGGCCGGCGTGCAGCAGGTCGGCTGCTTCGAGATCGGCGTCGACCCGGCGCACAAGCCCGCGGGCGGGCAGATCAGCCAGGGCGGCGACTCGGGCGCGGCGTGGCTGTTCAAGTCCGGCAACGGCAGGCCCGCGAAGGTGTTGGCGGGCCTGCACTTCGCCGGTGAGGGCTCCGGCGACCCGGACGAGCACGCGCTGGCCTGCCTGCCCCAGTCGGTGTTCGACAAGCTGCAGGTCTCGCTGCGCCGCCCGGCGGCCGAGGACATCGAGGCCGCGAAGGCCGCGAAACCGGCCAAGGCCGCAGGCTACGACGCCCAGTTCCTCGGCCTCGCGCTGCCCGCGCCCGGGTTCGCCGCGACGACCGCGCGGGACGCGTTCGTCCTCAACGGGTCCACGAAGATCGACTACACCCACTTCTCGCTGGCGTTGAGCACCGCGCGCAAGTTCGCGCTGTGGGTCGCGTGGAACGTCGACGGCAAGCAGATGCAGAAACTGGCCCGCACCGGCCTCCAGTTCGTCAAGGACCCGCGCATCCCGGCGACCGCGCAGACCGGCGACGAGGTCTACAAGGACAACCGGCTCGACCGCGGCCACATCGCCCGCCGCGCGGACCTGACCTGGGGCCCGGACGCCCAGCGCGCCAACCGGGACTCCTTCTACTTCACCAACATCACCCCGCAGATGGACGACTTCAACCAGAGCATGCGCGACGGGCTGTGGGGCAAGCTGGAAGACGCCATCTACGCCGACGTCGAGGTCGACCACCTGCGGATCAGCGTGTTCGGCGGCCCGGTGCTGCGCCAGGACGACCGGCCCTACCGCGGCGCCCTGCTGCCCAGGGAGTACTGGAAGGTCATCGCCTCGGTGCAGGGCGGCGCGCTCAAGGCGAGCGCGTTCGTGCTGAGCCAGAACCTGGACGAGTTGGAAGCGCTGGACTTCGCCGAGTTCCGGGTCTACCAGGTTGCGCTGACCGACCTGGCGCAGCGGGTCTCGCTCACCTTCCCCGACGCCCTGCTCGCCGCCGACACCGCCCCGGCCACCACCGGCGCCCCGCTGACCGCCCTGGAACAGATTTCCTGGTCCTGACCTGCGGATTCACTGAACGGAAGCAGCGCACCCGAAACACACCCGCCCGCGTACCCGGTCCGCTCCCCCCGGCCAACAGGCTTGTCCCATCAAGCCAGGAAGCCGAAGGGGAACACCGATGCGCCGCAGCAAGACGATCGCCGCACTCGCCACCGTGCTCGCTGCCAGCAGCGTCCTCCTGGCCGAGCAGCCGGTCGCCAACGCCGCCGACGACCAGGGCCTCTACGTCGCCGCCACCGCCTACACCTTCGACGGCGACGGCACCCCGGCCGCGACCACCGACTACTTCAGCACCGGCGACGCGAACACCACGTCCACCGCCGCGGCCGCGACCGACACCTCCTGCACCGACAAGACCTACGCGCTGAAGTCCTGGAAGGTCGGCACCCTGACCTGGCTGTACAACGGCACCGGCGTCCCGACCACCGTCGCGGGCACCGCGCTGGACACCATCAAGGCCGCCACCACCACCGTGGCCAAGGGCACCAACCGCTGCGGCCTCCCGACCAGCACCAGCACCACCAGCACCTTCACCTACGGCGGCACCACCACCGTCAAGCCGCAGGTCGCCTCGAACGGCACCTGCACCGGCAACGACGGCAAGTCGGTCACCGGGTGGGGCGCGCTGCCCACCAAGGTCCTCGCCTACACCTGCACGTACTACAACGCCCGCGGCGTGGTGGTCGCCTCCGACACCCTGATCGACAACGTGGCCTACACCTGGTTCACCACCAAGCCCGCCAACTGCACCGGTGCCAAGTACGACCTGCAGACCACCCTCACCCACGAGCGCCTGCACACCGCGGGCCTGGCCCACGTCGACCAGGCCAAGGACCCCGCCCAGGTCATGACCCCGGCCAGCGCCCCCTGCGACACCTCCCGCCGCCTGCTCGCCGCGGGCGACTACGCCGGTCTGAAGGCCGCAGCGAGCGCCACCAAGTAGCTCTCCCCACCACCCGCAGGTTCTCTCCCACCCCCAACCCCGTGCCCGTCCAGCCTCCGCTGGGCGGGCACGGCCGGTTTCAGTGGCTCGACCCAGGAGGTTGGTTGGGTATGGGCAGGTCGAGACCCGGCCAACCTCCTGGGTCGGGCCACTAGCTGGAGCTGAGCGGGCTCACCTCGTCCGCGCCCACCCCGCCCGGCCGGTAGCGGTACCCGACGCCGCGCACCGCCGACAAAGGTGAGCCGTTGCCGGACCAGCCGAGCTTGCGGCGCAGGCGCAGGACGGCGAACTTGACGCGGTCGGGAGCGATGCCGGTGGGGTCGTCCCAGACCGAGGCGAGCAGGTCGGGCAGGCTCAGCACGGCGCCCGCGTCCCGGACGAGGACGTTGAGCAGGCGGAACTCGGTGCCGGTCAGCTCGACCTCGCGGCCGCGGGCGGTGACGAGGCGGGTGCGGTGGTCGATGCGGACGACGCCGTCGTCGTAGACCTGGCGCAGGGCGACATCGGTCCAGCCCGCGCGGCGCAGCAGGGCCTCGACCCTGGCGAGCAGTTCGTTCGGCGAGAACGGTTTGGTGAGGTAGTCGTCGGCGCCCGCGCGCAGGCCGCGGACCTTGTCGGCGACGCCGGTGTTGCCGGTCAGCAGGACAACCGGCAGGTCGGCCAGGTCGCGGACCCGGCGCAGCACGGCCCAGCCGGTCATCCCGGGGACGCCGAGTTCGAGCAACATCAGGTCCGGTCGCTGTTCGTGCAGCGCGCGCAGACCGGCGCGGCCGTCGTCCGCGCACACGAGGTCGTGGCCCGCGGGTTCGAACAGCGCCCGCAGCACCTCCAGGACATCCGGGTCGTCGTCGACCGCGAGGATCCTGGCCATCGCCGTGGTCACCCCCCTCCGACATGGGTGTCAGCCCCCAGGGTGCGCCCGGTGGTTCCCGGTTCGTGATCCCGGTCCGCAATCCCAACGTAGATCCGGCGGCGGCGGCCTGCATGACGCGCCGTCACCCACAAGCGGCTACTTTCTGCAACCGAACGGCAACTGTCCGCTCAACCCCGTCGCTCCCGAACCGGCGCAGGGTGACGTCGATAGTGACCCACACCACACGACACTGGATGGAAGGGGCCCGTCACCATGCGCCGCACCAAGGTCACCGTCATCGCCGCCGTCGCGCTCTCCGCAGCCGTCGCGGTCGTACCCAGGGCGTCCGACCCGGCACCGCACGACCAGGTGTTCGTCGTCGGCGAGGCCATCTACGCCGCGGACGCGGACGACGCGCAGTTCGCGGGGGCCGCGGGCCCGGTCGACGACACGACCGCGTGCACCGACTCGAGCTACGCGCTGAAAACCTGGAAAGTCAGCGGCACCTTCACCTGGTACTACAACGGCGATGGCGCACCCGCCGCGGTCGCCAGCACGGCCCTGGGGGCCATCACCGACGCGGGCGACAACGTGGCGAAGGGCAAGAACCGCTGCAACCTGCCGACCTCGTTCACCACGGACTACAAGTACGGCGGCGCCGCCACCGCCAAGCCGCAGGTGGCCAGCGACCTGACCTGCACCGGCAACGACGGCAAGTCGGTCACCGGCTGGGGTTCGCTGCCGCCGAAGGTGCTCGCCTACACCTGCACCTTCTTCAACGCCAAGGGCCAGGTGATCGCCTCGGACGCGCTGATCGACAACGTCGTCTACACGTGGTTCACCACCAAGCCCGCGAACTGCGCGGGGCAACTCTACGACCTGGAGACCACGATGACCCACGAGCGGCTGCACACCGCGGGGCTGGCGCACGTCGACCAGGTCCGCAACGCCGCCCAGACGATGACCCCGTCCAGCGCGCCGTGCGACACCTCGCGCAGGCTGCTCGGCGCGGGTGACTACGCGGGCCTCAAGGCCGCGGGCACCACCTGATCAACCCGCCGCGCCGATCCCACCATCCACTGTGGATTATGGGGTCGGCGTCACGGTACCGGTGACCCGGTCGACGACGATCTCGATCACCACGCGGTCCGGGTTGGGGCGGGGCTCGCGATAGCGCCGCGCGTAACGGTTCTCGGCATCGCGAACCGACACCGGATCGTCCACCACGGACGCAGCGCCTTCCAGCGACGTCCACCTGCGACCGTCCACTTGGCACAGTACGGCACGGCCGGTGGCGCGGACGTTGCGCACCTTGCGGGAGCCGCGGGAGGTGATCACCCTGGCGATCCCGTCGGCGTAGGTGGCGCCGACCGGGGTGACGTGCGGGGTCCCGTCCGGGCGCAGCGTGGTCAGGGTGCACAGGTGCCGTTCGCGCCAGAACTCGGCGAACTCCCCGGGGGCTTCGGTCACCCCGACCACGCTACCCGCCGCACTCGGCCGTCGTCGCCGAGGAAGCCGCCGACCTCAGTCGAGCACGGCCAGGGCGTCGATCTCCACCAGCAGCCCGTCCGGGAGACCGACGTAGACGGTGGTGCGGGCCGGGCGCGGGTCGGAGATGAACCGCGAGTAGACCTCGTTCATCGCCGCGAAGTGGGTCTTGTCGGTCAGGTAGACGCGGAACATCACCACGTCCGCCTCGCTCGCGCCCGCCGCGTCGAGCACCGCGAGCACGTTGCGCAGCACCTGCTCGGTCTGCTCGGCGACGGTGGTGCCGACTACCTCGCCGGTCTCGGGGTGGAACGCGACCTGGCCGGACACCTGCACGATGTTGCCCTTGCGCACCCCCGGCGAGATCGGCACGTCCGACGGCGCGGCGAACGGGGTGATGGCGGTCCTGGGCATGGAACTCCTCCTGGGTGGGTGTTGCCGGTCAGGCCGGGTCGGCCTCGGTGTGCCCGCACGCCGCCGACGCCCGGTCGGCGGCGCGGAGCAGGTCGGGGACGAGCGCGAGCAGCCCGTCGTGGTCGAGCAGCATCCGCGGCACCGACACCGACACCGCCGCGACCACCGCCCCACGCGGCCCCCGCACCGGCGCGGCCACGCAGTGGATGAAGTCCTCGTGCTCGGAGTCGTCGAGCGCCCACCCGCGTTCGGCGACCGCCGCGAGCTCCGCCAGGTACGCCTCGGCGGAGGTGATCGTGTTGTCGGTCATCCGCACGTATTCGATCCCGCGGGCGACCCGCTCGCGCCGCGGCTCGTCGAACGCGGCCACCAGCACCTTCGCCACCGCCGTGCAGTGCAGCGCGGCCCGCTTCCCGACCCGCGAGTACATCCGCACGTGGTGGCGGCTCTCGTACTTGTCGATGTAGACGACCTCGCCGCCCTCATAGCTGGCGAGGTGCACGGTGTGCCCGGTCAGCTCGTTGAGCTCCCGCAACGCGGGCTCGGCGGCCCGCCGCACGTCCCGGCTGTCCAACGACCGGTTGGCCAGGTCGAACAACGCGGTGCCCAACCGGTAGTGCCTGGCGTCGTCGCGCTGCACGAACCGCCGCGCCTCCAGGGTCCGCAGCAGCCGCAGCACAGTCGTCTTGTGCACGCCCGCGCGCTCGGCGAGCTGGTCGAGGGTGCTGGGTCCGTCGGCGAGGGCGTCGAGCAGGGTCAACGCGCGGTCGAGGCTCTGGCTCATCGGATGCCCGCCTCGGTGAAGGTCACCGACGCCCACGTCTCGGCGTCCGCGTCGAGCAGGTCCGCGACCACCGGACCGGTGAGCGGCTCGGTGACGTCGTGGTGGGAGCACAAAACGGTGGCGGCCCGGAGGTGCCCGGCCCGGAGCGCCCTGGCGGGCGGATGCCCGTCGAGCAGCGCCGCGAGGAACCCCGCCGCGAACGCGTCGCCCGCGCCAACCGGCTCGACGACCTCGACCTTGAGCGCGGGCACGAATACCCGGTGATCGCCGGAGATGAGCGTGGCCCCCACATCCCCCTGCTTCACGACGATGGTGCGCGGGCCGGGCAGGTGGTCCCGGATCGCGGCCGGTGTCGTGGTGCCCCACACGGCCTCAGCCTCATCAGCGCCGACGAGCACGATGTCGGCCCGGTCGGCGAGGTCACGCAGCACACCCGGATCGGCCCCGAGCGCCGGGCGCCAGTTGAGGTCGAAGGAGACCTGGTGGGAGGTCCGGGGCAGGTCCATGACCGCCCGAAGGAGAGCGAGACACCCCGGCGACAACGCGGCCGTGATACCGCTGACGTGCACGATCTTGGTCCCGGCGAGGTCGAGCCGCTCGACGACGTCCGGCCCCATCGCGGCCGCCGCCGACCCCCGCCGGTAGTAGCGGACCGGGGTGGTCTTGACGTACAGCCCGGTCGGCCGCGTCGGGTCGACCACAACGCCACTCGTGTCGACCCCCGCCCGCCGCACCGAATCGACGACGGCCCGGCCGAACGGATCATCACCCACCGCGCTCACCCAAGCGGACCGGACCCCGAGGCGGGCCAACGTGCACGCCACGTTCGACTCGGCGCCGCCGATGGTCCGGGTCCACTGGCTGACCCGCTCCACCGGCCCCGGTTCGGCGGGCACGAACACGGCCATGGACTCCCCCAGGCACACCACCTCGGCCACCCGCATCCCCACCCCTCCACGGCCGATTGACCGACACCGGCCAGATGCTACACACTGCGTATCACCTGACGCACTACTCGTTGCAAATCATGCAACCCCTCCGACGTGACGGGCGGGACAGTGCTCTTGCCACAGGCTCCACCCACCGAGCGGCGGACACGCTGCCCTCACGTCTCGCGCGCTCACAGGGGGTCTGCCGGCCCGTCCGTCCTACGGCGGGCTATCTGCGTCCCGCCCGCAACGGGCCACTGTCTACGTCTCGCCACTCACAGCACGCTCGCCGCCCCTCCGCCCCACAAGCAGGACCGCCGCCTGCGTCGCATCCGCCACAACAAGTCGCCGGCTACCTCTCGTCCGCCCACGGCAGGCTCGCTGTCCCTCCGCCCCACAAGCAGGACCGCCGCCTGCGTCGCATCCGCCACAACAAGTCGCCGGCTACCTCTCGTCCGCCCACGGCAGGCTCGCTGTCCCTCCGCCGCACAGCGGGACCACTGCCTGCGTCGCATCCACCCCAATGGGCTGCCGCCCACGTCCCATCCGCCCGAAGCAGGCTCGCTGGCGCGTCCGTCCCACAACGGCTGTCTGCGTTCCAACCGCCCACAACGGGCCAAGGTCTACCACCCGGCCGCCCTTGGCAGACGGGCTGTCCACATCCCATCCGCCCATCCACAGCAGACTCGTCACCCCTCTTGACAAGCCACGATCCGCGCTACCTTCAGGAATGGGCCCCCGGCCCCCGGGTGGGCGGGCTCCTGCCTGGACCCGGGTGGAGCACGAGTCAAGCGCTGGACCGGGTGAGAAGTTGGGGAACAGAAACGGGAACGAGGTGCGGTCGTGGCGGGGGCGCAGTGGTGAGTGCTGTGGCGGCGGCGCCGTGGCGGCGGCGCCGTGGCGGCGGCGGCAAGTGCTGTGGCGGGTAGCGGCTGTGGCACGAGCGGCAGTGGCTGGTGTGGTGGCGGCAAATGCTGCGGCAGGAGCGCGATGGTGAGTGGCGGGGCAGTGGCCATGGCACCAGCGGCGGTAGCTGGTGTGGTGGCGGCGAGTGCTACGGCAAGCGGCGGTGGTGAGTGCTGTGGCGGGATAGCGGCCGAGGCACGAGTGGAGATGGCTGGTGTGGTGCCAGTAGCGGTGGCGGCGAGTGCCGTGGCGAAAGCGGCGGTGGCGGGTGTGGTGGTGCGTGCTGTGACGGAGCAGCGGTGGTGGCGAGGGCGGCTGTGGCACGAGCGGCGGGGGCGGGGGGCTGTGGTGAGCCAGGGGTACGGACGGTGATCACGCTGTCTCGGTGTGGGATCAGTCGACGGGCGGATGTGCGGGGGGTGGGGGCGCGTGTGTGATCGCGGGTGAGTGGTTGGTGGGTCGGGGTTGTGATGGGAGGGCCTGTGGAGCGGGCGGGGATTGACCGGGGCGCGGTGGCGCGGTTGGCCGAGGAGACCTTGGACTGGCGGTTCAAGTCGGTGCCGGGTGGGTTGTTCGGGTTGACCGTGCGGGAGGCGGTGGCGCGGCGGCCGGGGTTGTTCCGGGATGGGTTTGTCGGGCCGGTGGTGGCGTTGGACAACGAGGCGGTCGAGCACAACCTGGAGACCATGGCGTCGTGGTGCGCGGAGCGCGGGTTGGCGTTGGCGCCGCATGGGAAGACGTCGATGGCGCCGTCGTTGTTCGCGCGGCAGATCGATCACGGGGCGTGGGGGTTGACGGCGGCCGCGGTGGGGCAGGCGCGGGTGTACCGGGCGTTCGGGGTGAGTCGGGTGCTGTTCGCGAACGCGCTGGTGGATCCGGGTGGGTTGGCGTGGTTGGTGGGCGAGCTCGCCGATCCGGGGTTCGAGTTCGTGAGCTGGGTGGACTCGGTGCGGGCGGTTGAGCTGATGACCGAGGGGCTCAGGGACGCGCCGCGGGCGGTGGACGTGCTGGTCGAGGTGGGGATCGCCGGGGGGCGGACGGGGGTGCGGGACCAGTCGACGGCGCGGGCGGTCGCCGCGGCGATCGAGCGCAGCCCGGTGTTGCGGTTGGCGGGGGTCGGCGGGTACGAGGGGCCCGCGGGGTCGGACGGCGGCGACGAGAGCTTGGCGGCGGTGGACGCGTTCCTGCGGCGGGTGCGAGAGACCGTGGTCATGTTGCGGGGGCGGTTCGAGACCGAGCGGGTGATCGTCACGGCGGGGGGCAGCGCGTTCTTCGACCGGGTCGCGGACGCGCTCACCGCGCCGTGGCCCGCGGGGCTGACCGTTCTGCCGGTGCTGCGCAGCGGCGCCTACATCACCCACGACGACGGCTTCTACCGCGACATCTCCCCGTTGGGCGCGCACCCGAGGCTGACCGAGGCCCCGCCGCTGCGGTCGGCGTTGCGGGCGTGGGCGCAGGTGACGTCGCGGCCCGAGCCGGGGTTGGCGCTGCTGGCGGTCGGCAAGCGGGACGTGCCCTACGACCTGGACCTGCCCGAGCCGCAGGTGCTGCGCAACGCCGCCGGGACGCACGCGCTCAACGGGGCGCGGGTGACCGCTCTCAACGACCAGCACGCGTTCCTGGCGCTCGAGGACGACTCGACCGTCGAGGTGGGTGACTGGGTCGGGCTCGGCCTGTCGCACCCGTGCACGGTGTTCGACAAGTGGCAACTGGTGCCGCTGACGGGGACCGACGGGGAGACGGTCGTGGACCTTGTCCGTACCTTCTTCTGACATGGACGCACCGGAACTCCTCTTCCGAGGGGCAACAGTCGTGGACGGCACCGGCTCCCCCGGTTACCGGGCCGACGTTCGGGTGGTGGCCGGTCGGATCGCCGCGATCGACCCGACCGGCTGCCTGCCGACCACCGGCGCGAGCGCGGTGGACGCGGGCGGGTTGGTGCTGGCGCCCGGGTTCGTCGACATGCACTCGCACTCGGACCTGCGGCTGCTGGCCGAGCCCGACCACGTGGCGAAGGTGTCGCAAGGCGTGACGCTGGAGGTGCTGGGGCAGGACGGCTTGTCGTACGCGCCGGTCGACGACGCGACGATCGAGGTGCTGCGGGCGCAGTTGGCTGGCTGGAACGGCGACCCGGAGGGGTTCGACTGGAACTGGCGCACCGTCGGCTGCTACCTGGGCAGGTTGGACAAGGGCATCGCCGTCAACGCCGCCTACCTGGTGCCGCACGGCACGGTGCGGATGCTGGTGATGGGCTGGGACGACCGCCCCGCCACCACCGACGAGATCCACCGCATGCGCGCGGTCGTCGCCACCGGGCTCCGGGAAGGCGCGGTCGGCCTGTCCGCCGGGCTCACCTACGCCCCCGCCATGTACGCCGACCTGGCCGAACTGGATGCGCTGTGCGAGGTCGTCGCCGCGCACGGCGGCTACTTCAGCCCGCACCACCGCAGCTACGGCGCGGGCGCGTTGGACGCCTACCGGGAGATGGTGGACCTGAGCCTGCGCACCGGCTGCCCGCTGCACCTGGCGCACGCCACGATGAACTTCCCGGAGAACAAGGGCCGCGCGGGTGACCTGCTGGCGCTGCTCGACGAGGCGGCGGCGCGCGGCGCGGACATCACCCTGGACAGCTACCCGTACCTGGCGGGCGCCACCTACCTGTCCGCGCTGCTGCCGAGCTGGGCGGCGGCGGGCGGCGCCGACGACACACTGGCCCGACTGTCCGATGTGGACACCCGGGCGCTGGTCAGGGCCGATCTGGAGGTGACCGGCTCGGACGGCTGCCACGGCGTCCCGGTGGACTGGACCACCATCGAGATCAACGGGGTGCGGCTGGACCGCAACCGGCACCTGGTCGGCCGCACCGTCGCCGAGTCGGCCGCCGCGGCCGGGGTGGACCCGTTCGACCTGTTCGCCGACACGCTGGTCGCCGAGCGGCTGGGCACCTCCTGCCTGATGCACGTCGGCCACGAGGACAACGTGCGGGCGATCATGCGGCACGCCGCGCACACCGGCGGCAGCGACGGCCTGCTGGTCGGCGACCGGCCGCACCCGCGCGGCTGGGGCACCTTCCCCCGCTACCTCGGCCACTACGTGCGCGAGCTCGGCGTCCTCGGCCTGGAGGAGTGCGTGGCGCACCTGACCGGCCGGGCCGCCCGCAGGTTGCGGCTGACCGACCGCGGCCTGGTCCGGGTTGGCCACGCCGCCGACCTGGTCCTGTTCGACCCGGCCACGGTCGGCGACACCGCCACGTTCGCCGAACCGCGGCAGCGGGCAACCGGGATCGAGCACGTTCTCGTCAACGGGGTGCCGGTCCTCACCGACGGGGAGCCGACCGGCGCCCTGCCCGGCCACTCCCTGCGCCGCACCGGCGCCACGCTCTGAACCCCGGACCGACAGCTCTGACCGACCTCCTCGATTCCCGGCCCCGAAACGAACAGGCGCACCGTTGTGACCACCGCAGACCTGACCGCGTACATCGGAACACTGGGCGGCGACGGGCTCGTCGTCGCGGGCGGGGAGGACGGTGCGCTGACCGTGGTCGGCGCGCTGCCCGAACTGCCGGAGCCGTCCGCGCTGGCGTTCTCCGCCGACGGCAAGACCCTGTACGCGACGGCGGAACTGCCCGATGGCCGGGTGAGCGCCGTGGACATCACCGACCCGCGGCAACCCGCCGTCTGGGGCTCGCAACCCTCCGGCGGCGCGGGACCGACGCACCTGGCCGTGTTCGGCGACTACCTGGTCACCGCGCACTACACCGACGGCGTGGTCGCCTCGCACCCGTTGGCCGGTGACGGCTCGATCGGCCCGCTGGCCTGCGCGCTGCTGCACGAGGACCCGACCACCGGCGCCGCCCCGCACGCGCACCAGGTCGTGCCGGACCCGTCCGGGCGGTGGCTGCTGGCGGTCGACCTCGGCCTGGACACGGTGTTCGTGCACCGGCTCGACCAGGTCACCGGGCAGATCACCGAGCACTCCCGGCTGCGGCTGCCCGAGGGCACCGGCCCCCGGCACCTGGTGTTCGACCCGGACGGCAGCCGGGTCCACGTGCTCGGCGAGCTCAAGCCGACGCTGACCACGGCGACCTGGGACGCCGACGCGGGCACCCTGGCGGCCACCGGGAACGTCGTGGTGACCGGGCCGGGCGCGCCGGTGCCGACCTACCCGGCGGAGATCGCGGTGAGCCCGGACGGGCGGTTCCTCTGCGTGACCACGCGCGGCGAGGACGCGGTGGCGGTTTTGCGGATCGAGCCGGGTGCGCCACAATTGGTCCAGACCTCACCGACCGGTGGGGCGTGGCCGCGGCACTGCGCGTTCGGACCGGACGGGACCAGTCTGTACGTGGCCAACCAGAACTCCGGCGCGGTCACCCGGCTGCCCTGGGACCCGGCCGCGGGGCGGCTCGGACCGGCGGCGGTGGCCGTCACTGTGCGTGGTGCCTGCTGGGTCGCCTTCGCCTGACCGGGTGGAGCTTGTGCCACCGGAGCGGCCGCCCTACCATCCACAGCATTGCCGCCAGTGAAACATAGGTTGCACATTGTGCAACCTGGTGGATTGAAGGGAACGGACCCGATGACCGGCTTCGCGACCCTGCTCCCCCGGCCGGTGTCGGCCAGGGCGGCGGCGGGAGAGCTGGCGGTGGACTCGCCCGCGGCGCTGCTCGACCCCTCCACAGTGGCGCTCGACCCGACCGCCGTGCCACACCCCGGGGGATACCGACTTTCCATCTCGCCCACCGGGGTCACCGCCGTCGCGCACGATCCGGCAGGCGCCTTCCACGCCACCCAGACCCTGCGCCAACTGCTCGGCCCGGACGCCTTCCGCGCCGCCGACATCCACGACGGCCCGTGGACGCTGCCGTGCGGCGAGATCGAGGACCACCCGCGGTTCGGCTGGCGCGGCGTGCTGCTGGACGTGGCCAGGCACTTCATGCCGAAGGCCGCGGTACTGCGGTTCCTGGACCTGATGGCCGCGCACAAGCTCAACGTGCTGCACCTGCACCTGACCGACGACCAGGGCTGGCGGGTCGAGGTCCCCGGCTACCCCAGGCTCACCGAGGTCGCCGCCTGGCGGGCGGGCACCTGGGTGGGCAGGCAACCCGACGGCGACCCGACGCACGACAACCGCCCGCACGGCGGCTACTACCCGACCGCCGACCTGCGCGAGATCGTCGCCTACGCCAAGGCCCGGCACATCACCGTGGTCCCCGAGGTCGACCTGCCCGGACACAGCCAGGCCGCCATCGCCGCCTACCCGGAACTGGGCGTCACCGGGGACCAGGTCGACGTCTGGCACGGCTGGGGCGTCAGCGAGGTCGTGCTCGACCCGTCGGAGACCACGCTGACCTTCCTGCGCGCGGTGCTCGACCACGTCATGGACATCTTCGACTCCGAGGTCATCTGCCTCGGCGGCGACGAGGTGCCCACCACCCAGTGGCACGACAGCGTCCCGGTCAAGGAGCGGGTCCGCGACCTGGACCTGGACTCCCCGGACGACCTGCACGGCTGGTTCATCCGGACGCTGGCCCGCCACCTCGCCGCGAACGGGCGACGCACGCTGGGCTGGGACGAGATCATCGACGCCGGTGACCTGCCGGAGGGCGCGATCGTGGCGTCCTGGCGGGGCGAGGCAGCGGGTGTGCGCGCCGCCGTCGGGGGGCACGATGTGGTCATGTGCCCGGAACAGCGGGTCTACCTCGACCACCGCCAGTCCGACAGCCCGGACGAGCCGATCCCGGTCGGCTTCGTGCGCACCCTGGCCGACGTGCGGGCGTACGAGCCCATCCCGGCGGAGTTGCCCGAGCACGCGCACCACCGGGTGCTCGGCGCGCAGGCGCAACTGTGGTCGGAGTACTTCGACAATCCGCGCCGGGTCGACTACGCTGCCTTCCCCCGCCTCGCGGCGTTCGCGGAGGTGGTGTGGAGCCCGCGGCTGGAACCGGGAACCGGTGCCGACGACGCGAGTCCCGTCGAGGAGTTCGTGGACCGCGTGGCCGAGCACCACCTGCCCCGGCTCGACGCACTCGGGGTGGAGTACCGGCCGCTGACCGGTCCGCTGCCCTGGCAGCGCAGACCCGGCGTGCCGGGCCGCCCCCGCGCGGACCGGTGAGCGCCGCCGCACCGTCCCCACCGCGCGGCACGCCGGACCGACCGCTCTACCGACCACCGCTCGACCCAGCACGGTGGACAGACCCAGCACGGCGGACAGGAGAGGAGCCAGGCGGACCGCGGTCCGAACGCGGCCGGGGAATTCATTCCGGTCCGGTTCGCCGACCGGACCGGATAACGCGCTCAGAGTTCTCGGCCGCCTTCCCCGGATACGTCCGACGAGTGGACGACGTTCGGCGAGACGAGGGTGGCAACGAACTTGTAACGGTCGCCCCGGTAAACGGAGCGGACCCATTCCACCGGCCTGCCCTCGGTGTCGAAGGAATGGCGGGAGAGCAGCAGCATCAACGCGCCCGCCTCGTTTCCGAGCAGCGCGGCCTCGGCCGGGGTGGCCAACGCGGTCTCTATCGTCTCCTCCGCGTGGCCCAGTTCAACGCCGTAGCGCTCGTAGAGCACGCCGTAGAGCGAGCTGTCCCCGACGTAGCGGTCGAGGCCGGGGAAGCGGGGCAGCGGCAGCCGCGAGGTCTCGATCGCCATCGGCTCGCCGTCGGCCCGGCGGAGCCTGCGCAGCCGCAGCACGTCGTCGCCGGAGCGGATGCCCAGCAGGGCGGCCAGCTCGGGGTCGGCGGCCCCTATCCGGGCGTCGAGCAGGGACGACGTCGGTCTGCGGCCGTGCGAGCGCATGTCCTCGGTGTAGGAGGACAGTTGCAGCCGCTGGGTCAGCTTGCCCTCGCCCGCGAAGGTGCCGCTGCCGTGCACCCTGGTCAGCCTGCCCTCCGCGGTCAGCTCGGCGAGCGCTTTGCGCACGGTCGTGCGGGACACGCCGAACTCGCTGGCCAGGGCTCGCTCCCCGGGCAGCGAGCCGCCGGGGGAGACGGCGCGCAGCAGCTCGGCGAGCCGCTCCTTGAGCTCCCAGTGCTTCGGTGTTCGAGGCGATTTTTTGCCGTTTTCCACGGCATCGCCGGGCAGGTTCTCACCCATGTTGTTCCTTGCTCGCCCATGCGTCGGCGACCCGCGTCGAGACGGACATCTGATGTCACGTTTAAGCATTTATCTTGACAAGCCCGAGAAGTACGGACCACTCTAATCGCAATGGTCTAAACCACTCAAGTCCTTCGCTCCCCTCGTGCCGGGGGGAGCAGCGTCCGGAAGGAATGCATCACTGTGAGAGTTTGGTCGAAGGCTTTGATCGGAGGGGTCGCGGTCGCCCTGACGGTCGCGGGGTGTGCCGGGTCCGGGAGCAGCTCCAGCTCCAGCGGCACCACGACGGCACCGCCCGCCGGCCCGCGCACCATCACCGTGTGGCTGATGAACGGCTCGGCGCCCACCACGCTGACCGACGAGCTGAACAAGGAGTTCCAGGACTCGCACAAGGACGTCACCGTCAAGTACGAGATCCAGCAGTGGAACGGCATCCAGGACAAGCTCACCACCGCGCTGGCCAGCAACAACCCGCCGGATGTCATCGAGATCGGCAACACCCAGGCGCCGAAGTTCGCCAGTGACGGCGTGCTCGAGGACGTCACCGCCAACGTCAACGACTTCAACGGCGCCAACTGGCTGGCCAGCCTCAAGGCCTCCGGCCAGTGGGACGGCAAGCAGTACGCCGTGCCGTTCTACGCGGCCAACCGCGAGATCCTCTACCGCAAGGACCTGTTCGAGCAGGCGGGCATCACCGCCCCCCCGACCTCGCGGCAGGAGTGGCTCGACGCGATCGGCAAGCTGAAGGCCAAGTTCGGCAGCGACCCGAACTTCCAGGCCCTCTACCTGCCCGGCCAGAACTGGTACACCCTGCTGTCGTTCATCTACGACGAGGGCGGCGACATCGCCAAGCAGGACGGCAAGAAGTTCACCGGCTCGCTGGAGACCCCCGAGGTCAAGGCGGCGCTGGACTTCTACAAGCAGCTCGTGGACGTCTCCGGCACCAAGGCGCCCAAGGACGCCGACGAGCAGACCCCGGAGCAGGCGGGCATCTTCGGCCAGGGCAAGGTCGCGATGATGGTCGCGCTGCCGTGGGAGGTCGCCACCGCGGCCAAGTCCGACCCCACCATCAAGGACAAGACCTCGGGCTTCCCGATCCCGTCGAAGACCGCCGGGCAGACCGCGCCGGTCTTCCAGGGCGGTTCGGACCTGGCCATCCCGGGCAACAGCAAGAACAAGGACCTGGCCCGCGAGTACCTGAAGCTGATCACCAGCGACAAGTACCAGGCCCAGTTCGCCAAGGCGGGCATGATCCCGGGCACCTCCAAGGACGTCAGCGCGCTGCAGGCGGACCCGGTGAACGCGGCCATGGCCAAGGCCTCCCCCAACGGCAAGTCCACCCCGGCCACCCCGGGCTGGGCCACCATCGAGGCCGGTCAGAACCCGATCAAGGACATGCTGACCGCCTACCTGACCGGGGCGAAGACCTTCGAGCAGGCCACCAAGGACGCTGACGACGCGCTGAACAAGGCGTTCTCCAGCTAGAGGGACATGATGACCTCAACCGTGGACACCGCGCGGTCGGCGGGGACTCCCCCGCCGGCCGCGCGGCCCGGCGTCCGGCGCCGGGCCCGTCGCTCCCTGTCCGACCTGGCCACCCCCTACCTGATGCTGGGCCCCGCCGTGCTGGTGATGCTGGCGCTGCTGTGCTGGCCCGCGGTGCAGGTGCTGTTCATCAGCTTCCGCAAGCTCGACCTCGGCGAACTGGTGCGCGGCGAGGTCAAGTGGGTCGGCTTCGACAACTACAAGAACGTGCTGACCGACCCGGACTTCTGGGTCATCAGCCTGCGCACCGCCGTCTTCACCGTCGTCCTGGTCGCCTCGACGCTGCTGATCGGCCTGGGCATCGCCGTGCTGATGCGCCACCTCGCCGGGTGGGTGCGGGTGGTGCTGCAGGTCTGCCTGGTGCTGGCCTGGGCCACCCCGATCGTGGCGACCACCACGATCTTCCAGTGGATGTTCGACCAGAACTACGGGATCCTCAACAAGACCCTGGTCAAGCTGGGCTTCGACTCCTACCAGGGCTACTCCTGGTTCAGCACCGGCACCAGCACGCTGACCGTCATCGGCATCCTGATCGTGTGGCAGGCGGTGCCGTTCATCGCGTTCACCCTCTACGCCGGGCTCATCGGCACGCCGAAGGACCTCTACGAGGCCGCCGCCATCGACGGCGCCAACGGCTGGTCCGCGTTCCGCGCGGTCAGTTGGCCCTCGGTGCGCCCGCTGCTGATGCTGACCACGTTCCTGTCCGTGCTGTGGGACTTCCGGGCGTTCACCCAGGTCTGGGCGATCCGCCAAGGCGGCCCGGACGGCAAGAGCACGACCCTGCCGGTGCTGCTCTACCTCAAGGGCATCGCGGGCAGCCACTTCGGCGTCTCGGCCGCGGTCGCGGTGCTGATGCTGGTCATCCTGGTCGCGGTGACCTGGCGGTACGTCCGGCTGCTGGTCCGCTCACCGGAAACGGAGCTCTGAGCCATGCTGCGAAAGTCCCGCGCCCAGCGGGTGGTGCTCACGGTCTTCGGGCTGCTGGTCGCCGCGGTCTTCGTGTTCCCGGTGTACTGGATGTTCACCACCGCCCTGAAGACACCGGCGCAGATCCTGTCCCCGGACTACGACCTGATCCCGCTGTCGGCGACGCTGAAGAACTTCACCAACGCCATCACCAAGCCCGACTTCGGCACCTTCCTCACCAACAGCCTCGTCGTGACCCTCGGCGCGGTCGCCTGCGCGCTGCTCGCGGGCATGCTGGCCGCGGTGCCGCTGGCCCGGCTGCGCTTCCGCGGCCGCAAGGGCTTCATCCTGCTGGTGCTCGTCGCCCAGATGGCGCCGCTGGAGGCGCTGTTCGTGCCGATGTACCTGATCATGCGCGACGCCGACCTGCTCAACTCGCTGCTCGGCCTCGGCCTGGTCTACGTGGCCTTCACGCTGCCGTTCACCGTGTGGACGCTGCGCGGCTTCGTCAAGGGCATCCCGGTTGAGCTGGAGGAGGCCGGGATGGTCGACGGCTGTGGACGCTGGGGGGTGTTCCGCCGGATCACCTTCCCGCTGCTGGGCCCCGGCCTGGTGGCGACCTCGGTGTTCAGCTTCATCACCGCGTGGAACGAGTTCCTCTACGCCCTGGTGTTCATGCGCGAGAAGGACAAGCAGACGCTGCCGGTGTGGCTCTCGTCGTTCAAGACCGCGTTCGGCACCGACTGGGGCGGCATCATGGCCGCCTCGGTGATCTACGCGATTCCCGCGCTGATCTTCTTCCTGCTGGTCCAGCGCAAGCTGGTCTCCGGCGCGACCGCCGGGGCGGTGAAGGGCTGATGGCCGAGGCGAACTCCCGTCTGCGCGCACTGGCCGAGGCGGTGCTGCTGCCCGGTTTCACCGGCACCACCGCCCCGGACTGGGTCCGCGCCCGGCTCGCCGCCGGGCTGGGCGGGGTGGTGCTGTTCGGGCGCAACATCGTCGACGACGAGCAGGTCGCCGCGTTGACCGCGCAACTGCGCGCCGAACGCGACGACGTGGTGGTCGGCATCGACGAGGAAGGCGGCGACGTCACCAGGCTCGACGTCGCCACCGGCTCCAGGCTGCCCGGACCGCTGGCGCTCGGCGCGGCGGGCGACCTCGGCCTCACCGCCGACGTCGGCGCCGCGCTGGGCGCCCGGCTCGCCGCCTGCGGGGTCACCCTGGACCTCGCGCCGTGCGCGGACCTGACGCTCACCCTGGACGACCCGATCATCGGCGTGCGCGCCTTCGGCTCCGACCCGTACGCGGTGGCCGCGCACGTGGGCGCCTACATCCGCGGCATGCAGAGCGCGGGCGTGGCGACCTGCGCCAAGCACTTCCCCGGGCACGGGGCGGCCACCTCCGACTCGCACTTCACCCTCCCGGTGCTGCCCCGCACACCGGAGGAGCTCGACGCGATGGAACTGGTGCCGTTCCGGGCCGCCATCGCCGCGGGCACCCGGTCGGTGATGACCGGGCACCTGGTGGTGCCGCGCTGGGGCGACGACCCCGCCACGGTCAACGCCACCGCCATCCAGGAGGTGCTGCGCGGGCAGTTGGGCTTCACCGGCGCGGTCGTCACCGACGCGCTGGAGATGGGGGCGGTCGCCGGGCACCTGGGCAACGCCGCCGGGCTCGCCGACGCCTCGGTCCGCGCCCTGAGGGCGGGTGCGGACGCGCTGTGCGTCGGCGGCGA
This sequence comes from Actinokineospora inagensis DSM 44258, assembly GCF_000482865.1. Lineage (GTDB taxonomy): Bacteria > Actinomycetota > Actinomycetes > Mycobacteriales > Pseudonocardiaceae > Actinokineospora > Actinokineospora inagensis. The sequence continues at coordinate 20,588 of NZ_AXWW01000015.1, read as the reverse complement.
GATCTCCGACGCCGACGCGATCTCGGCGGTGATCGACCGGATCGTGGCCGCGGTCGAGGCGGGCACGCTCACCGAGGAACGGCTCGCCGAGGCCGCCGAGCGGACCAGGTCGCTGAGCAGCCTGGGCACCGGCACCCTGGTGACCAGGGACGAGGTCGAGCTGGGGATGACCGTGGCGCGCAAGGCGCTGCGGACCACCCACCTGCCCGCGCTGTCCGACCGACCGCTGGTGGTCGACGTCGTGGTGGAACCGACCATCGCGGCGGGCAACGTCCCGTGGGGCCTGGGCCCGCACGTGGCGGAGCTGCTGCCGGGGTCCACGGCGGTGCGGGTGACCGCGGCCGAGCCGGGCGACCTGCTGGAGCGGGCGCACGGGCGCGAGGTCGTGGTGGCCACCCGGGACGCCCACCGGCACCCGGCGGTGCTCGACCTGGTCAGCGGCCTGGTCCGGGCCGCGGCCTCGGTCGTGCAGGTCGAGACCGGCGCACCGGGGCCCGAACTGGGCACGCTGGGCCGGATCGACACCTTCGGCGGTTCGTGGGCGAGCCTGCGTGCCGCCGCCGAGGTGATCGCCGGTTCGGCGGTTTCCGGGCGACTCAGACATACCGACCCCACCGGCCTGACGAATTAGTGACCGCGCGTAGTCCCACGCGCACCAGTGCGGTCCACTCGATTGACACGATTAGTCCGTCCGAGTGAGACTATTGGTCTAGACCTTGTCCCGAATAATTGGTCTGGACCACGGTAGACACTGTTATCCCTGCTCCCCTTCGAGGTGAACAATTGTCCAGGTTCCGATGGCATCTCACCGCGGCCGCTGTGGCCGCGGCGGCTGTCACGCTCGGGATCGTGGTCGCGCCAGCCAGTGGCGCGACCACTCCCACAGCCGAATTCCAGAAAACCAGTGACTGGGGCACCGGCTTCAGCGGCAAGGTGACCATCACCAACGGTGGCTCCACGGCGCTGTCCAGTTGGGCGGTGGAGTTCGACCTTCCGTCGGGCACCTCCATCCCGTCCGCGTGGGACGCGGCGCTGACCAAGACGGGCGACCACTACAAGTTCGCCAACCTGTCCTGGAACGGCTCCGTCCCGGTCGGTGGCACCGCCTCGTTCGGCTTCAACGGCACCGGGCCGGGGAATCCGAGTAACTGCACGCTCAACGGCGCGGCTTGCTCCGGTGGTACGGGTCCCACGACCACCACGACCAAGACGACGACCACCACGAGCACCACCAAGACCACGACGACCACCAGCAGCACGACCACCACGAAGCCGTCCACGACGACGACCACCACCACGACCAACCCCGGCGGTGGCGGCGGCAAGACGATCGGCTACTTCGTGGACTGGGGCGTCTACGGCCGCAACTACCACGTCAAGAACATCGACACGAGTGGCTCGGCCGCGAAGTTGACGCACATCAACTTCTCGTTCGGCAACGTCACCAACGGCCAGTGCGCCATCGGCGACTCCTACGCCGATTACGACAAGGCCTACACGGCCGACCAGAGCGTCGACGGTGTCGCCGACAACTGGGACCAGCCGCTGCGCGGCTCGTTCAACCAGTTGATCAAGCTGAAGAAGAAGTACCCGAACCTGAAGGTCCTCTGGAGCTTCGGTGGCTGGACCTGGTCCGGCGGCTTCGGCCAGGCGTCGAAGAACGCCGCCGCCTTCGCGAACTCGTGCTACAACCTGATCAACGACTCGCGCTGGAAGGGCCTGTTCGACGGCATCGACATCGACTGGGAGTACCCGAACGCCTGTGGTCTGTCCTGCGACACCAGCGGCCCGGACGCTCTCAAGACCCTCCTGTCCGCGCTGCGCAGCAAGTTCGGCTCGAGCTTCCTGATCAGCGCCGCCATCACCGCCGACGCCTCCGACGGCGGCAAGATGGACGTCACCGACTACAACGGCGCCGTGCAGTACCTCGACTGGGTCTCGCCGATGACCTACGACTTCTTCGGCGCGTGGGACGCCAAGGGCCCGACCGCCCCGCACTCCCCGCTGACCTCGTACGCCGGTATCCCGCACGACGGCTTCAACACCGCTGACGCGATCAACAAGTTGAAGGCCAAGGGCATCCCGTCGAACAAGATCCTGCTGGGCGTGGGCTTCTACGGCCGCGGCTGGACCGGCGTCACCCAGGCCGCCCCCGGCGGCACGGCGACCGGCGCGGCCCCGGGCACCTACGAGGCGGGCATCGAGGACTACAAGGTCCTCAAGAACAGTTGCCCGTCGAACGGCACCATCGCGGGCACCGCGTACGCCTACTGCGGTTCCAACTGGTGGAGCTACGACACCCCGGCGACCATCGCGGGCAAGCGCAACTGGGCCAACTCGCAGGGTCTCGGCGGCACCTTCTTCTGGGAGCTGTCCGGTGACACCACCAACGGCGAGCTGATCAGCGCACTGCGCGGCTAGATCTCCGGCTGGGACGGGCCGGATGTGGGCGGCTGCCCGGGTCAACCCCGGGCAGCCGCTCAGCCCGTTGCCGCCAAGCCCGGGAAAGCCTCCCGGTGTAGACCGAACGGACTTCATCTCTCTTCATCTCACTGCCGTCCACTCGGTACTGGGCGGAGTGCTCACGCGGAGGTGCCACGTGGACGTGGACGACGGGGACGCGGGACTGGAGCTGGTACACCTGCTGCGCCGGATCACCGGCAGGCTCGACCTGATGGGCTCGGAGTTCGCCGCTGCCAACGGCCTGCACCCGACCGATCTGCGCGCGCTGATCCACCTGCTGGACGCGCGGCGCGAGGAGATCCCGGCGACACCGGGTTGGCTCAGCGGCAAGCTGGCGCTCAACTCCGCCTCGGTCACCGCGCTGGTCGACCGCCTGGTCCGCGCCGGGTACGTGCGCCGGACCCGGGACAACAGGGACCGCAGACGGGTGCTGCTGACGGTGCAGGACGAGGCCGTGCGCCTCGGCTGGTCCTTCTACGGCGGCATCATCACCGACATGGTCGACGCCATGCGCGAGTTCGACGGGGGCGAGCTGGCGGTCGCCCGCCGCTTCCTGGAACGCATGCACGACGTGGTGCGAGCGGACAAGCCGAGCAAGCCGGTGGTTCGGTTGTTACCGCTGGATGAGGCCACTACGGAGCGGTTGCTGACGGTGGCTGTGCATGAGGCGCGGCCGGTGGATGTGATGCCGGTGCAGGAGGCGACGATTACGTGGACACCTGCGGCGGAGAACGCCTTTCGTGAGTTCCATCGGTCGCACTTTGAAGGGGCCAATGGGACTGTGATGTATGCGGTGGAAGCTGAAGGCAGTCTGACTGGGATGATTCGGATGGCGCGGGTTTCTCAGGATGAGGCGGAGACCGGGATGTGGTTGGGGCGGTCGGCGCGGGGGAAGGGGATTGGGACTGCCGCTTTGCGGGCTCTGGTTGCTGAGGCTGCGGCGGTGGGGGTTCGGACGATAGTGGCGGATACGGCGTCGGGGAACTCGGCGGCGTTGGGTGCGTTGCGGACTTGTGGGGCTACGTTGACTCATCATGGGGATGATGTGCGGGCTGAGTTGCCGATAGGGTGAGGTGTTGCTGCGAATCGCGTCTCTGGCTTGGGCTGGGGGCGCGATTTGCGTTTGATGGGGCTCTGGGCCTCGGCTTCGCCTCGGGGTTCGGCCTGGTCGCCTTCGGCGACGCCGGCGCTTGGGCGCCAGATTAAAGCTGGGGTGCCCGTTGTGGTGAAGTTGTTTTGTTTGGGGCCCCTAGCGGTAGCCTGGGTAAGGCTAAAAGGCGGGGCCACTGGAAAGCGTGGCCTTACCCGCCGGCCGGCTTAGGCCACCGCTCCCCCCAAACAAAACAACTCCACCACAACGGGCGGTTGGTGTCGGCGGGTCCCGAGGCGCGCGG